>SEYW01000004.1 GCA_004168015.1 Methylolobus aquaticus
CCACCACCCCCAACGCCCGCTGCCAGCGGCGCCACGCCGTCGTGCGATCACAGCCAAACCGCCGTGCGATGTCCTGCCATTCCCACTCCTCGGCGCGCATCCACACGAGATGCCGTTGCGGTTCGTCCAGCCACAGCACCCAGCGCATGGTCTCTTCCATGCGGTCGATGGCCTCGGGCGTCGGTGGGAAGCGCAGCACCCGGTCGGGATCGGTGTAAAGCTCCCGCGCCTCCCGTTTGATCGCCGGCCAGGTGTTGAAGTAGCCCTGCACCCCGACCCTGGGCAGCCGATGGGCCGTCTCGGCGGCTTCGCGGAAGCGTTCCGCGACCTCATCCAGCGTCCACTCACTCATGGCGCACCGCCCTGCGGCCATACAGCCGCTCGGCGATCTGGGTCAGTAGCTGGCGTTCCAGCCAGTCCAGGCGCTCGTCCTGCGGCGAGATCACCAGGATGCCCTGCTCCTGCCAGCCCTGGCGCTTGATGCGCTCGGGGTCGGGGCGCTCCGGGAATGGGCGGCCCAAGGGGCAGCGATAGCGGAAAGCGCTCATGCCACACCCTCCTGCGCCAGCGCCCACAGCAGAAGCGCCAGGGCATCGGCCTCGTTGTCGTCCACGGGTTGGAAGCCGCGGGCGCGCATCGCGCGGACCATGTCCGCCTTGGTGGCATTGCCCTTGCCGGTTGCGTGTTTCTTGATCGTGCCGACCGGCACGCCCTGATAGGGAATCGTGTGGTGCTCACACCAGGCTGTCAGCTGCGCCAGGAACCCACCGTACAGATGCGCCGCATCGACCCCGGCATGCCGGCGGACCTCCTCGAAGTACACGGCATCCAAACCATCAGTGGATTGCTTGAGCTCGGTCAGCCAGCGCTTGAACCGCAGGAAGCGCATGCCACCCCCTTCGAAGCGCCCCGGCTTGAACGTCTCGCTGCCGCTGGTGATCGTGTGGTCCGCCGACAGCAGGGCCCACCCGGTCTGGGTGCCGAGGTCGAGAGTCAGGAGGGTCACGTTAGACATGGTGCCCCCTCCGGTACACGACTTTTCGGGACCGGACGACCGCGACGCCGCTCTTGTGATGCGTCGGACAACGACGATTGAGGTAGCGTTGCCGCAGCCCGGTTTTCACGCTGAACGGGGCCGCACAGTCCGGGCAATGGGACTGCCAGCACAACAGCACGGTAGGGTGACCATCCTGACGCCAGTACAATTCCGTTGCCACCAGTTCGTACCGCTGTCCCTGCAGCATGATGACCGTGCCCAGGGGTGGAGTGGTTTTGAAGGTGACGTCGTTCATTGGCCACCCCCCAGGGCCGGCCGGGGGGACCGAGCGCCGAGGTCCGTAACAGAATGACCGCGATAGCGCGTCATTCTGTTACTAACGTAGTTATAGGAATTTCTGCAATCTGCAATCTGGCTGAAAGCCTTGTATGGCGCGGGTTTCCGCAGATTGCGGAGGCGTTCTGCAATCTGGATTCTGCAATCTGGAATTTTCGCCAACACATTGTTTCGGCGAACAATGTTCACGAGCCCAGAGTGCAGATTGCAGACGCACGGGCCAGATTGCAGAAAAAAACGCCCAGATTGCAGGTCCGGATTGGTGGCCAGTCTCTCGGTCGAACTTACGAGGGCATAGCCACGCCGCGCGCGGGATCCAGGCCGTCGAGACCGGATTTTGGCCACCGCATGGCCCACCGGACACAGTTGGCTCCACGACCGGTTTGAGCCAGATTGCAGCCAGATTGCAGGCTTTCTGCAAACTGGCGGGTGAAGTCTGCAATCTGGCATAACGCATTGTTTATGAATGGACATGTCGATCACTCCGGGGTGGTGCTGGGGGTTGGGGTGCATGCGTCGAGGTCCTCCTGATAAATCCAGATGTCGGGGTTTTCCACGGGCAACAAGGCGCCGGTGCGAGGGCACTTGTAGTCCGTGGGCTTGATGGGCGCGGCGACGACCGACACCTCGCCGGTGTCGAGGTCAACCGCTTGGCCGGGCCGGTGGAGGACCATGTCCTCCACGCACAGATAGCCGTATTTGCTGCGGGAGAGCGGCGCCAGGCCGTAGGCGTCGGGGTTGCGGAAGTATTTGACGTAACCCTTGGTGGCCAGCACCGACAGGCGCTCGTTGATGGTCCGGGCGGCCCCGAGACCGGCTTTGCCCTCGAAGGCCTCCGCGAACTGATTGGGGGTGTAGCAACGGCCCTGGGCCGCTTCGTCGTAAAGGAGTTGCAGGATCACCTCGCGTTTCCGCAGCCGCTCGGCATCCAGCCGCTGACCGTGCTCGCGCATGACCAGCCGACCGCCCGGCAACACCTCGCGCCACTCGCCCTGGAGCTTGTCGATGGTTTTGCTCGGGATCGCCGGGCCGTTACGCAGCTCATAGAGCACCTGGCGCTCGTTTTGCCCCTCATCGGGACGGAACAACAGCATCCCGGTGGTGTAGTAGCCGCGCAGCGCCCCGGCCCCGGCGAGCGCCTGGAACGGGTCTTCCTCGAACTGCTTCTTACCGAGCTTCCGGGTGTGGTGGGCGAGGATGATCCCGGCCTCGGGATTGACCGCCTCGCGGAGGCGATCCACCCGTTGGGACAGGAAGAACAGCATCGCGGCGTTGTCGTTTTCGCCGCCGGCCTCACCGCCGTCGAACACGTTGCGGATCGGATCGATGGCGATCAGGTCCACTGTTTGCCCCGGAAAGGCGCGAGTGACCGCCGGGATGATCCGAGTCAGCCCGTTATCATTCAGGATCAGCCGCAATTGGGGTGTGGCCACGAAGTTGGCCCGCGCGGCCGCCAAGCCGCTGGCCGGCAACCGCAGGGCTTGGGCTCGTTCGCGCAGGTAGTGGTACTGCACCTCGGCCTGCAGATAGAACACGCGCAGCGGACGGCTGGGTCGCATCCCCAGGAACGTGACCCCGGCCGCCATGTGGGTCAGCCAGGCGAGCAGGAAGTCGCTTTTGCCAACTTTCGGCGCCCCGCCCAACACCAACAGTCCCGCCTGGGTCATCACCCGTGGCGCGATCAGGTCGGGTGGCAGGGGCGAGTCGTCATCCAACAGCTGACCCAGGCTGTAGCACGGCACGCCGGCCGGGGCGCTACTGTCCAGGGTGATCGCTTGCCGCGGCCCCTCGCGCAGAAAGGCCCGCCAGTCGAACCCCTCGGCGATGGCATCGGCGACATCCCATTTCGGCGGTTTGTCCTCGGGTGGGATCAGAATGGCGCAGGCGCGCGCGCCGGCCGAGAGCGCCGCTTGGGCAAACCGTTCGGCATAGGCCCAGCCGGCCGGATCCTTGTCCGGCCACAGCAGCAAGCCCTTGCCGGCCAGGGGCGCGAAGTCGGTCTTGTCGATCGGGGCATTGGCGCCGCCCATCAGCGTCGTGGCGCAGACGGACTTATCGATCAGCACCTGCGCGCACTGCTCGCCTTCGACGCCGATCACGTCTTCTGCCGCCGCGATGCCCGGCAGGTTGTAGAGCGGCCGGATGGGCGGCGCACCGGCCACGCCCCGTACCACGTCGCGGGGACGGTATTCCTTGCCGGTCGGCGGGTCGTAGCGGTAGACACAGGCCAGCAATTGGCCGTCGGCGGACCAGTAGTCCCACTTGGCGGTGTGGGGCCCGAGTTCATCGACGGGCAGCATTTTCTTGGGTTTCGCGGGCGGCGCCAGCGCCCGCCCGTCGCTGCCCAGCCACCGCTCGGCGGCCAGCAACACCTGGCGAAAGTCGCGCTGGCTATCGAGCCCTTCGCGTCGGGCCAGGAACTCGAACACGTCGCCGGACTCCCCAGTGGCGTGGTCATACCCGACCCCGGCTTTGGTCCCCTGCAGTTCGATCTCCAGACTGTCGCCGGGATCGCCGTGCAGATTGCCGACGTGGAACTTCCGGCCGCGGAGCTTGCCCTGCGGAAACACCCACTGCAGGAACGCCGGCAGGTCGGCCAGCAACCGCGCGCGGAGCGGCTCCCGGTCCAATTGCCCCGCAGCGGTCTCCGCCTCGTCGCGCTGCGGCGGTGCGTCGTTGAAGTCCAACATCGTCAGTCGGCCAGGCCGTAGTGCTCGCGGGCGATCGCGCGGGCGGGACTATGGCGCCGCTGCAACTCGCGGAGCGCGCGCCACTCCAGCGTCCGGACCCGTTCGCGGGACAGCTGCAAGCGTTGCCCGGTCTCGCCGAGCGTGAGGGCCTCGCCGTCAAAGCCAAACCGCAGCCGCAGCACCGCGGCCTGCCGCTCGGGCAGGGTAGCCAGCAGGGCCTCGACCGCCTCGCGCGCCTGTTCCCGCTCCAACGCCAGGGTCGGATCGACCTGGGGATCCGGCGCGCACAGTTGAAAGACCGCCGCGGCGGTCAACTCCACCTCAGCGGTATTCCGCACCAAGGGCTCGCATTGTTCCGGCGACCACAGGTCCGCCGGAAAGCACTGGAAGAACACACACAGCTTTTCGGCACAGGGCCGGAGATTGCCGTCGTCGTCGAACGGGGCGCGGGTCAGGTTCACATACGGCAGCAGTTGGCCGGTGTAGCTGAGGCCGACCAAGTCAGCGAACTTCTGCCCCGGGCGATGCCCGGCGCCCTCGATGGCGCGCAGCAGGCGCGCATTGCGTACCTGGCACTTCAGGCGGTAATCGCTCATGGCGTGACCTCCCGGCGCGGCGCGGTCGTACTCGCACTGCGGGCTGACCAGGCGGTCAATTCGCTCAGGCGAAACCGGACCCGAGTCACCAAGCGGTAATGGGGAATGCGGTACTTGGCCCGCTGTTTCGGATCGGCGAACCAATACACCGGCAAGCCGAGGGCGTCGGCGGCCTGGTGCGCGTTGAGCATCGGTTCCGCCCCGCACGCGGGCGCGGGTGTCGACGGTGTTGCGGTGGGCTGCATCAGGTATGCCTCCAGCAGCGGTCCTGCCAGGCGCACTGGCGGCAGGTGAGATGGGTGCGATCGGTAAACGACCGGGGCAGCAGCTCACCCACAGCAGTGGCGGTGATCACCTTCACCGCGCGGTCGGACATCCGCTGCGCCAGGGCGCCGTCGAAGGGGACGAGTTCCGTGTACAGCGCCAACGTGTCGGCATTGACCGCGGTAAACAGCGCCGGGTGCTCATGCAACTGCAGGTAGGCCTGATACACGGCCACCTGTGCGGCATAGACCGGTTTGGCGACCGCCAGTCCATGCTTCTGCAACTCGCGCCAGGACTTGGCGTTGAGGCACTTGTTCTCCCACAGGCAGGGATAAGCAAAGCCCTCGGGACCGCCAACCAGAACGCCGTCGACATGACCTTGCAGTTGCCCGTCGAGCATCGAGAACCCAAATGGCTCGCCGTGGCGGTCGCGGGTCCGGAGATCGAACCCGGCCAAGCGCAGCCACTCGACCATGCAGTCCTCGATGACATGCCCACGGCGAAAGATCCGGAGCAATTGCCCCGAGAACCCCTGCCCCGGATCGACCGGGGCCTGGGCATACTCGTATTGCAGGGCGCGTTCGCAGGCGACGCCGAGGCGCGAGGCACCGAGATAGCTGCGGCGGGTAGCCTTGGCCTCAGTAGCCTGCAGCGACTGGTCCACCAGCGCACCGAGCCTTTCGGCGGGCGTGACCGTGTGATTGAAGTCCAGCATCAGAACGGCACTCCTTTGGCAGGTGGCAAAGCGCGACGGGCTTCGAGCCGGCGGAACAGTGCGTCCTCGCTCACCGCTTCCCGCTCGGCGACCTCGAGCAGATGCGCCTGGTAGGCGTCGACGACGAGTTCGATCAGCGTCAGGATCTCCGCTCGGCGGTACGCCGCGAGCGGGCGCTCGACACCCACTGCGACGACGTAGTCGCCCAACGGGCGCAGGGCCGAGACCATCGCGGCCTTTTCGGTCTCGCTGGCATCGATCATGATTTCTTCCTCGGCTTGGCCCTGGCGGCGCCGGGCTTCCCGGCTTTGCCGGATGGCCCCGAACAACGTTTGGCAGCGGAAGGAGCAGAACGCCGCCGTTTCCGGCCGGCTTTTTTCGCCGCTTTCCGCTTGGGTTTGGGTTGGGAGGTACTCGGGGTCTTGCCAGAGGAAGCCTCGGGGTTGACGTCGGCAGATGGCACAGGGCATGGTCGGGGGTCTCCGGGGAATGCCTCGGGGTGTTCGCAACGCCCGAGCTGGTACATTCGGCGTTGGAACGCCTTGGTGCAGTCGATACAGGGCCAGGTGGGATCGCTCTTCGACTGCCGGGCCAGCCGCGACCACAGGTCCCACTGCGCTTGGGACGGGAAACACGCCGGGTACGTCATAGCCCCACCGCCTGGCGGATGGCGCGGTGGTTGAAGCGGAACGACAGCAGAGCCGAGGCCCGGTAGCGGGTCAGGCCAAGGTCCTGGCGGAACTGCGGCGGCAGATGTCGGAGCTGGTTCTCCGTGGCCGGCTCGTGCAGCCAGCGGCGGCTCTTGTGGGCGGCCTTCTCGGTCTCGTGGGTGTTGAGAAAATCGTCGGCTTGGGCCAGGCACACCAGCCGGTCGCCGACACCCAGGGCCGCGACGGCGCTCTGACCGGTGCTGCCCACGGCGTGCCAGACGCCGTCATGGCAGAACACCCCGGCCCAGGCCTCGAAGCCCGTGGCCAGGAACGACTGGCCGTCCTGGAACAGATCGCACCAGAGAAAGTTGGAGACGTTGAGCAGATCGATCTCGGTCATGGCGAAATCGCGCAACTCGCCGCGCTGTTTTTCGGACGCACCGCCGGCCTGTTCCTCGGGTGCCGGCCAGGCATGCCCACAGAAGGGACACTCCAGGCACGCGAGCGGCACCAGGCCCTCGCAGTCGGGGCAGACCTTGGTCGGCGCGACGGCGTCGAGCGGTAGCTCGCCGGTAAGGTCGATCGCCTGCTCCAGGGCACCATGGGTCAGCGTCGCCGTGCCGAAATCCAGCACGAGGCAATCGGTCTTGACGAGACTGGGATACTCATGAGGATCGACGATGCGCAGGCCCCGGCCGATCATCTGCAGCAGGGTCGAGCGATGGGAGCTCGGCCGCAGCAGCACCACACAGGCGGTCGGGGTGTAGTCGTAGCCCTCGGTGAGCACCGCGACGTTCACCACCACCTGCGCGTCCCCGTGCTCGTAGTCCCGCAGCCGCGCCTTCCGCTCCGGCTCCGGCAGCTCGCCATGGATCAACACCGTCGGGATGCCTGCGTCTTGGAAGGCTTGCACGACCGCCTCCGCATGGGCCACGGTGGAGCAGAACACGATGGTCTTGCGGTCGCCGGCCAGTGCTTGCCAGTGGCGCACCACCGCCTCGTTGATTGGCCGGCTGTTCATAATCGCGGCGACCTCGTTCATGTCGAACTCGGCCGCGGTCTGGCGGACCTGGCGCAGCGACTCCTGTTTGCCGACATCGATCACGAAGGTCCGCGGCGGGACCAGATGACCGGAGCAGATCAATTCCCGGAGGGTGATCTGATCCGCCACATTGGAAAACACCGCCCGGAGCCCGCGGCCGTCGCCCCGCGTTGGGGTCGCGGTGACCCCGAAGATCTGCGCCGCGGGGTTCTTGTCGCGAACAGCGTCCACCACGCGGCGGTAACTGTCGGCCGCGACATGATGGGCTTCATCGATGACCAGCAAGTCCAGCGCAGGCAGCCGCCGCAGGTGAGCTTCCCGGCTCAGCGTCTGGACCATGGCGAAGGTGGCCCGGCCTGCCCAGGATTTCTCCTGGGCGTTGAAGACCGAGGTGGCCAGCCCGGGATTGACCCGGGCGAACTTGGTCCGGTTTTGGTCGGTCAGCTCGTCGCGGTGCGCCAGGATGCAGGCCTTGGTCTCGGGCTGCGCCAGCACGCTGCCGGCCAGCGCCGACAGCATGATGGTTTTGCCCGCACCGACGATCGCAACCCCCAGGGTGTTGCCATGCGCGCGCAAGGCGGCCTGGCAGCGTTCCACCATCAGGGCTTGGCGGGGACGGAGGATCATTGGAACCTCCTTATTCCGCCCAGGACGGCCGGAACGGCGCAGCCGGTCCCGACGCTGGGCTCGCCGTCGCGGCGGGTGCCGGCGACGCCGTGAAGCCAGCCGGGACCGCGGGCAGCCCACTGGCCGGCGCCCGGAAGCCACCCGCGCCCATCTGCGCGGCGTAGTCCTTATGGCCGGGCTGGAGCGCGGTGTGGATGACGTTCCGGTCCTCGCCCTTGGCGTCCCGCTCCACGTCGATGCGGGCCACGAACTCCAGGCCATCGAGGTCGGCGAAGCTCTGGATACAGCGTGCCGCCTGAGCGGTGGGCGACGCATCGTCGGGATGGACACCCCGCGCCGAGTTCAGCACGGCGCGCAAGAACGCTCGACCCATGTTGGCCCACTCCGGGCCTTTTTCGCTGTGGAGCCCGATCAACGACCAGACCTTGCGGCGCGCAAAGGTCCCTTCGAGGACCACGAACTCGGCCGAGAGGTAGACCGAACCGGTGGTGGTGTTGCGGGTGGCATACCCGCCGGTCCAGCCGAAGTGGGGGTTGTCGTACCCGCCGGGCTTCAGCGTCAGCCGCACCTTGGCCAGGGTCTTGGCCGGGATCAGATCAAACGAGGCTTGTTGTTCTGCATCATTGAAGTTTTGCCAGGCAGACATATCAGTGCTCCGAAGACAGGGGGAGAGAAGCATCCGGGCGCGAGAAATCCAGGCGCTCGGGGGCGGGCTTGGCGGGACCGGCGATCTTGGCCATGAGGCGTCCCAGGTGCGGTTCCTCGACGAGGTCGAGCCGGCCGGAACGGTCCTTGGCGGGATAGCCCCAGGGATTGAGGGTCTGGCAGACGAAGGCGCGCTGAAGGCTGCCGTCCTCGGCCTTCAACTCGGCGAGGGTGATGACCTCGTCGACGATGCCGGGCAGTTCGAGGCCGGTCTTGGAGCCGTCGATCTGCAGCGAGAACACTTTCCGGTTGTAGTCGTCGACCTTCTCGTCGAGGATCCCGACCAGGAACACGTTCTTGCCGCGTGCGTGTTGGAGATGGGTGAGCGCGGTGATGAGTTCGCTGCCCAAAAGCCCGTAGGCGCCTCGGGCATCGGGTTTTCCGGTCTTCTCCGAGAAGGCCTGCGGCTGGCCCTTGCACCACTGGAAACAAAGCCGAGAAAGTACGGTGATCGAATCGACGAAGTAGGTCTCGTACTTGGCGAGCGCTGACGGGTCTCCGAACCGCTCGAGCACGTGTCCGTAGTGCGCTTCGCTGAAGGGTTGATCGTCCCTTAGGGCTGGATTCGGTCCGGCAAGAAATACGACGAAGTCGCGGAATTCCGTCCACGTGCGAGGCCGGACGGTGTCGCCGGACCATCCTTCCACAGCGAGATCGCCAGCCTCGAGGTCGACAAACAGCGTGGATCGTTCATTCAGGCTCCAGAGCAGGGAGGTTTTCCCAATTCCGCTTTTTCCAAAGATGACGGCTTTGATGCCACGCTTTTCTGCAAGTCGTTCATCTGCTGTGATGATCTTAAATGCCATGATTAACCTCCCGGACATGCTTCCAGGTACGTTTCCGTACGATGGCGCTGATGGTGGAATGGCTCGCCACGCCGTAGGCGCGAGCGAGTTCCCAGAGGGAAGCGTCTCCGTTGCGGTAGCGGGTTCGGATTTCACGCACGGTGTCATCGTCGAGCTTGGCGTTGACGTTGCGCGTCCCTAGGGCGCTCCGTTGCTTGCAGACCATGTCGCGCATGTTGTCTGCAGGGGTGCCGACGAAGAGATGAGCGGGATTCACGCATCCACGGTTATCGCAGTGGTGACAGACCACCGCCCCGGGTGGAATGGCGCCATGGACTAACTCGTAAGCGAACCGGTGCGCGGCCACCATCGGCCTGCGGTAGCCCAGGCGGAATCCACCGTAGCCGTTCGAAGAGCAACCGCCACGCCAGATCCAGCAGCCGTGACTGTCTGAATCTCGATCGACTTTGCGCCAGAAGCGTTGTTCGGTAGATCGCGATTGCTTGGCTACGCCTTGGTCCGCCAGGACGCCCTTGACGCCCCGCGGCTCGGCGAGGCGCTGGTCGGCGGTGATGATGGGGAAGCCGCTCATTGCTCACCCCCATCCAGCAATGCCAGCCGGAAGCCGGGCTTGCCGGTTTTCAGGGTGCGCGCGGGGGCAAACACCCGGCGGAGTGATTCCGGCCAGGCGTTGAACTTCGTCTCGCTGACCCGGTAGGTCACCTCGACGAACTCAGCCGGGTCGTCACCGTTGGCCTGGATGCGCTGGACGATCTCGGCCAGACGCGGCTGGTCCCATTCGACTTTCTTCGGCAGGTCGGCCGAGATGCGCACGGCCCCGTCATCGAAGTGGACGACGCCAGTGTCCTTGCCCTGAGAGAGGCGCAGCGCTTTGGCCGTCTCAGCGTATTTCCGGTCCAAGGCCTGCTCGAGCTGGTCGGCCAGTGCCTTGGCAGCCGCCAGTCGCTCCGTCGCCGCTTGGCGGAGTTCGAACAGCGTCTCGGGGGACAAGGCGGCGATGTCGCCGACGCCCAGTGTGGGGAGGGTGTCCAGGGTGACGGGGTTCATGCCGCACCTCCGGTGTGGACCGCGTGACCCGGGCTGCGGCGCAGGTGCCGCGCCTCATAGGCCTCGATGTCTTCCTGCCGGTACAGCACCCGGCCGTGCAGTTTGAGATAGACCGGGCCGATGCCCTCAGACCGCCAACGCTCCAGCGAAGCTTCGCTGAGGCCCCAGCGGTCAGCCAGTTGCCGTTGATTGAGATGTTTCACGCTCACGTTGCCCTCCTGTGGGCTGGTTTAAACGCAAGCGCAGGATCCGCCCCGGAATATCAGGCGGTCCTAGGGGTCAATATCACACGATATCAGGAGCGGTCGTAAGATTCTGTTCAGAAATAGATTTTGATCTCCGTCGGAGATCAAATCGGCGTGAAATCGGTCGAAGTCCAGCCTGATTTGACTGCGGCACTATGGGCCACGAGCGCGTTCAAGCGCACAGGTTGGAATGTCAGGAGCAACTCGAGGGATCAGACATTGAGCCGGTACCAGCCGCGTTTGAGGCTGGCGATATACACCTTCCAGTCCGGACGGCGGCTGAACAGATGGGAAACGGTCGGCGCCTCGGTCTTGGCGGCCTTCAGCAGTTCCGCCGCTTTCACATCCGGCGACCGCTGCCTCCAGGCCTGATAGAGTCGGTCGATCAACGCGATCTGCTGATCGCCGGTGAACTGCGTAACTGGCTTTCCGGGCAGGCGCAGTTCCCCCGAGGCCGGGTTGAAGTAGACCTCATCGGCCGCGACCAGCGCCTCGCGCGGCAGGCCGATTACCTGAGCCAGGTAATGGTGATCGAGTTGGGCCGTTCCGTCCTCCTCGATCAGGCAGTGCTCGAGCGCCAGCACTACGAAGTGCCCGCTCGCCGCGGGCAGCGGCAGCCGGGGTGGAGCGGTCGTGAACAGGAGGGATGGCTGGCGGTAGCGTCGGCCATAGAGCACGCCGCTGAGCGTGTCGGTGTGACGGTCGAAGCGGCGGCACAGCAGGACATCGGCTAGACGATCCCCGATCGGGTGGGGCCCGAGATCGAACAGGACGTCGGGAATCAGGGTCGCGACGGGACGCGCGAATGTCGGGGTCAGCGCACGCCCGACGAAGGCGGTCAACCATGTGAGATCCACGGCATACGTCCGGACGTCCGGCTCGGCCACCGTGATCCAGATGCCGGTTTCCGGACACTTGTAGCGACGGAACTGGGATGGATCCGGATGCGCCTCCAGATCCACTGGGACTTCATCGTCACGATACGCCACCCAGATCGTGTCCGGAACGGGTAAGACCCGCAACGCGCCGACACGGGCGAGGGCGCCAGTCTCCCGCAGGCTTTGCGCATGTTCGGGTGCAAGTTCGAGGTCCGGCAACTCACAAAGCCGCAGCAGCCGTTTGATCGCGGCGAGGCTAGGCATCGCCGGGCGCAGCGTCAGCTTGAAGCAAGTGCCATGCTTTCAGGTATTTCTCGGCCAGTTGCCGGTCCTTGTCGCAGTGGCTCTTGATGTTGCAGCCGTTGGGGAGGCTGATCACGATCGTCAGCGCCTTGGAACGGCGCTGCTGCGGGCGTTTGTGGAAACCGATGACGAGGGTCGCCTGGTTGATCTCATAGGCTTGCGCCAACGGGCTGAGGTGGCCAAAGACCTCCCAGGCCAACTGCCAAATAGTGCGCGTCTCACCGGCACCCAGCTTCAGGGTGATGGAACTGCGGCGGGTACCCGCCTTGAGCCGCAGCTGCGAGACCCGGACGCTGGCGATGTCCGGGTCGGTGACCGGAAAGGGGCGCGGCTCGGAGAGACTGGAGAGGTCGTAACAGCGCTTTGGGATCGCGACGGGATCGATCTCGCGCTGCAGGATGTGGCGCGCGAAGCGGCGGAAGATGTCCGGATGCAGGTTGCGCTGGCGACTGTAGATCTCGACCACGCCGTTGGACGGCTCGTAGGTGATCTTGATCGAGTTCAACGGACAAAAGTAGACCAGTGTCCGGTCGCCATCCTCGGCGATGGTCTCCACGCTCTGCTGGTCGTCGTTGTGATCGATGCTGAACTGGTGCAGTTCGATCTCCTCGCCCGCCTCGATGTCATGCCGGGGGCGCACGAAGTGGTCGAACAACATCGGGGAATGATTCGGAAAGAGCTCAGCCAGCGAGGTCAGCAAGGCATCTTGTTCCTTCGCCGTCACCGTGACCCCGACGGGGCCCTCGAAGGCCGCGTAGATGCGGGGCGAACCGCGATACTCATCAGCGTAGCGCGTATCCTCGGCCCGCTGAAAATTGGCCGGTTCCTCCAGGTACAACCACAGGCTGCGGCCGTACTGGTCGAGCTGCTGTTCGAACATTTCGGGCGCGACGATCTCGTCGCGAAGATACCGGATCGCTTCGACGCCCGCTTCGTCGGTCATCCGGTCGATGCGCTCGGCCACCTCATCCAAGTGCCGGCGCCGTTCATCCGGCAGGTCGTGGGCGGCTTGCTTCAGGTGTTTGCGGAGCGCCTTGTCGGCTTGCTGCCAGTCGATGGTTGGCGCGAAGTCGGGATCGATCTGCTCAAGGAATCGTCGCACCAGGATCAGCGGTGCGCGCTGCGCGATCCGGGCGAAATGCGGGGTATCACTCTGCATCGGACGGCCTCCTTGCGAAAACAAAGTGCCCCGATGTTAAGGAAATGGTGACCGCGGTTGCTGTGAAATATTACCCATTTCTCCCGGGCGATCTGACCGGTGTACCGCCAAGTTATCGTCGCGACTCGCGCAAGCTCGAAAGATTCATCCGAAGATCGCGCGGGTCACACCCGCAGTTTACGCCAGGGGTGTCAGCAACTCGGGATAGTCATTCCGAGCCTGGTTCACTGCCGGCGTCACCGCCCAGCCGCGCAGTTGGTCGGCGTCGAAGGGCTGCAGCAGCCCGCGGATCGTATCGAGCGGCGCCGCGGGATCGAGCCAGGTCCGGTACGCACTGTCCGGCAGGATCAGCGGCATGCGGTCGTGCACGGTGGACACCAGTTCGTTCGCCGGCCCGACCAGGATGGTGCAGGAGCGGAGCGTGAAGCCATCGGGGGCGTGCCAGGTATCCCACAGCCCAGCCAACGCGAGGCCTTCATCCCCGGCACTGGTGAAATAGTGCGGAAGTTTCTTGCCATCTTCCGTTCTCCACTCGAGCCACCCTGAGGCCGGGATCAGGCAGCGCCGAGATTTGAACGGCGCCCGGAACACCGGCTTGGTCTCGACCGTTTCGAGCCGCGCGTTGAAGGTACTGTAGGGCAGCTTGGACTCCTTGGCCCAGAACGGCACCAGGCCCCAGCGGCAATCTTCCATCACGTAGTCGCCGTCCTCGGACTGGCGGATCGCAGCAATCATCTGGGTCGGCGCGATGTTGTAATGCGGCGTGCGTTCGGGAAATTCCGTCGCGAGGACCTGCTCGATCCGCTCGAAGCGGGTTTGCGCCACTGCAAAGCGTCCACACATGGCTCGGTGCTCCGGAAGAATCTTCCTGCACTTTGCCGGGGCGCGTTGATTTGAACAAGTGCGACGACCGGAGTGCCCAAGGCCGAGAAAAAATTCGCCCGCTTTTCGCAATCACCCGCAGACGCCCCTAAACGCTTGAAATTCCGGGATGGTCGAGCACGAGTTCGGTCGTCACAATGGTGTCCAGTTCCTTCTCGCAACGACTGGACACCGCATGACGCCCAAGTTCCTCACCCCACCCGATCAACTCACCCCCGCCGCACGCGCCGCTGAAGTCACCGCCATCCTGGCGCGCTGCATTCTGCGCCAGCACGCCGAAGCGCCCAACAGAGAACGCCAAGTTGACCTTGGCTTCTGCCCGGGAAGAAGGGTTCATACAACTCCTTCTCAACCGGAGCCGTTGTCATGAACGCACCCTCGAACCCAACCGTCGCCGCCCAGGTGGCGGGCCTGCCGTCCCTGCCCATGAAAGAACTCTGGGCGCTGTGGGACCGCTACTTTCCGCGCCGGCCCAACAAGACCAATCGCGCTTACCTCGAGGCGCGGATCGCCTACAAACTCCAAGAGGAGGCCTACGGCGGGCTGTCGGCGGCGACGAAGGAACGCTTGATCGCCATCGGCCGCAAGCACTCCAAGATCAAATCCGGTCCGACCCGCAGCGAGTTCCACTTCGCGCCTGGGACGACGCTCATCCGCGAATGGGGCGATCGGGATCACCAGGTCACCGTGACCGCCGAAGGGCGGTTCGAGTACGCGGGCCAGACCTACAAGAGCCTGTCGGCGGTGGCGCGGCAGATCACCGGGGCGCATTGGTCGGGGCCGTTATTTTTCGGCCTCCGCAAGGCCGTGGAGACAACCCGATGAACGCCGCCGTCCTGCCCCACACGGGCGTGGCGCGGAAGCGTTGCGCCGTCTACACCCGGAAATCCACCGACGAAGGTCTGGATCAGGCCTTCAACTCCATCGATGCCCAGCGCGAAGCGGGACAGGCCTACATCGCCAGCCAGCGCGCCGAGGGCTGGATTCCGGTTACGGAAGACTACGATGACCCGGCCTATTCTGGCGGGAACATGGAGCGCCCGGCCTTGAAGCGCCTGTTGGCCGACATCGAGCGCGGCCAGATCGACATCGTCGTGGTGTACAAGCTGGATCGGCTGTCACGCAGTCTCGCCGACTTCGCGCGGATGGTCGAGATCTTCGACCGTCACGGGGTGAGTTTCAGTGCGGTGACGCAGCAGCTCAACTCCGCGACGTCGATGGGCCGGCTGATGCTGAACGTGCTGTTGAGCTTCGCCCAGTTCGAGCGGGAGGTTACCGGCGAGCGCATCCGCGACAAGATCGCCGCCAGTAAGCGCAAGGGATTATGGATGGGGGGCGTACCGCCGCTGGGCTACGACGTCGTCAACCGGCAGTTGGTCATCAACCAAGCGGAAGCCGCGATCGTGCGATGCGTGTTCGAGGACATGCTGACCCTCGGGTCGACGACCCGGATCGCGGCGGCCCTGAACGCCGAGGGCAAGACCACCAAGGCCTGGACCACCCAGGAGGGCCGGCGGCGAGAAGGGACGCGGTTCGACAAGAAGTATCTCTACAAGCTGCTGCGCAACCGGATCTATCTCGGCGAGCTATCTCACCGTGGCACGTGGTTTCCCGGCCAGCACGATTCTATCGTCGATGCGAAGACGTGGGCGGCAGTGCACGCGGTGCTGGCGGTCGCGTCGCAGAAACGGGCGGCGGCCACCCAAGCGCAGGGGCGTACCGATGCCCTGCTCCGGGGACTGCTGTTCGACGCCACCGGTGGGAAGATGCACCCGACCTTCACGCGGAAGCCGGGGAGGGCATACCGGTATTACATCAGCAAGGCGGAGAAACGCTTCGGGGCGGCCGCCCGGACCTGCGAGCGCATCCCGGCTGACGCGGTAGAAACGGCGACAGTGGCGCAGATCAAAACCGTGCTGAGCAGTCCCGAAGCCATCGCCGCGGTGTGCCGGGAGCTTGAGGGACGATCCGTTTCCGAGGACGTGGCCGTGCTGGCCCTGACCCGCCTTGGCGACACCTGGGACCAGTTGTTCCCGGTCGAGCAGCACCGGCTGGTGAACCTGATGATCGAACGGATTCACCTGGTCGAGGGCGGACTCAAGATCACCTGGCGGGCACTGGGTTGGAAGGCACTGCTGGGCGAGTTCGCCCCCAACACCATCGGCGCCGAGCAGGTCGCCTGGGAGGCGGTGGCATGAACGGCCCGTGCCCAGCCCAAAGCTTCGTCCCATTTCAACTCCGCCGCAGCAAGGGGCGGCTGGTAGACACTGAGCGAACCGGCCATGAGCCGGTGCTCCTCGAAGCCATTGGCCGAGCGCTGCACTGGCAAGCGCTGCTGGAGGCCGGGGCCGTGGCCAGCCACCGCGAGCTTGCCCACAAGGAAGGACTCCACTGGTCCACCGTCAACAAACTGCTGACGCTCGCCCTGCTGTCGCCTGATCTCATCGAGCAGTGCCTCGCCGGCCGGCAGCCGCGGACCCTGACCTTGCGCTGGCTGCAGCGGCATCGGCTGCCGAATGACTGGCCGGCGCAGCGCGAGGTCATTGATCGTTTCGAGTGAGGTGTCATTCATGCCAAGAAAGGGCGAAGGGCGGATGAACGGCCGCCCGGTCACGAACGCGATCCCGAGTCCCGCCGGGGGCGTCAAGCTGGAAACGTTCATCCCGTGGACACTGGTGAAGCGGGGCGTGAAGCAGCAAGTGATTACCCCGCTCGACGTACCGGAGGCGTTTACGGTGGAGGCCGTGAAGGCGCGACGCGCGGAGGAGGACGCGCAGGTAACGGCGAGCGTCAGGGCGTTGGGCCTGGCCCACTACTGGCAGCACTTGCTCGAGACCGGCCGGTTCGAGTCGCTGACCGAGATCGCTGCCGCCGAAGGGATGGATCTGGGTCAGGCTAGCCGGATGGCGCGGTTGGCGTGGGTGCCAGCGGGCGTAGTGGAAGCGGGTTTGGTGGGAGCGGTAGAGGCGGTGACGTTGGCGGCCATGCATCAGCAAGGGCCAAGAATGGAGCGGTTTCCAATAGTGACATCGAAGGAGTCACCCGACAACGCAAGATAAGCACGCACCGTAGCCGGCACGGAAACGGTAGCCCTTGACGCCGAACCAATAGGAGTGCGTAATAATTACGACAGACCTGTAATACTCGCACACAAAATGACTCCTGCGTGGGCAATGCTAATCCTGAGCCTGCCGACCCAACATGCCACAGCACGCATGCGGATCTGGCGGGCACTGAAAGCGCTCGGCTGCGGTGTCTTGCGCGACGGCGTGTATCTCTTGCCGAACTCAGCGCAGCTCCGGCAGACACTCGAGGCCCAGGCGGGAGAAATCAATGCCAGCGGCGGAAGCGCGTACGTGCTGGCCCTGAACGCCCTTGATCAGGAACAGCAGGAGACGTTCGAACGATTGTTCGACCGCTCGGAGGACTATGCGCGGCTACTCGAGGTTACACAGCAGCTCAGCCGGGAGTTGAAAGCGGAGGATGTCGCCCCACTGCAGCGGCGTATTGCACGCCTGCGCAAGGACTTCGATCAACTCGCGGCGCTGGATTTCTTTCCGGGCGAGGCCCGGCAGCAGACGGCGCTGGCCTTGAACGAGTTCGAACAGGCGCTGCTGTCGCGGGCCTGTCCCGACGAGCCCCATGCCGTCGAGCGGTCGATCCCACGGCTGCGCCGCGAGGATCATCAGGCGCGTACCTGGGCCACGCGGCAACGGCCGTGGATCGATCGCCTCGCCAGCGCGTGGTTAATCCGGCGTTTCATCGACCCCACTGCACGTTTTCTGTGGCTGACGCAACCCGACGAATGTCCACCGGACGCACTGGGCTTCGACTTCGACGGCGCAGTCTTCACCCATGTCGGCGGCAAGGTCACCTTCGAAGTGCTGCTGACCAGCTTCGGCTTGGCGGGTGAACCGGCGCTTGAGCACTTAGGCAGACTGGTGCACGTTCTCGACGTCGGTGGTATCCCGGTGGTGGAAGCACCGGGGCTCGCGGCACTGATCCGCGGGATGCAGCAGCGGTTCGAGGACGACGATCAGTTACTCAAGGAAGCGGAAAAGGTCTTCGATTCGTTCTATTCGGCTTTCTCAGGAAATGACGCATGAAACAAACCGACTCCTCGCAAGCGGCTCCGCTTCCCGTATCCCGCGGCCAAGCCTTCTGGTATTGGCTCAAACTCGGCTTCATCAGCTTTGGCGGTCCGGCCGGACAGATCGCCATCATGCACCAGGACCTGGTCGAGAAACGGCGCTGGATTTCCGAGAACCGCTACCTGCACGCATTGAACTACTGCATGCTGCTGCCGGGACCCGAGGCCCAGCAACTCGCGACGTATATCGGCTGGCTGATGCACCGAGGCTGGGGAGCGGTGATGGCGGGCAGCCTGTTCGTGTTGCCGTCGGTGTTGATCCTGATCGGCCTGGGCTGGATTTATCTGGCGCTCGGTCATCTGCCCGCAGTGGCCGGCGTGCTCTACGGTATCAAGCCAGCGGTCACCGCCATCGTGCTGTTCGCGGCCTACCGGATCGGGTCGCGCGCCCTGAAGAACTGGGTGCTGTGGACGATTGCCGTACTGGCTTTCGTGGCCATTTTCGTGCTGGATGCGCCGTTTCCGTTGATTGTCCTCGCCGCGGCATTACTCGGTGCCGTGGGCGGAAAAGTCGCGCCGAAGAAATTCGCGCTGGGTGGTGGTCATGGTGCCGCGAAGGCCAGTTATGGCCCGGCGCTGATCGACGACAATACGCCGACGCCCGCGCATGCCCGCTTCACCTGGTGGCGCCTGACCCGGGTGGTCACGATCGGCCTGGCGCTATGGGGCGGAGCGATCGGGTTCCTTTGCGCCCGCTACGGTTGGCACGGTGCCTTGACTCAGATGGGCTGGTTTTTCACCAAGGCGGCACTGCTGACCTTCGGCGGGGCTTATGCAGTGCTGCCTTATGTCTATCAGGGCGCCGTCGAGCACTATCACTGGCTGACGCCAACGCAGATGATCGACGGGCTGGCGCTCGGCGAAACGACGCCCGGACCGCTGATCATGGTCGTGACCTTCGTCGGTTTCGTCGCCGGCTGGACCCAGCAGGTGTTCGGTTCTGATCAGGTCTTCCTCGGCGGCGTGGTGGCCGCGCTGGTCGTGACTTATTTCACATTCCTCCCCAGCTTCCTGTTCATCTTGGCGGGTGGTCCGCTGGTCGAGTCTACGCACGGTGACCTCAAGTACACCGCGCCGTTGACGGCGATCACCGCGGCTGTGGTTGGGGTGATCCTGAATCTGGCGGTGTTTTTCGCCTATCACACACTCTGGCCGTCCGGGTTCGGTGGACGCTTCGACGGTGTTTCCGCGCTGATCGGCCTCGCCGCGTTACTGGCGCTGTTCCGCTGCAAGGTGGGCGTCATCCCGGTCATCGGCGCCGCTGGCGTGGCGGGATTGCTGTTGACCTTGCTCAAACCCTGGCTGCTGGCTCAACTCGGAGGTCTGCTATGTTCATGATGCGTTATGTTCGGCTTTCCCTGCTGACATTCGGTGCTCTACTCCATGGGCAGGCTGCCGCTGCAGCGGCACCAGGCCAGCCGCTTTCGCTGGATACCGCCAAGATCGAACGCTTGACCGGTGTGAAGGGCAAGCTCGACCCCGCCGAGAACGCCTTCAAGGTCAGCGTGCCGCGTGCCGATCTCAACGTGACCGTGGCCGGGGTCCACATGATCCCGCCGATGGGGCTGACCTCCTGGGCCGCCTTCGCGAAGTCCGGTTCGGCAACCCAGGTCACGGGCGATCTGGTGCTGCTGGAAGATCAGGTCAGCCCGGTGCTGGACGCGGTGCTGGCGGGCGGGCTGGAGGTTACGGCCCTCCACAACCATTTCCTGTGGGACACGCCCCGCGTCATGTTTATGCACATCGCCGGCCAGGGCAATGAAGATAAGCTCGCGGCGGCCGTGGGCGGCGCATTCGCCGAAATCGGGGAAACCGCGGGCGCCAAGGGCCAGAGCCCGAAGATGCCCATCGACCCCAAGCAATCCACGCTCGATCCCGCCCCGATCGAGGCGATCCTCGGCGTCAAGGGCGAACTGGCCGGTGGTGTCTACAAGATCGGCATCGGCCGCTCCACCACCCTAAGCGGTCATGCACTCGGGAACACGATGGGCGTCAATACCTGGGCCTCCTTCGCCGGCTCCAACGAACGTGCGGTCGTGGACGGCGATTTCGTCATGTACGAAGCGGAACTGCAGCCGGTGCTGAGGGCGCTGCGCGGAGCGGGCATTCACGTGGTGGCGATCCATCAGCACATGGTGGGCGAATCGCCGAGAATGATGTTTCTGCATTACTGGGGTGTGGGGCGGACCGGCGACCTGGCACGGGGACTCAAGTCGGCGCTGGCAATGCAATAGCCATAGCGGATACTCAATCGCTTGGCTCAAGGGCCGAAAAGCGGGAGGTGCACGATGTACGGTGTGAGTTTTCTGAAAAGCACACGATGGGCGGTGTTCCTGTTTCTGCTGTGCGGTCAGCCGCCCGCTTGGGCTAAGCAAACGCAATCCGTAGCGGGTACGGCCTATGTAACCTCCTGGTTCGGCGGCGTGGTCGCGGTAGTCGATCTCGCCTCGGGCGCGGTGAAGCAGACGATTCCGGTGGGCGTCCACGCGCACAATGTCGCCCTGCGGCCTGATCAGAAACAGGCCTGGGTGACGAATAACAATGCCGGCACCGTTTCAATCATCGACACGGACACGAACACGGTGATCGGTACCTTACCGACCGGCCGTGGCCCGCGTCATACCTATTTCAGGCCGGACGGCCGAGAAGCCTATGTCACCAATGAATTCGACGACCGCGTCGAACTCTTCGATACCGAAAACCTGGATCAACCTCTGGGCTCAGTCGAGGTCGGCCACATGCCTCACTTCGCGCTGGCCGCGGGTGACAAGGTATTCGTCACCAACTTCGGCGGCGGCGACGTGACGGTATTGTCCCGCGCAAAACGCAAGACACTGGCCACAGTGCCGGTTGGGGCGGGGCCTTTGGGCGCGGGCGCCCTCAAGAATGGCAAACGGATCTACATTGCTTGCCACAATGCCAACCACGTGGCGGTCATCGACGGCGAGACTCACAAGGTGCTCGCGTATATACCTACCGGCGCCGGGCCAGTCCAGGTTACCGTGACCCCTGACCAGGCCCATGCCTATGTGGCCAACGACGGCGCCGGCACCGTGCAGAAAATCGATCTGGCCACACACACCGTTTTGAAAACCATTCACATCGCACGCGATGCCGGCAGCCATGGCGTCGGTTTTGCCGGCGAGGGACGCTGGCTGCTGATCACCAACACGGGTGCCGCCACTGTCTCGGTCATCGATACCACGAACGACGCGGTGGTGAAGACGATTCCTGTGCCCAAGGCGCCCGAGGGCATCGCCGTGAAGCGTTGAATGCTGTTCACGATGAATGAGCCGTATTGCCGCCCGTTAGACTGACACGAGAGACTCCGTTGATTCCGGAAATCCTCCCAGCCATCGTCTTAGTCTCCCTGGTTCAATCCGTTTTTGGCGTCGGCATGCTGTTGCTCGGAATTCCGGTTTTATTACTGCTTGGCCTGGATTTCGTGCAGACGCTGTGGGTTTTGTTGCCGGCCTCGCTGACGATCAATCTGCTGCAACTCGTGAAAGCTCCCGGCGAGATCGACGGCCGCTTTTATCGCAGACTCCTGCTGTTCAGTCTGCCCCCCATCATCCTGTCACTGGCGTTGGTCATACAGATTCGGCTCAACTTCGCGTTGCTCATCGGCACTTTCCTTCTTCTGCTAACGCTGAAAGAGGCTCTCCCCCCATTTCAGGCTGCGTTTGATCGGTTGATGCAGCACGAAAAGACGTATTTTCTACTGACTGGGATCGTTCACGGCTCCAGCGGCCTCGGCGGCTTGCTGCTTACCGCTGCGATACATCACAAACAGTACGGCAAAGACATGGCTCGGGTTAATGCGGCGGCCGGGTACGCGGCATTTGCCTTGATCCAGATGGCGACCTTGCTCGCTTTGAAACCAAGCCACATCGGCATCTCCTACGCCGACTGCGGGATCGGTGCCGCTACGGCCGGGTTAGTGTTTCTGTTGGTCGATGAAATGCTATTCATCCATCTCGATCCGGCATCTTACCGACAGGGGTTCACTTGGTTCTTGGGATTGTCCGCTGTGTTTTTGATCATTAAGGGGGTAGCGGCATGAAATACATAGCGTCCGAAGCCCCAAAGGGCTGGTGTGAAGCGCGGCGGCACGAAGCTTGGAAAGCTCGCAGGTAAGTCGGAATAAGGTCAAGCAGTTGGATTTCGTTCACACTTTGTCCCTAGGCTAGAGGTGATCCCACCATGACACGCTCCCCACCTTTCTCTTTCGCCGCCACCCACGAACCCAAACCCTTGCTCTTCGACCCCGCCAAGCTGGACGGCTTGTCCGAAAAGCTGATTCGTTCCCATTGGGAGAACAACTACGGCGGTTCGGTGAAGGCGTTGAACGCCGTCAAGCAGCGCCTCGCGGCGGCGCTGGGTGATCCCGACCTGCCGCCGTTCATCTACAACGATCTCAAGCGCGAGCACCTCATGCGCACCGGTTCGGTGGTCCTGCACGAATTGTATTTCAGCAATCTGGGCGGCGGCGACAAGATGGATGCGGGGTTACGCAAAGCCCTCTCGGACACGTTCGGCTCGGCCGAGACCTGGGAACAGGAGTTCCGGCGCATGGGTGCGGGTCTCGGCGGCGGCTCCGGTTGGGTGACGTTCGGGTATAACCTGCACAGCGGCCTGCTAGAGAATTACTGGCAGTGGGATCATCTGCACGCCCCGGCCGCGACCCTGCCGCTTCTGGTCATGGACATGTATGAGCATTCCTATCAGATGGACTTTGGCGCGGCGGCGCCGGCCTATGTCGATGCGTTCTTCAGGAACATCCACTGGGCGGTGGTGGCCGAACGACTCGACAAGGCGCTCAAAGCCCGGGCGCTGTGGACAGCGGAGCGTGGCCGATGAAATGGATCACCCGTGAACGCCCGAAGATAGACCGGATCGCCTGCCCCTGGCTCATCGCCCGGTTCATCGACAAAGATGCCGAGTTTCTCTATGTGCCGGCCGGAGATGTGTTCCGCATGGCCAACGAAACAGGCGCGGTGCCGTATGACATTCCCGGCGCCGAGTTGTCCCACGACGGGGAGTTATGCAGCTTCGACACTTTCTTGCGGAAATACGACCTGTCCGATCCAGCGTTACTGCAATTGGCTGTCATCGTGCGGGGGGCCGATACCTCAAGGCTGGACCTGACGCCGCAGTCCGCCGGCTTGTACGCGCTTTCATTGGGCTTATCACACCAGTTCGCGGACGATCACGAGATGCTGCGCCATGGTCTGGTCATGTACGATGCCTTGTACGCTTGGTGCCGGCATTGCCAGGCTGAAACACATAACTGGCCGCCCGATACCTGAGCGTTGCCTGGCGATCAGGTATCGCCGCAACAGCCACACCCGCCTGCCCTTCGAACGAGTTGCCGTCGGCACCATTCGCTACGCCTTCGCCATCGGTCACGGTGCCGGCTCCCCCGGGCCTAAACGGAGCCGGAAATGTCCGAAGCGCACGCTAGCGCGGCGGGCTGCCGATGTAGCCCGCCGCCGTCCATCCTTCGTAGCTCGCAACACTGTATCGTGCCGTTCAGGTATGCGCGTGATCGTGATGGGGCTTTCGCGAAAGTATGCCCGCGACCACGATGACGAGACAGGCCATGCCGGCCAACGTGAAGGTCAAGGGCGAGCCAAGTTTGCTCACGCCGTGCCCAATGGCTGGATAAGTCACGAGCCAGAACGCATGGGTCAGCGCAAAATGCGCTGCGTATGCACGGCCCCGCTGCCCGGCCTGCGTGTGTTCCGCGAGTAGCGTGGCGGAGGAAATCTCGATGAGCGCCTGGCCGGCGCCGTTCATGAACCACAGCGCAGCGAACACCGGCAACGGCGGGAGGCAGATGCCTGGCAACAGCAGCAGGCCGAGAACAGTGCCGCCGAGCAGCAGGGCACCGTCCGACCAGCGGTGTCGCCGTCCGTGCAGCTCCGATGGGCCGTTGGCCCGGGATTCATAGCGGCCGGTGGCTTTGCCCAGCACCATGGCCGTGGTCGTCGACCCGAGCCCGAGCGCGACCATGGCCACGACGAACTCGTTCTCGCCCAGCCCCAGTTCGTCCCGCACGTAGACCACGCTGGCCACGATGGCCGCCGCCCCGGCGATCGCATCGGCGATACCGAACAGCAACGCGCGCCGCAAGGCAGCTTCGCGCCACAGGAGCCTCGTACCGTGCGTCAGTTCCTGGAACAGCGTGCGGAACCGGACTTGAAAGGCTGCTGCGGGTCGGCGTGGCAATACGCTGGCCGCGACGAGCGCTGCGGACACCAGATAGGTTACTGCGTCGAACCAGAACAGCCATTTCAGACCGAACAGGGCGACCAGTGCCGCGGCGAGGGCGGGAGAGGCTACGGCTTCCATATCCGCCGTGACCCGCCCCAGCGACAGCGCTTTGACGTAGTGCTCGCGTCCCGCCACGTCCGGAATGGTCGAATCGTACACCGGCGTGAAGAACGCGGTGGCCACGTTGATCAGAAAGATCATCACGTAGACCTGCCAGACGCTCTGCACCCATGGAAACAGCGCCATCAAGGCGCAGCGAGCGAGGTCGGCGACGATCAGCAGGCGCTTCCGGTGCAGTTGGTCCGCGAGGACCCCGGCCGGCTGGGAGAACATCAGGAACGCTAGAATCCTCAGCATCAGCGCGTTCCCGATGACGGCGGCGGCGGAATCGCCCGGCACCAAGTCATGGGCGAACAAGGCCAACCCGACGGTGGTGACCCCGCTGCCGGTCAGCGAGATGACCTGTGCGGAAAACAACAGCAGGAAATTGCGGTTCTTGAAGAGTGGGCCGGCAGAAAACACGCAGGAGGGCAGGCTTGATCCGGCTTGACGGCCGCGCTGTGCAGCCTTTCGACGTCTACCGGCCGTTTTGCCCATGTGGGTGCTAGACAGCCTGATCCCGCCAGGCACCGAACCGCAGGTAAAGTGCCGGCACCACGAACAGGTTGAGCACCGTCGAGGTCAGCAACCCGAACAGAATGACGATGGCCATGGGCGCCTGAATCTCGCTGCCCGGTTCGCCGCCGCTGAAGGCGAGGGGCGCCAGCCCCAGCCCCGCGGCCAAGGCGGTCATCAGAATCGGAATCAGCCGTTCAACTGCACCTCGCCGCACGGCTTCGGAAAAGTCGCTGACGCCTTCCTGTTCCGACAGGTGGCGGATATGCGTGATCAACATGACGCCGTTGCGCGTCGCGATACCGAACAAGGTGATGAACCCGATCATCGACGCCACCGACAAGACGCCACCCGCCGCGTAGACGCCGATCACGCCCCCGACCAGCGCCAACGGCAGGTTCAGCATGATCAGGAGGGCGTCGCGCAGCGAGCGGAACGCCACATACAGCAGCAGAAAGATGCCGGCCGTCGCGGCCGCCCCGGCGATCAGCAGCGTACGCCCCGCTTCCTGGGCGCTTTCGAACTGTCCGCCGTATTCGATGTGATAACCGGCCGGCAACCGCACCCGTTCGCTCACCCGCTGCCGCATGTCGCTCACGACACCTGCCAGATCACGCCCGGCCACATTGGCCATGACGACCAGTTTGCGCTGCACCTCTTCCCGATTGATCGTATCGGGACCGCGGGTCTTCTGAATGTCGGCCAGGGCATGCAACGGCAGTTGCGCGCCGCTCGCGGTGGTCAACAGCGTGTTCCGTACCGCGTCGAGATTCTCCTTGACCTCACGCGGATAGCGCACCACCAGATCGAAGGCGGTCTGTCCCTCGAAAATCCGCGACACGGCGTTGCCCTGGTATGCGGTTTCGAGGGTTTCGGCGGCCTGCTCCATCGTGAAGCCATAACGCGCCAAGGCCGCCCGATCGAAACGCACCGACAGGAACGGTACGCCCGCCGGGTTGTCGATGGCCACATCCACCGCACCGGGGATGTCTTGCACCAGACCCTTCACCTGCTGGGCCAGACGGCGGAGTTCCGACAGATCGTCGCCGAAGATCTTGATCGCGATGTTGGCGCGAGTACCCGACAGCATATGATCGATCCGGTGCGAGATCGGCTGGCCGATGACCACGTTGGCGCCCGGAACCAGGGTCAGCTTCCGCCGCAACTCGGCGAGCACGTCGTCCTTGCCACGGTCCTTCATCGCCAGGCGCACGTCGATCTCGGATGCATACACGGCCTGGGCGTGCGGATCCAGCTCTGCCCGACCGGTGCGGCGGGCCGTGGCCGCAGTCTCCGGGAGCTGCAGGATGATCTTTTCGGCCATCTGGCCGATCTGATCGGACTGTTCCAGCGACGTCCCCGGCAAGGTCACGACACTGATGGTAAGGCTTCCCTCGTTGAACTCCGGCAGGAACGAGCGGCCGGTCAGCGCCAAAGCGATGAGTGTTGCGAGCAGTGCTGCGAGCGACAAAGTGAGCACCCAACGCCAGCGCGGCAGCACCCGTTCCACCCAGGCCCCGTAATAGCCCTTCAGGACGATCGCCACCCGGCTCTCGCGTGCGTCCGTTACCGTGTGCGAGCGCGGCAGCAGGAAGCTGCTCAGTGCCGGCGTGATGGTCACGGCGACCAGCAGCGAGGCTGCGATCGCCACCACGTAAGCGAAACCCAGCGGCTGCAGCAACCGGCCTTCGATACCGGAGAGGAAGAACAACGGGACGAAGACCAGCATGATGATCAGCGTGGCATAGACGATGGAGCCCAGGATTTCGCGGCTCGCGGACAGTACCGTATCCGGTATGGAGGCGGGCGATTCGCGCCTGGCTCGCTCACGCAAGCGACGCACGATGTTCTCCACCACGATGATGGCGTCATCGACCAGGGCGCCCAGCGCGATCGCCAGACCCCCGAGGGTCATCGTGTTGAGGGTCGCACCGGAGACGCTCATCGCCAGCACCGCAGCAATCAGGGACAAGGGGAGTGCGACCAAGGTGATGAGGGTGGCGGGGAGGCTGAGCAGAAACACCGCGACGATGACCACCACGAGTGCCGCACCATCGCGGAGCGACTGCCGCAGGTTGGCGACCGCCACGGCGATGAAATCGGCCTGCCGGAAAATGTCGCTGTCGATGCGCATTCCCTCCGGCAGCGCACTCTGAATGTCCGCCAGCGTTCGTTCCAGCCGCTCGGTCAAGTCCAGGGTGTTGACCGCCGGTTGTTTCTGGATGCCGACGATGACTGCGGGCTGGCCATTGTGGGCACCGGTCCCCCGTTTATGGGCCGGTCCGATCCGGATAGTGGCCAGGTGTTTTAGCAGCACGGGGCCTTGCGGCCCCTGCACCGCCGTCTGCGCCAGATCGTCGACCGTTCTGGCCCGTCCGAGTCCTTGTATCAGGTATTCCTGGCCGCCGCTCACCAGAAAACCCGCAGACGCATTGGTATTCGAGGCGCGCACCGCGTCGATCACGTCGCTCAGCGAGAGCCCATAGGCCACCAGCCGCTCCGGCCGGATTTCCACCTGATATTGCTTGGTGTCGCCGCCGATGCTGATCACCTCGGCCACGCCGGGTACGGCCAGCAAACGCCGCCGCAGGGTCCAGTCGGCGGTGGTTTTCAGCGTCATGCCGTCATGGCGATCGGAACGCAGCGCAATGAACAGGATCTCGCCCATGACGGAGGAGATGGGCGTCAGAATGGGCGAGGGCAGATCCTGCGGCAAGGCGCTCCGCGCCAATTGCAGCTTTTCTGCCACGATCTGGCGCGCCTGGTAGATATCCGTGCCCCAGGCGAATTCCACGTTGATCACGGCGAAGCCGACGCCGGTGGTGGAGCGGACCCGACGCACTCCTGGAGCGCCGTTCATGGCGGCTTCGATCGGGAAGGTGACCAGCTGCTCCACTTCCATCGGCGCCATCCCGTGCGCTTCGCTCATGAGGGTCACGGTGGGTGCCGTCAGGTCCGGAAAGACATCCACCGGCATGCGCGTGGTCGCGTAGCCGCCCCACGCCAGCAACAGCATGGCTGAAAGCAGTACGAACAGCCGGTTCTTGAGCGACCACTCCAGCAGCCAACCGATCATGGCGCGGGCTAATGGACGTGGCCGTGCACGGCGGCGCCGGGCGCGGTCGCGGCCAGATAAACGAGATACGCGCCTTTCGTGACGATGCGGTCCCCGGCGTGGAGGCCCTCCTTGACCTCCACGTAGCCGGCATCACGCACCCCTGGCTTGACCGGCCGGCGTTCGAAGGACTCGCCGCCGGTCTGAATGAAGACCACGGCGACGCCGTTGTCCTCCACCAGCGCCGAGTCCGGCACAGCCAGGGTTGCCGCTAGCTGTCCGGTAAACAGCCGGACCTGAGCGAAAGCGCCCAGCGGGAGGTGCAGATCCGGGCGGTAGAGTTCGAAGATGACGGGCAAGGTGCGGTGAACGGGATCGACGACCGTGGCCAATGACACCAGGCGGCCGTTCTCACCGGGTTCGATCTCGAAGGCACCGTCGAAACCATCGACCTTGAACGCAGCGCCCTTCACTTGGGCCAAACGAAACGAATCCGCTTCCGGTAACCGCGCTTCGAGCCAAAGACGGTCGCGGTCGACGATATGGAACAGCTTTTCGCCGGCCTCCACGTAGCGACCGTTGCTGGCGAACGATTGTGCGACCGAGCCGGCGATCGGTGATTGGACGGGAATGCCGGTGGCGCCGGCCCCGGCGGGTTGCCGATATTGGCTGAGCCGCTTTTCGGCGGTCTCCAACTCGGCATGTGCCACTTCATGGCTCGTTCGGGCCGCCAGTAGCTGCCGCTCGGCCACCACACCGCTCTCGAGCAGCATCTTGACACGGTCTTGTTCCCGATGCGCCTGGTCATGACGCAGCTGCGCCGTGTGCTGCTGTTCGACCAACCAGGCCATGTCGCCACGCTCCGCGAGCCGCGGCACGATGGAGGCAAGGAGTTGTCCGCGCCGTACGGCATGACCTACCAGCGGCATGACCCCGGGAAAGATCAGAATGCCGGAACTCGGCGCGGCAATGGTCGCCTCGGCATTCGAGGGCGCCCGCAATACGCCCGTGGCCGGCAATGAGGCACGCAGGGATCGCATGCCGACCAGGGCAGTGGCAAATTCCACCTGCCATTGTTGTTCTTTCAGAAAGGCGATCTCGCCGGGTGCTTTCCCTTCCTCCTTGGCTTCGGGCGCCGACTTCACGTCCGGATAGATTGGCACCGGACCCAAACGGTGAATCGACAGCGTGTTCGGCGATTCCACCGTAACTACCAGTTGGCGTTCACCGGCGTACACCGGTTTCACAACGGGCCGGAATATGCCGGGGTTTTGGGAGGGACCCGCGGCAAAACGTTCATCGGGCTGCCCACCACCCGACAAGGTCACCACGACCCTGCCCTCGGTGAGGGCCGAGAAATCGGACAGCTTCGTCAGATGTGCCGCAAAGGGCGATTCCTCACCGACAACGAGGGCCTTGAATTCGACGAACAGTTCGCTGGTATCGGTGTAGCTTGTGTAACTCAGCGCTTCTCTTTCGGGCGGGTCCGGTTCCTTGGCCAGGACGGCAAGAGAGAAGCACAATAGAGTCAGAAAGGTTGATGGCTTCAAGGATCGATTTGGCGGAAAGACGCGGTAAAAGACGCGGTAAAAGACGCGCATGGTAGCACTGGTCACCTCGGGCGCAGCGATGATATCCGGCCATGTGACAACGATCTCCCCGAGCCTGCTGCGAACTCGACGTGATTGGCACGTCGACTGAGGGCTGAATGCCACCCCGTCATTCAATGGGACGGTGGCATTTCATTCTCAATCAGGGCAATCACCGAGTCTGGACAGCCGCCTGCTGGCTCAGATGCAGGGTAGATCTTCTACCTATCAGTAATTTTTCCGTTTCCAGTCGCCCCCTCCCACCAAACCCCCGCTCCAACCCCATCCCCGCAACCCATTGGTTTTCCTCGAAACCGATGCCTTGACAGTCAAGGCATCGACCGAGAGGAGAGAGGCGAAATGGCTAGATTTCACCCAGAAATTGGCGTTTCGGCCGAGCGGCCGTCAAGAGACATTTTCTGGAAACCGCGCCAGCCGTGCGGCTCAGGGCGCGCATGAACATAAACAAGCCAGAGAAGGTTCTGTGGTTGGCGGGGACTGGGGTCACCATGCGCGCAGCGGGCCTGGGCAGACCTATGGGCGACAATGACGGGGGTGAGGTACTGGCAGAAGTCCCGCTCGGTGCAGGCCACTACCGGCTCACCGTCCGCATCGCGGCCAACGGGTTCAACGGACTTCGTCCGCTCCCAGGTCAAGGCTCGCGCCCTGGTGGCGCGGCTGGCCGTCGAAGTCCACCGTGCCGGAGGCGGTCAGGGTTTGGCCCTTGTCAATCGCCGGAGAGGCGGCTTGCAGGTGCAGGTTGGGGGTGGCGGTGCTGATGAAGAGCGGATTCTGCTGGTTCAGGGAATGCGCATCGTTGCCGGTTCCGGCTTTGTAGGCCGCGAAGGTGGCGTAGGTGACGTTTTTCCACTGCCAACTGCCGCCGCCGCCGGGGACGAAGAACAGGTTGGTGTCGAGCACGTTCCCGGTCATCACCGCGCTCCACGAACTGATGAACACCTTCTGGGCGTTGGCGTAGAAGATGTTGTTCTTGATGACGTTGTAGCGCGTGTCGTATTGCACCAGCAGTTCGCCGTTGCCGGAATGGTGGGTGTCGTTGTTGAGCAGGGTGTTGTTGACGATGGTGCAGCGTTCGGTGCGCCCGCGCAAGGTATCGTAGCCGCCGATGGTGATGCCCACTTCGGTGTTGGCGTAGATAAAGTTGTTGCGCAGGGTGACATAACTGGTGGCTCGCCTGGCATGTTCGCTGGCCAGTTCCACGCCCAGGTTGCAGTGATGCGCCACATTGCGCTCGATGACAATCTGCTTGCCGCCGTCCACGTACAGGCAACCCGCGCTGCGCTCCGCGCCGTAGGCCGGGTTTCCATACGAATCCACGTTGTAGACCCGATTGCCGCGCACCACGCCGTTGCGCGCCTGGTCGTAGGCCGGGTCGGGCGACTGGCCCTCGAAGCCGATGGCGTCAATGCCGATGTTGTTCGTGTCATGCACCACATTGCTGAGAACCTGCCAGCCGTTGACGTTCCCGTTGATGGCCAGCGCCTCGCTCGACCCCAGTTTCAGGTTGTAGAGCCGGTTCCCGGAAATAACGATGCTGGTCAGCGCGGCGGGCGCCGCCGTGCCGTAGACCGCAATCCCGTGCGCGTCGCCGTCCACTGCGCCGGGATAGTTGGTCTCGATATGATGGATCCGATTCTTGTGCAGTTGGATGTGGCTGCCCGCGCCGCTGACGAAAATCCCGATCGGGATGCGCTCCGCCAGGCTGGTGCGATAGTTGCGGAGTTCAAAACCCCGGACGATGATGTAACTTTTGTTCTGAATCCAGACCAGGGGCGACCAGCCCACCCGGACGGTGAGCGTGCTACCGTCTAAGATGGTGGTTTCGCCGGGGTAGCTTTGGAACGTGATATAGCCGCCCGCCGCCGAGCCGGAAACATTGATTTTGACCGCTTCCGCATAGACGCCACCCCGCGCGCAGACCACGTTCCCCGCTTCGGCGGTATTCGCCGCCTTTTGGAGGGTGCGCCAGGGTGCGGCCAGCGTGCCGGGGTTGGTGTCCTTGCCGGTGGTGGCGACGTAATGCGTGCAGGCGGCAGCGGCCTGGGTCGCGCCAGGGTGGGTCAGGAAACCGGCGACCAGCGCCAACGTCAGACAGAAACGCGCCAAGGAATTGTAATTCATCGTTAGACTTGTTGGGTTTTGAACTGCGGCAGGTAATCTTGGTGCAGCGCGGACAGATCGTTGGTCATCTGCCGGATTTCGGCCAGGGACAGCGCAGCGGCAGTCAGAGGGTCTTGGCAGGTGGCGCGGCAGACCAGAGTTGGGTCGCCGGTCAGGGCGGCGGCAGTCGCTATGTATTCGAAGCCGGAGAAAAGGTCGGTCATCAGGGCGCATTCGGCCGGCAGCGCGCCAACGTGCATGGGATGGGATCCAGCTCTGTCCACCAGCACCGACACTGCCACGCACGCGCCCTGCGGCAGGTTGGTGACCGGGCCGGTATTTGGGACGTTGCCGTTGAATTTGTATAGTTCGCGGCCCATGAGGGCGTTGACGATATACGGGGCATACTCGCCGCCGCGCTCCAGGTCTTCACGGGTCAGCGCCTGGTCGAGCCGTACACGCACACCCTCTTTCCAGGCGGCCTCGGTATGCTGGCAAGGATAAGAAATTCAATGGGCGCTGCCGCCCATTGAAGGAGATGATGCGCCCGCGGTGGGGTGCTGTCAAAGCGCGAGAACGATAAGGAATGGCGCGGAATGGGGCGCCGGACGAGAAACGCGAACCGCCAGAAGGCGTGCCCTTCGGCTTCTGGCTCGGTTCCGAGCAGAGACGGCGCAAGGGGGGCTGCGCCAAGCTCGAGGAGCCAGTCGGCGAGTCATGTTGGAGGCGAGTCGGCTACGAGCTGACCCTTTGATCGAACGCGAATTCGGGCGCCTGTTCGCCCGCTTCGGGCCGCGGTTGAGATTCGTCCCCATCGACGGTGTCCCAAAGAGGCGGCAGACGGGCGGGTAAGACGCGCGGCGGCGGCGCGGGTTCGCTGATGTACCGCAGGTTCCGTCGGCAGTGTCGAGGACCGTGCAGCCACCTCATGGGACTGCGATGGTCCCCGATTTCGAACCCGAGTTCCGACCGCCCACCAAACTTCCGTTCCAACCCCATCCGCGCAACCCATTGGTTTTTATCGAATCCGATGCGTTGACAGTCAAGGCATCGACCGAGAGGAGAGAGGCGAAATGGCTAAATTTCAGCCAGAAATCTCGGGTTCGGCCGAGCGGCCGTCAAGAGACACTTCGTGGAACCCGCGCCAGCCGTGCGGCTCAGGGCGCGTGCGAAAAACGTAGAGAGGATTCTGCGGTGGGTGATTGGTGGAGATGAGGGGGATCGAACCCCTGACCTTCGCATTGCGAACGCGACGCTCTCCCAGCTGAGCTACATCCCCACGCGGAGGCCGTAGCATAGCCGATGGCGCCGGCCGACAACAAGAGTGCGCGGGCCGGCGCCTGCGGACGGTTCGGCTGCGTTTTTGTGCGGTTTCCGGAGTCTGCAAACAAGGATCGGCGATGGCCGCTTTCCGACATCGATGAACCGCGTCGGCGGGCGGGCGCGCTGGCCCGTTGGCCGCCTTGCACAGCGGGTGTTGGCGCCTCCTCTTGGTGCGTTGCGGGAGGGCTTTGCCGCGCTTTGGCGCCGGTTAGGCGCTGGTGAGGCCCGTGCCTGCTGGCGTGACGGGGTGGCGCGATTCTTGGTAAGGTTAGGGTCTACCCCTGTTTCCCTGCACTCTCGGAGATCCGCCCGATGGAAAAGACTGCCCAGTTAGAAATCGAAGGACGACCCTACAGCCTTCCCATCGTCGAGGGTACCGAGGACGAAAAAGCCATAGACGTCCAGCGCTTGCGCGCGGACACCGGTTACATCACGCTCGATCCGAGCTATGGCAATACCGGCGCCTGTGTCTCGACGATCACCTACATCGATGGCGACAAGGGCATCCTGCGCTACCGCGGTTATGACATCGCGGAGCTGTGCGAGCGCTCGACGTTCATGGAAGTCTGTTTCCTGCTGATTTACGGCGAGTTGCCGACGGATGAGGAATTCTCGCGTTTCAAGGAGCGGGTGCTGGCTCACTCGCTGATCCACGAGGATATGAAGAGCTTTTTCCAGAGCTACCCGGGACACGCCCACCCGATGGCGATCCTGTCGGCGATGGTGTGCTCGCTGTCCGTCTATCATCCCCAGTTGCTGAAGGCCGAGCAGACCGGCGAGGAGCGCGAGGAGACGATTTCGCGCCTGCTGTCGAAGGTGCGGGTGCTGGCCGCGTTCGCCTACAAGCGTTCGGTGGGTGAGGCTTTCGTGTACAGCCGTCCGGAGCTGGATTACCTAGCCAATTTCCTGCACATGATGTTCACGACGCCGATGCGGACCTACGAGCCCGATTCGGTGATACGCAAGGCGTTGGACGTGCTGTTCATCATCCACGCCGATCATGAACAGAACTGTTCGACGTCGACGGTGCGCATGGTCGGCTCTTCCAAGGCGAATCTGTTCGCGGCCATTTCCGCTGGCATCTGCGCGCTGTGGGGGCCGTGGCACGGGGGCGCGAACCAGTCGGTCATCGAGATGCTCGAGGAAATCCACGCGGCCGGCGGCAACTACAAGAAGTTCATCGAGAAGGCCAAGGATAAGAATGACCCGTTCCGGTTGATGGGCTTCGGGCACCGCGTCTACAAGAACTACGATCCGCGGGCCGAGATCATCAAGAAATACTGCGATCAGGTGCTCGACCACCTCGGCATCAACGACCCGACGCTGGAGATCGCCAAGGGTCTCGAAGAAGCGGCGCTGACCGATCAGTATTTCATCGAGCGCAAGCTGTACCCGAACGTCGACTTCTATTCTGGCATCATTTATCGGGCGCTGCAGATTCCGACGAACATGTTCACGGTGATGTTTGCGCTGGGGCGCTTGCCGGGCTGGATTGCCCACTGGAAGGAGATGATCGAGGAACCGGGCATGCGGATCGCCCGGCCGCGGCAGATCTACATGGGGGCGACGCGCCGCGACTATGTTCCTCTTGCCCAGCGCGGTTCGAACTGACACCATCGGCGCAGCGCGCGGCTGACCGGCCGCGAGTCACCGGACTGTCCGGGCGGCTCGTGCCGGGGCGGCGTGCTGCGTACCCTGTGTCAATCGGAATCACGCCATGCATGTCACCCTGGTCCATGTTCACGTAAAGCCCGGCTGCCTCGAGGCTTTCATTGCCGCCACGGCGGCCAACCACGCTGCCTCGGTGCGCGAGCCCGGTAACCGGCGCTTCGACGTCCTGCAGAATCCCGACGAACCGACCCGTTTCATCCTGTACGAGGCCTACGTATCGGCGGAGGATGCCGCGGCCCACAAGGCCACGCCGCACTATGCCGCGTGGCGCGACGCGGTAGCCGACATGATGGCCGAGCCGCGCGTCGGGGTGCCGATGAACGGGCTGTATCCGGAGAGCTGATGTGATCGCACCTTTCGCGATAGGCCGTCTGCCGCGGATCGAATTCGGTTCCGGCAGCCTCGACAAATTGCCCGGTGTTGCGGCGCAGTTCGGCCAGCGTTTGCTGCTGGTGCTGGGTGCGCGTTCGTTCAGCGGCACGCCGCGCGCGGAGGCGCTGTTCGAGTCCCTGCGGGCCGCAGGCCTAACCTGGCATGTTGTGCGTATCCTTGGTGAGCCCTCTCCGGAGATTGTCGATGCGGCCGTGGCCGAATGGCGCGGGGCCGGAATCCATGCCGTCGTCGGCATCGGCGGCGGCAGCGTCCTGGATGCGGCCAAGGCGATTGCCGGTCTGCTGCAGCCCGGCAACTCGGTCATGGATCACCTCGAAGGCGTCGGTCCCGAGAAGCCTTATCTCGGGCCGTCCACGCCGTTCATCGCCGTGCCGGCGACGGCCGGCACCGGATCGGAGGCGACCAAGAACGCCGTGCTGTCCCGGCTCGGGCCGGACGGCTTCAAGAAGTCGTTTCGCGATGACAAGCTGATGGCCGAGTTCGCGATCCTCGATCCCGACTTGCTCGCGAGCTGTCCGCCGGACCTGATCGCGGCCAACGGCATGGATGCGTTCACGCAGTTGCTCGAGTCCTACGTGTCGATTCGCGCCAACCCGATCACCGATGCGCTGGCGCTGACCGGCATGGCCGCGGCGCGCGATGGGCTGCTGGCGTGGTATCGGGGCGGAGACGACGCGGCGCCCGCCCGCGAACGGATGGCGCTCGCCTCGCTCCTGTCGGGCATTTGTCTGGCGCAGGCCGGTCTCGGCTCGGTCCACGGACTGGCCCAGCCGCTCGGCTCGCTGTTTCCGATACCGCATGGCGTCGTGTGCGGCACGCTGGTAGCCGCCGCGACACGGCTCAATATCGAGGTGATGCGCGCGCGCGATCCGGGCAATCCGGCGCTCGCGAAGTATGCCGCGGTCGGCCGCTTGTTCGCCGCGCAGGACGCTGTCGCCGACGAGGAAGCCCAGGACCGGCTGGTTGCCGTTCTGGATGAGTGGACCGACACGATGGCACTGCCGGGCTTGTCGACGCTGGGCGTCGCCGAGGCTGATTTCCCACGGATCATCGCCAACTGTCGCGGTTCCAGCATGAAGACGAACCCGGTCGTTCTGAGCGACGGGGAAGTGGGGCAACTGCTCGCGGCGCGACTGGTCTGATTCGCCCGGTTTCAGCCCGCCGTTCGGGTGCCTTCCATGTACTCGATCTTCAACTGCACGGTCCGATTGCCGCGGAAGTCGTTGACATCCAGCCGGTAGGCCGCGGTGATGCGGCCGACGTCCAGCCATTGGTGAGGGTCGTCGACGAAGAACGCGATCGCATCGACGCGGCGGTCCGATCCGGTCGGGCGCAGTTGCAGCTTGAGGTGCTGGGCGCCGACGACGGCGCGCTCGACCACATCGAACGCGCCGTCGAACAGTGGTTCCGGGAAGGCCTGTCCCCAGGGGCCGGCTGCGCGGAGCGACTCCGCCGTGCCGATGTCGATCTGCCCCGGCTCCAGCGCGCCGTCGCTTTGTAGCAGCAGGCCTTCCTCTGTGCCGCCCAGGCGCTCGCCCACCATGCGCCCGAAACAATCGCGGAATGCGTCGAGATGTTCGCGTGGGATGCTCAAGCCGGCGGCCATCGCATGACCGCCGAAACGCCCGATCAGGTCCGGCTGGGCTGCGGCCATGTCGCTGAGCAGGTCACGAATATGCAGGCCCGGGATGGAGCGGGCCGAGCCTTTCAGTTCGCCGTTCGCGGCTTCGGCGAAGGCGATGACCGGGCGATGGAAGCGGTCCTTGATGCGCGCGGCGAGCAGGCCGACGACACCGGCGTGCCAGGCTTCGTCGAACAGACACAGCCCGCCGCGCTCGAGCGGGGTGTCGATGGCGTCCAGCCGCCGGACATGGACCAGCGCATCCTCCTTCATCTGCCGCTCGATCTCCTTGCGCTGCCGGTTCAGCTCGTCCAGCCGGGTCGCCAGCGTCAGGGCTTCATCCTTTTCGTTGGCCAGCAGGCAGGCGATGCCGAGGCTCATGTCCTCCAGCCGCCCGGCCGCGTTCAGGCGCGGTGCCACCGCGAAGCCGAGGTCCTCGGCGGTCAGGCCGGTGTGCGCCTTGCCCGCCACCTGCAGCAAGGCGGCGATGCCGGGGTGCACCCGGCCGCTTCGAATGCGTTGCAGCCCCTGGTGTACCAGGATGCGGTTCACGAAGTCGAACGGGACGACGTCGGCGACCGTGCCCAGGGCGACGTAGTCGAGCAGTTCCGCCAGATTGGGCTCGGGACGACTGCCGCCGAACCCGCCCGTTTCTCGCAGTCGCGAGCGCAGCGCGCTGAGCACGTAGAACATCACGCCGACGCCGGCCATCGCCTTGCTCGGGAAGGCGTCGCCCGACAGGTTCGGATTGACGATCGCGTCCGCCTCGGGCAGCGTCGCGCCGGGCAGATGGTGATCGGTGACGATGACCTGCCAGCCCAGATCCCGGGCGGCGCGAACGCCTTCGTGCGAGGAGATGCCGTTGTCGACGGTGATCAGCACGTCCGGATGACGGCTCTGTGCGACCTGAACGATTTCCGGGGTCAGGCCATAGCCGAATTCGAAACGGTTCGGCACCAGGAAGTCGACGCGCCGTGCTCCGAGCGCGCGCAGGCCTTGCAGCGCGACCGCGCAGCTGGTCGCGCCGTCGGCATCGAAGTCGGCAATGACCAGCAGGGCCCGATCCGCCCGAATCGCGTCGGCGAGCAGGCTTACCGCTTGATCGATGCCCGACAGCAGCCGCGGTGAGGGCAGGCGGGCGAGGGAGTGGTCGAGTTCTTCAGCCGCCGTGATCCGGCGCCCTGCGTAGACCCGCCGCAGCAGCTCCGGCAGTGCAGCGAGTTCGGTCTTGGCGGGGATCGAGCGCCGAGCGATCGTGCGGGGTCTGGGGTGAAACAGCATGTCCGCCACTATCCGGGGCGAACCTGTCGGCGACGGTCGGTTGGCCGGCGGCCATCATCCGTGCGCATAGCGCACGCTACACCAGCTCGCGCGCCTTTTCGAATGCGGCACGGAAATCCAGGAACACCGGCTTGTCCGTCTCGAGCAGCAGGGCCAGCAGCCGGTTCTGCAGCTGGTACTTGATGTCGCCGATGGCCAGCGCACCGATGCCGACGGCGCCGGGGCTGTCGCTCGCATGGACCAGCGGTTCGCCGCAATGCTTCAGCTTGATGCCTTCGATGCCGAGCGGGGGCACGGCATTGACGTCACCTGCGACCTTGAGCTCCTTGGCGTCGGCGAGCACCGACGCGTTCAATACCTGGACCCCCGCCTTGGCGGTACAGAACACGATGTCTGCCTTGGCGATCAGACGCGCCTTATCGGCGTCCGAGCTGGCGAAGGTGCCGCGCAGCGTGCTGCCACAGCGCTGGTTGTATTCGTCGGCCTTCTCCATTGCCGCGGCGATGTTGAACGGATCGACCAGCGTTATGTCAGCGCCGGCCAGCGAGGCGATGACCCCGGTGGCGACGCCGACCGGGCCGGTGCCGCCGAAGACGACACCCTGTTGTCCCTTCAGCGAGAGGCCGTGACGCTCCTTGAGCTTCTTCTCGACCAGAGCGACCAGCGCGGCGGCCGTCGTGAAGGCGCCGCTGGGATCGGCCAGTACCGATACCTCGAACGGGGGCACCATGGCTTTCCTCGCCGCATCGAGCATGTTCAGCGCCACACCGATATCGCGTCCGCCGATGAACACGCCGGTCCGCTTCACGCCGGCCGGGCCGCGCGAGAAGATCGCATCCTGCACCAGACCGTTGACCTGCTCGGTCTGCACGTTGTCGTAGGGCACGAGCACATCGAAGCCTGCGTCCACCGCCATGTTGATATCGAACGGGCTCACATGCGGCATCGGATCGAACATGTGAAGAATGGAACGCTTTTCCATGGTGTCGCCTCGGGTTCGGTCAATTAGATCGGCATAGGGTAGCAGCGTAACCGGGGCCCTGACAGGGAAAAAGCCGGCAAGCCGGCTTTTCCGATGAGCCTGTCGGGTGCGGGGCCCGGCTCAGTCCCGGACGGCCTCGCGCGCGACGGCAAAGGCGTCGTGGTAAGCCAGGAATTCGGGGTTGCCCTCGCGCATGCGTTCCAGCAGGCGCTGCTGCGCCTTGTATTTGATCACGCCGATGGCCAGCGCGCCGATGCCGACGGCGCCGCTCTTCGATCCGGCGATCGGCGTCCCCTTGTGATGCGCTTCCAGACCCGCGATACCGGGGGGCGGTACGGCATTGACGTCGGCGGCCACCTTCAATTGCGGGCCCGCGGCGACCAGTTCGGCGCTCAATACTTCGATGCCGGCCGCGGCGGTCGCGAAGACGACGTCCGCCGTCTTGATCAGTTCGCCCTTGTTGGTATCGGCCTCACCCGCAATCGCGGTCTCGCCGTTCCCATAGGCTTCGTTGCACAACTCGGCGACGCGCTGCGCCTTCTCGAGTTGGCGGCCGACGATCTTGACGTTCGCACCGGCCTTCGCCGCGAGCACGGCGGCGATCTGGCCGACCGGGCCGGTGCCGCCCAGCGCCAGCACGTTCTTGCCGGCGAGATCGGTGTCGAAACGCTGCTTCAGTTCCCGTTCCACCATGGCAACCATCGCGGCAGCCGTCGTGAACGACCCGCTAGGGTCCGCGAACGCCGACACCTGGAAGCCGAAGTCCGGCACCATCGAGGCTTTCGCCGCTGCCAGCATGTCCATCGCCATCTTGACGTCGCGTCCGCCAATGAAGATGCCGGTGCGCTTCAGGCCCTTGGGCTTGCGGGAGAAGATCACGTCCTGGACCAGTGCGGTGATCTCACCGAGTTCGATGTTCAGGTAGGGAATCAGTGCATCCCAGCCGGCGTCCAGTCCCATGTTCACGTCGAACGGGCTGAGGTTTTTCTCGGGGGTGAACATGTGGAGGATAAAGGGCTTATCCATGAAGCGCGCCTCGGTGGTTCTTGGTGTTTTGACGGGTGGGACCATCCTCGCCAGGGCGCGGACGGCCGGTTCGGCGCGGAGGATACCACATAACGACCGGCGGGACGGGCCGGTCCCAGGCGGTAGCCCGGTCCCGGCGCCGAGCCTGGCACCGGGACCGGATGGGAAGCCAACCGGGCGGTTATGCGGGATCGGCCAGCAGCTTGGCATGCGCCGCCGCGAGCCGGGCGACCGGCACGCGCGGCGCCGAGCACGAGACATAGTCGAGTCCGACGCTCTGGCAGAAGCGGATCGAGGCAGGGTGTCCGCCCTGTTCGCCGCAGATGCCGACCTTCAGGTTCGGCTTGGTCTGGCGGCCGCGCTCGACCGCCATCTTCATCAGCGTGCCTACACCGTTGACATCCAGCACCTCGAACGGGTTGTCCTTCAGGATGCCGGTCTCGATGTACAGCGGCAGGAACTTGTTCTCGGCGTCCTCACGCGAGAACGACAGCGTCGCCTGGGTCAAATCGTTGGTCCCGAACGAGAAGAACTCGGCGACGCCGGCGAGCGAATCGGCGCGGGTGCAAGCCCGTACGGTTTCGATCATGCTGCCGAACTTGACATTCAGCGTGACGCCGTACTGGGCTTCGATCTCACCGCGCAGCCGGTCCACGCAGGTCTTGACCCATTTGAGTTCCTCCGCGCTGATGACCTGCGGCACCATGATTTCGGGCGCGACGGCAACGCCGGCCTTGAGACATTCAGCCGCGGCTTCGAGGATGCCGCGGAGCTGCATCTCGTAGATTTCCGGGTAGGTGATGCCGAGCCGGACACCGCGGTGGCCGAGCATCGGGTTGACCTCGAACAATTCGGCGACCTTTTTCAGCATCGCTTCCTTACGCGCGATCACGGCGTTGACCTGATCTTCGCCAATGTCGCTGGTTGCGATGCCGCCGAGCATCATCGCGGCGGCATTCCGGCCGCGGACGGCCAGGCGGTATTCCTTTAATGCTTCAATCTCGTCCAGCAACTGGTGTTCGCCGGGCAGGAATTCGTGCATCGGCGGGTCGAGCAGCCGCACCGTGACCGGTCGCGGCGCCATCGCCGTGAAGATCTCCTTGAAGTCCTGACGCTGGAACGGTAGCAGCTTGTCGAGCGCAGCCTTACGTTCCTCGGTGTTGTGCGCGAGGATCATCTCGACGACCACCGGCAGCCGATCGGTCGCATTGAACATGCGCTCGGTGCGACACAGGCCGATACCCATCGCGCCGTACTCGCGGGCCCGCTGCGCCGCGGCCGGCGTGTCGGCATTCGCCATGACCTTCAGTTGCGACCGCTCGTCGGCCCATCCCAGCAGGGTCTTCAGTTCGTCGGAGAAGACCGGCGGGATGGTCGGAATCTCGCCGAGATAGACGTTACCGGTGCTGCCGTCGATCGTGATGACATCGCCCTCGCGCAGCGTGATGTCCCCGATGATCGCGATGCGTGCACGGGAATCGACCTTGATCCCTTCCGCGCCGGCCACGCAGGCCTTGCCCATGCCGCGCGCGACGACTGCCGCGTGCGAGGTCTTGCCGCCGCGGCTGGTCAGGATGCCCTGGGAGGCGAAGAAACCGTGGATGTCTTCAGGCTTGGTCTCCTCCCGGACGAGAATCACTTTGGTGCCGTTGCGTCCCAGCAGTTCGGCCTGGTCGGCATCGAACACGCACTGGCCGCTCGCGGCGCCCGGCGAGGCCGGCAGGCCTTGTGCTAGGGCTTCCTGGGAATGGGACGGGTCCAGTGCCGGATGCAGCAACTGCTCCAGCAGTTCCGGGTTAACGCGGAGCAGAGCTTGTTCCTTGGTGATCAGGCCTTCGCCGACCATCTCGACCGAGGTGCGGACCATGCCGGTCGCATTCATCTTGCCGTTGCGGGTCTGCAGGCAGTACAGCACGCCCTTTTCGATGGTGTACTCGTAGTCCTGCACTTCCTTGTAGTGGCCTTCGAGTTTGTTCCGCAGGTCGACCAGCTGGCGGTACAGGTCGGGCATCTCGGTGGCCATCTCGTGCACCGGTTTCGGTGTGCGGATACCGGCGACGACGTCCTCGCCCTGGGCGTTGACGAGATACTCGCCGTACATTTCGTTCTCGCCGGTGCCGGGATTGCGCGTGAAGCCGACGCCGGTTGCGCAGTCATCGCCCATGTTGCCGAAGACCATCGTCACGACATTGACGGCCGTGCCGTTGGCCATTTCCGGCGTAATGTGGAACTCCCGGCGGTAGTCGACCGCGCGCTTGCCCATCCACGAGTTGAAGACCGCCTGGATGGCGATTTCGAGTTGCTCGTAGACGTCTTCCGGGAACGGCTTGCCGGTATGTTCCTTGACGACGACCAGAAAACGTTCGGCGATGTCCTTCAGATGGGCGGCGTTCAGACCGATATCGGCCTTGACGCCGGCCTGACGCTTGACCTCGTCGAACTGCCGGTCGAACAGTTCATCGGGTACGCCGAGCGCGACCTTGCCGAACAGCTGGATGAAGCGGCGATAGGCGTCGTAGCCGAAGCGCTCGTTTTGCGTCTGCGCGATCAGTCCTTGCAGGGTTTGGCCGTTCAGGCCGAGGTTCAGGATCGTGTCCATCATGCCGGGCATCGACATCGCGGAGCCGGAGCGTACCGACACCAGCAGCGGGTTGTCGGCGCCGCCGAAGCCCTTGCCGGTTTTCTGCTCCAGTGCCGCGACATGGCTGCGAACCTCGTCGATCAGGCCGTTCGGCAGACGCTTGACGTCGAGGTACTCCAGGCAGGCGGCGGTCGTGATGACGAAGCCGGGCGGCACGTTCAGTCCGATCTGCGTCATCTCACAGAGGTTGGCGCCCTTGCCACCCAGCAGATGCTTGTTTTTGCCGTCGCCCTCGTGAAACGCGTAGACGTATTTGCTGTTCACTGAAAGAACTCCCTTGGCTTTGTAGAGGATTATGCGTTGTGGCGCGAAACCGCCAAATTGTTGTGGTTATGATACCTGATTGGGGTATGGCCGAGCCTGTGAATGCCGGGACGCGACACTGAATTTCGCGGGGGTATCGAGGTGACCGTTGTCGGGCAGGACGCGCCGGTTGGGCGGCCTCGGCCAGCGAGACTCTCTTCTCGCTCGGCTTGGGCCGTTCAGCGAATGCGCAGCACGAGTTTTCCCGTCGAGTGTCCCTCTTCGATGGTAGCGTGTGCGGCTGCAGCCTCGGCCAGCGGAAAAGTGTCCGCGACATGGACGCGCAGCCGGCCCTGGTCGATCCATTCTCCACAACGGCTCAGTATCTCGATCTGGTGATCGCGCGCGGCATCAAGGTTTCGCAGCATCGGTGTGAGCATCAACTCGAACCCAATGCGCAGATTTCGCATCCGTGCCTCGGCGAGTGCGGTGTCCCTGATGTCGAGCAGCGTGACCAGATCGCCGAAGTGCGCGGTGCAAGCGATGCTTTGTTGAAAGACCGCGGGCCCGACCGTGTCGAACACGACGTCGGCGCCTGCGCCTCCGGTCAGATCATTGACGGCCATCGCGAAGTCCGTGCCCCGGTAGTCGATGATCTCGTCGGCGCCCAGAGCGCGGACGAAGGCCGCCTTGTCCGCCGAACCGACGGTGGCGATGACCCGCGCGCCGTGGAGCTTGGCCAGCTGGATTGCGACATGTCCGACGCCGCCCGCGCCGGCATGGATCAGCACCGTGTGGCCCGGCTGGAGGCGTGCCCGGTCATACAGTGCGCCCCAGGCCGTGATCAGCACCAGCGGCGCCGCCGCGGCCTCGTCGAAACGCAGACTGGCCGGCATGGGTACGGCCCAGCGCTGGTCTAGCACGGTATATTCGGCGTAGTTGCCGGGGTCGCCGCCCAGTCCGCCGTGACAGAAGTAGACCCGGTCGCCAAGCTGGAAGCGATGCGCGTCCGCGCCCTTGTCGACGACGATGCCGGCGCCGTCGCAGCCGAGCACGCAGGGCAGGGCATCCGGGAAAAACACCCCGCGCTGCCGCACTTTGGTATCGATCGGATTGATTCCCGCGGCGTGCAGCGCGACCTTGATCTGTGTCGGGGCGGTGATGGCGGGTTCGGGTATTTCGGCCAGTTGCAGCACGGACGGCTGGCCGACTGCGGTCATCAACATCGCTTTCATAGAGGGTGCTCTCGGTTTGTTCGGTGAGTGTGCCCGGCGCGCAGCTCCGGCGCTGCCGGTCAGCGGCGGAGCGGGGGAGGTCGGCCTATCGCAACCAGATGTTCGCGCCAATAGCGTTTGTTGAGGTCGGAAATGATCACCTGTCCGGCCTTGGCGCTGGAGGCGTGAACGAATGCGTCGCGGCCTATGTAAATGCCCACGTGTGACACCGGCGGCGTGCCGGTATCGAAGAACACCAGGTCTCCCGGGCGGCGCGCATGGACCGGCACCTTGGGTAGCCAGGACGCCTGTTCGACCGCGCGCCGGGGCAGATGGATGCCGTAGCGGCCGAAGACATACCGCACGAATCCACTGCAGTCGAAGCCCTCGGCCGGGGAATTGCCGCCCCAGCGGTAGGGGGTGCCCTTCAGGCTCAGCGCGAACGGGATGACCATCGGCTGCGGTAATGCCGCGCGGGGGCGCGGTGTTGCGGCAGGTGGGGCTTTCGGCGCGCTGGAGCAGGCGGCCAGGCAGCACAGCACGCCGGCGAGGGTGAGACGCCGCCAGTCAGGAGTCAAATGCGCGGATTGGGTGCCCAGCATGCCCGGTGCGCCATCAGAAGTTCGGTGCGCGAGTTTTTACTCCGGACCCGGGGGCCTGTAAAGACCGGGCGGCTAGAAGGCGACCGCGAACCCGGCCAGGCCGATGAAGCCCGGCGCATCGCCGATGCCGGCATTGGCGCTCCCAAAGACTTCCAGGGTGTCATCCAGGGTCCAGGTGGCGCCGGCCCCGAAGACCTGTCCGTTGAAGCTCCGGAACAGTCCATCGCGATCGGCGCGCACGGTAGATCCGCGCGGCAAAGCGGCGCCGTTGTGGTAACCATGCACGAACAGGGCGACGTCTTCGGTCAGATCGCGTTGCAGCGACCAGGACAGGGTTTCCTCCACGAGGTTCGATTCGTGGTTGAGGAAAATGCTCGTCAAGCCGATATTCCACTCGAGACCCAGCCCGAAGGGCAGGGTGTGGTCCAGGTTGACGGACCAGGCCCATTGCGTGTGATTGCTCAGTGAGGACGAGCCCCAGGTCGTTTGGACGTAGGTTTCGAGGGCAACGGCCGGGATGCGATAAGCCAGGTTTTCCTCCCAGATCTGATATTTGACATCGAACGTCAACGGGCTGAAACCGACCGTCGTCGGTGCGCCCTCGACCACGGTCAAGCCATTCGTGAACAGACGAAATTCCAGATTGTCCGTTACGCCATACCTCAAGAACAGCTCCCAGTCGTATTGCGGGGCCGTCCGCTGCGTGGCCGAGTAATAGCCCACCGGCGAATTCTCGAAATAGAAACGGCCTTCGGGCAGCGTGAAGGCGCTGTTCGGGAAGTTGGCCGTGTCCGGTCCAGGGGTGCTGATATCGGGCTGCGCCCGCTCTTGCGGGGTTGCCGGATCTCGGTACAGATAAGGTGCCCAAATCCACTCACGCGTCGCGGGGCTGGATTCCGGAACCTCGGAACGCGTGAGACCCTTGCCGCGGCGTTCCAGGTTGGTTGGGGTCGCAGCTTCCGATTCCGACCCCCCTGCAGGCCTGCCGCGTCCGGCACAGCTCGTCAAAATCAGTGCGGCCACGACGATCAGAAGCCGCCATGCAACATGCCGGGCGCACCCGCGCATCATCCGGCCGCGGAAGGAGTGGGGCGGAACACGCCGCGCGCCGGTCTGGTAGTGTGCGGCGGGCGCCGCAAGGCGCTGAATTCACAACTTCGGGTGGGCTCGGGTATCATCCGCCGTCCGTCCTGCACCGCATTTCGGTCCCCTGCCGAGCGTTCGGCAGGGCCCGAGCCTGATCAACCCTCTTGCCCTCCAGGACAACATCCGTGTTCGAGGTCATGTTTGCCGTCACTGTTTCGGACATCCAGCTTACATGAATCGCAGCCCGCGCAAAGCCATCGTCGCCGGTATTGCCGGTAATGCCATCGAGTGGTACGACTTCGCACTGTACGGCCATTTCTCGGTGATCATCGGCGAGACCTTTTTCCCAAAGGAGGAGCCGGGGCTGGCGATGCTGGCAGCATTCGCCGTGTTCAGCGTCAGCTTTTTCATGCGGCCGCTCGGCGCGCTGCTGTTCAGTGCGATCGGCGATCGCTGGGGCCGCAAGCGCGCGCTGTCTCTCTCGATGCTCGGCATGGCGCTGCCTACCGCTGCGATCGGGCTGCTGCCCTCGTTCGGGGATATCGGCGTTGCCGCGACGGTCCTGCTGGTCCTGCTGCGGCTGCTCCAGGGCATTTCGCTGGGCGGTGAGATGGGCGGGGCCGTGACCTATGTGATGGAGCATACGCCGGGTCATCGCATCGGCCTCGCATCCAGCCTGATTCAGGCGAGTACCTGTCTGGGCCTGTTGTCGGGGACGCTGATTTCCAGCGCAATTTCGGCGTGGCTGACGCCGGAGCAGTTCCTGTCCTGGGGTTGGCGGATCCCGTTCCTGCTGGGTCTCGGAGCCGCGTGGATCGGCTTTCGGATTCGACAGAAGATGCCGGAAAGTGCTCTGTACGAAGCCGCCAAGGCGCAGAACACCCTGCACCGCAATCCGGTCGCGGCGGTCATTGCCCGTCACAAGCGGCGGGTCCTGATCGGAGTGGCCGTGGTGACGCCGATGACCTGCTGCTTTTTCTTCGCGTTCGTGTATTTCAACAGCTTCATGCTGGCCAACCTACAGTTTCCGCCCAGTCGTGCGTTGCTCGTGACTTCGGCCGGCCTGATCGTGTCCCTGGCAACGACCTTGCTGGGGGGCTGGCTGGCGGATCGCTGGGGCTACAAGCGCATTCTGGCCATCGGGATCGTGGGGCTGGTCGTCGGCGTCCATCCGCTGTTCGACGCCATGTCCGGCCACCCCGAACCGCGTTGGGTGCTGCCGGCGTTCTTCGCGTTCACGGTCCTGATCGGCATCTACACCAGCTCGGCCTTTGCCGCCGTGACGGGCCTGTTCGCGACCGGAGTGCGCTACAGCGGTGTCAGTCTCGCGGTCAACATCGCCTCGCCGGTGTTCGGCAGCACCGCACCCTTGCTCGCCGCCTGGCTGGTGCGCGATTACGGGACTAACGATGGTTTCGCGGTATTCGGCTACTACCTGACGGCCTTGTGCGCGGCAGCCGTGCTGGCGATCCGGGTGCTGGATCACGGCGCCTTCGATGGCTGGGGCGTGCCGCCCGGCGAGGTGTCCGCCAGGCAACACCATCGAACGGGCCGGTAACGAGCTGAGTCGCGCGATTATCCGGGTCGGTCCGTCGGGCCGTGCGGCTCGGCTTATGGGCTTTCGGCCAGCACCACGGCGCGCTGCGGCGCCGGCAGGCCCTCGCAGGTCAGGGACGGGTTGTGCGGGTCGAGAAAGTCCGTCAGAGACTGGAAACGCATCCAGGCCGTGGCCCGTTGTTCCAGGGGCGTTGTGGCGGCAACGTCCACGACCCGCACATTGCGGTAACCGCAGCGCCGCAGCCAGCCGACCAGAGTCATGCAGGACGGGATGAACCAGACGTTCCGCATCTGGGCGTAGCGATCTTCGGGCAGCAGGCTGTGCCCTTCCGGGCCGTCGATCACCAGCGTCTCGAGAACCAGCTCCCCTCCGGGTCGCAAACACCCCTTCAACTCGAGCAGGTGATCCAGCGGCGAGCGCCGGTGGTAGAGCACGCCCATCGAGAACACCGTGTCGAACGCCTGCAGTTGTGGTGGGACCTGTTCGATGCCCAGCGGCAGCAGCTGCACCGGCCATGTTCCCGCGTAACGCTTCACTGCCAGAAATTGCGCGATATGGACCAGCGTGGGGTCGATGCCGACGACCAGTTCGGCGCCGGCGCCCAGCATGCGCCATGCGTAGTAGCCGTTGCCGCAGCCCACATCGAGGATCCGCCGTCCGTGCAAGGGCGCGATGGCTGCCTGTAGTCGCTGCCACTTCAGATTCGACCGCCATTCCGCGTCGATATCGATGCCGAATAGCCGGAACGGGCCCTTGCGCCAGGGATGTAGCCGTTGCAACAGGGTCGTGAGCTGTTCCCGCGCGGGTTCCGCGATGTCGTCCGGTGCGCCGATGGTCACGGCCTCGCAAGTGAAGTCCAGTGCCGACGGGCTGGCCGGTGGCAGCTCCGCCACGGTGTTCAGCCACTCACGCCAGCGACCATGGCGGCCGTTCGCGAACACGGCCTCCAGGTCGGTGCGCAACGTGTCGCGCCAGTCTTTCGGGAAGCCCGGCTCGTCGATCGCGGCCAGTCCCGGCCAGCCTGCGGGCTCGCTCATGGGCACGGGCTGCGCCCGGCAAGCCCTGTGATAGACTCGGCGGGTCTGTCCGTGGTGCCGCGACGACGGGTGGCGCCCTTTAGCTCCGGGGTTCGGGAATCATCATGCAAGGTACGGAAATCGAAGCGGTCAAGGCCTATCTGACGCAACTGCAGCAGACGATCTGTAGCCGTCTCGAAGGCGAGGAACCGCTCGCGCGTTTCGTCGAGGATCGCTGGCAGCACCATTCCGGTGGTGGCGGGCAAACGCGAGTCCTTTACGACGGCGAGGTGTTCGAGCAGGGTGGGGTCAATTTTTCTCATGTGCGCGGCGAGCGTCTGCCGGCCTCGGCTACAGCGCACCGGCCGGAACTGGCGGGGCGCAGCTTTCAGGCGCTGGGCGTGTCGTTGGTAATCCACCCGCGCAACCCCTATGTTCCGACCTCGCATGCCAATGTGCGGTTCTTTATTGCCGAGAAAGGCGGTGAATCGCCGATCTGGTGGTTCGGCGGCGGTTTCGACCTGACGCCTTTCTATCCGTGCCTGGACGACGTCGTGCACTGGCATCGCAGCGCACGCGCTGCGTGCGAACCCTTCGGCCCGGAGGTCTATCCGCGTTTCAAGCGCTGGTGCGACGAGTACTTTTTCCTGAAGCATCGGAACGAGACGCGCGGCGTCGGTGGCCTGTTCTTCGACGATCTGAACGAATGGGGTTTCGAACGCTCTTTCGCGTTCATGCGCAGCGTTGGCGACCATTACCTGTCGGCCTACCTGCCGATCGTCCAGGCCCGCAAGGCGACGCCGTACGGGGAGCGGGAACGTGCCTTCCAACTCTACCGTCGAGGGCGCTACGTCGAATTCAACCTGGTCTACGATCGCGGAACGCTGTTCGGGCTGCAATCGGGAGGTCGGACGGAATCGATTCTGATGTCGTTGCCGCCGGTCGTGAACTGGCGTTACAACTGGCGGCCAGAGCCCGGCAGTGCCGAAGAAGCGCTTTATCGGGACTATCTGGCGCCGCGGGATTGGCTGGGTTCGGGGCTATAGGTCCTTATCGGCAGCAGCGCCGGACTCACCCTCCGGGACCGGCTCCTTGTGAGCCGTGTCGTTGCGCTTCGTCAGGTCGGCGATCAGGCCATCGAGTGAACCGCCCTCGCCGATCTGGCTCGTGAAGCTCGTACGATAGTTCTGCAGCAGACTGATGCCCTCAATCAGCACGTCGTAAACCTTCCAGTCGCCCTTGGTATTGACCATGCGGTAGTTGATCGCGACGGGTTGCGCGCCGGCCTGCAGGATCTGCGTCCTGACCGTCGTCTTGTCTGCGCTGGACTCGGACGTCGACGGGAGATAGTTGATCTTCCAGTCCGAATATTCGGTGAATGCGGTCGTGTAGGTGCGGACCAGCAGGCGCCGGAACTCGGTCTTGAAGCGCTCACGCTGAGCCGGTGTTGCCGTTTTCCAGTATTTCCCGAGGACCATGATCGAGACACGGTCGAAGTCGATGGCCGGTTGGATGATCGTGTCGACAATGCCGGTGGCCTTGGTGAAGTCGCTCTTGACGTCAGGCCGCTGTAAGTTCTTCTGAAGCTGGTCGGCGGTGTTCTGGATCACCTTTTGCGCAGGGGTCAGGCTGCCCTCGTCGGCTAGCGTCAGCCCGGTGAAGAAAAGCACCGCCAGCGAAACCCAAACAGCGAATGCGCGGGCACCAACCACTCGTTCAAAATTCATTGCGTTGTTTCCTAGAGGACCTTTCCCAGCACGTTATAATAGCGCGCCCGGCCACAATAGACTATCGGCTCGATATGACGACGCGCTTCGCTGACGTCGTCCGGCTCTCCCTTCTGACTCTCTAAAGCCACCGCCGTGACCAGCCCCAGCCAGTTTCCCGCAACGCGCCTGCGGCGCATGCGCAAGGACGCCTTCAGCCGCCGGCTGATGCGCGAATCCCGCCTGACCGTGGACGATCTGATCTACCCCGTGTTCGTGATGGAAGGCAGCGGGCGGCGAGAAGCCGTGCCGTCGATGCCCGGCGTCGAACGCCTCAGTCTTGACGTGTTGTTGGATGAGGCCAAGGCGCTGTTGGCGCTGGGGATCCCGGCGGTCGCGCTGTTTCCGGTGGTTTCGGACAAGTTGAAGAGCCTGGATGCCGCCGAAGCCTTCAATCCCGAGGGGCTCGTGCCGCGCGTGGTCAGGGCGCTGAAGGCGTCCTTTCCGGAACTCGGTCTGATCACGGACGTCGCGCTCGATCCGTATACCTCACACGGCCAGGACGGTCTGCTGGATGACAGCGGCTACGTGGCCAACGATGCCACCACGGCGGTGCTGGTGCGGCAGGCGCTGTCGCACGCCGAGGCCGGCGCCGACATCGTCGCACCATCCGACATGATGGACGGGCGTATCGGTGAGATACGCCACGCGCTGGAAGCGGGCGGTCACGTGAACACCCGTATCCTCGCCTATTCGGCAAAGTACGCATCGAGCTTTTACGGGCCCTTCCGCGATGCAGTCGGGTCGGCCGCAAATCTCGGCGGCGGTAGCAAGGAAACCTATCAGATGGATCCGGCGAACAGTGACGAGGCCTTGCGCGAGGTTGCGCTGGATCTGGAGGAGGGTGCGGACATGGTCATGGTCAAGCCGGGACTGCCTTATCTCGACGTCGTCCGCCGAGTGAAAGAGGCTTTCGGGGCGCCGACCTTCGTCTATCAGGTCAGCGGCGAGTACGCGATGCTGAAGGCGGCTGCGGCGAACGGCTGGCTCGACGAGCGCAAGACCGTGCTGGAGTCATTGCTGGCCTTCAAACGCGCCGGGGCCGATGCGATCCTGACCTACTTCGCGAAGGATGCCGCCCGGTGGCTGCGCGAAGGGGCGCATCGCTAGCCGCGCTGTCCGTTTCCGGGACGAGAAGCCATGAGCCTGCCGCCAGACCTGTACGCTGTTTTCGGCCACCCCATCGGCCATAGCAAATCGCCCCGTATCCACCGGCTGTTCGCCGAGCAGACGGGCCAGAGCCTGCATTACGAGGCCAGGGATGTCGACCTGCCGCAGTTCGAGGCGGCGGTGCGCGCCTTCGTGGGCGCGGAAGGCGGGCGTGGCCTGAACTGCACCTTGCCGCTCAAGGAAGCCGCGTGGCGGCTGGCCGATACGCTCAGCGATCGGGCGCGGTGCGCGCAGGCCGTCAACACGCTGGCGCTCCGCTCCGATGGCTCGCTGTTCGGGGACAACACGGACGGCGTAGGTCTGTTGCGCGATCTGATGTGCCGACTCGGCGTGATCGTGCGGAGTGGGCGCATCCTGGTGATCGGGGCCGGTGGTGCCGCCCGTGGCATCCTCGCCCCGTTGCTTGGGGAATCGCCCGCTGCCGTGGTCATCGCCAACCGTACCTTGGAGCGCGCCCGGGGGCTGGCGAGGGATTTCTCCAGTCTCGGGTCCGTCGGTGCGGTGAGTTTCGACGAGCTTGCGGGTCGGCAGTTCGATCTGGTCATCAACGCCAGTGCCGCGAGTCTTACTGGCGAGCTTCCTCCGCTGCCGGACGATCTGCTCGCTTCGGGGGCGGGCTGTTACGATCTCGCCTACGGCACGGAGCCGACGCCGTTCCTGTTGTGGGGGCAGGAGCGCGGCGCGAGGATCAGTGCGGATGGGCTCGGCATGTTGGTCGAGCAGGCGGCCGAAGCCTTTGAACTGTGGCGGGGAGTGCGCCCGGATACGCGCTCCGTGATCGAACTGCTGAGCAACGAACGGGGTTTCTAGCGGGCAGTACGCGCGGACCTGACGGTTGACAGCCGCCCGCGCAGCGCTGTTAGGCAGAGTAAAGGTTCTTCAGCCGCACGTAGCCGTTTTTCGAGATTTCAAAGAACGCCAGTTCTGCCTCGGTCAGCGGCCGTGACTGTCGTGCAGGTGAGCCGACGTAGAGGAAGCCGCTCGTGAGCCGCTTGCCCGGCGGGACCAATGCGCCGGCGCCGATCATGACACGGTCCTCGACGAATGCTCCATCCATGACGATCGCGCCGATGCCGATCAGGCACAGATCGCCAATCGTGCAGCCGTGCAGCACGACGCGATGACCGATCGTCACGCCATTGCCGATGATGAGCGGATGGCCGTCGGGATTCGAGGCCGTCTTCTGTGTCACATGCAGTACGCAGCCGTCCTGTATGTTGGTTTCATGCCCGACCCTGATCGCGTTGACGTCGCCGCGGATCACGGTCGTCGGCCACACCGAGGCCTCATCGCCCAGGGCGACGTCGCCGATAACGACCGCGCTGCCGGCGATGTAGACATTCCGTCCGAGCGTGGGCGTTATGCCGTTGAAGGTTTCGATCATGGCTTCGTGCGGGAGGCTTTCTCGGCATGGCCCGACAGGCCGAAACGCCGTTCGAGTTCGCTCAGCACCGCCCCCGGCTCAAGCCCTTGATGAGCCAGCAGCACCAGGCAATGGAACCACAGATCGGCCATTTCGTAGACGATCTTCTCCGGGCTGCCGTCCTTGCCGGCGATGACCGTTTCGGTGGCCTCTTCGCCGATCTTTTTCAGGATGCTGTCCAGACCTTTGGCGTACAGGCTGGCGACATAGGATTTGTCGGGCGCTTCCGACTTGCGCTGTTCCAGCACTGCCGCCAGTTGCCGCAATACATCGGTGGTCACGAGCGGTAAATCTCTTCGGGTTTCTTCAGCACCGGGTCCACGGTTTCCCACGCGCCGTCGTCGAGTTTGCGGAAGAAGCAATGGTGACGGCCGGTGTGGCAGGCGATGCCGCCGGCCTGCTCGACTTTCAGCAATACCGTGTCGCCGTCGCAATCGAGGCGGATCTCGCTGACCTTCTGGCGGTGTCCGGACTCTTCGCCCTTGCGCCAGAAACGATTCCGCGACCGCGACCAGTACACCGCATACCCTTCGGCCAGCGTCATCGCCAGGGCTTCGCGGTTCATCCAGGCCACCATCAACACGTCGCCGGTGCTGGCTTCCTGAGCGACGACCGGAACCAGTCCATCGCTGTTCCAGGTCACCTCGTCCAGCCAGGTCGTGCTCACAGGCGTACCTCGATCCCGCGCGCCGCCATGAACTCCTTGGCTTCGCGGACCGTGAATTCGGCAAAATGAAAAATGCTGGCCGCCAATACGGCATCGGCCTTGCCTTCGAGCACGCCATCGGCCAGATGCTGCAGATTGCCGACGCCGCCCGAGGCGATGATCGGCACCGGGACCGCCTCGCTGATCGCGCGCGTCACCGCGAGGTCGAAGCCGATACGGGTACCATCGCGGTCCATGCTGGTCAGCAGGATCTCCCCGGCACCATAGTCGACCATACGCTGCGCCCATTCGACCGCGTCGAGCCCGGTCGGCTTGCGCCCGCCGTGCGTAAAGATTTCCCAGCGGAGCGGGTCGGTGCCGACGCACTTGGCATCGATCGCGACGACGATGCATTGCGAGCCGAAGCGCTCGGCCGCGGCCTTGACGAATTCGGGCTCGAACACAGCCGCGGTGTTGATGCTGACCTTGTCGGCCCCGGCATTCAACATACGACGGATATCGTCGAGTTTGCGTATGCCGCCGCCAACCGTCAGCGGGATGAATACCTCGCCGGCCACCTGCTCGACCACGTGCACCATCGTATCGCGATTCTCGTGGCTGGCCGTGATATCGAGGAAGGTCAGTTCGTCCGCGCCTTCCTGATCGTAACGCCGAGCGATCTCGACCGGATCGCCCGCATCGCGAATGTCGACGAAGCGAACGCCCTTGACGACGCGGCCGTTGTCGACGTCCAGGCAGGGAATGATGCGTTTCGCGAGCATCGGGCGGTGGTGGCGTTGGTTCCGGTGGCTCAGTATTCGGCGGCGATCTTTCGCGCGGCCGCGAAATCGAGCGTGCCCTCGTAGATCGCGCGACCGGTGATCGCGCCCATGACGCCGTCGCCCGCGATCGCACCGAGTGCCCGGATGTCGTCGAGGTTCGTGATGCCGCCCGAGGCGATCACCGGGATCTTTATCGAGCGGGCAAGATGGGCGGTCGCCTCGATGTTGACGCCACCCAGCATGCCGTCGCGGCTGATGTCGGTGTAGATGATCGCGACGACGCCGTCATCCTCGAATTTCGTCGCCAAATCGATGACATCGTGATGCGATAGCTTGGACCAGCCGTCGATCGCGACCTTGCCGTTCTTGGCGTCGAGCCCGATGATGATGTGGTTGGGGAACTCGGCGGCCACGTCGGTCACGAAATGGGGCGCGCTGACGGCTTTCGTGCCGATGATCACGAAGTCGACGCCGGCGTTCAAATAGCCCTGCACCGTTTCCTCGTCGCGGATGCCGCCACCGACCTGGATCTCGACATCGGGGTAGGCTTCCCGGATCGCGTGAATGACGGTGCCGTTGCGCGGTACGCCGGCGAAGGCGCCGTCGAGGTCGACCAGATGCAAACGGGTGGCGCCGTCCTGCACCCAGCGTCCGGCGACCGCCACCGGATCATCGGAAAATACCGTGTCGTCCTCCATCCGCCCCTGGCGCAGGCGGACGCACTTGCCGTCCTTCAAGTCGATAGCCGGTATCAGTAGCATCGTGTCCTAAGCCTCGATCAGCCGTTCAGTAGGGGAGCAAAGCAGGGTCAGGGTTCAGGCCGCCAGCGCAGGAAGTTGGCCAGCAGTCGGAGTCCGTCGGCCTGGCTTTTTTCCGGATGGAACTGCACCGCGATAATGTTACCTTTCGCCACCGCCGAAGCAAACGGCTCGGGGTAGTAGGTTGTGGCGGCGATGCAGCGCGGGTCCGTCGGCTGCGCATAGTAGCTGTGGACGAAATAGAACCAGCGGTCATGGTCCAGCCCGTCCCAGACCGGGTGGGCGCGCAGCGGATGCACCCGGTTCCAGCCCATGTGCGGCACCTTCAGCTCCTGTTGGCTGGACGACGCGTTGCCGGTCGATTCGGCAAAGCGGACGACCCGCCCGGGGATCAGCCCGAGACAGGGGGTGCCGCCGTTTTCTTCGCTCGAGTCGAGCAGGGCCTGCATCCCGAGGCAGATTCCGAGCAATGGCTTCTCGGCTGCGGCTTCGCGAATCACCGCGTCGAGTCGCAGGCGTTGCAGCGCCGCCATGCAGTCGCGGATCGCACCGACGCCGGGGAACACCACGCGATCGGCATGCAGGATCGTCTCGCGGTCAGCCGTCACGGTGACGATGACCGATGGGTCGGCATGCTGCAGCGCTTTGGCGATGGAATGGAGATTGCCCATTCCGTAATCGATTACGGCGACGGTCGACATGTCCTGGGGAGTGCGAAGGTCTGGGAACGGCGTGGGTTCAGAGGGCGCCCTTGGTGCTGGGCAAGACGCCTTGCATACGGGTATCGGGTTCGGCCGCCATGCGCAGCGCGCGTCCGAATGCCTTGAAGATCGTTTCGGCGACGTGGTGCGCGTTCGTGCCCTTGAGATTGTCGATGTGCAGGGTGACCTGGGCGTGATTCACGAAGCCGCGGAAGAATTCCAGCAGCAGATCGACATCGAAATCGCCGATCCGTGCCCGCGGGAAAGTGACTTCATACCACAGTCCAGACCGGCCCGAGAGGTCGATCGTGACGCGGGTCAGGGCTTCGTCCAGTGCGACATAAGCATGGCCGTAGCGACGGATGCCCTGTTTCGTGCCCAGCGCCCGACTGACGGCTTGCCCGACGGTGATGCCGACGTCTTCGACCGTGTGGTGGGCGTCGATGTGCAAATCGCCCGTGGCGGCGATGTCAAGGTCGATCAGACCATGGCGGGCCACTTGATCGAGCATGTGCTCGAGGAAGGGGACGCCCGTGCGCAGCGCGGAGACGCCGGTTCCATCGAGGTTCAGACGGACGGCGATCTGCGTTTCGAGCGTATTGCGCTCGACCGCCGCGGTCCTGGGCTGAGTAGACATCGCTAGGGGTACGAAGACATGTTTGGCCAGCCGCAATGGTATCCGATTTTCGCGCGCCGGGTGGAGCGGAAAAAAGACACGGACTTACCCCGCCGACTCACGAAGCCTTGCGCGTCCCGCTTCGCTGCGTCCGAGTTCGGCGTGGGTAACTCCGTGCGCTGGACCCCCGGCAGGAAAACTGGACCTGATGCGGGCATTGGATGACCTATGCGGCCGCAACCGGGTTTGCGGGTCGTCATGTGGCGGCGGTGTCGGCATGCCCGGCGACCGCCTCATTGTACGTATCGGAACGATACGAGGTCAATCGATTGTCCTATCCATCGCGATGTCTCCCGCGTTGTGATGTCAGCCGCGGCGAGCGCTCGTTGCGTCGGGTATCGATCGGATGAGACGCGCGGTAGACCTTGTAGCCTGCCGTCTGACCGAGGTCGACGACGTGTGAGAAACGAGTCGCCAGGAGGGTCTCATAGGGCAGATGGCGATTGGCGACCAGCCATAGGGTGCCGCGTGGGCGCAGGCTGTTCGCGGCGGTCGCGATGAACTGCTGCCCCAGCGCTGGTTCGGTCGCGGAACCGGAATGAAACGGCGGATTCATGACGATCCAATCGTAGCGTTGCGTCGGCAGCGTCGCCGTCAGGTCGGTCCAGTGGTACCCCAACTCCACGCGATCTTCCCAGGCCGCGAGATTGCGCCGCGCGGCCGCGAGCGCCTTTGCTTCCGACTCGTAGAGGTCGAGTGCGCGGAGGTCGGGAGAACGTTCCAGCACGTGCCGGCTCAACGCGCCGTAGCCGGCGCCGAAATCCGCACCCCATCCGGTCAACGGACCGTCGAGCGCATCGCACAGCAACCGGGTGCCGGCATCGATCGCATGGGCCGAGAACATGCCCGGCCCGGCCACGAGGCCGGCGCCGGGAATCTCCTTGAAGGCGCCCAGTGCCAGCCATTCGGGTGGGGGCGGCGTGTCGCAGTCGGGGGGGCGGGTTAGTGCGATGACCCGGCATTTCGCCTTCGAATAGACACTGGCGACCGGCAAGCCGCAGTCCCGCAGCTTTTTCCCCAGCGACTCGCCGCCGAGGGAGTTGGCGGCGGTGAGCACCAGCATGCCGCCAGGGGCGAGTAGCGACCAGCCCAGCGCGATGTGATACAGGTTCTCTTCCCGGTCCCGCGTGGCTTCGATCAGGCACAGATTGAAGGAGCCTGATGCCTCGCTGACCACCTTCAATCCCGCGCGCTCGAGCGCCGCCGCGTGCCGGCGCTCGGTCTGCAGGCAGGTGATCCGTCGGGGTTCGAACCCTGACAGACCGGCGGTCGAGGTGCTCCGTATCGCCAGGATCGACCCTGTGTCGGGGATGGGTATGTGCGTTTGCTCGAAAAAACGAGCCAGTGCGTGGCCTTGAGCGTTCTCGGAGGGGGCTGGCATGTGTTGCGGCGGGGTTGGATGGAGAGAGGCCGATGTCGGTTGGCAGGGTGGATCAGGAGCAAGAGGCGCGCGCCGGAGGATCGCTATAATGCGCGCTCGTCATCATATGGAGTTCCCCATGAGCCAATTCGACAATGTCAGCGTACTGACGCAGGCCAATGTTTATTTCGACGGCAAGTGCGTCAGCCATACCGTGATCCTCGGCGACGGCAGCCGCAAGACGCTGGGCGTGTTGTTGCCGTCGACGCTGACTTTCAGCACCGGCGCCCCCGAAACCATGGAAATCACCGGCGGAACTTGCCGTGTGCGTCTGGACGGCCAGGGCGAGTGGAAATCCTACTCCGCTGGACAGTCGTTCTCCGTTCCTGCCGACAGTCGCTTCGATATCGAAGCGCTCGACGTCGTGAACTATATCTGTCATTTCGGCTGAGACCAGCCGCTAAAAGCCGAGCAGCGCGAGGATGAGCGTCGTCAGCACGACCGCGAGTATCCAGGCCAGAGGCACGGTGATCAGGACTGCCGCCGTGCCGGCGGCGATCTTCCGCGGCAGGCTCAGAGGCTGCCACCAGCGGTTGAACCGATCGAGCGCCTGCTGCCACCAGCCCAGGGCTTGTTCCTTTTTCTGCTCGCGCCAGGTCGGCCATTGCGCCTTGGCAGCGCGAGCGAGTCGCGTGCCGCGCCGAATCGAGATGAAGAGCAGGGCCAGAAAGACAAAAAGTCCGGTCCAGGCCGTCGCGACCTGGCCGTAGTAGTGGCCGAACCCCAGTGTCTCGCTAAAGATGTGCTCGAGTTCCTGTTCGGCGAACTCGATCGCCGTGATGAGGACCTCTTCAAGGATCGGCCAGGTGATGTCGAACGCGAAAATCAACGCGGCGGCGATCACCGCCAAAAGGCCGTAGAAGACCTTTCTGGCGGTGGCCAGCCACTGCTTGCGCTGCGAGGAGCGCCGCGTCGATAACGGAATTCGCATGCGTGCGACTCGTGACTGTCGTCGGGGCGGCAGGGCCGCCCCGCGGTGGGGGCGGACCGGTTAGCCGGCCTTCAATGCACTCAGCACTTCATCCAGCATCTTCTTGGCGTCCCCGAACAACATCCGGTTATTGTCCTTGTAGAACAGCGGGTTGTCTACGCCAGCATAGCCCGATGCCATCGAGCGCTTCATGACGATCGAGGTTTTCGCCTTCCAGACTTCCAGCACCGGCATGCCGGCAATGGGGCTGTTCGGGTCTTCCTGTGCCGCCGGGTTGACGATGTCATTGGCGCCGATGACCATCGCGACGTCGGTCTCGGGAAAGTCCTCGTTGATCTCGTCCATCTCCATGACGATGTCGTAAGGCACTTTTGCCTCGGCCAACAGCACATTCATGTGGCCCGGCATCCGCCCCGCGACCGGGTGGATGGCGAAGCGAACGTCGACGCCCTTGTCGCGCAACAGCTTGGTGATCTCGAACACCGTGTGCTGGGCCTGGGCGACCGCCATGCCGTAACCCGGCACGATGATCACATGGCCCGCGTCACGCAGCAGCTCGGCCGTGTCCGCGGCGCTGATCGGTTGCACTTCACCTTCCGGCTGCATGCCGCCAGCGGCCGGGGCGCCGCCTTCGGTGCCGAAACCGCCGGCGATGACCGACAGAAAGTGCCGGTTCATCGCGCGGCACATGATGTAGGAAAGGATCGCGCCGGAGGAACCGACCAGCGCGCCGGTCACGATAAGCAAGTCGTTGGACAGCATGAAGCCGGTGGCCGATGCGGCCCAGCCCGAGTAGCTGTTCAGCATCGAGACGACGACCGGCATGTCGGCGCCGCCGATGGCCATGACCATGTGGATGCCGAACAGCAGCGCGATCGCCGTCATGATGCCGAGGTAGATCAGGGCTGTCTGACCGTCCGCGTGCAGGAACAGGGCGCCGACGTAGATCACGCCGATCAGCCCGGCCAGGTTCAGCCAGTGCCGGGCCGGTAGCAACATCGGCTTGCCGCTGATCTTGCCGGACAGCTTGCCGAACGCGATCACCGAACCGGAGAAGGTCACGGCGCCGATCAGGATGCCGATGTACATCTCGACTTCATGAATCGTCTTCTCGACCCCTTCGAGGCTGATCGTCGTGTCAAAGAAGTTCGCGTAGCCGACCAGCACCGCGGCCAGGCCGACCAGGCTGTGCATCAGTGCGACCAGTTCGGGCATTTCGGTCATCTTGACCTTGGCCGCGGCGAACAGGCCGATGCCGCCGCCAAGGGCCATCGCGATGACGAGGGGTAGGTAGCTCGTGACCTTGGGGCCGAACACGGTTGCAAGAATCGCGATCCCCATGCCGACCATGCCGTAGAGGTTGCCGCGCCGCGCCGTTTCCGGATTGCTGAGGCCGCCCAGGCTCAGGATGAACAGGATGGTGGCTCCGATATACGAAACCGACATCAAACCTTCGCTCATGGTGTTCCCCTTATTTCCTGAACATGCGCAGCATGCGCTGCGTGACCGCAAAGCCGCCGGCCATGTTGATACTGGTCAGTACGACCGCGAGTCCCGCCAGCACGAGCATCAGCGTGCCCGGGGAGGAAATCTGGATCAGCGCGCCGATCGCGATGATGCTGCTGATGGCGTTGGTCACGCTCATCAGCGGTGTGTGCAGCGCCGGGGTCACGTTCCAGATCACCATGTAGCCGACGAAGCAGGCCAGCACGAACACCGTGAAATGCTCCAGAAAGGCGGCCGGTGCCGTTGCGCCGATGAAACCGAATACCAGCGCTACGGCGGCGATGGCCAGGCTGGCCGACAGCCAGGTCGGTATGGCCGGTTCCTTGGCCTTGGGTGCCACGACGGGACCGGCTGGCGTGGCCATCTTTTGTGTCGGGGCCGCCGAGATCTTGGGGGGCGGGGGCGGCCAGGTGATGCTGCCCTCCTTGATGACGGTGGTGCCGCGGATGACTTCGTCATCCATGTTGACGTTCAGCGCGCCGTCCTTGCCGGGGCACAGTTCCTCGATCAACCGCAGCAGGTTAGTCGCGTAGAGCTGGCTGGACTGGCGGGCGAGGCGGCTCGGCAGATCGGTGTAGCCGATGATCGTGACGCCGTGCCGGACGACGACCTGACCCGGGACCGTCAGTTCGCAGTTGCCGCCCTGTTCGGCCGCCATGTCGACGATGACGCTGCCGTCCTTCATCGACTCGACCATGCCGGCCGAGATCAGTTTGGGCGCGGGTTTGCCCGGAATCAGCGCGGTCGTTATGACGATGTCGCACTCGATGCACTGACGCGCGATCATCTCGCGCTGGGCCTTCTGGTAGCCCTCGCTCATGAGCTTGGCATAGCCGCCGACGCCGCCACCTTCCTCCTGGTAGTCGACCTCGATGAACTCGGCGCCCATGCTCTTGACCTGGTCCTTGACCTCCGGACGGGTGTCGGTCGACCGCACGATCGCGCCGAGCCCGCCGGCGGCGCCCAATGCCGCCAGCCCGGCCACGCCCGCGCCGATGATGAAGACCTTGGCCGGCGGCACCTTGCCTGCGGCCGTGATCTGACCGGTGAAGAAGCGACCGAAATGGTGGGCTGCCTCGATCACGGCCCGGTATCCGGCGATGTTCGCCATCGAACTCAGGGCATCGAGCTTCTGCGCCCGGGAGATGCGCGGTACGCTGTCCATGGCGAGCACGGTCGCCTTCTTGGCGGCGAGCCGGTCCATCAGTTCGGGATGCTGGGCCGGCCAGATGAAGCTGATCAGACAGTTGCCCTCGCGCAGCAATTCGACTTCGTCTGCCGCGACCTCAGGCTGACTTTCGGGCGCTCGCACCTTCAGAATGATGTCCGACGTTTTCCATAGCGTCTTCGCATCGTCGACTATGGTCACCCCGACTTGGCGAAATGCATCGTCGGGCAAGTCGGCGTGTTCGCCGGCGCCGGTCTGAATGGCGACCGTGAAGCCCAGCTTCATCAGTTTCTCGGCCACGTCGGGTGTGGTCGCGACACGCTTCTCACCGGCGTGTATCTCTTTGGGTATCCCGATCTGCATCAACGATCTCCTCCACTCGTTATGGGTCAGGCAAAAGTCCACGCCAGTCGTCGAACCAGCGCGTCAAAGCGCGTCTCGGCGCGGACGCAGACCGGGCCAAGCTGCGGAGCCGCCGGGTTCGAGCCTCGTCGCGGCGAAACCGGTCGGGGTCGGTGGGCGTCGATTTTACCCACGAAAGCGCACGCCAGCGAACAGTTTCGCCACCGGTGGCGTGTGGTTTGGTTCGAGCGAACAGGTGGCGCTGGGCCAGGGCGCACCCGACAAAGTCGGTGGACTTCCCGCGGAGGGCGGTGCGACGCAATGTAGGCCACGTATTCATAAAGGCGGGGCGGGTGACGATTCGCGTCAATGCGCGGCGCACGAGATGCGCCTGCAGTGCGCTGTGCGCACGAAACGCCTGCATGGTGGGTCAGAACGACACGGCGAACCCGAGCATGCTGATCGTCGAGGGCGTGAACTTCGTCGTACCGGCGCTGACCTGACCGCACAGCGCGAAACGCCGGTTGGCGGTCCAGATGAACCCGGCGCCGACCGCATTCTGCTTGACGTCGTCGTAGAAACTCCGTGGCACGGTCACGTTGGGCAGTCGCGGCAGTGACATCGCGTTATAGAAGCCGTGGATGAATACGGCGAAGTCCTCGTCGAACAGGTCGCGTTGCAGCGCCCACTGGAAACTGAATTCCCAGACGTTGACGCCGTCGCTGGCCTGGACCCGCGTGGCGCCGAGGTTGTATTCGAAGTCGATCTCGAATGGCAGGGATTGGTCGAAGTTGAACGTGAACGAGGGTTGGGTGCCGGCATTGAACGGGGCGGTTCCGAACCACTGGGTCAGCAGGTAGGCTTCGAATCCGGCCGCTGGGAGGTAATAATCGGGTTTCTCGGTCCAGAGCTGGATCTTGGTGTCGAAGGCGATCGGCGCAAAGCCCGCGGAGCTCTTGGCGCCTCCCATCCAGCTCGGGCCATTGCCGAACAGGCGGAGCTCTATGTCGTCGGTCAGGCCGTAACGCAACAGGTACTCGGCGTTGTATTGGACGGGTTGTCCGGTCGCGGTACCGTAGAACGTGAATGGCGACATCTCGATGTACGCACGTCCGGTCGGAAGCGTAAAAGCACTGTTCGGGAAATTGGCGAGGTCGGGGCCGGGGTTGGCGATGTCCGGTTGGGAACGCCAGCGTTCGATGTTCTCCGGCAAGCGTGCCCGGGACCGGTTGTAGCGGCCGCGAAAAAAGGTCTCCCTCGCATCCGTCGCCTGTTCCTGTGCGAGAGCGGTAAGGTCAGTGCGTGCCGCAAAGGTTCGGGTCGGCGGAGGTGTGTCGGACGACCGGGTACGGGCCCGCGCCTGGTTCCACAGGGTCTTCGCTTCGATACGGCCGTACTCGCGAAAACTCGCGCAGCAGATCAGCCGGTCCTTTTGCGTTGCGGGCGTCGTGGCCGCGTCCGCGGCGCGGAACGTGTCGGTCGGGGCCTGAGGTGCGACCGTTGCAGGTGGTGAGTGTATCGGGGTGGCCGTCGCCGGCCCGTTCAGCGCGACGAGCAGCACCAAGGCGGCGCGGTCGTTGTTGCAGGGGTGTCCCGATGCGGTGTTCACGTCACTCCAGCAACGGCAGTTCCTCGGCGATACCCGCCTCGACCGCGGCGCGGATCTTCGATTCGAGCTGGTAGTACCTGGCCAGCTTGCGGATCGGCAGCACCTTCTCGAATCGCGGCAGATAACTCCGGCGCAGCCGGTTGCGCTCCTCCTCAATCTTCAGGCGATTGAGCAGGATCTTTTTGGCCATGCTGTCCGACATCGCGTCGAAGTTTTCGCCGAACTCGGCGATCAAGGCTCTGCGGCGCTCGGTCAGTCGGGTGAGATCGCGCTCGTACTCCTCGTACAGGGGCCAGAAAGCCCGTGACTCGGCGGCCGTCAACGCCAGGTTCTCGGTGATCAGGCGACGGCGGTCACGGTGGTAGCGGTCAGTCAGCTCTGCCAGCGGGTCGGCGGTCTGGGCCCGTGGGCTGTCGTTCATCCCGCTGCCTGCTGCAATCAGGAGCAGGACACCCCAGATGCCGCGCACGCCTTTCACCGGCAGGATCTGTGTCGGCGCCCGGTGGTTAGCGGCGCGATCGCCGCGGGTAGCGCCGTTCCAGATCATCGAGGAAGCGGTTGATCTGACGGATGCTGCCCTTGAAGACGCCCGGCGCATGCCCGCTGAGCCACCGCTCCGCGTGCTTGTTGGTCGCGGGACTGACGATCAATCCTCCGATCAGCAGGAAGGGCACGCCGAGTACGCCCGGCATCACCACGCCGACGACACCGGCGGTCATCAGTAACCAACCGACATCCCGTGGCAGGCGTTGCAGGCGTTCGGCTGTTTTGTGGTCGACTGACAGGGCCTCCAGTGCATGCTCCAGTGGCGGGGTCTCGGGCGCATGCCCGGATGGCGTGGCTTCTGTTTCGGGGGGCCTTACGGGTCCCGCTTCAGCGCGTGCCGCTGCGGAAGGCGGTTCGGGAGCGGTTGTCTTGCGGCGCGACGTGCTCGCGGTGCGGCGCTGCGTTCGGGGCTTCTGGGTCATGTCGATGTGCCAAAACGGATGGTTGGGGGCTGGGCGGTTGGCCGCGGCCGATTTCTCGTGGTCAGCCGTGTCTCGCGTTCAGCCGGCCGGTTGTCAATTGGCCCTCAGACGGCGGCGCAGCTCCCGGTCCACGGCCAGCACGCCGACGTTGGCAATCATTCCGGCGGTGATGCCATTCAGCAGACCGGCGAAGGCGCCGGCCACGCACAGCAGGTTGGGAACCGTGGCCATGCGCGTCGAGCTCCGAATGGCCGGCTCATGCGTCCGCGAACGTTCGACGAGATCGGCCAGGGACTCGTAGTGGCCGGCAAGTAGTAGCGCGTCGGCCCGGGTCGACGCGGTGCCGAGTCCGCCAGTATCCACGACCGCATGAGCCACCGCGGACACCTCGGGATGGGTCTGCAGTGGCCCGACGTAGACCGGACGCAGCCCGCGTCGGCAGAGCCCCTCCAGGAAACGCAGCTTGCCGGCGGCCTGCAGTTGCCCACCGGCCAGATCCGTGCCGAGACCTTGCCCCAATGCCTCCGCCCAGGCATCCGGAGCGCTGGCGATGACACCCGTCTGCAGCCCGGCCGCACGCAGGCGTTGCACCGCACTCGCGGCTCGTAGACCTTTGCCGTGGCCGAAGCCGAGTCGGCCGACCACGTGCGAGTCGATCCCGACCAGGAGTCCCGTCGGACCCGCGTCCGTGCTCGGATCATCGACGAGCGTGATCTGGTGTTGGCCGCGGCGTACACCGACTCGACCGGGCGCGATGTCCTCCAATGCTGCCTGCCGCACCGCCAGCCCGCGGGCGCGGCAAGCGTCGCTCAGCGCCTCGCCCCGCTCGTCGCCCAGATAGATTCCGGCCGCTGCCGCTTGCCGCAGGACCTCGTCGACGTCGGGAATCGCGCTGTCGATTCGGGTGAGTTCCATTACGGGTGCGGCCAGGGCCGGTTCATCACCATCCAGTACGATGAAATCGCTTTCCGCGAGGCGTTGGAGGGTCGTCGGGTTTCGAATCAGGACGCCGGCGCCGAGCGCATCCCGCATCTGCTTGATCGTCAGCAGCGGGACAGCGAGCGCGGGCCCGCTGATCCAGTCCTGATGCAGGATCGCACCCACTGTGATCAGGTCCCCTGCCGCCCAGCCGACTCCGGCGGTGGCCAGGGTCGGTACGACGGATCGCTCGGCAAGCTGCTCCGACTGACGGTCCAGAGCCGCTTCGCGCGGGAATGCCACGGCGGCCTCCCTGATGGCGGCAACCAGCGCGCCGGCATGTGTGTTCGGCCCGGTGTGTTCGGCCTGCAGTACCAGTTCGCCGGCGCGTACCACGCACCCTGCGAGCACGGCGTCGCCGACGGTGCGTCGCATCGGTGTAGCTTGCGTGCTGCCAGGGAATGCGTCCACGAGTGCGATGCCGTCAACGACGTGCCCGTCGGCGGGTATCCGGTGGCCGGTGGTGACGCGGATGCGGTCGCCGGGAACGATCTGCGTGACCGATACTTCGCGCAGCGCACCGCTGTCGGCTTCGATGCGTTGCGCGAGCGGGGGTATGGCGGAGGCCTCCTGTGCCAGACGGCGGGTTTCGTCGGTCAACTGGCGGCGCCGCCGCTGTTGCCAGAAGCGGAGCGACCAGTCGGTCAGCGCATAGGCGAGCACCTGTCCGGTCACGATCGAACAGGTCAGCAAGGCCGTGTCGAACAGCGGCACACCGACCCGGCCGCGGCTCAGGTCGACGGCCGCATCGCGAATGACGCTCAGCTTGTTGGCTACCAGAATCCCTGCGGCCAGCGGCGTCGCGGCGGGCAGGACGATCTCTCCGACCGTACTGAGGCCGAGCGTCGTGTTCGAGAGCCCGAAGTCGACCGGCGGTTGTTCCGGCACGCCATGGAGTAATGGAGCTGCGGCCAGTTCCTGCTCGATGGCGCGCAGCGCCGCGCCGCGCGGGATCTGCGTCGGATCGAAGCGCACGTGCAGCGACACGATGCCGTTCCCCTCGGTTTCGGCAGCGAGTACGCCATGCCGGGTCGCCAGCGCCCGGGCGGCCTTCAGTCCATCCTGCCGAGACAGAGGCGAGCCGCTGCCGGTGGTGACCCGCAGCCAATCGGGACCCGAGTCGATGGTGCGGAGTGTCGTGATCGTATCGTCGCTGCGGGTCAGCGTGACTTCGCTGCCGTCCGGCCAGGCGGGCAACGCGTCATCCGCAAGAACGGGTCCCTCGCCGCCCACTGCGGCCGCGAGGCGCCGCAGCCATTCCGTCTTCTCGTCCGCCGCGACGCGATACCTCAGGCAGGCCTGTCCGCGGGCTGGGTCGAGGCTCAGCGAACGTACTTCCGCCATGCCCAGTACCCGTCGGGCAAAGTGACGCGTCTGAGCCAGCCGCCCGGCTGCAAATGCCCCGGGCGCCTGTATCTGCAGATGCGTGTCTTCGATTCGGATCTGGGGTGGGCGATGCGCCATGGCAGTCGCGGTCATGACCGGTCAGTTGGCGACATAGGGCTGCAGCCGGCCGGAGGCGACCAGATCGTCGAGTTCCGCGACGACGTGTTTGTCTTCCGCATCGAGTACGTTGTAGAGATCGCGCAGTTTGCGGCGCCGACGGCTGATTTCGAAGCCGAGTGCGCCGAGCAGCGCGATACCGAAAACGGTCGTGAGTGCGTGATTGAACTGTTCCACGGGTATCTCCGTAAGCCTTGAACGGGAATGAGCCGAGTCTAGCGTTGCCGCCGATGCGGGATTGGGAGCTGTCGCAGGGGTCAGCCGAGCATCGCCTCGCCGCCTTCGCGCAGGATTTCGATGGCGCCCTTGAGGCCCGCGCGGTGCAATTGCTCCTTGACGACGTCCTCGATGTTGGCGCCGTGGCGATGCACGGCGAGCAGGTGCAGGAACTTCCGCAAACCGGCAACGGCGGTCACCGGGTCCTTGACCAGGCCCATGTTGAGGTGAAAGCCGTGATATTCGCCGTCGCCGCTGGCGCCTCGGGCGTGCAGGTCACGCGCGAGCAGGATGGGATCCTTGCCGATCAGGTGCGGATGGCGACGCATCAACGCGGTCGATTGCTCCTGATCGAGGATGAACAGCGGGTCGTCGTTCTGAAACCGTGTGATCATCTCGATGTTCTCTCGGATGACACGGGCCGCGGCTGAATTCCAGCCGGAGTCGATCAGGAAGAAATGGAACCGCGGGCCCGCAGTGCTGCCGCTTTCGGCGAGCGCGGCCGATGCGTCAGGCGCGGTCTGGGCGGCCGCCGCCGCGCGGCTGCGACGCGTTCGACTGCGGGTCTTGTCGGAAAGCTCGTCGTCTTGTTGCGTCATGTTCGGTGAGTCCTCTGCTGCTGGAGATTACCGTGTCTGCCTTCACTGGTGGCCCATCGCGGCCTCATCGTCGGCGGGAGCGCGCCGCTGTTCGCTTCACGCTTCTTGAAGCAGTCGTTCTTCTTCCGATCCTGCATCGTAGCCTGCGGCCTTCAATTCCAGTTCCAGTTGATGACGACGCTCGGCCTCGAGCAGCGCCACCTTGCGCATTGGCCAGATGCCATTGGCCAGAGCGGCCAGCGCTGCGACATTGTTGCTCAGCACCGACGCGCCGATACCGAAGCCCAGCGTGAACACACCCGCCACGCAAGCCACGTTCGGGGCGATGATCATCGCCCAGCTGCGGGCGATGTTGGCATCGAGTGCGCGCGAAATGTCCCGCAGTTCGCACAGTTTACCGAGACTTTGTTCCAGAAAGACGATGTGGGCGGTGTCGGTCGCGATCGACGTGGCGCCGCGCAGCGAGATCGATACGTTCGCCTTCTTCAGCGCGATGGAGTCGTTGATGCCGTCGCCGACGAAACAGACCTTGCGCCCCTCTTGCTGCAACCTTTCGACGTAATCGGCCTTGTCGGCCGGAAGCACCTGCGCGAAGTAGCGGTCCATGCCGAGTTCCTCGGCCAGCCGCTTGGTCGGCGCTTCGTGATCGCCCGAGATGATCGCCAGATGCTTGATCCCGCGTTGCCGCAATCCGGCGATGATGTCCTTGACCTCGGGCCGCAATGCCGCGCGCAATTCGAGCGCGCCGCCGAGCTGATCATCGATGCCGACCATCACCATGGTATCGCCGTCCGCGTGCACGGCATCGAGTTTGGCCTCGACCGAGGGCGGGATCGGAATCCCCTCCATTTCCATGTAGCGTTTGCTGCCGACCCGGATCGTGCGGCCTTCCACGACGACGCGGATCCCGTAGCCCACCTGATACTGGGTATCGTCGGTGGCCGGCAGATCCAGGCCCTGCTCCTGTGCCCGGTGGAGGATGGCCAGCGCGATCGGGTGGTGGAACTTGCGCTCCGCGGCCGCCGCATAACGCAGCACATCGTTCGCAGCGTGTCCGTTCGCGGTCACAATGTCGCCGACCTCGGGACGTTCCCGGGTCAGCGTTCCGGTCTTGTCGAACAGCACGGTGTCAATCTCGTTCATCAGTTCGAGCGCACGCCCGTCCTTGACCAGGATGCCGTTCTGCGCACACAGCGCCAGCGACGACAGCATCGCCAGGGGTGCGGCCATGCGGATGCCGGTGCCGAGATCGCTGTTCAGAACGGCAACGGCCCCGAACGGACCCATCATCGCGTAGGCCAGGCCACCCACCGCAAGCGTCGGGATGACGGCCATGTCGGCCAGACGCTCGCCCTTGTTCTGGGAGGTCAGCTTGTAGCCGGCAGTGTCGTTGAGGATCTGGCTGATCTTGGCCGAGGCGGTCTCGCTGCCGGCCTGTTCGACCGACACGAAGATCTTCCCGGCAACCAGTATCGTCGAGGCGTAAACCCGATCGCCGACACCTTTTTCGGCCGGGGTCGACTCACCGGTCAGCGCATGCTGATCGATCATCGCCATCCCTTCGACGATGTGGCCGTCGACCGGGACCATGTCCCCGGTGTGGACGGCGACGATGTCGCCTTGCGCGACGCGGTCGAGCGGTACCTCGATCTCGACCCCGTCCTGAACCAGCCAGACGAAGCGTGGCTGTTTGCCGAAGGCATTCAGCAGCAGCTTTTTCGAGTTGTCCTCGGTTTTCTTGACCAGCAGCCGGCCAAAGGACAGACACCACGCGAGGACCGCACCCGGGAAGACCTGCAAAGTGGCAAGACAGCCCAGGACGACGATCGAATCGAGTACATCGATACCCAGCCGGCGTTCCTTGAACAGGACGTCCCAGGCACCCTGGAAGCACGGAATCGCGGTGTAGGCGAACAGACCCGCCGCGACGGGCAGCAGTGCGGGCGCCGCAAACTGGGCCGCCGCCGCGATCGGCAACGACACCGTGCAGATCGTCAGATCCAGATCCAGCTTGTCCAGCGTTTCCTGACGTTCAGCGGCGGCCAACGCGCCATCGAGGATCTCGATCAGGCTCAGCGCGCCGATGCGACGTGGGTCGTACTGAATCTGTACGGTACAGCGCAGCGAATGCGTCTGATAGCGGTCGACCCCCAGCACGCTGATCAATTCGCGCTCGATCGCTTCGCATAGCACGCTGCGCCGGTACAGCGCGGGATTCTTCAGTTTCAGGGAACCGGGTTTGTGCGCAATGACCTGCCAGCCGGTCACCACATGACCGTAGCGGTGATAGCGGATCACTCCATGACGGTCGGTGGCGCTGGCGATCGGCGCAACCGTGACGGCGCGGGACGGTTTACCGGTACCTTCGGCTTTCGTTGTGTCGGGGGCCGCCGCGCCTTCCCGTTCCAGGCAATCGGCAACCTTCGCCAGAACGTCCCGGGCGGAATGACGGGCCGGGTCGTAATGCAGATCCGCGCTCGCCTGCTGGCCATTGACGATCGTGACGCTCCGCAGCATCTCCGCGCTAAAAGCACGTCTCAGAAAGCGGAGGCTAAGGGGGTTGTCGGGCGTCCCGAACAACAGACGGCTGGAGACGCGGACAGTGCCGTGACTGGGCAGGGTGATCGCTACGTCGACATGGCCGGACAGATCGACCGGCGTGGCGCGCTCGCGCATGGTGATTTCTCTCGCTGGTTGGGTACGAGGCAGCCAGCGCCATTACCCTTGCGAGTGCCGGTCGTCACTGGCGTGCTGGGCTGCGCGGTTGGCTTTCGCGCCAACTCGGGGCCGCGGTTTGGGGCGACGGTCAGGCCTCGCTGCTGGCGTCAAGCGGACTCGAGACCGCCTTGGCTTCGTTGAGGGCGTCCAGCGCAGCTCGTCCGCCGTCGATGAAACCCTCGACGATGGGGTTGTCTTGCGGGATCGATTTCGCAACGAAGACGCTGGCGTAGACGATCCCGTACGAAATCATATACGAGCTGGTGTAGGCGAAACGCGAGACGGAGTTGGCGGCGCCCGCGCTTGCATCACGCAGCTTCTCGCGCGCTTTCGCAGCGTCTTCCGACGCCTGGTCTACGGCGTCGCGCATGGCATCCGAAATGGAGCGCAGCGGGTCTGCTTCACTGGTGGCAGTTTGGTTTGTTTGAGACATGATCCGACGCCTCCTGGCAAGGTTTATCAAAATCGAAAAGGTGACAATCTGGCTTGGGGCAAAACCGGTGGCGGGAGTGTCCCGATCTATGCTTCGGGGCCATGATTTACCGCATTATTGATAGCTTACGTTGCCAACTGGTGAAAGTGAAGCATGCTTCGGCTGGCCTCGGCTATCGGAAAAGCGCAGTAAATTCGACGCCGGTTTCCCTTTTCTCTTGCCGCTGATGAGGGGAGGATCATGCGCACGGCGCGCGGTGTTTGCTTCACCGCAGTTCCTCAGCAAAGCAGCCGGTCCGGTTTCGGCTGTCCGGTACTTGCGGTATCGTCCGAAGTCTCCGGCGGTGTCCGGTGCTGTGAGATACTCGGGTCGACTGCGGCAGAATTTTCCGCGCCTGTCGTCGGGCAGTGCCTGGCCAATAGTTTCGCATGCTTCCTGAGTGGCGGCGTCCGAAACCCGCCCAAGTGCAGGTCAACGGTCCGGATCGACTGGTGGCAGTGAATCGCGAATTCATCGATATCAGGATAGAGGCAAACGATGCAGACCAGCGTGAGATATGAGTCCGGGCGATTATGGGTTGCCGATGGTCGTGTATTCCGGTCCGGGCGCATCCGTCTGGCGCAGGCCTTGATCGACGAACTCATGGCAGAGACCGCCGTGCGTTCGGTAGAACTGGACCTGGCCAGCGGAACCTGCCGGATTCGCTGGAGCGCGACCGAAACGTCGGCCGCCGACGCTGCCGAGACCTATACCGCTGCGCTGGCTGCGGCGCGTCTTTCGGAAGCGACCGCTGGCGTAAGCGGGTGTCGCGGCGACCGCAAGGGTGAGTCGCTGTGGCTGGCCTGCCGGCTCGACAACGGCGTCTTGCTGGCACGCGGCGAGGCCATCCAGTCCGGTCGGCTCCGCTTGCGCATCGTGGGAGTGCCCGGCGGGTATCCGTGGGCCGATGTCGTGCGCTCGTCGCTTGCGCAATGTCCACGGATAACCTCGGTTCGGACGCGGCGTTGGCGGTCACGGCTGGAACTCAATTTCGATAGTGATCGGTTGACCCGCGCTCAGGTGCTGGATGCGTTGACCGTCGCGTGGGGGGCAGCAGACGCGAAGGCGCAGCCCACGCCGACCGCGTCGAGTGAACTGATCGCGCGCGGGCCCCGCCGTTGGCTGTACCTCGCGCTCGGCATTGGCAGCTTCGGCCTGGCCGTGCTGGGTTTGTTGTTGCCCGGTGTACCGACGGTGCCGTTCCTGCTGGCCAGCAGCTATTACCTGGCCCGTTCATCGCGCCGCCTGCATCGACGCCTGCTCGATTCGCGAGTCTTCGGACGCCTGCTGCGTGAATGGGAACGCTACCGTGCGTTGAGTCGTGAGTCAAAGCGCCGGTTGGCGGGCTTCGTCGTGACGGCGATCGTGATCTCGGCGGTGTTTGCGCCGCTAAGCCCCGCTTTGCTGATCACGGTGGCGACGATGGCGCTGTTGAGTCTGTACGGTATCCAGAGTATCCCTGAACTGGGTTCGAGAGCGTCGCCAGCGCCGGCCTGAACACGTGCCAACGCTGCGGCGTTGAAGCATTCGACTCAGGCTGCCGTGGGTCCGCGCATAGCGGCGCGTTTCCAACCGCGCCCCGGGCGATAACGGCTTGCTCCTCTTCGCCCAAAGGAACCGCTCGGTTGCAACGTTCGCTCACAGCGCTGCCGGAACTTGCCTTGAAATCCGGACACAGGCAGGCAGGGGAGTGGGGCGGTGAGTACGGATATGCCCTTCATGAGGGAATTGATCGCGAAGCGGCCCCCTCTCCCGCTGTATTGGTGCGTGCAGTTGGGCATTCCCCACAGTGCTTGAGTCAAGGTACGCACTGCTGTGATTCGGCGTTGGCGGGCTCCTCGCTTTTGCCTCGGAATCCGCGCGGCACCGCTCGAATGGCATGGGTCTCGCATAGATGCAAGATTGGTCCCGTCAGGCCTGCGCGACGGGCCTTGGCGCCGAACGGCAACGAGCTGACGCATCAACGCATTCAGAGGGGAATTCAAGAGGGATGTTAGCCAAGAGGTTATTGGTTCAGAGACAAGCCGGGTTCATTTGGGGCGACACTCGCTGGAAGAAATGCACGCAGCATGACCTGCGGCTTGTGTGGGCGATCGTGTGCGGCCTGGGCTCAATGGCGCCGGCACCGGCAAACGCCCATCGCTTGTCGAAGTCGCAGCTACAGGCACAAAACCTCGACGCCGAGCAGGAGCAAGCCGCATCAGCCGCTGCTGCGACCAAGACCAAGCCGCCGACGCCGGCCCCAACAGCCACTGCGGCATCCGACGGAAAGGTGGGTTCCAAGCCGGGAGCAAAGGCGGCCAGCGTCGCCGCGGCTAAACGGGAAGCGGCTCCAGGGCCGGTGCCGGACGGACTCCCTGGTGGTGCCCGAGTCGATACGCCGGTGGACCAGGAGCAGGAGGTGGAAGCGCCGCGGCCTACCGAAGAACCGACTAGTCTCGAAACCGTCGAGATTCTGGGGCGCGAAACCGACCTTATCGGCGTCACCGCTTCGGCTTCACAGGGTGTGGTGGGTCAGAACCAGTTCAAGTATCGGCCATTGCTGCGTGTTGGCGAACTGGTCGAGGTCGTGCCGGGCATGATGGCGACGCAGCACAGCGGTTCCGGCAAGGCCAACCAGTACTTTCTGCGCGGCTTCAATCTCGACCACGGCACCGACTTCGCCACCTGGGTCGACGGCGTGCCGATGAACATGCCGACCAATGCCCACGGCCAGGGCTACATGGATTTGAACAGCATCATTCCCGAGCTGATCGACCGGGTCGAATACGGCAAGGGACCGTATTACGCCGAACTCGGCGATTTCGCGGCGGCGGGTTATGCCAACATGCATACGTTGCACCGGCTCCCCGAGGGATTCATCAAGTTCACCGGCGGGGAGTTCAATTTCTATCGCACGGTGGCGGCCAACTCGACCCGGATCGGCCCCGGCGACCTTCTGTACGGCGCGGCCTTCAACTTCTATGACGGCCCCTGGGTGCAGCCGATGGACATGAACCAGTACAACGGCTTGATCCGCTACACGATCGACGAAAAGGACTGGGGCATGTCGCTGATCGGGGTCGCATACAACAACAACTGGACCGCCACAAACCAGATTCCTGAGCAACTCGTCAAGGCCAACCTGATCGATCTCTACGGGACCCTGAATCCGACCGACGGCGGCAACTCGAACCGTTACAGCCTGGCGGCGAACGTCTGGAGCAGTGGCGACGGGTATCGCAATGAGGCCAATCTCTACACGGTCTACTACGATCTCGACCTGTACTCCGACTTCACGTTCTTTCTGAACTACCCGGTGCAGGGCGACCAGATCCTCCAGAAGGAACACCGGATGATCTACGGCGGCAACGCCTCGCAGACCTGGTTCAACAAGCTGTTTGGAACGGACATGGACAACACGGTCGGCATCCAGGTGCGGAACGACCAGATCGGCGGACTGGGGCTCGCGAATACCCAGTTCCGGGACGTGTTCAGCACCACCAGCAACGATAACGTCAACCAGATCAGCGTCGGGATCTATCTGAAGAGCGAGAACCGCTGGACGAACTGGTTTCGGACAATCGCCGGTGTCCGTGAGGATATCTACAACTTCAATGTGGACAGTCGGCTGACGCCGGAAAACAATGGCGAGCGCGCGGCGAGTTTGATGAGCCCCAAGGCCAGCCTGATCTTCGGTCCGTGGGCCGAGACCGAGTTCTACATCAACGGCGGTTATGGCTTCCACTCGAACGATGCGCGCGGCACGACCGCCCGCGTCAATCCGGTCAGCGGCGATCCGACGCATCCCGTGACGCCGTTATCGCGCGCGAAGGGCGCGGAAGTCGGTCTGCGCACGCAGTACGTCGAAGGCTTGAACTCGACGCTCGCGTTCTGGTACCTGCACAGCGATTCGGAACTGGTCTTCGTCGGCGACGAGGGCACGACCGAGCCGAGCGATCCGGGTGATCGGATGGGCGTCGAGTGGGCCAACTACTATCAACCCTACGACTGGCTGATGCTGGACGCCGACTTTGCCTTTACGAAGTCCTATTTCACGACGCTCCCGAGTAGCGAGAACAACATTCCGAATTCCGTAGGTCAGGTCATCACCAGCGGCGCGACGGTGTTGATGCCCTACGGCTTCTTTTCGACGGCGCGGTTGCGGCATTTCAGCAATGTGCCGCTGAACGAGGCAGGTACGGCCTACATGGGCAGTACGACGCTGGTCAACTGGAATCTGGGGTGGCAGCGAGACAATCTGAAGCTCGAACTGGGCGTGTTCAATCTGTTCGACTCCAAGGCCAACGACATCGCCTACTACTACCAGTACCGGTTGCCGAATCAGCCGCCGGAAGGCGTCGAAGGCAAGCTGATCCACCCGGTCGAGCCGCGACTCTTTCGCGGTACCATCTCGATTTCGTTCTAGGCCCGGCTCATCGACAGGGCGGCCGCAGGGTCGCCCGTCAACTAGTTGTCGGTCAGGATGGCATGCGGGGAATACGCCGCGCTAGGCCCATCGCGTGGCTGGCCAGTCGCTGTTTGGCGGCTGGCCAGCAATCCAGGGCAACCAGGCCCAGGTTGCGGGCCAGTGCGAGCGGGGCGAAGCGGTTCGAGAACAGTCGCACCAGGCTGTCGGTAAAGAACACGACGTTCTGTAAGTCGCGGCTGCGTGAGGCGGCATAGGCCTCCAGGAAGCCAGCGCTGCCGATGTCCTCGCCGAATTCCGTCCGGCCGATCAATCCCTCGGCCAGTTGGGCAGCATCGCGCAACCCCAGGTTGAAGCCCTGTCCGGCGACCGGATGCAGTTGATGGACGGCGTTGCCGATCAGGATTACCCGCCGGTCGGTCATCCGGTCGGCGCGGATCAGCTTCAGGGGGAAGGCCTGGCGCGGCGTGGCGATGCTCAAGCGGCCGACCCAATGGCCGAAGGTTTCCTGCAGCATGGCCAGGAACCGTGCTTCCGGCAGACTCCGGAGGTCTTCCGCATCGTGATGGCTCAGGGTCCAGACCACGGAGCAGCGCTTGCGGTCGATGGGCAGCATGGCCAGCGGACCCGAGGCCGTGAAACGCTCGTAGGCCGTGTTGCGGTGGTCTCGCTCCGTGGCGACTTCCAGCACGATTGCCGTCTGGCCATAGTCTCGAACCGTGCTGCCGATATCCAGCAGCTTGCGCACGCTGGAATCCCCGCCGTCGGCGCCGACGACCAGCCGCGTCGTCAGGCTCAGGGTGTCGTCGCCCTGTCGGAGCGTTAAGCAGATTCGGTCGTCGCCAGCCTTGAGGCCGATCAGTCGGGCTTGCTCGATCAGGTCGGCCGGCGCGTCGTGCAAGGCCTCGATGACGGCCTCTTCGATCGCTCGGGCGGTGGCAACGTGGCCCAAGGCCTTGACGCCCTCGCGTTCGGCGTCCAGGCGGGTCTTCCCGAAGTGGCCGCGATCGGACACGTGGATATGCCGGATCGGCGTTGCGTCCGGTTCGATGGCAGCCCAGACGCCGAGGCGTTGGAGGATTTGCACCGACCCCTCGGCGAGCGCGAGCGCGCGTGCTCCGGCCGGCGAGGCCCGCCGCTGGGCTTCGCTCTGGGCATCGACGATGGCAATGCGGAGGGGCGCGTATCGCAAGGCCAGCGCCAGGCTGCTGCCGACGAGCCCGCCGCCGATGATGACCAGGTCGTAGTCGAAGCCGCTCATGAGTGCATAAAGGCTTCAATCTCGTCGACTGCCTTCGGCGCCGCGGCCGTTAGCACCTCGTGCCCCTTCTCGGTCACGAGCACGTCGTCTTCGATGCGAATGCCGATGCCCCGCCAGCGCGGGTCGACGTCGGCGCAATCCGCCGGTACATAGAGGCCGGGCTCGACGGTCAGGACCATGCCGGGCTCGAAGGGCCGCCACGCGTCGTCCGTGCGGTAATCGCCGACATCGTGTACATCCATGCCCAGCCAATGTCCGGTCCTGTGCATATAGAACTTCTTGTAGGCCTCGTCCTTGATCAGGGTGTTGACCTTGCCCTCCAGCAGGCCCAGGAAAACGAGGCCCTTGGTGAGCACCCGGACCGCGGTGTCATGCGGATCATTCCAGTGATTGCCCGGTTTGACGGACTTGATGGCGGCCAGTTGCGCTTCCAGCACGAGTTCGTACAAGCTCCGCTGCGGGGCGCTGAAACGGCCGTTGACCGGAAACGTGCGCGTGATGTCCGCCGCGTAATTGTCGTGCTCCGCGCCGGCGTCGATCAGCAGCAGATCGCCGTCGCGCAGCGGGTCGCGGTTGTCGGTGTAATGCAGCACGCAGGCATTTTCACCGCCGGCAACGATGCACGGATAGGCTTGCGAGCGCAGGCCATGTCGGGTGAACTCGTGCACCAGTTCCGCCTCGATTTCATACTCGTAGCGGCCGGGACGGCAGGCCCGCATCGCACGTTTGTGGGCCGCGACCGAGACTTCGGCCGCACGGCGCATGGTCTTGATCTCAGCCGTGCTCTTGACCAGCCGGAGTTCGTGCAGCAGGTGTTCGAGCGCGACGAACTCGAAGGGTGCGCGGACGCCCGCCCGTGCCTTGGCACGCACGGCGTTGACGGCGGCCATGACATGGCGGTCGAGGTCGTCGTCCCGCCCGATCGCAAAGTAGACGCGCTCGCGGTTCTCGATCAGATCCGGCAGGGCTTTCTGCAATTCCCCGATCGGGAGCGCCTCGTCGGCACCGTAGCCTTCGCGCGCGCCTTCCAGTCCGGCGTTGCGGCCGACCCAGACGGCGAGTTTTTCGTCATGTTCGCGGCAGAACACGACGTACTCGCCCTGCTTGCGGCCGGGCGCCAGAACGGCGATCGAATCGTGCTCGTTGAAACCGGTCAGGTAGTAGAAATCGCTGTCCTGCCGAAAAGGGTATTCGACGTCGCGATTGCGGATGCTCGGTGCCGCGCTGGCGATGATGGCGACGCTGCCTTTGGGCATGAGTCGCATCAGACGCTTGCGGCGCTGCTTGAATTCGTTCCGGGGGATCATTGGTGGGGTCAGTGGATGCGCGCGCTCGCGGGGCCTTCGCATTCGTGGCGGATCAGCTGGACGCCGATGCGGACGAACTCGGCGATTTCGACATAGTCGCTATCGTCGTCGGTGTCCTCTGCGGCTTCGAGTCGGGAGATGTCGGCAAAGTCCTTCAGTAGTTCTTCGGATTCGCTGCTCCAGGCGCGCTGTCCGGTGGTCTGGCCCAGGCCGAACAGGAAGCCGAGGCACCAGTGTCCGAGCGCCTCGGCGCGCTCGGACAACGGCTCTTCGTCATCCGGTAACAGGGGTTCGAAGCCTAGGTCGCCAGTCGCCAGTCCCTGCTGGGTCGTCGCAAACAGCGTCCGGAGAGAAGCGTCCGCACCTTGATCAAGCGGAGCTTCGGTGTCGGGAAAGACTGCGGCCACCCATTGCTCGAAGGTCGAGTGGATGTCGGCACAGAGGAGACCGGTCATCGCACCATGCAGTTCGGCCACGCTGGCGTCGAGGCTGTCGCTCGCAGTGAGGTGTCGCATAGCGCCGTAAGAAAGGGATTCAGCCATCCGTCAACTTGTATCGAGGCTCGGTTTTTCCTATCCTACCATTCGCGACGCGGGCGCTCCAAAAACAGGTGTTTCCCGGAATTTCCGGGAGTTTTTCGAGGCCTGATGTGACGTCGGCGCAAGGACGGCAGCCGCTCTCGCTCGCTGCGGAGGGAATCCGACTCGAACTACTGCCGCCCCCGTTTCAGCAACCGTAACGACTTACCAGCGAAGTGTTTGATCATGTCTGAATCCAATCCGCCGATCAAGGTCCAGATTCTCGGGAAAGAGTATCCCGTGGCCTGTTCGCCCGAAGAGCAGCACGAGTTGCTGATCGCCGCGCGCTATCTGGACGAGAAGATGCGGATCATCCGGGACACCGGTCGCGTGATCGGAACCGAACGCATTGCCGTGATGGCGGCGCTCAACATCGCTCACGAGTTTCTGCAGCGCAGTCACGACAGCAGTGGAAGCAGCCAGAACCTGGCCGGGCGATTGTCGGCGATGCGGGAGCGGCTCGATGGTGGGCATGCCTCCGACTAGCGTGAGCATACGGGTGATGCCGTTCCCCTTGCAGGCAGTGCGCAAGGCTGCAAGAATAACGACCGTATCCCCTGCAGCGTTCGAAGCTCACTGGGTTACTCCTTGAGCCTAATCTAAAACCCAGGGATTTCCGATTTGACCGATGTGTGCATGTCCGCTTCGTGCGGAAAGCCTGATTCGACAGACGGCGCTCCCACCTGAACCTCCTGGTTCAAGGGCAGAAGTGATCTACGGCGCAGGTGGGGGGTACGTCTATCACGATCCACTGCGTCTTGACCGAAGCTGCGGCTGAAAGCCGGGTTTCGGCCGTCCGGCTAACCCCACTTGCTGCAGTCGCTCGGCCCCTCGGGTCGATGCTCCCGCTTCGCAGCCGTACTGTCTGGCCCAGACGCTCTCGGTTTTGCTGCGAAAATTCACTGGCGACATGAGCGCACCATCGACATCGTCCGAGACTTCGTCACGCCCCTTGTGGATCTACAAGGCCATCGCCGACGGTTATCCGACCTACCGGGCCGACATCGCCGTACTATTCGGCAAGGCTTTGCCTTCCTTTGGGATTCATAGCCATTTGGTGGCCCAGTTGGCGCCCGGTGCCGATGCCGGGAATCTTCCGGAATGGCCCGGCGGCACCCTCGAGGTCCTGCCGCGCTACGAGAGCCGTATCCGCAGCCAGCTGGCTGCGTTCTTCGGGGCGACTCGCAGCCTCTTGCGGCTGCGCAAGGGCCGCTATGATGCGATTCAGGTCCGCGATCAGGTCTTCGTCGCGTTGACCGGCCTCGTCGTTGCGCGTCGACTCGGCATCCCCTTTTTCTACTGGATGTCGTTTCCGTTGTATGAGGCCGCCCAGCGGACCGCGGCGGATCTGGGGTTGAAGCTTGGCCTGGTGCGATTCCTGTTTCTCTGGGCACGTGGCCGGTTGGGCGCTTGGCTGCTGTACCGTGTGGTGCTGCCGCGGAGCGACTTCGTTTTCGTGCAGAGCGATCGGATGCGCGAGGATGTGGCCCGCCTGGGTGTCGATCCGGAAAAAATGATGCCGGTGCCCATGGGGATCGACCCGGAGCGGTTTGCGCGCCCCGCCGCCGTACCCATCGATTGGACACGCCTGGCCGGTAAACGGGTCATCGCCTATCTCGGTACCTGTGACCGGTTGCGTCGGATCGATTTCCTGTTTGAGGTGTTGGCCGAGGTGCGAACGCGGTTTCCCGACGCGATGCTGCTGATCGTCGGCGATGCGCCGGAGGAGGAGGATCAGCGCTGGCTGAGGCAGCGCGCGGTCGATATCGGAGTCGCTGACGACGTCATGATTACCGGTTGGGTCAGCCCTGCGGAGGGGCAGTCCTGGATGGCGACGGCCGAGGTTGCGGTGTCGATCTTCGCGCCCGATCCGCTGCTCGATTCCTGTTCACCCACCAAGCTGGTCGAATACCTGGCCATGGGAAAGGCGGTGGTCGCCAACGATCAGCCGGACCAGTCGGTTGTCGTCAACGAGAGCGAGGCCGGGTTCTGCGTGCCGTTCGAGGTCGAGCCGTTCGCGAGCGCCGTGGTGCGGCTGCTGTCCGATCCCGCCGCGGCCGCGGAGATGGCGGTACGTGGACCCGATTACGTGCGCCGCCGGCGGAGTTATCCGATTCTCGCCGAGCAGGTGGCCGCGGCGTACCGGCGCTGGATCCGCGGCTAACCGCGGACTCGCGCGATCGCTTCCGGGGGTGGGCGGCAGATCGTTCGGGACGCTGGATGGCGTTCGGGTGTTCGCGCCGACCAAGGTTTCCTTCCAAATGAGATTGGTTTACAATAAGCGTGCGAGCGGCCGGTATCCCGGCGGTTGCCGCGACCCAGGTCATCGACGCCGTTGCAGCGCACCGCGCTGGCCGCGTTGGTGCAGGTACAGGGATGCGCCCTCCAGAGAACTCAGTTTTGCCTCCCCCCGAACGTGAATTTAACCGATTAGCCGGCGGTTACGCGCTGGCGCTGCTGCTGGTCACAGGACTCCACGCCTGGGGGTGGTGGTGGAGTCGCCATCGGCCCATGGACGAGGTAACGCCGGCGATCGTGCCGCAGATGGTTGACGTCGAGTTGGTCGCGGAGCGTCCGGCTGAGGCGTCTCCGGCGCCATCGGCGCCGGCCACCGACGAGCCAAAGCCGCGCAAGCCGGAGCCGAAGCCGGTTGCCAAACCGATTCCGAAGCCGCAACCGAAGAAGCTCGAAACACCGCAGAAAAAGGTCGAGACCGCGCCGCCGAAGGTCAAGCCCACGAAGCCAGCGGCATCAGCCGAAACGGATGATCTGGCGCAGCGTCTGAAGCAACTGCGCGAATCCCTGGGCAACGATGCGGCGTCGCACAAGGACAGCGCTCCGAGCGCTGCGGCCCGTTCGGCGGCCAAGCCCGCCGCCGGCGGCGGTGCGCGCAGTGCGGAGAAGGCTGCCACTGGCGCGGGGGGCGAAAAGACCACCACCGCCCGGGCCGATCATCTGCACAATCCGAGACCGCCGTACCCGGCCGTCGCGCGAGCGCGGAACTGGGAAGGCGTGTCGCGCCTGCGCGTCTATGTGCTGCCGAACGGTTCGGCCGGGCAGGTGCAGTTGGCCGGCAGCAGTGGCCACGATGTGCTCGACGATGCGGCGGTGGCCGCCGTGCGGGGCTGGCGGTTCGTGCCGGCCAAGCGCGGTGACCAGGCGATTGCCAGTTGGGTGCAGTTTCCGATCGTATGGAAGTTGAAGTGACCGGCCTTGACGCCGGCTTAGGAGAGTCATGTTGTCCCTCGAGTATTCACATACGCTGATCATCAACGCCACGCTGTGGATCCTGATCGTCTTTTCGATCGCGACCTGGACCATCATCGTGTTCAAGTCGTGGCAGTTCTGGCGGCTCAGGGCCAGCAATGGCGCGTTCCAGACCGCCTTCTGGCAGGCGCCCGACCTGACTGCGGCCGAGCGGCTCAGCGGGCAATGTGGGGGTTCGCTCGCACGGCTGGCGCAAGCGGGCTTCGCGCGGCTGGCTTCGCTGCGGCAGCCCGGTCGCAAGGCTCTGGAAGACCGCGGCGAACCCGACGCCTTGCTGGAGCGGGCTTTGAAGCAGCAAATGGTCAGGGAGGTCCGGCTGATGGAGAGCGGCCTGACCGTGCTCGCCAGCATCGGGAGTACCGCGCCGTTCGTCGGTCTATTCGGGACCGTATGGGGCATCATGCGGGCGCTGCAGGATATCAGCAAGGCGGGGTCTGCCAGTCTCGACGTCGTTGCTGGTCCGATCGGCGAGGCACTGATAGCCACGGCGATCGGTATTGCCGTTGCGGTGCCGGCGGTGCTGGCTTACAACTTTTTCCTCCGGCGCGGGAAGGTCAACCGGGCGGTGCTCGAACATTTCGCCGACGACTTGTTGCGACTCACAGCCAACGGCCATTCGGGTGGGGGTGCCTGACATGGCGATGAAGCTCGGCAGCGACGAGTCGGAGGCGATGAGCGAGATCAATGTCACGCCGCTGGTCGATGTGATGTTGGTGTTGCTGGTCGTCTTTCTGGTGACCGCGCCCTTGCTGACGCAGACGGTCGGCGTGAACCTGCCGAAGACGGCGGCAGTGGCGCCGAACAACGAGCCGAAAACGATCAACATCGGCGTCGACTCAGAGGGCAAGATTACCCTCGACCAAGGTCCGATCGCCGACCCGGCGCAACTGGAGGAGAGTCTGCGCGCTGCGGTCGCACAGAACCCGGAGGCCCATTTCCATCTGCATGCCGATCAGGCCGCCAGCTATGGACACGTGGCGAAAGTCATGGCAGCCACTCAACGCGCCGGCATTACGAAACTCGCCTTCGTGACAACGCAAGAATGACGGAGCGCTGCGTTAGTCGCCAGACCGATCGGTAGAGTTCGTGCGCATGGCGCACGCCATGAGATGTCTTGGGCGTGCGCCGTGCTCAGGAGATGCCTGACAAATAACAGGAGCCGCCGCCCCCACAACCCCGGTGGTGCGGGCAGTAGGCGCGCGGCTACAGCACCGCCTTACGCGGCCGCTCGGGCGGTACGGGATGCGTCAGTTTGCCGTAGCGGGACAGGATTTTTTGCACGTAAGCCTGCGTCTCCGCATACGGCGGCACGCCCTTGTAGCGTTCGACGCTGTGTTCGCCCGCATTGTAGGCGGCCAATACCCATTCGACCTTGCCGGAAAAATGCCGTATCAGCCAGTGCAGGTAGGCCGCTCCGCCGCGAATGTTCTCGGCGGGATCCCATGCGTTCTTGACGCCGAAGCGCTGCGCCGTTGCGGGGATCAGTTGCATCAAACCCTGCGCATTCTTCGGTGACAAGGCACCCGGATTGAAGCCGGACTCGGCTTGCATGACGGCCAGCACCAACTGTGGATCAATCGCGTAAGGGGCCGCGATCTGCTGCACCAGCAACTCGAGTTGCTTGTTCGATGGCCGGATCACGTGAGGTGTACCGAAACGGATAGAGGCCGTCACCGTGGGCGGAACGACCGGGCGGCAGCCCGGATCACTTTCGAGAGCGACGCTACGCAGCCGGAAAGCCATGCGCTCGCCATAGCGATCGCCCAGCTGCCGCGCCTGCTCGAACCAGTTTCGCGCCCGTCCCGGATGCCGCATTACGCCCTGGCCGTTCAGATAGAGCCAGCCGAGGTTCAGGGCCGACTCCGGGTCGCCGGCCAAGGCGGCCTTGCAGTAGTGCTGATAGGCCTTTCGGTAGTCCTGCGGCACGCCGTTGCCCTGTTGAAAGCGTTGCGCTTCCCGGCGCCAGTGCGCCGCATCGCTGGTGGGGCTGGCGGCCAGGGCCGGAAGTGCGGGGGTGGCCAGCAGGCCGGCGAGCAGCAGCATTTTGTGGATCATCGTCCCTCTCGGCCTAAACAACACTAACCGTAAGCTTATAAGCAAAAAGCGGTCCCGGCACAAATCGCCTTCAAGTGTAAGCAACGTCAACGCGTTTGTGTCCTGGCGCTTGCAGGATCAATGGGTTGCTGGGGGCACGAGCGCGCGCTGGCCGGTATCTCAACGTCAAGGGCGCTTTACAGTGGCGACGACGGTGCTCGGTCCGGTGAGTGTTACCAGCGCGCCCAGATTGGCACTAGATCCGGCGGCAGCGCCGGCAGACGTCCCAGCTTCAGCCAGCAGTGTTCGTTGCTGTGGAAATCGGACCCGGCCGAGGCCAGGAGCCCGAACCGCCGGGCGAGTTCCGCATTGGTCTTGATATCCGGGGCGTGGCCGGTGCCGGCCACGACCTCAATGCCTGTGCCCCCTGCCTCCTTGAAATGCGCTGCCAATTCGCGGCGGGCCGTCGCGGAGAGCTTGTAGCGCTGAGGGTGGGCCAGGATTGCCTGACCGCCGGCGCGGTTGATCCAGTCGACGGCATCGGCGAGATCCGGCCAGCAGGTCGCCACATACCCGGGCTTGCCGGGTGTCAGGAAACGCTCGAAGACGGCCTTGACGGTCTTTGCGCGTCCGCTCTGGACAATGTGCTGGGCGAAATGGGTCCGCGTGATCATGCCATCGCCGGCGAGTTTGCGCGTCGCCTCCAGTGCATTGGGAAAGCCGCCCCGTTCAAGTGCTTCGGCGATCCGTTCGGCCCGCTGCGTCCGTGTGTCGCGCAGGGCCCCCAGCGCAGCCGCCAGGCCTTCGTGGTCCGGGTCGATGTGCACGCCCACGACATGTACCGAATGCCCGCGCCACTGGGTCGAGACCTCGACTGCCGGGATCAGTTCCAGGCCATGCTCCGCGGCGGCTGCAGCCGCCTCAGGCAGGCCCTGAGTCGTATCGTGATCGGTCAGCGCGAGGCGGGAGATTCCGGCGGCGGCGGCCTGGGCTACCAGTGCCCGCGGCGCGAGCGTCCCGTCAGACGCGGTGGAGTGGCTGTGTAGGTCGAATTCCGGCATGGTTCAGTCGGGTGCGCGCTGCGCTATGGCGTGGGCTGTTGCAGGGCGTCTGGTGGCAAGATCATCGCGATAGAGCCTCGCATACAATCCCTGTCGCGCCAACAACTGCTCATGGCTGCCTTGCTCGATGATCTGACCGTCCTCGAAGACCACCACGCGTGACGCCTGGCGGATCGCGCTGAGTCGGTGGGCGACGATCAAGGTCGTCCGTCCACTCAGAAACGGCGCGAGGGCGGCATAAAGGCGGGCTTCCGTGTCGTGGTCGAGGGCGGAGGTGGCCTCGTCCAGGATGACGACCTGCGGTTCGGCGAGAATCATGCGCGCGATAGCCAGACGTTGCCGCTGGCCACCCGAAAGTCGCATCCCGAAGCGTCCGAGCACGGTTTCGAGGCCTTGCGGAAAGTCCCGTGCGGTATCGCCGAGTTGGGCCATCGTCAAGGCGTCCCACAGCGCCGCGTCGGAGGCCGGACGGCCGAGCGTCAGATTGGCGCGCAGCGTATCGTTAAAGATGACCGGGTGCTGCAGCACGGTCACGACATGTTCCCGCACCACGTCCATCCCGATCTGTTCCATCGGGACGCCATCGAATGCGATCGTGCCGCCGGTCGGTGGATACAGGCCGATCAGCACCTGGACCAGCGTGGACTTGCCGCCGCCGCTGGCGCCGACCACCGCCACATGTTCGCCGGGTTCGAGATGCAAGCTGATGCCGCGCAGGATTTCCTCCCCGCCAATCGGGTATTGGAAATGCAGTCGATCGACGGCGACTGCCACGGTCCGGCGATTCGCGAATGGGTTGTGGAGGTGGGGGTAGCGGGGTTCCGGCGCGAGTTCGAACAGCCGGTTGATGCGGTCCAGGGCGGCCCTGGCCCCGAAGAGCGCGTACTGAATACCGAGGATCTCCTGTACCGGCCCCATCATGAACCACAGATAGCCGAAGACGGCGATCATCTTGCCGATACTGAGGTCAGAAAAGATCACCATCCCCATCGCCAGCGCGCGGAAAACGTCGAAGCCGAACAGGAAGACCAGGGAACTCATCCGGCTGGCGGCATCGCTTTTCCATGCGTATGCCGCCGACGCGGTCTTCACGCGTCCCGCGGCCTCCGCCAGTTGCCCGAAGTAGTAGGCGTCGCGGTTGCTCGCGCGAATCTGATGAATCGCGTCGAGCGTCTCCGTCAGTGCGCCCTGAAACGCGCTGATCGCCGCGTTCTCACGCTTTTTGAGTTGTTTGACCCGCTTGCCGAGCACGCTGGTGAAGTAGATCACCGCGGGATTCAGCAGCAGGATGAACAGGGCCAGCGGCCAGTGCATCCACAGCAGTATCGCAGCGGTGCCGGTCAGCGAGCACACGGCAACGACGAAGCGGGACAATGTGCCGGCAACGAACGCGTCCAGGCTGTCCAGGTCGGTGACGAGCAGGGCTCCGACGGCGCCGCTACCCAGGCCCTCGTATTCCGCCATGGAAACCCGTTCCAGGCGGTCGATCAGTCTGCGCCGAATGCGGTAGATGATGTCCTTGCCGATCCGGCTGAAATGGCGGCCCTGCCAGACTGCGAGCGCGGCGCTGATCAGGCGCAGCAGCAGCGTCGCGCCCATGATGACGCCGATGTACAGGATCGGGCCATGCCAGTTCGAGGGAAATATCGCGTCCACCGTGCCGATTGCGACCCCGGGCTTGCCGAGTAGGACTTCATCGACCAGCAGCGGCATCAACAATGGGAGCGGTACGCTGACGGCGGCACCCGCCAGGGCGATCACGTGGGCTGCGATCAGGCGGCGCCGGTTCCTCAGTGCGATTCCGCGGATGTAAGCCCAGTCGATGCGGGAGGGCGTTGGCTCAGCTACTGGCGCGTCAGGTCTGGTCAAAGCGGATTGCCGGGCCGTCGGGGGATAGGGGGCGATTCCATGACGTGGTCATCGCGTCCCCGGAGTCGGGGCGGCGTGCCACTGGGGCAGGCCCTCAAGCCTTCGGAGTCTATCACAGGCTTGTTCCGGGCCATGTCATCTCAGCCAGGCATGGCGCGCGCTTGGAGTCCGGTTTATGCTAATGAAATGTGTGCTGTTTCCTGCGAGAAGCGTGAATGAGCAAGGTCAAGACGTATCAGGTGGAGTTGTCCAAGGAGCCGGGCGCCGTTATCGAAAAGGCCCGGAAGACCGCAAGCAGCAACGGTTTCGAATTTGCCGGCGACGAAACCGGGGGGCGGTTCGCCGGTAAAGGGCTGGAGGGGCGTTATCGCATCGAGGGCGCGCAGATGTCGATCATCATCGACAAGAAACCCCTGATTCTGCCATGGGGTCTCATCGAGTCCTCGATAAAGTCCTTTTTCGTGTGATGGCGATGCGGAGTTTCCCGGTCGCAGCGGGAACCTGCCGTGAGCTACCTGACCCTAGCGGCGCCCGCTGAGCACCGCGACGACGTCAAGGGTTCGATTTTTCTCGCATTTGCCGCGCGGGCCGATGCGACGGAAGCGGCGCTGCAGTATCTGGGCGAGTTGGCGGCGCGTTACCCGGACGCTTCGCACCTGTGCTGGGCCTATCGTATCGGGCAGGGCTACCGCTTCTCAGATGCCGGCGAGCCCGGCGGTACGGCCGGGCAGCCAATTTACCGGGCGATCGAAGGGCAGGGACTGGACCATGTCGTGGTCGGGGTCGTGCGCTATTTCGGTGGCACGAAGCTCGGCGCTGGTGGACTGGTTCGGGCTTATGGCGGGGCCGCCGCGGAAGTGCTACGACAGGCGCCGAAGCACACCGAGTGGCCGCGGCGAGCCGTGGAGATCCACGTATCTTTCGCGCATCTGGGCAGCCTGTACCATCTGTTGGATGCCTTGGGTGCTCAAGAACGCCAGGAATCTTTCGACGCGGCGGGAGTGTGCCTGCGCGCCCGTGTCGCCGAAGATGACCTGGACCGGCTGGCCGAGGCCCTGCGCAGCGCGACGCGCGATGATTTCGAACTGACCGTGGCCGAACCGGCCTGAGCCGAGAACTTCCCAAGGGAGATATTGCAATGCGACCTGTCGTACGTTTCGCAGTCTTGCTGTGTTCACTGTGTGTCACCGGCTGTTCGATCTCATGGTCGATCAGTGAATCGTCCGAATCGCTGGGGTCGAGTTCAGAGTCGTCGAGTCCGAAGGACGGTGTGGGCAAGGCGAAGATCCCCTATCGGGATGACATCGCCAATATGACCCTTTCGGTGGTCGGTTCCAATTTCACATCCGCCAGCTACATGGCGGCGTTGGGACGCATCGCGGGGCAGCGCGGCATCAGCGACTGGGCCAGCGAGAAGGCGACCTACTACGGCATCGGTCAGGGGCTGAAGAAGGCCGGTGTGGCCAAGGAGGCTATCGGCCGGCAGGCCTTCCTGACGGGGGTCCTGGGTTCGCGCTCGGAAGCCCGTTCATGGATCGAGAACGGCTATCGCTACTGAGCGAATGTCCGCGACAGCGTGCGGGCACGCGGTAACTCTCGCGTCGCCGTGATCCGCGGAGCGGCATGGGCCTCGGCACTGCTGCTCCTGGTCCTGACGTCGGCTGCCGAAGCGGACGTCGTGGATTTCCTCTACATCGAGTCGAACGTCGGCACATCCAGCGGTGGTCACGTTGCCCTGCGGGTCGGTGAGGATGTGTTCCACTACCAGCACGAAGACGAAGGGCTGCTCGTTCTGGCGCGCGATGACTGGTCCCGCTTCAGAACGACCTACAACGACCGGGACAATCGCAACATTCATGTGGCCCGGTTACCGTTCTCACCGGCGGAGGTCGAGCGCGTGCGGGACCGGTTCGTGCATCTGTATCTGGTGCAGCGCGGGCATCTGGATTTCCTGGAGGCTCTGGATCGGGAGGCGGCGCTGCTGACAAGCGTCGAGTCCGGCCATGCCCCCGCGCTGGCGCGAGTCGGCTTGTTCCGCGCCGGCGCCAGCGCCGAGTTCGAGTCGCTGCGTACCCGGATTGCCGAGCTTCACGGGCCGCAGTACCTGTCGCAGGAAGGAAGGGCGCTGGAGGCCCGAATCCGTTCCCTGGGCTACAGCCTGCCGGACGTCGCCCGATTGCACGTCGATCCCGAGCATCACGCTCCTTATCCCGATACCTTCGAGGGACACTACCGGAGCCTGGCATCGCAACGGGTTGCCCTGCGCGTGCTTGAGGGTGCGTGGTCGCTCCAACCACAGGCACTCGTGGACGGCGTCGGCAACGATGTCCGCGCCGGGCTAAAGCCAGACGAACGGGAACGGCTGCGTGACCTGGCGCGGTCGCTCGAGGCTTCGAGTCTGTCCTTGCTGGGCTCCGCACGGCTCGATGCCGGCGGCGCGCTGCTGCTGGCGCTGGCCCGCCTGGCCGCCGTGCAACATTCGCTGACGCAGGACCGCCTCCTGTTACTGAATCCCTGGTACGGTCTTGATTTCCCGGAATTGCCCGCGAGTCCCGCGACGGCCGTTCTGCCGCTGGCCGAGGCCAATCTGCGGCAGCAGTTCGCCGCCGCTCGCCGCGAGTATTTTGCGCTCGATGAACCGGATGAAGCCTCGCTGAACGTGCTCGAGAATGCCGCGGCGCGGCTCCATGCGGTGCGGCGTGAGGTCCGGACCGGACAGCGCCGCGCCTATCCGGCCGAGAGGATGGTGCCGTCCGCCGCCGGACCCGTCGACGGTGCGGTACCCCTGATGTCCAGTCCTCGCCTCCTGACGGACCGGAGCGTTGGGCTTGCCGAGCAGCAGCATCGTGTCTTCAGGGACAAGGTGAAAGCAGCCTACGGCTACCATCTGATTCGACGTAACTGCGCAACCGAGTTCGTCCGAGCGCTCAGTTCCGCGCTTCCGACGGACCGCGACCGGGAGCGTCTGGTCGGAGGCAATGTGGAGCCCGTTGCGGACTTGGCCTTCATCCCGTTTCTGCTGTACGAGAAGCTCGCAAGCCGGCTCGCTCCGGACCGGCGCTTCATGCTGCCGTCCTACCGCAATCGCTTGCTGGCCGCGTTCTCTGCACGCGAGAACCCGCTGTGGATCCGCCTGGCCGAGGCGACGACCGCGACGTCCGCACTCTATGAGCCGCGCCCCGGAGATACGCGGTTTCTGTTTTTCACCGAGGACTGGCCGTGGCTGCGCCCCTTGCTGGGATCCCTGAACCTTGGCTACGGCCTGCTGCATGCGGGAGGAGGGGTTGTCACCGCCGCGTACGACAAGGGCGAACGTGTCGGCGAAGGGCTCCGTGGTGTGCTGTTCAGTCTTCCCGAGTTGGCCTTCTTCAACATTCGCAAGGGCTCGTTCGAGTCTCGCCGGCTGCCTGCGCCGTAAGCCGGAGCGGCACGCGGGCCTGCCCCGCTCGGTTGTGTCGCCCGTCGCTGTATCTTCGATCACCGCGGCGGGTGCCCCGCCGCTTGCAGGCTCAGGCTGGGTGCACGATCATGCCGGCTTTTGGCGACAGGCTGGCCGGATGCCATGAACCCGTTCTTCTTCAAGTCTCACGCACTGCTGTCCGCTACCCTCGCGCTGTTGACCGGCTCGGGCTCGTTGGGCCTGATGGACGTCCTGGCGATCATCGCGACCTACCTGGTGGCGGCCCTGGCCTATGGCTGGTGTCTTGTCGTTGTGGCCAAAAAGGCGGTCGGGCTTGCCTTGCCGTTTCGCAAGGCCTATCTGCTCGCCTTGCCGGCGACCCTGGCCTACCTTCCCCTGGGCGTCACGCTGTTGAATGACATCGTTCACCAGAGCTTCCAGCTGGACGACCGCTATGTGTCTCTTTTCGCGATCGCCGTCGCAACCCTGATGCTGGCAGGTCTGTACGGTGTCGTGCTGCATTTTCGCGGTGGCCAGCCCATCGGTTCCGAGAGCGGCTTGACGCTGGCCCTGGCCCTGTTGCTGCTGACCCTCCCGATCGCTCTGCTGCTGCTGGGTCTCGACGCCTGGCTCGGCTTCGTGCCGCGCCCGCGTCTGTTCGATGGCGGTGGATAGCGGCGGAACCACCAGGCCAGTCGATCGGGGTTTCCCGTCCCGCAACCGGCACCGCTGGCGGCCGGCGCCGCAGCTGCGGACCGTGCGTCCAAATTTGCGTTGCGCTGGCGAAAGTTGTACTTTACGCGGCTATTCAAACGTTACGTAGGGATAAATCGACGTGAGTCAAGACTTTATTTTCACCTCCGAGTCGGTTGCGGAAGGTCATCCCGACAAAGTCGCCGATCAGGTTTCGGATGCGGTACTCGACGAGTTGTTGCGTCAGGACCCGAAATCCCGCGTGGCCGTTGAAACGATGGTCAAGACCGGCATGGTGGTGCTGGCCGGGGAAGTGACCACGACCGCCTGGGTGGATACCGAAGAACTGGTGCGCAAGGTCGTGCACGACATCGGTTACGACAATCCCGAGATCGGTTTCGACTGGCAGACCTGTGCGGTGTTGACGGCGATCGGCAAACAGTCGCCCGATATCGCGATGGGCGTCGACGAGAAGGCCGATCACGAGCAGGGCGCGGGCGACCAGGGTCTGATGTTCGGCTATGCGACGAATGAGACCGACGTGCTGATGCCGGCACCCATCACGTACTCGCACCGGCTCGTGCAGCGTCAGGCCGAAGTCCGCAAGAGGAAGGTGTTGCCGTGGCTGCGCCCGGACGCGAAGAGTCAGGTCACGTTCCGCTACGAGAACCACAAGCCGGTGGCGATCGATGCCGTCGTCCTGTCGACGCAGCATTCGCCGGAAGTCAGTCAGAAGGACATCCGCGAGGCGGTCATGGAGGAGATCATCCTCCACGTGCTGCCGTCCGAATGGCTGCACAAGGACACCAAGTATTTCATCAACCCGACCGGCCAGTTCATCGTTGGCGGTCCGGTTGGCGACTGCGGACTGACCGGGCGCAAGATCATCGTCGATACCTATGGCGGCATGGCGCGCCACGGGGGCGGTGCGTTCAGCGGCAAGGACCCGTCCAAGGTCGACCGTTCGGCGGCTTACATGGCCCGTTACGTGGCCAAGAATATCGTGGCTGCCGGCCTGGCTGATCGCTGTGAGATCCAGGTGTCCTATGCCATCGGCGTCGCCGAGCCGACCTCGGTGACCATCGAGACCTTCGGCACCGGCAAGATTCCCGAAGACAAGCTGAGCAAGATCGTCCGGGAGCATTTCGACATGCGCCCGAAGGGCCTGATCGCGATGCTGGACCTGTTGCGGCCGATCTACCTTCCGACGGCTTCCTATGGCCACTTCGGCCGGACAGAGGCCAGCTTCAGCTGGGAGAAAACGGACAAGGCCGAACTGCTGCGCGAGGCGGCGGGTCTCTGACGTCCTGCGGGAGCGCGAGGGACGGCTTCGATGCCGTCCCTCGCTGATCGGGACTTCCCCGACACAATCACTGGTTACACCAAGAATACCCCGCCATCGGGTTCTCGATGGTGTCGTGAATGCTGAGGAGCGCTGCGACATCGGTCCATCACAAGATGAGCATCGATGCTAGGCTCGGCCAACACGACGGAACGGACAACGGCGCTCGGTTTGTTTAGTGGGTCCTATCGTCGGACCCCGGCTAAATCACTGGGAGCACATGCCTATGAACGCTGTAGTCGCTAATCCGTCCTTCAAGGATTTCCACGTCGCCGATATGTCGCTGGCGGACTGGGGGCGCAAGGAAATCGCAATCGCCGAGACCGAAATGCCCGGCTTGATGGCGGTGCGTGAAGAATACCGCGCCGCTCAACCGCTGAAGGGTGCGCGGATCACCGGTAGCTTGCACATGACCATCCAGACCGCAGTCCTGATCGAGACGCTGGTCGCCCTGGGGGCTGAAGTCCGCTGGGCAAGCTGCAATATCTTTTCGACGCAGGATCACGCGGCGGCTGCAATCGCCGCGGCCGGCATTCCGGTCTTCGCCTACAAGGGGGAGTCGCTCGAGGAGTACTGGGAATTCACGCACCGCATCCTGGAGTGGGCGGGTGATGCCGGCCCGAACATGATCCTGGACGACGGGGGCGATGCCACGATGCTGGTCGTGCTCGGTTCCAAGGCCGAGAGCGATCGCTCCGTTCTCGACAACCCGACCTGCGACGAGGAGCGCGTGCTGTTTGCCGCGATCCGCAAGCGCCTGCAGAGCCATCCGGGCTGGTACAGCAAGATGTTGTCCGGGATCCAGGGTGTCACCGAAGAAACGACGACGGGCGTGCACCGTCTGTACCAGATGCAGGCCGAAGGCCGCTTGCCGTTCCCGGCCATCAACGTCAACGACTCGGTCACGAAGTCGAAGTTCGACAACCTGTACGGTTGTCGCGAATCGCTGGTCGACGGCATCAAGCGCGCGACCGACGTGATGATCGCGGGCAAGGTTGCCGTCGTGGCGGGTTATGGTGACGTCGGCAAGGGCTGTGCGCAGTCGCTCCGGGGACTGGGCGCCACCGTGTGGATCACGGAAATCGACCCGATCTGTGCGCTGCAGGCGGCGATGGAAGGCTATCGCGTCGTGACCATGGACGATGCCTGCTCGAAGGCCGACATCTTCGTGACCGCGACCGGCAACGTCAACGTGATCGCGCATGACCACATGGCGGCGATGAGGAATCAGGCCATCGTCTGCAACATCGGACATTTCGACTCCGAAATCGAGGTTGCCAGCCTGCGCCAGTATCGCTGGGAGAACATCAAGCCGCAGGTCGACCACATCATCTTCCCGGACGGCAAGCGTATCATCCTGCTGGCCGAGGGTCGCCTGGTCAACCTGGGTTGCGCGACCGGTCATCCGAGCTTCGTGATGTCGAACAGCTTCACGAACCAGACCCTCGCCCAGATCGAGCTGTTCTGTCACGGCGAGCGTTACGAGAACAAGGTCTACGTGCTGCCGAAGCACCTCGATGAAAAGGTCGCGCGCCTGCATCTGGAAAAGATCGGCGCCGATCTGACGGTGCTTTCGGCGGAGCAGGCGGCCTACATCGGCGTCCCGGCCGACGGTCCGTACAAGCCGGATCACTACCGCTACTAATCCGGTCTTCCGCGCCGGATTCGCGTCGACGAGACGGCTACGGTCGTCCTCACGGCGCCCTTCTCCATCTTCCGTTGCGGCGACGGGCATCTAGCCCGTCGCCGCAACGGGCCGGCTGCGTGCGGTCGCTCCTCGGTTCGTCGTTGAGCAGACGCATGCCAGCCACAGTTTCCGAGTGTACCGATGGCATCGCATACCACGAACGGCAAGCTTTACAGTTTCGAGTTCTTCCCGCCGAAGAGCGAGGAGTCGGCGAGCGCGCTGCGGGTGACGGTCGACAAACTGGCACGGCTACGCCCACGCTTCTGCTCGGTGACCTTTGGCGCCGGCGGTTCGACACGCGAACGCACCTTCGAGACCGTCGTCGAGATACAGGGCCGCACCGGCATCGAATGTGCCCCGCACCTTTCCTGTGTCGCGTCGACCCGCGAGAACATTCGCGAAGTGCTGGACCGCTACCGCGTTCAGGGTATTCGCCACATCGTCGCGCTGCGCGGTGACCTGCCCTCCGGTATGTTGTCGGCCGGCGAGTTTCGCTACGCCTCCGAGTTGGTCGCCTTCATTCGCCAGGAAACCGGAGATCATTTCAACATCGAGGTCGCGGCGTATCCCGAATGTCACCCGCAGGCGCCGAACATCGAACTCGACATCCGCAATTTCAAGCGCAAGGTCGAAGCGGGCGCGAACAGCGCGATCACGCAGTATTTCTACAACCCGGCCGCTTACTTTCGATTCGTCGACGATTGCCGCAAGAGCGGGATCGACATTCCGATCGTGCCCGGGATCATGCCGATCACCAATTACACCCAATTGGCGCGTTTCTCCGAGCTGTGCGGTGCCGATATCCCGCGCTGGATCCGCAAGCGGCTCGAAGGCTTCGGCGACGATCGCCCGGCGATCCGTGCGTTCGGTATCGAAGTCGTGACGGATCTCTGCCGAGCGCTGCTCGATGGCGGGGCCCCGGGCCTGCATTTCTATACCTTGAACCAGTCCGAGGCCAGCCTCGCGATCTGGGACAATCTGGGCATTGCCGCTGCCTGAAGCTTTCGGCATTTCGGCGCACGGCGTCAAAGGTGCTTCCGCGGCTGGCCGAGGCTGACCGAACGCGCGGAACAGTTCGATGATTTCAGTCAGTCCCGGTCGGTACGGTCTGAGCGGTCGTTCTCGCGGGTCCGCGGTGAGGCGGATTTCGCTCCGCTGGGTCGCTATCGGCAGGGGGTCCCGATGGTGAGCGACAGCACGCCCCGTTCATCGGAAGCGCTTGACCGCCACACGATGTGGCGGTGGTTGCTTGTGCTTCTCCCGATGGTGGCCGTGGGCTGCTCCAGTCCGCCTCCGGCCGAGCGGCCTGCGCCGGTGGTGGTGCGCCCTCCGGATTACCGCCGAGGCCTGCACATCTACCAGGGCGCATGTGCCTCCTGTCATGATGGCGCGAAACTCGAGGCGCCTCCGCTCGACGAGATCGAGGCCTGGGATGAGCGTGTCTTCGACTGGGAATCGGTGTTGCGGCAACACGCCGCGCAGGGCTATCTGAACCCGCCTTCCGACAGCCGGTTGACTGAAGAGGGCATCAACGACGCGCTGCGTTACATGGAGACGCGCATACGGGCAATCGACGAACAGTCGCACAACGTCCAGCCCGTTCAGCCCGGCAGCAGGGCCAACGCCTATCCGGGCTGAGCGGCGCCCTTGCCGTTTCGTTAGCTGTATTCCGCAGATCCCCGCCACTTTTTGGCATGAGCCATCGGTCCCTCCCTAGGCCGAGCAGCGTGGCCCTTGCCCCCGACTTTCCCTCTCCGCCGACGCTCCGCATCACGCTGTGATTCCCGCTCGGGTTCTCCATTGAGGGGGGGGTCTTTTTTGCCTTGCGGCGGATGGTGTCGTCGAGGTGTTGACGAAGCCCCCGTCTCGGGCCAACATAGCGGCTAAAGACCTAGCTATAGAGTCTGACAATAATTAGGCAATTCGCGGGAGATGTGCGCATGTGGGCTGAGCTTCGAGATCTTCGTGATGGCGTCGATCTGGGGACCCCTCCTCGGGATGGATCCGACGTGACGCTGACCATCGATGGGGTGTCCGTCACGGTACCGGCGGGGAGTTCAGTGATGCTGGCGGCCGCCCGCGCCGGCCATGCGATACCCAAGCTGTGCGCCAGCGATACCCTCGAACCTTTCGGCAGTTGCCGGGTGTGCCTGGTCGAGGTCGAAGGCCGGAAGGGCTATCCCGCCAGTTGCACGACACTGGTAGAACCCGGTATGGCGGTGCGGACCGAGTCGGAGAAGCTGGCAGCGTTGCGCCGAGGCGTCATGGAGCTGTACCTGTCCGACTTCCCTGCCGAGGACATCCCGGGCGGGTGGAGTGAATTTCACGAAACCTTGCAGCGACTGGGCGTGACCTCTCATCCCTACGGCACGGGTGAGAATCATCAGGCCAGCCCGGTCGATCAGTCCAACCCGTATTTTCTCTTCGATCCGGCGAAATGCATCGTCTGCAGTCGCTGCATAAGGGCATGCGAGGAGATCCAGGGGACCTTTGCCCTGACCATCGACGGACGCGGTTTCGAGTCGAAGGTGGCGGCGGGCCAGGACCAGCCCTTTTTCGATTCCGAGTGCGTCAGCTGCGGTGCCTGCGTGCAAACCTGCCCGACCCAGGCGCTCGTTGAAAAAAGTCTTTTCGAAGGAGAGTACCGTCATGCCCAATCCATTGAAGCCTGAGCGCAGCGTCGTCACCACGTGCGCCTACTGCGGCGTAGGTTGCGGCTTCAAGGCGGAGACCCGGGCCGGCCGCATCGTGCGGATGATTCCCTGGAAGGAGGGCAAGGCCAATCATGGTCATAGCTGCATCAAGGGGCGCTTCGCCTACGACTACTACAACCATCCCGACCGGGTGCGGACGCCGCTGATCCGTCGTTCGATCGACGAGCCCTGGCAGGAAGTCGATTGGGACACCGCCCTCAATCACGCCGCTGCCGAGTTCCGGCGCATCCAGAGCACCTATGGCACGAAGTCGATCGGTGCGGTGTCCAGTTCGCGCTGCACCAACGAAGAGATATTCCTGGTGCAGAAGCTGGCGCGCGCGGTTTTCGGGAACAACAACATCGACAACTGCGCGAGGATTTGCCATTCGCCGACCCAGTTCGGGCTGTCGGCAACCGTAGGCTGGGGCGCGGCCAGCCAGCATTTCGACTCGATTTTGCAGGCCGACGTGATCATGGTCGTCGGCGCCAATCCGACCGAAGGCCATCCCGTGTTCGGCTCGTTGATGAAGCGGCGGATCCGGCAGGGCGCCAAGCTCATCGTGATCGATCCGCGGCGAACCGAGACGGTCAAATCCGCGCATTGCGAAGCGACGGTCCATCTGCCGCTGCGGCCGGGCAACAACGTGGCGATCCTGAACAGCCTGGGCCATGTCATTGTGCGTGAACGCCTGTATAACGAGTCCTTCGTGCGCGAGCGCTGCGAATGGAACGAGTTCGAGCTGTGGATGGGGCTGGTCGGCAGCGATCGCTATGCGCCGGAAGTCATCGGCCCGGTCGCCGGTGTAGCTCCGGAGGCCATTCGGGCGGCGGCGCGCCTCTATGCCGGCGGGCCGAACAGCGCGATCTATTACGGGCTGGGTGTGACCGAACACTCGCAGGGTTCCACGGGTGTCATGTGCCTGGGGAACCTGTCACTCTCCTGCGGCATGCTGGGCCGTGAAGGGGTGGGCGTGAATCCGCTGCGGGGCCAGGGCAACGTGCAGGGCGGCAGCTGCCTCGGCAGCTGGCCCCATGTGTTCAGCGGCTACCGCTTCGTGACCGACCCCGAGGTACGCGGTTCATTCGAGCAGGAATGGGGCGTGCCGCTGGACGCCGAGCCCGGCTTGCGTCTGCCGAACATGTTCGATGCGGCGCTGACCGGCCACTTTCGCGGTATGTACATCATGGGCGAAGACCCGGTACAGAGCGATCCGAACCGGCACCATATCGTCGAGGCAATGCGGCAGATGGAATGCGTCGTGCTGCAGGACCTTTTCCTGAACGAGACGTCGAACTACGCCCATGTCTTCCTGCCCGGCAGTTCCTCGCTGGAAAAGGAAGGCACCTTCACCAGCGCCGAGCGCCGGGTGAATCGGGTGCGCAAGGTTGTCGAGCCGCTCGCGGGCTACCAGGACTGGGAGATCGTCGTGCGCCTCATGAATACGATGGGCTACCCGGCGCAGTATGCGCATGCCGGGGAAATTCTCGACGAACTGGCGCGGCTGTCACCGGCCTACAAGGGCCTCAGCTTCGCTCTGCTGGAACGGATAGGCTCGGCGCAGTGGCCCTGCGACGAGAACGCGCCCGAAGGGACCGAAGTACTGCACACCAAGACCTTCCCGCGCGCGAATGGCCGCGGCACCTTCATGCTGACCGAGTTCGTGCCGACTGCCGAGCGCACGAACGACCGCTTCCCATTGTTGCTGACCACCGGCCGCATCCTGAGCCAGTACAACGTCGGGACGCAGACCCGTCGCACGGCGAATTCGCGCTGGCATCCCGAGGACCGGCTCGAGATCAATGCCGCCGATGCACAGGCCCGCGGCCTGCGCGATGGCGACTGGGTCACCGTGACCAGCCGCTTCGGACAGACGCGGCTTCGCGCCAAACTCTCCACGCGAGTCAATCCCGGCATCGTCTACACAACCTTCCATCATGCGACATCGAAGGCCAATGCCGTGACGTCGGATCTGTCGGACTGGGCTACGAACTGTCCTGAGTACAAGGTCACCGCGGTTGAAGTCGCCCGGGTCGACGCGGCGCCGATGCGCGCCCAAGCCGAGGCGCGCGAGGATGAGGTGGTGGAGGCCGTCAGCTAATGGGTGCCGCGGTCAAACCGGGTCCGGGACAAATGGGCGAGACGGTACTCGATTTGCAGCGCCTGCTGACGATGGCCAACCAGATCGGCGATTTTTTCGCACCCTACCCGCCGGAACGGCGGGCCGAAGGCATACGCAACCACTTGCGAACTTATTGGGATCCGCGCATGCGCCAGGATTTGCTGGACTACATCGCGAGCGGCGGCGACGGTCTGGTGCCGCAAGTGCTTGAAGGCGCAAGACTGCTGGTTGAAACAGAGCACGACAAGAAGGGCTATTACGGGCCGCCGAAGGCCTGAATTGAGCACACTCCGCGGTCGCTCGGATCGTCACTGATCCGGGTTGCCGCGCTTTTCGCTGTTGCAAGTCTTCAGACGGGTCTCATCCTGCCCCGGGTGATCGGCCCCCTACGTCAGCAGTTTCCATTCCAGCTTGGTCAGTCCGCTGGCAAGACGGCTTCCAGCAGTTTGGCGACGTCGAGTGATGCCCCCGCGTCGATGGTGCGACCCTCGGCAGCGCGGAACAGCCGATCTCTGATCGCTAGCCCCAGCCCCCCGCCCGCCGGTTCGCGCGCCAGGATCAGGTCCACCTTCTGTTTGTCCAGTTCGCGCAGGCGCGTGAACAGCACGCGAGCAATCGCCGCCAGATTGTCTGACGCCCCCAACGAGGCGAATGCCGCGCTCAAGCCGGCATAAAGTCCCGCTTCCTCCTCCGGAATCAACAGGCCGATCGTTCGCCCGCGCTGTCGTGTTTGCTCGACGATGTCCGATGCCAGGCGCTGCGCCGCGTCAGCCTCGCCTCGTAGCAGCAGCAGCGCCGCGTGCGGCGAGTAGTGCTTCAGCAGGGTTCCCGGCGACGCTGCGTGCTCGTCGTCTGCGCTGACCCGGGGCGCTTCGGGTATCCGCAGTTCCGGCATGACTTCCCGCAGCGCTTCCGGAGACAGGCCGCCGGGCCGCAGCAGGATAGGCGAGGCCGCCGTCAGGTCGATGACCGTGGACTCTAAACCAATCGTGGTCGAGCCGCCGTCCAGCACGAGGTCGACCCGCCCGTCGAGATCCTCCAGAACATGCTGCGCCGTCGTGGGACTCGGGCGGCTGAACAGGTTTGCGCTGGGGGCGGCGATCGGCAGGCCGCAGCCTGCGAGCAGGGCGTGCGCAACGGGGTGGGCCGGTACCCGCACGGCCACGGTATCGCGCCCGGCCGACACGCTCGCGGGTACCTTCGCAGCGCGGTGCAGAATCAGGGTCAGCGGCCCGGGCCAGAAGCGCGCTGCGAGCCGGTGAACGATGTCCGGGATGTTTGCTGCAACCTCATGTACCTGCGCCAGCTGCGCCAAATGGACGATCAGCGGATCCGTCAAAGGACGTTGCTTCGCCTCGAAGATCCTCGCCACGGCCGCGGCGTCCAGCGCGTTCGCCCCCAGGCCGTAAACCGTCTCGGTCGGGAAGGCCACCAGGCCGCCGGCCTTGATGACCCTTGCTGCTCGAACAATGCCCTCGACAGCGGGATGCTGGGGATCGACGTGTATCAGTTCGGTGGGCATGCGCGTTACTGGTGTGCGGATCGGTCGGGGTGTGAGGACGGCGTGAATTGTCCCACAGCTGGCGTCGGACGTATGACTCGGCGCTCGTTGCGACCGATGGCTTAGCGGGCAGTCTGGCCGCTGGCCCGGTATCCGGCCCGCGCGACACGCCGGTGAGCGGAGGTCGCGGAGGCACGGGCTGCCGTCAGAATGTCCGTGTTCAACACGTCGATGTGAGATGTCTCCCTTCCGGGATTACCGACTTTGGGCTAGGTGGAGCGATGGGATTTCCATCACCCGTCGATAGCGTTCCGCTGGCGGAAGCGCGGCATGCTTCGCGTGCCACCGCCTGACAGTCGCTCGGCTCGGTGACCTATCCACGGTCGTTCATGGGTGCGCGTTTGGGCGGTAAATCGCCCTGGGTCGCGATCCTTTGCCGTCTCGCTCGAACATTATTTCCAGGCGCGGTATGGGGTGACGGAAATTTATCCTGTTCCCGTGATGATGTCTATTGCGATCGGATTAACTTTTCTCTCATCAACGATTCTTGTTGTTTTGTCTTAGGTCCTATGTGATACCCAGTATTGTGGATTTTTCATTTATCAGCAGTCTGGAATAATGGCTCGCGTCAGTGGTGATTGGGTTTGTGCCGTCCGTCTGTTCTGACCTCGGATAGACGATTATTCAGGATGTAATGGAGTTAAGGTCGCGGCATCTGGTTTGCCGCCGCCTTACGGGGCTCTGCATCGATTAAGAGTTTCTCCATGGCACAACCGCTGGCGCACCTCGTTGCAATACAGGATGACCACATGCGATCCACTCAATTGGCCTTAGGGCTGCTGACTTTACTTTTGTGTTCGGGTGCTCACGCGGCAGCCCCCGATTTCAATCTGTCTCACCATATTCATAACTGGAGCCGCATCGTCAACGGTGCCACTCCGAAGCGGGCCAGATCGGAACAGCATGCCTTGGCCATGGGCTATGTGATGGTCAACAAGAAAAAGGCGGGTGATTCACAGTTCAGCCAGCTGACCGTCATGAAAGACTTCAACGCCGGCCATTATCCTGTCGTATTCGATTTCAACGGAGGGAAATCCCGATTCCGGGATGACACCGACGATGGGGCAGGTTTTTCCACGCTCCGGCGGGATCGCGTGATCGGCAAGGATACGGATCTGGATCCGGAGGACATGGCACTGCTGTCGCGATTCGGTTGCAGCAAAACCGATCCGGAACCCCTGCTGGCGACTGATGCGACGGTAGCCGACTTCGAGTCCACCTTCTATGCCGCGCCGGCTGCGACAGACTTGCGGTGGTCTGCGTTGAATCTGCAGAGCCGATGGGTCGTCAACCAGATGATCGACGCACTGCTGGAAAGTATCCGTCGCCGCGACCATGCCGCCGTGATGATGGATGACTTGCTGCCGAACATTTCGGCCGGCTGCGCGAACCGGGAGGCCGGAGGGCAGGGATCCTATGCGTCGTACATGGAGGGCAAGAAGGATTTCGTCAAGCGGCTGACCGATATTCTGCATGCGGAGACATCACCTTATGGCTCCGCCTATTTGGTCGCGGGAAATGTCTGGCAGATCACTAGCCCCCAGTTTGCCTCAACCTACGGCGCCTGGTATGCGGATGGCAGTCTTCGTCTCGATCTCTATTATCTCGAAAAGGGGACCCAGGACGGCAATAATCAGATAGCCAGCAGCCGCGATCCACAAACCCGCTTACCGGCATTTTCGTACCAGGGGGCTGGCATTCCCAGCAACTTCGTTCCGGCCTCCAGAGTGGTGCTGAACACGGCGCACAAGACCTATCCGCCGACCACGCAGTTCGTGACGGAGCACCTTAGGGTCGCGGGTATGGCCGGCGCCCAGGGCTCCTGGTTCGGCTTTACCCTGGCCATGAACCTGGATCAGCAGTACGCGGATGGCAGCTGGGTCTTCAACAACACGCTGCAACTGCTCCGCGCCGTGCCGAACTTCGACAATCTCGCGCGTGTGCCCCTGGGCTCGCGTCGCTACAGTGCTTCGGCCATGGCGTATACCAGCCCGAACAGCCAGAGTTCGCCGTCCGTGGTCCAGTCGCGTAATCCGTTGAACGGCGAGTTGTATGCGGTGTTCCTGCGGTCGTCGGGAGCCATCAGGCTGAACCTCAATGAGGCCGTCAGTTCGGCCGTGTTTGTCGATCCCTTGTTCAACCCGACCTCCGAGAGTGCGTTGAGTTGTCTGCGTGTTGGGAGGGGCTTTGTCACCCTGAGCTGCGCCAGCCGGGTGGGCCAGGGCATTCGGCTGACACTTCAGCGCTCAGGTCGCTAGGGTTGGTAGCCCATTCCTAAAAGGGGCCGTGCGCGGCCCCTGTCCCGGTGCGCTCATTGGCTGTGCCCTCGGCTGGTCGCATTGAGGGCATTTTGCCCATCCGCTTACCGTATGGTGCGGGGCGTCGTCGCGCCATCGATCAGTCCTCCGGCCTTGGGGCACTGCTCAGCGATGCCGGCCCGGATCAGTTCGGCCATCCGCAGCGTGCCCGGACCGGTCGCATCGCGATCGGCAAAGATCAGGTACAGCGTCGCCCAGCGTTCCGCTCCCTCGCGCAAGGGCAGCGCCTCTAGTTCACCGGACTCCAGCTCCCGCCGGATCATGTCTTCCGGATACCACGCATAGCCGAGTCCCATGCAGGCCGCCCGGATGGATGTGCTCTTGTGGCTTACGGTCAGACGTCGTTCGTTGAGCCAGCCCGGTGTGCGGGAGCGATCCCGGCTCGTGTCGCGAATGACCAGATGCCGGTGTTGGCTCAGGTCTTCCAATGTCAGCGGGCGCCCCAGCCGGTGCAGGGGGTGATCGGGACGCGCCGCCGCGATGAAGCGCACCGGCATGATCGGGTCGCCGATGAAGCCCGGTGGAATCCACGAGCCGATGGCCAGATCGACCCGCCCCTCCAGCAGCGCTTCATCGGTTCCGCTCAACACGGATTCGATGAGTTCGATGCGGGTTTCCGGGTGTTCCTTGGCGAACCGCGCGAGACAGTCCAACAGCAGCCAGGTCGGAAAGATGATCTCCACCGCCAGCCGGATTTCGGCTTCCCAGCCGGACGCGAGGCTGGCTGCGGCGCGCTCCAGTCGCATCGCTTCCTCGATCAGAATCTTTCCCCTGCGGTACAACACCTGTCCGGCAGCCGTCAGAACGGCCTTGCGGCCCTGGATTTCAAAGGCCTTGACGCCGAGCAGGCGTTCGAGTTTCTGCACCGCGTAGGTCAGCGTCGACTGGCTCTTGTACAGCGTGGCCGCGGCCTGCGCATAGCCGCCGCCTTCGACGACGGCGATGAAGGTGCGCCACTGCTCCAGTGTGATCTTCGGTGGTGATGTCAAAGCTATCGATAAAGTCGATTAGATAAGCCGAAATATTGTGCTTTTCCATCGGCGCAATCAATTCTTTAATGGCTCCACCTTTCATCAACTGCTGGAGAAGTCCATGACGAATCTCAACCAGGCCCTCGAATTGGCAGGCCGCGTATCGCTCGCCGCGATCTTTCTGTTGTCCGGTGTCGGCAAGGTCGGCCAGTACGCCGGCACCCAGGCCTATATGGCCGCGGCGGGCGTGTCCGGCCAGTGGTTGCCGCTGGTCATCGCACTGGAAGTCGGCGGGGCGCTGGCAATCATCCTCGGCTGGCACACGCGGGCGGCCGCGCTACTTCTGGCGGGATTCGCACTGCTGGCCGCCGTGCTGTTCCACAGCGCGTTTTCGGAGCAGATTCAGATGATCCTGTTTCTGAAGAACGTCGCGATTGCCGGTGGTTTCCTGTTGCTGTTCGTGCATGGCGCTGGGCCCTGGAGTCTCGACGCGCGCCGTGCCGGCTGACTCACGCTGACCCCACTTTGGAATCTCGCCCTCATCACGTATTCTGACCGGAGCCTGGCCATGACCACTCGATCGCTGTTACGTACCGTTCCATCCATCGCGGCGTCCGACGGCGCCGGCGTCAAACTGCGGCGCAGCCTGGGGCAGTCGCCGAGCCTGCGCCACGACCCTTTCCTGATGCTGGACGAGTTCTTCTCGGACGATCCGGAGGATTACCTCCGCGGCTTCCCGGCACACCCGCACCGCGGTTTCGAAACGGTGACCTACGTGCTCGACGGCCATATGCGCCACGAGGACAACGTCGGTCATCACGGGGACCTCGGTCCGGGCGACGTGCAGTGGATGACGGCCGGGCGCGGGATCGTCCATTCCGAGATGCCGCAGCAGACCGAAGGCCGGATGCGGGGCTTTCAGCTCTGGATCAACCTGCCGGCCAGGGAGAAGATGAAGCCGGCTGCCTACCGGGACATCCCCGCAGCGGACATCCCGGTCGTCGCGCTGGATCAGGCGGGCGGCACGGTCCGCGTGATCGCGGGCACGTTCGAGCAGGGCGGACAGCCTGTTGCCGGCCCGATTCAGGGACTCAGCACCGAGCCGCTGTATCTCGACGTCATCCTTCCTGCGGGCGCTGAGTTCCGCGCGCCGGTGCCGGGGGGCCATCATGCGTTCGTGTACCTTTACGAGGGCACGGCGGTGGTGGGCGACGAGGGCCGGGCGCTGCCGCACCGAGCGGTTGGGATTCTGGGCGATGGCGACAACGTCCGCCTGCAGGCGGGATCGGAAGAGGCGCGCTTCCTGCTGCTCGCCGGAAGGCCTCTCGGCGAGCCGGTGGTGCAGTACGGGCCTTTCGTCATGAACACCCGCGACGAGATCGAACAGGCCCTGGCCGATTACCGCGACGGCACGCTCGGCGCGCCGAGTTCGGCCGCGTGAACGCTCTAAGGGGATCCCGATGACCGCTCAGGCGCCCCGTTCCATGCCGATGGATCGCAGCCACTCCAGGAGCAGGATGCCCGTCTTGTTCGTCGGCCATGGCAGTCCGATGAACGCGATCGCCGACAGCGAGTTCAGCCGCGCCTGGGCGGAGGTCGGGTCATCACTGCCGGCCCCGCGCGCGGTCCTGTGCGTTTCCGCGCACTGGGAGACGGCAGGAATGCGCGTCACCGCGATGGAGCAGCCGCCGACGATCCATGACTTTCGCGGCTTTCCCGAGGCACTCTCCGCCTTCGTTTACCCAGCGCCCGGTTCACCAGAGTTGGCGCGGCGCGTGTGCGAGTTGCTGACCGATCAGGACATTCGAACCGATCCCGAACGCGGTCTCGATCATGGGGCCTGGTCGGTGTTGTGCCGGCTGTTTCCGCACGCAGATGTTTCCGTCGTCCAGCTCAGCCTCGATCGTACCCGGGACCCCGCATGGCATTTCGCGCTCGGCGCGGTGTTGAAGCCGCTGCGCGACGAAGGGGTGCTCGTTGTCGGGAGCGGGAATATCGTGCACAACCTGCACACGCTCATCTGGCAGGACTCGGCTTTCGACTGGGCCGTCGAGTTCGACAGCGCCATTCGTGAGCGCATCCTTGCGCGTGACTTCGAGTCGGTCATCCACTACGAAACGCTGGCACCGGCGGCGCGCGAAGCCGTGCCGACTCGTGAGCATTTCCTGCCACTGCTGTATGTGCTCGGCATGGCGGATCCGCAGGACCGCATCGAGTTTTTCTGCGAGAAGGTGACCTTGGGGTCGATTTCGATGCGTTCGGTCAGGGTGGGCTGAGCGGGAGGGCGAGGTGTCGCGTGCGGCTTTGCCGCCGACCCAGTCGATTCGGGGTGATACGTTAGGGGAACGTCGGTCGTTGACGGGGCGATTGTGTCGTTGCGGTCAACTGTGCGAAGGTTGTGCCCGCTCGATTCCTACCAACAATTCCTGACGAACCTGGGGGCCACCGCATGTCAGCATCCATGAAAACTCGGTTTGCATTCGGCGGCTGTCCGCATGATTGTCCGGATACCTGCTCGATGGTATTCGAGGTGGAGGAGGGTCGGCTCAAGGGCGTCAAGGGCAATCCCGATCACCCGCTGACGCGTGGCGGGCTGTGCGTCAAGCTCAAGGACTACGAGAAGCGCCACTACCACTCCGATCGCTTGCTGTACCCGTTGCGCCGCAGCGGCCCCAAAGGCAGCAAGCAATTCGAGCGCATCACTTGGGATGAAGCCCTGGACGAGATTACCAAGCGCTGGAAGGCCATCATCGCCGAGCACGGTCCCCAGGCCATCATCCCCTACAGCTATCTGGGTCATCAGGGGCTGGTGCACGGATTGAACGGGGGCGATGCCTTCTTCAATCGTATGGGTGCGACCGTCTGTGAGCGGACGTTCTGCGGCGAAGGCGCCTCCACGGCCTGGCTGCTGACCGTCGGCCCGACCGCGGGCGTAGATCCCGAGAGCTACATTCATTCCCGCTACATCGTGATCTGGGCGTGCAATTCGGTCAGCACCAACCTTCATCACTGGCACATCGTCAAGGACGCCCAGAAGAACGGCGCCAAGGTCGTCGTCATCGATGCCTACGCCTCGCGCACGGCCAAGGAAGCCGACTGGCATATCTGCCCAAAGCCGGGCACCGATGGCGCGCTGGCCATGGCCCTGATCCATTCCATCATCGAGCAGGATCTGGTTGATCGGGACTATGTCGATCACCACGCGGTCGGTTATGCGGAACTGGCAGAGCGAGCGAAAGACCGGACACCGGAGTGGGCCGAAGCAATCACCGGCGTCGCCGCCGATGACATCCGCACGCTCGCGCGGGAACTGGCGACCGTCCAGCCGGCGGCGATCCGGATCGGCGTGGCGCTGGAGCGTCATCGGGGCGGTGGGCAGGCCATCCGGGCGGTCACCTGCATTCCGGCCCTGACCGGCGCCTGGCGCCATGTCGGCGGCGGCATGACGCAGTTCTCGGTCTGGGAGCATCCGTACAAGTTCGACGTGATTTGCCGCCCCGACCTGATCCCGAAGGGCACGCGCGTCGTCAGCAACCTGCAGATCGGCCGCGCGCTGACCGGCGAGATGCCGCTCGATCCGCCGATTCTGTCGATGATGTGCTGGAACTCGAACCCGGTGACCCAGGCACCGGAAACGGACAAGATCGTGCAGGGCCTGCTGCGCGATGATTTATTCCTGGTGTCGGCGGAGCACTTCCTGTCCGACACGGCCAGTTACGCCGACATCGTGTTGCCGGCCTCGATGGGCGCGGAGATGGAAGACATCATCCTGTCGTGGGGGCATTTGTACCTGACGTACAACGCCAAGTGCGTCGAGTCGCCGGGCGAGGCGCTTCCCAACAGCGAGATCTTCCGCCGTCTGGCCGCTCGCATGGGCTACGACGAACCGAACTTCCAGTGGTCGGATTCGGAATGTCTGGAGCGCTTTGTGGACTGGGACGCACCCGCCTGCGCAGACATCGATCTGAACACGCTGCGCGAACACGGCTACGCGCGACTGAAGGTCGGGAGTCCCGACGATCGCGCGCCGCACCGGGAGGGCAATTTCCCGACGCCATCGGGTAAGTGCGAGTTTCTGCTGGACAACCCACGCAACTTCGTTGCGGGTCCGTTCCGGCAGATGTACGACGACTTCCAGCCCGGCGAGGCGCTCGATGTCCTGCCGGATTACGTGCCGGCCCGCGAAAATCCTTCAGTCAATCCGGAACTGGCCCGAAAGTATCCGCTGTCCATCGTGTCTCCGAAGAGCCACTCGTTCCTCAATTCCTGTTACGCGAACATGGACGGCAAACTGAAGGCTCAGGGTGAGCAGTTCGTGCTGATCAACGCGGCGGATGCCGCCGAGCGCGGCATCCGTGACGGCGGCACCGTGCGCGTGTTCAACGATCGCGGTGCCTTCGAGGGGCTGGCTCATGTCACCGCTGACGTGAATCCGGGCGTGGTCGTGGCGACGCTGGGGTACTGGCGGCAACTCAATGCCGGCACGGTCAACTGCATCAGCGCGGCCGAGTTTGCCGATATGGGCCACGCCCCGACCTTTTCCGATAACCTGGTGGAGATTTGCAAGGTCTCGGAGTGAAGGAAGGCCCCGGCCAAAACGACATGAGCGCTGGCTCGCGTCATCCCGCCCGTCGTGGTCTCCGACGGGGCGGTGTCCCGCCCCGTGTCTGATGCCAACTTTTACTCTGCGTCCGGGGGGGGGCGCTGTTGCCCACCGCGCCGTTCCGGGAACGATGCTGTGTTCGGTGTAAGCCTGCTTGTTGCCGGACAGGGTCTTTAGCACTAGCCAGGGAGTGTCCGGCGCGCAGTTGCTTTTCCGGCGCTGGACATGGAAGGACCGCGCGTTGCTGCTGTTGTCCTTACAGGTGAGTCTTGCAGCGGAATTCCAGAGCACTTCGAGTTTGTTGGGACGGAAGGGCACGACTACGGGCAGGTTGCGACTTGAGCAGCCGGACGTGTTGCACGCGCGGACATCGTAGCTGTACGAAGTGGTGGCGATGTTGCCCGTGGCCGCGGTATCACTGTAACTCTGCGTGTCCGCGGGCAGGCTCGCCAACAGCGTCCGGTTGACGCGGCCGACCCGCCGGTAGATCTCGAAGGCGGTTTCGTCCTCGGAGGCATCCTGCCACTTCAGGTCTATCCGCTCCTGCGATCTCGACGAGGCGCTCAGATTTTTCGGAGTATGGGACGTTCCGGCCGCAGCGGTCGTTGAGGCCATGCAGGGTGAAACCTGATAGGGGCGGTCTGCGATATACGCGCTGACGCGATAGGAGTAGGTCGTGGCCGGCAACAGTCGAGTACCCGGCAGTATCGCAACGTCGGCACGCGTGTCGGCGCGGATCTCTGGGAATCGCAGGCGCCCGGGCTTGCGAGCGCACGAGCGAGTCCGGTTACCTTTCGATTTGTTCGGGGGCTGCGGCGTCTGAACTGGCGGGCGGTTCCGTATCCTGTTCGTCCGTTAGCTCTCGGGTCCTATCGAGCTCGGGCATCGGCATCGGGAATGGCGCAGTGTCGCGGGGAACGCCCTGCTGCACTGCATCGTTGTCCGAATCGGGTGCTTCTATGCCGACCGGCTCATCGCCAGGGCCTGCGGCTGCACAACCCAAGGATATAAGCATGGAAGCGATGCTGAATCGGACGGAGGATTTTATATATGGCATGGGTGAACCTAGCCGAATGAATCGCCGATGACGACGAGGGTGGGGTCGAACGTTATTTGGCTTCCGGCGGACAACTAGCTGACATCGCTGGCCTGCTCAAGCTCGCGGGTCTTGCCTGGCCTGCGGCGTCCTTGCGGTTCGGAAGCGGAGAAGGCGGACCCCAATGCTGGCAGCCCGCCTCGATTTTTAGCTTTTGGACATTAGTCCGTCAGCTGCAGTTGCCGGCACGATGTGCGCAGATTGAGTTCCAGAGGTTGACGAAGCGACTGTCGAACTCGGAGCCGCCAAGGACACCGAACGCCTCGCCGTAGGTGTAGGAAGCCACGGTTACTACGCGATTCCGGCCCGGCTGGGTTTGGGGCTTCGGGCTCGCGCTCGATCCGAAATTCTGGATCCATGGCCCGCCACTCGCGCCAAAGGTTTGCGGGTTGCCGTACTCGCAGTTGAACGGCGCGACATTACGCCAGCGCTGAGCCGAAGTGATTGCCAGCCGCTGGCTACCGAACACATTCCCTGGATAGCCCAGCATGTGAACGTGGTTGCTCCGGCAGCTCCCGGTTTGCCACCCCAACCAACCGGTAACGTCCCCAATTCGGCGTACGACCCCGCTGAACGTGCGATCCTCCAACTCGATCATCGCATAATCGGCGGCATTCGGGACCCCACCGCCGCGACGGCGGCTGACAGTTTCATTGCCGCCTCGGGAGAGGCAACCGGCTGCAGCGGTTTGGCCGACGCGAAGTCGAGTGCGGAAAAACTTGCTGCCGCCGGTTTGTCGTTTTTCAGCACCACGATGTCTGATGCTGCCATCACCCCCTGGCTGACGGTAAGGGTCAACAGTGCTCCAACTCCCACGTTGAATTTTCCAATCAATGTACTCATGTCCATTCCCCTCCAAACTGAAATGACGATTGACACTTGCGACGGGCGTATTTCGTCAGTCGCGGGGCTAGTATGGGAGTACGCCGTTGGAGTTAATGCGAAATGGTGGCCGGGCTGGTTGGTATTCTGCTATTGACTTTTATGTTTCCGTGAGGCGCGTACTCAATGTGGTCATTGAGTCGTGCGAACGGGTGCTGCTCGGGAACCGCGTTTTGGTGGGCTGGCTCCGGACCCTCAGTATCCGCATCAACTCAGGCCCTGGTCAGATAACTTGGCTGATAATCCGATTCTCGGAACCTCGCTTCTGGCAAGCGCCCCGGCGCATGCGATCAACGCAAAATACCGTAAGCAACTCGAGCGCTCGGACTGCACGCAAGTCACCGAAGCCCAAGGCTGCGACATCGACAAGTCCTGGGAAGAGAACGCCAAGGCCGGGTTCGTGACCGAACCCCCCGCCGCCAAGGCGGGCTCGCCGGCACCGAGCCCCTATACCGGCTAGTGGGTCGCCAAGGGCGCGGCCGGAGCGACAGTCGCCACGATCCGGATCGATAAAAGCGAACATGTCTGGGTCAACGGCAAGACGGTTGCTGCCCAACGCAGTGACGGCGCGCTGGTGTTTCGCTCCGGAAAGATGACCTACACCATACGGGGTGATCGGCGGCTGAAGGGTGAGGACTACTGGATGGATTCGGATGCCGGAACGAAGGGGCCGATCAATCCGGAGTAAGGCGGTTCAGTCTTTGACCTGGCGCGACGCGTGTCAGGCCCGAGGTTCGTCCTAAATCGTGCGGGCTGCTGCGGGTCGGAGGCTTTTCCACCGAATGCTGCAGTTCAATCGAGCATGACTGCAGCATGTCCGACAGTGTCGACACAGGGCAAAAGGTGTCTGACCCCAACCCCACCACGCACGGCTTCTACAGCCGACATCCCCGTTACCTTCGAAAATCTCGAAGTCTGGCTGCGGGAAGATCTGATTTTTTTATGATCGAAGGGAACCTATCTTTTCTCCGCACGAAGCGATTGCTTCGCACGAACTTATCAGTCGATTCAATGAGGTGAACCATGACTATTCGTACTTGCCGATCGATCGTCGCGACGGTGCTACTGCTCGTTTTGGGCTCAGGAGCGGCCATGGCGCAGCCGCTGCAGGATTTCATCGCGACCGCCGAGTCAACCTTCGGTGGTCGCGCTTTCGTGGCCGAACGCTCTAACCGATACGTCGAGGTGCAAGTGCTCAGTGGCGACCAACTGATTGAGGCGGAGTACGATCCGCGCACGGGACGGCTGATCGACTCGGATGCCTTTGGTGGAACGCGACGCGTGCAGCGCGTTGCAGCAAGCCTCGCTCGGGCCACCGTGCCGCTCGGCGACGCGATCGACGCTGCGCAACGCGCAGTCGGATCAGGCGAGGTGCTGGAAGCGGAACTGCGCCTGTCCGGCACGAACCGGGGTCGGCGGTACATCATCGAGATCCGCACCAGAGACGGCCTGTTTGATGTCATCGTGAACTCCGCGACGGGACGAGTCGTCCGGGTGGTTCGGGACTAACGGAGCCGACCGCCTCGCATGATCTTGCCTGACTCCGGGCGGGTGGATACTCGATGGTTGGCCCAGGCATCAACCATCGGGTGCCGCCCGCCAGGGAGGTGCGACGAAGAACGGAATAAATTGGTCGGCGCAGGCGAAGGAACGTGCGTTCTACCGCAGGGGCGGAGTCAAGGGCGAAAACCAAAAGGCAACGCGTGTCCGAATTCGGCTTAGATCCCTGACTCCATCCTCATCGTGGCCGCCAACGTGCGGGAGGCCCTCCAGGACTGGGGACGCGCAAACCGTCGGTATCGTGGCAAGTGGTCTGGCCGGTCAGGTGAGCGGATCCAGATGCCTGCGCCCGCTTTCGGTGATCGCTAGCACCGCAGGATGGGCGATCTTGCGCTGAGGGACTATCGCATAGTAACGCTCGATCAGATCGGCTGTACGGCCGATCTCCACGACCCCGAAGTTTTCACACACGCGCTCACTGATCGCGGCAGGGGCCGTAAAGACTCCCAGTCCCTGCTGCCCTAACGCTTTCATCAGTGCGCTATCGTCGACCTCCGCGACGATCACCGGGCGAAGTTCCTGATCAGCGAACCAGTCCTCCAGACGCGTCCGCAGGGAGTCGCGGACCGCAGGCAATAGGAACGGTGCTCCATCGAGGCTGCCGGGAAAGTCCCCCACCAGTCCGCCTGCCAGATCCGCTCGCGCGAAAAACGCCACGCTGCTCTGGCCAAGTGAATGGCTAAAGGCGCGCACGTTGAGTTCAGGCAGGGAGCGGTCCGAGAGCACGATGTCGAGTCGGTGTACGGAAATGTCGGCGAGCAGTTCCTCCAGCGGAGCTTCGCGCGTAACGACCCGGACCGGATCCTCAAGGGTCATGGCAGGCGCGAGGATCTCACAGGTGATCAGCTTGGCGAGTGAGTCCACTACCCCGACCGCCAGGGTGCGTGGCGACCGAGGTTTGGCGCCAAAGCGCAGCACCTGGGTGAGTTCCCGCCCCAGCGTGAAGATCTCGTCGGCAAACTGGACTACCAGCTGCCCCGTGTCCGTGAGGATCAGCGAGCGGCCTTCGCGCCGAAACAGCGGAACACCGATGCTCTCTTCCAGTTGCTTGATCTGGCCGCTGATGGTCTGCGGGGTCAGATGCAACACCTCCGCGGCTCGGCTTACAGAGCCCTCCCTGTGTACCGTCCAGAAGTAAAGGAGGTAGGTGTAGTTGATATGCCGCATCAGGAGCGCCCAATTGAATGGCCGAAGTGTACCTGAAGCGATCGCCGCGTATCGGACGGGCGGTGCGCGCCGCCACAACTCACGCCGACCAAGGGCCGGTGGTTCGCTTGAGCGAGGTTTGACTCGACCTCACTTTGCTTCCGCTACGCCGGGCAGGCCAGGGACGAACCAGGAGCTTCCCGAACAATTCACCTGACCCGATCATCTGTTCGCGAGATAGACCAAGGCCACGCCGCTCAAGATCAACGCAGCGCCAGCGACAGTCAGCCGATTGAACTGAATCTCCTGAAAGAACAGCCAGGCGAAGAAGGCGACGAAGAGCGGATAGGAGATCTCGATCAGTGACGCCACGGTCGCGTTCTTCTCGCCGATGGCGAGATAGATCAGCAGCGCGCCGAGGCCCGAAGTGATCACCGCAAGGATCAACCATCCCAAGTCGTCGCCGATGGTCTGACCGATGCGCGACAGCGTACCGATTCTGCCGGTGACGAGCAGAGCGGCCAGTCCCATTGCCAGAGCCACGCCTGCATAGAGCGTGAAAAAGACGAGCGGCGGCACACCGCGCGCGATGGCGCGGCCGCTGGCGGCGTAACTGATGCCCCAGATTACCGCGGCCGAGAGAGCATAGATGAACCACATCAGGTCAAATTCCTATTTCGGGGTGCAGCGCAATGCTTGTCCAACTTCATCGGCGCCGCGCCCATCCACCGTCCTAGTGCGGGCTACTCAATCGGGAACGGTGTGTCCCCAGCATAAACTGCTTTCCATGCGCCGGTCGGTGAAGACTACCTTAACGCCTGGCTACCGGCTTCACTCGCGGTCTCAAAGCTGCCCTTTTCTTCATCCACGGGGGCGCTTTTGATGTCGGCGCCAGTTCGCAGGCGGTATTCATGGGGGCGCGCCTCGCGGCCAAAAGGCAGGCCATGGTGGTGGTGATGAATTACCGGCCGACAGCCGGCCCGCCTTAGTGGCTCCGCCCTGCGGCCGTCGCTTGCGTTCTCATACTCCATTATCCACACGCCCCAATGGCCCCGCACGCCGTGCAGAAGTTGCAGCCATCCTTGCGGATGACGGCGTAGTTGCCGCATTCGGGGCAGCGCTTGCCCGGTCGGACTTCCATCGCGCCGGCAGTCGCCGGGCGCAGCGGCACGACGTTGTCGGCCTCGAAGTGCAGCAGACCCATCTCCTCGATCGGGTAGCCGTCCTCGTCCAATAGCCCCAGCCGCGCGTAGCGGTGCAGGATCAGTCGCGCCAGGTAGGCGATGGTCGAGGGCGTGTTCTGCTGCCGGTGCTCGCCGGGCACCCAGGCCAGGAAGTCGCCGCGCGGCTCGGGGAAGTCGGCCAGCTGGCGCAGCTTGGCGCCGATCCAGGCCGGGTCGACCACGCGCATATCGAAGGACAGCGACTTGCACAGCCCGTCGAACAGCCGCGGGTATTCGCCTGACAGCCACAGCGAATACGGCCGGCGCTGGCCGTTGGGTAGCTGCAGCTCCTTCAGGAACAGCACGCAGTCGTCGCCAGTGGCCGGGTTGATCACGTCCACGGTCCACGACAGCGTGCCGTCGGTGCCGGTCTTGGGTTCCTTGGGCGACATCAGCGCATCGAGCACCGGCGTCGGGCCGGGATGGTCGAACGCGCCGAGCTGCGCGCAGCGGTAATGCACCAGCCGGGCGAAGCCGGCGATCAGGCTGGGCACACGCACCGGCTCGCCGTCCGGGGGGAACGGCAGGTCGAAGGCATCGTCGCCCTGGGCGCGCATCAGGCTGGCCAGCTTGGCTTTCAGCCAGCCGCGGTCATTCGAGCGCAGGTCCATCGACAGCGACTTCGCCAGCGCGCCGAGACCGCGCGGCTGCTCGGCGCCGTTGACCCAGACCTCGAACGGGTGGTTCTCGCCGTTCTCGATGTGGCCGACGAACAGCGCGAAGCTGCCGCGCGGGTGGTCCACCATGTAGGTCCAGGCCGGGTTGCCGCCGGCCGGGCGCGGGCGCTTGCGCCAGCGCAGCGAGGCCAGCGCCGGTTCCGGCAGCGACTCCAGCCGCAGACGCCGGTCGGGATCGGTGTCGGCGAAATCGTCCGAGTCGGCCGCCTCGGGTTCCGGCCCATCCGCGACCAGCACCTGACCGACGACCGCATTCGGCCGGTAGGTCGCGAGGCCCTTCAGGCCGGCTTTCCAGGCTTCGAAATACAGATCCTGGAAGTCGGCATAGGGGTAATCGGCCGGGACGTTGACGGTCTTCGAGATCGACGAGTCGATGTAGGGCTGCACCGCCGCCAGCATGCGCATGTGGTCCAGCGCCGCGATCTCCAGCGCCGTGACCCAGTGCGGCGGCAGATGGGCCGCATCGCCGCCGCGGGCGCGGTACAGCCGGTAGGCGTGGTCCTCGACCGCGTATTCCTCGACGCTGCCGTCGGCCGCGCGCTTGCGGCGCGTGTAGCTCCACGAGAACGGCGGTTCGATGCCGTTCGAGGCGTTGTCGGCAAAGGCCAGGCTGATGGTGCCGGTCGGTGCGATCGCCAGCAGATGGCTGTTGCGGATGCCGCCCCGGCGGATCGCTGCGCGCAGCTCCGCCGGCAGCCGCGATGTGAAACCGGAGGCCAGGTACGGTTCGGCCTCGAACAGCGGGAAGGCACCCTTCTCGCGCGCCAGTTCGACCGAGGCGCGGTAGGCCTCGTCGCGCATCACTTCGGCCACGCGCGCCGCCAGTTCCCGCGCGGCGTCGGTGTCGTAGCGCAGGCCCAGCATCAGCAGCGCATCGCCCAGGCCGGTGAAGCCCAGCCCGATGCGCCGCTTGGCCATGGCTTCGCTGCGCTGCTGCGGCAGCGGCCAGAAGGTCAGGTCCAGCACGTTGTCGAGCATGCGCACCGCGGTGCGGACCAGCGTGCCGAAGCCGTCGAGATCGAACTCGGCCTGAGCTTCGAAGGGTTCTGCCACGAAGCGCGTCAGGTCGATCGAGCCCAGGCAGCAGCAGCCGTAATCGGGCAGCCATTCCTCGGCGCAGGGGTTGGTGGCCTCGAAGCGTTCGCAATAGGCCAGGTTGTTGTCGTCGTTGGCGCGGTCGACGAACAGCACGCCGGGTTCGGCGTGGTCGTAGGTGCTGCGCATGATGCGGTCCCACAGCTCACGGGCGCGCACCGAGCGGTAGACCCACAGGCCGTCCTCGCGCCGCGCGGCACCGGCGGCTTTCTGCTCGTCCGAGGGTTCGGCCGGGTGGACCAGCGCCCAGGATGCATCGGCTTCGACGGCCTGCATGAACGCGTCGGTCACGGCGACGGAGATATTGAAGTTGCTGAGTTCGCCGGCGGTGTCCTTGGCCTGTACGAAGTCGAGCACGTCGGGATGGTCGCAGCGCAGCACGCCCATCTGCGCGCCGCGCCGGGCCCCGGCCGATTCCACCGTTTCGCAGGAGCGGTCGAACACCCGCATGTAGCTGACCGGGCCGCTGGCGCTGCTGGCGGTGCCGCGCACTTTGGCGCCCTTGGGACGGATGCGCGAGAAGTCGTAGCCGACCCCGCCGCCGCGGCGCATGGTTTCGGCCGACTCGGTCAATGCGGTGTAGATGCCCGGCTTGCCGTCCTCGCAGCACGAGACTGAATCGCCGACCGGCTGCACGAAGCAGTTGATCAGCGTGGCCTCGATGTCGGTGCCGGCGGCGGACAGGATGCGCCCGGCCGGGATGAAGCCCTGGCGCAGGGCGCTCAGGAATTTTTCTTCAAAGGCGCCGCGGCCGGCCTCGGGTTCGACCGAGGCGATGGCGCGGGCGACGCGGGCGAACACGTCCTCGGCGCTGGTTTCGCCGGGCTTGGCGTACTTTTCGAGCAGAACGTCGCGGGAGATGGGTTGGAGGTTGTTCATGGCAATGATTCCGCGGCCGCGTGCCTGGGCGGCCGATTGTTGGCTGGGTTCAGTTCCTTCGACTGCGCAGGACACACTCCGGTGCCTCGATGATTCGGCGAGGGGGCGGGTCGTCTCGCGGGCACGGCCCGAGTCTGACGCGGATTCCCGTTGGCGGTCGCCACGGGGAGTGGCGCGATGGGCAGACCTTAACAAACGGCGAGCAAGACGGGCAAGCGGTCGCCGGTGACACCATGTCTACCGATGGTAGCGCGTGTCGCCGATGATCACAGCATATAGCGTTTCAGCATCTTCCGGACGGGAAAACAGCGCCCCGCCTAAACGCTTTGACTTGGCCAGCTGGTGTCAGAGCCGGCTGGCGTGCCGCCACGGGCGCACCGAGCGATGAAGGCCGCCGATGGATTGCGCGAGCGCTTCGCCCGAGGCTCAACCCGCCGCTTCCGCGGGCCCATTCAGCAGTGCGGTGATCTCGCCGCGGGCGCGCTTGCGCCAGGGAATGCCCAGCAGCCCCGAGTCGCTGCGCAGCACCGTGCGCTCGATGGCTGGGTCCTGACGCGGCCCGTCCTGCAAGGGGCGGAGGCCGTTCAGCGCGGCCAGCAGCGTGGATCCGTTGTTCACCGCGGTCGCGACCACCGGGCTCAGGTCGAGCAGCGCGCCGCCGATCACGATCGCGACATTCGCGGCGGTCACTGCGGTGATGTTCTGGCGCACCAGCGACATGCCGCGGCGGGCGGTCAGGATCGCGAAGGACAGTCCGCGTAAGTCATCGTCCAGCAGCACCACATCGGCGGTTTCGCGGGCCAGGTCGGTCGCGCTCTGGGGTGCGGCCGACACGTCGGCCTGACTCATGGCGGCGGCGTCGTTGATGCCGTCGCCGACGAAGGCGATCGTCCGGTGGCGTTCACGCAATTTTTGCAACACAGTGACCTTGCGCTCCGCATCGGCTTCGGCGAACGTGCGCTCCGGCCGGAAGCCCAGCTGGTAGCCGACCGCGGTCGTGGCCTTTCGGGAGTCGCCGCTGACCAGATAACAGGCGATCCCGAGTCGTCCCAAGGTCTCTATCGTCGTCGCGGCTTCCTTTCGGATTGCATTCGAGTAAAACACCGTGCCGAGCAGCACGCCATCACGGACGACATAGCGCTGCGAGCGGTTCAGGATCACGCCATCGTGCCGTCGGTGGTAATCGGCGTCGATCGTGATGCCGTGTTCCTGCAGATAGTGGTAAGTGCCGATCGCCACGCTGTGGCCGGTGACCTCGCCGATCGCGCCCAGTTCCGAGAAATCCCGCGCCTCGACCGCCGTCCGCGTGATGGCCCGCTGCTCGGCGATATCGGCCAGCGCGGTGCTGAACGGGCGCAGCACGTAGTAGCACACTGACGCGGCGAGTCGGATCAACTCGTCCTCGGTGACCGCGGAGTCCACGGTATCGAATCCGCTGACCTTCACGCCGGTTTCGGTCAGCGTGCCGGTCTTGTCGAACACGACGGCATCGATCGTCGCCAGACGCTCCAGCGCATGTCCGCTACGGATCAGCACCCCGTTGGCCGCCGCATGCTGCAGGCAGGTGAGCACCGGTACCGGCGCGCTGATCGCGATGCCCAGCGCGAAATCGAGTTGCAGCGGCGCTATGGCCTGTGTGGGATTGCCGGTCGCCGCATACAGCGCGAGGCTGATCCCCAGCGCTGGCAAGACGGCCCGGTCGCTGATCTCGGAGACGTAATTGCTGATGCGCGTCTTCTTCCGCGTCTTCTCGTGGACCGCGGCCAGCAGTCCGGCGGCCCGCGTGTCGGCGCCCGTGTGCTGGACGTTCAGGGTGATCTGGCCTTCGACCAGTACGGTCGATGCGTACACTTCATCGCCGAAACCGAGGGTCCGAAGCTTAGCGCCGCCGCCGAAGGCGTGCTGGTCGAGCAACGCCTCGCCGAGCACGACGGTGCCGTCGGCCGGCACGCGATCGCCGGGGCCCAGCAGCACCTGATCACCCGGCATCAGATGTTTGGTGAGCACGCGCCGGCGCCGGCCCTTCCGCTCTATCCAATAATGCCGGCTCGGCACCGGGTTGGGCCGCTTGCGGCGCCCGGCATCGGCCGTCATGTCGCGCAACGTATGCCCGACCTCGGTCAGGCACAGCGCCAGTGCCGGTGCGAACAACTCGCCGGTCAGCGTGTGAAAGAGGATCCACAAGGAATCGAGCACCTCGGCATCGAGCTCGCGTTTGCGTTCGACTCTTTGCAGCGTGCGTTTCCAGGTGGGCCAGGCCGCCACGGCGATCGCACCGCCGACGATGACCGGCGGGATCGCGAGTTCCAGCGGCCCTGCGAGCACGGCCAGGCCGAGCGCCGTCGCGGGACGGGTGAAGCGCTTGCGGTACTTCGTGGTTGGGGAAGCCCCCTTCGGTGCCGGGGCCGCTGCCTCGCGGTCCAGGGATGCGTCATTCGTCGTGGCCAAGGGCATCATTCCTTCTTTTTGGCATATATCAGCCCGAATCCTTGCGCACGGCGCACGTTACCCCGCGCCCGCGGTGTGGACGGTGAGTCGTAGCATGCGCCGCGCGTATGGAACAACAGCGCGAGATCAGGGCCGTGTCCCGCCGAAGGCCGGCGCGTAGGTCGCCGGAGTCGTGTCGCCCACTCGCTCCAGCAGTCCTTGTTCCGCCAGTCGCTCCAACACCTCGGTCGCGGCTTCGGCCGTGAGTCCACAACGCTGCGCCAGCGTCTCCGCGGTGATGCGGCGTTGGCGGACCGCCAGCATCAGCACCCGCCGGTCCGGCTCCGGGAAGGTGAGCAGGTCGCTCGGTCTCAGCCCTCGGCCTGGCTCGCCCATCACGTCATGCGCGGGCGTCAACCGGCCCAAACCGGCGCCCGGGCCTGTTCATGCCGCCGCGATCTTCGTCGCCACCGATTTCAGCGTCGCCGAAATCGGGTGGTCGGGTTTCGTCAGGCAGAACAGGTCGCTGCTGCCGAGCACGGCCATTTCCTGAGCGAGCGGCAGGATGCCGAGGACGGGTGTGTCGTAGGTCGATTCGATCCGCTCGCGCAGCGCCGGGAAATCGGCCGGGGTGATCGCCTTGTTGACCAGCAGGAACAGGTTCGGCACGTCGAGTTGCCGGGCCAGTTCGACCGCGACGGCCGTGCCCTGATAGTCCTGGCGGTCCGGCCGCAAGATCAGCATCAACACATCCGAAATCGCGATCGACAACAGGGTTTCCTCGTTGACGCCAGGATGCGTGTCGATCAGCAGATGATCCAGTTCCAGTCGCTCGATGAGTTCCTGAAAGCCGCTGTTCAAAAGGCCCACGTCATAGCCTTCGCTGAGCATGCGGGTGATGTCGCTGCTCTGCATGCTGCCGGGGGTCAGATAGATCTGGCCCTTGGCGATGCCCTTGTTGCGGAGTACGGCGGTGACCTCGGTGGTCGCCGCTTCGATCGTGCAGCGGCCCCACAGGAAATCGTTCAGGGAGTGCTTTTGCTGGCCGGGCTCCAGTCCGAAGATCGCATGGATGCCGGGCGACTGAATGTCCGTGTCGATGACGCCGACGCGCTTGCCGGTGCTGGCGAGCAGCGCGGCGAGATTCGCCGTGATATTGGATTTGCCGGTGCCGCCCCGAAAGGAATGGACAGAAATGACATGCGCCATGAGTCGTACTCCCGAATCGAGAGCCGAACTGTATCAGATTGCCGGTGTCGCCTTCAGCCTCGTGCAGCGGGGTTTGGGCCCCCGAGCTTCTCGGTGCCTCATTTGCCGGCCTCGTCGGTCGGCCGTGCACCGTCCGTCCGTCCAGGCTCGTCCCGTCGCTGGCGGTTCTGCTCCCGTAGCGCTCGGGCCTGTTCCTGCAGCGAGCGGAAGAAGGGGGTGCCGGTCACCTGCTCGATCTCGGCACGGGTCTGGCTCGCATCCACGGCGACGCGCAACTGTTCCAGTTGCGATTCCAGCAAGTCGTGGCGGGCTTCCACTTCCTGCACCATGCCGAGCGCCGCGGTGGCCAACTCGCCGAATTCATTGCGGCGGTGGGCGTCGTCCCGGAGCTTCTGGAGCAGTTTGCCTTGCAGGTCGAGCTGATCCTTCTCGACTGCCTTGACGACGTCGCGCAGCGTCAGGATAGGTCGCACCATCCAGCCCGCGGTGCGCAATCCGACGAGGATCGAGATCAACAGCAGTCCGAGCGAGACCCAGGCCGCGGTGCGGACGCCCCGGATCAGGTTCTCGATCAATCCCGATTCCGAGATCACGACCGCGAGCTGCCAGTTCAGGCCGAAATCCGCGAACAAGGGAGCGGCGTAGACATAGTTGCGCCGACCCTTGGCAACGAACTGGAATAGGTTCGCTCGGCTCACGGTCAGTTCCGGGAACCGCTCCTTCAGTGCTTTCGCGCTGGCGCGCGCGACCGGGTTGTCGCTGGCGGCGAGATCGTCGAGTCGCCCTGCCTTGCGGTCCTTGCCGCCACGTTCCAGGTCGAAATTCGAGCTGGCGACGATCCGGCCGCTCGTATCGAAGATGAACGTCAGCGAATCGGGCGGCAGCGTCAGGCCTTGCAGGTGGCCGTTGATCGCATCGAGGTGAATGTCGGACGAGACGACCAGGCGCACATGGCCGCTGTCGTCGAAGACGGGGTCGGCAATCGTGACGACCGGCGCACCCGACGAGACGGCGCTGAAATAAATCGGTGACAGGATGCGCTGGTGCCGCGTCACGGCATCGCGGTAGTAGTCCTGCTGCAGGGGATCGAACACGGTGCGGCCGTGATCGAGCCGCGTGCCGCTGCGGCCGGCCGAATCGATCAGATACCGCTGCAGCATGCCGCCCTTCCTGGCGTCCGATAGCTTCAGCACCGGTGTTCCGGTTTCGGTGCGATCGATTCGCAGCATCTGGCCTGTCGGGCTGGTCAGCGTCAGATTGGCCCAGGGCACCAGCCGCGACTGCGTCCACAGGCTGTCGATGACGCGGCGCCGCGTCTCGGGATCCTGGATGTCGGAGAACCGGCGCTGCGGCTGCAGGCGGACTCGCTCGGCGTAGGCCTCCGTCAGCGTCATCGGTATGTACAGGTACTGGTACAGCTGCTCGTCCATCGTGCTGCCGATGACGTTCACGATCTCTGCGGCTGTCTCGCGCGCTTCCTTCAGATGGCTCAGATAGGCGATCGTGCCGGTCAAACCGACCGCTACGACCATCTGGAAGGTCAGGATCAATGGAAAGACGAAGCGGATCGAGCGCATGGTGAGGGTGTGCGTGCCTTTAATGAGGCGAGGCCCGAGGGTCCCCACCCGAAGCCGTGTGAGCCGGATTTTATGAGGCCGGCCCAGGGCGTACAGTCGGTGACCTTACCATCTGGCCGCGCCGCGATCGGATGGTGGTCTCGGGACGATCATAACGGGGACGAGGCTGTTGGCGTTACCTCCCGTGTGACGGGACTGGAGTTTCGGTTCCGCCCCGTTGTCCTTGGCGTCCATTCGCGAGGTGGCGTGGCGAGTCCGACTATTCGCGAAAAATCGGAAGAGGTAGAAGCGGTGATAAGCACTGCTACGATGTTTTATTGTTCTGGCCTTAATTCTGCGCTTTGATCGCCTTTCGTGGTCTTCCTTTGGAGAAGATGTAGTGATTTACTATCTTCAAACGAATCAAAAACCTTCGCCGCGAGTTCCACGAAATACTTTCCCAGATCACCGCGCTTTATCCGGACCCAAGGTATGGGGTTGTTTGACCAATTGTTCATGGGTGTTGGAAAGTAACCATAACATGGCCATGCCTGGTTCGAGTAGAGCATGTCGATTTCGGGAATTGCGCTTTTCGTGAGATCGGCAATTTTGCGTTTATCGACGTCTGTGGTTGCAATCTCTAGATCATGTAATTTATTGACTCCGACGTAGAGATCGTCAAATTGTGTCTTTTCAAACCCAAAGGTTAACTGATAGGCTTGTTCGTCTTCTCTGGAATATAAAATGCTGAATCCGGAATCCCGTTTCCAGTATTCCATGTCCCACTTAAGGCTCCAGTTGCTTCCCCTGCTATTATTTTCCAGTTTCAATGCGTCTAGTAGTTGCTTGTATAGTATCTCAATAAGGGTAGTGCGCACGTCAGTGATCGCTGAGCTGATTTCGTGTGCCGCCTCCAGAGAGGCCTCTGATTCTAAAATCTTCTCCAGAACAGCTTGCCTTTCTTGCATGTCTCTCTCTCCCTCAAAGTTGATCATAATGTATTTCGAGAATTCGTGAATAAACCACCTAAAGCGTTCCGATTTACAAATCGCAATACAGTCACTTAGCCAGTCAGGAACTAATGCTTCATAGCACATTATGCTTAGATGGCCGGATGCTTCCCACTTTTTCCTGTCTGCCTCATTGATGCTATCTATTGATGGAGCATCATGCGTTCCGACCAGGTACAGCAAGTACCATTCTTCAAGAGAACGATTTTCCAGTTCATTGATATAATCCTCTAACTGTTTATGCTGGTCTTGAGCCCAGGGTTTGTTTTCAATGACCAGTGAGCGATTCTTCCAGCGAATCTCGATGTCTAGTCTTCGATTGAATCGCTCAATGTGTCGGGTGGGTACTTCTATGCCAAGAAATATGGGGTCACTATCCCCCCATTCCTCTTTGCCGATACGCTTAAGAAATGCTACGAGAAACGCAGAGCCTTGCGCATGGCTTCCTTTTGGGTCAAGCATATCTCGTATGATTCTGGAAAGCCCCATCTCATTGGGGGCGATATAGTCGAAGCAGTTGAAGTGTGGGCTCAGTTGCGGGGCATAGCGCGCGCGGGCGATGCCGACTGCATGGAGTTCGCTGGCGGTGCGGCGTAACAAGAGCTCTATTTCTGTGGGCACGTAATTGCCTCCCTATTTTTGAACAAGTCGTGATGTGTCATGGCCGGGAAATCCGTGATACAGGTCGGTCACTTCGGCTCAGTAGAGTTGATGAGTTGGCATGTTGTCTCTTGTATGCCGGTCTCCAGAAAAGGTTTTGATATGATTCTCGAGATCGAACGAAAGGTTTGTCTAACCGCCCTAAGCACGCCAGGTGCATCGCGTGCACGATGATACTCTTGTGCCTGTCAGTCCGGATAGCCGGGTTTTCATTTTCTCGAAGCTTGAGAGGCTGCCTTTGTGAACGGAAAAGGGCGAAGAAACAGCTTTATTAAACGAGTATTTCTACTGAAGGTCAATAGGGGCGTCTGGATGGGTTGAGGCGCACGGTCTATTCTGAAGGATTATCACACTGAAATCATCCGGCGCACCTCGATCCATCACTGCTCGGTGGATATTTTCAATACCCAAAGATAGGGCATTGCCATGCAGGCATTCTGCCATCTGCTTATCGGAGAGAACGGCAGTAACGCCATCGCTGACGAGCACGAGTGATTCCCCGGGTTTGAGTTGCAGGGTCGTCACCGAAACGGTCGGTGGCTCGGCAAAGTGGGAATAGACGAAGATATTGTCCAGCGCGGCAGCGAATAGGGTTTCGGCGAATGACTCGGATTTATCGTCGTCGATGGAGCCTTCGGAACACAGGATCGAGAGCGTCGTGTGGTCCTCGGTTAGACGTGTGATCTTGCCGTGCATGAGTCGATATCCGCGCGAATCGCCCGCGTGCCACAAGCGTATGTGCGCCGCACTGGCCTCCGCCACGACGAGTGTGGCGGCCGCGTCTTCAAGGCGTGGATCGTGATCGAGTGCCGCCATAAGCCGTGTTTGAATCTGCTCCGTGCGGCCCTGGGGATTGATCTTTGGCGATGCGGGGTAGGTGTCCCGAAGACTTTCCAACAGCACTCTCGCTGCCGCAGCGGGTTGTGGATGACCACTGACTCCGTCACTGATCGCGAATGGGTGTACCGTTCCGGCGGCGAGCGTGCCGCAGAGGATTTCAGGCTTCTGTATGACCTGCCCTGCGATCAGGATGGCATCCTGATTTCGCGCGAATGGCTTGCCCCGATGGGTCAGAGCCGCGTAATGGATGGTTATCTCAGGCGGCGTTGTGGTCATGATGCGTGTTTACTGCCCACAATCATGCCGTCGGCACCGTTCTGCGGAGACCTGTGCGACGGGAGTCGGATTTTGGTCGTCGGCTCGAGAGAAAAGGCCAATGACCACGCGCGGACGTTGAATGTGTCGCAGCAGTTGCGTGACGCTTGGTACACCAGGCTGATCTCGGTAGGGGCGCGGGACGATCGGGCGGATTGCATCCTACGAGCGGTCGGTGACCTTGGTACGGTGAGATTGCACATGCGGCATCGCTTAACGTACGGTTGTTCAGCCATCTTGTCTCCAATCATCGCTTGTTTCGCTGACGGTGCGGCCTGCGAGATGCCACGCAATCCGGACTGCGGCCAACGTGTCAGTGTGACAGTAGCGAAGTAGGCTCTCTCGCAGCTCGGCTCGCCGCGCGGGCGGTGTCTCGGCAGTGATGAGTTCCAAGTACGCTTCCTGTGCCATTGCACCGTGCTGCACGGCCAAAGTGACATAGTCCAACTCGGGTGCGATTGTCGGTAGCACGGATTTGATCGACCATGATCCCTGCATATAGGGGTGGTAATAGTGCTGCCGCGTCAACGGTAGCAAGTCGAATAGGCGCGCGGCGATCGCATGGAGAGGTGAGGTTAGATCGGGCAGGTCAGCTGCGAGTTGTCGAATGATGGTGCCTTCGAACCCAGCGTTATAAACGATGACCGCGCCGTCCTCACCGACCGCCTCGATGAGCGCTTCGGCAAAATCCCGACGAGGATCCTCCCCGTCGTCTTTCAGAAACTCGCTGTGAAACTGTTCACCCGGTGCTCGCTCGCGATGGCAGGACCATTGGAAGCCGACTTGCTGATAAGGGTGCATCCCGGCCCAGATCGGTACGGCGAACTGGATCGTTTCGAAATCGATGTAGTAACGCGGATAAGGCAGAGCACGAAGTTCGTCGGCTGCGACCGGATCGAATTCTGCCTTGCGGGACTGCGCTGCCCGCCGCATCCGCTGGTGCTGGGGGCGGGTCAGCCGTTCGGCCGGGACCTCCCGAAGATCGCGATAGCCGTCGGCCAACAACTCGGCGATGAGGTTGCCGCCCTGCGGGAGGCTCTCGACGGGAAACAGTGTCCCGTCCTTGGCCAAGGCGCGGTGGCAGTGCTTGATGAAGGGACAATCAAATGGTTCGCTACACTGCGCGCCAGGAAGGATCATGGGCGCAGCGGTCGCCAGCGTGGCTCGGGCACGTGTGACCCAGCGAGGCACTTCTGGCAACAGTGCCGCGATCTGCTGCGTCACGTCGACAGTTCGGAGCAAGCCGCGGTAGTCGCCGCCACCGGGATAGACAAAGCCGGTTTCTATATGCGTCAACAGCACTTGTGTGAGAGGGAAGCCGGCGCCGCTGCAAACCCAGGCTTTCACCGCGCAATCGCGCAAGTGATAGTCTTTAACGGAGGTGCTGGCCTTGACCTCGATCAACCGGAAGTTGGTCCCGTGCGGCTGCAGAACATCGACTCGGACCACAACGTCGTCATATGCAACAGCGGCCTCGAAAATCGGACGGCCGGGATGATCCCATAGTATCCGAATCGTTTTCCGGTGCGCCTCGTCGAAGCATTCGGCTTCGATCACTTTGCCGCCGGGATAGAGGGAGTGGGCCAACTCACCGATGCCCCTACCGCGCGCTAATGTCGCGGTGCCCTGGTCGATGTGGGCGGCACACTGAGGGCGGTAGACCTGCAGCCATAGCCGTTTCGGACATTGTAGAAAGCTGAGCAGACGGGATTTGGACAGACCATGGGACATTCGTTGCACCAACTGGAACGCATTGCGTGACAGGGCCAAGTCTACCGGTGTTTGCGACACTTTCTGTCGCAATCGTGTCCGATGATGACGGTGCTCACAATCCGGTCACTGTGCCACCGGACTTTTTCCTGCCCTCGACCGAACTTGCACAAAGATGAGTGTCACTTCACACCACCGTATCGAACGACTGAAACGACTGGAATCTCTGATTCCTTCGGCGGCCATGCTGCATGACGAATGTCCGGACGGAACACGTCTTCAGGAGATACTTTCAGAAGTTTACGGAAGCCGTGACAACCCAAGCGGCCGACGCGCGCTTGAGCGCGATCTGCAGGAACTCACCAAGGACGGTCGCATCGAAGCCGTTGATCCCCTGAAGAAGCCGCGCCGCTACCGACGCTGTGCGGATGATCTCGATGAGGATCCACTTGTTGGGCAGTACACCCTGCAGCAAATCCGAGACTTGGTTGCCGAGGCGGTACCGGCAAAGCGGTTGGATCGGTTGTGGCAACGTCTGCTGAGCGAAATCGATCCTCCGCCTTTGGATGAGCAGCGTGTTAGGACCATACCGGATACCTTCCGACTGCAACCGGTCGAGATCTACCCCGCCGTATTGCATGCGGTCATTCGGGCTTTGGCCGAGCATTCCGCGTTGCAAGTCCTTTACGAGAACGCCAACGCAGAGCGTGGGGAACCGATCCTTCATCCGCAAGCCTTGCTGCAGCGTGGGCCGATTCCGTACCTTGTGGCCTTAAAGAATGACGAGACTGCGCCCTTCCGTTTGTATGCTCTGCATCGCATGATTCGGGCGGAGGTGCTGACGGGGAAGGTGGCCCGGACCGCAGAGAACTTCGATCTCGATGCCTTCATTCGTGATGGAAAGGGGGATTTCGGAGAAGGAGAGTTGGTGAAACTGGAACTCCGCGTTCGCGGTTATCTGGATACCGTCCTGCGTGTCTGCCCGTTGAGTGCGGACCAGAAGATCGAGGATGAACCGGAGGACTCCGACTTTACCCTTCGTGCGTGCGCGCAGGTGCCTTCCACCGGCCAACTGCTACGTTGGTTACTTGGTGCTGGGGATAATCTCGAAGTCCTGGCCCCGGAGGAACTGCGCCATGTAGTCGCGATGCAGGCTGCGAAGATGGCTGCGCTGTACCAAGAGTGATCCCTCAGGTTAGCGGTGCCTGATTCGGAAAAAAAATCGGGTTCACGTGCACCATCTCCGGGCTGTTTCGGGTGCGCTTTTCGGGTCGTCCAGGTCGGCAACTGTGCGCGTAAGGTCTACCACAACAAGCATCTGGTGCATCAGAGTCCAGCGAAGCGAATAGCAGCGAAGGCATCGCCAGGAATCCATCGAGGTCCGGTTGAACGCAGGGAGACAGCTCGGCTGCAAAGCGTCGGCGCCCCCAGCCTATTTGTGAAACTCTTGGCGCGACCCGTAGAGTCCGTTGGCCCGACGTGGTGTGCTGGCGGCGGCGTGATGTCGCACCTTCGGCGGGCGATAAGCGCATCCGAGCAGGATTTCAGCCGCGCTTCCGGTCGGAAAATGCGTAGGCGACCAGACCCAATAGTGCAGTGGACAGGCCGGCCAGGCTTTCGAGCGGATGCTGCACGACAAAGAATCCGCTGATACCCAAGGTGCCGAGCACGAAGGCGATGGGCGACCACGGGTAGCCCCATGCGCGGTAGGTGTCGGGCGGCCCGAGGCGTCGGCGCAGCACGATCACGCCGGCAACGGTCAGCAAGGTGAACAGCGATAACGTAAAGGCGGTGTAGTACAGCAGCGTATCGAAGCGCACAGTGTGCAACAGCACAATCGCGAGCACGGCCTGGAAGGCGATCGCACGGACCGGATTGCCGCCGGCGTTGGTTACCGACAACGCGCGCAGCGGAGGCATCGCGGCGCTCAGCGCCCGGACCACGCGCGGGCCGGCGATGATCATCGAACTGATCGACGAGACCAGCAACAGGCTGATCAAGGCGCCCATGAAATGGCCACCCGTTTCCCCGAACACGCTGACCGCCGCAACCAGGCCGACTTCCTTGACGCCCCGCAGCGCATCGACCGAGGCGACACGCAAGAAGACGGCGTTCAGGCCGACATAAAGCGCCGTGACGAGCGCGGTGCCGTACAACAGGCTGCGCGACACATTCCGCTCCGGGTCGACGATCTCGCCGGCGAGATAGCTGCTCGCGTTCCAGCCGCTGTACGCGAACGACACCCAGACCAGATTGACCGCCAGCCCCGTGTTCCAGACCTCGGAAACGGAGAAGTCGAAGGGATTGAACGAAACGGGTTGAGTAGCAGAGGCGGCGAATCCGGCCAGCACGAACAGACCGATCACGGCGACCTTCAGCGCCGTGACGGCCTTTTGGAACGACAGTCCGGCCGAGAAGTGCGCGACATGCAGTCCCGCCACCGCGACGATGATCGCCGTCGCGACCGTCTTCTCCGGCAGGGCGGGGAACGCGCCCTTCAGATAGCCTGCGAACGCCAGCGAGGCGGCGGCGATCGGCGCCGCGAAGCCGATCGTCGCGCTGGTGAAGCCGGCCATGAAGCCCAGCGCCGGGTGGTAGATTTCGGTCAGGAAGTGGTACTCGCCCCCGCCCGCGGGCAGTCGCGTGGCGATTTCGGCGTAGCAGACCGCGCCGAGAAACGCCAGCAGTCCACCCAGCAGCCAGATCGCCAGTACCGGGAAGCCCGCGGGCGTCCCGAGCAACTGGTACCCGAGCGACGTGAACAGCCCCGTGCCGATCATGTTCGCGACCACGACGGCGATCGCGGTCGCCAGGTCGATCCGGCGGGTGCTCGGTTGCATGGGGACGCGCAATGGACGGCGCGGTGGCGAAGCGGAGGCGGACGCGGCCGGGCCAGCCGTCCTAAGGCCGCGCGCTGATCAGGTACTGATAGGGCAAGGTCGCCGTGTCCACGGTGATGTCGCGAAAGCCCGCGGCGGCGAGTTCCTGCTCGATCTGCCGGGGTTCCAGTCGCATCTCGACCGGCGGTCCGTCGGGCGTCGGTACCTTCTTGAAGTCGACGACCAGCAACTGACCGTCCGGTTTCAGGCCTTCCCGCAATTTCCGGAGATACGCGTCGCGCCCCTCGATGTGGTGGAACACGTCGACCATCAAGGCCCGGTCGGCTTCCCCCTTGGCCAGGCCCGGGGAATCGTACGCGAGCTGGCGCGTGACGATCGAGCCAGGCGCCACAGGTGGTTCCTTCGCGAGGCGTTGCTCGATGTAATGCTGAAACTGGGGGTCGACATCGGCCGCGATGACCCGGGCGCCGGCGGCCGCGGCGCGGAAGCTGAAGTAACCGGTGCCGGCACCGATGTCGATCACCGTCTTGCCCTTGACATCGCCCAGCGCCGCCAGCACGGCTTCCGGCTTTTGCCAGGCGGCGCGCTCGGGCGCCTCGAAGCGCGCAACCAGGGTGTCGAAGCCCATCATCTTCATGTGGGTGTTCGCGGCGCCGTGATGGGACGGCGCGGGGGATGGCGGTTCCGCGTCAGCCTGGCTGCAAAGGGTGGTCAACAGAAGGGCGGGAAGCGCAGAACATGAACGTGTCGGTCTGAACATGGGCTTTCAGTTCCTTGTAAGTGTTCGATGGTGCGGGCTGCATCATAGCAGTAGCGTCCCCGTAGATGGCGGTGGTTATCGTCACAGACGATCGACTATGATCGCGACCTCATTGATTCCCCGGGGAAACCGAAATGAGGCAAGGCAAGTCTTCGAGCAACGGCGCGAAACTGCTGGTGCAGTCGCTCCAGGCGCAAGGCGTCCGCTACATCTTCGGCGTACCCGGCGGCGCCGTGCTGTCGGTGATCGAGGCGCTCGCGGAACAGGGTCCGGAATTCGTCGTCTGCCGCGATGAAACGGGGGCCGCGTTCATGGCGCAGGCCTGGGGCCGCATCACCGGCCAGCCGGGCGTCGTGCTGACGACCTCGGGCCCGGGCTTGATCAACGCGGTCTGCGGGGTTTCGACGGCTACCGAGGATCGCGATCCGCTGGTGATCATCACCGGCCAGATCCCGCGCGCGATGCGTTTCAAGCAGAGCCACATGAACCTCGATTCGGTGCAGTTGTTCGCGCCGATCACGAAATGGAGCGTCGAGATCGAGGCCGCCGACACGATTCCCGAAATCGTCGTCAATGCCTTCCGGATCGCCGCGGCGCCACGGGCCGGGGCGGTCCATCTGTCATTGCCCACCGATGTCGCGAAGGCGGCCGCATCGGCCGCACCGCTCCCGGCGCCTCCCCCGACCCGTGCCGGGTGCGCGCCCGCCGAGTGTCTGGCCGAGGCGGTCGCCGTCCTCGGTCAGGCACGGTCGCCGGTCGTCCTGCTCGGCATGCGGGCCGGCGAGGCCGCGGCATCCGCGGCGGTACGTGCGCTGCTGCAACGCTGCCCGCTGCCGGTCGTCATGACCTTCGAAGCGGCCGGCGCCTTGTCGCGCGATCAACTCGATCGCTTCGTAGGCCGGGTCGGTTATGTGCGGAACCAGCCCGGCGACCGCGTGTTGCAGCAGGCCGATGCGGTGCTGGCGGTCGGCTATGACACGGTCGAATACGATCCGACCGAGTGGGCCAGTCCTGAGCGGGGGCACTTGATCCACCTCGATGCGCTGCCCGCGCTCGTCGACCGGTCCTACCGTCCGACCGTCGAGTTGATCGGCGACATCGCAGCCAATCTCGTCGCCCTGGCCGATCGCCTGCCCTCGGCGCCGCTGGTCGCGATGGATGCCATCGCGGCCGCCCGCGACGAACTGCGCGAAGAACAGCAACGCGGCGCCAGCCTGGACGGCACGCCGATACACCCGCTGCGCTTCATGCATGAACTGCGTGCGGCGTTGTCCGATGAGGTGACCGTGAGCTGCGACGTCGGCGCCCACGAAATCTGGATGGCCCGCTACTTCTTCTGCTACGAGCCGCGCCACCTGCTCTTCAGCATGGGCCACCAGACCATGGGCGTCGCGCTGCCCTGGGCGATCGCCGCGGCGCTCGCACGCCCGGGCCGCAAGGCGGTGTCGGTGTCCGGGGACGGCTCGTTCATGATGACCTGCATGGAACTCGAAACGGCGGTGCGGCGGAAGCTGCCGACCGTCCACATCGTCTGGAAGGACGGCGGGTACAACCTGATCGAATCGCTGCAGCAGCGTGATTACGGGCACAGCTTTGGCGCGCGGTTCGGTCCCATCGACTTCGTCAAACTCGCCGAGGCCTTCGGCGCGGGGGGTTATCGTATCGACACGGCTGCGCAGATCGCCCCGACGCTGCGAGAGGCGCTGGCCGCTAGCGGTCCGGTGGTCATCGAGGTTCCGATCGACTACAGCGACAACGCGGATCTGGTCGACGCGGTGGACGCGTCGGCCCAACACTGAGCGGAGAGCGCAGCCCATGGCAATCGACGATGCCTTCATCAAGGCCTTTCGCACTCACCGACAGCGGGGTGATCTGTTCCATCCGCCCGGACGCGAGGACAACGGCCTGTTCCAGACCTCGACCATCGGCGCGCTGATGGAAGGCATCTACGACGGCGAGGTGACCTACCGGGAATTGGCGACTCACGGCGATTTCGGCCTGGGCACCTTCAACGCGCTCGACGGCGAGATGATCGCATTCGACGGACGCTACTATCAGATGAAATCCGACGGCAGGGCCTACCCGGTCTCGCCGGATGCGAAGACGCCGTTTGCGGTCGTGATGTTCTTTGATCCGACGGTGAAGGTGATCTGGGAGGAGTTGATCGACTGGAAGCAGTTCCAGCAGGCGGTAGACAAGGCTGTGCCGAGTCGCAACGTGTTCTATGCCGTGAAGGTCCGGGCCCTGTTCGACTACGTCCGGGTGCGGACGGTGCCGCGCCAGACCAAGCCGTATCCGCCGCTGGTCGAGGTGGCCAAGCATCAGCCCGAGTACACCCATGAAGGCGTCGAAGGCACCCTGGTCGGCTTCCGCTTCCCGGATTACGCGCAGGGCCTCAATGTCGCCGGCTACCACGTGCATTTCCTGACGGCCGGCCTCGATGCCGGCGGCCACGTGCTGGACTTCCGGATGCGCGATGCGACGATCGACATCGACGTAACCTCGGAGCTGCACATGGAAGTTCCGGAGTGTGGCGATTTCCTCGACGCCGACCTGTCGAAGGACCAGAGCGAGGACATCCACCGCGCGGAGAACTGATCCGCTGGTGTAGTCCGCGGAGCCCGGGGTCGTGTGCGATATCCACCTGCCGGGTTCGCCCGGCATCCAACCGAGAGGCCTTCCAATGCGCTTGCCTTCGCTGCTGTTGCTGAGTGTTGGCGTTCTGTCCGGGTTGACTGCCTGTCAGCCTTCCGTCACCCACAAAAACCTGCCGAGTGGTCCGGCGCCGAGCCTGACTGGCTCCGGTTCCGCCCCCTTGCTGCGGCTGGTGGGTTCCAACAGTATCGGGAACACGCTCGCTCCCGCGCTCGCCAAGGCCTATATGGAAAAGCGGCTCGGAGCAACCCGGGTGGTCGTGAGCGAGGATCCGGCGCGGCACTCCCGGCGGATCGAAGGATTCCTGCAGGGTGAAGCCGGGGCCCGTCACATCGAGGTTGTGGCGACCGGGTCCGGTTTCGCCTTCACTGCCCTCGAGCAGGGCAAGGCCGATATCGGCATGTCGTCGCGCTCGATCACTGCCGAAGAGATCGGGCGCCTGGCGTCTCTCGGGAACTTGAGCGATCCGAACTGCGAACACGTACTGGGGCTGGACGGTCTCGCGGTGATCGTCCACCCGGAGAATCCCGTCTCGAAACTCACCGTAGAGCAGCTTGCCCGGATCTACAGCGGCAGTGCCGGCAACTGGGGCGAGGTCGGTGGCCCGACGCTGCCGATTCATCGCTACGCACGCAACCGTGAGTCGGGGACCTTCGGCTCCTTCATGGACCTGGTCCTCGGGCGCATGGGTGACATGGCCGGTGACACCCGCTATGTCGTGGACAGCCGCGAGCTCTCGGCCGCCGTTGCAGGGGATCGCGGTGCCATCGGGTTTGTCGCGCTGCCCTTCGTCGGTCAAGATCGCGCCGTCGGCATTGCGTCGTACAACCCAATGCCGATTCCGCCGACGATCATCAATGTCGCCCGCGAAGCCTATCCGCTGACGCGACGGCTCTATCTGTATACGCCGGAGCATCCCGCCAATCCTGCGGTGGCCGAGTTCGTGCAGTTCGCGCTGTCGCCGGAAGGGCAGGCGATCGTCGACCGCCTGGGATTCGTCGGCCAAAGTGTCGAACCGGTGATGCCCGAACAATTCCTCGGACAGCTGCCCGCGAATACCCCCACCGCCTATCGGCAGTTGGCGCAAACGGCCCTGGTCGTTCCCGTCACGATCCGTTTCAAGCCGCACAGCGCCGAGTTGGACAACAAGGCTACCCGAGACATCGGCAGGCTCGCCCAATGGTTGGACGCTTCGCGCTACCGCGGCCATGCGGTCACCCTGGCCGCTTTCGGTAACAGCCCGGATGGCCTCTATGCGGCACCTGACGAAGCCACAGCGGGCGCCGCGGCCGTCAAGGCGGAACTGATCCGCCATGGGATCGGTGCCGTGAGCATCCTGGACCTCGGTGGGGCCCTGCCCTTGGCACCCGAAGAAAGCGCGTGGGCCCGCGAGAAGAACCGGCGGGTCGAGATCTGGGTTAGTCGCTGATCCGGAGTTTTACCCGACCAATAGGCGCACGGACCGCTGCGGCCTGGCCTGGGCGCGTGAGGCGGTCGCCCGGTACCCCGGAGTGCCACGGGGGTGCGCAGGCCTTGTCCCGGGGAGGCCATTCAATTGTCGCAAAGCCGTAACAATGGCAGTGTGGAATGGCAGCAATGATCGGGTTGAGGCCTTCCAGACCATGTGCAGCAATCATCGACGCTCTCCGGCAGCTGCCGCCGCCCCCCTGTCAACCGCGTCGCGGCGCGCCTGGTTAGGGCTCGCAGCCGTTTCTGTCGCCTTGTTGAGCGCGGTGAGCGATGCCCGGGCCGCGCCGGTGTTCCTGGGCGAGGGCACCATCCCGGGCAGTATTGCGGATGACACGGGACTGACTGAGATGCTGGAAGACGGTGTCTCGCGACAAAACGTGGTCGGTGGTATCGGCTCGGGCTTGGCCTACAGCGGCGACGGAACCACCTACTTCGCCCTGGCGGACCGGGGACCAAAAGGTGGTTCGACCTCCTACATCAACCGCATGTACCGTGTCGATATCCGTCTGACGCGCTCAGCGGAGAACCGGTATCGCGTGGAACCCGTCCTGAAGTCCACACTGCTGATGGGCCTCGGAAACGGGGCCTACTTCACCGGAAAAGCCGATGCCTACGACACGACGAACTCACCTGCCGGCAGGCGTTTGGACTCGGAAGGCATTCGCGTCACGGCTTGCGGCAAGACCGCCTTCGTCTGCGACGAGTACGGCCCTTTCATCTACGAGATCGATCTGAAGACCGGGCTGCGGCTCCGCAACGTGCAGATCCCGCACCGTTTCGAGGTCGACTTTCCTTCCGCCAAAGCCGCCGTCGAGCGCGACCACAACCTGCACGGCCGCCAGCACAACCGCGGCTTCGAGGGCCTCGCCCTGACCCCGGACGGGAGCCGGCTCATCGCCGCCCTGCAGCAGCCGCTGTTGCAGGACAGTGGTCTGGACGCACAGAACAAGCCGCTCGGCTTGAACTGTCGACTGCTCGAGATCGACCTGAAAAGTGGCGCGATCCGCGAATTTGTCTATCCCCTGGATGCCCCCCTGAATGGGGTCAGCGAACTGGCCGCGATCAACGACCACGAATTCCTGATCGTCGAACACGATGCCCGGCCCATGTCCGAGGCGACGTACAAGCGGATCTTCCGGATCGATATCAGCGGCGCGACCGATGTCCGCGACGTGCCTTCGCTGCCGCCCGCAGGGAATCGTGTCGAGGTTGCCGGAAAAACTCGTACGATCGAGCCCGTCAAGAAAGCACTGTTCCTGGATCTCCTGAATGCCGGCATCCCGTATATGCCGGAGAAGGTCGAGGGCCTGACCTTTGGGCCCGACTTGCCCGATGGCCGGCATCTGCTGATCGTCAGTTCCGACAACGACTTCGTGCCGACACAGCCCAACCAGTTCTGGGCCTTCGCCGTCGACCCGTCCGACCTTCCCGGTTACGAGCCCATGCATTTTCTGCGGGGCGCGGCGTGTAGCGACCGCACCGTGACGGCCTCCGCTGCAGTGGGCGGGCGTAATGGGAAGAGAAGCCGGCTTGGCGGGTCTTGATACGCGGAACATACGGACGCCCGGGGGCCGCACGACGAAGCCAGGGCTCGTCTCGTGATCGTCAGTCCTCGTCCCGTTCGCTCACTGTCGAGACCGCTGGGAGCTGGCGATCGCGGGCGGGCTGTTCGGATGCTGCTGATCGGTTTGCGGGCGGGGTTGGGTTGTCACTCCGCAACGCCTGGACTTCAACGGGTTCCTGCCGGGCAACGATCGAACGTAGCGTCGTCGCGGTAGCCAGGACGGTCTGGCCTGACTCCGTTCTGTAACGCCCGTTTGTTACACCACTCAACTTGGGGGCCCGCGACTCTCCCGAGTTTGCGGCCAGGGACCCGAATTGTCCTCACCGCCGGGCCTGCCATGGTGGCGAACGGGCGAGGCTCCGTCCAGGCCACCAGCCGTTGCAGTAGTTCCGAAGCTTCCGGAGGAGGCTGGAGGTGTTCACCGCGATCGCTCCAGCGTGTTGCGGCCCACGGTGTAGCAATGCAGGCTCGTTGGCGCAAACTCGACGTCAATGCCATCCACCGTCTTCACGCCCCTGGCCGTCCGCGTGGTCACCAGCGGCATCCGGGCGAGCGTGTGCAGTCGGGCGAAGTCGACCAGGCCCTTCACCTCGCGGGGGTCGTCCCAGGGCCGGTCGGACCACTTCACCTCCACGGCAAAGCGCGGTTTCTGCCTCGCATCGAGGCTGACCAGATCAACCTCGCCCTTCTTCCAGCGCGCGTAGTGCAGCGATTCGATATAGGCATCATTGTGCAGCCACTGGCTGAAGACGGCTGTCTCCACCAGATGCCCGATGGCCGGGTGGTCCGCGGTCAGCGGCGCGAACAGCGCAGCCCGCATCGTCGAGTTCGTCAGGTACACCTTGAAGGTCATCGCTTTGCGAAAGCGCGCGGCGTTTTCGTCCACGCGGCGGATGCGCTTGATGAGGAAGGCCGCCTCCAGGTAGTCGAGGTATTTGGCCAGCGTGGGCTTGCTGACGCCGCTGGACTGGGCTAGGCCCTCCAGGCTGATTTCCTCCGCCGAGTTGTAGGCCAGGGTGTTGAAGAGTGAGTTCAGTTCCTGCACGTCGGCAATGCCGTACAGGCTGGGCAGGTCGCGCAGAAGCACCTTGTCGATGATGTCGTTCTTGATATAGCGGCGCGGGTTCCGGCGCACGGCTTCCGAGAACACGGCCTCGGGGTAGCCGCCGAAGTTCAGGTAGTGGATGAAGGTGTCATTCAAGCCCGTGATGTCCAGTGCCTTGAAGCGCGAGGCGTCGTCGCGGTCATCGTCGCTAGCGATGAGGTCGTCCTCGGCACCGGTGAAGCGCAGATATTCGAAGAAGGTCAGTGGCGGCAACACGAACTCGGTGAAACGCCCGGCACCGCTCTCCGCGCTCTTGTGCTTCAGCGCCGCAGCAGCCGAGCCGGTGGCCACGAAGCGGCAGCCACGCTGTGTGTCGACCAGCGACTTGAGATGCACCTCCCAACCCTTGAGGTACTGAATCTCGTCGAAGAACACGTACAGCGGCGCGCCCGGCGAACGCTCGAACGCCCGCTGGAAGCGCCGCACCAGTCTGTCGAGGCTTTGGCCGAAATAGGTCGGGGTTTCGAGCGACACATAGAGGATGTCGCGTCCGGCCACCCCGTCGCGCAGCAGGGCGTCGATCGTGTGGAAGACCATGATGGTCTTGCCCACACGGCGCGGTCCCAGCAGCAGCACGGCGCGTTGCGGCGCTGTCTGGCGCACCAATCGCGCAAAGGGCGGGAGATACGCGCGGCGGGGGAACTCGGCGTAGTCCCGGTCGATGCCCGCGCCAGACACCCACCAGGGGTTCTCTTCGCGCAGACGGTTGTCGATTTCCTGGTCGGAGACTTGGAGCACGGCGGCGGGTCATGTCATCAAGAGAAACGAATTTTGTCTGATCGCCGATATCAAAGCAATTCAAGTTTGCTTGATTCTGTAGCCTCAGGCGCGGTGTCTAAACGTCGCCGCCATGTTCGAAGGTGAGCCATAGATCAGGCCGGCTTCTCGGCCAAGTCACCCGCGATCAACCGGAACTGCTCCAGCGCCGCCTCCAGATCGTCCACGATCTCCTGCGCGATCACCTCGGGTGGCGGCAGGTTGTCGGAATCGGCCAGGCTGTCGTCCTTGAGCCAGAAGATGTCCAGGCTCGCCTTGTCGCGTGCCACCAGCTCGTCGTATTCGTAGGCGCGCCAGCGGCCGTCAGGCGTCATTCCGGCCTCCGAGCCGGAATCCGGTTCAGCACTGGCATCGCTGAGCGGACACCCTCAATTCATTGATTGTACGGGGTCTACCGGGTCCACTCGTCCGACAGCCGCTCCGCCTGTTCCAGCACCAGTCGGATGGCTTCTTCCTGTTTATCGGGCGGGTACTTATAGCGGCGCAAGGTGATTCGCACCAGGTTCCGCAAGCGTGCCCGCACGCTCTCACGCTTCTGCCAGTCAACGCTCGTGCTGCTGCGCAATTTTTCGGTCAACTCGAACGCGATCTTCTTCAGCACGTCATCGCCCAGTTCGCGCACCGCACTCTCGTTGTTCGCCAGGGCATCGTAGAACGCGAGCTCCGATTCGTTCAGCCCCAAGTTCTCGCCGCGCTTGGCTGCTTCGCGGAACTCCTTCGCCATAACGATAAGTTCCTCAATCACCTGTGCGCTTTCTATCGCTCGGCTGCGGTAACGGTTCAGCGCCACCTGCAGTCGATCACTGAACTTCTTCTCCACAATGACGTTGGTGCGACTACGCGACTTGATCTCGTCGTTCAGGAGTTTCTGCAGCAGTTCCACGGCGAAGTTACGTTGCGGCAACTGCCGCACCTCCTCGAGAAAGGCGTCAGACAGCAACCCGATATCCGGTCGTTCCAGGCCCGCGAGCTTGAAGATATCCTCGACGCCATCGGCGACCACCGCGTTATCGAGAATTTGCTTGAGCACTGCATTCTTGCGGTCTTGAGCCAGCTTCTTGTCGGTTTCCGTCGCCTTGGCGATGACATTCTTGATCGCCTGAAAGAACGCAATCTCCTCACGCAGGTCGATTGCCTCGTCCATGGTCCCGCAGAGTGAGAAGGCTTTGGTGATCGCCAGCACCACATCGAACCAGCGCTTCTTCCCGTCCTCCAGCCCCAACACAAAGTTGGCGGCCGGCAGCAGCAAGCTGACAGCCTCGGTGCGAAAGTCCTGGTAGTCGAAGCCGTAGAGGATGCCCCGTGCGACCTCCATCAATTCCTGAAGCTTGGCGAGCGCCTCCGCCGTGTCCAGGGTCGGTTGGCCTTTACCGCGGCTTTCCGTGTAAGTCTTCAGTGCTCGGCGCAATTCTGCCGCGATGCCGATGTAGTCCACCACCAGGCCGCCCTCCTTGTCCCGGAACACCCGGTTTACCCGAGCAATGGCCTGCATCAGGTTGTGGTCGCGCATCGGCTTGTCCACATACATCGTGTGCAGGCAGGGCACGTCAAAGCCGGTGAGCCACATGTCGCGCACGATCACGATTTTCAGCGGGTCGCTCGGATTCTTGAATCGCTTCTCCAGCAGCTTCTTGGCCCTGTTGGAGTAGATATGCGGCCGTAGTTTCCCGTCATCGGCGGCCGAGCCGGTCATTACGATTCGGATGACCCCATCGTCGGGGCTATAGTGGCTTGGCTTCTCGGCATCCTTGCTCGGAACCAGGGTGCCTTGCCACTGCGGTCGCAGCGCGACGATCGCATCAAACAGGTCCACGCAGATCTGGCGGCTCATGGCCACAATCATCGCCTTGCCGTCGATGGCAGCCACACGCCCCTCGAAGTGCTTGACCAGGTCCGCGGCGACTTCCCGAACGCGTGGCTCGGCGCCCACCAGTTTTTCCAGGGCGGCCCACTTGGTTTTGGCCGCTTCTTTTGCGGCGTCCTCCTCGTCCTCGAAGATTTCCTCGACCTGGTCGCTGAGTTCTTCGATCTCGGCCTGATTGATATCCAGTTTGACCAGGCGACTCTCGTAATAAATCGGTACCGTTGCGCCATCGTCTACCGCATCCTGGATATCGTAGACACTGACGTAGTCACCAAATACCGCTCGCGTGTCCTTGTCCTCGGTCTCTACCGGCGTGCCCGTGAATCCGACGAACGTCGCATTGGGTAGCGCGTCGCGCAGATGCTTGGCGAAGCCGTACTTGAATTTTCCAGACTTTTTGTCGAGTACCGCCCGAAACCCATATTGCGAGCGGTGAGCCTCATCGGCGATGACCACGACATTGGAGCGCTCGGTCAGCCTCGGGAACTGCTCCTCCTCTGCTGCGGGCGAGAATTTCTGCACCGTCGTGAAGATGATGCCGCCCGAGGGGCGGCCGGCGAGCAGTTCCCTCAGTTGCTCTCGACCTTCGGCCTGTTGCGGTGACTCCCGCAACAGCGAACGCGCGCCCATGAACGTCTGGAAAAGCTGACCATCGAGGTCGTTGCGATCGGTCACGACCACTAAGGTCGGGTTCTGCATTTCGGCACGCTGCATCAACTTGGCTGCAAAACACACCATCGACAGGCTCTTGCCCGAACCCTGGGTGTGCCAGACGATCCCTCCCTTACGTGAACCGGCTTCGACCCGCTTGCCATAGGTCGCGCGTTCTTCTCGGGCGGCACGCTCCGGCACAGGAACTTGCGTCGCGGCAATCACTGCCACTCGCACCGCCTCACGCACCGCGTGGAATTGATGATAGCCGGCGATCTTCTTGATGACGCCGTCCTCGCCTTGTTCGAACAGCACGAAGTAGCGCAGGAAGTCGAGCAGCAGGTCCGGGGCGAAGAAGCCACGTACCACGGTTTCCAACTCGAACTGCAAGAGCGGCCGGTCGTTTTCATTACGGACCACACGCCAGGGTAGAAAGCGCTCGCGGTCGGCCGTCAGCGAGCCGATGCGCGCATTCAAGCCGTCGGAAATCACTGCCGCTTCGTTGAACACGAACAAGTCGGCAATCTCGGTCTTATAGGTCTCGATCTGGTTGAACGCGGACCAGATGTCCGCCTGCCGGTCGGTTGGGTTCTTTAGCTCGATGACGGCGATAGGCAGCCCGTTGATGAAGCACACCAGATCGGGCCGACGCGGCTGCTTGCTACCCTTTACTGTGAACTGGTTGACCACCAGATATCGATTGGCCGGCGGGTGCTCGAAATCGATCAACCGCACGCGGTCGCCGCGCTTGTTGCCCCCTTGGCCCACTTCCACCGGCAGGCCATCGATCAGGGCCTCGTGAAAGCGCCTGTTGCTCTGCACCAGGGACGGCTCGTGCAACTTCGCTACCCGGTGCAACACCTCGTCGAGTACCGGCGCTGGGATACCTCGATTGAGGCGATGTAGGGCCTCCTGCAGACGGCCCGTAAGAATGAACTGCCGATAGTCGGCCCGTTCGGGTGTCTCGCCTTCCGGCGCGATGTCCGGCCCGTGTCGATATTCCCAGCCGGCGTCCTGGAACCAGCTCAGGGCCAATTGTTCGAGTTCGTCCTCGGTCATGGTGCTGGGCCCGCCATAAGATATTCCGGCTTGAAATCTTCCTCCGGCGCACCGATAATCCGCACAGCGGATTGGGGATTCCCGGTCGGCAGCAGGCCTCGGTGGAAGCACCGGGGCCTTTTGTTTTTCAGGGGAAACATTTCAACCCCCAGCCGTTGAGCTTGCCGCTGGCCCTGGTATATCGCTCCCGCAAGCTCTGATTCGGAATCTTTGCATCTATCACGTAACGCAGACACCAATGCTGATAACCGGCCAAAATCGGAACTTGCCTGTCCGTTCCACCGAATGGATTCGGCCCCAAAAGGATCGCAAACGCAAGCCGGTAGCCCGCTCGGGTGCATCACCTTCAGGCTCGATATCCTCTTGGTTCCGGCATGTCCAGCCAGCATCCTGGAACCAGGTCAAGCCGTTCATGTTCGGATCCCGCGTGATTGACTTGGCTTGGTTTCTCGGTTAGCTTTAGCCTTACGCCGTGACTGCGCCGCTACTAGCAGGATCGCGAGGGAAACCTCCGACACGGCGCCTTACCCCTTGCTACCAGCCCGTCTTCGGAAATTTCACCAGACCGTATCCTTCTATCTGGCCGGACGGCGAGCGTCTGAATGAGGGCTCGATCTGGGAATAGAACCGAGCGTCGCCTGCCTTGAACTGGCGGAAGACCGCGCCGGCCACCATGTCGGCAAACTGGATCCCGACGCTAAGATGTGAAGGCGCAATGAACAAGCCTTCGATCAGGTTTGCGTAGCGCGACGCCGTGGTCTTGGCACCCGCCAACAGTTGATGATGCAGCTCGCGCAGGCGTTCATCATCCTTGGGCGCGCGGTGATCGCAGACCACAATGCCATGCACGCGCTGGCCGACGGTGCGCTCTAGGTCCTGTAGGTAGTACTGAAAGCGCTCGGTTAGTTGCTTGTAGCTGTACCAGTAAAGATCATCTGCCGTCCTGATGTAGGGCAGCCTGTAAGACATTGGCACATGCGTCACGACGCAGATGGTCCGCAGCGACTTGTAGTTCCGGATGGCCCCAAAGGCTTGCTACGCAGGATCTCCTTTTGCGCCACGGTCAGGTGGGAAAGGCTGTTCGGCTTGGCCCCGGGTTTACTGGGCGCAAAATACCGCCACTTGATTTGCCCTTCGATCTTGAAGGCAGCCTTCAAACGGTTAAGGTCGGTGGCGAGCTTGGTCCAGAAGTCCTCCGGCACCACAAGACCGCCGAGAACGAATAGCGGCGTGTCGTGCTGCTTTTCGGGCGGAGGCGGCGTTCCGGATTCATCGACAAACAGGATTTGCATATCAAGGGGATTCCGATGCCGCTATGTCTCGACCAACTGGCAGTTCGCCGGAGAGGAGCTTGGGGAGGAGGGTGTCGCGCACGGCGCCTAGTGTTTCCGATTCATGAACCCTTGCGGTAATCTGATCATACAGAGGCATGACGTATTGATGAAAAGCTTTCAGCACATGCTTCCCGGGAACAAGCACGGCCATCGGTCGAAAGTTCGTTTTACTAATTTCAGCAAAGGTTGTTCCACTTCCTCTTTGCTTGATTGCGTCAAGATGCTCGATAGCCCATTGCAGAACATAGGTATTCGGCAGTCTCTTGTCGCAGACCATGGCGATGAAACCCTGATTGACTGAGACGGGGATCATAGTCAGCGCTAGGTAACCAATCGGCGCCCTCGATGAAAGTAGTACCGTACCTATCTGCAGTTGGCCCGAGCTGATTTTCTTCACGCCTGCTTGCGTGATTTTTCTATCAGAACCAATTAACACCCTTGCAGTTGCTCCGGACAAGTCCTTTGGCGTAACCCACGCATACTCGCCATTCCAAAACTCGGGATTGCCTGTGCTTGGTGTACCGCCACCGAGTATCGAAACTTCTTGGCCAATTGAACTCCACCGCCACCCCTGCGGAATCTCGCCGAGTTCGGAGTCGACGAGGCGGTCGGGGAAGAGGGCGAGGAGGTCGGGGGTTAGCCGTAAGTGGCGGCAGATGGACTCGGGTGGCTCGCCGCTGGCTTTGGCGCGAACGGGGTCGAAGTCGACGAACCAGGACTTGAAGATCGCCCGCGCGATGGCCTCCAGCGTTTCGTTCATCCGGCGGTTCAGCTCGATCTTGTCGTCGAGCGTACCGAGAACGTGGGCGATACAGCACTGTTCTTCAGGGGCTGGCAGACTAATCGTGAGCCGCTTCTGATCGACCAGGCTGAGATACGGCGCCATGTCAGTTGATGTCGACAGGCCGCGCAACTGACGCTGGAACTGTTCGCCTCTTGACCAATATCGCAGATAGCCGGGAGAAAGCACACTTGGATCCAAGGAGCGCCAGTAGCTCAAATGTGGCGAGTAAACGAACGGTGGCATCGAGTCATCAACGTATGCAACCCGTCCTGTGCTATTTCCTTTTGTGGTGACGACTACATCACCCGCCTTTGACATCTTGCTTGCGACCTTAGAAGCACGGTGCACATGAAACCGCTCGGCGCCATCAAACGTAATGTGCGTGTCCGACACTAACCCTGCACGGAGAAATATCGGACCACTTCCGCCAAGCTCTTCGAGTTTCGCTCGATAGCCATCGCCGATCGCGAGGACACCTCGGCGAATTAGATCATCGAACGTCGCGATATTAAAATTTCCCGCCATGCCCCTTCTATACTGCCCCTCCTGCACCACCACCTTATCCCGCTCGATGATCTTGCGAAACGATTCACTGGTGGTGGCCCAGTCGACAACATCCACCTTCCACGGCAAATCGGATTCGGACAAATCGTCGGCGAGCGCGGCGCTTACCGAGATGCTTAAGGGCCGGTCGGTGATCACCGCCAGATCGAGATCGGAATAGTCCTTGGCCGTCCAAGTGGCGCGCGAACCAAAGGCCCAAACCTCGTACTGCGGTACATGCTTGTGCAGAATGTCGCGGACGATGACCCAGTGGTCGGGGCGAATGTCTATCCGCGGCGGCTTAGCGGTTGCGGACATCCAAGGCTTCCAACAAGGCACAGGCGTCGCGAATAAAGGTCAGCGTGCCATCGTAAACGGCCTTGGCCTTCTGATGGTCGTATGTGTGTGCAGTAATGTTGCGCATCTTGCGATAGCCAAACCATGCTTCCACATCGGCAATCAATCCTTTTTCGGCTGCGGTACGCAAGAGATCGCGAAAATCGGCGAAATCGGCTTCCGTCGGACTTGCGGCTTCTTTCTCGATTTGCCTGCGTATCATTTTGACGCCGAGTTCGTAAACAAACTCAAAGTTCTGAATCACGCCGGCGATCAGGGTGTTTTTAACTGCAGGGGACTGTGCGTTGAACCAGTGATCGTTGCTCACCACGCCGATTCCCTCTTGAAGCGAAACGATCGCGTTACGAAACGCGCTCAAGTCGAGTTTTTCGGTCACTTCGTTTTCTCCATGGCGAAGCCCAGGCTTGCAAGATTGCGCCGGATCGCAGTTTCCAGTTTTTCGCTCTCGGCAAACTGCTCGTCGAGCTGCCCGGTCAGCCGTGCCATCTTCTCCTCGAATAGCTCGCCGTCGGCCTCCTGCTCAGCCGCGCCCACGTAGCGGCCGGGCGTCAGCACGTGGTCGTGCTTGCGGATGTCCTCCAGCTTCGCGGCCTTGCAGAAGCCGGGCTCATCGGCGTAGCCCTCGCCACGCTTCCAGGTGTGGAAGGTGCCGGCGATCTTCTGGATGTCATCCGCGCTGAAGTCGCGCAGCACGCGGTCCTTCATGTAGCCCAGGTTGCGGGCATCGATGAAAAGCGTCTCGCCCGCGCGGTCGCGCCACTCATTTCGGGCGGACTTGCTGCGGGTGAGAAGCCAGATGCAGGCCGGGATCTGGGTGTTGGTGAAGAGCTGGCCGGGCAGCGCCACCATGCATTCGACGAGGTCGGCCTCGACGATGGCCTTGCGGATCTCGCCTTCGTTGTTGGTGCTGCTGCTCATCGAGCCATTGGCGAGCAACAGCGCCATGCTGCCCTGCGGTGCCAGGTGGTGGATCATGTGCTGCATCCACGCGAAGTTGGCGTTGCCCGCGGGCGGGATGCCGTACTTCCAGCGCGGGTCGTCGTCCTTCACGCCAGCGTTCCACTCCTTCATGTTAAAGGGCGGGTTGGCCATGATGTAGTCGGCGCGCAGGTCGGGGTGCTGGTCGCGGGTGTAAGTGCTGGCCGGTTCCTTGCCGAAGTCGTAGTCCATGCCCCGGATCGCCATGTTCATCGATGCGAGACGCCAGGTGGTGGGGTTGGACTCCTGGCCGTAGATGGAAAGCTGGCCCACGCGGCCGCCGTGCTCCTCGACGAATTTTTCGCTCTGCACAAAGAAGCCGCCCGAGCCGCAGCAGGGGTCGTACACACGCCCCTGGAAGGGCTGCAGCATCTCGACGATGACGGTCACGATGCTCTTGGGTGTGTAGTACTGCCCGCCCTTCTTGCCCTCAGCAATGGCGAACTCGCCGAGGAAATATTCATAGACATGACCGAGGATGTCCTTGGCCTTGAGCGTGCCGTGGTGGAAGGGGATTTTGCCAATGACCTCGTTAATCAGGCCGGGTAGAGCATCGTCGATCTGCTTGCGGGCGTAGTCCTTTTCCAGAACCCCTTTGAGCTTGGGGTTCTCCTTTTCCACCGCCTCCAGCGCGTCGTCCAATAGCCGGCCGATGCCCTTGAACTCGTACTCGTTGGTCTTGCCGTTCTTGACCTCCAGCTTGGTGCCAACGGCCACCTTGGCGTGCGCCTGGATGAAGTCCCAGCGCGCCAGCGCCGGCACCCAGAACACGTTCTTTTCCGTGTAGTAGTCGCGGGCTTCGAGTTCTTCGGCAATCAGATCGCCGGCATCGTCGCCCAGGTAGTAATCGTGCTGTGGGTCGCCAAAAGCGGCTTCCAACTCGGCACGCCGCTCCTTGAAAGCGTCCGAGATGTACTTGAGAAAGATCAGGCCCAGGACGACGTGCTTGTAGACTGCCGCATCGAGCATGGGCAGCAGCCTGTTGGCAGCGTTCCAGAGTTTCTTATCGAGGCTGTTGAGGAATTCTCGTTCTGCCGGATTCATTGGGTTCAATCAGTCGTGCCACCGGACTTTCGCCAGCGCGGCAGGTTAAGCGCGCCGTTCCCTGTGTGGAGAAATGCAACGCGTCGGGTCGGGCAGTTTGACATTCATGATCCCCGCCGCCCTGCCATCGACGTAGAGCAGATAATCGGGGGGACGGGACGCCGAATCCCGTGTTCAGCGGAAACTCGCGCAGCGCGATGCCGCGATGAGCGGTGATATTCACCTCGGCCGGCGAGCAGACGAACCAGCCCGCCTGCTCCAACAAGCGATCGATCTGCTGCCGTGCACGCTGTTCCGGTGGAATCATGCCCCTGAAGTCCCTTGCCCCCTGTACCGTATTGTAACCAGGTACTCAGCGGTTGGAGACAATAACGATCAGGCGGTTAACGATACCCGAAATGCCTGGGCATGTGCTTCCGGCGGCGCGCCGGCGTGCCGCGCTTCAATCGTCGGACCCGAGTAGGGCGGTTACGTCTCTGAGCAGTGCAGGAACCTGTTGTTGGATCGTGCTCCAGACGAGCCGGTGATCGACGAGGTCGTAGCCGTGAATGAGGATGTTTCGAAACGCGATGATCTGACGGTAGTCGCCGATCTCTGCAACCGAGTCCGGGTCGTGCTGCGCGAGGCGCTTCATGGCTTCCCCGATAATTTCGAAGTTGCGTTCGATAGCCTGCCGCAGAATGCGGTCGTCATGGTAGTCATCGATCGTCTTGCCCCGCACGGCTTCGCTGACGAAAGCCGCGGCGTCCCGGATGTCCTCAAGCAGCTTGGGTGTCTTCGGCTGCATAGACGACCTGCCGGGTCTTGTTCGCTGATGCTATGAAATAGGGATTTTGCATCGCCGTGATCATCACCAGATCAACGTCGCGTTCGTAGAGCGCTTCGAGAGACTCTTTCAGCCCGAAGTAACGATGGAAGAGATTGGCTGGACTCTCGTCGAAATCCACCAGAAAGTCGAGGTCGCTGCGTTCGGGGTCGAAGGCATCGGTCGTTGCCGAACCGAACAGCTCCAGCCGCGCCACGCCGTAGCGGCGGCAGAGCTCGGGGATCTCGGTGACGTGCGGAGTGAGTACGCTGGCCATCATGAGCGACGATTATATCCATTCGAGCCGGGACCACTTCCACGGCGGCCATCGGCAGCATTGAAGGCTAACAGCACCTGACTGCTTATTCGACAAGCCAGCGCACGGCGCCAACCCCCAATGGAACTCATCGATCACCGTCGACAGTGCCCGACCCAAGAGCTGATGAGCCCGGCGCAGTGCCGCCCGCCTCAGGCCGGCGCGCTGGCCGGAAGTGGCTGGTCCACGAAATGTCCGGGCTGACCCGACGCCGGATCGCGCGCCAGACGCAGTTCCCGACCGTGGTAGGCGCGGAGGCTCGCCCGGTGGCCGATCGAGATGATGCTGGCCTGCGGCAGGTGTTGCGCCAGCAGGCGGTATAGCTCGCTCTCGGCGTCTTCGTCGACCGCCGAGGTGGCCTCGTCCAGGAACAGCCAATCCGGCTGGATGACCAAGGCGCGGGCGATCGCGATGCGCTGCTGCTCGCCGCCGGACAGCCGCTGCGCCCAGTGCGCGTGTTCGCCCAGCGCGGGAATCAGATGCGGCAGGCCAACGGCGCGCAGTGCCTCGGCCAGCCGGTCTTCGCTGACCTCCAGTGAGCTTTCCGGGTAGCGCAGCACGTCGGCCAGCGTGCCGATCGGCAGGTAAGCCCGCTGGGGCAGGAACAGCATGCGGGCCTGCTTCGGCTTCGTGACGCGGCCGTGCCCGAACGGCCAGATGCCGGCCAGCGTCCGGAACAGCGTCGATTTGCCCGATCCCGACGCGCCGGTCACGAGCACGCGGTCGCCGCGGACAAAGCTCAGGTCGGCATGGTCGACCAGGGCGCGGCCGTCCGGCAGCTTCAGGCTCACCCCCGCGAGTTCCAGATCGCTGTCGGCGTGCGTATCCAGCTTGAACCCATCGCCGGCCAGGGTGGCCCGCTCGATTTCGGCAATCGCGCGCTCGAAGGTGGTCAGCCGCTCGACCACGGCGCGCCACTGGGCCAGATCGGTGTAGCTGTCGACGAAGAAGCTCAGCGCGCCCTGGACCTGCCCGAAGGCGCCCGCCGTCTGCGTGATACCGCCGAGTTGCATCGCGCCGGAAAAATACCGCGGCGCCGCGACGATGACCGGGAAGATGTTTGCGGCCAGGCTGTAGAAGGTCGTCATCGCGAAGACGTTCTTCTGTACGGTCATCAGCTGGCGCCAGTTCTGCACGACATGGCCGAAGTTGTCGAAGAAGCCGCGCCGCTCGTCGTTCTCGCCGCGGTACAGGGCGACGGCCTCGGCATTCTCGCGGAAGCGCACCAGCCCGAATCGGAAGTCGGCCTCGTAGCGCTGCTGGTCGAAGGTCAGACCGATCAGGCGCCGGCCGATCATGTGCGTAAGCCAGGTGCCGACGATCGCGTAGATCAGCGCGACCCAGACCATGTAACCGGGGATGGTGACGCCGTTCCAGGTGAGGCTGCCCGACAGTTGCCAGAGGATCGCGACGAAAGAGATCAGCGTGACGAGTTGGCTCAGGAATCCGAGACTCAAATCCAGGGTCGTGTCGACGAACAGCTTCAGGTCTTCGGCGATGCGCTGGTCCGGGTTGTCGGTGACGCCGTTGCCGAACTGCATCCGGTAGTAGGCCCGATGGCTCAGCCAGCGGTCGATGAAGCGGCGCGTCAGCCATTCGCGCCAGCGGATGCGCAGCCACATCTGCAGATAGATCCGGGTCAGGCCGAACAGGACGTAGATGCAGACGATCACGCCCCATTCGATCAGCAGCTTCCAGAACGCGGCCTCGTTCTTGTCCTGCAGGGCGTTGTAGAACTCACCGTTCCAGGTATTCAGGCGCACGTTCAGGTAGACCAGGAACAGGCTGATCGCGACGATCACGCCGAGCAGGATGCGGCCGGGCCAGCGATCGGAGGACACCCAGTAGGGTTTCAGCAGGGTCCATAGATCATGCAGGAAAGGCCGGATACTCCGCATTGCAGTCCTCTTGGAAATCAGCGTGTCAGGAAAAGGGCTTAAGCCGGGCGCCAAGCCGCGGGAGCATGGGCAGCGCCGCCCGGAATGTCAACGCGAGTGCAGCCCCATCGGAGACATACGGAAGGCTCAGGTCCGGAATAGCGCGCCGAGTTTCTTGCCCAGCACGGCGCCGGCGCCGAGCATCGTGATCGTCAGGAAGACCATCGACCAGACGCCGAGCGCTGCGGCCAGCGCCGGGCCGTCGCCCAGCGAGGAGGCGAGCGTGTAGATGGCCTTGGTGATCGGGAAGTGCGCCGCCTGCTGGGCCAGGATCATCGAGTCGCTGACTTCGAGCATCGCGAACGAGAACGCCAGCAACGCGCCGGCGATCAGGTTCGGCGTGACCAGCGGCAGCGTGATGCGCCACAGCGCGCGTTCCGGCGAGGCGCCGAGGTTTTGCGCGGCTTCTTCCAGGATGGGATTCACCTGCTGGAAGCCGGCGGCGGCAGAGCGGACCACGTAAGGCAGCCGCCGCATCGCGTAGGCGACGACCAGCAGCAGCAACGGGTCTTCGCCCAACATGAGCGCATGCAACGGCTGGCCTTCACGCGACAATGCCAGATAACCGAAGGCCATCACGAGACCGGGCACTGCCAGCGGCAGCATGGCCATCGCATCCAGCAACTGCCGTCCCGGCAGGGTCGTACGCACCACCACGTAGGCGACGCCGATGCCGAGTACGACATCGAGCAGGGTCGCCAGCGAGGCGTATTTCAGACTGTTCGCGATCGAGCCCAGCGTCAGTTCGTGGCCCAGCGCCTCCTCGTAGTGACGCAAGGTCAGGGTGTCGGGAATGATCGTCGCGTACCAGTCCTGCGCGAACGACAGCAGGATCACGCCGAGGTGGGGGATCAGCGCGAGCCCGGTCAGGGTCGCGAACGCCGCCGTGCACAGCAAAGCCCGCGGTGCCGACAGCGTCACGGTCTCGCGGCCGGTCGTCGCGCGGCCGCCGCCGGTCGCGACGCTGCGCTCGAAGGCCAGTTTGCTGAGCCCGTAGAACAGCGTCGAGAAGAACAGCAAGACGACGACCAGGGCGTAGGGGAAGGGGTTGTTGCTGAGATCCTTGATCGCGTTGAAGATTTGCACCGAGGTTACGCGGTCGAAATCGAACACCAGCGGCACGCCGAGCTCGGTGAAGGCCCAGATGAAGGCGATCGCGCTGCCGGCGAAGATGCCGGGCATCGTCAGCGGCAGCGTGATCCGCCAGAACCGTCGCCACGGTGGGCAGCCGAGGTTCGAGGCCGCTTCCTCCAGCGCGGGGTCGAGGTTTGCCAGGGCCGCGGCGGCGTTCAGGTAGACGATGGGGTACAGGTGCAGCACGTTCATGATGACGACGCCGGCCATCTGGCCGTTCCCAAGCCAGTCCATCGGTTGCTCGCGGCTCATCAGGCCGAGACCCATCAACAGGCTGTTCAGCGCGCCGGCCTGGCCCAGCATGGCCTGTATGCCGAGCGCGCCGACGAAGGGCGGCAGGATCAGCGGCGTCAGCACCAGCGAATTGAGCAGGGTCTTTCCCGGAAAATCGAAACGCACGTAGACGATCGCGAGCGGCAGGGCCGTCAGCAGACAGCCCAGCGTGGTCCAGGCAGCAATGATGAAGGAGTTGACGAGCCCCTCCCGGTACAAGGCATTCCGGAATACTTCCAGCACGAACTCGAGCGTGAAGTGCCCGTCCGCATCGATGAAGGCGCTGCGCAGCGTGCCCCAGATCGGCAGCACGAAGAACAGCGCGAAGAACACCAGCATCACCCCGAATACGGTACGGCTCAGGGTCTTGCTCATGGCTTGGGTCCTGCGCTGACGGCCAGGTCGTAGGCGCGCCGGTATTGCGCCCTGAACGCATCGCCGAGTTCGCGCGCCAGACGCACCTCCTGCACGCGGTCGCGGGCCCGCAGCACTTGTGCGATGCGGCCCACCGTCTGGTCGTAGCTCACCTGGCTAAGGTCATGGAAGGTGGCCACGGCCGGGGCCGGGAAGCCATGTGCGACCAGGGCCTGCCAGGCCCGTTTCATTTCCCGGTGAGTGTCCGCGCACATCACTCGAATCAGGAAGCGGATCCCGGCAAAGGCCGGGCCGGTCCATTCCGGGTGATAGACGAAGACCTCACCCAGGGAGTAGGGGCGCTCCGCGGGATCGGTCATGAAGCGCCGGTTTTCCTCGGTGTAGAAGTCCTTGCGCACCGGCAGCCGTCGCAGGGCCGTATCGATCGGGCCGCCCGGCGCGCCGGGACGAAAGGCCCAGAGTTTCTGCCCCTCCGGGGAAAGGATGAAGGCGATGAACGCGGTGGCCAGTTCCGGGTCGGGGGCCCCGCGCAGCATGGCAATAGAATCCACGCTGATCGACGTGCCGCCCCGGGGTGCCACGAAGCCCACGCGCGAAGTGCCGTCGGCCTGGCGGACGAACTCCTCGGTGGCGCGGCCATAGGAGTCGATCGCCATTCCGGCCGCGGCGTCGCCCCGTGCCACCTCCAGCGGAATCTTCGCGGCCGAATCGGTGAAATAACGCGCGTTCGCGCTGATGCGCTGGATCATCCGGAGTCCGGCTTCCCAGCCCCGCCGCACGCCCTCGGCTTCCAGCTCCGCGGCCGGAGCGGTCGCCGAGCCGGGCTCGCGCGACAGGGCCGCGACGGCCTGGTGCATCTGTTGCTGGATCATCAGTTCGAAGGCCTTGGCGACCGAGCCGCTTTTGGTTGGGTCCGACAGGGCGACCTGGCCGAGCAGGGCCGGGTCGGCGAGATCCGCCCACTGCGCCGGCTCCGACAGTACACCGAGCCGATGCAGCACGTCCCGGTTGTAGACGATGCCGAAACTCGCGAGCACGACGCCGATCCAGCGCGCCGAGCGGTCCCGGAACGGCTCGCCGCCGACCTGCGCCGGCATCACCGCCGCCTCGAACCAGTCGGGGTGGTCGGCCATCACCGCGGTCAGGCCGTGTTGTCCGTCCGCATCATGGGCGACCAGATAGCCGGCATCGGCATGCTGCTGGAAGTCGTAGGAACCGCCGCCGAACAACACATCGACGCCGATGCCGACCGATGAGGCCAGAAAGGTTTGCCGTGCGTCCGCCCCGGCACCGGACTCGTCCCGCAGCCTGGGATTCGCGAACGCGGCCGCCACCTCCTGCGTCCAGCCCTTGCCGAGCCGGTTCTGCCATTCATACTGAAAGGCACCGGCGAACTCCGATTTGAGGAACAGCGCGATTTCCGAGGAACCGCCCGGAATGCGCCAGTCGATATACAGCGCTTCGCCGGTCCGGGCCTTCCAGACCCGGGCGAACGCATGGCCGATCTCCGCGCGAATGCGCTCGTTGTGCGGGGACAGGATCACCAGCCGGCGATCGTAGGCGATGGGTGCCGTCGTCTCGGCCGACCGCAGCAGGAACGGCCCGATGAGCGTCAGCAGCAGCGCGCCGAGGAGCAGCAGCTCCTTGTGCCGGCTTGGATGCGCGGCAAGCGTGCCGGGTGTGGCCGGTTCAGTGGGCTTCATCGCGGGTCAACCCGGCAGCATGACGACGTCGTCGATACGAACGGTCGCCGTGACGGTCGTTCCGGACGGTTCCAGCAGGGCCGTCGGGTTCATCTGCGTGATCTTCAGGGCCACCCGGTCGTTCAGTCGCAGTTCGTACTGCGCTGTCGCACCGAGGTACATCGTGTTGTCGATGCACCCGCTGAAGCGGTCCGACGAAGTCTCTCCGTCGTCGGTGAGCCGCAGCGCTTCCGGGCGCAGCGACACCAACACGGGCTCGCCGGGTGCGGGTCGCCAGCCGGCCAGATGGCAGGATGCGGTCAGCGGGCCGGTATCGGTGTCGACCTCGAACTGCGCGGCTTCGGTGCCGGGACCGATGACTGTCCCGGGCAGGATGTTGGTCTCGCCGATGAACTCCGCGACCATCCGGTTGACCGGATTGCGGTAGACCTCGAGGGGTGTGCCGACCTGGACCAGCCTCCCGGCTTCCATGACGGCCAGCCGGTCCGCCATCGACAGGGCTTCTTCCTGGTCATGCGTCACGTAGATCCCGGTCAGGCCGAATTCCTTGCAGATCCGGCGAATCTCGGTGCGCATGTCCAGGCGCAGCTTGGCGTCCAGGTTCGACAGGGGTTCATCCAGGAACAGGCATTTCGGTCGAATGACCAGGGCCCGGGCCAGTGCGACGCGCTGCTGCTGTCCCCCGGACAACTGCTGGATCCGCCGCTCGCCAAGGCCCTCGAGCTTTACCGCGGCTAGCGCCTCGGCCACCCGCGCGGCGATCTCCGGTTGGGGACACTTGCGCTCTTCAAGGCCAAAGGCGACGTTCTCCGCAACTGTCATATGGGGCCACAGCGCGTAGCTCTGGAACATCATGCCGGTGCCGCGCTGATGCGCGGGCAGATGCGTAACGTCTTCGTCGTCGAAGTGGATCGTGCCGGCATCGGGTGTGTAGAACCCGGCCAGATGGCGCAGCAGTGTGGTCTTGCCGCAGCCGCTGGGGCCGAGCAGGAAAAACAGCTCGCCGGGTTCGATGCGCAGGTTGATGTCGGCCAGCACCGTCGCCGTACCGAAGCGCTTCGTCAGTCTGTCTACCGTGATTGCGACCATCGATGCGGAGTTCCCCTTTACTGCTGCAGGGCTACGCCATCATGCGTAAGGCAGCATGGTAGGGCAATCAGGTAGTCATTCGCGACCCCCTGCGTCGCCGCAGGCTGACTGCCGTGGCGCCTTTCGTCTCCGAAAACTGTGGCATTTGCCACACCCGGCTATGGGTCTTGACTCAGTTTTGGGCGTGTTCGATGGTGCCCACGTAAGCATCCCCTTATCGAACAAGGGAGATACGCTTGGGCACGATTGTTGGATCTATCCGGTCGTCGCCAAGTCTGACTGCGGCCCATAACTTAAAACGACCGAGGAAAGCCTGAATGACCGCCACTGCTATTGCGCCGCTCCGCTCATCTGCTCCCAACCGCGAATCCGGCAAGCTGTTGCTCGGCACCGGCCTCGCGTTCGCGTCGCTGATCCTGGTGCCGGCTGTCGCCGCTCAAATCGGCCTGGGCGCCAGCCTCACTGGCGCGCTGCGCATCGCTCTGATGAAGGCGTCGAGCCGCGCCGTCCGGGGTTCCGGCACGGGCGGCGACGACGTCGCCGCATCGTTCAGCTGCCATTGACGCGACGGGCCAACCGCTCGCGTGGAGAGGGGCGCGGCACCCTGTCGGCCTCTCTCCTACGCATTCGCCCGACGGGTGATGCCAAGACGTCGGCGCAGGGCATCAGTCACCGTGATTCGGACGGCGCCTTTCGCAAAGTCCCGGGCATCTGTTACGGCCGGTAGCTCTCGATCTTTTGGTCCAGGGTCTGTTCCTGCGGCCGGGTGGTGAACGAGCCGGTTTCATGGCAGCTGATCAGTCGCTGAGTGCCGCGTTCCCGCCACACCTTCAACGCGGCCCGCACGCTGTCCCAGGCATCCAGATTGCGGATGTCGAGCAGGCCGACGCGTTTGTCGACCGCCGCTGACAGGCGTTCGCCGGTCACCGAGTCGAGGTATTCGAGTTCGTAGGCGACGTCGCCGGTGAACAGTGCCTGCCCTTTGCCTTCCGCGTAAACCGTTGCTGCACCGCTGACGTAGGGGGCGGCCGCACTGATGTCTTCTAGCAGGACGTTCGCCTTTTCGGCTTCGGTGAAGGCGCCGCGGATGCGCATGACACCGGGGCCGGGGCTGTCGACGATCGTCATTCCGGCATCGGTGACCGTCTGGCGCAGTGCCTCGGCGCCGAGTGTCCGCAGCATATCCCGATCCTTTTCCTCGAGTTGTTGCAGCGATGACTGATCGCCGCGAGCCCACAAGGTCACAGGATCGATCATCGCCTTTCTGTAGAGCCGACAGTCGGCTCTGGGATTGCCGTATACCAGGTAGGGTTCATTACCGACTCCACGGCGCATATCCGAGTAATCACCGAGAAATCCGGCCGGCGTGACGCGGCGTGCCTCCTTGGTCGTGCTGCAGCCGGTCATTGCGATGGCGCCGAGCGCAATGGCCAGTGAAACGGTGACGGCGCTGATCCGCCGCCGATATGGTCGGGGTAGTGGAAGAGTGTTCATGGGATTCACCATCGATTCTCACAGGGGGGGAAAGTTTGATGCGTTGCGCAATGAGCCAAGGCCGCGCCGACGCTTCCGTCGCTTACAGTCTGGTGCAAGTTGGCGAAAACGGGCGCGTTTCGCGCCGCCGGTCACGGGCGAGCGGTCCGCAAGCTCTCTCGTTTCGGGCTTGCTCGTAGTGGTCGCGGAGACCTGCGGGTTCCCGTGTCGTCGTTGACAAGCTTCTGGAGCGCGGGCACGCTGCGCCTTGCTTGAAGCACTGCCGTTTCTGGAGACCTTTCGGATAACCCGTCATGAAGCGAAAAATCCTGTTTTCCTTGGTCGCGTGTCTTGGCCTGCCGGCGGCTGGTGCGGTGACGGCAGCAACGCTCAGCGGCACCGCGACCTATCGCGAGCGCATCGCGCTGCCGCCGGACGCGGCGTTCGAAGCGGTAGTGGAAGATGTCTCCAGGGCCGATGCGCCGTCCACCGCGATCGGCCGTATCGACCTGAAGCCGGCGGGACAGGTGCCCATCCGTTTTGAGATTCCGTATGACGAATCCCGCGTGCAGGTGGGCCATCGCTACAGCGTGCGCGCCCGAGTCACTCACGAGGGCCGTTTGTTGTATACCACCACCCGGATGTATCCGGTGCTCACGCCGTCTTCCGGTGGCACAGTGGAGTTGATGATGGAGCGCGTTTCCCGAACCCAGGACTACAAGCCAGACCGCAGTCTGGCGAACACCTACTGGAAGTTGACCGAACTGAACGGCGGTCCGGTGAAGGTATTGCCGCAGCAACGCGAACCGCACCTGATCCTGCAGTCCGAGCAGCAGCGTCTGGCCGGTTCCGGCGGATGCAATCGCTTGCTGGGTTCGTACACGCTGCAAGGCGCGTCGGTCGCGTTCGGCAAGGTGGCGTCGACGATGATGGCCTGTGTCGACGGCATGGAGCAGGAGACGGCCTTCTTCCACACCCTGGAGTCCGTGCGTGCCTGGAAGATCCGTGGTGATGGTCTCGAGTTGCTCGACGAGTCGGGGCGGGTCGTCGCGCGCTTCGTGGCCGTCGATCTGCGCTGACCCTGAACCGCGAGTTCCGTATGCGCCCCGAAAAAGCGCCGTATTGGGCGCTGCTGCTGTCTCTCGTTGCCGTCGGCGCTTGCGCAGCGGTAAAGCCGCTCCCACCCGTACCGGAGCCAATGGTCGTCAGTGCTGATCGATCCGGCGCCGACTTGGCGCTGGTTCCCGGACAGGAGTTGGTGATCCGCCTGCCGGGCAATCCAACGACAGGTTATCGCTGGTCTTCGTTCGGGCCGACCGAGGCTGTGCTGATTGCCACGGGACCGGCGGCGTACGAACCGGACGCCGGAACTTCCCAGCGCGTCGGCGCCGGCGGCTTCGAGATCTGGCGCTTCGTCGCCGCCCGCGCCGGCACGGCCGAACTGCGCTTCGAGTATCGCCGGCCCTGGGAAACGGGCGTGGCACCCCTTCAGGTGGTTCGCTATACCGTCAGCGTGCGCTGATTCGTCAGAGAAGCGAGAGGCGTTCTCCAATCACGGATCACCGATATGGTGTTGTAAAATTGGGCCCGGTTCGCTTGTCTAAACGCGTCACACACCATATGGGAACAGCAGATGCTTGAGGATTTCAAGAAATTCATTTTGAAGGGTAGTGTCGTCGATCTATCCACCGGCGTCATTATCGGCGCGGCCTTCACCGGCATTGTCACGGCGTTCACGAAAGGGATCGTAGAGCCGGTCATCGCCCTTGCCGGCGGTGGTCCCAGTCCGAAACTGACCATCCCGATCATGCAGAAGGTGGTCGAGGTCACCGAGAAGAATGCCGCCGGACAGGATGTGACCCATATGGTCAACAAGCTGATCGAACTGGATGTCGGCATCATCATCGGTGCGGTCACCAGCTTTTTGATCACCGCAGCGGTGGTGTTTTTCGTGATCATCAAGCCCATGAACAAGCTAGTCGAACTCGCCAACAAGAGCCAACCGGAGCCGCCGCCTCCGGAAACGCCGGCCGACGTGCAGTTGCTGACCGAAATCCGCGACCTGCTCAAGTCCCGTACCAACTAAGCCAGCGCCGGCTTGGTCCGGTTCGCAATCGACCGGACCGAGCAGGGCGATTCTCCAGTACGGGCGGATACTTTCGGTTTGAGTAGGTGACCCCACGCCGAGTAGGCTCCACGCCAGTGGCTCAATCCCGCCCCGCAGTTCTTTGCGGCGTAGCGCTTTCGTCCGTGAGGGCGCCAGGCGCGCGGTGGGCCCTACAGGGTCAAACCACGCCGTAGATTTTCCCGACCCATTCGGGGCGCTCGACGTGATCGATCAGATAGTCCACCCACTCTTCACTGCGTTTGCGTTCGATCGGTGCCAGTGCCGGATAGGCGCGGCGGTAAATCGCATTGAATTCGTGGATGTCGGTGAGCGTAAAGGGCGGTTCGTGGCTGACAAAGAAGTGATTGATCGCGCCGTAGTTTGCAGAATGCAGAGCCTTGATCTTGGCAGTTACCATGAATTCCCCCTGGGCGCGCCATCGCGCCATCTTGCTTATCTGGCGTTCACCAGCAGTGACAGTGTCCTGGCGGTAAAGTTCGTGACTTGATACACACAGGACGATTAAGCAAGCCGAGTGCCACCCGGTAAACACATGAATCGTGTGGAAATTGGCGGGGCGATAGGTGAATGGGGGGATCTTTTCACCCAGGCATTGGGTATTTTGGCGCACTCTGACCGATGGGTTGTCGCGCGCGATGCTCCCCATGCGCTGCAGGCGCCCGGCTCCAATCACTAGTTTCATGATCCGGTTCCGGTGTATCGTCCGCTCCGCCTGCGGTGGGGCCAGCACTCTGCCGGCGAATGGGCACGACTCGTTTTTTTTTCCCAGTCGGGGTGATCTACACCATGCATGATGCACACGTTCGGGACGGCGCGGAGGCGGGACTCTCGCTGGTGCGCAACGATCTGCTGTTTCGCTTGCAGCGCAAGCTGGGTCTCGTGCCGGAAAACGGCCTCGGTGTGGTTCGGCGGGCGATCTTCTGGTCGCTTGTCGCGTGGTTGCCGGTGGCACTGTGGGCTTACTGGGCCGGCCATTTTCGCCCCGAAGCAACAGGGGAATCGCTGTTGCAGCATTTCGGGGTCAACGCGCGCTGCCTGATCGCGATACCGTTGTTCATACTCGCGGAAGGCACCAGCCACCGGCTGACGACGGGGCTCATTCCCTACTTCGAGACCTCGGGATTGGTGCGGCCGTCCGATGTGCTCCGGTTTCGGGAGTTGCTGGTCGGCGTCGCGCGGTTGCGCGACACGGTTTATCCGTGGATCGTGATCCTGGGCCTGATCGTTACTCTGGAAACCCTGCCGCTCACCTTGACCGATGCGCATGAACTCGCGTGGGCTGGCTCCGAGACCGACATCGACGGCTTGGGTTTCGGTGGTTGGTGGTACCTCCACGTCTCGCGCGCGATCTTCCTGGTTCTGCTGCTCGCCTGGCTGTGGCGCGTCATCCTGCTGACCACCTTGTTCCATCGGATCTCCAGGCTGGATCTACAACTCGTGCCGACGCATCCGGATGGTGCTGGAGGGCTCGGCTTCCTGGAGCGTTTTCCGCAGGCATTCAGCTTGGTGCTGCTGGCGATTTCGACAGTCCCCGCATCGAAATGGGCGCACGAGGTGCTCTACCACGGCAAGGATGTGCATGCCCTTCAGTCCGGCATGATCGGCCTGGCCCTGGTCCTGCTACTGGTGTTCGCCTCGCCGTACCTGGTCTGGGTCGGCACGCTGGCCCGCACACGGAAGCAGGCGCTGCTCGACTATGGCGCGCTCGTCGGAGAGCATGGACGCCTGGTCCGCCGGCGCTGGATAGACAAGATGCCGGTAGGGGACGATGCGGTGCTGACCGCGCCCGAACTCGGCCCGGTGGCCGATACGGCCGCGCTGTACGAAGCAGCGCAGAACATGCGAGCACTGCCGCTGGGGAAGCAGTCGCTGCTCGCGCTCGTGGTGCCGATCGCTTTGCCGATGTTGGTCGTGGTCGCGCTGCGGATTCCGGTCAAGGAGATCCTGCTGACCCTGTTGAAGGCGCTGGCCTGAGACCGCGGTGCCGATGATCCGCGAATCGGCTCCGGCCTACTCACGACGTTAATCGGAAGAAGAGAATGGCCCGACTGCATAGCCGGGCCAGGGCGATAGACCGGGCGCGGCGGCGCCTCGGTTACGGAGCGGCTAGGGCACCCCGGGGCTCAGGTTTGAAGAACCGAAAGTGATGAAGAAGAAGGCCGTGGCGCCCCGCACGTAGGTGTGGCCCTCGTACGTCGGCGTGGAGGCGAGGTACTTGCCCGAAGCACGCTCATAGATATCGATCGTAAAGCGCGTGAAGGCACTTTGCGTGCTGGATTTGTAGAACGCCATCTCGGGCAGGGAGATCGGGAACAGGGAGCCGGTCACCGGCGGGATACCGAAGAAGAACTCGTTGCTGTTGGTGCCGAATGCATGAATCATCACCCGCAGCAGGTACTGTTCATTCTTGTCTCCCGGGATCCGCAGGCCTTGTTTTCCCAGCCAGCGCGTGATGCCGGCCTGCACGAACGTTTTGTCGGGCACGGTGTCGGGGCTCAGGCCGTAAGTCTCGATGGCGACCGATCGGCCCGCCGGTATGTTGATGCGGGCGTGAGCGACTGTCTGTGCGAGCGACTGATCCAGTATCAGCTGCTCGGTTGCAGTGCGCGGTGTGTCGGTCATGCGGCCGGATGTCGTACAGCCGCTGAGTGATGCGACGCCCACGGCGACGCTGAGGAGGGCGAGGCTACGTCGGATCATGGCTTAGTCCTCCTTGGGCTGCAGGCCCCAGGCGGTCATCAGTGCCTGGTCGGTCAATACGGTCATGGTTTCGGTATTCGGCAGTCCAAAGAAGGTTTCGTAGCGCGCATCGCCGGTCCAGATCAGCCGTCCGGTGCGGGCGTCAACGCCCTTGACCGTTACCAGTGGGGGGCGGGCCTCGTCCGCGCGGTCGGCGAACACGACTGCGTCGGCGCCCACTGCATTGGCCGCTTGGACGATCGTTTCTTCCTTGATCAAGAAAGCGTCTTCAGTCGCGACCTGGGTCCCGAGCGCTTCGTGGATTCGGTCGCGGTGAATCACGGACAAACCGTGTGCCTTTACCCAGGCTGCAGCCGCGTCGATGGTCCGTGCATCATTGCCCCATACGACCACTGACCGCACGTTGCGGGGTTTTGCGCCTGGAAAACCGGACACGGTAGGAGGTTCCGACGGAAGGTATTCATCCAGGACGGTGCCTGTGGAGCACCCCGAAAGAATTGGGATTATTGCCCACATGAGGCGGGTGGCTATTTTTCGCACACTACTGTCTCCTTGCTGCGTGACTCAAAAATGGTTCGTTCAGGCACAGTACCGGAACACGATCGCGGATACGCGCCGCCGTTGCTGCCCATGGCATAGAATACGGGATTTTCGGGGGATTCGCGTGCTCACCCGATGTACTTCAGTCCCCGCGCGAGTAAGGGCCATGCCGAGAATACCGCGCAGCGCCTTGCGACATCTCGGAGACGGGGGTTCAGGCGCCGAGTAACCACTGGTCAGATACCCGGTGCCAGGCGGATGGTAAGCACTCCAAGATCCGGGGCGACACAGACTGGTCGACGAGAACACGAGTGACTGATACCTATATCTTTCGCGCGTGCCGGTGACGGATAGAGGGTGAAAAGGCTGATCCAATTCCCTATACCGCGCGGTTAGAGAGGTTATTTCCCGTACGAAAGAGCGAAAGAGAAGGTACCTGCGCGCCCGGCCTCAGTGAGGGGCACTCCGGTCCATCTGCACACTCTGACGGCTTGCTTCGTCACGACCAGGCAAGCCGGCTGGGCATTGGGCGGGGGGGCGACCGGGCCCCACCTTGCGGGTTTGCAGTGCAAACCCATTACACTCCCCGCATTCTTGATAGGGAATCCGAGCATGAAGACACTAATCACCCTGGTCATCGCGGCCATGCTGACTACCGCCGGCCCTGCCGTTGCGGGCCCCGATCCGCTTCCGTCCTGGACCGAAGGCCCCGCGAGGTCACGCATTCTGAATTTTGTGCAGACCGTCACGCAGCAGGGCGGGCCAGACTACGTCGCGCCCGCCGACCGTATCGCGGTCTTCGATAACGACGGGACCTTGTGGTCGGAGCAGCCCGCCTACTTCCAGTTGCTGTTCGCAATCGACCGCGTGAAGTCGCTAGCCGCCAAGCATCCCGAATGGAAGAAGAAGCAGCCGTTCAAGGCCGTGCTCGAGGGTGACATGAAGGCCTTGGCCGCTTCCGGCGAGAAGGGGTTGCTGGAATTGGTCATCGCGACCCATGTCGGGAACACGAGCGATGAGTTCGCCGTGATCGTCAAGGATTGGCTCGCAACCGCGAAACACCCGAAGTTCCAGCGCCCCTACACGGACCTCGTGTTCCAGCCGATGCTGGAACTATTGGCCTACCTGCGTGCGCACGGATTCAAAACCTATATCGTGTCCGGCGGTGGCATCGAATTCCTGCGCGTATTCGCCGAGGAGCGCTACGGAATCCCACCCGAGCAGGTGTTCGGTTCCAGTGTGAAGACGAAGTACGAGGTGCGCGACGGCAACCCGGTGATCGTCCGGCTGCCGGAAGTCGACTTCATCGATGACAAGGCCGGCAAGCCGGTCGGCATCAATACCTTTATCGGAAAGCGGCCGATCGCCGCGTTCGGCAACTCCGATGGCGACTTCCAGATGCTCGAATGGGTCACCTCGGGTCCGGGCGCACGGTTCGGCTTGATCGTCCATCACGACGATGCCGCGCGCGAATTCGCCTACGACCGCCACAGCGCTTTTGGCCGGCTCGACCGCGGCCTGGATGAAGCGCCCAAACGCGGCTGGACGCTGGTCAGCATGAAGACCGATTGGCGTCGTGTCTATCCCGAGTAGGTCGGGCGCGCCGCGTCGGGGTCCTCCCCTGCCTCCGCCTACTCCCCCGGTCCGCTGCAGGCGGCCGGGTTTGCGCTGGCCGCCGGAATGGCCCGCAGATACTGATAGACGGCGTCGAGGTCGTCGTTGGTCATCTGCCCGAGCATCGGCCATGGCATGACCTGCAGCAGCGGGCTGATGTCGGGGTGAACGTTCTTTAAGTCCTTCCCGGTCCGCATGGTGACTCGAAATTGCGCCAGGGTCATGCCGGCCGGAAGACCGTTTTCGTCCTTGGTGAGGTTGCGTGATACGAAGGGACCGAACGTGACTCCGCCGCCCAGATACCCGCGTGCTCTGAACTGCTTCGGCTCGCCCTTGAACGGGTTGTGGCCTTTCGCGTAAGTCGGGCAGCTGTGGCAGTCGGCGCAGGACCCCTGGGCATTGACGATGTAGCTACCGAGACCCACCGCATCGCGTTGACGCGGCGAGTAGCGAAGCCGGACCGGCGCAATCGCCAGCCCCTGCTCGACCCGCGGATCTTCGACGGCGGCTGGTTTCACGGTGACGGTACCCGACATCCCTGAAAAGCAATGGACGAAGCAGAAATACGGATACGTGCCGGGCTCGGTAAAGGTCCGGCTGAAGGTCGTGCCCGACGAATCCCACTTGCCGTCCCTGCGGCAATCGGTGCCGCTGGTCGATGTATGGAGGCTGCTGACCAACTCCCATTTGACGGTGTCGCCGACGTTGATTTCGACGTGTTCCGGGCTGAACGTCGTGCCGCCGGCTCTGACGACGACTTCCGCCGCCATCGCCTGGACAGCGGCAAGGCCACTGCTCAGCGCCAGCAGTACCCAATATGCGTATTTCATCCCGGCCCTCACGTCTCGCGGTTTGTGACTCACGGCAATCCCCAGCCCCGCGTTCAGGATTACATAGGTTGCGAAGGATTGGAAACCCGGCCGGACGGGTTCGACCGCAATAGGCCACCGCGATCGACACGGCGCATGAAAGGCTCGATCCACTGCCCGGTATAATGCAGGCTCGCGACCCGAGTGCCCGACCAGGGGGCGCGCGGCGGGCCGCCAGCGATTCCTAGCCGTTCTGTCCCGCGAGGCCCGCCCGGCTTGCGGTGTCCGCCTGCCCTGATCGCACTTCACCAACCCGATTTCCGAATCTCGATAATGTCCTCTACCGTCACCAGCCGCCGCGACCCATCGTTGCAGGCCGTACTAGGCAAGGGAACCCCGCTGCGCTATTCGTCCGGCTCGGACCCCTCACTGGACCGGCCAGCCCATGTCCGGGCGGGGTCCGGGCTCGTTCGTCTGGGGGAGCGCATTGCCATCATTCAGGACGATGCCCTGTTCATCGCCTTGCTCGACCCCGCGACCGGCGAAGTTTCTCCGGTGACCCTGCCGGCGGGTGAAGGCGGGCAGCGCCTCTTCGACGAAGCACGTGGCAACAAACATTTCAAGCTGGACCTGGAGGCCTGTACCACGGTGCCATGGGAGGGCGGCGAGGCGCTGCTGGCGTTCGGGTCGGGGTCGAGCGCGCGTCGGGAGACGTTGGTGCTGCTGTCGGAGTCGGGCGAGATGCGGACACTGGAGGTGCCCGGCTTCTATGCAGCGCTCCGGGCCGAAACCCGCTTCAGCGGCAGTGAACTCAACATCGAAGGCGCGTTGTACGCAGACGGCCGGCTGCGGCTGTTCAACCGGGGCAACGGCGCCCCGCGTGACGGTCTTCAACCCGTCAACGCGGTTGCTGAACTCGACTGGGCCGGGTTCTGGGCCTATGTGACGGACCGCGGCGGAAACCTTGCACCCGCTCTCGAGAATATCCGGCAATACGACCTCGGATTGCTGAATGGAGGCAGGTTAGGATTCACCGATGCCAGTATGACGCCGTTTGGTCTACTGTACGCCGCCAGCGCCGAGGACTCGCCCGACGTGACCCGCGACGGGGTCGTGACGGGCTCTGCGGTCGGTATCCTTTCCGGTGCGGCTGGCCCGCGCTGGACCGAACTGCGCGATCCCGATGGAAAGCTGTTCCCGCACAAGGTCGAAGGACTGTGTCCGGCGAATGATTCGGGGCGCCTTTATCTGGTGGTCGACGTGGACGATCCGGATCGGCCCTCGGAGCTCTATGAGGTCGAACTGATCGGTGAGTGGTGATTCCCGGTGGGGAGGCAATCAAGCTCCGCAGGCCTCTCACCAGAAGTGCAGCCGCGCCCAGCCCGATACGCCGATCGAGACGCGATGGCGGAGGAGACTGGTCCTCCGTCGCAGTCCTAGCTGACCGTTCCAGCGTCGTATGGCCTGCCTGAGGCTACCGGGAAGCCAGTGGCGAGCCAGCGACGTTTTGCGACCCCAGAAGCGGTACTTGCCCGCGAACTCGAAGCCGGCAGTCAACAGGTTGGCATGGAGGCGCGGACAGGCCTCAGCGAAGGTTTCATCGCGGGATGCGTCCAGATCGTTCGTGAAGCGAATGAACTCCTCGCGGAGCAGCGCTGACTCGGCCGGCGCGGGACGCGGCCGCCGCAAACTGGCGATCACCGTGGACACATGCCATCGATTGGCGTCGGTACATTCCGTGTCCAGGTAGTCCGTCCAGGCCCGGAGTGCTTCGTCGATCACGGTCTGGGGCAACAGGTCGACACTGAGGTAACGGGGTTCCGTCAGCACGTTGTCCAGCACGAACGGAATCCCCTCCTGCTCACACATGCGCACGAGATCAAGCAAACCGAACACGTTGTAAGCCTGGAGTGTGGGTCTGACCGAGATCGGTACGCCGGCTTCACGGAAAGCGAGAATATTCGTCTTGATTGCCTCCCATTTTGCGGGAGGCCTGATGTATTCCTGGACCGTGCCGATGCCATCGAGGCTGAAGCCCATCTCCACCTTTTGGAATTGCTTCAACTGCTCCGCCATGGCGGCAGAATAAACGGTCCCGTTGGTGGTGATGTACAGCGCAATGTGTTGTGAGTGCCCGTCCCGTACCAGACGATCGAGAATGCGGGGCAGCGTCGGGTTGATCAGCGGTTCGCCACCGGAAACAACAATGTTTCTGAGGTGTTCCGGATGCGCGAAAACCTCCCCGAATACGACATCTTCGCTCTTGAACCAGTGTGGATTCTCGGGGATGCGGCTGACGATCTCGCGTGGTGGCCTCTTGCTGCTGATGGCCTTCGTGGTCAGCGTCAGGTCGCTAACGTCGATCTGCCCTCGGGCGCCCGTCAGCAGCAGCGACAGTTGCATTCCGGAAGGGCAGGACAGCGCTGGTTCGGGCTGGATCGAGAGTCGCCAACGGCGGCCTGAGAGCCATTTTTTAGCGAGTCGTGTTCCATTGACCACAACCGTGAGACGGCAGGGGAAGCGCGAACGCTTGATGCCGGCGAGTTCGATCGCTGCGATCGCTTCGGAAATGCCCGGCAGGGTGATCGTTGCTTCGACCGCCGCGATGGCACGGGTTTGCCGGTGATTCTCTTCCTCGAGTTGGCCGAATCCCGCATAGGTAATACCCTTGAGGTATTGGGGCAGTAATGCTTCGGTACGGGACAGGTCTCCTCTCCAGTTGGAATGCAAGGCGTCGGCGGCAATTTGCGAGCTGAATGTCGGGCTGCACATCCGGCATTTCAGATTGCACAGGTTCCCCAGCCATAGATGGAGTCCGGACGGTGGCGGCGCGGCCGCCTGCTGTGTCTCGACGATGGTCCGCGCTCTGGCGAACAGTTCACTGTCGTCGGCTACCTCCATGATGTCGATTGCGGCGCGATTGGCTATCTGGCGTAGGCTGGTACCACCGTCGTCTTCCTTTGCGTAGCAGCCCTTGCATGCATCGATTTCCGTGCCGTCGAGCATCCGGCGGCGAACGTCGCGCATGTATCCCGAATTCCAGATTTGCTCGAAAGGCACCGTGTGCAGGGAAAGTGTTCGATTACCTTGCGTCGCTTTGTGGGCCGTACTGCAACACAGGCTCGCCTTGCCGTCCGACTTGATATTGATTTGGTAAAACGGATATGCGCAGAAGGTTTTGTTGGTGTCGTGCATGGAGCCTCGCTGCGTTATCGGATTTCCTTTTTCACCGAGTGTGGGAGTCGTCCATGGCAGAAATCGCCATTACCTTCTGAGCTTAATGGTTATATCGGTTCGGCTAGAAAACCATTTCATCGTTGCGGCTTCTATGGTTTTGAAAGTGCTGCCACCGATGGAGGAGGGTCGCGGCCGAACTTTCGCTGGATGGTCGAAAACCCAAAATGTGGGGGTTTAAGTCACGTTAACAGAATACCACTGAAACCCGCCAGGCCCGAGTCGGTTTTCCCGCACGGGGGCATCCATCTCGTGCGTTCTTTCGAGTGGGTAGGCTCGGGGCGTGGCGCCGCGCGGAGGAATTCGGCTTTCAGCCCAGCGCGTCGCCGTGGCGGGGACGTCCGCCTCAAGCGGGGTCAGGCTGGTGCGCCGGATCCCAATTCGATAGTCGCGCTGCCTGTCAGGAGAAGCGGCAGGGCTTGGAGCGGCGTTCCCCCACCGTGGGATCCGGGGCAATTGCGGGGCGCTGCGGCACGTTGCCAAAAGCGCCGGAGGACGCACGACGATGCGCGCGCGCCGTTCATCGTCTGCCCGTGTCGACAGGAAGCGCCGCCGCATTGACCGACAGATCTCCGGAGGCAGGGTGCCCCAGGTGTTCGATCATGATCCGCCGCACTTCCTCGATGGTCGCGGGGTGCCCCTGACAAGAGTGTCCGGAACGAACCACCAGTTCGGATTCAACCTTGTCGAGGTGGGCGCTGCGGTATTCCACGACCCCGTCGTTGCCCGTTGGTATCGCTTCACCGGGCAGCACGGCGATGATGGAATGGGCCTTGATGTCAGGGCCCAGCGGGAGTCTGAGCAGCGTCTCCAGTACGGGATTGTGCTCCGCCATGCCGTCGACGCTGGTGGGCACCTTGTCGCGAATCTCGTCAGGAACCTTCAATTGCCCGGTCAGGCGTGCGATACCGTCCGCTCCTCCCTGAATGAGGGTCGTGGGAAGCGTGACGAAGTTTCGGGCCAGCCTGCGGACCCAGCTCTTGGTCAGGAAGCTGCCGCGATGCGGTGTCGCAATGAAGACGACGCGCTTGACAAAAGGCAGCGGCTCGAAAAACATCGCGCGCTCGATCTTCTGTTTGATTTCGGCGCTGGCATCCAGCGCCGCGACCGGCTTATCACTGACCGAACGCCATAACTCGTCGCCGGTCTTCACCGCGGTCATGTGCGTCAGCAGCCCCCCTTGACTGTGCCCGATGACGATCATCTGGCGCATCGCTGGATCCTGTCCCGCCGGGTCGAGGCGCGTGACCATGCCGGTCAAGGCATCGCGCAGATCGGCACCCGAGGCCGCCAGCATCAGGTTGCTGGTGTACTGATAGAACCAGAACTGGTAGCGCTTGCGGATCGTCGGGTCGCTGCGCAGCATGTTGACCATCTCGGCCCACCATACCGGGCTGCTCCCCGTGCCGTGCACGAGGACCACGGGAATCCGCCCGGGTTGATAGGGTTGGACGAACAGCACATGGTGCTTGATGTCCTCCCCGAACAGGAAGCGCTTCAGGCCCAGATTCCAGATTTCCGGATCATTCAGCCGATAGGCGAGCGGGGCCGTGGTATCTGATTGCAGGGGGACTTCCTTGCCCTTGAAGTTCACCGCATGGTCGTCGTAAGCGGAGTAAAGCTACAGTCGCGCTTTGGCTCGACCGGCCTCCAGATCGCGCAGGCCGCCCTCCAGCAGCAAGAACGCCGTCAGCGGCAGGGCGCCGCCGTTGGGGGCTTCCTCGGTGTTCTTCATGACGCCGATGAGCGGCGCGCCCATACCGGGGGTGCGGTTGCGAATCGAGAAACCGTGCACATCGAAAGCGTCGGCCGGAAGAAAGGACTCGAAGTCCGATGTCTTCCACCCAAGCCGGCTGTTGTCGATCAGTACCGGCAAAGACTTGCCCGCGACGGTTCGCGCTCTCCCAATGAATTCCGCCCTGCCATCATCACCGCTCGCAAAGGCTCGGGCCAGCGCGCGGTTATAGAGTTCGCAGGTTTCCCGAAAGCGGTGGTCGTAAGGTGTCGGTGCTGGTTCGGCGCCATCGCCCAACAGATAAAGGAACGCATAGATTGCCGATTGCAGGAACAGGTCACGCTGCGCCGGTTGCTCGGTCCGGCTCGAAGACACTGGCTCGCCCTGGGCATAGCTGAGTTCAGCCAGCGCGTACAAGACATCCCGCCGGTCATCCTTCAGTGCAATCCGGTGCAGTTGCATGATGGCCTGCCAAGGATCCGACTCGTACACATCGCCCAGGTTGTAGCGGTGCAGCACAGCCTTGGCGTCATTGCTGAGTTCGGCGTTGGTTAGCGGATTACGCGATGCGATCTGATACGATTCCTCCGGCGTCACGCGCGTGACGCCGATGGGTGTCGAGCATCCCGAGCACCCGAGCGCGACTGCGATGAGCAGGTTCCTGGAAAGTGTCCGTCGCGAAATCGGGGACGGGAGGTACTGTCTGTGGTGCATCGGTTGCTCAAGATTGATGACGGCGTGTCGCCATGATGCCACGCGAGCGTTTGGCCGACAGGGGGAGATTCGGTGTCGTGCGCGGTACGATCCTGAGCCGCGTGCCTCTACCATCACCACCACAGGGCCCGTCGCCCCTTTCCCACTTTACCGCACGCTAAATCGCGTCATGAGACATTTTTTTGGACCTCCGGGCCGGGATCGTTCGGTCGCGACCGCGTTCGGCCTGTTTGTGGTCTTTTGCATTGCTGCCGTCATCCTGATCCGTACCGGGCTGCTGGAATCACCGGAGCTTGAACTGGGCGACCGGGTCACCCCGGTGGCGGGTGAGGTGCGGACTGCCGAGGGTATTCCGATACAGATCGGGGCGTATCTCGAAAACGTCTACCTGTTTTCGTCCGACGATGGAACGTTCGATGCGGATGGCACGGTATGGCTGATTTTTCCGGAGCAGGTCGCTCGTCTGTTGACAGAACGGGAACTGGTACCAGCCGATCTGCTGCATTTCGTCAACCGTATCGACGATTATGATTTCTCCCTGGAGTCGCGGCAGAAGGAGCCTCTGCGGCTCAGCGATGGCCGCTTATACCAGGCGTTCCGTTTCTCGGGGCATTTCTACGTGAATGACCTGGATTTTCACCGGTTTCCATTCCAAACGGTCCGGCTACCGCTGGTGTTCGAATTGTACGAATTGGGCACCGAACCGGATCGACTGGTTCTCAACCTGCTGCCGGACCGGACGGCGTCGGGGGTGGCCTCCTATGTCAGCGTTGTCGGTTACCGCACGGTCGGTTTCCACGTCGCCTCGGGGGTTCGCGAATACGCGACTGATTTCGGTTTGGGTAATGTCGACAGCCGCTCTCATCGAACGGGTCAGGTGTCATTCGTCGTGTCTTACCAAAGGTCCGTGAACTCGGCCTTGCTGACCCTGTTCCTGCCCCTGATCGTCCTTATGGCGCTGGTGCTGTTTTCGCCGATGCTGTCGGCCTCGCTCTGGGACGTACGCCTCGGGATCCCTCCGATGGCCTTGCTGACCCTGATATTCCTGCAGCAGGGTTACCGGGACAAATTGCCTGAGCTCCCCTACATCACGTTCATGGACGTCATCTACAACCTTTGTTATTTCGTGAACCTGATCCTGTTCGCGCTATTTCTTTGGGGTTCCAATCGGCTGCATCTGGCGTCCGAGGAGGAGAGGCCGGACGTTGTCCGCTCTCTCGATGTAATCGACCGCCGGTTTCAATTGGGACTCTCCCTGGCCATCATCTTGCTGGCACTGGTCAACTGGTTCGTGATCGCAAGCCATTTCGGTTAACGTGAAAGAGTCGCGCAGCGACACGGGGAATTCGCGTCATCGGAGGTGATGGGGATATGTTGAAGCCCAATCTGCAATGCGCTGGTCTCTCGCTGCTGGCCTGCCTGTTCGCCGACCGGGTGGCGGTCGCCGGGGGGGCAACCGAGCGTTTGTCACCGCGGGGCGCGGGCAGGATGACCGTCGGCGATTACGCCAACGCCCGGGCGATGCCTCTTCCCGGAGTCGATGCGCTCACGGGAATGGGCGCGCCTTCGGCGAGACGCGCTGCCGGAAATCTCAACCCCGCTTCCTCCGCGGGCAGCCCAGGGGATGGCAAAACGGTGCCCGAGGTGATTGTCCCGCGCCATCGGCTGCAGGCGTCCCAGCGGCATGATGGGGAAGGTGGCATCGAACCTCAGGCCTTCGGCCAAGCCGGTCAGCCCTTTACGACTTCCCGCGTGGACCTGAGGGGTAACCCGGTTTCCCGATTCCACCCTTTCAGCGAGAGCGGAAGGCTTTTCGTGAAGGTCGCAGGTCAGACGCTGTATTGCTCCGCAGCGCTGATCAAACGGGGGCTGGTCGTGACCGCAGCGCATTGCGTTGCGAGGTTTGGGCGAGGACAGGCATTCGACACCATTCGTTTCGTCCCCGCCTATCTTCGGGGCGTTGCGCCGTTCGGGACCTGGCGGGCGAAGCAGGTCCTTGTCCCCAAGGCCTACCTTGATGGCTCCGACGCGTGTGTCGCGCACAGCCCCGGTGTCATCTGTGAGAGCGACATGGCAGTGATCACGCTGACCGCCAAGCCTGGCAGCTTATGCACGGATGACTATGCCGGCGATCATGCCGGTTGGTATCGCATCGGCTGGGATGGCTACGGCTTCACCGACGAGAATCAGGCCTTGATCTCGCAGTTCGGGTATCCCCTGTCGCACGACGACGGGCAGATGATGCAGCGCACCGACTCACAGGGCTACATCAGCTTCCTGTTGGCCAACAACACGGTCATCGGCAGTCGCCAGACCAACGGGGCGAGCGGTGGGCCCTTGCTGGTGAACTTCGGCCGCGTCGCGGTATTGAGCGGCACGACGCGTGGTGCGGACGCCGCCCCGAACACCGTGGTCGGGGTCACCAGTTGGGGCTACACCGACCGGGCGATCAAGCAGATGGGCGCGAGTCCGTTCCTGTCGACGAATATCAAACTTTTGGTTGATGCGGCTTGCGCTGAGACGCCCGGTGCCTGCGGGAGTTGCTGAGGTGGTGCGACCGGCGGAGTGCGCGTGGTAACCGACCAACCACGCTCTATCAGGTTGAGTTCCCGCCGGCAGTCAGGGCGCTGCGGTTAAAGACGAGATCCCAGACGCCATGGCCCAAGCGCTGCCCTCGGCGTTCGAATTTGGTCTCGGGGCGATAGGCGGGGCGTTCGCTGAATCCGCCGGATCGATCGGCATTGACCAGTTCCGGACACGCGCCCAGCACTTCCAGCATCTGGTGGGCATAGTCTTCCCAGTCGGTTGCGGCGTGGAAGAGTCCGCCCGCGCGGAGCTTGCCGACGGCGAGGCGGACGAATTCCGCGTTGAGCAGCCGCCGCTTCTGGTGCCGCTTTTTGTGCCAGGGATCCGGAAAAAAGACGAACAGCCCCGACAGCGATGCATCCGGAACGCAGCGCTCCAGCACCTCGACCGCATCGTGGGTATAGACCCGCACGTTACCCAGGCCGCGGCGTTCCAGTTCCAGCAACAGGTGGCCTATGCCGGGCGGGTGGACCTCGATGCCGATGAAGTCGTGTTCCGGCTGGATTTCGGCCAGGTGCGCCAGGGTTTCTCCATTACCGAAGCCGATCTCGACGAACACCGGCGCGTCACGCCCGAAGGTGGCGCGGGGAGTGAGTGCTAGTGATGGGTCCAGACCGAAGCGCGGCAGCAACTCGTCCAGTGCCTTGCGCTGGGCCGGTGTGATCCGCCCCTGGCGCCGGACGAAACTGCGGATGCGTGCCGGCTGCGGTTCGCCTGCAGGATCGGTCGGCGCGGCCAACTCGGGCGTCTCCGTCATCGCGCGACCGCCGGCCGACGCAGGCGCGGCATGCGCCAGTAACTGGCGATCAGCAGCAGCCAGGCCAGGCCGGCGAGCAGCGGCGCCAGATCGACCTGCACGCGCTGCGGTTCGGCATATTTGTCGGAACGCAGCGCGTGCCGCAGATCCTCCGCGCGGTTCAGCCGCAGATAGTCCAGTCCGGTGGTCGCGGCGAGCCGCTTCAGGTGATCCTCGTGCAGGCGCGACAGGTAGAACCCGCTCGGCGGGGTCTCCGGTATCGCCTGCGCTTCGAATTGCTGGGTGGGCGTGCGATCCTCGGGGGCGGTCAGGTCGGCGTTTTCCCAGTAGCCGGTTTGCCGGTTCTCGCGGTCGAGCTTCGGCACCAGCATCGGCTGCGAGCCGCCCACGCCGACCACCACGCCCTTGACCTCGCCGGCCTTGCCCATGAAGGGTGGCGTGATCGCTTCGTCGGGTGTCTGCTGGCCGTCCGACAGGAACACCAGCCGGGTTGCCGGCTTGCGCTGGCCGACCTGGCGCAGCGCGTTATACAGCCCGGTCGCGATGTAGCTGTCGGCCGCCCAGGCCATGCGCCAGTCGATATGCGAGAGCACATCGGTGATGATGGGCAGGTGCTCGCAGACTTCCAGCGGCTCGAACAGCAACTCGGCGTTGCGGGTCGTGAACAGGCCTAGGCCGACTTCCGAACCGCAGGGCAACTCGAACAGTGCCTCGGCAAGCGTCTGCTTGACGAAGCCGAGCCGGTCGGCGGGCTGTCCGGTGACGTGGTAGTCACGGACGTTCATGCTCTGCGTGATGTCGATCACGAAGAAGTACCGAAACACGTTGCGCTCGAACGGGACGCGCGGATGCGCGATCGCCACCGCGGTCAGCACCGCGGCCAGTACTGCCAGCCAAAGCCGCCACCGGAAGGGGCGGTCGCCGCTTGTCACGGACCGCCTCCGGGCAGGCTTGGCATGGTCGCGAACACGCTGCTCTTGGAACCCTGGAAGTCGCTCTTTGCCCGTTCCTTCGGCGGCGGCGTGATGCGGTGCGCATATTCGAGGTTGTAGCGCGCGTCCCAGGCGTCAGGGTTCAAGCGCAGCGCGGCACGGTAGCTCTCCTTCGCGAGCGCGACCAGCGTGTCGACGCGCGCGTATTCGAGCACGCCGACCGCATTCCACAGCGGGGCTGCTTCACGCAGGTACAGGTTGGCGATGTTGTAGTGGACGCGCTCGCGAAATTCGGGCGTGCCCTCGCGGATGATGGTGTTGTACAGCCGCAGGGCTTCCTGCTCATTACCGCGTGCGGCTTGCGCGCGGGCCGCGGCAAAGACCAGTTCCGGGTCCGTGTCGTCGGTGAGCGTGATCCGGCCAGGCTCGGCGAGCGCGCGGTTGTCGCGTTCGAAGCGGGACCATTCCAGCCCCTCGTAGGCGGCTAGGCCCAGGAACGCCAGGGTCGCAAGGCCGAGCACCGGTGTGCCCGGAAGCAGCTTTTTCAGAAACGCCATCGGTCGACCTCCAGGGCGCGCGAAGCGAGCAGTGGCAACAGGAACACCAGTGCGGCGACATAGCCGTACGTGGAAAGATCCTGCCGAGGGATTTTTTCCAGATAGGGCAGGGGGTCGTTCTCCAGCGCTTCGATATCGGCGACCGCGAGCCGCAGTGCATCGGCATTCTCGGCTTCGTAGGCACGATACGGGCTGCCCAGCGTCTGGAAAAACTGGTGCAGAAAATACTCGGGTGTCGTCGACTCTCCGGGATTCTCGGGCGGTGCATCCAGGTGGACACCCGTGCGGTTGCGGAGATAGATCCAGTACAGCCGCGCATCGGTGTCCGAGAAGGCCTGGTGCAGCCGTTCGCGCGTTTCTTCCTCGATCCGCGCCGCGCCATCCGATACAAGCAGGATGATACGCGCTCCCCCCTTGCGGCGACCTTCAAAAAAATCCAGCGCCATGGCGAGGCCCGAGCCGATATTCGTGATGCCGTGGCCGCGCTCGGTCGAACTGCGCACGGCGGCTGACACGGCCCCGCGGTCCTGCGTCAGAGGCAGCACATAGATCGGCGCGGCACTGAACGCGACCACCGCAAACAGATCGTCCTTCCGGCGCGTGACGAAATCGGTCAGGATCTCGCGGGCGACGGCGCCCTTGGTTTCCCGCGCGGCGCCGCCGAGATAGCGGCCGACAAAACTCTCGTTCATGCTGCTGCTGCGATCGATCAGCAGCACGATTTCGGCGCCGAAGCCCAGGCGCTCCACGGTCTGTTCACGCCGATAGGGTCCTGCGACGGCGACCACAAGTGCGATCAATCCGAGACTCGCGGACAGCCTCACCGCGCGGTCGATCAGGGTCGAGACACGGTCGGTCGGTGCGACCGTGAGGCTGGAATAACGCAGCGGGGGCTGGCCGCTGGCCAGCCACGGAATCAGCGCCGACAGCGCCGCGAGCAGCAGCCACGGCATCGCGAAACCGACGTTCGTCACGCGCTGCGTTCCAGTCGGGCGCAGCGACGGCAAAAGCCTTCGAGCGCCTGGCAATGGGCCGAGTTGTCGGCTTCTTCCGCACCGGGTTCGAAGAAATGGCGCTGCGAGGCATCGAAGAAGGCCTCGAACTCCGCACGCAACGGAGCGAAGACCGGTCGGGCCTCGAAGAACGCATCGAGCATCGCCGGGAACACTGGCTTGCCGTGCGTCTTGGCCAGCGCCTCGTGAATGGCACGCAGACCGGCATCCAGTCGGACGTCGGGGCTGGCTGAGCGCAGCCGCGCGATGCGCCGGCAGGCGTCGGCGAACGGGCGACGCCGGCCCAGGCCGGGAATCAGGCCGAAACGAAAAGCCAGCGCCAGGGCTCCGAGCGCCGCGGCGGACAGGAAGCCGACGAACCGGTAGAACGCCGACCGCGCCGGGAACTGCCGTTCATGCGCATCCCCGCGGAGCATGACCTTGTCGTCGGGTGTGGCCGGCGGGATCATCGGGATCAGGCCGAAGGACCATTCCGGCGTATGGATCTCGGCATTCGTTCCGCCGACGCGGTAGGCGATCGCGAGCGGCGGGATCACCGCCGTTTCCGGATCGCGTACGCCCTTGAAAACCTGGTAGGTCACGTCGATCCGCACCACGTGGGCACTCTCCTGCTTCCAGCGGAGGGTACGGAGGTCCAGCCAGTCGTTGACTGCGCCGGGGCTGGGCAGCAGCGGCGTCACCAATTCGGCGCCGTCCGGCAGCCACAGCCGGAGGTGATGCTCGATCAGACTGCCCAATGTGTAGCCGAAATCGCGCGAGGCCTGCAGCTCAAGGTGCGGGGCGGCCGTCTCGGCCCGCAGGGCCCCGGCGGCGAGGCATAGCATCAGCGCAATCGAACGCATCAGGGCCATGGGTCTGGCTACTCCGTCAAGAAATAGCGCGTCAGCGCATCGGCGTCGAACGGATCATCGAGAAAAAACGGTCGCCGGCCATGGCGTCCGCAGATGCGGTTCAACTCGTCGCGGCGGTTCCGAAAATTCTCCATGAAACGCTCGCGCAGGCTCGGACGCATGAACAGGCGGCGCTGCCGGCCGGTTTCGGGATCGGCGAGATTGATCCAGCCGAAAGCGGGCAGCTTCTGGTATTCAGTGTCCGACCACACGACGATCGGAACGACATCGTGGTGCACGAAGGCGTCGAGCACCCGGTTCGTTTCGTCCGCACCGAGGTGAAAATCGGATACCAGGAACACGAGGCTGCGCTGTCGCCCGAGTTGCGCGGCGGCGGCGCACAGGCCCTCGACCGATGAGTTTCCGTCGGGTTCCAGCGTGGACAAGCTGTTCCGGAAGTCTTCGGGCAGGCCCTTGTACCACCGCAGCGGAAGGCACAGATCCGAGCGCAGCGCAGTGTCGCAGGCCAGGAAGCCGAACGGATCGCCCGTCCGGAAAGCGGAATAGGCCGCCGCCGCACAGAAGTCGGCAATGCGGGCCAGCTTGCCCGAGCGTTCGCCGAAACCCATTGAGGCCGAGACGTCGGCCACGACTTGGACCGGTACCGAACTGCGCTGGCGGAACACGCGAACCATGAACTGACCGAAGGGATCGTGCAGCGTCGCATGCACGTCGATATGGCGCGGCTCGGGGTAGGCCATCAGCGGCGCGTGGCCGTAGAACTCGTCGCTGCCCCCGGTCTGGCTGCTGCGGTGGTGACCGGGATGAACCCGGAACGACCGCCAGCGGATCGGATAATGAAATTCAGCGATCAAGGCGCTGGGACGTTGTTCAGGATGCCGGTCATCAGTTCGCCGATCAATTCCGAGCGCCGCAGTTCATAGACCGGGTGTAAGAATACGCGGTGCGCCGTGGTTTCGCGAAACACGCCACGGATGTCTTCGGGCACCAGATAATCCCGGCCGTCCAGCCAGGCCGCGACGCGGGCCGCGCGCATCATCATGCTGACACCGCGCGCGCTCGCGCCGGCCAGAATCAGCTGATCCATGTCGAGGTTGCCGATTGCGACGTCATAGGCCGCGGGCTTTCGAGTCGCCTCCCACAGGGCGAGCGCGTACTGCTGCAAAGCGTCGCTGGCACGCACCGATTCCTGGATGATCGGCGCCAGACCGGCGATCTCCCGATACGGCAGCACGCCGGGCTCGATGCTCTCGAGCAATTTGTCGACGTCGTGGAAGCGCGGGTTGAACATCAGTTCCAGCCGCTCCGCCTGGTCTTCAGGCGCTTCGATGTGCAATTCCATCAGGAAACGGTCGCGCGCGGCGGACGGAATCTCGAAGGTTTCTTCCTTCTCGACCCGGTTGCGGTCGGCGAAGACCTGCAGATGCGGGAAGAAATGCTCGCGGTTGAATGCGGTCACGCTGCGCTCGGCCATCACGCGCAACAGCAGCGAGTGCACCTGGGGACGCGCCCGGTTGACCTCATTGAAGAAGAACACGGACAGTTCCGGGCCGTGCTTCAGGATGGGGCCGGGGTCGACCTGGGGCTTGCCATCTTCGTTGATGTACGTGTGGTACACCAGATCGTTGGGCATCAAGTCGATGGTGCCCTCGATCCGTTCGTAGGCGCCGCCGATGCCGCGCGCGACGGCACGCAGCAGGGTCGTCTTGCCGACGCCGACGTCACCCTCGAGCATCACATGGCCGCGGGCGAAGATCGCCAGCGTGATGTGCCGAATCGGGCCATCCATGCCGATCAGGCATTGCTTGATCGAGGATTCGAGGGCGAGGGCGCGGGGGCGCCAGTCGGCGAGCAGGGAATCGTGGCCGGAGGAACTCATGAGTGGTTGGCTACACAGTTACTCGACGGAAATGACGGAATGGAGGGCTTGGCGGCCCTGCCGGAACGGGTCGGGTTCGGGATCGGCGGGCCGGTGTACCGACCCGCCCGGAGCTGGTCAGGCCGTGGTCGGGCTGTCGCTGGTCGCAGGCTTGCTGTCCTCGATCAGCGGATCGAAGCGGCGCAACTGCGCCTGACCGAAGGCGATCAGCTCCATGCCGATATCGATGACCAATTGGTACAACTGGGGCAACTGATAGATCCGGTAGCCGAGGTAGCCGACGCCACCGATGCCGAGTGCCGCAGCGATGACCGTCGGGAGACCGATCGCGCTGAAGATCCGGGTCAGCTGGGTCATGACGTCGAGCGGGAGCAACAGCAGAAAGCCGAAATACACCAGCACCATGAACATGAACAACACGAACGTGAAGAACTTAAGCACCTTGGCCAGGACCCACTCTAGTTTCATCGGCATACCTCTGCGAACTTTAATCTGAGGAAAAATCAACGCGACACAGTTCCCGCGGTCCGACGCGACAGCGCCGAAGACGCCGCTCAGGGGCGGGACGAAGGGGGTTCGGTGTTCGATCGGGATGGTGACCCCGGCGGGCTTGCCCACCGGCCCATCGCCGCTAATCGTTGAATACTATCACATCGTCTCTCTCGCGACAGCGCTCCGCGAGCGGTCGGCTGGCCGACGGCGAAAGCGGTGCTTCCCGCGTGTCCCGCGAAGGGCCGTCGGAGCGGGGTCTGGCCGCGCGGCTGTGCTAAGCGGGCAGCAGCAGCCTGCCGGGTGCGAATTTGTACTCCCTTGGCTGAGCCATCGGGCGGTCCAGCGCGACCGCACCACTGATTCCGGCCGGCAATGGCAATTCGGCGAAATGCCATGAACACGCAACGTCCGGTTTCGGTGCCGGCGCGATCAGCCGTGGTATTGGGCCTGCGCACTCGAAGACGCAGCGTTGCAGTCCGTAGGCCAGGCCTCGACCGATGGCTTTGCAGAAGGCCTCCTTCAGTGTCCACAGGCGGAACAGCGCCGCCGTCTGCCGTGCCGGGTCCAGACTGCGAAGCCAGGCCCTTTCGCTCTCGGCGCAGCAGCGCTGCAACAAGGGATCGACATGCCGGATTTGCCGCCACGCCTGAAGGTCGATACCGATCTGCCCGTCCCACGCCAGCGCCAAGACCCCGCGATCCGCCGTATGCGATAGGTTGAAGACCAGGCCGCGGGCGCCGTCCGAATCGGCCAGTTGCGGCTTTCCGTGCGCCCCTGCGATGATGACCACAGAACGCGGCTCCACGCGCAGGTATCGGCCGAGGACGATCCTGAGCGTCGCGCGGGACGCCATGAAGCGCCGGCGCGAAGCGGGGTCCTTGAACTGCGCGCTGCGGCGCAGTTCCTGCTCGGACAGCAAGGCGCCCAGCGCGCCGGCGGGCGAGACCGTTGCATCGATGTCGAAGTGCCAACAATGCACCGCGCCGCTGACGAGTTCGCTGACGTCGTACGATGCGTCGCCGAAATCGCGAGGCGGCGCGGAAACTTCGGTCCTGGTCCACATCGGTTTGAGGTGTTGGGGGGCGCTGGGTCCTTTGACAGTGCGCCGCAGTGTAACGCGTTGCCCGGTGTCGGACCCACCCTCCGGCGTGCAATCCGATCAGTTGCTATCGCCGGGTGGCTTTCACTTTCAGCGGTGCTGATGGGCCTGTACCCTAGCGGTGCAGTATCCGAATGAGTGGCGGACCGCGGGTTCCTTCCGTTCGACTTGCTGGCGGTTCCTGAGAGAGGTACCGGCTGGGCTGCGCCCCATCACCGCGAGGGTATCCATGCACGACTCCACGACCACGAAGCCCCAGACGCCGCTGAAGCGGGGCCACGCCCCGCATTTCTGGGGTCTGGTGCCGATCGGCGTCGGCTGGCTGTTGTGGGGGCTGCTCAAGACAGAGTCGCTCCATCTGCCGCTGGACACCGATCCAGCGACGGCGCTGGGCTACGGTGTGGCGATCTTCGGAGTGATGCTGGGCTGTGTATCCTCCGTGGTTCGTCGTGCGGATCGTCTGGCCGAACTGCTTCGCGAACCTGTCGGAACCCTCATTCTGACCTTGTCCGCGACCCTGATCGAGGGCAGCCTGATGCTGGCGGTCATGTTGGAGGGGCGCCAGAATCCCACCCTGTTGCGCGACACGGTTTTCGCGACGCTGATGTTGTCGATGAACGCACTGGTGGGGCTGGCGCTCACGGGCGGTGCCTGGCGGCATCGCGAACAGAGCTTCAATCTGCGAGGTGCCTTGTCCTTCCTGCACCTGATCATCCCGCTGTCGCTGATGTTGCTCATTCTGCCGAACTACACGCGTTCGACACCCGGCCCGACACTGGCGCCGCATCAGGAGGCGTTTCTCGGTGGCCTGTGTCTCGTGGTCTATGCGCTGTTTTTGCTGATCCAGACGGGGCGCCACCGGTCGTATTTCGATCACCTCGACGTAGGCCGTGCCGACCAGAGCAGTCGGCCGCTTTCGGCCGCAACCCTGCGCAGTGATCGCCGGGAGGTCGCCGTCAATGCCCTAGGGCTTGTTGTATCGCTGCTTCCAGTGTTGTTGTTGGCGAAGTCTCTGGGCCGCGTAATCAATTACGGGATCGATGAACTCGGCGCGCCGACGGCGCTCGGGGGGTTGATCATCGCCAATCTCGGCTTGATGTCCGAGGGAGCCGGTGCGCTGCGCGCCGCGCTCGCGAACCGGATGCAACGCGCCGTGAACATCTGCCTGGGGTCCTCCCTCGCCACGATCGGGCTCACCGTGCCGGCGGTGCTGCTCGCTGCCGGATGGCTCGACATGCAGCTGACGCTGGGGCTCGCGGGCAAGGACGCGACCCTTCTGGCCGCCACCCTGTTGAGTGCCATGCTCACCTTCGTTAGCGGCTCGGCCAACCTGCTGCAGGGCATCGTTCATCTGATGCTGTTCTTCGGGTATGTTATGTTCATCCTGTTCCCCTGAGCGTCTCCGGACCAGGGCGTGACGGTCGCGCGGATCAGGCTAGCTGCCGCGGGAGTCCTGGCACTCGGGGGCGCCACAACCGCGGTGCATTGCATGAAACTTGAACGCCGGTGGCTCGCCCTGGTCCCGCTTCTGATCGCCTACGTTGGACCTGGCATGTCGGGTGCCCCGCCGGATGTCGTCGCTCTCGCCGAACGGTTGGATCAGGAGTGGGCCGAGATCTTCTACGATGCCAACGAAGCCGGTAAGGCGCGGCGCCTTGTCGACCTGCTCGCTCGTGCGGAAGCTTTCAAGGCCGCCAACCCCACCTGGGCTGAACCGCGCATCGTGACCGCCGTAACGCTTTGCTCCCTGGCCGGCGTCGATTGGGGCCTCGATTCCCTGAGTCGTATCGATCAGGCCCGGCAACTCCTGACGCAGGCCGTCGACCTGGATCCCAAGGCCATGGAGGGTGCGGCCTACATTGCGCTGGGCAATCTGTACTGGCGAATGCCGGGCTGGCCGATCTCTTTCGGTGACGACGCGCGGGCGCGGCAGTATCTGACGAACGCCGTGAACCTTTTTCCCGCAGCGATCGACGCCAACTTCTTCATGGCCGACTTCTTGATAGACCAAGGGGAATACCCGCAGGCCCATACCTTTTTGGAGAGGGCCGAGCGGGCGCCTATCCGAGCCAGCGCCCGGACTTCCGACACGCGGTTGAAAGAGGAAATGGTCGAGGCGCGACGTGTCATCACCGAAAAGGGCCGTTCCCGGCCGGGGTTTTTCTCCCGTCTGTTGCCGGATTTCGGGTCTTCATAGAGCGAGCGCTACGGGCGACGGTTGTTGCACCCAGGGCGGGCTCAACAATGAAGTGCAACACCGGACCTCTGGTACGGTATGCCCATGGGAACCCACTATACGCATCTGAGTATGGACGAGCGGAATACGATTCATCGGCGGTGGTTGGAGGGTCAGAGCCTGCTGCGGGCCTTTGGTGCCGATCCGCCGAGGTATATGATCAGCCGGGTGATTGAAGGCATCATTTGACGGGCTCCTTGGGGCACCGGGCGGAGCTCCCGTAATCGCCCATTGCTGCAGGCTGATACGACCCTGTGGTTCATTTCGCTGTCGTGGGCGAAGTGCGGGTCCATCGGGAGCCGTATGCGCCTCAAACGACGATATCCGGGGTTCCATCCCAAGCCGGCGGCGACGGCAATGAGCCCGCGCCATCCAGGATCCGGCCCCGCGTGCCCAACCCGCGCGACCCCGAATCGGAATTCCGCGCCAGGTTGTCATTGAGAGCTGTGGGCGTCAGCGATCATCGGCCACCAGCAGCCGTGAGCGGAGCAGAGGTGCCGGACATATCTCCTTCCGGGTGCCCCGGAAGCGGAGACGCCGTCGGTGACTGGATCTTGCCTGTACTGAACGGATCGGCGTCGCCCCCGGCCGCGGGTCGTGGCGGCCGCTCGGCACACGCACTCCCTGTCCCCCAACCCGTTGGAGTTGTGATCGCCCGCGTCCACCGCGCGACTGCCCTCTCGGGCGTTATCGGGCATTGTGGTGGCCGTGTCCATGGTGCGCGGTCGACGGGCCAAGCCTTCGCCCTGTGCGCGGCGTGGAGTCTCGGCACATGGTCCGGATCTCCCGGAGCTTCCCCGGTACGCCGTTCGTGCTCAGAGGGATGCCCCGAAAACGGCTATGGTCCCAGGGGTTGGGTTCAGATTCTTCCGTGTCGCCGTTGTGGCTGATCCTTCCATTATTTCACCAAGAGGATGACCATGAAGATCGCGATGATTGGACAGCGAGGTATTCCGGCTCTCTTTGGTGGACCGGAGCGCCACGTCGAGGAGTTGGCTGTCCGCCTCGCAGCAAGGGGGCATGATGTGACGGTGTATACCCGCCCAAGCTACACCGATCCGGGTTTACTCAGCTATCGGGGGGTGCATCTGAAGAGCTTGCCTTCCCTGGCCACCAAGCATCTCGATGCGATAACGCACTCCGTGATCTGCACGCTGCACGCGATTTATTCCGGTGCGGATATCGTGCACTTCCATGCGGCCGGTCCTGGCCTGCTGTGCTGGTTGCCGCGGCTGGTCGGTCGAAGCGTGATTGTGACGCTGCATGGGCAGGACTGGCGCCGCCAAAAATGGGGCGGCTTCGCAAGTAAGGTGCTCCGGATCGGTGAGTGGGTTTCAGCCAGGCTGCCCCATGCAACGATCTGTGTTTCCAGCACGTTAAAACAGGAGATAGACAGAGTCTACGGAGCTGCGGCAGATTTCATTCCCAATGGTGTCTCTGTGGTGGCGGAAAGCGATACAGGCATTCTGGAGAAAAATCACCTGAAGAAGGGCGGATATGTTCTGTTTGCTGCCCGGTTGGTCCCCGAGAAAGGGTGCCATCATCTGTTGGCCGCATGGGCGGGTAACCAGAGCGATATGAAACTCGTGATTGCCGGAGACTCTGGGTTCTCGGATGCCTATGTTGACCAGTTGAAGGCTGCTGCACCGCGCGATGTTGTCTTTCTTGGCTGGGTGTATGGTGCGCAGCTTGCAACGCTGTTCCGCAATGCCGCGCTATTCGTCATGCCATCGGATCTGGAGGGAATGCCCATAGCGCTGCTCGAGGCGCTCGGGTATGGGGTTCCTGTTCTGGCCAGCGACATCCCGGAGATTATCGAAGTGCTCGGGGAATGGGGGGCGACTTTCCGCACCAACTCGGTCGAAGATCTAAGGGAACAGCTCAGGCTATGCCTGGCTGATCTGCCGCGGCGAAAAAAGTTGGCGGCTATGGCGAGTGGGCGGGTTGCCGAGCAGTATGACTGGGACGCGATAACGACCAGTCTGCTGGAGATTTATAAGCGGGTGACTTAGCCTGGCGCGTTTTCGCAATGGCGCGAAATCGTGTTGCGCGATCTTTACCTGTCGGCTTTGTGAGGCAAGCGCCATTCGTGCCACCTCTCGGGCTCTTTTATCCGAGCGAAAGCGGTGGCCTGAACGCGAGAATGTCGGGCGATACCGACGGCGAACACCGGTGCGCGCTACTGGTATTCCAGGGAAAAATGACTCGATAAGGCAATCGTTGGCGGGATGCCAAGGGATGGCAACCTATCCAGTTTCGCGTTTGCGTGATGAGCCACATCTCCCGCCTGCTCGTGGATAGGATAATCGAGGCCTCTGTCGGATCTGATCGCTCAATGCACGTGCATGGTGCGATTGTTTGCCTTATCGCTTCGTTGCAGCAGGTATCTGTCCTGGTCTCCGCTCATATGTGCGCCATCGCTGGTTAGGTAGAGCAGCGTTTCCTCCCCCTTGATCGCGAGGCGACGCTGCGGGGCATCCTTGTTTGGTGTAAGCGTCAGAACTCCGGCCGCATCATCCCACTGATATTTTCCTTTCTCGAAGGACTCCCGGTTCTGGGGCTTTGCAGGCTGTATGACCAAAAGATATTTATCCTTGGCATTCAAGGAGAGGGTCATTTTGATGCCATTGCAGTCTTGTTCATGACAGGGAAGGTAACCATAAAAAACGCCCCGGAATTGACCTGGCAATTGATTGGGATTCAGGTGCGTTGAATGATCCATCTCACCACCCTGGCTCTGTTCACGTGCCTTGAGAGCCTTTTCCTGCATTTGCATATCGGTTTCGGCAAGAGCGGCGTTGAGTGAGGACAACAGGGCACCGAAGATAAACACTAGGTGTCGTCTGGTCGTGTTCCTGTCGGAATGTGTCATACGGTGCTTCTCCTGTTCCTTAGTTCCTGATGTGTTCCGCCGTGCGGGTCGGACCTGCCTGCCGCCATTTACGGTGGTCGCGCTATGTTAGCGTGCCTGAGCGGTGCTGTCCTTCATTCTGGCCGAATGAGCCGAGGTCGCGCCTGTGACATCGGGGACGGAGTATCGACTCGGTATGGCAAAAGGGGTGAGCGGTTGGTTCGGGACAGTCGGTTCCTCAGTGAGGTTGCCGTTCATACCTCGGCATACTGAATCGAGCGCCCGATCCAGCGGCGATGTAGCAGAGCGGGAACGGTGGAGCCCTCAGCGCCGACTCGGTCGGCGGCCTCGGCTACCCGCGGCAGCATCCAGGCGTCTCTGGGCAGCGCGGCGACGCGGAAGCTGCCGCCACCGGTCTGCCGGGTGCCGAGCAGTTCCCCCGAGCCGCGTAGCTCCCAATCCTTCTCGGCAATCGCGAAGCCATCGTTCGACTCCCTGAGTATGTCGAGGCGTTGCCGGGCAGTGGTGCCCAGCGGGGGTTGATACAAGAGCACGCAGAAGGCATCGCCGGCACCGCGCCCGACGCGGCCGCGCAACTGATGCAGTTGGGACAGGCCGAAGCGCTCCGCGTTTTCTATGATCATCAATCCCGCGTTCGGAACATCGACTCCCACCTCGATCACGGTCGTCGCAACCAGCAGGTCGAACTCGTGGCGCTTGAATGCCTGCATGACACTCTCCTTGTCGGCGCTTTTCATCCGCCCATGGACCAGGCCAATGCGGATCCCGTCCAGCGCTGCCGAGAGGCCTTTCGCCGTCTTTTCCGCTGCCTCGCACTGCAGCGTCTCAGACTCCTCGATCAGGGCGCAGACCCAATAGGCCTGCCGTCCCCTGCCGACCCAGTCGGCAATGCGTCCGATGATCTCGTCCCGGCGATCGCCGCGCATCGCGATGGTCCGCACCGGTGTCCGTCCCGGGGGCAGGGCATCGATGATGGACAGATCGAGATCGGCGTAGTCGAGCATCGCGCGTGTCCGGGGAATCGGAGTTGCGGTCATGATCAGCTGATGCGGGACCAGGGCGCCGGTGTCGCCCTTGGCGCGCAGGGCGAGTCGCTGGTGCACACCGAAGCGGTGCTGCTCGTCGATGATCACCAGCCCCAGCCGATGGAACGCGACATGGCGCTGGAACAGAGCATGGGTGCCGATCACGACGCCGGCGCGGCCTTCGGCGACACGGGCCAACCGTTCTTCGCGCTGGCTGTTCTTGTGGCGGCCCAGCAGTAGCACAATCTCGACGCCGAGCGGCGCTAGCCAACCGCTCAGGTTTGCGAAGTGTTGCTCGGCCAGCAACTCCGTGGGTGCCATCAGCGCCGTCTGCCATTGCGACGCAGCGGCGGTCAGCGCAGCGAGTGCCGCGACGACGGTCTTGCCGGACCCGACGTCGCCTTGCAGCAGGCGCATCATCGGCGCGGCTTGTCGCAGGTCTTGCCCGATCTCTGCCGATACCCGCTGCTGCGCAGCGGTCAAGGCAAACGGCAGCTGCGACTCGAAGGCCTGGCGGGTCCGGACGTCGAGCGCAAGCACCGGCGCTGCATGCCGGCGACCTTCGACGCGTCGTCTGAGCATACTGAGGCGATGGGCGAGCAGTTCCTCGAAGGCAAGGCGTTCGCGCGCCGCGTCGGTGCGTTCCGCGTCGTTTGTCCCCGGCTGGTGGAGCAGACGCAGCGCTTCCGGCAGCGGTGGGTGAGCGGATGTCGGGCCAGGCCGGTCGGCGAGCGGGTCGTGCAGACTGGCGCTACCCGAGTCCAGTCGTTGCAGGGTTTGTTCGACCAAGCCGCGGAAGGTGCGCTGGCGCAAACCCTCGGCGATCGGGTAGACGGGCGTCAGTCCCGTTTCGGTTGGACCCGCTCCATCGGGAGTGGGGAAGCGGTATTCCGGATGGATCATCTCCGGTCCGAGCAAGCCGATGCGAACCTCGCCAAAACATTGGATTTGCGCGCCCGGAATGAAGCGCGACAGCTGCGTCGCACTGTAGTGAAACAGCCGGATATACAGGGTGCCGGTCTCGTCCTCCAGGCGGCAGACGACCGCTCTGCGCCGTCCTCGGGTCGCTTCGATGCCACCGACGCGGGCGTTGACCAGAGCGCGAACGCCGGGCACCAGTGCGGTGATCGGCGTCAGTTCCGTCCGGTTCTCGTAGCGGAGCGGCAGATGAACGAGCAGGTCGAACAGTGTGAACAGGCCCAGCTTGCCGAGTCGCTCGCGCGTCGCATGGCCGATGCCCTTGAGGGTGTCTATCGGCAGCGATTCCAGGGCCGGCGCCGGCACCGGCGTGGGGCTATTGACCGAGGACCAGTATCGCGTCCATTTCGACCGCGGCGCCGCGCGGCAGCGACGCGACGCCAATCGCGGCGCGGGCTGGGTAGGGTTGGGTGAAATAGTCCGACATGACCGCATTCACCAGCGGAAAATGCGTCAGATCGGTTAGGTAGACGTTCAGCTTGACGATGTCGGACAGGTCTCCGCCAGCGGCAGAGGCGACCGCTTGCAGGTTGTCCAGCACACGTCGTATCTGTGTGTCGATGGGGCCGGGCACCAGCTCCATCGTGGCCGGGTCCAGCGGGATCTGGCCTGACAAATACACGGTGTCGCCGGTCCGGATCGCCTGCGAATACGTGCCGATCGCGGCGGGGGCCTGATCGGTGTGAATCACTTGCCTAGTCATGCCTGCGGGTTTTCTTGGTTTCCGATTTGACGCGTGTAATGCGCGTTACGACCGACAGCTTGCGCAATTCCCGCATCACGTTGGCCAGGTGGGCCCGGTCGCGGACGCTGAGCGTAATGATGTCGGTGGATATCTGGTTGTCCTGATTGGTGATCTGCACGTTTTCGATATTGGCGGACATCCGGGAGATGCTTGCCGCGACCTGGGCCAGCGTGCCGGGCTGGTTGAGCAGTTCGAGCCGGATCACGGCCGGGAAGTCGCCGCTCGCCTGCTTGTCCCACTCGACGTCCACCCAGTTCATCTGCTTCATCCGCAGTTCGGTGACGTTCTTGCAGTCGCTCTGGTGGATCACCAGGCCCTTGCCCGGATTGAAGAAACCGATGATCGGATCGCCCGGAATCGGGCGGCAGCATTTGCCGAGGTTCACCACCATGTTTTCGGTGCCCTTGATCACGAGCGGGGAGCGTGTCCTCTTTCGCGATCCTTGGGTCGCGTCGGGACCGCCTTCATCCTGAACCAGGTGCTTGATGATCAGGAATGGCAGGCGGTTGCCAAGGCCAAGGTCTTCCAGCAGCGCATCGAGTGACGGGAGGTCCAGACTCGTCAGGAGTTGGTGGATATGGTCGCCGGGCAGATCCTCCAGTGTCGTGCCCTGGGCCGCGAGTTCCTTCTCGAGCAGGCGACGGCCCAGCGCAATGGCTTCCTGCTTCTTGAAATTCCTCAGGTAGCTGCGTATCGCGGCCCGCGCTTTCGCTGTCACGACATAGCTCAGCCACATCGGGTTCGGACGTGCCCACGGGGCGGTCACGATCTCGATGGTCTGGCCGTTCTCGAGGGTGGTTTGCAACGGCACCAGCGCGCGGTCGATGCGGGCTGAAACGCAGGCATTGCCGATATCGGTATGGACGGAATAGGCGAAGTCGACGACGGTCGCGCCGCGCGGTAGCTTGATGATCTTGCCGCGTGGGGTGAACACGTACACTTCCTGCTGGAAGAGGTCGACCTTCAGGTTGTCGAGGAATTCGAGCGAGTCGCCGGCGGTTTGCTGGATTTCGAGCAGGTTGCGCAGCCACTCATAGGCGCGGGCCTGGCTGCGGTCGCCGAGCTCGCTGTCGGACTTGTACAGCCAGTGTGCCGCAATCCCGGATTCTGCGACCTGATTCATGGCGCGCGTCCGGATCTGAATCTCGAGCGGCATCCCATGCGGCCCGATCAGCACGGTGTGCAGCGACTGATAGCCGTTGCCCTTAGGGACGGCGATATAATCCTTGAAGCGGCCGGGCACCGGCTTGTAGAGGTTATGCACCATGCCCAGCGAGCGGTAACATTCGTCGACGTTGCCGACGACGATCCGGAACGCGAAGAAATCGTGCACCTGCTGGAACGTCAGCCGCTTGCTCCGCATTTTCTGATACAGGCTGAACAGGTGCTTCTCCCGGCCGATGACCTGGTAGCCGACGATGCCGGCCTGTTCGAGGCGCTTCTTGACGCTGCTCTCGATGAGCGCCATGACTTCCTTGCGGTTGCCGCGCGCCTTGCGGACGGCTTGCTGCAGCACCCGATAGCGCAGCGGGTGCATCGCCGCGAAGCCCAGGTCTTCCAGTTCGATCCGGACCTCGTTCATGCCCAGCCGGCTGGCGATCGGGGCGTAGATATCCAGGGTTTCGCGGGCGATGCGGCGGCGGCGCGGCGGGCTCATCGCCTCCAGCGTACGCATGTTGTGCAGCCGGTCCGCGAGCTTGACCATGATCACGCGCAGGTCCTTGATCATCGCCAGGACCATTTTGCGCACGTTCTGTGCCTGCGCTTCAGCGCTGGATTTGCAGTCGAGCTGCGTCAGCTTGCTGACGCCGTCGACCAGTTCGGCCACCTCGTCGCCGAAATCCTGGCGCAGCTGCTCCTTGGTGACCGGTGTGTCCTCGATGACGTCGTGCAGGATTGCCGCCATGATGCCTTTGGCATCCATACGGAGCTCGGCGAGTATCAATGCCACCGATAGGGGATGGCAGATGTACGGTTCGCCGCTGAGCCGGAACTGACCCTCGTGCGCCGTGCGCGCGGCCTCGTAGGCGCGGAAGATGTCGGCGATCTGCGGTGCGTCGAGGTACGACGCGGCGATCCCGGTGAGCCGCCTCGCCAGTTTGTCCTGCGGGAGTTCAGGCGCTTCCGTGCGTGACAGCGGGATGATCATGACGGCCCGGGTCTGCTGCGGGCCGGGCAGTGGTTGAGGAAGAGCCCAGGCCTGTATGACACCGCCCAAATGATCCGGATCATCGCGGTCGGCAGGGGTTCCGTGAGGGTGACCATGTCGGCGTGGTTAAGCTTGGGTTGAGTCTAATCCACGCGTCGAGGGCAGCAAAACGTCCGGCTGTTAAATGTCGTCGTCGAAATCGGCGTGGTCGTCGAAATGCACCGGCGGCATCGGGCGCTCGATCACGAAACGATCGGGCTTGGGCGCCTCATGCAGGTAGGCAGGACCAATCTCCCCGGCGGCGATTTCCCGCAAGGCAACCACCGTCGGCTTGTCGTTGGTCCAGGGAACCTTGGCATCGTCGGGGTAGCGTGCGATCTGCCGCGCGCGCTTGGCGGCCAGCAGGACGAGTTGGAAACGGTTTTCGACCTTGTCGAGGCAATCCTCGACTGTCACTCTTGCCATGAAACTACCTCTGGACGGCTCGGCGTTGCGTAAGGGGGAAACTAGTATCGCCCAAAGCTCGCGCTGCTGTACAGCGTTTTGACAACGCTCTGTCGCGTCTTGTTCACAGCGTGGTGGTTACGTCGACTTGGCCGCGCTGCCGCGCTTGGGGTGATCTCGGGTTGCGGGAGGCTCGCGGCCTCCCGCAGCGGATCCTGGCTAGAATGGTCTGGACGAGCCTCAGCCGCCTGCCGCGCGCTTTTCGAGCATCGCGACCGCCGGCAGCACCTTGCCTTCGAGGAACTCGAGGAAGGCGCCGCCTCCGGTGGAGGTGTAGGACACCTTGTCGTTGATGCCGTACTTGTCGATTGCCGCCAGCGTGTCGCCGCCGCCGGCGATGGAGAAACCGGCGCTTTCGGCGATGGCCAGCGACACCGTCTTGGTGCCTTCAGCGAACTGGTCGATTTCGAACACGCCGACCGGACCGTTCCAGACGATGGTAGCGGCCTTCTTGATCAGCTCGGCATAGTAGGCTGCGGTTTCCGGGCCGATATCGAGGATCATGTCGTCTTCGGCCACGTCGGCGACCTTCTTGACCGTAGCTGCAGCGGTCTCGGCGAATTCCTTGGCGCAAACGACATCGGTCGGGATCGGGATCTCGCCGCCCTTGGCCTTCGCGGCCTCGATCAGGCGCTTGGCTTCGGGGATCAGGTCGACTTCGCACAGCGACTTGCCGACCGGGTAGCCCGCCGCGGCGAGGAAAGTGTTGGCGATGCCGCCGCCGACGATCAGCTGATCCACTTTGGTCGACAGCGAATCGAGCACGGTCAGCTTGGTCGAGACCTTGGAGCCCCCGACGATGGCCAGCAGCGGGTGCGCCGGGTGGCTCAGTGCCTTGCCGAGCGCATCCAGCTCGGCCGATAGCAGCAGGCCGGCACAGGCGACCGGCGCGTGCACGCCGACGCCATGGGTCGAAGCCTCGGCGCGGTGCGCCGTACCGAAGGCATCCATGACGTAGACGTCGCATAGCGCCGCCATCTTCTGCGCCAGTTCCGGATTGTCCTTCTTCTCGCCCTTGTTGAAGCGAACGTTCTCGCACAGCACGACCTCGCCCGGGGCTACGTCCACGCCGCCCAGCCAGTCCTTGACCAGCGTGACCGGCTTGCCGAGCAACTCGCCCAGACGCTCCGCGACCGGTTGCATCGAGAACTCTTCGGCATATTCACCCTCGGTCGGACGGCCGAGATGCGACATCACCATGACCCGGCCGCCGGCTTCCATTGCGGCCTTGATCGTCGGCACGCTGGCGCGGATGCGAATGTCGCTGGTGACCTTGCCATTCTTGACCGGCACGTTCAGATCCTCGCGGATCAGCACGCGCTTGCCCTTGAGATCGAGGTCGGTCATGCGGAGGAAAGTCATTGAAGTCTCCTGGAAGTTGGGGGAAAGGGGAATCAGCCGCCGGCACGCCACTTTATCGAGCAGCCGATGCTGGGAATCTGGTGTTCGGGGCCCCGGTCGGTTTCCGCAATCTGCTTCATGGCATCCAGCAGTTCGCGAGGCGCATCATCCGATGCGGCGGCCCGGCCGCTGGTATCGAGGCGGCCGCGGTACTGCAGTTCGAGCCGGCTGTTGTAACCGAAGAAATCCGGCGTACAGACGGCGCCATAGGCCTTTGCAATAGCCTGGGTCTCGTCGAACAGGTACGGAAACGGGAACCCGAACTCGGCGGCAACGGCCTGCATGTTCGCGAAGGAGTCTTCCGGGTAGTCGGCCGTATCGTTGGACATGATGCCCACCGCGCCGATGCCGCAGGCGGTCAGTTCGGCGACGTCGCGTACGAGTCGCTCCCGGATCGCCTTCACATAGGGACAGTGATTGCAGATGAACATGACCAGGAGGCCATGCGGGCCGCGGCACCGGTCCAGAGTCCAGATGCCGCCGTCGGTGCCGGGGAGTTCGAAGGGGATGGCTTGACGGCCGAAGTCGCAAACGGGGGTTTCGATGGCGGCCATTCTGCTCCGGTGCGATCAGCTGAAGGCCCACGATGATAGCAAATTAGATTTGCGGCTTGCCACGGCGGCGCCGGGCAACGCATCATGAACCCGATAACCGATGCGTGAGGCGGGGCTACGAAGTGGGGTTACATCATGGGTACGTCGGACCGTCCCACGGACTTTCTGCGCACTTTGCCGGACGGCCTTCCGGTTCCCTCCGATGATGGCGCCTGCGACCATCTTGAGGGGGCCTCGTTGCCGTCGGTTGCCTTGCCATCGACGGTTGGCGGGGTCGTCGATCCGTCCCGTAGCGCCAGCTGGGTGGTGCTGTTCTGCTATCCGATGACCGGCCGGCCTGGTCGCCCTATTCCCAAGGGCTGGGCGCAGATTCCAGGGGCGGCCGGCTGCACGCCGCAAGCCTGCTCCTTCCGGGACCGCCATCGGGAACTGCAGTCGTTGGGAGCAACCGTGTTCGGCCTCAGTACTCAGGAATCCTCAGATCAGCTTGAAGCCGCGGAACGGTTGGAACTCCCGTTTCCGTTGCTGAGCGATGCGGACTTGCAGTTTGCGAACGCATTGCATTTGCCGCAGTTCGAGGTCGAGGGTTTGCGTTTGCTCCGGCGCGTAACGCTGATTTGCCAGACCGGGTTGATTCGTAAGTTCTTCTATCCTGTTTTTCCGCCCGACCGGAATGTCGATGAAGTTTTGACGTGGTTGCGCCGGTACGTCCGCTAGCCGTACTGGCGCAGGACGCGAGCGCTCAGCGCCAGGCAGACAGAATTAGTGCGGCACCGGTGACGCCTGTGAGCCACAGCAGCGCAGGGGCCCAGGCCGTCATCAGGGCGGGGGGCGGGACCGCGAACAACAGCGTCGTTGCAATCAGCAGCGTGGCCCCGGCGACGCTGCGCGTCAGCCGCTGCTGGCCGCTGTGGATTTCGGCACGCAGGTCCTGTAACTCGCGCGAGCGGAAACCGATTTCGAGCTTGCCATCGACGGTGTCCCGCAACGCGCGGTGGACCAATCCGGGAAACTCAGGCCATTGTTGCGCCCAGTCCGGCAGTTGCAGGCGGACCTTCTCGAACGCCGCCTTGGGGCCGATTTGTTCGCGGAACCACTTTTCCAGGAACGGCTTTGCCGTTTTCCACAGGTCCAGTTCGGGATAGAGCTGCCGACCCAGGCCCTCGATGTTGAGCAGGGTCTTCTGCAGCAGCACGAGTTGCGGCTGCACCTGCATGTCGAAGCGCTGCGCGACCTGGAACAGCCGCAGCAGCAGCGCACCGTAGGAAATCTCGCTGAGCGGCTTCTCGAAAATCGGCTCGCAGACGGTCCGGACCGCGGATTCGAATTCCTCGACACGGGTCGAGGCCGGTACCCAGCCCGACTCGATATGCATTTCCGCGACGCGTCGGTAGTCCCGGTTGAAGAAGGCCAGCAGGGCTTCCGCGACATAATGCTGATCGGCGCGGGACAGGCTGCCGACGATGCCGAAATCGATTGCGATGTACCGCGCAGGAGGCATCACGAAGATATTGCCGGGATGCATGTCGGCGTGGAAGAAATTGTCCCGGAAGACCTGCGTGAAGAAGATCTCCACACCGCGTTCTGCCAGGAGCCGGAAATCGACTTCGGCGCCGCGGAGTTGCTCGATGTCGCCGACGGGAATGCCCGAAATTCGCTCCATGACCATCACGGCCTGGCGCGTGTAATCCCAATAGATGCGCGGAATGTAGAGGATCTCGGACTCTTCGAAACGGCGCCGGATCTCGGCGGCGTTGGCGGCTTCGCGCACCAGATCGAGTTCATCGAGGATCGTCTTGCGGAACTCGGCAACGACGTCGATAGGCCGGAACCGTCGGGCTTCCGGCCAGAACCGCTCGGCGGTCGTCGCGAGGCGCTCCAGCAGGTCGAGGTCGGAGCGGATGCGGCGGTCGATGCCCGGCCGTAGGACTTTGACGACCACGGACTCGCCGCCGTGCAGCCGCGCCGCGTGTACCTGAGCCACCGAGGCCGAGGCAAGGGCGTTTTCGTCGAATTCGGCAAACAACTCCAGGACCGGCCGTCCGAGTGCCTGCTCGATGATGCGCTGGGCGTTGGCGCCAGGGAAGGGTGGGACCTGATCCTGCAATTTGACCAGTTCGTCGGCAATGTCGTCCGGCAGCAGGTCGCGCCGCGTCGACAGGGCCTGGCCGAACTTGACGAAGATGGGCCCCAGGTCTTCCAGCGCGCGGCGCATCCGCGCCGCCCGCGGGCCGCGGACATCGCGGAGCCAGTATCCCGGCGTCAGGTTGGCTGCGAGCCGTAGTGGTGCGGGGAGCGGTACGGCCAGCAGCAGATCGTCCAGCCCGTGGTACAACAGCACCCACTGAATGTGCAGCAGTCGCCGCAGCGATTTGATCGACGAGAACCCCATGTTCGGCAATTAGTCGTGCGAGGCCGGTGCGGAAGCGTTTGCGTTGCGGAGTCGCATCAGGCGTGCTTCGAGCCGATCGCAGTCTTCGCGCAGACGGTCAACGCCGGATAGAAAGGCTTCGCCTTCTGCTGGCGCCGGCACTTCGCGCACTTCCTCCTGCAGGAATTCGGTGACGTCCTCGCGAACGGTCGTGGCGGTGCGCTCGGCCCAGACCCTGGCCGCGTCGGTGACGCCGGCGACATGTCCCGCGACGATCGGTCCGAGCAGCGACGAGACCCGTTCGCGCCATTCCCGGGAGGCGCCGCTGAACAGCTTGCGCAGGGCATCGGCGACATCGGTATTGCCATCGATCCGGATGTCGCCGGCGGCGAGCGCCTGATGCGGCGACCGACCGAGCCCCAGTCGGGCAAAGGCCGGCAACGAGCCGGTCAGCGTCGCATCGGGCGTGCTGCCGGACTCCATCTGGATCTGCAGTCCTTCGGGCGTCGGCAGCAGGTAGGCCGTGAATCCGGGCGGGTCGACGCGTAGCGCGATGGTCCGGCCAGACAGGGCCTGCAACTGGTGGCGGCTGGCGTCGGACCCGAGGAACCAGCGGCCCAGCGCCTGTTCGAGTACCGCGACGGCCGCCGTCTGGGCAATCAAGGTGACTTCGCCGGTCATGATGCGCGACTAAAGCTTGTAGCCGCGGTGGATCGCTACGACGCCCTGGGTCAGGTTGAAGTACTCGCAGCGTTCGAAGCCGGCGGACTCCATCATTTGCTGCAGTGTGTCCTGGTCAGGGTGCTTGCGGATCGATTCCGCGAGATAGCGGTAGCTCTCGGCATCGTTCGCGACCAGCTTGCCGATGAACGGCAGCACCTTGAACGAATACAAGTCGTAGGTCTTGCGGAAGGTCTCTCCCGGCGGTCTCGAGAACTCCAGTACGATCAGTCGTCCACCGGGCCTCAGCGCGCGGAACATCGACTTCAGCGCGACGTCCTTGTGCGTGACATTGCGCAGGCCGAAGGCGATGCAGACGCAGTCGAACGAATCGTCCGGAAATGGCAACTGTTCGGCGTTGATCTGTGCGTACGAGATCCCTTTGAGCACTCCGCCGTCGATCATCCGATCGCGGCCGCGTTTGAGCATCTCGGCATTGATGTCCGACAGCACGACCCAGCCCGCCCGGCCGACGCGCTGACGAAACAAGTCAGTCATGTCTCCGGTCCCGCCGGCGAGATCCAGTACCCGATCGCCGTAGCGAACATGGCTCAGTTGCACCGCAATGCGTTTCCACAGGCGATGAATGCCGAGCGACATCAGGTCGTTCATGACGTCGTACTTGCCGGCGACCGAGTCGAACACGGCGCGGACCATCGAGGCCTTTTCGTTAACCGGTACTTCCTTGAAGCCGAAGTGGGTTTTGTCGGTGTCGTTCATCGGGCTCGTGTGGGGTCGGTCATGCCCTTGCTGTGCGGGCGCGGAAGGTTCGTGGGTGCGCGTTCAAGCGCGCGGGTGGCCTGCCGCGGCGCAGCGGGCAAGGTAGTCTCCCCATAGGCGGTCGCGGTTTAGGGCCATGTCGTAGAGGAGTTCCCAGGTGTAGATGCCGGTATTGTGGCCATCGCTGAAATACAGCTTCACCGCGTAGTTGCCGACCGGCTCGACACTTTCGATCGTTACCGATTCCTTGCCGAGTTGCAGCATCTCCTGTCCTGGCCCGTGTCCGCGCACTTCCGCCGAAGGCGAATGCACGCGCAGGAATTCGTGGGTCAGTTCACCCCGGATGCCATCCTCGAAAGCGATCTCGAAGACACGCGAGCGCGTATGTACCTTGATGTCGACGGGGATCGGTGTGGCCATGCTCACAGGATGTAGCGGCTCAGGTCTTCGTCCATTGCCAGTTCGCCGAGGTGGGCGTCCACATAGGCACCGTCGATCACGATGGACTCTCCGTTGCGATCGGCGGCTTCAAAGGACACCGCCTCGAGCAGTTTCTCGAGCACCGTGTGCAGCCGGCGGGCGCCGATGTTCTCGGTCCGTTCGTTGACTTCCCAGCTGATCTCGGCGATGCGCGAGAGCCCGTTGCGCGTGAACTGCAAAGCGACGCCCTCGGTTGCTAGCAGCGCGCTGTACTGTTCGGTCAGCGACGCGTCCGGCTCGGTCAGGATGCGCACGAAGTCTCCGACCGATAATGCGTTCAGCTCGACGCGTATCGGGAAGCGCCCCTGCATTTCGGGAATCAGGTCCGACGGTTTCGACAGGTGGAAGGCGCCCGACGCGATGAACAGGATATGGTCGGTGCGCACCATGCCGTGCTTGGTGCTGACCGTGCAGCCCTCGACCAGCGGCAGCAGGTCGCGCTGGACGCCCTCGCGCGACACGTCCGGCCCACTGTATTCCGAGCGTCGGCAGATTTTGTCGATCTCGTCGAGGAATACGATACCGTGCTGTTCTACGGATGCCAGCGCGCGCAGCTTGATGTCCTCCTCGTTGACCATTCGGGCCGCTTCCTCGTCGCGGAGCAGCTTCCGCGCATCCCGAATCCGCAGCTTGCGGTTGCGGGTGCGCCCGCTGTGCATATTCTGGAAGAGGTTCTGGAGCTGGCTGCTCATTTCTTCCATGCCGGGCGGCGCCATGATCTCGACGCCAATCGGCGAGGCCTGCACCTCGAGTTCGATTTCCTTGTCGTCCAGTTCCCCGTCGCGGAGCTTCTGGCGGAATTTCTGGCGCGTCGGTGACTCGGGCGCGTCGGCCTCGGCCGTCCAGTTGCTCGCCTTCGGCAACAGCACGTCGAGAATACGTTCCTCGGCGGCCAGTTCGGCCCGTTCCTGGACGCGGGACAGTTCGCCCTGCCGCGTCATCTTGATTGCGGCGTCGAGCAGATCGCGGATGATCGACTCCACGTCGCGACCCACATAGCCGACTTCGGTGAACTTGGTGGCCTCGACCTTGATGAAGGGGGCATTGGCGAGACGTGCCAGGCGGCGGGCGATTTCGGTCTTGCCGACGCCGGTCGGGCCGATCATCAGGATGTTCTTGGGGGTGATTTCATCGCGCAGCGCTTCCGGCACGTGCATGCGACGCCACCGATTGCGCAGCGCGATCGCCACCGCCCGCTTGGCCTCGTTCTGCCCCACGATATGCTTGTCGAGTTCGTGGACGATCTCCCGAGGCGTCATTTCGCTCATGATTCTGTGGCCTCGTCGGAGGCGGTCTCGAGTTCTTCGATGACCAGATTGCGGTTGGTGTAGATACAGATGTCGCTCGCGATGCTCAGCGATTGTTCAACGATGGTGCGGGCATCGAGTGCCGTGTGTTCGAGCAGGGCCCGCGCCGCGGCCTGAGCGTAGGGGCCGCCTGACCCGATTGCGATCAGACCTTGCTCCGGTTCGATCACGTCGCCATTGCCGGAGATGATCAACGAGGCCTTGCTGTCGGCGATCGCCAGCAGGGCTTCGAGGCGGCGCAGCATCCGGTCAGTCCGCCAATCCTTGACCAGTTCCACGGCCGCCTTGGTCAGGTTGCCGCGGTGCTTCTCGAGCTGTCCCTCGAAGCGCTCGAACAGGGTGAAGGCATCGGCCGTCGCGCCGGCAAACCCGGCAATCACGCGGCCGTGGTACAGGCGCCGCACTTTGCGCGCGTTGCCCTTCATGACCGTATTGCCCATCGTGACCTGGCCGTCGCCGCCGATGACGACCGTGTTGCCGCGCCGCACCGAGACGATCGTCGTGCCGTGAAACTGTTCCAAACTGCCCGCTCCTCATCGAAACGCGAATTCTACATGAAGCCGGATGTTCTGTTTCGGCTCCGCCGGTGGAGTTTATCCGGGGCGGGCTGTCAGCGCTTTCGGCTGTGGATCGCGCCAGCATCCCCCGACTGCGCCGCCTGTCACCGGACCGTAACAGAGATCGCGTAAGGTTTGAAAAGTTGCAGCGCCGGCTCTTCGCGCATGCCAGGCGGCATGAGCGTAGGATAGATGTGTCGGGGTGACTGGTGTCTCTTCAAAGCGGCGGCGAGGTCGCCGAAAGCCTGCCCACGGGATCTAGGGGTGGGGTTTCCGGCCGGTTCGAGCAGCGACTGGATGAAAATCAGGCATGTATTTTGAGGAATCTGTTGGCGAAGCCGCGGAGCCGCGGTTGTCTGGGCTGGTGATGCCATTGCGGCGGGCGTTGCCCGGCCGGATCCGGGTGCGGGTCGAGGGCCTATACCGTTCGGAGGCCATGCGTAGCCATCTGGAGCGGGTACCCCGGGGCGTCTCGAATCTGCGCGTGGTCAGTGCCAATCCGCTGACCGGCAGTGCGCTGGTGCTGTTCGATCCGCAGCGCTCGGCCCGAGAAGTTGTCGGGGAACTCGAGCGCTGGGCCGGCGCGCTGCTCAGTTCCGAGCATCCGACCCTGAGCACGTCAGTCCACGCGGCGCCGCCCGAGCGTTCCACGGCTCGCCGCAAGCGCCGCGCGCGCCCGGAGGCGACCTTCACCGCGGCGCCTGAATCGTCGCCGCGCGAGACGTGGCACACCAAGGCGGCCGAGGAAACGCTCGTGCACTTCGCGAGCACCGAACACGGGCTGCCAGCCCGCGTTGCGGCCGAGCGTCTTGACCGTTACGGCCCGAATCAACTCGGCGCGATGCAGCGCCGTTCGCCCGTCGCGATGTTCCTGGAGCAGTTCGCGAATCCGCCGGTGGCACTGTTGGGTATGTCGGCCGTGGTGTCGGTCGCGACCGGCGGGGTTGCGGACGCGGTGGTCATCGTCGGTGTGGTGCTGATCAATGCGGTGATCGGTTACGTCACTGAGGCGCAGGCCGAGAAGACCATCGATGCGTTGAGCAACATCGGCCCCTCCCACGCGACCGTATTGCGCGACGGCGACCACCGCTCGATCTCGATCGGGGAGGTCGTTCCGGGCGATATCCTCGTGCTCTCGCCCGGTACTTACGTGGCTGCGGATGCGCGATTGCTATCCAGCAACCAGCTGTCGGTCGACGAATCCGCGCTGACCGGCGAAAGCCTCCCGGTCGGCAAACATCACGATTTCATCGGCAGCGCCGAGACGCCGATGGGCGATCGCAGGAACATGCTGCATCGGGGCACGGTCGTGACCGGGGGCAGTGGGCTGGCCGTCGCGGTGGCGACGGGCGCCCGGACCGAGATCGGCGTGATCCAGTCGCTGGTCGGTGAGGTGCGGACGCCCGATACCCCGCTGCAAAAGCAGCTCGACGACATGGGCATGCAGCTGGCCATCATCTCCGGGGGCATTTGTGCGCTGGTGTTCGGGATCGGCGTTCTGCGTGGCATCCCGATGCTGGAAATGCTGAAGTCCGCGATCTCGCTCGCGGTCGCGGCCGTGCCGGAAGGGCTGCCTACGGTTGCGACGACGACGCTGGCTCTCGGGATCCGTCAGATGCAACGGCAGAAGGTCTTGATCCGCCATCTGCCGGCAGTCGAAAGTCTCGGCTCGGTGCAGACGCTGTGTTTCGACAAGACCGGCACGCTGACCGAGAACCGCATGCGCGCCGTGGCCGTGATGACGCCGGAGCATGTGGTCGAGCTGTCCTCATCCGGCGAATTCACGCTGGATGGTTCCCCGATACGTCCGTCGGAGCGGGAAGCACTGCTGCGCCTGATGGAAGTGGTTACGCTGTGCAGCGAGGTGACCTTCCACGGCGATGTCGGGCCGCCCGAGCTCGAAGGCTCACCGACCGAGAAGGCTCTCGTCGAGATTGCGCTGCTGGCGGGCGAGGACGTGCGCGCCCTGCGGCAGCGGCATCCGACGGTGAAGACCATCCACCGCGCGGAGGGGCGGCTGTTCATGGTCACCGTGCACCTGGACGAGGACCGGAAGCCCGAGCACCTGATCGCCGTAAAAGGCAGCCCGGCTGAAGTGCTGGCGCTGTGCAGCGACTATGCGAATGGCGGCGGCAGGGTCGCGCTGGACGACGAACGGCGGTCGGCGATCCTGGAGCAGAACGAACTCATGGCGGGTCAGGCGCTGCGCGTACTCGGCGTGGCCATCGGGCACTCGGTCCGGACATCGACCGCGGCCGTGACCAAGGGCCTGACCTGGCTCGGACTGGTCGGCATGGAGGACACGATACGGCCCGGTATGGAGGAACTGATCGACCGGTTCCAGGAGGCCGGAATCGAGACGGTCATGATCACCGGCGATCAGAGCGCGACGGCCTTTTCGGTCGGTCAGCGCCTGGGGCTCAACCATCGAAAGCCGCTGGAGATCGTCGATTCGACGAGCCTGGACAAACTGGAGCCGGAGGTCTTGCGCGCCATCGTCCGCGACACCACGGTTTTCGCGCGGGTCAGCCCGGCGCACAAGCTGCGTATCGTGCAGGCGTTGCAGGATGCCGGGCTGGTGGTCGCGATGACCGGCGACGGCGTCAATGACGGGCCGGCGCTCAAGGCGGCCGATGTCGGCGTCGCGCTGGGCGAGAGGGGCACCGAAGTGGCCCGATCGGTCGCGGACGTCGTGCTCGAGGACGACAACCTTCACACGATGATCATCGCGGTGGAGCAGGGTCGCACGATCTATCGCAATATCCGGAAGAGCCTCCATTACCTGCTGTCCAGCAATCTCAGCGAGATCGAGATCATGCTGGTGACGACGGCGATCGGGGCCGGGGAGGCGCTGAACCCGATCCAGTTGTTGTGGATCAACCTGATCACCGACATCATGCCGGCGCTGGGCCTGTCCATGGAGCCGCCGGAAAGCGATGTGCTCAAGGAGCCGCCGCGTGATCCGAAGGAGCCGATCCTGCGGCGCAGCGACTCGCTGCGCTTGCTGCGCGAGTCCCTGGCCATATCGGCCGGAACACTCGGCGTGTACGGCCTGAGCCTCGCCCGCTACGGTATCGGTCCCCGGGCATCGACCAACTGCTTCATGACCCTGACGCTTGCGCAGTTGCTGCATGCCATTAGCTGCCGCTCGGAAAAGACCTCGGTGCTGAATGCCCGCGACGGGAATCGGATACTTGCGACCGGCATCGGCGCCTCGTTTGCATTGCAGATTCTCGCGGCCTTCGTGCCGCCGCTGCGCACGCTGTTGCATCTGACGCCGGTCGCGGCGGCTGACTGGCTGGCGATCGCGGCGGGCGCGACCTTGCCGTTCGTCGCCAACGAGGCCGTCAAGCACTTACCTTCCCCGCCAACGGCCGATCATGAGACTTGAGCCATGACCAAGAGCTTCCTGTTTACGTCCGAGTCCGTCACCGAAGGCCACCCGGATCGGGTCTGTGACATCATCAGCGATGCCGTGGTGGATCGCTTTCTGCAGCAGGATCCGTACACCCGCGTGCTGACGGAATGCGCCTTGTCGAAGAACGTGGTGTTTCTGGCGGCTCGGTTTGCGTCCAAGGCCGTCGTGGACATCCCGGAGGTTGCGCGCAACGCAATCGCCGAAATCGGCTACCACCCTCAGGAATTCAATGCTTCCGACTGTACTGTCGTGACGAGCTTCGTCGCGCAGTCATTGGACAGTCGAGCCGAGCTGGACGAGGCCGGACTGAGCGACCGCGAACTGGATCGGATCGTGGTTCGCAATCAGGTCACTCAATTCGGCTACGCATGTACCCAGACGCCTGAGTTGCTGCCGTTTCCCATCGTGATCGCCAACCGGCTCGCGCACCAGTTGACCGCGGCGCGGCGCGAACGCAAGGTCGCCTATCTGTCGCCCGACTGCACGACGCAGGTCGGCGTGGAGTTCGACTGCGGGCGCCCTACACGTATCCACAGCATCACGTTGATCGCCGGGACGCACGGTGTGCCGGACTTGGGGACCGCCGAGCTGCGCAGGGACCTGGCGCAGTGGGTCATTGCCCCGGTCTTCGATCATGAGGAAATCCAACCCGATGAGCGCACCGAGATCTTCGTGAACCCCCGCGGCATGTTTCACAAGAGCGGGCCAGCCGCCCATTCCGGCATGACCGGTCGCAAGACCGCCAGCGACAGTTATGGCGGCTTTGCCCGCCAGTCAGGATCGGCTCTGAGCGGCAAGGACCCGATGCGCATCGATCGTGTCGGCGCCTATGCCGCACGCTACGCCGCCAAGAACGTGGTCGCGGCGGGCCTGGCCGAGCAATGCGAGGTCCAGCTCAGCTACAGCATTGGTCAGGCGCGCCCCGTCAGTCTGGTGATTTCGACTTTCGGTACGGGATCCGTCAGCGAGGAAGTCATCAAGACGAGGCTCGAGGAGCACTTCGATTTCCGGCTCGGCGCGATCATCCGCGATTTCGATCTGCGGCGCCTGTCAACCCGGAACAAGGGAGGCTTCTACCGCAAGCTGCCGTCCCACGGCCATTTCGGTTCATCCTTCACCGAGTTGCCGTGGGAGCGCGTGGATCGGGCCGGCGCGTTGCGCTGAGCGCGGACGTCCAGCGGGGTGCTGTCCTTTACCGGGGGACTGAAGACCTTGTGATGGCCTCTGGCTCAGGGCCTTGGGCCCGCACTGGCAGCACCGGCCTGGAAGCCGGCTTCATAAGATCGTTCTCTCGATTTCTGGGCCCGATCCGCGAGCAGCCCGCCCAGTAGGCCCACCCCAGCGCCGATTCCGGCGCCCATGCCCGCGTTTCCGGCGATCGCGCCGATCACGGCGCCGCCTGCCGCACCCATACCGGCGCCACTCAGAGCCCGCTGCTGGGTGGGGCTCATGTCCGCACAGCCGGCGCTCATCACGGCCGCGATCACCGGTATCACCTTGTAAGCCGTCTTCATGTCATGACTCCTGGTTCAGGGGTTCTTGCCGGCCCGGGTCTGCTGCGGGCAGGGCCATTGCGCCATCGCCCACCGGACGACGCCGTCCAGCGGGGTTTCGCTACCATATTGCGGATTCGCCAGATGCCACTGCACGAACAGGGCTGCACCCTGATCGCGGGTGACCCGCTGATCCTGGCAGTACAGGTTGTCCTTCAGCGCCGCTTGACTGACATCGTCGTAGTGACGGACGCCGAGGATGAAGCCCTCACAGAAATGGATGGCGGCGACCCGGTTGGGATCGTCGGGCCGCGCGCTGCAGAGACTGACCAGGTCCGACGTGGTCCGCAACAGAAAGTTGTCGGTCGTCACCGGGCTACTCACCCGGATAGGTGCGGGTCCGGCGCGGCAGGCTGATCCCGGAATTGCCGCCAGCAGCAGTAGTCCCGCCGCGAGCGTCGTGTTGGTTTTCATCGTAGGTTCTCCTGATTCATGTTGACGCGTTGAATCTTGCGCGCGGTGGCAGCATGCAGTCATGCGGGATGCTGCAGTATCCGATTCATCGGAGGGCATTGAGCCTCAACTGGCGGGCCTCCCGTCGTGCGTGGACTCCGCCCTTCCCTGCTGCCGGCAACGGGACTGCATGGTGCAATGCATCATCCCACTCCGGCCCGGCCGGAAAGCGCGAGGGCCAGTCCCAGGATGCGCACGCCGCGTGCACCATGCCTTCCAGCGAAAGCGGCTGTCAAGGGTTCTCCGGCGGCTCCCGCCGAAGAATTCCAGGCCAACTGCTTGACCCCTGCTCATCGTTTCGGATTAACTGCGCTCACGGCACCAGTCCAGGGGCCGGGCCTGTTCCGCAGCAACCGCATCCCGTTTCACGGGAGCCTCCGGGCCAAGACATGGCCGGACGGCATCCAGTGTCGTGATGGCCCGATGCGATCTCGCGGTTGCCTGCTCCCCACCTTTCTTGCAGGGGGTGAGCAAGCTGGTGTCGCGATGCAGCCGGTGAAGTTCCGACGGGAGCTTTCTGGAAACGACAACAAGAGACAAACGACGAGGAGGATGAGCTATGAATCTGGTGAAAAATGTCGGCAAAGTGGACAAGACCGTGCGTATCGCGGTGGGAGCGTTGCTGATCGTTCTGGCTGCGACAGGAACCATCGGTGTCTGGGGTTGGATAGGCCTTCTTCCCTTGGCCACCGGCTTCATGGGTACCTGCCCCGCGTATACGGTGATGGGCATCAGCACGACCGATAGCAAGGCCTGAGCCGGTCGCGTCAGTTTGCGGTCGGTCAGTCTGGTGTAGGAGCCTCGTAAAGGCGGGCAGGGGCGTGATGAACGGGATGAAACGGGAGTACGCCCCTGCCACCTCGCGCTCGAACAGCGCACTTGCCAGCGCGGACTGTCCGTGTTGCTGGTGGCTGCAATGGGTTGGTCTTGCGAATGGTCGCCATCACGCGACGGGCGCTCCGGCGCGGATATCGTGGGGCCGTGGGTGCAGACGGGGGCATGGACCCGTCTCGATGGCTACGCCGGATCTGGGCGAAAGCCCCGACATGACTGTCCCGGAACTGTCGTTCCGACTCGTCCCAAAGGGGCGTTGAGCGGGCGTACTCCATAACCCAAGACTGCCGAAAACCCGGCTGCTTCGGTGTGTCGTCTGGACGCCTTGCTTCCTGTCGCCGCACGGCTCGGCAGCTCGCTGGCCGGCGGTTTGGCTACACCCCCGATGGTTTTCCACGGCCTGATCCGAGCCTACCGTGGCCGCGGCGCTCGCTATCGGGCACTCGAAGTGCGTTCGACACGCTACTGCCTGGCGCGCTGCCCTGATCATCCGACTTTCACCATCTCTCAACGCGTATCCAATATCGCTCCGCCGCCACGCTGACGCAATACGTAAGACTACGTAGCCGGGGCCGGACATGCCCCAGCGGCAGTCGTCTGGATTGCCCGCTCGAGCCCCACTGGCGACCGCATTCAGCGGCGCCGATACGCCAGGTACATGCCCCACGCAAGTGCCCCGGCCAGCGTAGTCCAGAGCAGCGAAGGAACTAGGTAAAAGTGCGCTTGGTAAAAGGTCGCTTCGGGATTGCGCCGATAGGGTATCGAGTACACGCCGGCCCAGCGCTCGTGCACCGGTGACAGGGCCAGCACGTCCCCAGAGGCCAAGGCGGCGGTCGAGATTCCCGTATTCGTCGAGCGCAGGACCGGCCGGCGAAACTCGACGCTACGCGCCAGCGTCATGTAAAGGTGCTGATAGGGTTCCTGCCAGCTTCCGTACCATGAATCGTTGGTCGCGTTGACGATGAATTGTGCGCCCAGATCGGCCAGCGCGCGCGTGAAAGCCGGAAACAGGCTTTCGTAGCAAATCTGCGGACCGATGCGATAGCCGTCCAGCTTCAATAGCGTCGTCGGGCCGGGACCCCGAGCGAACTCGCCGATCGGTGGCAGCCAGTCGCGCAGGCCGGGAAACAGGCTCTCGCCCGGTATGTACTCGCCGAAGGCAAGCAGCACCGATTTGGCGTAGTGCGGCGGTACCAGTCGACCGTTGCGATCCAGCGTGAACAGGGCATTGGTGAGACGCCGCGAGGTCCGGTCGACACCGTAAGCCCCCGTGATCAGCGGCAGTTCGAGCCGACGCAACTCCTCGGCGAGTTCCAACTGGTACTCGCTCGGTTTGATGTCCGCGCCCAGAAAGGCCGGGAAGGCGGTTTCCGGCCAGATCGCGAAATCGATCGGCCTCGCCTGGGCCTTGACGGCCTGGTCGGTCAACTCGAGATAGCGGCGAAGGATCGAGCCCTGGTATGCATTGCCCAGTTCGGCGGCCATCTTCTCGGCGTTGCCGATATTGCCTTGTACCAAGAGGACGGACACGCTGGCATCGGGCGGCGGGAGCCGGCGAGCAAGGGTGAGCCCGCCGAGGTTGAGCATTACAAAGGCGGCGCCGACTGTGCCCATGAGGATGGGCCCGCGCCCGTTCTGCCGGTTCCGCCAGGCATAAAGCAGCGGCCAGTTGCACAGTAGAGTCGCCGCGCTGAGGCCGCTGAAGCCGACGAACTCTGCCCAATGAAATAGTGGGACCCCTGCCGCGTACCAGGAATAACCGAAATTCCAGTCGAACAGGGTCGGCGAGTAGGCTTCAGAAAGGGTCGTAATCAAGGCCAGCATGCCGATCGACAGCGGTTCGGGCCAGCCGAATGCCTGCCGACCAAGGAACCAGGCCGCTCCTGCCAACGGCACGAACAGGTGGGCCAGCAGCGCAAACGCGATCATGCCGATTCCGGCCACCAGCCAGTTCAGGTGAGCGAACTCATGCAGCAGATAGGTGACCCAGTTGAAACCGATCAGTGTGAAAACGGAAGCGGTCAACACGCCGCCCAGCACCACGCGCCGGAGGGACACTTGCCGTTGCCAGAACAGCCACAGAGGTACGAAACAGAACAATGAGGCCCATGGGGGGAACGGAATGTAGCTGGTGCCGATCATCACGCCGGACAGCAACGGGAGCAGCCAGTCCTTGCGGCAGGGCACGGGGGGTATTCTCATCGACAACTCGATTGTACGGACGAAGCGAAAGGGGGCGGACGCGGACGCGCGGTTCGGTGCTCGGGATAATCGTCCGGGCCGCGTCTTGAGGCAGGTGGGTTATCCGTAGCGCGGGCCGCGGGGTATCGCCGGCGCATATGCTACGCGGAGGTGTGTGTCAGGTCTATTTCGGCCGCGGCGTGGACGAAGTCGCGGCGAGTGAGAGTCGGGCCGTTGCCGTGCCCGGGGGGCGTAAAGGGCCGGTCGCGGCTGGACCGACCCTTAAGGAAGGAAGGGCGATTCGCTTCAGGCTGCCGGCAGTTTCCGCGCGGAAGCCGGGGCTTGGGCTTCCGTCCGCTTCGGTACGGGGGCGGTCAGGGTTCGGAAGCCGATGATACCCATGATGCCGAAGAAAATGGCCACCGCGGTCCAGGTCAGCTTGCCCAGCCATGAACCGGTCTGTGCTGGCGCCGGCAGCGCGACGCTGAACGGTATGCGCACGTGGTCATCCTCGGAGAAAGGATCCTCGCCGACACTGACGATCAGCGCGTAATGCCCGGGTTGCGGGATGTCGACGTGCGTTTCGGCCGTACCGTTCTTGTAAACCTGCCGGGGTGTCTCGACCAGCGTGCGGACTTCCTTGGGTGGCGCGCCGTCCGCGGAGTAGCTTTCCTCGACGACGCGCAGCGCGACCGGCAGTTTGCGCACATCGCGGTCCAATAGATCCACGGTCAGGAATGTTTCTCCGACGGAAGGAACTTCCTGGCAGTACTTGGCGAATTCTGTGGCCTCGTTGTGTTGGCGGCCCTTCTGCAAGGCCGTGAAGTGCATTGCATAAAAGTCGTTGGCAATGAGGCAGGTCATCGAGGCGCCCTGGTACATCTGCCGTCCATTGTCGATGCTGCGCGTCGGTCCGTTCGCGGCTTCTGCCGCGCTGGCAACGCCGAAGGCCAGGATTGCTCCACCGACGCAGCGGCGGAACACGCTCGAGGCCGGATGGGAGGCTTCAGGGTTTCTGTGGTGGCGCATGGTCGGATTCTCCTTTTGGATCCTGCATCTGAAAGAAGTACTTGCCGCTGACCACGTGGCCGTCGGCGGACAGTACCCGGTAGCGGACCATGTAGCGGCCCGGATTCAGCTTGTCGATCGACGCCCGCAAATGGGAGCGATCGGTGAAATCGAGTTTGGCGTCGTGCCGATCCACGCGATGGCCGGAGGCATCGACGACCGCCAGCGCGAGATACTCCTGCCCGACACCCTCGTTGAAGATCAACAGGACTTCCTCGGGGCTGTCCGAAATCGTCGCTTCCTTGTCCGGAGCTGCTTTCACAAGGATTGCATGCGCCAGGTGTATCGGGGGGCGGGAGGTTCCGGCGCTCAGATTGAATGGATCGGCAACCGACGTGCCGCCGCCCACCATGCTCCCCGTCAAGTCAGAATGCGTGGTCTGCGATGTGGCCACCGTCACGGGGGCGCGCATCGCAGCCGACCCCGTTGCGGGCAGGGTGCCGAGACAGAGCGATAAAGCCAGTAGGCAAGCGGGGGTCTTCATCGGTCGAGCGCTGGGTTCAGTTCAGATGCGCGGTCGCAAGAATGTCACGTCCGGCGGAGTCCTTCTCGGTCCAGAAGGCCTGGAAGCCGTCGGTGGTCGCCAGGACTCGGGGCTGGCCGGATGTCTCTGCCATCTGTGTCAGCAGCCTGGGTTGGGACCAGGTCCTGCCGGCGTCGCCGGAGCGGATGAAGGACACCGCGGCGGCCTGTGCCGCGACATCGGCGAAAACGGCTGCCAGTTCCCCACTCGCTGCGGCGAGGTCGGCGCGGCGACTCAGGCTGGTTCCGATCGCTCGCGGTGACGACCAGCTGTGTCCGAGGTCTGCCGAGCTCAGGTAGTAGAGACCGGCCGCGTCGGTCCTGCCGGTCCAGACGATACTGTGCAGCGTCGCCCGATCGCCTTGCGAAGCGATCGCCAGCGCGCCGCCGCAATGCGGGCAACCCGAGAAATGCCAGCCAAAATCGCCAACAGCGGACATGGGCTGCCAGCTGGTACCGCCGTCCTCACTGCGGCTCAGCCGCATATCGTGAGGTTCCTGGTCCCGATAGAGGACCACGATGCCGTCTCCGGGTAAGGCCGCGACGCGGTTCCAGCAGCACGTGCAGGCCGTTGCGTCGAGTGTCGTTTCCGCGTGCCAGGTTTCGCCCTGGTCCAAAGACCGTGCGTATCGCAGTCCCTGGGAGTTTCCGTTCTCGTCCCGATCGTCCAGCCATACCAGATGAAACAGCCCGTCATCGTCGGCGGTCAGGTCCATGTAGGACTGGTTGTTGGTGAGGTCGCCGGTCGCCGGGTTGGCTCCCCGGCTCCAGCTTGTGCCGCCGTCGCGAGAGAACGCAACGATCATGGGTCCGGTGCCGGGCACGGCCCCGGCGCCCTGCCATACCGCGACGAGATTGGGGCCATCCGCGGCGATTTGCACCTCGTTGCCGTGCCCGGCGATCGGTGCCGGGTCTCCGCGCTGGCCCAGCGGGACCGGCGTGCTCCAGGTGGCGCCGTGATCGTTGGACGACGTGTAGACGACGGCGGCGGTAGTGTGTTGCGGCATGGTTGCCGACAGTAACGCGTGCAACCGGTCGCCATCAGCGGTCACGTCCATGCTGGCGATGTCGTCGATGCCGCCAATGCTGGGTCGTCGCACTTCGCCGAGGTGCTCGTTGTCACCCATCTGGCAAGCCACCGCGGCGACGAGAGCGCCGCTCAATACGATGCCCCGGTGGGCCGCGTTGGTGATCATGCGCTGTGGCCGGATGTGAAATGTGCGGCCCATGCCGATGTTGCCGTGTGCATGCTGTCGCCCAACCTCTGTCAGTAAAGAACCGCGTGCGGGAAAAGAGTGAAATAGGCCAACAGGCCATAGCAGGCGACGGCAAGCCCGCCATGTGCCAGGAGGATCGCGCGGGAAACCTTTTTGCCGCGCTTGCCGGCGATACCCATCACGATTCCGAGGAGAATGATGACGACCGCGAGTCCGATATTCGCGTAGAGGCGGGTATCGCCCGCAAGGGCAGCGGCAATCACCAGTCCGGAGCCAACCAGGGCCGCGCCGGCGTGCAGGGGCGGATACAGCGGATCGATAGCGTCGCCGCGCCAGGCATCACGGACCATGACGAGCCCCATCAGCGCGACGAGAGTGAAAGTAGCCAAGGCACCCATCAACATAGGCTGTTCCTCCGGTTATTCGATACGGGAGACAAGGGATGTCAACGCACTCGCAATGGAAGAAACATGCCAGCAGACAGCGCGGCGACGCGCGCTCGGCATCCGGTTCTCCGGCGCCGCCCGGGTTGCGGGCTGCAGGGCGGACGCCCAGCGGGTGGCGGCGCACCGCAGGGGAGACGCTGGGTGTCCGTCGTTCTGGGTTATACGCCGCACCGACGCTGGCAAATGACCAAGAAATGGTGAGACGAAGGACCCGCTGTGGTGGGTGGAGGCGAGGCTGGGGCGCCGCTGCACTCCGTGGTAATGCCGGTGGAGGTGGTTCTGCCTCCGCCTATGGTCTACCGCGGGGTCGAGCGTCGCGGGGGGGGGGTTCGTACATGACGGGGCGACCGGAGTTGCTGCGGTGGTCGGGACAACGGCGGCGACGGCGGCGGGATAGCCCTCCCGTCCTTCGCGTCAAGGTGGGGAGCCCGGCATGCGCGATGGCTTGACAGCCGCGGTCCGGCGCGGCATCGTGGCGCCTCTCGACGCCGGCGCGGGCTTCCTCGCGCTGCCGCGCTCCGCAAGAGCCGACTTTCCTTTCAGTGCGCATCGTCATGAATACATCGACCCCGCCAGATCCCCACATCGAGACCAATGCCTTTCTGCGCCTGATCTTCATGGTGCTGTGCTTCGCGCTGTTCGGGGTGGTGCGGTTGCTGTTGTGGGCCGTCGTCGCATTCCAGTTTCTGGCGCATCTGTTTACCGGTCGCGTGACCGAGCGCGGGCAACGCTGGGGGCATGCGCTGTCTACCTGGATTTACCAGATGATGCTGTTCATGGCCTACAACACGGAACGGATGCCTTTTCCGTTCACTTCCTTCGGGCCCCGCGACGATTGAGCCGCCGCCTCAGGCGATTCTCTTGGCACGTCTGAAAGTAGCGAAACAACCAGACTTGGTCCGGAAGGTAGCCGCGCCAACGGTACCACCACCAGGCCGCCAGTTCGTACAGCACCAGGCCGGTCCGCTGCAAAGCAGTCGCATTCGGTTTCCAGTCACAGCGGCCGAAGGCTGCCCGCGGCGGCAGGTAGAACCCCATGGCGGCCGGAACCACGGAAAACCCGGCTTGGCCGAAGGCCGCTGCGGCACGCCGCATGTGCCAGTCGTGGGTCACCAGCACGATCCGCACAATGCCGGCAGCATGCAGTAGGGCCCGGCACAGCCGCGCATTGCCTGCCGTGTCGAGACTCGCCGTCTCCCGCCATATCACATTCACTCCAAATTCCTCGGTTAGCGCCGAGGCCATGAGGTCGGCTTCCGAAGCCGGTGCGGCCGCCACACGGCCCCCGCTGACGGCAATCGGGAGTCCGCTGCGCCGGTGCAGCATCGCCGCATAACGAATCCGTTCCAGGGACAGGGGGGACAGAGCGCATCCGCCGAACTCCGGCGCGTAAGGCCGCAGCCCGCCGCCGATCACGACGATCGCCTGGGCTGGCGGCGCGTCTTTGGGCAGCGGGGGTGGCGAGGGGATGAGTTTACCGAGCCGCGACGCGATGGCCGGCGTGCTCGCGAGATAGAGCGCGGCGACCCCGCTGATCGCGCAGTCGATCAGCAAAGGATAGGGCTTGAGTGCCGGGGAGTTGCCGCCGGCACACGCGGCTCAGTGTGTGGGTGCCGGCGCCGCATCGGTTCCGGGTTCAAGCAACGGTGCCGCCTGCAGGTCGGCGTGGTACGACGAGCGGACCATCGGGGCGCTTGCGACACTCGTGAAGCCGAGTTCGGTTGCGATCGCGCCTAGCCGGTCGAATTCTTCGGGCGGGACGTAGCGCAGTACGGGCAGGTGGGCCGGGCTCGGCTGCAGATACTGTCCCAGTGTCAGCATCTCGCAGCCATGGGCGCGCAAATCCTTAAGCACCTCGACGATCTCGTCGAAGGTTTCGCCGACGCCCAGCATCAGCCCGGACTTGGTCGGCACCGCCGGTAGCAGCGCCTTGACGTCGCGCAGCAGTTCCAGCGAGACGCGGTAGTCGGCGCCCGGTCGCACGGCGCGGTACAGACGCGGCACGGTTTCCAGATTGTGATTGAACACATCCGGCGGTTGCTGGCCGAGCCATGCGAGCGCTGCCGGCACGCGCCCGCGGAAATCCGGGGTCAGAATCTCGATGCGCGTCGCGGGGCTGGCCGCGCGGACGGCCTCTATGCAGGCTGCGAAATGCCCGGCCCCTCCGTCGCGCAAGTCATCTCGGTTGACCGAGGTGATCACGACATAGCGCAAGCCCAGCGTCCGGATGCTCTGGGCGAGGTGAGCGGGCTCGTCCGGGTCGGGCGGAACGGGTCGGCCGTGGGCAACGTCGCAGAACGGGCAGCGCCGGGTGCACAGGTCACCGAGGATCATGAACGTGGCCGTGCCGTGGCTGAAGCACTCGTTCAGGTTCGGGCAGGCCGCTTCCTCGCACACCGTATGCAAGGCGTGCTCGCGCAGCAGTTTCTTGACGCGGGTGGCGTTCTCGCCGGTCGTGGCCCGAACGCGGATCCACGCGGGTTTCCGCAATGGGGTCTCGGCCGGGACGACCTTGACCGGGATCCGCGACAGTTTCTCGGTCCCGCGCTGATGCGTGTCCGGTTGGTGCCGGGAGGGCGCGTGCAGTGTCTTGGCGTCGGTCATGGGGAAGGTCCGTCGAGGTGGAGTTCGGTGATCAGGCCGAGCAGCAGGGGGGCGGTTACCTCGCAGACACGCACGGGAATGCCGAGTGCGGTAAGGCTGGTCACCGGCAGTCCCCGATAGCCGCAGGGGTGGATGGCATCGAAGGCGGACAGGTCGAGGTCGACATTCAGACTCAAGCCATGGTAGCTGCAGCCACGCCGGACGCGCAAGCCGAGTGAGGCGAGCTTACTGCCGGCCACGTACACGCCGGGGGCGCCCCGACGGGTTTCCGCGCGCAGTCCGTATTGGGCGCACAGCCCGATCACGCTGGTCTCGAGGGCCGAAACCAGCGCGCGGACGCCGAGGCCGCGGCGTGCGAGATCGATTAACGCGTAGACCACCAGCTGTCCGGGGCCGTGGTAGGTGATCTGGCCGCCTCGATCCGAGCGGACCAGGGGCGCAGACAGTGGTGCGATCGCGTGGCCGGGGTCGCCATTGAGGCCCAGGGTATAGACCGGACGATGCTCCAGCACCCACAGTTCATCCGGTGTCGTGGGCGTGCGCTCGGCCGTGAAGCGCTTCATCGCATCCCAGACGGCTGCGTAGTCTTCGACGCCGAACTGGCGGATACGAACGTCCAAGGCCTCAGACCAGGAAGATGGTCGCGAGTCCCAGGAAGATGAAAAACCCCGCGCCATCGGTTACCGCCGTCAGCAGCACGCTGGTGCCGACGGCGGGATCCTTGTCCATCGCATCGCGCACCAGGGGAATCGAGATGCCCATGATCGCGGCGACGAGCAGATTCAGGAGCGTGGCTGCGGCCATCACGAGACTCAGGTCAAGTTCGCGGTACAGCAGATAGGCGACCGCGCCGATCACGCCGCCCCAGACGATGCCATTCATCAGCCCGATCGCCATCTCCTTGAGGATCAGCCGCTTCATGTTGGATTTGTTGATCAGCCCCAGGGCCAGCGACCGCACGATCAGGATGCTGGTCTGGTTGCCGGTGTTGCCGCCGATGGCCGCGACGATCGGCATCAGCGACGCCAACGCGACGATCCGGACGATCGTGTCCTCGAACAGCCCGATGACCCGGGTGCTCGCGAAAGCCGTGATCAGATTGATGCCTAGCCACATCCAGCGGTTCTGGGCGCTTTTCCAGATGCTGGAGAACAAGTCTTCCTCTTCCTGCAGGCCGGCCTGTGCCAGGCGCTCCTCGTCCGACGATTCGCGGATGTAGTCGACGATGGCATCGACCCGGATGCGCCCCTGCAACCGGCGTTCGCTGTCGACGACCGGCGCCGACAGCAGGTCGTAGCGCTCGAAAGCCCGGGCCGCGTCGGCCGCGTCGTCATCAAGGTGAAAATAGACGACCTCCCGCGACATGACCTCGCCGACCGAGGCGTCGAGGCTGTTGACCAACAACCGTCGCAGTGACAGCACGCCTCGCAGCACGTTGTTCTCGTCGACGACGAACAGCTTGTCGGTGTGTTCGGGCAGGTCGCCGCGCCGGCGGAGGTAGCGCAACACGACGCTGAGCTTGACGTCTTCCCGGATGGTGACCATCCCGAAATCCATCAGGGCGGCACAGGTGTCCTCTTCACGGGCCAGGACCGATTCGAGCCGCGCCCGGTTCTCCTCGTTGAGGTGCTTGAGCACCTCCAGCATGACCTCTTCGGGGAGGTCTGGCGCGAGGTCGGCGATTTCGTCGGTGTCGAGTTGCTCGGTCGCGGTCAGCAGCTCTTCGGGGTCCATGTCCGAGATCAGCGTCTCGCGGACCGCATCCGACACGTCCAGCAGGATCTGCCCGTCGAGCTCGGACTTGACCAGATTCCAGACGGTCAGTCGCTCGCGCAGCGGCAGGGCTTCGAGGATATAGGCGATGTCGGCCGAATGGAGCTGGTCGAGCTTCTGCTTCAGCGCCGCCTGGTGCTGCCGGTGCAGCATGGTCTCGACCAGATCGTGGTGTGGCATCGGCTGATGCCGAACGATGGTCTCTTCCAGCGTCTGCTTGTTCAGCAGCTCGAGCACCTCCTCCAGGTGATGCTGCAGGACTTCTTCGCTGCTGATGTTTTCGGCTTCTGACTGTTCCACTGGGCTCGGTGATCCGGGTTCGTTCGGCTGAGTCGGTTATTCCTCGGCTGTCGGTCGCTCAGCGACGGAACCACCGGCAGCCTCTGCTCGTTCAATCCGGCTGACCGGGCAAGCCGAGCCGCTACAAGGCCATCAGTACCGCCGGGGTTCGACTGAGTTCCCGGTACAGCTCATCCAGTTGTTCCTGGCTGGTCGCGGTGACCGTCACCGTGAGCGCGGTGAACTTGCCGCCGCCGCTATCGCGTGTCGACACGGCCTCTGCCGGGAGCGTCGGCACGTGCCGCCGGAAGATTGCCAACACGCTGCTCTCGAAGTCTGGCTCCTTGCGACCAATGACCTTGACCGGGAAATCGCAGGGGAAGGTCAGCAGAGAGGCCGAGGCCGGTTGTTCCGTCATGAGTCGCCGCGGAGCGTTTCCTTGTAGGCCCGGTAGTAAGCCTGCACGCGTTCCCACAGAGCGCCGGGGGCTCCCGTTCCGACCGGTGTGCCGTCGAGTTCGATGACCGGCATGATTTCGCGCGTGGAACTGGTCAGCCAGATCTCCCGGGCGGTCTTCAATTCGGTCAAGGCAATCGGGCGTTCCGCGGCAGGGACGCCGTGTTCGAGCGCGAGTTCCAGTACCAGATCGCGCGTAACCCCGGGCAACAGCTCACGCCCCTTGGGCGGCGTGACCAGGGTGCCGTCGATCAGGGCGAACAGATTGCTGGCCGCCCCTTCCACGGCGAAGCCGTCGCGGATCAGCACGGCCTCGGTCGTGCCGGCGTCGATCGCCTCCTGCTTTAACAGCACATTGGCGAGCAGCGTGATGGCCTTGATGTCGCAGCGCAGCCAGCGGATATCAGTGACGGTTACAGCGCGGATGCCTTCAGTCGGCAAGGGTGCGATCGGCGTGCACATCGCGAACACGGTCGGCTCGATGTCCGGCGGGATGGCGTGGTCCCGCTTCGGCGCGGCGCCGCGCGTGATTTGCAGATAGATCGACTGGTCATGTCCGCCCTGAATCAGCCGGGCGAAGATCGCGGACCAGTCTTCCGCCGTCAGCGGCGGCTGCATGCGGATGGCGGCGAGGCTGTTGGCGAGACGCGCCAGATGTTCGGCCAATCGCAGCGGTTGACCGCCGTAGACCGGGATGACTTCATAAACCCCGTCGCCGAACAGGAAGCCCCGGTCCATCACGGAGACCTTGGCTTCGTTCAGCGGCAGAAACTTACCGTTCAGGTAGACGGTGGAATTGTCCAGTTGCACGTTCGGTAGCCTCGCCTATTTGAACCACAGCGCGACCGAGTCGGCCATCCGGCGGAAGAACCCACCGGTCTCGACCGTCTGCAGCGCGACCAGCGGACGTTCGGCCACGATCTGGTCGTTCAAGGTCGCCTTGGCCATGCCCGCGGCGTCGCCCTGCTTGATTGGCGCGACGAACAAACCGGCGATATCCAGGCTGGACTTGACGGCATTGAACTGGCCGCGGGGGAACGTCACATAGAAGTCCTGTACGAGGCCGATCGGCAGTTCCTTTGTCTCGCCCTTGTAGATTCGCGCCTGAGCCAGTGCCTCACCGCCCTTATACACGGGCTTTGTTTCAAAGAAGCGATAGCCGTAGTCGAGCAGCGCGCGGTTCGCGTCCGCCCTGGCCTTGTCGCTGGCCGTTCCCAGCACCACCGAAATCAGGCGCATGTTGTCCCGCAGCGCCGAGGCCACCAGACAGTAGCCGGCGCCCTTGGTGTGGCCGGTCTTGACGCCGTCGACGGTGGGGTCGGTGAACAGCAGGCGGTTCCGGTTCGGCTGCTTGATGCCGTTGAACTCGAATTCCTTGATCGAATGCCATTCATAGAAATTGGGGAAATCCCGGATCAGCGCGGCCGACAGTAGCGCCAGATCACGAGCCGTGGCGTAGTGCTCCGGATCGGGCAGTCCCATGCTGTTCTTGTAATGGGTGTTCTTCATGCCGAGGCGCTCGGCATGCTGGTTCATCATCTGCGCGAAGACCGCTTCGTCGCCGCTGACATGCTCGGCCAGCGCCACGCTGGCATCGTTGCCCGACTGCACGATCATGCCCTTCAGGAGGTTCTCGACCGAGATCTGCGCGCCGACCTTGGCGAACATGCGCGAGCCCTCGGTTTTCCAGGCCTTCTCGCTGACTGTGACCAGGTCATCGAGCTTGACATGCCCTTTCTTGACTTCTTCGAACACGACGTAGGCCGTCATGATCTTCGTCAGGCTGGCCGGTTCGAGCCGGTCGTCGGCATTGCGCTCGGCGAGCACGCGGCCGCTGTTCGCATCCATCAGCAGGTACGCCTTGGCGGGCGGTTCGGGCGGGGACGGAATCGGGAGAGGATTCTCGGCCGCGTTCGTCGACGCGACCGTTAACCACAGCGCTACGCCGATCAGGAGCCAACGCGCAAGGGAAGGAACTGCTCTTGCCATGTCAAGGTACGGATTGTGCAAAAGAATCCTATGTTAGCACGCGTGGCCGGGTGCCGGCGCGTTGCCGCGCTTTCGGGTCGCAGAGGGATGCCGCACGAAGGTATTGCGGTGGCCGGCGACGAGGTTGGCGGTGCGCCGCCTTGGGGTCAGACCGGAAACAGCCGCCGGTGGGTCTGGATGGACATCAGGATGCCGAACGCTGCCATCAGCGTCACCATCGAGGTACCGCCGTAGCTGACCAGTGGCAGCGGTACGCCGACGACCGGCAGGATGCCGATGACCATGCCGATGTTGACGAACACGTAGACGAAGAACGTGACGGTCAGCGCGCCGCTGAGCAGCCGGCAAAAGGTATCCTGGGCCTGGGTCACGATATGCAGGCAGCGTCCCAGTATGAACAGGTAAACGGCCAGCAGGGCGACGCACCCGACCAGACCGAACTCCTCGGCCAGGATCGCGAAAATGAAGTCGGTCGAGCGTTCCGGCAGGAACTCCAGTTGGCCCTGTGTGCCGTGCAGCCAGCCCTTGCCGTAAATGCCGCCGGAGCCAATCGCAATCTTCGACTGGATGATGTGGTAGCCGCGTCCCAACGGGTCCGCCTCCGGGTTCAAAAACGTCAACACCCGGTCGCGCTGATAGTCGTGCAACATGAACCAGCCGATGGGCAGCGTCGCCCCGAGCGCGATGGCCAGTGCCAGCAGATAGGCCCAACCGATGCCGCCGAGGAACAGCGCTACGCTGCCGGCCACCGCGACGAGCATCGCGGTGCCGAGGTCCGGCTGTTTCGCGATCAGCGCGGCCGGTACGACGATCAACAGTCCGGCGATCAACACCGTCGGCCAGCGAGGCGGCAGCCCGGCTTCCGACAGATACCAGGCCAGCATCATCGGCGTTGCGAGCTTCATCAGTTCCGACGGCTGGAACCGGAATACGCCGAGGTCGAGCCAGCGCTGCGCGCCCTTGCCGATGTCGCCGATTACCAGCACCGCGCCCAGCAGCAGGACGCCGAGGCCGAACAGCAGGGGGCTGGCCGCCTTGATGTGATCCGGATGGATTTGCGCCAGGGCCAGCATGATCGCCAGTGCGAGGAGTAGTCGACCGCCCTGGCGCAACAGCACGTCGAGATCCTGGCCCGAGGCCGAATACAGGATCACGAAGGCCAGGCCCATCAGGGCGATCAGTCCACCGACCAGGGGCAGGTCCAGGTGCAGGCGGTTCGTCCAGGGATTGGGGCGCGCTGCTGCCAGTTTCACGTTCAGCACGCTATTGTCGAACTTCATGGCGGTACCTGGAGGTAGTTGGTGATCAGCGCGCGCGCGATCGGTGCCGCAACCTTCCCCCCGAAGCCGGAATTCTCGGCAACCACGGCGACGGCAATCTTCGGCTCCTGGGCCGGCGCGAAGGCGATGAACAGCGCATGGTCGCGCAGCTTCTTTTTCACCTTCATGGTCCGGTAGTTCTGTCTCTGGCCGACCGAAAACACTTGCGCGGTGCCGGTCTTGGCCGCGATCCGGAACGGCAGCCCGCCACCGATGCGCGAAGCCGTGCCACGGCCGCTGTGGACGACATCGACCATCGCATCGACGATCAGCTTCCAATGCTTGGGGTCGGCCTCGATCGGGGGCGGGCGAGGGTCGTCGGCATGCGGGTCGCGCGTTTTGCCGCCGGCGCGCGCCGTATCGACCAGGCGCGGTGTCACCACCCCTCCGCGATTCGCCATGATGGCGGCCGCGCGGGCAAGTTGCAGGGGTGTGGCCTGCACATAGCCTTGCCCGATGCCGGAGATGACCGTTTCGCCGAGCGACCAGTCGGATTTGCGCACCCGCCGCTTCCATTCGCGGGAGGGGAACAGTCCCCGCATTTCGCCGTCCAGGTCGATCCCGGTCTTCTGGCCGAAGCCGAAGCGCTCCATGTAGTCGTGCAGCTTGTCGATGCCGATGTACACGGCCAGCTTGTAGAAATAGACGTCGCAGGATGAAGTGACCGCATAGCGGAGATCGACGGCGCCATGCCCCCGCCGAAAGGAATCGCGATACCGGTGCGACGAGCCGGGCAGCGAATACCAGCCCGGGCAGGACACCCGCTTGGCCGGATTGAGTTTGGCCGCCTCCAGTCCCGCCATCGCGACGAAGGGTTTGACGGTCGAGCCCGGCGGATACAGGCCGCGCAGCGCCCGATCGTATAGCGGCCGCTCGGGGTCCTGCTGCAGCAGTTCGTAGGCCTTGCGCGAGATGCCATTGACGAAGGGTGTCGGGTCGAAGGCGGGCTTGCTGGCCATCGCGAGGATGCGGCCGGTGGCCGGTTCCAGTGCCACGACTGCGCCGGAGTGCTCGCCGAGAGCATCGTAGGCAACCTTTTGCAGCTTGATGTCCAGCGACAGGGTCAGGTCGTTGCCGGACAGCGGTGCGACCGAGCCCAGCGAACGCAGCGGCCGCCCGGTCACGTCGGTTTCGATTTCCTCGTAGCCGGCGCTGCCGTGCAGCAGTGTCTCGTAGCTCTTTTCGACGCCGCTCTTGCCGATGTGCAAGGTGCCGCTGTAAGCCGAGCGGTCGAGCAGGTCCATCTCGGCCTGACTGATCCGCCCGACGTAGCCGACCACATGCGAGGTCAGGTTGCCGTAGGGATAGGTTCGGACCCGGTGCGCTCGTACCTCTACGCCCGGGAAGCGCGGCATCCGTACGGCGAAACGAGCGATTTCTTCTTCGCTGAGCTGCAGTCGCAGGGGAATGCGGTCGTAGGGTTTGGAGCGGCGCAGGGTCGAGTTGAAACGCTGCAACTCGTCCTCGGTCAGTCCGAGCAGTTCGGTCAGCTCGGCAATGATGCGCTTGAGATCGCCAGCCCGCAGCGGCACGACTTCGAGGCTGTAAGTCGGGATGTTGTCGGCCAGCACCTCACCGTTCCGATCGAAGATCACGCCCCGGTTCGGGGGTAGCGGGGAGATCCGGATGCGGTTGTCTCGGGACAGTGTCGCGTAATGCTCCTGCCCGACGATTTGAAGGTAGACGAGGCGGGCGACCAACAGGCCGGTCGCCAGCAGCATGCCGATCACGCACAACGCGATGCGGGACAGGAACATACGGCTATCGAACGGCGTGTGCCGGGTTCGCAGTCCGTCGCTGATCGCCGTCGACCGGCGTCCGCCGCGCATGTTTCGGAGGCCTGCTCAGTGAGCGCCGAAACGGCGGCGCAGCAGATCAAGCGAGTTCTGTACCAGCGGCCACGCCAGCAGTCCGCTGACGATCGGTAGCCAGTAAGCGTTGTCGGTGATCTCCGGACCCCTGCCGTTCTGGGTCCAGAAGACCAGGAAACGACTGACGCTGAGTAGCAGCGCGACCAGCAGGCTCTGTTGGACGAGCGGATAGAACCGCAGCCGCGGCTGGATCCGCTGGCACACGTAGATCACCGCGGTGTAGGCAAGTGCATGCTGTCCGAGCGTCCGTGCCGTCAGCGCATCGGTAAACAGGCCGACGATCCAGGCGGTTGCCAGACCGATGTGGGCCGGGGTCGACAGCGCCCACGAAATCAGGAACAAGAGCACCCAGTCAGGGTTGAAGGTTGCCAGGCTGGGCGGGAGCGGCAGGATCCGCAACATCATCGCAAGGAGCAGGCTGACTGCGGCAAGCCACCGGATGCCCAGGCTACCGCGTGCGCGTGTCATGGCTGTTCGCGGCGGAGGCCTCGGTATGCGTTGCCCCGCCCAGGGCGGCGCTCGGCGGCTCGGGTACCCGTGGCACCGGGTCCGCTTTGCTCCAGACCAGCAGTACCTCGCGGAGCAGGTCCAGTCGCGCCACCGGCGTTGCGACCACCTTCGCAAACGGGCTGCCCTGCGCCGCGACATCGGTGACGGTCGCCACGGGATAGCCGGGTGGGAAAATCCCGCCCATGCCCGATGTGACGAGAAGGTCGCCAGGCTGGATGTCCGCGCTGCCGCTAAGGTAGGGCAGTGCGAGTTGGTCGAGTTGACCCGTGCCGACTGCCACGGTGCGCAGTCCGTTGCGATTGACCTGGACCGGGATGCCGTGATTGCTGTCGGTGATCAGCAGTACCTCTGCGCTGACGGGGCTGACCCGTACGATCTGCCCCACGACGCCGGTCGCGCCGAACACCGGCTGGCTGACGTGGGCGCCGAAACGCGCACCCTTGTTGACGACCAGTACCTGCTCGAATGGGAACAGGTTGACCGATAGCACTTCGGCGATCTGCATCTGTTCGCCGACCTTGAAGGATGTCTCGAGCAGCCCGCGCAGCCGGATGTTTTCCTGTTCCAGTGTTGCGAACTTCATCAGCCGCGTCTTGAGGATCAGTTGTTCGTCGCGGAGCCGCTGATTTTCGGCGAACAGGCCGGCATAGCTGGAAAACGCCTCTCGTGCCGAGCTGACGAGGCGGGTCGGGACGCTGACCGCTTGCTGCACGGGGTAGACGAGCGAGGTCAGCGCGGACCGGAATGGAACGGCCAGGCCCTTGCGCTCGGCGACCAGCAGCACGCAGGCAGCCAACACGAGCACCAGCGCCCGCAGGTGCAGCGAGGTATTTCGTCTGAAAATGGGTTTGATGGCGGACGCTCCCCTCAGCGCGGTGGCCGTGTGCCGTCGTGGCGTCGAATGGATCGCGTCACTCCAGCGAGAACGCGCCGGGCCCCTTTTCGTCCAGCAGTTCCAGCACGCGCCCGCCGCCACGGGCAACACAGGTCAGCGGATCGTCGGCGATCATGACCGGCAAACCGGTTTCCTCGGCGATCAGTCGGTCGAGGTCGGTCAGCAGTGCGCCGCCGCCGGTCAGTACGATGCCGCGTTCGGCGACGTCGGAGCCGAGCTCGGGTGGCGTCTGTTCGAAAGCGGCCTTGACCGCGCCGACGATACCGGACAGCGGTTCCTGTATCGCCTCGAGGATCTCATTGCTGTTCAGCACGAAGCTGCGCGGAACGCCTTCGGCGAGGTTTCGTCCCTTCACTTCGATCTCGCGGACTTCGCTGGAGGGATAGGCCGTGCCGATTTCCTGCTTGATGCGTTCGGCCGTGGCCTCGCCGATCATGATCCCGTAGTTGCGGCGCACGTAGCTGACGATCGACTCGTCCAGCCGGTCCCCGCCGGTGCGGACCGAGGCCGAATAAACGATACCGTTCAGTGATAACACCGCGACTTCGGAGGTGCCGCCGCCGATGTCGAGCACCATCGATCCGCGCGCTTCGTGAACCGGGAGTCCGGCACCGATGGCGGCTGCCATCGGCTCGTCGATCAGATAGACCTCGCGCGCGCCGGCGCCGGCAGCGGACTCCTTGATGGCGCGCCGCTCGACCTGGGTCGAACCGCAGGGTACCGAAATCAGCACGCGCGGACTGGGGCGGAACAGGCGATATTTGTTGCTGTGCACTTTGCTGATGAAGTACTGCAACATTTTTTCGGTGACGGTGAAATCGGCGATTACGCCGTCTTTCAGCGGCCGGATTGCGGTGATGTTTTCGGGTGTGCGGCCCAGCATCAACTTGGCGGCAGCGCCGACCGCCGCGATCGACTTCGACCCGCGTGCCCGATCCTCGCGGATCGCGACGACCGAAGGCTCGTTGACGACGATGCCCTGGCCTCTAACGTAGATCAGCGTGTTCGCCGTGCCCAGGTCGATCGACAAGTCGTTGGAGAAAAAGCCTCTCAGCCGTTTGAACATGGTGCTCCGTGACATTAACCCGGTCGAGCCGGAAAGCGGTTTAAGCGGTGGGCGACAGATCGGTTATGATATCGCACTCCATGTAACGGGGTGCATTCATGTCGCTGGATTCCGAAGCTGTAAAGCGAATTGCCTGGTTGGCGAGGCTGTCGATCGATGAGGATCGCGTCGCGGATTATGCCAGGGATCTGTCGGGCATCCTGGACTTCGTCGAACAGATGAACGCTGTCGACACGGGCAGCGCCATGCCGCTCGCCCATCCCCTGGATCAGTCGCAGCGACTGCGCCCGGACGAGGTGGTCGAGTCCGACCAGCGGGAGCGGTTCCAGCAGCAGGCGCCCGCCGTCGAGGCCGGGCTCTATCTGGTGCCGAAAGTCATCGAATGACCTGCCGTCCGCCCTTCGGTCCCGGCGTGACGAAACGGCGTTTCGCACGTGCCACCGGGCCCGACGCTTCGCGTTAACTCTAAAGTCTCCGGACATGCATAACTCAACCATCGCGCAACTGGCCGAAGGACTTCGTGCCGGCCGTTTCAGCAGCCTCGAATTGACCCAGGTCTTCCTGCAGAGGATCGGACAGCTCGACCCTGGGCTCAATTGCTATGTGACGGTGACCGCGGAACAGGCGCTGGCCGAGGCGCGGGCTGCCGACGCCCGGCTCGCTGCCGGCAATGCCGGCCCGCTGACCGGCATACCGATTTCTCAGAAGGATATCTTCTGCACGCAGGGCGTGCGCACGAGCTGCGGTTCCCGCATGCTGGATTCCTTCGTTGCACCTTACGATGCGACTGTCGTCGAGCGCTTCAAGCAGGCTGGTGCGGTCATGCTCGGCAAGTTGAACATGGACGAGTTCGCGATGGGTTCGTCGAACGAAACCAGCTTTTACGGACCGGTGCGCAATCCCTGGGATACCGGCTGCGTGCCGGGCGGATCGTCGGGTGGATCCGCCGCGGCGGTCGCCGCGCGCCTGACGCCGGGTGCGACCGGCACCGACACTGGCGGGTCGATCAGGCAGCCCGCCTCGTTCTGCGGCATTACCGGGATCAAGCCGACCTACGGCCGCGTGTCCCGCTGGGGGATGATCGCGTTCGCGTCGAGTCTCGACCAGGGTGGGCCGATGGCGCGCACGGCCGAGGATTGCGCGCTGATGCTACAGGTCATGGCCGGTTTCGACGAGCGCGATTCGACGAGCGTCGACCGTCCGGTACCGGACTACCGGGCAGCCCTCGGCGGAAGTGTGGAAGGTCTGCGGATCGGCCTGCCGAAGGAGTTCTTCGGGGAGGGGCTCGACGGCGAGATCGCAACCGTGCTCCAGCAGGCGATCGACGAACTGCGCAAGCTCGGCGCCACGGTGCACGAAATTTCGCTGCCGAACATGGGCCTGTCGGTGCCTGCCTATTACGTGGTCGCGCCGGCCGAATGTTCGTCCAATCTGGCCCGCTACGATGGCGTGCGCTTCGGCTACCGCTGCGAGGCGCCCAAGGATCTGCACGACTTGTACTGCCGCTCGCGGGGCGAAGGTTTCGGGGCCGAGGTCAAGCGCCGCATTCTGATCGGCACCTATGCGCTGTCGGCCGGGTATTACGATGCCTACTATCTGAAGGCGCAGAAAATCCGCCGCCTGATCAGCGATGATTTCCGCAAGGCGTTCGAGCAGGTCGATGTGATCGTCGGACCCACGGCCCCATCGGTCGCGTTCAAGTTCGGCGAGAAGACAGCCGACCCGATCGCGATGTATCTGTCCGACATCTACACCATCGCCGTCAACTTGGCCGGGCTGCCCGGCATGTCCGTTCCCGTCGGATTCTCCGGCCAGTTACCGGTGGGCATGCAGTTGATCGGCAACTACTTCGACGAGGCCCGGCTGCTGAACGTCGCGCACCGTTACCAACAGGTGACCGACTGGCAGACGCGGGCCCCTGAAGGATGCGCCTGACGGCCGTCCCGTCCGGCATTCCGCCCCGTCGCCGAGTCCCCGAGACGCCGGCGGCCGCCATGATCATCGTCGTCGGTGGCGTGAGGGAAGCTTCCTCGCTCCGCCGATCACCGCTACAACTTCAGTCAGGGTAATGCGCGTTATGGAATGGGAAACAGTGATCGGCCTGGAAGTCCATGCCCAGCTGGCGACCCGATCGAAAATCTTCTCCGGCGCTGCGACCGCCTACGGAGCCGAGCCGAATACCCAGGCCTGTGCAATCGATCTCGGTTTGCCCGGGGTGTTGCCGGTACTGAACCGGGAAGCCGTCCGGATGGCAGTCAAGTTCGGGCTTGCAATCGGGGCCAGGATCGCGCCGACGTCGGTCTTCGCGCGCAAGAATTATTTCTACCCGGATCTGCCGAAAGGCTATCAGATCAGTCAGTACGATCTGCCTGTCGTGGCGACCGGTCAGATGACCATCACGGTGGATGGCGCCCTGAAGACGATCGGTATCACCCGCGCACATCTCGAGGAGGATGCCGGGAAGTCGCTGCACGAGGATTTCCATGGTTCGACCGGCATCGATCTGAACCGCGCAGGTACGCCCTTGCTCGAAATCGTCTCGGAGCCCGACCTGAGGTCAGCCAAGGAGGCTGTCGCGTACATGAAGAAGTTGCACGCGCTGGTTCGCTATCTGGAGATCTGCGACGGCAACATGCAGGAGGGTTCGTTCCGCTGCGATGCGAATGTCTCGGTCCGACGGAAGGGTGAGAGCCGCTTCGGCACCCGTGCCGAGATCAAGAACCTGAATTCGTTCCGTTTCGTCGAACGCGCGATCAATTTCGAGGTCGAGCGGCAGATCGAATTGATCGAAGGCGGCGGCGCCGTGGTTCAGGAAACCCGGCTCTACGATTCGGTCAAGGACGAAACACGGTCGATGCGGAGCAAGGAAGAGGCGAACGACTACCGCTACTTCCCCGACCCCGACCTGCTACCCCTCGAAATCGGCGCGGCGCTGATCGACGAGGTGCGCGCGACCTTGCCCGAGTTACCCGATGCGAAACAGCAGCGGTTCCGCAGTGATTACGCGCTCAGTGACTACGATGCGGAGGTACTCACGGCGACGCGCGAACTTGCGGATTTCTACGAGGCCGTCGTCCGGTCCGCGAACTGCGACGCGAAACTTTGCGCCAACTGGGTCATGGGCGATCTCTCGGCCGCCTTGAACGAGGCGAATCTGGAGATCACCGCCAGCCGGGTCGATGCGGACAGGCTGGCGGGCTTGCTGCAGCGGATTGCGGATGACACCATTTCAGGCAAGCTGGCGAAGCAGGTCTTCGAAACGATGTGGCAGGAAGGTGCCACTGCCGACGCGATCATCGAACGGGAGGGTCTCCGCCAGATCACCGACTCGTCGGCGATCGAGGCGATCATCGATCGCATCATGGCCGACAATCCCGGGCAACTCGCGCAGTATCGTGCCGGTAAGGACAAGCTGTTCGGCTTTTTCGTGGGTCAGGCCATGAAGGCCACACAGGGCAAGGCGAATCCGCAGCAGTTGAACGAGTTGTTGAAGCGGAAGCTCGACGCCTAGGTCCCGCGCGTGGCGGCGGCGCCGTTCGGGTCATTCCTGCGCTGCCTGTGGCGCATTCGATCGCGCCGCCGTGGCTCGCCGCTACCCAATCCAAAGATCGTTCCAGATGCAGCACAAAAGAGGCAAGCGGGACCGCAGGCGTCGCCGCCGGGTTCCCGGCGACAAAGGTGCGACGCCGCAACCTTATCTTGCCGACGATAGCGATTCCCGCGAAAGACATTCCGATGTCGTGAACGTGGCCCGTCCGGCCGACAGTCACGATGCCGACGGACCCTGGCATGCGCTGACCGTGGCGCAGACCTTCGCGAAACTCGATGCGGATCCGCGGGGCCTGTCGGCCGAGCTGGCGCAGGCGCGTCTCTCAGCGCACGGCTTCAATGAATTCGTGGAGCAGCGGCGGGTGTCGGTGCTGCGGCTGTTGCTGTCGCAGTTTGCGAATGTTTTGACGCTGATCCTGCTACTCGCGATCGGTATTTCCGCCTTTCTCGGCCACGACACCGAAGCCGTCGTCATCGGTGTGATCGTGCTGTTCTCGGTGCTGCTCGGTTTCTTTCAGGAATACCGGGCCGAGCACGCGGTCGCCGCGCTACGCGAGCTGACAGCCCCGACGGCTACCGTCATCCGCGACGGTACCGAGGCGGTGATCGCCGCCAGCCTGCTGGTGCCCGGTGACATGGTACGGCTGGCGACCGGCAATCGGGTGCCCGCGGACCTCCGCCTCGTCGAGACCCGCAGCCTGCAAGCCGACGAGGCCGCGCTGACCGGGGAGTCCACGCCGGTTGGGAAGCATCCCGAACGTGTTCTGGCCGAGGGCGCTGCCATAGGGGAGCGTTGTAATCTGGCGTTTTCCGGGACGTCGGTGACCCACGGCAAGGGATTGGGTGTTGTGGTCGCGACCGGCATGGACACCGAGTTCGGCCAGGTCGTCCGCATGCTTGGGCAGGCCAAGGTCCGAAAGACGCCATTACAGCAGAATCTAGACCGGGTCGGCCGCTTGCTGGCCTTGTTCGCACTGGCCATCGTCGCGGTGATCTGCGCGCAGGGCGTGCTCCGGGGTGAGTCGCTGATCGAGATGCTGATCTTCGGTTTTGCGCTTGCGGTCGCCGTCGTACCGGAAGCGCTGCCCGCGGTCGTGACCGTCTCACTGGCGATCGGTGCGCGCCGCATGGCAGCGCGTAATGCGCTGATTCGCCGCCTGCCCGCCGTCGAGACGCTCGGCTGCACTTCGGTGATCTGCTCGGATAAGACGGGCACGCTGACGCGCGACGAGATGACGGTGCGCAAAGTGGTGACCGCGGAGCGACAGGTTACGCTGTCGGGGACCGGGTACGAACCGTTCGGCCGCATCCTCTTCAAGGGCGAAAGCATTGCGCCGAGCGTGCTCGAACGCGCAGTGCTGCAGGCTGCGGCTTTGTGTTGCGACGCGGAGCTGGTGACTTCCGCGTCGGGCCGTGCCGGGATCAAGGGCGATCCGACCGAAGGGGCGCTGGTGGTCGCGGCGGCGAAGATCGGTCTGCAGAAGAAGGAACTCGAGCGGCTGGCGCCGCGCCTCGATGAAATCCCTTTTTCTTCCGAAACCAAACGGATGACGACGCTGCACCGCGCTGGCGATACCGGGACGATCGCCTACGCGAAAGGGGCCTCCGAAGTGGTCCTGGCCGCGTGCACCCGGCAATTGACCAGCGACGGCGAACGGCCTCTCGACGAGGAGCAGCGCAGCCTGATCCTGGAGCAGGCCCACGAACTGGCCGACCAGGCCTTGCGCGTGCTGGCGATAGCGCAGAAGACCGATACGACCATCGCCGATGCCGAACACGGGATGACCTTGCTCGGGCTGGTCGGGATGATCGATCCCCCCCGTTCGGAATCGGAGGCGGCGGTCGCGATGTGCGAGCAGGCCGGGATCAAGGTCGTCATGATCACCGGCGACCATCCTTCGACGGCGCGTGCCGTTGCCCGCGAGGTCGGCATCCTGAAAAAGGGGCGTTTGGTGACCGGCCGCGAACTCGATGCGATGGACGATGCGGAGTTGCTGCACGCGGTGGGCGAGGCCGACGTTTACGCGCGTGTCTCCCCGAAACACAAGTTGCGCGTGGTCGAGGCGCTGCAGCGGAACGGCCAGGTCGTGGCGATGACCGGCGACGGAGTCAACGACGCCCCGGCGCTGAAGCGTGCCGATATCGGGATCGCGATGGGCATCACGGGTACCGATGTCAGCCGCGAGGCGGCGGCCATGATCCTGACCGACGACAATTTCGCGTCCATCGTCGCGGCGGTCGAGGAAGGCCGCGGCATCTTCAACAACATTCGAAAATACCTGATGTATCTGCTGGCGGCCAACATCGGGGAGATCGGGCTGGTGGCGTGCGCTGCACTGCTCGGTCTTCCGATGCCGCTCAGCGCCGTGCAGATTCTGTACGTCAATCTGGCGACCGACGGGCTGCCGGCGCTGGCCCTGGCGCTGGATCCGAATGACGCGGCGCTGATGACCCGCAAGCCGCGTGATCCGCTGGCCGGTATCTTCACGCGGCCGGTCGTCATGCTGATGCTCGCGGGCGGACTGTGGTCCATGGTCGTGAACCTGGGGCTGTTCTTCTGGGCCTTGCAGCAGCCCGAACATTCCACCGAAATGGCGATGACGATCGTTTTCGCGGCCCTGGTGCTGACCGAATTCTTCAAGGCCTTCACTTACCGCTCCTACGATCGTTCGATCTTCAAGCGCACATTCACCAACACGTGGCTGAACATGGCGATCCTTTGGGAACTGGCACTGCTGCTGGCGCTGATTTATGTGACGCCCTTGCAGGTTTTGTTCGGCACCGGTTCGCTAACCGGACTCCAGTGGGCCGTGATCGCAGCGGCGGCCTTCTCGATCGTGCCGGCGCTGGAGGTCGTCAAATGGTGGACTTTTCGCCGCGGCGCCCGGGGGCGTTGATCCGGTTTCCGACGTCAAGTCCCGAAAACGCCGTCGCCCGGCGCGGGCCGCGCCAGCCCGTTTCGAGAAAGGGGTACGAAGGTATGATGCAGCATCGTAAACAGACCCACCTGGCCAGGGTGATCGCCATCGGTATCCTCAGCGCTCTGCTGGGGGGTGGTGTCCCCGCGGGTGCGGTTGACCGGCCCTCCTCCGAGGTTGCGTCCGAGGCAATCGAGGTCTTCGTCCGCGAGGGCTGTCCCCATTGTGACCAGGCGAAGGAGTTTCTCGCCCGGCTCGGTCGGGAGCGCCCCAATCTGCGTATCGTGCTGCGGGACATCCGGCGGGATCCGTCGGCCTTGGCGCGTCTGCAGCAGCTGGCGGAGGCCCACCGTCAGAGTGCGCGAGTGCCCGCGTTTTTCGTGCACGGGGAATTGATCGTCGGGTTTTCCGATGACGCGACGACCGGACGGATGATTCGCGACGGCCTGTCCGCCCTATCGCCGGAAAGCGTTGCCGCGGGCAATGCCGGCAGTTGTGAAGCGGAAGAATCGCTTTCCTGCGAAGCGCCGACCGAGGAATCTTCTGTGACCGCGGCGAAGACGCATGGTCCGGCACCCTACGAGATCGAATTTTTTGGTCGCAAACTGTCTGTGGAACAGATCGGGCTGCCGCTGTTCACGCTGGCGATGGGGCTGCTCGACGGCTTCAATCCCTGCTCGATGTGGGTCTTGTTGCTGATGATTTCGCTGCTGGCCCCCCTGGGTGACCGGCGGCGGATGCTGGCGATTGCCGGCACATTCATTGCCGTGGAGGGCCTCGCCTACTTCGTCTTCATGGCCGCCTGGCTGAACATGTTTTTGTTCATCGGGCTGTCACGCATCTCGGAACTGATCATCGCGGCGATCGCGCTGTTGGCCGGTCTGCTGAACCTTAAGGATTACTTCGCTCTGGGTTGGGGGCCCAGCCTCTCCATCCCGCAGTCGGCGAAACCGGATATCTACGCCCGGATGAGAGCCATCCTGCATGCCGACAATCTGGCTGGGGCCCTGGTCGCGACCGTGGTCCTCGCGCTGCTCGTGCAAGTCGTCGAATTCATGTGCACCTCCGGTTTCCCGGCGCTCTATACCCGCATCCTGACCTTGCACGATACCCATGGCATCGGTTACTACGGCTATCTGCTGCTGTACAACCTGGCCTACATGTTCGACGACCTGGTCATTCTCGGCATTGGCGTCGCCACGCTGAGCCAGCATCGCCTGCAAGAGCGTGAAGGTCGCTGGCTCAAACTGATCAGCGGCCTGGTCATGGTGGCGCTGGCGGTCTATCTGGTCGTTGCCGGCCAAGCGTGAGAACGGCATGGGTGTCGCGGTGGGGCTGGTGACGCCAGAGCCTCCGGCATGACCACCATCTGCAGTTTCCCTCCAGTGGCCGATTGCAACGCGCGGGTGCTGATACTCGGCAGCATGCCGGGTGTCGCCTCGTTGCAGGCCGGCCAGTATTACGCCCATCCCCGGAACGCGTTCTGGCCGATTCTGGCCGCTCTCCTCGACTGGCCTAGCGGCGTGGCTTATGCGGAGCGGCTGGCCCGGCTACGTGCGGCGCGGATTGCCCTGTGGGATGTGCTGCAATCATGCCGGCGCGACGGAAGTCTCGATGCCGCTATCGACGATGCGTCCATCGTACCGAATGATTTCGGTGGGTTTCTGCTGCAGCACACCCGCATCACCCATGTCTTCTTCAACGGCAGCAAGGCCGAGAGTGCGTTTCGCCGATATGTCCTGCCGGAACTGTTCTGCGCCGACCGGCTGGTCTGCGAACGCCTCCCGTCGACGAGCCCGGCGCACGCGGCTCGCGGCTTCGACGAGAAACTGCGCGCATGGCGTCGTGTGATTCAGAGCCCTTGCGTCGATCCTTCCGACGGCACTTGATCGCTGCGGCATCTGCGGCAGTCGGCACGCGAAATGCCTGATCCGGATCCGCCGTTCCACGTCCCGACACCCAGAGCTTCCGTTGTCCATTACGCCATGTCGCAGTGCTGGAGCAAGCGGCACACATTCTGCTTCGTACAGCAAACGGACAGACGCCGACATGGTCTGTTCGGCAGCTTCATCGGGCATGATTCGCTCCGGGCAACTAGGTTTCCCGTAGTCGCCCTGGAGCCAACGAGGGTGCTGGCAGGCTAAAGTCGTTGCGCCCGCCACGCTATCCGCCCATTCCATGGCCCACTTCCCAATCCAAACGAGAACGACGAGTGATTTCCCATACGATCAAGCTAGGTGCATTGTTGATTACCGTTTGCCTGCTGACTGCCTGTGACAGGGAAGGTCCCTTCGGCAACACCCCGGGCCCCAAGAAGCCGGACTGGCTGCAGCACTGAAGCGTACTTGAACCCGAGAGCGGACTGGCCGCTCTCCGGCAAGGAAGGCCGGGGGGTGCCGCTGCGCTGAACCTCCCCGGCGCCCCTCTCGGAGCCTCAGTGACGGTATGCCGTGCGCAGGTTTTCGACGTTGGTCCGCATGACGCTCAGGAAATCGCCATCGGCCGGCCGGTTTCCGCAAGGGTTGAATACCAAGCTATGCACGCCGAGTTTCACGAGGCGCCCGGCGATCGCCAGGCTCGGTTCGGCTTCCCAGATCATCGTTCGTGCCGGGTGCCGGGCCAGCAACTGTTTCAGCGCAACCCATTCGGTCTCCGGAGGCATCTCGTTGGGTTCCCAGTGCACGCTTTGCAGGTTGAGGCCGTAGCGCCGCGCGAGATACTGGTAGATGGGGTGGGATCCCAGTAGCGGAAGTCCCGGTTTTTCAGCCGCAATGGTCTTCAGTTCCCGATCCAGTGTGGCCAGATCCGTCTTCAGCGCGTCGAGGTTGGTGTTGAAGCGGGTAGCCAGCGTGGGGCGCTTTCGTCTCATCGCCTGGCCGGCTGCATCGGCCTGCTGTCCGGCCAGTTCCAGGTCCAGCCACGTGGTGTAGGCCGTGCCCGAATGGGTGTGCTGTCCTCCGGGGCCGTGGCTGTGGGTCACGGCATTGTCGACCACGATCAGGCGGCCCTTGAAGCCAGCCGAGGTGTCTACGAGCTTCATCTGGGGCAAGGTCGCGCGTGCTCGCCATTTCTCCAGATCGGCACCGTTGAGAAGGATCAGGTCGGCTTTCTGCAGAGCGATGATGTCGGGGATGCCCGGTTGCCAGAAGGGCGGGTCCACATCGGCCGGGATCGGGAACCCGACCGCGACGGCCGGCCCGCCGATGCGTTCGGCGAAATACGCGATCGGGTAAACGGTTGCGGTCACCCGCAGCGTGCCGGCGGGGGGTGCGCCAAGGGCGGTGGTTGCGGCGATACCCAGAAGCATCGCCAGGGTGTGTTGCAGTGCACGCGTTCGAGAGAGCACGGAGACCTCCTTCAGGGGATGACGAAATGACGGACGAGTTCCATCGACTGGTGACGGACGAGCGCGAGCAGCAGCAGGCACAGTCCGGAACTGGCGATCGCAATCAGGACCAGCTCGGCTGCGGCGAGTCGCAGCACGGTCAGGCGGCTGCAACCCAGCAGTACGATAGTGTCGATCTCCCGCTGTCTCAGCCGTAGCGACAGCGCGAACACCAGCGCGACGATCAGCAGTGTTGCGATGCCCACGAGCAGCAGCACGCCGTCGAACAGCGCCCCGACGCGGAAAATGTTCTGCAACAGCGATTGCGTCGTTGCAGCCGGGTCGACGATCTGAACGCTGTTTAGGGGGGCGAGATAGCGTCCCCGTAACAGCGTCGTGGCCCGTTGATCCGGCGGCACGGCGATCACGGCGGTGATCGGGTAGGTCGCCGGGTCGCCGTGGAAATGAAAGGAACCGACATTTTCGGGGGTGATCTCGGTGTAGGTCAGCAGCTTCGTCTGGTCGACCTGAATGTTCGTGGCCGGGACCGCAGCTATTCGAGGCGTCATTCGACCGCCATCCGCGACGGCGGTGTGTCCATGCCCCAGCCCCTCAATGACCCAGGCGGTCTGCAGGTCGATGAACACCGCCTCGTCGTCGGGCGTGTGGCTGCGTCCAAGGATGCCGGCGACGTGCAGTTTCAGCGGGTAGATGCCCGCGAGATCGAACAGATTCTCGGGCGTCGTCAGCAGCGGATCGCCGGGTTCGAGCCCGAGCTTGGCGGCCGCTTCGGCGCCGAGCACGCAGTCGCCCAGCATCGCCAGCGGTGCACCCGCGACCGGTTTCAACTGACGGAAATCGAAATAGTCCAGCGTGACTCCGACCAGCGGCTGCCCGCGGACCCTGAAACGCGAGTAGATGGGCAGCGCCTCGGCCCAGCCGGTCGCGGCGACCCGCTCGGCTTCGGCCATGCGGATCATCGGTGGGTGCGCGGCGTTGAAATACAGCGCGCTGAGGGTCAGGTCGAGCGCGCTGCCGCGCGCGCCGACCAGCAGCGGTGTGGATGCGGCGCGGGCCGTCATCAGCGCCTCGCCCGCGTCGAGGATACGGTGCAGGGCCAATGGCAATGTGATCAGCAGCCCCAGCGATGCGATCAGGATCAACGAGCGCGCGCGGTGGTGACGCAGATAGCGCCAGGCCAGGTAGAAATCGTGCCGCATTTGGAAATCAGGCGTGAAACTGCGCGAAGTCCACGATGCGGTCGAAGTGCGGCAGCAGTTCGTGGTCGTGGGTGACGGCGATCAGCGTCGCGCCTCGGCGATCCGCTGCCCGGAAAAGGAGGTCGATGATGCGCAGCTTGTTCGCCGGATCGAGATTGCCGGTGGCTTCGTCGGCCAGTAGTAACCCCGGTTCGGTCAGTAGTGCGCGGCAGACCGCGGCCCGCTGGCGTTCGCCCTGCGAGAGATCGCGTGGCATCCGGCCCAGCTTGCCGCCCAGACCGACGTCTTCAGCCAATGCCCGGGCGCGATGGCGGACCTCGGCGTCCAGTTTCAGGATGTGGTTGATCCGATAGGTGTGCAGGATGTTGTCGAACACATTCAGGTAGTCGAGCAGTTCCAGTTCCTGAAACACGAACCCGATCCGGCTGATACGGAAGTTGCGCCGCTCGCTGTCGCTCATCGGATGTATCGCCCTGTCATCGACCTCGATCTGGCCGTGTTGGGAGGTTACGATGCCGGCAATCAGTTTGAGCAGCGTCGTCTTGCCGGTGCCGCTTGCGCCGATGATGGCTACTTTCTCGCCGTGCGACACGGCGAAGTCCGGCACGCGTAAAGAAAAACCCGACCCAGGGTAGGAGAACACGAGGCCGTCAATCCGAATCATGTCCGTTCACCGTCATCAAGACGGTGGTCATCGAGAAAGGTGAGCCCGATGATCTTCCAGTGCCCTTGCTGGTCCCCGCTCAGCGCGATGCGGGCCCGGTAAGCATTGCGGCGCGGGTGGGAGTGGCCCCAGTGCGACACCGTCCCGTGGGCGATCCACCGCGTATCCACCTCGCAGGTGTCGGGCCCGGTACCCGCGTCGACGATCTCGGCCGACAGGATTTCGATACGGTTGACTTTGCCCTCTCCCCCCAGTCCTTCCTCCTGACGCAACAGGGCCCGGCGCTGCTGCAGATAGATGTCGTCGAGCAGCGGCGAACCCAGGCTCAACGACAGCCGGTCATAGGCCGCTTCCTCGCCGCGTAACTGGAAGGCCCGATAGGCGTTGTGCAGCAACGGCTCCAGTATCGCCACCATGGCGCTCGTCGTAACCGGTGGGGTGGTCGAAGGGACTGATCGCCAGTAGGCCACTATCCCCGCCACGAGGGCGCAGCCTGCGACCGCACCAAACCACGGTGCGGTGCGGCTGCGGTGGTCGCGCAGAAACCGCCACAGCAGTCCCGCGGTCAGGGCCAGAACGATGTCGTGGCGATTCGTCGGAATGCTTCCTGGCTCAGTCGGGGCCACATCTTTCAGCGGGAGCGATGTGTCGATCTCATCCGTCGCGGGCAGCGGTTCGAACGCATCGTCCTGAGTCCACTCGAAGACCGGGTTGGCAGGAGTCGCGTAGCCGTCGAACGACTCCTGGCCCTGGATCACGCTGATCGGGCGGCTGATGGAGCCTTGGCCGAACAAGTCCCAATGAAGCCGGATGGCGCGCGCAGGAGCTTCGGTAAGATAGGTCAATTGAACGCCGAGTAGAGCGCTGCGCGCGTCGATGCGGCCGGTCTCTTCTATCGGTCTCACGCCCTCCCGAGTGTAGCGGACGAAATCCAGGCGATCGAGTTGCGGCAAGGCGTCTACACCGTCAATCGCCAGGGTATTGTGCGTCTGCAGGTACGCACCGATCTGCTGTAGTACCGCTGGCCGCTCGCTGGCCGTGATGATGCCCGTCTCCGCCGTGCCGAGTTGCATGAGCGGCAGAAGGTCGGCGGTGCGAATCAGGAGTTCGTGGCGAACCTCGTATGGCTCCACGTAAAGAAAGGACCGGGGTTCGTTATGCCGGCGAACGAAGCCCGGATCGTCGATGCGGGACCCCCAGGGGTCGTCAGGATCGAGTCTGACTCGCACAGCCTTCTGCAGTGCGCCGAGATCGCTGACGGGGACGCCATGGTGCAGCACCATCAATGCCAGAGCGTCCGCTCCGGTGCCATCGTAAGGGTGAATGGTCAGATGTCGGGCAGCCGGCGGCAGCGGCTGCGTGAGCCTGACGGCGTAGACGTCTCCGGACGTCACGCCACAGTCGCCGGGGGTTGCCTGCCCGGATGTGATCGTGCGTACGCTGTCGATGTGCGGAGTCATGGCAGGTCCCTGTTCGGCTGACAGCTGCAGCAGCCCCTGTGCAATGAGCGCCGGTTCAGCCGGAGTAGCCGGTGTCCGCCCCGCGGACGCGGTAAGTCGACGCAGGGCGGCATCCGGCATGCATATCTCGATGGTCACTGCATCACTGCCGACGTCGACTTCAATGACTGCAGCGTAGCGTGAGTACCCGGACCAGTCGCCGTGAGCTGGTAGACAGAAAACCACGGTCAGCAGTGCGCGGAACGAGAGCCGGCGCATGGCGGCGAGATCAAATGCTGGACAATTCATACTGGTCCTGGGATGCCGCTGGTCTGTACAGCGGTGATGCACCGTCCGGGCATCGGACCCTCACAGGGCTTGGCGTTCCGTGCCGGCGCGAAGCGCCTGCCTTGAGCGCTAGGCGGAATGAGTCGGCTCGCGCGAGCCACTCGATCCAAACTATCGCGGTTGTCGGGTTTTATCGTGTTCACAAATGGACGGCCGGCGATGCCCGCCGGACCGTCGCCGGATTTGGCGCTGAAGATCCGGAACGGAGTCGTCCGAATATCCAGCGCCGTTGCCGCTTCGGATCTGGTGTGGCCGAAGTTTGTCCTGATTGCTACAGCGGCGGCAGGTACGAAATATTCTTCAACCGGCCGGAATCTCCGTCCGGGGAATTGCCGCAGCCTGTCATAAGCAGCGACGCGAGTATAACGCCCAGCAGGGATACGATCTTTCTCATCTCCACCTCCTCAATCGTTTTGGAAGAACATGCGATACGAAAGGTCTGGTTGCGCCTTTCGCGGGCAGAAAATGCGCGTATTTATGCGGCTTGTCAAGTCATGCTCCTGCATAGTACCGCGCTTTCCGTCGAAAAGTTTCTTGCATGCGGATAATTGGAAAGATTGGTTTGGTATCATTTTTGTATTGGCTCGGGGCTGGCGTGGATTAAATTGATTATGTGTTTTGCCTCAATGGCTGTGGGAAAAGACTCATCCCGGTTTGCGTTTTATGACCCACTGTCTGTGTTAAAAACCTCAGTTAACTGAGTTTCTTGTCGATTCAGTCACCATATAATGACCGTATATCCTCCTACTGCGTTGATTCCCGTTCGATCGCCAAGTCATGGCACGCGCATTGCCAAGGAAAGTCGCGGTCATGGGACCGTTCAAGGAGTCCTGCAGGTGAGGCTTGCCGTATCGCAACGGCAATCGGCCGCCCCAGCAAAGGACGAACCACTGCACGCATCATCCAAATTCAAGGAGCATTCGATGAGGTTCACTCTCAGTCAGATTTCCGCAGTTCTGTTGCTCGGTTCGGTCGCGTCGGTCGGCTTCGCCGGCGGACGCTACACCAATCCGCCTGTCGGCTTGGTCGAAACCCAGGAGGCCTGCGCCAAGGGGCTGGAAGCTGCGGAGAAGGGTGATACGGCTACCGCTCTGGAAATGGCTAAGAAGGGGCGCAAGATAGCTCTGGAATCCTATAAGGAAATCAGCACGATGCCGATGGAGATCGGCTCTAGCACGATGAAAAAGGCCATCATTTCGCTTGAGGAGGGCAAGGTGGCCGAATCGGTCGAGCATTTCAAACACTGCAAGGAAAAGATGGACAGCGAGATCGATTACTACAAGAAGGAAGGAAAGCTCTGACCGAGCGGCCTTCCGAGCCTTGATACACGCCGGATGTTTGCGAGGGCCGCCCGGCCCTCGCGAGCCATGCGGGGGCATTTGTTGGTTCTATGAACGAACCCGAGCCTACATAGCGATGCATTCCGAGCCGCCACTCCAAGGGCCCCTCTCCAGGAATCTGGCGCGCACGCAGGCTGGGCTTGCGCTGCTGTTACTTGCCGGTATTGCAGGACTGGATTTCTTCTTTCCTACAAGCTATCGGATACAGGCGGGGTTACATGGATTGAGTTCCATCGCCTCGGTCGTGGTCGGGACGATGTTGACTCACCGCGCGTATCCATTGATTCGTGGTGTCCGCGTGAACTTCCGATCTTTGCGCCGTTGGGTGCTCGGCTCGGCAGTGCTAAACCTGCTTGGGGTCGTCAGTGGTAACTGGATCTATATGCGCTACCGGGGCCAGGACGGCCCGCGCGACTGGATTCTGGCGAGAGTTCCCGGATTCCACAATGTGTTGATGGAATTCAAGGAATTCGTATCGCTGTTTCCGTTTCCCCTAATGGTCGCGGTCACTTTCGTGTTGTTCTATTGCAGCGACCGCATTCACGCGCGTCGCGATCTTACCCAGTTTGTCGCAATCGGAATCCTGGCGTCCTGGTTTTTCCTGATGCTCGGCTTCGTGGCTGGTCTGGTGTTGTCGAAGTTGCGCTTCGTCTGACGGGAGGTTTCCATGAAACGGGAGATGTACCTTGATCCCTTGCCGGAGCGATTGGATGTTGGGTCCATGCAAAGCGTGGCAAGTGCCTACCCGGCATCGGTGGAGCGGATTTATTCCGGGCCTGTGGTGGCGGCTACTCTGGCGCCGATCCTCGGCTTCTTCACGCTGATGGTGACCCACCACCTTTCCCGTTTGACCAAGGGTCTCGATCAGTTCGTTCATTCTTTCGGGCTGTGGATTCCAGGTGCCATTGGAAGCGGACCCAATGGCAGCATAGGATCCTATTCCGGTAAGGAAACCCTGGCCCTGATCGTCTGGGGCATCAGTTGGGCGACGCTGCATTTTCTATGGAGAAGGCAGGACTTCTCGATCCGCCATTGGATACCCATTTTTCTTGGCCTGCTGGGTCTGGTAACCGTGGGCTTTTTTCATCCCGTCATCGATCCGCTCGTGTTGTGGCTGGCGAGTCTTGCCGGTATTGCTTGAGGGCACTCCCCGTATGAAAACTGTCTACCGAAACGGCGCTCTGGCCATCACACTCCTGGCGGGTGGCGGTCAGCAAGCCACCTGGGCGGAAGGTGTGCTGGTGGGTGGTCAGCCGCGGGACAACGCCGTGGTCGCTTCTTTCGACGGCACGGTGAGGCTCTGGTTCAGTGGCAATATCAGTGAGCGGGCGCCTTCTCTGGTCGTCGTGGATGGTGCTGGACAACGGGTGGACAACGGTGATGTCAAACTGACGATTGCGCCGCGCAGCGAGTTGGCCGCGACGACCCGTCCGCTTCCGCCGGGGTCTTACGTCGCACGTTACCGGGTCGTGACCGAGGACGGCCTGGTCGTCAGCGGACTGTACCGCTTTGCGGTGAAAGCGTGATGGCCCGCCACAAGGGAGCGTGGGCGCCTGTTCGGGCAGTCGCAGTGGTTTGGATCTTGCTGCTGTCCTGCAGTTTGGTCTACGCCTCGGTACCGCTGCCGCCGCGAATCGGACCGGACGGGAAGAAGGCCGACATGTTCGGGTGTATGCAGAGCAACGACTATTACGTCGTGAATTTTGCCGCTTACCAGGTGGATCCTCAGAGCCCCCCGAACGACCGCAGACCGCCGGTGGCTTATTGTCTGGAGATTCCGCGTGCCGGTTCGACGCGTGTGACGCTCGATTTGTTGGACCGGGACGTGCGGCGCAAGTCCGTCGCGCTCACGATTCTGGACGGCGCGGGGAAGCGCGTGCTGAGCATGCCGATGGGTGAGGCCAGGTCCGGCGTCGTCAGCGCCGACGTCGACTTTCCGGGTCCCGGGTTCTACGACCTCGTGCTCTATGTCGACGACACGGATCTGCGGATTCCGCCGGATGTCGGTGCGTTGCATATGCCGTTGCGGGTTGCGCTGCCGACTCCGCTGCCGAAGGCGTCCCTCGGGCAGTGGGCGACGGTCGTTCTGGTCATCGGCGCGCTGGTTTTCGGCTTGGGCCTGTTGCTGCCCCGCGCGCTGAAGTCGCGGCCCCCGAATGCAAAGGAAGTCCTCGAGAACTGACATGGAGCTTGGGCGGTGCGAGTCGAGAACCCGGCCAATCGGGAAATCGTGATATTCGGTGGCGCAATGCGGTGGTCGCGTCGTGTCTGCGCGTGGGGGCTGGTGCTGCTGTGGGCCGTCGGCCCGGTCGAGGCCGGTACACGCGATGCGACCATAGCAACGTATCTGGGCTCGGCGATCACTTCTGTGCACGACGCACGGAATGCGGCGCTGGCAGGAAATAGTGCCGCGTGCAAGGACGCGGTCAAGCGCGCCAAGCAGGCGATGAAGGAGGTTTCCGGCACCGTTGCGGATATGCCGGTGCGCCAGGACACGCTGGGTAAGCCGATGCAGGAATCCTTGCGTTCGCTGCAGGATACCAACGCGGTGTGCGCGCCGGAGAATCAGGGAGCGGCCGTGGCGACCCTGAGCCGAGTGGCCGAGCGCTTGCAGGAATTTACACCTCAGCCAAAGAACCGCCCAGGGTCCGACTCGCGCATCGCTGAATGAGCGTCGCCGCCCAGAGGCATTCCATGCAGCGGTTGATTCAGTCGATACCTCGCGGTACACCGAGCCGCTTTCCGTTCAACCGGACTCTTCCCAATACCTCGGGCAGAATCGCGCCACTCATCGAGCGGCTCGGAAATCCTGGTTAGTGAAGGGATTGGTTGACGGCCGCACGACGCGCAGAAAACCAAACTTGGATGCCTCGTGGCACGCGTTGCAGGATGCGGTCAGCGCGTCATAGCGCTGCACAAACGCATCCTTGTCGCCGGCCTTGACGGCCAGTTCAATCGCGTCGAGCGGACCGTCCATCATGTCAGCCGTCAGGCGCGGCACGGAACCCGGCACCGTCTTGTGTGTGGGATGATATTTGCCCACGTCCTCCAAGCCCTCGCGTAGTTCGTCGATTTCGTAGGCCGTCAATGGCCAGTTGCCGGCCTGTCCCGCAAACCACAGTTTGGCGTGACGTGCACCGATCGACGCCATGATCTCCCCGAAACCGGGACCGGCCGGCTCTTTCTGAACGTTCCGGAACGAACAGGCGACGAGGCCGAGTGCAACCAATCCGGCTGCGGTTGCGCGGCGATGGGCAGGAGTGTTCATCAGGCGTTGTCCTTGCAGTGTAGGCTGCGGTTACCAGTTAGGACAGGTCTATCCCTACCCAGTATTTTACCTGGGTTGGATTGCATCTGCCCAGGTAAATACCCGCGCTGATTATTCATGGCCGAGGGATTTTCATGAAACGACGACCCTCTGTCTGAGGTGCGGCGAAGAGGATTTTTCAATCTGTCCATGAGGCGATTGACATTTGAAAATATCGCAACACGCATGCAGCATGCTTTGAGGGGTTCTTATTGGGTGTCAAACACTTGCCAGCGGCATGCCATAACCGGAATTCGTAAAATTTTCACGGTTCAGGTGAGCGTAAAGAGACCGGGCCCTGTGTGTGGTGGTCGCGGCGAAGAAGAGGAGCGTCAGGTGACAAGAAAACCCTCGAATAAGGGAACTGCAATGTCATATTTCTGTCATAATTTTGGATGTCGTCTCGGAGACTTGAAAGCGCTTGATGGCAAGTTTCTGGCAGCGCACCGAACCAGGATGCGGGGTGTGATAGCGCCTCAAAAAAACAATCCGGTTCTCCGTTACAAGGGCGGAAGAGGTTATCGCAAGTGCCGGTGGGAGGTGGCATGTCCGCGCCCTCATTATCGACCTAACGCTTGGAGAACCTTGATGGCTGGCGGATTCACTCCGACACAAAATCCTGCTTGTCATTCTATTTCCGATGAACTAGAAAAGTCCCTGTCGTCCGCTCGTGGCGCTACCCATCCTGGCTCACGGCTGTCGTGGGGCCTGGACATGCCAAGGCGCGACCCCAACCCGTTGTGCCTTCAACAACGCTGCAAGGCAATATCTGATCCCGCGCTCCTGATTCTGGTGGCGTGGTTCGCGCGGCAAGGCGATGCCGCCGAGCGATCCCCGAATCCCCCGCTCAATCTGTTGCAGGTACGTGACGCTTGCGTGGCCGGGGCCCTCGCCACGAAGCAAGGGGACATGGCGGCCGCTCTGAAGCAAGCCGAACTGGGACGGGATCTGGCTCGGGCTTCCCTGAATGCGGCATCGAGTGATGTGCTGCGGCGCAGCGCTGGGGCGTTGGACAAGGCGGCCCAAGCGATAGGGTCCAGATCCGGTTCCGACGCTGAGAGGGCGTTTCGAGTCTGTCGGGCGACGCTTGATCCCGAGGTTGCTTTTTACGAAAAGACGCTCGGGGCGGGCGCCTTTGAGACCAAGGATGACGCGCGGCAATTGATGTCCGATATTCCCCCGGTCGAGGTCAGCGCAAGTCCATCGGGAGGCGCCCTCTCTGGATCGGGTATGGTGATTGATGAGGAAACACTTTTTAAGAGCCATGTCTTCACCGCTAATGAGGCGCTTAGAAAGGTCCCTGGAGTCAATGTAAGGGATGAGGACGGCTTCGGTATCAGGCCGAATATCGGAATACGTGGAACTAATCCGTTCAGGTCGACAAAAATCCTGTTTCTCGAGGACGGTCTCCTATTCAACTTCGCCCCGTACGGCGACAATGACATGTACTATACGCCACCGATTGATCGGTTCGTTGGTGTCGAGGTCATGAAGGGTGCGGACTTGACGAAATATGGCCCCCAGACTATCGCCGGCGCCATCAATTATATTACGGCTGATCCGCCAAAGGACTTTGGTGGTTTTCTGTCGTTCACTGGTGGCAACCGGGATTACCTCAATGGTCATGTAAGGGTCGGCGGGACGGTGGACAAATTTGGCGGCCTTGTTGAGTATCTCAGAAAGGAAGGTAATGGTGCGCGTGACAATAGTTATGTCGCCCTGAACGATGTCTATCTGAAGGGCGTTGTCGATATCAATGAAGACAACAAATTTACTTGGCGTGGTGATTATTACGACGAGAACTCGCAGTCGACATTCGGTATTACGGAGGCTGAGCTCCGCAATTTCGGGTGGCGGTACAATCCATTCAAAAACGACGAGTTCAGTACCTCTCGCTGGTCGACGACGGCCACGCATCAATATCGCTATAATTCGGATGTAATACTGTCGACGAGCTTTTATTGGTCGCAGTTTTCACGCGACTGGTGGCGTCAGATGAACCAGCAGCCTACCGATACGCAGTGCGGCCTGGATTTCCGCGAAGCCCGATTGGATGGGCGGCCGATCGACGTCGATTCCTGCAACTTCACCCGGGGGCGCATGCGGCAGTACTACGCCTGGGGTGTCGAGCCACGCTTGCGTGTCAATCATGGCCTGTTCGGGCTGTCCAATGAAATGGATGTTGGCTTCCGGGCGCATTTCGAGGCTCAGCATCGGTTGACCGAGGACGGCAACGCGGCGCGCGCGCGAAGCGGTGTCAGAATCGAGAACAACGATCGCTTCGCCGATGCCTACGCGGCATTTTTTCAGAATCGATTCATCGTGGGCGACTGGTCGGCGACGCCGGGCGTACGGGTTGAATCGGTCAATTACACCCGGAGGAACAAACTTCCCGGGCAGGGGGCGGAAGGGGAGAGTTCGCTGACCCAGCCATTACCCTCGTTTGCGATGACCTACAGCCCGGTCGATGAGGCCGATCTCTTTTTCGGGGTGCATCGGGGGTTTGCGCCGCCCCGCGTGGAGGACAGCGTCTACAACAATGGGACCAGCGTGGAGATTGGGCCGGAGCTGAGTTGGAACTGTGAGGTGGGTGTGCGGGCATGGCCGTACAACGGGGTACAGGCGGACCTAACCCTATTCCACAATCATTTCCAGAGCCTCACGTCGGTCGGTACGATCGGCGGGAACGACACGCCGGTCGCTCAGGGCGAGGCCCTGTTTCAGGGATTGGAGTTCGGCAATCGGACGGACTTCGCGCAGATTTTGGACTGGACGCACAACCCGTATCTGCAGGTCGCGTATACCTGGTTGCCGACGGCCGAGCAGACATCGGCGTTTGCCTGCGCCCCGCTGTCGGACGGCTCGATTTCGAGAAACTGTCCCAATGGGGTCGTGGTCGGGTCCAGGCCTGGCAATCGCCTGCCCTACGCCCCCGAGCATCTGCTGACGGCGACGGTGGGCTACTCGCATCCGAGCGGCGCCGATGTCCGGCTCGAAGCCGTTTTCACTGCGGACCAGTATGGGGATTTCATGAACCTGAAACGCGGTACCGACCATCCCAACGGCCCGGACAGCGTCGAGGCCAGGTCCGGGCAGTATGGCCAGATCGACGCCAACTGGATCCTCAATTTTGCTGCGACTTACCTGATTCGCAAGGACTTGACGCTCTACGCTACGGCCAAGAACCTGCTCGATCAGGAATACATCGTGGACCGGGTCCGCGGGATACTGCCAGGGGCACCGCGCTTGCTGCAAGCGGGGTTCCGCTACGATCTCTAAAAAGGAGCACGCGGCCGCAGCGATGATTGATCGGCTTTTTTCCCAACGGCTTGTGTCGTCGCTGTCGCCGTCGAAGGCCACCATCGTTCTGGGGGATTCGAGATAATAACGTGCCGCCGGATTCCGTCGCCCGCTGCCTTGGGGCGCGATGTCCGGCACACTCTCGCGACTCCACTTCCTTCCAAGAGGCTAGTCAGGCTATCGGCATCGGCTTCGCGCGCGGCCCTGGTCCTGCTATTCGTTCCGGTGACATCGAAGGGCAGTGGCCTTCTGTGTCGTGGCCATTGAGCTGACTGCAGTCCATCGTACGAAAGCGAAGCTTTTGTTCCTCATAGGGTCCTGCGTACATTGGCGGACTGTCTCTTGTTCTGCAATGAACCGGCGGGCCTGATCCGTTAGTGCCGTGGCAAAGCCCAGACATCACTGGCCGTGGGGCATCTTCTGCGTGGCCCCGACGCGGAGCCGATTTCGCGCGATGCACGCTCGGCACGACGCTGGCTGCTCCGAGCATGCCGGTGCCCATGGCCTATCTTTCCGGACATCGGTTTTTCACTTCTCCCGCTAGCCCTGCATTTACTGCATCGTGATCACCCGGGTCGGCTGTTCGGTCGCTCGACCTGGTCTTCATCCGCGGAAGGGCGGGCAAGGGAGAACGGAGGTTGCCATGTCTTCATTCAGATCCGACAGTTGCGCCCTGGCTGGCGTGCTGGCACTCGTATCGTGCCTGTCCGCGGCAAATGCCGAGGAGCCGCTGATCTTCGTCAGCATGCCGGACACGGCCATGTCCGACTGGTTCTTGGAAGAAGAGTTGCCCGCTGACGTCAGCCGACCGGCAGACCAGATTTTCGGCAGTGTCGCCGCGCTCGCTCCGGCTTTCGTATTGATGGACGGTGATCTCGGGGCGCAGCACTGGTGGAAGCCGGAGTTCCAGGCATGCGCCCCTGAAGCCGATCTGCAGGGTGTCGTATCGGCTTGCGCCGATCAAGCCTGGGGCGGACTGAGCGCGTATCTGTCGGCCATGGGGCTCTCGAATCTGCATGTTGCCGTGGGGGATCATGAGATCGGCGGTAATGACTGGCCGCTCGGCTCTCATTCCGACGCGGTGCCGTTCTTCAAGGAGGCTTTTGGCAAGCACTTTACGCGGAAGCCGGACGGTGGTCCGCGGTACGATGGCGAGATCGGTGGTGTGCCCATGCGTCCGGTAGGTACCCCCTACGAGTACACGTCGCATGCGTTCCAGGCCGGCAACCTGTTGGTCGTGTCGGTTGACGAATACCAGCAAATCGATCCGGTACAGGTTCTCGGTCCGCGCGGTACGGTGCTGATTTCCGTGAATGCGGCCGATGGCCACCTGCAATGGCTGGATGCCTTGCTGGGCGCCGCTCGCCTGGATCCCGGTATCCGCCACATCATCGTGCAGGGCCATGTGCCGGTCATCTCTCCGGTCAGGGCGTTCGCGTCGAGCATGAATTTCATGGATGAATACGATGACTCTGCATTCTGGCAGGTCTTGCGGAAACACAGTGTGGATCTTTACTTTGCAGGTGACAGTCATCAGACGACGGTCACCAGGGACAGTGCCTCGAATCTCCTTCAGGTCGTTCATGGTGGTGGATTTCGGGGGAACATGGGATTTCTGGTCGGTCGTGTCTACGGCGACCGGATCGAACTGGAACAGCGCTGTCGCCGGGTAGGCCATGACGGCAGCGTGTCGTTTGCCCCGGAAAGCACACTGCTTCTGGACAAGTCGTCGGGAACATTGCAGTACAACTTCACCGGCGAAGCCCTGAAGCCTGTCGATCCTTCCGGGTTGCAGGTGCACTACTCATTCGACCAGGATGCGGCAGATCTCGCCCGGAACAGTGGTGGGTTCGGTCATCGCTACGACAGCAAGAAGGTGAACGTAAAGCGCATCGCTGCCGGCAAACTCGGTGCGGCCGTCTACTTTCGGCATCGTGATCGAAGCCGATTGCTCAGCGCCGGGATCACGCCGGTCGCGGGTGATCGTGCCCGAACGGTCGCGATGTGGATCAAGAAGCCTTCCAACCGCCCCGGGTATCTCTATCCCTCGGGTCAGTTCTGGAAAAACGACTATGGGCTGTTTCGGCTTTTCGTTGGGGGCGGCCAACTGGGTTTGGAAGTCGGGGTCGGGAAGCGAGTGATGGCTGCGCAGGGCGAGGTGCAGGTCAATGACGGTATGTGGCATCACGTGGCCGTGACGTTTCCGGGCAGGGGAGCCGCTTTGGATGATGTGCGCTTCTACATCGATGGCGTGGCCTATCTGCCGGAAGGCGAGAATCCTCAGACCATCTTCACGGAGGCGGAGGTCAACTCGATGATGGTCGGGGGTACGCCGAGTCCCCGAATGGTGCCTGGCTGGACGGGCGGAATCGACGACTTCGCAATCTGGTCATCGGCACACACGGCACCGATGGTCGCAGCGATGGTCAGTTGCGCGAATCGATTGGGCTATGACGCCGGTGAAATGGAGAGCCTGTTCAGGCTTTATCGGGACGGACAAGGGCAAGCGGTAGTCAGGGACATCACCTGGGAATACGATGCGGCCGTGGGCGGGGAAGCGGGTGTTTGTGCTCAGGACGGAGATTCGGGCCGTCTTACGCTCGCGCTGGATGGCGAAGGCCGCGGTGTAGCCGTCCGTGTCGCCGATGACCCCACGGATCCCACGGATCCCACGGATCCCACGGATCCCACGGATCCCACGGATCCCACGGATCCCACGGATCCCAC
>SEYW01000030.1 GCA_004168015.1 Methylolobus aquaticus
GACAATGCGACCGTACTGTCCCAGCACCGCATCCTGCGGTTTGGTCGGATCCGCCAGCAGCGAACCCTCGAGCTCGAACTTGTTGTAGTCGTCCGAGATGAACGAGATCTCCTTCAGCGGATCGAACGCGACGCGGTACAACTCCACCAGCACCTTGGCGTTGCTCGCTGCGGTATTGATCCCTTCCAGCCGGAGATACCGTTCCGGCAACGGCTGGGTGAAGATGCCGATCTCCGTGGCCACGCCGAAAGCGTAGCTGGCCTTGAACGGGGGCGTGTGACCGGTGAGGTCCAGAAACTGGACAGCCCCGAAATCGGTGTCGGCGGTGTAATGGGTACCCAGCGTCAGCGTCGCCGGGGTCCCGGCGGAATCCGTGATCACCAGCGACGACACCTTCGGATGGGCCAGAAAATAGCGATCGCCCACCACCGGCGTCGCGCCGCCGATCGGCTCCGCGGTCACGGTACCGGTCGTGCCGGTGACATGGCTGCCGTACAGCGCGAGCGCCAGATTCTCCTTGGTGAACTCCTCGATGGTCAGGGTCACCGAGGCGGACTTCTGCTTGACCATGCGATGGTCCAGCGACCGCTGACCGGTCTGGCTTTCGTAGTGCTCCAAGACATCGGTCTTCAGCGCGAGCTTCAACTCAGCCACGTTGCCGGGCGAACGGACTTCAATCGGAAGGCCGGCGTCATCGCGCTTGCCGAGGAAGACGCGGCCCTGGAAGGAGGCATAGGTGCTCATGGTTTGGGATCCTTGCGGGTGGAAGGTTTGGGGTCAGGGGTGAAATCAACGACCG
>SEYW01000005.1 GCA_004168015.1 Methylolobus aquaticus
AACCACCTCCGCGTATCCGTTCCGCCACACCATCGGTCATCGGCGCAGCTATCACCTCCTTGTAGTGCCGACCTTTTGAACCCACCATCAAAAAATTCAATGGGTTCGCTCGCCTAAAGGCTCGAATAGCGAAAGTCGGGTTAGAAGCTGCCGGCGATTGGGACGCTACAAATCCAAGGCATAAGGGATTTGTTTGAACACGATGCCTTCCCGCGCGGTGCGGGCACCGAGGCGGTTTGCGGCCGCGTAGATCACCTTGGGACCGTCGTGCGGAGGCAGGGCCGCGTAAACGGCGCTGGTCAGGACATTGCCGCCCGCGGGCGTCCGGTCCTTCAAGATGCCGTTGTAGAGCAGATAGATGGCCCGGTCGTCATGGATGCCGAGTAGCGGGGACAGCGGTTCAGCCCGGATGCTCCCTGTTCCATCCGGGAGAGGGGATGCGGGCAACAAACCCGTGCCGGCTTCGGCAAACCAGACGAACTCGGCCAGTTGGGCGAAGCCGACGTCCGGTCGGATCTGGCCATCGGCGGTGAACAAGGGTTCTTGCGAGAGGCGGCAGAACTGGAAGCGGCCGCCGAGTCCTTCGATGGTCTGCCCCTTGGCGTTGGTGTAGCCCGCGACGACGCGCTTGAGGCGCTCGGCGGTCACGTTGCGCGCGATGTGCTCGTCCATCTCGACCAGGATAAAGCGGTGGTTGCCGGCGTCCGCGGCGTTCTGCTTCAGCACGGCGTGGCCGGGCGTGCCTGAACCCGCGAAGCTGTCGAGGATTAAGGAGTCCTTGTCGGTTGCAATCTGCAGGATGCGCTGGATCAAACGGGTGGGTTTGGGGGTGTCGAAGGCTGTCTGCGTTTCGAGAATGGACCGAATTTCCTTCCGCGCCTCATCCGTATGTCCTACTTCTTCATGGGGCCACCAAGTCCATGGTACAAAGCCCTCGACCTCCGAAAGGTACCCGATGATGCGGGGGACACCGTTGCCGTCACGACCGAAGTGGATACGACCTTCCGATTTGAGCCGAAGAAACTCGCTCTCGATGGTGGACCAACAACGTCCTTCCGGAGGCTGATGGACTTTCCCGTTCGGCGCAACGATCTGATACATCTGATTCGGCCGGTAGCCCTGCGCCGTCATCGAGATCGATTGCCACCGTCCCTTTGGATCACTGTTCGGGTTCTTGTAAACAGCGGCCTGTTTTTCGTCTATCGGCACACGATTGCGGGTTGCCTGAAATAGACTCGGATTCATGGCGTAGACCAATACGTATTCGTGGACATCGCCGATCGCCCCACGGTTTTCTCGGGAATAGCGCTTCTGCCAAGTATTGCATGCGACAAACCGCTGTCGTCCAAACACCTCGTCCATTAAACAGCGCAAATGTGAGATTTCCGAATCGTCCATGGAAATCCAGATTGAGCCATCCTCCCGCAGAAACTGTTTTAGCAGCACCAGCCGCGGGTACATCATGCACAGCCAGCGGTCGTGACGGTCCAGCGTCTCGCCTTCCTTGCCGACGACCTCGCCGAGCCAGCGACGGATCTCGGGGCTGTTGACGTTGTCGTTGTAGACCCAGCCCTCGTTGCCGGTGTTGTACGGCGGGTCGATGTAGATGCATTTGACCTGCCCGGCATAGCGCGGCAGCAGGCCTTTCAGCGCCTGCAGGTTGTCGCCCTGGACGATCAGGTTTCCCGTGGATGTGCCGGCGCTTCCCGGTGCAGAGCCCGCGGAGTTGATGGAGAGTTCGGGGACGGGTTCGAGCAGGCGAAGGGGGACGTCCTTGTGGTGTTTGACGACGGCGTCCTTGCCGATCCAGTTCAGCGTGGGCATTGGGGGTGAGTTTGCGGGCGGCGCGTTGGCGATGCCGGCATTCTACCGTCTCGGCCGGCACTGGCGGCCAGCGGTACGTCGCGATGTCCCGCTTTTACGACTTACCCTACGTGCGTCACACGGGCGTGACCCCTCGACGCGGGCACCGGCGACCCGCGGTGTCTCAGCCCATCATCTGCGCGCTGGGCTTGTCGACCCGGCCCTTGCCGTTCAACTTGGCTCGTCGCGCCGCGAGCGGGTGGTCGGAGAACGGCTCGTGATTCTCGAGACCGACAATCGAACAACGTCCGCCCCGGGCATTGTAGTCGGCCTGAAAATGGTCGATGAATTCCATGACGGTGTGATCGATGAACGTGGTGTCCGAGAAGTCCACGATCACGGTCTTGCCGGCGGGGATTGCAGCAATCTCGGCTTTCAGCCCCATGAAGTTGGAGAAGATGGCCGAGTCGGTCACGGCGATGCGGTAAGAGTCGGGACAGGCCTTCTCGACCGTGTAGATGATCTTGAAGAGATTCAGGATGGTGACGCCGCGGGCCACGTGAATCAGCAGCTTCGCAAGGATCCCCAGCAGCACGCCGATCAGCAGGTCGGTCGCCAGCACGCCGACGATGGTGATCACGAACAGCGCGAACTGCTCCCAGCCGATGCCCATGGTCTTGGCGAATTCCTTGGGCGAAGCCAGCCGAAAGCCGGTGTAGACCAGCAGGGCCGCGAGCGATGCCAGCGGGATTTCGTGGATGAAGTGCGGGAACAGTGCGACGAAGAACAGCAGGAATGCACCGTGGAAGAAGTTGGCCCAGCCGGTCCGCGCGCCGTTGCCGACGTTGGCCGAACTGCGGACGATCTCGGCGATCATCGGCAGGCCTCCGATCAGGCCGGCGAGGGTGTTGCCGATCCCCACTGCGGTCAGATCCCGGTTCAGATCCGATTGCCGGCGATAGGGGTCCAGCTTGTCGACGGCCGTCGCGCTGAGCAGCGATTCGAGGCTGCCGACCAGACAGATGCTGAGCACGGCGCCCCAGAAAGCGGCTGTCCCGATCTTCGAGAAGTCGGGAAAGTAAAACCCGCTGAAGAAATGTTCGGGAACGGCGACTAGGAAGGCGGGGCCGACGGTGAACTCGTGATGGGGGATAACCGGATCGTTCGGCAGGAACATGTAGACGTGCTGATGATCCAGATCGAAATATTGGCCCAGTGCCATGCCGATCAGCACGACGAGCAATGGGCCCGGAATCATGCGCAGATAGCGGTTGCGCACGCGCGACCAGATCATCAGGATCAGCAGCCCGACACCGCCGATGAAGGCGATTTCGGGATTGAAGTTCGCGATGCTGTGCGGGATTTCGAGGATGGTGTCGATCAGTTCCTTCGCTTCCGGCTTGACCCCCAGCAGCGTATGGAACTGCTTTGCCATGATGATGATGCCGATCGCGGCCAGCATGCCGTGGACGACCGAGGCCGGGAAGAACGCGTTGAGCCGCCCCGCCCTCAGCAGCCCCATGACGATTTGCAGGAGGCTGGCGACCACGATCGCGGCGAGCGTGTACCGGTAGGCGGCCATGGCATCGCCGTCGCCGAGCGACTGGACGGCCGACAGGATCACGACGATGAGCCCGGCCGCCGGGCCATTGATCGTGACGTACGATCCGCTGATGCGCGAGACGACGACCCCGCCGATGATCGCGCTGATGATGCCGGCCATAGGAGGAAAGCCCGAGGCCATCGCGATGCCAAGGCACAGCGGGAGGGCGATCAGAAAGACCAGAAAGCCGGAGGTCAGGTCGGACTTCCAGTTTTCAATCAATCCGGGAATGCCGGTTTTTGGCGTCTGGCGCGATGCGGTAGTGGGATCTATGGCAATCACGGGGTACCTCGGCTGGAATATGCGCTGAAGCCGATGCAACTACCGGGCCTCTCCCGAGCGAGTCCCCCTTTCAATGGCTTACGGGATGATCGAATCGCGATGTCGCCAGGGCATGGTGCAAAGCCACCGTTCGCGACGGGGCAAATGAACCAGTGTGGTGGGTGCCGCCGAATGGGGGTCTGTGATGGGCGGCCCCGGACTCCCGATCTTGACCCGCGCTCGGGCTCTCGGTTACGGTGGGGCCAATGATCACCATCGCGGTTATTTCGCAGAAGGGGGGCGCCGGAAAGACGACGCTCGCGATCAATCTCGCCGTCGCGGCGACCCGGGATGGATCGGTCGGGTGCTCGCTGATCGATCTCGATCCCCAGGCCAGCGCGGCAACCTGGGGCGACAGTCGTTCGGAACCTCTGCCCGAAGTCGTTTCAGCGCAGGCGAATCGGCTGGAGCGGCACATCGAGGCGGCCCGCAAGGCCGGCATGGCAGCCGTGGTCATCGACACGGCGCCGCATTCGGAAAGCGCGGCCCTCGCTGCCGCAAGGGCGGCCGATCTGATCCTGATTCCCTGTCGTCCGGCGATCCTCGATCTCCATGCGATCGGTACGACCATCGATCTCGCACGGCTGGCCGGTACGCGAGCCGCTGTCGTGCTGAACGCGGTGCCGCCGCGCGGCTCGCTGGCTGACGAGGCGGCCGAGGCCGTGGCCGGCTATCAGGTGCCTTTGGCACCGGTGCGCGTCACGCAGCGTGCGGCCTTCGTGCACTGTCTGACCGTCGGTAAGGCGATACAGGAATTCGAGCCCCGGGGGCGGGGTACAGTGGAAATTGGAGGGCTTTATCGGTGGATCTGCGAAACGATTGCGGCCTGAGGTCGACGAGTCGGGAGAAGCTCCGGATATGACGAAAAGGGTCAGATTGTCTGCCGCGCTGAGTCGCACGCTGGACCAGCGCGCGGGCGTGTCGCTGGACGCCGATGACGACGGAAACCCGTATGCTCCGGCGCGCATGGAGCGCCGCACCGGTGAAGTGTCGGCACCGCGCCGGCGTTCCCTGTTGTCTCCGGTCGGACGCGCCATGTCCGCGGCCGTGTACGGGGTTGGCTACTACGGCAGCTATGGCATCGCGTTCAGCGCGATGACGCTGTGGTATCTGCTGCCATTGAACAATGCGTTGGGCCGCGGATTCCGCGACGGGGGATGCGCCGGCAAGGAGGCGGCGGCCCACACCTGGTCCGACGCGAATGAAGACCTTCGTTCCTCCCTACCCGAAAAACGACGCGCGCGGACACGCAGCGGCCAGGCCGCCACCGCATAAAACAGTCGCGGCCGCGGGTTTCGACCGTGAGTACGGACGTTGCCGTTTATTCGCTCTGCTTGTGCTCGGAACGCTGCTTGCGGCATGCGGAACGACCCGCTTCGCGCCTGCGGCAGCGGCGCGTGTCGGAAATGCGCCGCGCGTCTACCTTCTTGGCCAGGGTTGGCACGCGGGCCTGATCGTCGAGCGTAACGCGGGGTCCGCCCGGCTATGGCCGGAACGCGGGGATTTTCCCGAGGCCGATTTTGTCGAGGTCGGTTGGGGCGAGCGCGAGTTCTACCAGGCAGCCGACCCCGGCGCCTGGATGGCCGTGAAAGCGGCGCTCTGGCCGTCGTCCAGCGTCGTGTTCATGTCCGGGCTACGCAGTCCGCCCGAGACGGTCTTCGCCTGCAGCGACCTGATCGCTCTGGATCTGTCGCCGCCCCACCTGGAAAGTCTGCTGCGTTACGTTCACGACAGCTTCGATCGAGCGGCATCGGCACGTACGGCGCCACTTCCGGGCGGTCGCCCGGGGAGCGGGGTTTTCTATCCGGCGCACGGCCGGTTCCATCTGTTCAACACCTGCAACACATGGACCGCAGGAGCGCTTGCGGCGGCTGGTTATCCGCTCGATCGTCCCTATCCGCTGACGGCCGGCGGTCTCGTAGGGCGGGTGCGGCCCTGGGGCCGCACCCTGGCGCCTCGTGCCCTTTGCCGCTGACCTCGCTCCGCTTAGCCACGGATCTTCCTGCGGTGGCTGCGGTCAGAGCGAGGGTGGTGGTGGCAAGTCGGCGGACGCGGCGCTACTCTTGTGAGCTTTTTGGCCCGACACGGAGCGAGCGATGGAGATCGATGACGACGGCAACATGACCTTGACCGCCGAGGAGAATCAGGACTTGATGGACCGCCTGGGGATTGCCGAGGCCGATTATGACGACCCGCCCGTTGCCATCGAGAGTGTGGAGTTCGATGCGGGTGTCGCAACCTTTCGTGCGACCAATACCCGTACCGGTAAATCGGTCATTTTGACCTTTGACAGCAGCCCCGAGGCCTAGCCTGATTTTAGGTGCCGAGTGGGGTGGGATGACGGATGGACCTGCCTGGACCCGATCCGGGCGTTTTCGATAGACGAGTGACCGACATGTTCATTGCTATGAACCGCTTCCGGATTGCCCCGGGACGCGAAGATGAGTTCGTGGAGATTTGGCGCAAGCGCGAAACCTACCTGGACGAGGTGCCGGGTTTTCGGGAGTTCAACCTGCTGCGTGGCCCGGCCACCGACGAATGCACACTCTTCGCATCGCATTCGATCTGGGACTCGCGGGCGGCCTTCGAGGATTGGACCCACTCCGAAGCATTTCGCAAGGCCCATGCCGGTGCCGGCGGTGCCAAGGGCCTGTATCTCGGGCATCCGCAATTCGAAGGTTTCGATGTGGTGTTGTGAGCCCTCGGGAGTGTCCCAGCGATTTGCCGGACGCGAGCATTACTGCAATACTGCGCGCCGATTCGCTGCGTGAGCCCGTGCTTCGGCCGCAGACGCGGCGTAGTGTTTCGTTCGTTGCTGGACTCTCTCCGTTGCTACTCGCTGTCTCGGCGCTGGACCTCGCGTTCCGCGCGGCTTTCGTCCCCTTCCTTGCAATTCGCCGCTTGGCCCGCGCCCAGCGCTTCGCCTTTCGGAATACGGATCGACCATGGATCTTTTCCTTCTCCAGGGCCGTCGCGGTTTCGGCGGATGCGAGCGCCATGTCTTACGCTGATGCGGGCTTAGGGTGGCAGCCATGAGCGTGACGCGACACCTGGCACTGGGTCTCGCCTTGGTTCTGGTGCTTGGGCCAGCCTCAGCCCGCGACTGGCGGTGGTATCCAAAGCGGCAATCACCGGATGCCAACGCGTTGCGGCCCGATCTCGAAGGTGCCAAAGGCGACGATGGCAATTCCGGCCTGACCGAACTGGACGAGATGCGGCAGTGGCTTTATCGCCGGGATGTTGAGCGGCGGGAGCGCGGCTTTACCGTGCCCGACACGGTGGAACAGATCGATCCCACCGTTTCGGAACCGCCCCCGTTGCCCCCACCCAGGCATTGGACCCGACCCGGTTTCGGCAGTCCGTCGGTTGGGGGGTTCGACAGTGACGGTGGGTCGCGTGAGCGTATCCGGAGCATGCTCCCGGTTGAGCCGGTTCCGCAAGCGCCGCGGGAAGGCCTGACCGATCCGACGGAAGTGCCGATGGCCGAAGGATTCGACGGCGCGGATGCGGCGCCTGAGCAACATACGCGTTCCGGAAAGCATCACTACCGGAGCAAGTCCGGGCACCGCAAGCATCACCGTTCAGGTAAGTCCTCAAAGTCACGGAGCGGCAAGCATCGGCATCGCTGAGTCGAGGCGGCGTCGACCTTCTCCTGTCGGCCATCTGGACCCGCGGCATCGCGCCGTCGCGCAGTGTTGCTCTCAGGCGAGCCCCAGCGGCGGTTCTGGGAATTGCGGCCTGAGCCCTAGCCGCGGCCGTGCAAGGCTTGTTGGTAGACCGGCATGTATTTCTCGGCCAGTTTTCGCATGGCGTCGATTCGGGTCTCCGGGCTCGGATGGGTGCTGAGGATCTCGGGGGTGCGGGAGCCGCTGGCGTGCAGCATTTTTTCCCAGAGGCTGACCGCCGCCTGCGGGTTGTAGCCGGCGCGGGCGGCGAGTTGCATGCCGACGGCGTCGGCTTCGCTCTCGGCTTCCCGGCTGTTCGGCAACTGCAGCGCGAGGGTCGCGGCGGAATCGGCCAGTCCGGCCACGGTGCCCAGATTGTAGCCGGCGATGGCGCCGGCGATCATGCCGAGTTGCAAGCCGGCCTTCTGCATCGTTACCCGGGACATCTTTTCGGCCTGGTGCGACAGCAGTGCGTGCGAGATTTCGTGCGCCATCACCTGCGCCAGTTCGTCGTCGGTCGGCTTGATCTTGTCGAGAAGGCCGGTATAGACGGCCATCTTGCCGCCGGCCATGCACCAGGCGTTGATCTCGTTTACGCGCAAGACGTGCACTTCCCACCGCCAACTACGTGTTTCCGGGCGCAGGTTCTGGGCCTGCACCACGAGCTTGTCCGTGATCGTACGCACGCGGCTCAGCGTGGCGGGGTCGGTGTCGAGCGCGCGTTCGCGGTGGGCTTCTGCGACGAGCTGGCTGTAGGCTTGTTGCGAGGATTTCGCGGCTTCCGCATCGCTGACCAGCGCGGCCTGACTGCGGCCCGTGATCGGGTTGGTGGCACAAGCAGTGAGCGTGGACGCGCCGATGGCCAGGGATAAGATCGGGTGGGTGAGTCGTTTCATGCGATTCGGCTGTGCCCTTTGCGGGCTGTTGCTGGTAGGTGGCTGCCAGTCCGTGGTCGGTATGGCAAACGCGCTCGAGCGCCTGGCGGCTGTCTTGAGCATCCCGTTCGAGAGCGCGCTGTAGCGCATTTCCGGCGCCATCACTCAGCCTAGTTGTATAACGACCCGGGACGGAGATTGCAAGACTGTCGATTGGAGGGGGCGCCAGGGTCGCTCAACTTGTGACTGACTCGGCCGCACCCGATGTCTCCCTGGCCGCTGAGCGCCGCGGGTGAGGCCGAGATCGAGCCGGACGCCAGTGAGCCCATGGGACGGCTCGATTAGGGCGGCCGTTCGGCCGCCCTGCCGCGGCGGTCGCGGGGAGTTGTCGGCATCAAGGCTGGGAACCTGGCGGTTTGGTCAGGCCCGGGCTGGACGCATCGAATGTCAGGCCCTCCGTCAGCGCCAGATGCTCCATGACCTGAACCGCATTGCGCAGTGCATTGGGTTCCACGGCCGTGCGTCCGGCGTAAGGGTGGTCGACGGAAATGACCACGGCCAATTCGAAGGCGATGGAGGCCCCCAGGGCGAGGCTCATGACCGCGAACAGGCCGTTCCTGCCCTGCGTGAACAAGGCCGCCATGACCATGACCACGACCGCCCCCCCGAACAGGAGGCGCCAGACGTCCGATGGCAGATAAGGTTTTGCATCCAGCAGACGCGATCGCCGGTCTTCGGTGAAGCGGATCAGTTCCTCCATCGAATGATTCAGCGTGATCTCATCGCGCGCTTCCTTCGGCGTGTAGCGAACGTAGTATGACCAGAGTTCGTTGTGGATCGCAAAAGCCTTGGGGATGCCGGTGGTTACCCCGTGTGTCTGCCGGTACAGCGAGTCCATCCAGGCCCACTCCTCGTCGACCGTCGATTGTGCGTACCGATACAAGCTGGATCGGATCTTCTGTGCTTCCGGTTCGGACAATCCGCCGGACAGACGAAACAGGCTGACGAGACGGTTGGCTTCATCGATCTGTTCGGCCTCGGCATCCTGGAAGTTCTGCCAGGCAGCGACCAGGATCAAACCCAGCAGGATTGCGTAGAGCGCGGAAACCGAGTTGAACACGGCATCGAGTGCCTCGTGATGGCCGGTTTCATCCCGCCCGACGAGCCAGCGTCGCAGAGGGATCGCTGCGATGCTGACCAGCGTATAGCTGGCACCGAACAGCGCGGCGATTTCCCACATGCTGAGCGAAGCGAGAAAATCGTAAATCGAGGCCATCGAAAAGTTCCTTTGAAGTCTGCAATCCGGCAGCTGATTATCCCGTAAATGGATCGTTCAAACGGGGTCGGCAGGCTTCTGATGAAGAGGACCGCCACGGTGGCGGCGCCTTCGAACTGCCGGCAGGACGGTGATCACTCGAAGCGGCCCCGGGCGATTCGTAGCATAATTTCCCCTGCGGCGTATAAGGCCATCCACCGAAAAGAACAGCGCCCGCAGAGTCACCCCAATGAAGAATCTCCGTCGTCCCGAGCTTCCGTATTCCCTGATGTGGGGTGCGCTGATCCCGCTGCTGGCCTGCGGGCTGCAGTGGGCGCTATGGCCCCACGTCCCTCCCCTCGTCTGGCTATTCTTCTACCCCGCGGTTTTTTTCAGCGCCTGGCTGGGTGGACTCTACGCCGGGCTGCTCGCCACCATACTCTCGGTCGGGCTGGCCGCGTTCTTTTTCGTCGAGCCGCGGCTCTCCTGGGTCGTGGCGGATTCCCGTCACCTGGTCAGTTTCGCCATCTTCACATCGATGGGGGTCTTGTTTAGCCGGATTCACCAGAAACTGTTCGACCTGGCGGGGGAGATCGAGCGTATTCAGGCATCGGATCTAGAGGCGAAGCGGGATCGTCTGGAGTTTGCGCTGGATGCGGCTGACGCGGGGCTCTGGGATTGGGATCTAAAGAGCAATCGAGTCCTGTGGTCTGACAGCATCTGGCGTCTCTACGGCCTGGAACCGGGCAGCTGTGAGCCATCCTATGAAGCCTGGGCGTCCAGCGTCCATCCCGATGATCGCGATGCCACCATTGCGAAGCTGGATGCGGCGGTCGGGGCCGGCGGGGATTTCTATCTGGAATGGAGGGTGGCAAATAGCCCGCCGGGAGAAGAACGCTGGTTGCTTTCGAGAGGGCAGCCGGTGCTCGATGCCGACGGCAGCCAGCGCTTCTATCGCGGTATCGTCCTGGATATTTCTCGGCTGAAGCGCTCGGAAATCCGCCTGACGGACAGTGAGCAGCGTTGGAATTTCGCGCTGGACACGCTCGGCGTCGGCGCCTGGGAATTGGATCTGGGCACCCGTGTTGCCATGCGCACCCTGCTGCACGACCGGATCTTCGGCTACGAGGAGGCGCTGCCGCTCTGGACCTACGACATGTTCCTGGAGCATGTCGTGCCGGACGATCGCGCCCACGTGGACCGGTGTTTCCGCGACGCGACCGCCAGCGGTGCCGACTGGGACTTCGAGTGCCGCATCCGGCGCGCGGACGGTGTGCTCCGATCGATCTGGGCCAAAGGGCGGCATCGGTACGACGAACAGGGTCGACCGCTGGCACTGGCGGGCATCGTGCAGGACATTACCGAGCGGAAGCAGCTGGCGGATGCGCTGGCGGCCAGCGAGCGGGAGTTCCGCTTGCTGGCTGAAGCCATGCCCCAGATCGTCTGGGCCACGGATGCAGATGGCCGGAACACCTATTTCAACCATCAGTGGGCCGATTACACGGGCCTGTCTCTGGCTGAGAGTTCCGGCCACGGCTGGAACATCCCCTTCCATCCCGATGATCGGAGCCGGGCCTGGGTCGCGTGGCGGAACGCGGTCGAAACCAATGCCACCTACGCCCTGGAATGCCGCCTGCGGCGGGCCGATGGGGTGTACCGCTGGTGGCTGATCCGGGGCGTTCCCGCCGTCGACGAGGCGGGAAACATTCGGAAATGGTTGGGTACCTGCACGGACATCCATGATCTCAAGCTGAACGAGCAGGCACTGCTGCAGAGCCGCGAGAATCTGCTCTCCGTGATGCAGAACGCGCCCTACGGCATCCTGCTGATCAACACGGAAGGCACGACGGCTTACCTGAATCCGACCGCCACCCGGTTGCTGGGGTATCGGCTGGCTGACATTCCGGACTTCGACACGATGTTCAGGAAGGCTTACCCCGAGCCGGCCTATCGGGAACAGGTGCAGCGAGCCTGGCAGGAGAATGTGATGGCTCGCGAGGACGAGGGCACGTTGGATGAGGCGAGAATCTACTCCGTTCACCGTGCCGATGGGGTTCCCCGCGACATCGAGTTTCATGTCACCCGCCTGCCGGATCAGCGCACCTTGGTAACATTTACCGACATCACCGACCGCAAGCAGGCGGAGGACCAGCTGCGCAAGCTGGCGCTCGCGGTGGAGCAGAGTCCGGCCAGCATCCTAATCACCGACACGAACTCGCTGATCGAGTACGTGAACGATGCCTTTTGCCGCAACACCGGCTATGCGCGAGAGGAAGCCCTGCAGCGAAACCCGGCATTCCTGGGATCCGGCCAGACGCCGGCCGACACCTTCCGCAGCCTACGGGCCATGCTGGCGCAAGGCCAGACCTGGAGGGGCGAGCTGTTCAATCGGCGCAAGGATGGGAGCGATTACGTCGACGATGCCATCATCTCGCCACTGCGTCAGCCCGATGGCCGGGTTACCCATTACGTGGCCGTGCAAGAGGACGTTACCGAAAAGAAGGCACTGTTCCTGGAACTGGAAACGCATCGCCAACATCTGGAGCAACTGGTGGAACAGCGGACGCGGGATGTGGTCGCTGCGCGTGCGGAAGCAGAAGGCGCCAATCGGGCGAAGAGCGCCTTCCTGGCGAACATGAGTCACGAGATCCGAACGCCGATGAATGCCATTCTGGGCCTGGCTCATCTGCTCAGGGGCGACAACCCCACTCCGGACCAACTGGAGCGGCTGGGTAAGATCGATGGGGCAGCGCGGCATCTGCTCTCCATCATCAATGACATCCTCGACATCTCGAAGATCGAGGCCGGCCGGCTGGAGCTGGAGCAAGCGAACTTCCCGCTGGCCAGCATCCTCGATCACGTGCGTTCGCTGATCGCGGAACAGGCCCGCGCCAAGAGCCTCACGGTCGACGTGGATGGCGACGATGTGCCGTTGTGGCTGAAGGGCGACCCGACCCGTTTGCGCCAAGCGCTGCTCAATTATGCGGGCAACGCCGTGAAGTTTACGGATAGTGGCTCGATCAGCCTGAGGGCTCTGCTGCTGGGCGAGGATGCCGATGGTTTGCTGGTCCGTTTCACCGTTCAGGACACGGGCGTCGGCATTGCGCCTGAGGAAGCCGCGCGGTTGTTCGAGGCGTTCGAGCAGGCCGATGCCTCGACCACCCGCAAGCACGGTGGTACCGGTCTGGGACTCTCGATCACCCGACGTCTGGCGCGGCTGATGGGAGGCACCGTCGGTGTGGATAGCGAACCCGGTCGGGGCAGTTCGTTCTGGTTCACGGTCCGGTTGAAACGAGGCGAGGAAGGGGCTCCGCTCGACCCCGGTGTCTCGCTGGCCTGGGCCGAGGCGGAGCTGCGAAGGAACCACACGGGCTCCCGCCTGCTGTTGGCGGAAGACAACGCCATCAACCAGGAAGTCGCATTGCAACTGTTGCAGGCGCCGGGACTGCTGGTGGATGTGGCCTGGGATGGGCAGCAGGCAGTGGAGAAGGTCAGGGCCAACGCTTACGACCTCATCCTCATGGACATGCAGATGCCTGGAATCGATGGGCTGGAGGCCACGCGCCTCATCCGTGCGATGCCGGAGCGTCGGGTGGTCCCGACCCTGGCCATGACCGCCAATGTGTTCGACGAGGACCGGCGGGATTGCGTGGACGCGGGCATGAACGATTTCGTTGCCAAGCCCGTGGATCCTGAACTCCTATACGCGACCTTGCTGAAGTGGTTACCCGTCAGGACCATTAGCACCATCGATGGACCGGTCAATGCCGCGGAGGTTTCGGTTGAGGACGAGTACCGGCAGCGCCTGGCCGCGATACCGGGCCTCGACGTGGAGGCAGGGTTGAGCCACACGGGCGGCAAAATGCCGACTTATCTCCGATTTCTCTCGATGCTGGTCTATCAGCATCCTCCGGACCTGCAGCACATCGCCGAGCTGCTGGCTGAGGACAGGCGTGTAGAGATCGGACGAATGGCGCACGCGCTGAAGGGAGCGGCCGGCAACCTGGGTATCGAGAGTGTCGCCGTGTTGGCGGATGCGCTGGGTCTTGCGCTGCGCCGCGGCGCCGAGACTGAGGAGATCCGGCAGATCGGCACTGCGCTCGTACAGGACTGGTCGAGGATCAGCACAATGCTGGCCAGGGTGTTGCCGGATCCGGGCAGGGCAGCCTCAAGGGACGAGCAAGACCGTCGCTAGGCTGTCGTTACGATGTATCCCCGAGACGGGCAGTCGACTGCGCGGGCAGCACGACCTCCGTGCCGAGGAATCCAGTCGCCGGCTGCAGACTCATTGACGCCGTGTCGCCTGCGCGCCTGTGTCGAGGAGCCGTCGTAGCGGGCGCGCTCACGGCGCCGGGCCGGTTACGGCTGGCTGTTCCAGCCACTGCAGCAGGGTCAGGTAGAGGCGTTCCGGCACGACGGGTTTGCCGATGTGATCGTCCATTCCCGCCGCGAGGCAGGCGTTCCGATCCTCCTCGAAGGCATTGGCAGTCATCGCGAGGATCGGTGTGGCCGCATAACCCGGTAGCGCACGTATGGCACGTGTCGCCTCCAACCCGTCCATGATCGGCATCTGCATATCCATCAGCACCAGATCATAGGCGGCACTCGCGCAGCGGGAAACGGCGGTTCTGCCGTTTTCGGCGGTATCCACGTGGAGTTGTGCCGCCCGCAGCAGTTCCTGGGCGACCTCCTGATTGATGAGGTCATCTTCGGCGAGAAGGATGCGCGTTCCGGCATGCTTACGGCGCAAGGCATTCAGAGCGGAATCGGCATCCGGCACTTCGTCGTTGCACTCGATCGTGCTGCCGGGTTCGAGCCGCGCCGTGAACCAGAAGGTGCTGCCGCACCCGGGAGTGCTGTCGACGCCCGCATCGCCCCCCATCAATTGCGCCAGACGCCGCGTGATGGTGAGGCCCAGCCCCGTGCCGCCGTGCTTACGGGTGGTCGACGCATCGGCCTGGACGAAAGGGGCGAACAGGTGCTCACGGCGTCCCGGATCGAGGCCTGGCCCCGTGTCCTCCACCTCGAATCGGACCAGCAGGGTTTGGCCCGTGCTCTCCAAGACGCGAGCGCGTAGCGTGACGGAGCCGCGTTCGGTGAACTTCACGGCGTTCCCGGCATAGTTGAGCAGAGCCTGTCGTAATCGCATGGGATCGCCGCGTAACCGGGGCGGCACGCCGCCGGCGTCGACCGTAACGCGAAGCCCTTTCTGCTGGGCTGCATCCGCCACCAGTGACCGGGTGTGTTCCAGCAGTTCGGGCAGGGAAAAATCGGCGTGTTCGAAAACGATCCGGTCGGCCTCGATCTTCGATAGATCGAGAATGTCGTTCAACAGGCTCATCAGATGCTGTGCCGCCTGTTCGATCTTGCCCAGGCGATCGCTTTGCGCCGGCGTCAACGGCTCCTTACGCAACAGGTAGCTCAAGCCCAGGATGGCGTTCATCGGCGTTCGGATCTCGTGGCTCATATTGGCCAGGAACGTACTCTTGGCCCGCGTGGCGGCTTCGACGTGGAAACGGTCGATCGCAATCGCGGCCAGATCGGCGGCTTGCTTGATGAGGCGCAGATCCGCGTCCGTCGGCTCAGTCGGCTGGCGATGGTAGATGGCGAACGTACCGAGGATCTGGCCGTTGGCGGAAATGATGGGTTCGGACCAACAGGAAGCCAGGCCGGCCTTGGCCGCAAATGGCCGGAACGTCGTCCAGTAGGGGTCGGTCTGGATGTCGGCCGCGATCATGCGCTGGCCGGTGTATGCGGCTGTGCCGCAACTGCCCGCGGTTGGGCCGATCTCCAGCCCATGGACTGCCTGATTGTAGAAATCGGGAAGATTCGGTGCGGAGCCAGTCAGCAGGCGCTTGCCCTCCGGGTCGAGTAACAGGATGCTGCATAACCGTGCCGACTTGCCGGCTTCGACGGCACGCACGATGGCATCGAGTATCTCGCTCAACGGGGCATTCCGGGCGATCAGATCCATGGCCTGGATGCGGGCGGTTTCCCTCAGGTCGGCCAGCTTGCGTTCGGAGATGTCCTGGAGTGTCCCCATCAGATAGTCGATGCCGCCATCGGCCCGATAGTGAGGGAAGCCGCGCAGCTCCGTCGCCTTGACGGTTCCGGACCGCGCGCCGCGCACTTCGACCTCGATCCGGAACGGTTCGCCTGCGGCAAGCGTGTGCTGAAGGCTTTCGACAACCCGTTCGCGCGAGCCGGGCAGGTAGAAATCGAGTCCGGTGGCCAGGTCCGGTTGGTAATCCGCGGGCATCTCGACGATTTCGTAAACACCCTCCGTCCACAGCAGCGTGTTGTTCGCCGGGTCGGCGCGCCAGCCGCCCAACTGTCCTACCCGCTGACTCTCCCGCAGGAAAAACGCGCTTTCCCGCAATTGGGCCTCCATGGCCTTCCGCTCGCCGATGTCGGTATGGGTGCCGAGCATCCGGAGCGGGTTGTTTGCGGCATCCCGCTCGACGATCCGGCCTGTGGACAGGATCCATTTCCAGTCGCCGGACGCCGTGCGTTGGCGGAATTCGGCGTGATAGTCGGCGCTCCTGCCCTCGATATGGTCCTGATAGGCCTGTTGGGCGCCATCGAGATCGTCAGGGTGTAGGTTTTCCAGCCAACGCGCATGGGTCTCATGGAACTGGCGCGGGTCGTAGCCGAGCATCAGCGCGTACTCGTCGTTCACGATCGCTGCCCCGGTCCGCAGGTTGAGATCATAGAGCCCCTGACGAGCGGCCTTCAGGGCCAGACGAAGGCGCGCCTCACTGATCCGCAGCGCCTCGTCGGCCCGCTTATGCTCGGTCACGTCGATGAAGACACCGTTCCAACGGATGTCGCCGCCAGCCAGGGGTATGGGATCGGTCTCCAGTCGAAGCCAGCGGATGTCCTCCCCGACGACGAAACGGCCCTCCCAGCGGAATGGCTCAAGGGTGCGTGCCACGCGGCTCTGAGCGGCTTCGAATGGTTCGCGATCCTGCGGGTGCAGGGTGTCGAAGAGAACGTCCGGATTGGCCAGTGCGTCCTCCTTCTTCACTCCGGACAGGGCGCAGAGTCGGTCGCTGATGAAGTCGAAGCACGCCGTGCCATCGGCGCGCTGGAGGATCGAGTAAATCCCCACGGGTATCCGGCGAACAAGATCGTCATAACGGGCGTTACTTTCCCGCAATGCGTGCTCGGCAGCCCGATTTTGGCTCACGTCCTCGAAGATCGTGTACACCGCGCAGACGTCGCCGCCCGGGGCCGCACGCAGTGGGATGGCGTCGATCTCGATCCAAACATGTTGCCCCCGGGCGGGGTTGAAGACCCCCATCAGAACGCCATGTACCGGTTCGCCGGTGGTCAGCGCAACCATGCTGGGATGCGTGTCTCCGGGAAACGGGGATCCATCTTCATGGATCGCTTGCCAGCGGGGAGCACGCGAGTCCAGGGAACGCAGTTCGTCGAGGCTCGCGCCCAGTATCGAGGCTGAGGCCGGGTTCGCGTCGACGATGGCTCCGCTCCGATCCTGATAGACGATGCCGTGGGGGGAAGTTTCGAAGAGGAGGCGGTGCTGCTCTTCGCTGCGTTGCAGGGCGGTTTCCGCATCGATGCGCGCGGTGATGTCCTCGATCATGCAAACGTGAGTCGGACCCTGGCCGATATTGATTCCGACAGGAGCGATCGTCATGTTGATCCAGACCACTGAACCATCCGGGCGCAGGTAGCGTTTGTTCATCCGGAACTCGGTGATCTCGCCTGCATTCAGGCGCGCCATTTGCGTCAGGTCGGCCTGCACGTCATCGGGATGGGTGATCTGCATCCAGTCGAGAGCGGCGAGTTGCTCGCGCGGGCGCTCGGCGATTTCCGCGAAGCGCTGATTGGCCTCGTGGATGCGGCCTGTCAGCGAACTGATCAGGGCGATTCCGAGGGGCGCTTTCTCGTAAAGCACCCGGAAGCGCGCCTCGGAGTCCTGGCGGTCCAGCAGCGCCGAGATCGCTCGCCGTTGGCGATCGTGCCGCCACCATGCGAAACCGATCGCAATGAGCCCGAGGACCAGCAGCGAAATGATGGCGACCGTCCATGCGGCGAGGCGCCTGACGCCCGCGTCCGCCTCTGCCGCGTCGATCTTGGCGATCAGTGACCACGAGGTTCCGGCAATGGGCGTCGTATAGGCCAGAACGGGCGCGCCGCGATAATCGGGGCCGCGGTGGATTCCGTGCTTACCGCGCGCTGCGACGCGGCGGGAAGGCCGGGGGACCACAGGGGTTTGTGCAGCATCAGCTCAGCGTCTTGCTGGTGACGCAAGGGGCTGATGAAGCGGACACCGTCCCGCGCCGGCTGCACCAGGAACGTCTCTGCCGATTCGGTCGGAATCGGCCAGCTGTCGACCAAGGGATAAAGGGATGTTGCGGCGTCCTTCGCCAGATACAGCACGGCAGGGGATGGCTGCCCGGGGATTCGTACCGGCGCGAGCATGCCGAATTCGATCCGGCCGTCGGCGTTACGGTGCAAGTCGACCAGTGAAGCTCGCTGAGCGGACAGGACGGCAGTCGCTGAAGCGGCGTGCTCGGCTGCATCGGGAGATCCGATCACCAGAAGCACATGGGGGGACGCATCGAACAGCGCTATCGATCGATAGTGACGTGCATTGGCGATGGCTTCGAGACGGTGGCGTATGGTCGATTCCAGCTCGGTGTTCCTCTGTTTGCCACCAAGCCACCGTGCGATGGCCTGTGCCACCTCGGAGTCCGGCGCAGCATAGAGATCCGCATCGACCTTGATGTCGGTCAACTTCTGCTCGATCTGCTGCTGCTTCTGTTCTGCGATGGCGGTCAGTTGGTTCTCGAACTCCTGGCGTATCTGGGCGCGGGCGCGGAAGAATACCGACGCACTGACGACGCCGATCAAGCCGGTGACGATGATGATGGCGAAAGGGAACCACCACTGCCGTGTGTCGGGGCTTGGAACAAGGCCGGGGGTGGAAAGCCGAATTTCAGGCGGCGACAGCTTGGACGTCGAGGATGCGTCGGGCATGGAAACCTCGGGCGGAACGTGAGGGTGGGCGATCGGTTTCCAATCTAAAGGCGTAATTCCTGGCTCGGAGGCCTTTTCACGGCTCAGTTCACCGACGGTGCGGCAGGCTCCGGTGTACGACGGAGGGGCTTGCACGCTGAGCGGATCATGCGGCGCTGCGAGGACGCCGTAGTCTAATTCAAAAAGGGGACATCCGTTATCGGTCGCAGCCGTGCGACGGACTTCACGGCGTCGACGACAATGACGGCGTCAGTTCCGCTGGGAACGGCATGACGAACGGGGGAAGACCCCGGCGGGCGCGCGTCGCGGCGACGCCGGCGCCACGGCCGGTTGTCCTCTCGCGGTCCGGGTGTTCCCCGGTGTAGGCAAAGTTTCGGTACACTGACGGCTCTTCAACGCACAAGGAGTCAGTCAAATGAGCCTGTTCAGTACCATTCTTGAAAAGCTCGGTTTCGGAAGTGCCCAGGCCGCGCCGGCGCCAGCCGCAGGGGCTGCCGGCGCCGCGCTCGTCGACGTGACCGCGCAACTCGACAGTCGCGCTGCCGCGAGCGCGGAAAAGCTCAATTGGAAGACCTCCATCGTCGACCTGATGAAGCTGCTGGGTTTGGACAGCAGCCTGGCCGCTCGCAAGGAGCTCGCCACCGAGCTGGGTTGCCCGGCCGATCTGATGGGCGACTCTGCCAAAATGAACGTCTGGCTACACAAAACCGTACTTCAGAAGCTTGCCGACAACGGCGGCAACGTGCCCCCGGAACTCCTGTAGCGGGTTCGCTTGCCTGCATCCGGTCGCCCCGGGCGGCCGGATGCCCTACATCCGCGTTTCGGTGTTGGTGGTCGGGTTGCGCGGGATCAATGACGGCGATCCGCAGTGGCGCGGCTCCAAGGTTTGATCCGACGGCCGTGCCTTGGCGGGTGCCAACCCGTTCGGTACGTGGCCGGCGTGTTCGCGGCCCCGGCTCACTTTCCGATACAAAAGCTGCTGAAGATGCTGCCCAGCAGGTCTTCGGTCGTGAAGCGGCCGGTGATTTCCCCGAGGGCTTCGTGCGCCGCGCGAAGGTCGTCGGCGAACAATTCCGGGTTTGAGGCTTCGCAATTGATCATCGCCTGATCGAGAGTCTGGCGGGTGCGGCGGAGCGCGTCCAGGTGCCGGCGGCGCGCCATGAAGATCCCGCCCTCCTCGCTCCGATAGCCGGCGCAATCCTTGAGGTGCTGACGCAGTTCGGACAGACCGGCACCGGTTTGGGCCGACAGGTACACATGTGTGCCCGAGGGCGTGACCTCGATTCGGGGTGCGGCGTTGGTCAGGTCCGTCTTGTTGTGTACTCGCGTGATCGGCACGCCGGCCGGCAGTTCCTGCAGCAGTTCTTCTCCCTGTTCGGGAAAGCGATCGTCGAGGACCAGCAGTACGCGGCCCGCCTCGGCGATCGCGGCCCGGGCACGCCGTATTCCCTCCTGTTCGACGCGGTCCGGGGCATCATGGATTCCCGCCGTATCGATCACATGCAGCGGCAGTCCGTCGATCTGAATGTGCTCTCGCAGGAGATCGCGCGTGGTGCCGGCAATGTCGGTGACGATCGCCGTGTCGCGACCGGCCAGACGGTTTAACAGGCTGGATTTTCCGACGTTGGGACGACCCGCGATGACGACGGTGAGGCCGTCGCGGAGCAATTCGCCCTGCCGCGCCGTCGCGACGAGGGCGTCCAGGCGGCACGACAACTCGCCAAGTCGGGTGGACACCTGACCGGAGTTCAGAAAGTCGATTTCTTCGTCGCTGAAATCGATGGCCGCCTCGACATAGGTGCGCAGCCAGACGAGTTCGTCGCAGAGTGCGGCGATGTGCTTGGAGAAGTCGCCCTGCAGTGAGCGTTGCGCGGAGCGGGCGGCTTGTTCGGTCGCGGCGTCGATGAGGTCGGCCACGGCCTCGGCCTGAGCAAGATCGATCTTCCCGTTCAGGAAGGCGCGTTCGGTGAATTCGCCGGGTTGGGCGAGGCGCGCGCCGGCGGAGAGGACGCGTTGCAGCAGCAGGTCGCTGACGACCGGACCACCATGGCCCTGCAGTTCCAGCATGTCTTCGCCGGAAAAGGAGTGAGGGCCGGGAAAATACAGTGCGAGGCCCTCGTCGATCACGGAGCCGTCGTGGTCGCGGAAGCGGCACAGCCGGGCGCGCCGGGCATCCAGGGTCTGCGCGAGGATGGCGGTGACGATCCGACCGACGTCGGGCCCGGATACGCGGACGATGCTGACGCCGCCCCGGCCGGGGGGCGTCGCAATCGCGGCGATGGTGTCGTGGCAGGCCGGCGCGATCATGCGCGGCGGCCCGCGTGCATCAGGCCGGGGACTTCGCGGGCTTCTCGATCTGCTTGGTGATGTACCACTGCTGCGCGATCGACAGGATGTTGTTGACGACCCAGTAGAGCACGAGCCCGGACGGGAAGAAGGCGAAGAAACCGCCGAAGAGATACGGGAAGAACTGCATGACCTTCGCCTGCACCGGATCGGCCGGTGCGGGGTTCAGCTTCTGCTGGATCACCATGGAGATGACCATGATCAGCGGCAGGACGTAGTACGGGTCGCGCGCCGACAGATCGTTCAGCCAGCCCAGGAACGGTGCCTGGCGCAACTCAACGCTTTCGGCCAGCACCCAGTACAGGGCGATGAACACAGGGATCTGCACCAGGATCGGCAGACAGCCGCCGAGCGGGTTGACGCGCTCTTTCCGGTACATCTCCATCATTGCCTGATTGAAGCGCTGGCGATCGTCGCCACAGCGTTCCTTCAGCTCCTGGAGCTTGGGCTGCAGCTTGCGCATGTTCGCCATCGAGCGATAGCTGGCTTCGGAGAGCTTGAAGAACAGCGCCTTGATGACCAGCGTCACCGAGATGATCGCGAAGCCCCAGTTGTTGAAGAGTTTATGGAACCATTCGAGCAGCCAGAAAATTGGCTTGGCGATCACGGTCAGCGCACCGAAGTCGACGGTCAACTCCAGGCCGGGCGCGGTGGCTTCGAGCACGCGCTGCAGCTTCGGGCCGGCGTACAGGGTGGCTGCCAGCGCTTGGGTCTGGCCGGGAGCCACGGTGGCATCGGGGCCGGTCGCGCCGATCAGGAAGCGCTTATTGCCGAGGTCCTTGGTGTAGAAGCTGTTGTCCTGTTCGGCGGAGGGGATCCAGGCGGCCAGGAAGTAGTGTTGGATCATCGCGACCCAGCCGCCCTTGGCGCTGCGGCTCAGGTTCTTATCCGTCATGTCACTGAAGCTGATCTTCTCGTACCGGGCCTCGGGTGTGTAGAGCACGCCACCGAGATAGGAACGGACGAACTGCGACTTGTCCTTGTCGCTGGTATCGGTGCGCTGCAGCTGCACGTATTGCTTTCCGGTCCAGCCCTGTGCGGAGCGGTTGTCGACACGGTGTTCGAGCTGCACGGAGTAGCTGCCGCGCTGGAAGGTGTACGTTTTTGTGACCGTCAGCCCGCGGCCGTTGGTCCAGGTCAGGGGAACGCGCAAGCTGTCCTGGCCGGCCTCCAGCGTGTAGGCGGTAGATAACGGGGTCCAGACGCTGTGATGGGTGGGCGCATCCTGTGGATCGCCGAGCAGTCCGGCCTGGGCGATGAACACGTCGCTTTCGTCGGTCAACAGACGGAAGGGCCGATCCGGTTCATTCTTGCTGATCGGGTACTGCAGCAGTTCGAGCAGGCGCAGGTCGCCGCCGGCGGGGTCGATCGCGGCGCGCAAGGTGTCGGTCGTGACCACGACGCGATTCGCGGAGGCACTGAGACTTTCCGGCTTGACGCGGTCACCGCCGGCGACCTGGTCGAGGGTCTGCGCTGCGGCCGGGGTGTCAGCTGGTGCGCCGGCAGTCCCTGCCGCACCAGGCGTATCGGACGCCACGGGTTGCGGGGGCTTGGGTCCGTAGTCCAGCTGCCATTGCTGCCACAGCGAATAGCACATGAATGCCAGGATGATGAACAGTACGAACCTGATGTTAGCCATTCTTGTTCTTTCCGAAGGTTTCCGGGACGGGGTCGTAGCCGCCCTGATGCAAAGGGTGGCATTTTAACAGCCTTCGGATGGCGAGATAGGCGCCACGTAGGGCACCGAAGCGCTCGATGGCTGTGATCGCGTAGCAGGAGCAGGTCGGGTGGAAACGGCAGTGATTGCCCACCCACGGGCTCAGCAGGAAGCGGTAGGCCCGGATGACGGACAGGAGGACGGCGCGCATCGCTGCAACAGCTGGTTCCAGTGGCGGTTGAACGAGGTGCGCAGCGCGGCGGTGGAAGCTTCAGCGCAGCCGTTGCGGGCCATGACGATCATGTCCAGACCCGGGAATACGGCGTGACGCGTGCGGAAGGCTTCGCGGAGGATGCGTTTGACCCGGTTCCTGTCGACGGCCCGCCGGACGTTCTTCTTGGAGATTGCCAGACCGAGACGCGCGGTTCCTGTGCCGTTGGGCCGAGCCAGTACGGTCAGGTGCGCGTCGGAAACGCGCAGGGGCTCGGCAAAGACGAAGCGATAATCGCCCTTCGTCAGCAGGCGCTTCGACTTCGGGAAGTCGCGGGGGCGGGCCGACAAAGGTCACACGGTCAGGCGTTTGCGGCCCTTGGCGCGGCGTGCGTTGATGACCGCGCGGCCGCCGGGCGTCTTCATGCGGGCACGAAAGCCATGCGTGCGAACACGTTTGATTTTGCTGGGTTGATAGGTGCGTTTCATACCGGGAACCTTGACAGAGGATGACGCAAAAAGATCGCGTAGCTTACGTGTGCGAGTCGCGTGGTGTCAAGGCTGTAGGGTGCGAGGGATTGGGGTATATTAATTCATCCAGTCCTTACGGGTGGCCCTGCCGGGCAACCTGCCCCTTGCACCAGCCCGGATCGATCAAGCGCGCGATGAGCAGCCTTTGGAGTCACTGTATCAACAAGCTCGAGGGGGAACTGCCGCCGCAACAATTCAACACGTGGATTCGTCCGCTGCAGGCTATCGAGGGTCCGTCGGAGCTGCGTCTGCTGGCACCGAACCGTTTCGTGCTCGACTGGGTGAAGCAGCATTTCATCGGGAAGATCGAAGAGGTCGTCGCGGGTCTCGCCAAACAGCCACCGGTGAGCGTGGTGCTCGAGATCGGCAGCCGGAAGGCGCCGGTGACTGCCGAGCCGTCGCCGCCGTCGCGCAAGGCGGTGCCATCCCGGCGCATGGGCGCGAGCAGTCTCAATGCGACGTTCACGTTCGAGAGTTTCGTCGAGGGAAAATCCAATCAGCTGGCGAAGGCCGCCTCGGTGCAGGTGTCGCAGAATGTCGGTCGCGCCTTCAATCCACTGTTCATCTATGGTGGCGTGGGTCTTGGCAAGACACACCTGATGCACGCCATCGGGAACGAGATTCTGATGGGCAACCCGTCAGCGAATATCGTCTACCTGCATTCGGAACGCTTCGTTTCGGATATGGTCAACGCGCTGCAGCATAACTCGATCAACGCCTTCAAGGAATACTACCGCACGGTCGATGCGCTGTTGATCGACGACATACAGTTCTTCGCAGGCAAGGAACGGTCGCAGGAAGAATTTTTTCATACCTTCAATACCTTGCTCGAGAACAAACATCAGGTCGTGCTGACCTGCGATCGATATCCAAAAGAAATCAAGGGGCTGGAGGAGCGGCTCAAGTCGCGCTTCGGGTGGGGCCTGCCGGTAGCGGTCGAGCCGCCCGATCTGGAGACGCGGGTCGCCATTCTGATGAGCAAGGCACAACAGGCGGGGGTCGATCTGCCGCCCGAGGTGGCCTTCTTTGTCGGGAAGCGCATCCGCTCGAATATCCGCGAGTTGGAGGGGGCGCTGCGGCGGGTCATCGCGAACGCCGAATTTACAGGGCGCGAAATCACGCTGGACTTTGCGAAAGAAGCCTTGCGGGACCTGATCGCGCTGCAGGATCGGCTGATCAATGTCGAGAATATCCAGAAGACGGTGGCCGAGTACTACAAGATTCGGGTGGCCGACCTGTTGTCGACCAAGCGGAACCGCTCGGTCGCTCGACCGCGGCAGTTGGCAATGGCGCTATCGAAGGAACTGACGAATCACAGCTTGCCGGAAATCGGTCAGTTTTTCGGTGGCCGCGACCATACGACGGTGCTGCACGCATGTCGGCGCGTGCGGGAGCTCAAGGAGGGCGACAGCAAATTCCTGGAAGACTTTTCAAACCTGATGCGCATTCTTTCGAACTGAAGACAGGCGCCGGTGGCGTTGCGCTGGTGTCCCTGCAACCTTGAAAGGCAGAACAACGGATGAAATTTTCAACCTCGCGCGAGACGCTGCTCGCGCCGTTGCAGCAGATCGTGGGTGTCATCGAGCGTCGGCAGACCTTGCCGATACTCGGCAATGTGCTGCTGCGCCTGAGTGACGGGCGCTTGGAATTGACCGGCACGGATCTCGAGGTGCAGTTGGTGACGCGCCTGGATGTGGACGGTCGAGCGGAGGGCAGCACGACGGTGCCGGCGCGGAAGTTGGTCGACATCGTGCGCCTACTTCCGGATCGTGCGCCGCTGGTGGCGGAGATCCGGCAGGAGCGCTTCCATCTGCAAAGCGGGCGAAGCCGCTTTACCCTCAGTACGATGCCGGCGTCGAACTACCCGGAATTCGATACGGGCGCTCAGGATCGGGTGTTTGCGGTGCCGGTGGCGGTGCTTAGGCGAGCGATGGACAAGACGTTGTTCGCGATGGCCCAGCAGGATGTTCGGTACTACCTGAACGGCTTGTTGCTGGAGATCGAGGGTACGACGCTGCGCACGGTGGCGTCGGATGGGCACCGGTTGGCCCTGTTCGAGGCGGAGGTGCCGGGGCTGGCGGCGGGGTCGGCTCAGGCGATTCTCCCGCGAAAGGGGGCGCTGGAGTTGGCGCGGTTGCTGAAGGACGATGAAGGCATGGTGAGTGTGGAATTGTCGTCGAACAGCCTCCGCGCGAGGCTGGACGATCTGACGTTTTCATCGAAGTTGGTCGAAGGGCGCTATGCCGAGTATCGGCGAGTCTTGCCCTCGACGACGGAGCGCCACGTCGTTGCCGACCGGAATGAGTTGAAGGCGGCGTTGACGCGAGTTGCCATCCTGTCGAATGAGAAATATCGCGGTGTCGGCTTGTTCCTGGATGCGGGCACGCTGCGGCTGAAGGCGCAAAACCCGGATCGCGAGGAGGCCGAAGAAGAAATCGCGGTGGAGTTCGATGGGGAAGGCTTTAATGTCGGCTTCAACGCGTCGTATCTGCTCGATGCCGTGGGCAGTCTGGAATCGGATAAGGCCACGTTATCGTTTGCGGAAAGCAATTCCGCTTGCATCATCGAGGAAGCCAGCGACCCGCGGGTGCGGTATCTGGTCAGTCCGATGAGGCTCTGAGTCTCGCGGCAGGCGGCCGGATATCGAAACGTTCGGTCGCCCGCACCACGACAGCAATGACGGCGATTGCCCTGCCGTGCTGAGAAGGCTCGAGATCTCCCAGCTGCGGAATATCGAACAGGCGGAGCTGGTGCCCGCGGCTCATCTCAACTGTCTGGTAGGCGCGAACGGCAGCGGAAAGACGAGCATTTTGGAGGCCATTCATCTGGTGGGGCGCGGCCGGTCGTTCAAGACGACGCGCGCGTCGGAACTGATCCGCTTCGATCAGGCTCAAGCCACGGTGTCCGCCCGATTGGGTGATGAAGGCGCGGCGGCCTTCCCTGTCGGGGTTCGTGTGGCCCGGGGAGAACGGGAAATCCGCATCCGCGGGCAGCGGGTTGCTTCCAGCGCGGAACTGCTCGTGATATTTCCGTTGCTGCTGATCCAGCCTTCCAGCGTGGAACTCGTCGATGGGGCGCCGCGCGTGCGGCGGCAGTTTCTCGACTGGGGTGTGTTCCACGTGGAACATGGGTACCTCGATGTCTGGCGGCGACACGTCAAAGCCCTCGGTCAGCGCAATGCCGCGCTGCGATCGGGTGCGGATCTTGAGCCGTGGGATCAGGCTTTGGCCCATTACGGTACAATACTCGCCGAAGCAAGGGCGCGGTATCTGCTGCGCCTGCAGCCAGCCATCAAGGCGGCGGTATCCCACTTCCTTCCCGGAATCGATGTGGGCCTTAGGGCCATGGCCGGTTGGGCCGACGGGCGGACGTTGCTGGATGTGCTGAGAGAGGAGCGAGATAAGGATCGACAGTTTGGCTACACCCAGTCGGGTCCGCACAAGGCCGACTTCGTGCTGGCGGCGAATGGCCGCGCTGCGCGGCGATTCTTGTCGCGCGGCCAGACGAAGATGTTGGCCTACGCGCTACTGTTGGCGCAGGCCGGATTTCTGGCGGAGAACGCAGCCGATCCCGCCTGCGTGATGATTGATGATCTGCCGTCGGAATTGGACCCGATCAATCGGGGTCGTCTGTGGGATTACCTCGCGTCGCTTCGGGCGCAGTGCTTCATTACGGCAGTTGACCGGCAGGAACTGGATGCCGCCCGCGCCGAGGATGTCGGCATGTTCCACGTGGAACATGGGTGCGTCGTCCCGCGCTAAGTGACAGGGTATTCGAGAAACCATGACCCAAGCTCCCCTATACGACAGTTCAAACATTAAAGTCCTTCGAGGTCTGGATGCCGTCCGGAAGCGGCCCGGCATGTACATCGGCGACACCGATGACGGTTCCGGTCTGCACCACATGGTGTTCGAGGTCGTCGATAACGCCATCGACGAAGCGCTGGCCGGTTACTGTACCCGCATCCACGCGACGATACACCCGGACACCTCGGTCACCGTCAGCGATGACGGTCGCGGCATCCCGGTCGACATTCACCCCGAGGAGGGGCGGTCGGCGGCAGAAGTGATCATGACGGTGTTGCACGCGGGCGGCAAATTCGACGACAACGCCTACAAGGTGTCGGGCGGCTTGCACGGCGTCGGCGTTTCTGTCGTCAATGCGCTGTCGGAGCGGTTGATGCTCGAGATCTGTCGGGACGGGCAGCGTTACCGGCAGGAATACCGCAACGGAGAGCCGGTTGCGCCTTTGGCTCCAATAGGGCCCACGCAGCAGACCGGCACCACGGTGACCTTCTGGCCCAGTCCCGCCATCTTCACGAACATCGAGTTTCACTACGAAATTCTCGCGAAGCGCCTGCGTGAACTGTCGTTTCTCAATTCCGGTGTCCGCATCGAACTGGAGGATGAGCGGACCGGGAAACAGGATGTGTTCGAGTTCGAGGGTGGCATCCGCGCTTTCGTCGAACATCTGAACAAGAACAAGACGCCGCTCTTCGAGAAGGTATTCCACTTCCAGACCTCTCGCGATGACATCGGTGTCGAAGTCGCCTTGCAGTGGAACGATTCGTATCAGGAGAACATCTTCTGTTACACGAACAATATTCCGCAACGCGACGGCGGCACGCACCTGGCCGGTTTTCGCGGTGCGCTGACACGGACGCTGAACCAGTACATCGAAGAGCAGGGGCTGGTAAAGAAGCATAAGGTCGCTACCTCGGGTGACGATGCGCGCGAAGGCTTGACCGCGGTGCTGTCGGTCAAGGTGCCTGACCCGAAGTTCTCGTCGCAGACCAAGGACAAGCTGGTGTCGTCCGAGGTCAAGCCGGTCGTGGAGTCCTCTCTCGGAGAAAAGCTCTCCGAGTTCCTGTTGGAGAATCCAGCCATCGCGAAGCTGATCGCGAACAAGGTGATCGAGGCGGCGCGCGCGCGAGAAGCCGCTCGCAAGGCGCGGGAAATGACCCGGCGCAAAACCTCACTCGACATCGCCGGGCTTCCGGGAAAGCTCGCCGACTGTCAGGAACGCGATCCCGCGCTGTCCGAATTGTTCATTGTCGAGGGTGACTCGGCCGGTGGCTCCGCCAAGCAGGGGCGGGATCGCCGCAGTCAGGCCATCCTTCCGTTGAAGGGAAAAATCCTGAATGTTGAGCGCGCCCGGTTCGACCGGCTGTTGTCGTCGGAGGAGGTCGGGACGCTGATCACGGCCTTGGGTTGCGGGATCGGCCGCGAAGAGTTCGACCCCGACAAGCTGCGCTACCACCGGATCATCATCATGACCGATGCGGACATCGACGGTTCGCACATCCGCACCTTGCTGCTGACCTTTTTCTACCGGCAGATGTTCCAGCTCATTGAGCGCGGCCACGTCTACATCGCCCAACCCCCGCTGTACAAGGTCAAGAAGGGCAAGCAGGAGCACTACGTCAAGGACGATGCCGAACTGAATGACTACCTGTTGCAGCTCGCCATCGAGAAGGCGCGGCTGTACCCGCATGATGGCGCCCCGCCGATACAGGGCGCCGGTCTGGAAAAGCTCGCGCGGGACTACCTCCACGTCCAAACGGTCGTGGCCCGTCTCTCTCATCGCTATGACGAGCAGTTGCTGGTGACGCTGATCGACCACCGCCCGCTTTCGCCGGCCGTGGCCGAGGATCTGTCGGCCCTGCAGGACTGGGCCGATGAATTACAAACCAGGCTCGACGGCGCGGATGCTCGCACGCAGTTTCAACTCGCCCTCGTTCGCGGCGAGGCGCCGGGCAGCTTCACGATCCGCGTCGCGAAGCGCCTGCACGGCGTCGAAAAGCATTTCGAGCTGGGTGCCGGCTTTTTCAATTCCGTCGACTATGGGCACCTGACGAGCTTTGGTCAGGTCTCCGGCGACCTGTTCGGCGCGGAGACCACGCTGGCGATAGACGAACACCGCATCCCGGTGACTGGCTTCGCCGCGGTGTTCGATCGCATGATGGCCGACGCGAAGAAAGGACAGCACATCCAGCGCTACAAGGGGCTCGGCGAAATGAACCCCGAACAGCTTTGGGAGACCACCCTCGACAGCAACACCCGCCGCTTGCTGCAGGTCAAGATCGAGGACGCCATTGCGGCCGACGAGGTCTTCACGATGCTGATGGGCGATCAGGTCGAGCCGCGCCGCGACTTCATCGAGCGCAATGCGCTGGACGTATCCAACCTCGACATCTGACCTACCGGACACCGCACGCTGATGATTGCCTATCCGCATATCGATCCGGTTGCGATCAGCCTGGGCCCGGTGAAGGTCCATTGGTATGGACTGATGTACGTCATTGGCATCAGTGCCGCCTGGTGGCTGGCTCGCCGCCGCGCACAGCAGCCCGGATTCCCCTGGACGCCGGCACAGGTCGAGGATTTCATCTTTTTCACGGCCCTGGGTATGGTGCTCGGCGGCCGCATCGGCTACATGCTGTTCTACAACCTGCCTGGATTCCTGGCCGATCCCCTGATGATCGTTCGTGTCTGGGAGGGCGGCATGGCGTTTCATGGCGGCCTGATCGGTACCCTCGCCGCCATGTGGATCTACGGTCGCCGGCACGGCATGTCGTTTCTCGAGTTGGGCGATTTTGTTGCCCCCTTCGTCCCAATTGGCCTGGGCGCCGGCCGGATCGGCAATTTCATCAATGGCGAACTGTGGGGGCGAGTGACCGATGTGCCCTGGGGCATGGTCTTTCCGACGGGCGGCCCGCTTCCCCGTCATCCCTCGCAGCTGTACGAGGCCGCGCTCGAAGGGCTCGCGCTGTTCGTGATCCTGCAGATTTTCAGCCGGAAGCCACGGCCGGTTGGCGCGGTCGGCAGCGTCTTTCTAATAGGCTACGGGCTGTTCCGCTTCATCGCCGAGTTCGTCCGCGAGCCAGACGTTCAGCTCGGCTACGTCGCATTGAACTGGGTAACGATGGGGCAGCTCTTGAGTTTGCCGATGATCCTCGGTGGCCTGGGTCTGTTCATCTGGGCCTATCGCCCGAAAGCCGCCGCCTGACAGGCGGGTTTGCCGTGCGCGCTTACCTCGACCTGCTTCAAGATATCCTTGATCACGGCGACACCAAGGCCGACCGGACCGGTGTCGGTACACTCAGCGTGTTCGGCCGGCAACTGCGCTTCGATCTCGGTGCGGGCTTTCCGTTGGTGACGACCAAGAAACTGCATCTCCCCTCGATCATCCATGAACTGCTGTGGTTCGTGTCGGGTGATACCAACGTGCGCTACCTGCAGGCCAACGGTGTCAGTATCTGGAATGAGTGGGCGGATGCAGATGGCGAGTTGGGGCCCGTCTATGGCAAGCAGTGGCGGGCCTGGCCGATGCCTGACGGTTCGTTCCGCGATCAGCTGGCGCTGGTCGTCGAAGGGATTCGGCGGAACCCGGATTCGAGGCGGCATCTGGTGCTGGCCTGGAATCCGGCCGAGATCGACCGGATGGCGCTGCCCCCTTGTCACTATGCTTTTCAGTTCTATGTTGCAGGAGGGCGCTTGTCCTGCGTCTTCAACATGCGTTCGATCGACGCGTTTCTCGGTCTGCCGTTCAACATTGCGTCCTACGCCTTGTTGACCCATCTGATTGCGCAACAGTGCGATCTCGCGGTCGGCGAACTGATCTGGAGCGGCGGCGACGTGCATCTGTATCGCAATCACCTGGATCAGGCCCGGGAACAACTGCGGCGCGAACCTTTGCCTCTGCCCCGCCTGGTGCTCCTGCGCCGCCCGCCCAGTCTGTTTGATTACCGCTTCGAGGACATTGCCGTCGAGGGTTATCAGGCCCATCCGCACATCAAGGCGCCCATCGCAGTCTGATCGACCATGTGCGCCCTTTTGAAGCCCCGGATATCGCTGATCGTTGCGATGGCGCAGAATCGCGTGATCGGCTGCGACAATCGTCTTCCCTGGCATCTGCCGGCAGACCTGCAGCGTTTCAAGACCCTGACCTGGGGCAAACCCATCCTGATGGGTCGCAAGACGCATGACTCGATCGGGCGAGCGCTGCCGGGCCGCCAAAATCTGGTGTTGTCCTCTGACCCTTCCTACCGCGCAGCCGAGGGCTGTATCGTCGTTCGTGACATCGATGAGGGCCTCAGGCAGGCCGCTGCCGCTGCCGACCTGATGGTCATCGGCGGCTCGTCGCTCTACTCCGCCCTGTTGCCTCGTGCCTGCCGGATATACCTCACGACGATCCATCGCGACTATCCGGGCGATGTATTCTTTCCTTCCTTCAAACCGGCCGAATGGTCGCTCGTGTCGCGCGAGCATGTCGCGGACGATCCTTGCTTCGACAGCCCCTATACCTTCGATGTCCTGGAGCGAATCGCCTCCTGTGTTGTGGCCTGATCTCGATCGCACGGCGGACGGCACCAAGCGAGACGCGGGTCAGCGGTCAATCGGCCCGTGACCAGCGCCCTGATCGCCCGCCCGACTTCTCGACGAGCTGCACGTTCTCGATGACCATCCCGCGGTCGACTGCCTTGCACATGTCGTAGATCGTCAGCAGTGCGATCTGGACGGCTGTCAGCGCCTCGATCTCCACGCCCGTCGGACCCACGGTCTTGACGGTCGCCCGGCAGTGCACTCGGGAGGCGACGCCGTCGGTATCGAAGTCGATGCCGACATGCGTCAGCGCCAGCGGATGGCATAGCGGGACCAGATCGGCCGTCCGCTTGCTGGCCATGATCCCGGCGATGCGGGCGATCCCGAGAACATCGCCCTTTCGGTGACCGCCGTCGACGATCAAACGCATGGTTTCCGGCGCCATTCCGATGTAGCCTTCCGCGATGGCGACGCGCTCGGTGGCGTTCTTGGCCCCGACGTCGACCATGTGTGCGGCGCCGGCTTCGTTGAAATGAGTCAGGACGGGTGGCTTGTCAGCCATGATCGAACTCGCTCGCTGGGGGTCAAAACCGTGTACCGAGTCATTTTAAGCAGAGAGTGAAGCAATGAGCGTCGAAATTGCCGAAATGTTCCGGCGAGTCAGCCATGGTGTCTACGTCATCGGTGTCGCCGCGGGTGAGCGAAGAAATGCCTTCACGGCAGCCTGGGTGATGCAGGTCTCCTTCAAACCGTTGATGCTGGCCGTCAGCATCAACCCCGGCCATTCCTCCTACGGCCTGCTGAAAGAGGGCGGGCGGTTCTCGGTCGCCGTGCTGGCCCGCGATCAGTTTGAGCTGGCCCTCCATTACGGCCAGTCCGCGGGGATCGACAAACTCGAAGGGCAGGCCTGGCATCCGAGTCCGCATGGCGTGCCGATGATCGACGCCGGCATCGCGCAATTCGAATGCGTGTTCGAGAGCGAGTGCACAGCGGGGGATCACCGGGTCATCGTCGGGCGTGTGATCGATGGGGCCTTGCTCGACAAGGACAAGCCGGTGCTGATCTACCGGGATACAGGAGATGCCGACGGCGCCGCGATGTTCTTTCCGGACGACTTCGACGCGTGAGCTCACCGATCCGGCCCCGCGACTTCGTCGAAGTCCCCGAGGGCCTGATTTTCGCCGTCGTCGATCCGGAGCCGGAGGACGGCAAAGTGCTCTGCTGGCTACGCTACCGGCGGGAGGGCGCGGCCTCCCGGCCGGTCAAGCTGGAAACCGGGGGAGCCCTGGAGTTGCTGAGGACAACCGCACCGCAGTACCTGCACCATTCCCCCCGCTTTGATGCCTGGGTACATGGTGTGCCGACGGACCACATCAGCCGGTACCACAGCGCCGCTGCGCGCTGTGCTGCCCTGCTGAGCTCGGGTGGTGGGGAGCCAATCGAGGCTCGGTTATGCCGTCTCGTGGGATACTTCGTTGCCCAAGGCGTCCCGGCCGATCAACTCGGTGTCACGGGGTCGCTGCTGATCGGCGCCCAGACCGCGAATTCCGATCTGGATCTGGTCAGCTATTCGCGTGCCGCCTTTGCCGACTTGCGTCGGCTCATCGTGGCGGGTGTCGCCATCGGCGATCTCGCTGCGCTGGACGCCGTTGCATGGCGCGACGCCTGGGAACGTCGCGGATGTGACCTCGGTTTCGACGACTACGTCCGGCATGAGCGCCGCAAGGCGAACAAGGCCCTCTTCGAAGGTACGAAGTTCGACGTCACGCTGGCAGTCGGAGCCGCTGTCAGTGCGGCCGTTCGGAAATTGGGCGCCCGAAGGCTCCACTGTGTCGTCGTCGACGACACGGCGGCCTACGACTACCCGGCACGCTACTGGGTCGATGATCCCGAGGTCGGTGAGATTCTCGTCTTGACGCACACCTATGTCGGCCAGGCCGTTAGGGGGGAGGTTGTCGAGGCGGCTGGGCAACTCGAGGAAGATGCTTCGGGACGTCTCCGCCTGGTCATCGGGTCGAGCCGGGAGTCGCCGGGGGAATACCTGCGCGTCGAGCGGCACGTAGCGGCGCACGGTCCTGCCTGACCGGCTGGGCCACGCTTGCGCATGGCGATGCACGAGTGAGTTTGCTAGAGTCCGGGCCATGAAAACGATAGAAGTCGAGTGAGGAGGTGTGCGATGTTCGGAGGTTTGATTGCGGCGCTGCTGTGCTACTGGTTTTACCAGACGGCGATCAGGGTCAAGCTTAATCCCCTGCAATGGGTCATCGGCGCGCTGGTCATCTTTTATGCGGTGCGCTTCGCCTGGACCTTCGCCGTGTTGAAACCGCTGATGGGGGCTGCGTTCAAGACGCACGGCATGGTTTCCGGTGTCATGATCGAGTTGTCAGGTGCCGTGATCGCGGCGGGCGTGGTGGCGCTGTTCCACAAGAAGGTCATGTTGAAACAGGCCCACTGAGCCCGCCGCCATGTTGGCTTCCCGTAACCCGGCCGTCCGACTTGCGGGCGAGCCAACACTCCCCGCCTTCCGCGCTGTGGTGATGGATATGGATGGGTTGGCGCTGGACACCGAGGCGACTTACTGCGACGCCTGGCGTGCGGCTGCAGCCGCCCTGGGTTTCCCGCTGAGCGAGCCGTTCTGCCACGGTCTCTTCGGCCGCCATGCGGACGACGTCCATGCCGCGCTGGCGGAGGCCTGCGGTGAGGGCTTCGACCTGAAGCGCTTTTTTAAGCTCGCCGAAGACTTCTGGCACGTCCACGTACGCACCAAGGGCGTCGCCAAAATGCCGGCGCTGGACCGTTTCGTCAGCCTGCTGCGGCAGCGCGAACTGCCCTATGCGCTGGCGACGAACAGCGACGCGCCCTATGCCCGGGAGGTGCTGGAGCAGGCCGGAGCCCGGGAGCTGTTTCCGATCGTCGTGACCCGGGACGAGGTGGCGCAGGGCAAGCCAGCGCCGGATCTCTTTCTGGAAGGTGCCCGCCGTCTGGGTGCGGACCCGGCGGAATGCCTGGGACTCGAGGATTCGCTCGTGGGCCTGCAGGCCTGCCAGCGCGCGGGCCTGATTCCGGTGCTGATTCCATCGCGGGCGGCCAGCGCCTCCCGGCCTCCGGACGGAACCTGGGTCCTGCCGAGTCTGGGCGCGCTGGCGGACTGCATCGAGCGAAGCGGCGACGCCTCATGACGGGCGCTTTCCCTGGAGCCAGGTCGCGCGCCGGACACCGAATCCCGAGCCCCAACGAGGTCGAATCATGATAGGCGCACTCGCCATCCTCGCTATTGCCGTTTGGTTCTACCGGACCGCCGAACGTCATTCCCTGCCCCCGCTGGCCTGGTGCGTCGGCGGTGTGATCGTCTACTACGGCGGGTTCGCGTTCTGGATGTATCTGGTCATGCGCCCGTTGCTGGGCGACGCCTTTCGGAACCATAGCCTCTGGCTGGGCCTGGGCCTGGACATCTCGTCCGTGTTCGTCGGTGTCGTGGGTGCGACGTTCTTCCGCGCACTCGTTATGCTGAAACGTGGAACGCCCCCACAGCAGCGGACGTTCTGATGCGCCCCAGCGGGCGTCAGGCCGTTGCCCCGCCCGCCAAACTTGAAAAACCCAGCGTGATGCATTAGTTTTAATGCCCTCAGAGGCTAGGGGTGCCCCCTCCCGCTCATCGTGTTCGATGTGGCTGGCGCGGGGCTGAGACACACCCTTCGAACCTGATCCGGCTAACACCGGCGTAGGAAAGCCGCCCCGATTCGTTACCGCCGGGCCCCAATTCCTCCGCCTTTACAACGTCCACGAAGGTGAGAGCGATGAGCGCGATTCCCAAAGACTTTCTCCACGACGCGGTCCAGGAAAAGATCGCTTCGATTCAACCTTTCGACAAGTCCGAGAAGGTCTACGTCACGGGTAGCCGACCGGACGTTCGCGTGCCGATGCGGTGCGTGTCGCAGTCGGACACGCCGGTGGCGATGGGGGCTGAAACGAATCCGCCCGTCTTCATCTATGACACCTCCGGTCCGTTCACCGACCCGGCCGAGCGCATCGATCTCCGCGAGGGCCTGCGACCCTTGCGGGCTGCCTGGATCGAGGAGCGCGGGGACACCGATGCGCTGGATGGCCCGACGTCCGAATACGGCCGACTGAGGCAGTCCGACCCTGCCCTGGCGCATCTGCGTTTCGAGCACCTCCGTGCACCGCGCCGGGCGAAGGCGGGTGCCAACGTGACCCAGATGCACTACGCGCGGCGCGGCATCATCACGCCGGAAATGGAGTTTATCGCGATCCGGGAAAACCAGAGGCTCGAGGCCTGCCCCGACATCTACCGTTTCCAGCATCCGGGCGAATCCTTCGGCGCGGCCATTCCGCCGGTGATCACGCCGGAGTTCGTCCGGCAGGAAGTCGCGCGTGGCCGGGCCATCATCCCGGCCAACATCAATCACCCGGAATCCGAGCCGATGATCATCGGGCGGAATTTCCTGGTAAAGATCAACTGCAACCTCGGCAACTCGGCCGTGTCCTCGTCGATCGAGGAGGAAGTCGAGAAGATGCTGTGGTCCATCCGCTGGGGCGGCGACACCGTCATGGACCTGTCGACCGGCAAGCATATCCACGAGACCCGGGAATGGATCATCCGCAACTCGCCGGTGCCCATCGGTACGGTGCCGATCTACCAGGCGCTGGAGAAGGTCGACGGCAAGGCCGAGGAACTGACCTGGGAGATCTTCCGCGACACGCTGATCGAGCAGGCTGAGCAGGGCGTGGATTACTTCACGATCCATGCCGGCATCCGTCTGGCCTACATCCCGCTGACCGCGAAGCGGTTGACAGGCATCGTATCGCGCGGTGGTTCGATCATGGCCAAGTGGTGTCTGGCTCACCATCGGGAGAGTTTCCTATACACGCACTTCGAAGAGATCTGCGAGATCATGAAGGCCTACGACGTGTCCTTCTCGCTCGGTGACGGCCTGCGCCCCGGGTCGATCGCGGACGCGAACGATGCGGCCCAGTTCGCGGAACTCGAGACGCTCGGAGAATTGACGCAGGTCGCGTGGAAGCATGATGTCCAGGTCATGATCGAAGGCCCCGGGCATGTGCCCATGCACATGATCAAGGCGAATATGGACAAGCAGCTCGCGGTCTGCGACGAGGCGCCGTTCTACACGCTGGGGCCGCTGACGACCGATATCGCGCCCGGTTACGACCACATTACCTCGGCCATCGGTGCCGCGATGATCGGCTGGTTCGGTACCGCGATGCTGTGTTACGTGACGCCGAAGGAACATCTCGGTTTGCCGAACAAACAGGACGTGCGCGACGGCATCATCGCCTACAAGATCGCCGCGCATGCCGCTGACCTTGGGAAAGGGCATCCCGGCGCCCAGAGCCGCGACAACGCGCTGTCCAAGGCCCGTTTCGAGTTCCGCTGGCAGGATCAGTTCAACCTGAGCCTCGATCCCGAAAAGGCGCTGGAGTTCCACGACGAGACCCTGCCGCAGGAGGGTGCCAAGCTTGCGCACTTCTGTTCGATGTGCGGGCCGCACTTCTGCTCGATGAAGATCACGCAGGACGTGCGCGACTACGCGCGATCCCACCATCTCTCGGAAGACGAGGCGCTCGAGAAGGGCATGGAGGAGAAATCCCAGGAGTTCGTCGAAACGGGCGCGGAACTTTACCGGCGCACGTAGCGCGCGCGGGAATCGTGGCCGGACCGGGCGGGAGGTTGCCAAGATCGCACGCTTCCGTCGGCGTGGCCAGTAGCCGCGACGTGCGACCACGCCGTGACCTGAAGTTCCGTGTCGCCGATCCCAACGTCATCGTCGCCGTGAGTCCAGGCTGGCATGCCCTGATCTGGGCGGCGGCATTCTGGTCGGGCTGGGCGCCGGCCGATCGGCTGACCTGGGCTCTGGAAGCCGCACCCGCCCTGCTCATTTATGCCGTGTTGATCGCGGCTCGCTGCCGCTTCCGTTTGACGCCTCTCGCCGCCTGGCTATGTCTGGCGCTGATGCTCGTCATTTTCGTCGGCGGCCATTACGGCTTCGCGGCGGTCCCCGGCTTCGAGGGGCCGCGATCGATTCCGGGGGGCGCCGGCCACCGCAACGAATTCGATAAATTCGCGCATTTCTTTCAGGGGCTGGTCCCGGCCATCGTGTTTCGGGAACTGCTGATCCGCTTTCGGGCGATAACCCTCCCCTCGTTGCTGCCGGTCGTTGTCCTTGCCCTGACGCTCTCGCTGAGCGCCTTGTATGAATTGTGCGAATGGGCAAGCCACCTCGTGCTCGGCGGACGCGCCAATGCCTTCATCGCGTCCCAGGCCGATCCATGGGATGCCCAAAGCGACATGGCGATGGCCCTTTTGGGGGCATTGGCCGCGCTGGGTGCCCTGTCCCGCCGTCACGACGCGGCGCTCGCCGCCCTCGCTCACGACGCCGCCGCGAAAAATTCATTTGACAAGGCGGCTATTCGCGGTTAATTGTTTTTCCATCGTAGGCGCAAGTTGATTCACGTCGGTGGTGCTTCCTTCGATGGCCTGCGACGCGGTGAAAGCGATAGACCTGCTACGATCATCAGTTCTTGATACCTGTGCCATTGATTGAGCTGCTGATGTTGACGAGCGAAATGGCACGATTTCGAGCACGGGTCCGTTATGAATATCTATGTAGGGAATCTGTCGTATCAACTATCCGATGATGAATTGCGCCAGGCCTTCGAGGCTTTCGGCGAGGTGTCTTCCGCCACCATCATCATGGACAAAGCAACTGGACGCTCCAAGGGTTTCGGATTCGTCGAAATGCCCGATCAGTCTTGCGGCGAGGCGGCCGTCAAGAATCTGGACGGCGCGGATCTGAAGGGCCGCAACATTCGGGTCAATGAAGCCCGTCCCCGGACGGATACGCAACCAATGCGTCGTACCCGCCGTTTTTGAATCTGTCACCGGGCCTTCGGCCTCCCGGCTGACGGCCCGCTTCTCGTCCCCGGAACAACCGCGCCGCCGAATCGGCGCTGCCGCCGGCGGCAATTTGCGTTGTCGCTGACCTCTGCTTGAGGGCTTGAAAGCCTGGCCGCGTGTGTACACTCACCCGGCATCTCGGTTGCCTCGTCCGGGGAGACACACTCGCTACCACGCCCGCTCGCGAGAATCGGCGGCAAATGGGAATCGGCCTGTTACAATCGGGCTTGATGAATCGAACCTACCCCTAATGCCCGGCTTCGCTGCTGAGCCGCGAACAAACGGAGCGTGGATGCCGATCCGGTCGTCATCCGCATCGTGCACCGTGATCGACGCGTTGACCACCGCTTGCCGCCCTCGAAAGCCACTCGCGTCGAACCGTCGCGCGTCGCCGCTGATCCGTCCCTTCCACGTATGAAAATTCCGACCTCATTGCCGTTCTGGCTGTTGTCACTGTTACTACTGCTGAGCGCTCCGCTGGAGGCTGCAGACACATCCCCGCCGGCGGTCACGGCAAATGCCGCGCTGCTGGCAAAATTGAAGATTGTCGTCGTTGGCCAAACCGAATTGCGCGACTCATTGCGGGTCCCGGCGCGCGTCGAACTCGATCGGCGGCGGCTGGCTCATATCGGCGCGTCGGTCTCCGGTCGGGTCGTCGAGATCAGGCGCTCGCTCGGCGATGACGTCAAGAAAGGCGATCTGCTGGCGGTGCTGAACAGCGCCGAGTTGGGCACAGCCCAGTCCGACTATCTGAAGGCCATCTCCAAGCTCAAGCTCCGGCAGTCAGCGTACAACCGCGCGAAGCAGTTATACGAAAACGGGATCATCGCGGTGGCGAACCTGCAGCAGCGCCAGAATGAACTGTCCGAAGCTGAGGTGGACCTGGACACCTCGCGCGACCACCTGAAGGTCATGGGCATGAGCGATCCCGCGATCACGGACCTGGGCGCACGGGGTACGATCAAGTCGCTGTCCCCGATCACGGCGACCCTCACCGGCACGGTGATCGAACGGAACATCACGCTCGGTCAGGTCGTGCAGCCGTCGGACGCGCTGTTCACCGTGTCGGACCTCTCCCATGTCTGGCTGGTGGCCGATGTGTCGGAGCGCAACGCCCAATGGGCGCGCGAGGGCGATGACGCCGAGGCCGAGATCGCCGCGCTGCCGGGCAAACGTTTCGTCGGGCGCTTGATCTACATCGGCGACGTGATCGACCCGGATACACGGACGATGACCGTGCGCATGGATTTGCCGAATCCCGCGGACATCATCAAGCCGAACATGCTGGCAACCCTGATGATCCGCAAGCCGGCCACGCAGGAGGCGGTCATTCCGCTCGAAGCGATCGTGCGCGAGGGTGACAAGGACCATGTGTTCGTGGCGATCGGCAAGGATCAGTTCGCGCTGCGCCCCGTCACGCTGGGCGACCCGGAAGGGGGCGTGCGGCCGGTCATCTCGGGTCTGCAAGTCGGAGAGAAGATCGTGACGAACGGGTCGTTTCATCTGAACAACGAGCGCCTGCGCTCGCAACTGGAATAGTCGATGATCTCGGCTCTGGTTCGCGGTGCGCTGCGCCAGCGCATCGTCGTGGTCGTCCTCGCGGTGGCCCTGCTCGGCTTTGGCATTAAGGCCTTGCAGGCACTGTCCGTCGATGCCTTTCCGGACGTGACCAATATTCAGGTCCAGATCGCGACGGATGCCCCCGGTCGCTCGCCGGAAGAGGTCGAGCGCTTCATCACCGTCCCGCTCGAGATCGCCATGACCGGCCTGCCCGGCCTGACCGAGATGCGGTCGCTGATCAAGAACGGGCTCTCGATCATCACGCTGGTCTTCACCGACAAGACCGATGTGTATTTCGCCCGGCAGCTGGTCATGGAGCGCTTGATGGAAGTCGCCGAGCGGATGCCGGAAGGAATCCGGCCCATCCTCGGGCCCGTTTCGACCGGGCTGGGCGAGGTGTATCAATACACGCTGGACCACCCGGATGACGGACGGCGGGAGCTCACCCAAGACGAGCTGATGTATCGCCGCGAGATCCAGGACTGGGTCGTCCGCCCCCTGTTGCGCGGGATTCAGGGAGTCGCCGAGATCAACTCCCAGGGGGGCTACGTGAAGCAGTACCAGGTCCTCGTGAATCCGGACCGAATGCGGCACTACGGCCTCAACCTGGAAGCCATCTACCAGGCGGTCGCCCGCAATAACGCCAACAGCGGCGGCGGCGTGCTGCCGCATTATGCCGAGCAATACCTCATCCGCGGCATCGGTCTGATTCGCAACGTCGAGGATCTGGGGAATATCGTCCTGAAGGAGGAAGAAGGTATCCCGGTCCATCTGCACGATGTCGCCAAGGTCAAGATCGGCCACGAGGTCCGCGTCGGTGCCGTCATCAAGGATGGGTATACCGAGTCGGTCGGCGGGGTCGTGATGATGCTGCGCGGCGGCAACGCCAAGCGGGTCGTCAGCGAGATCAAGGCACGCGTGGCGGAGATCAACGAGAAGGGCATGCTGCCCGGGGGTCTGCAGATCGTGCCGTATTACGATCGGAGCGAACTCGTCGATGCCGCCTTGCACACGGTCACCAAGGTGCTGCTCGAGGGGGTCGTGCTGGTGGTCGTGATTCTGTTCCTGTTCCTGGGCGATGTCCGGTCCGCCCTGATCGTGGTCAGTACCCTGTTGCTTACCCCGCTGATGACCTTCATGGCGATGAACTATTTCGGCCTGTCGGCCAATCTGATGTCGCTGGGCGGATTGGCCATCGCGATCGGGTTGATGGTCGATGGCTCGGTCGTCGTCGTCGAGAATGCGTTCACTCTGCTCGGCGAACGCCGCGGCCGCGGGTACAGCCGCGTTCGGGTGATCAATGACGCGACCGCTGAAGTCGGTACACCGGTGCTGTTCGGCGTGGGCATCATCATCATGGTTTTCCTGCCGCTGATGACGTTGCAGGACATGGAGGGCAAGATGTTCTCGCCGCTCGCGTTCACGATCGCGATTGCCCTGTTCATCTCGCTGGTCCTGTCGATGACCCTGACCCCCGCCCTGTGTTCGCTGTTCCTCACGGGCGGTGCCGATCACGACACCTGGATCATCGCGAAAATGAAGGCGCCGTATCTGCGACTGCTGCATTTCGCGGACCGGAATCCCAAGAGCGTCGTGATCGCGGCAATCGGCCTGTTGTGCGGAACCCTGGCGTTGATCCCATTGCTCGGCACTTCCTTCATTCCGGAGATGAAGGAAGGGTCCATCGTTCCGGGCATCAATCGTTTTCCCAACATCTCCCTCGATGAATCCATCAAAATGGAGTCGGAGGCGATGCGCCTGGTCATGGAGATCCCGGGCGTCAAGAGCGCGGTGTCCGGCGTCGGGCGGGGCGAGAGCCCGGCCGATCCGCAGTCCCAGAACGAATCGACGCCTATCGTCAGCCTGAAGCCCCGGGATGAATGGCCCGATGGCTGGACCCAGGACACGATCGCGGATGCGATGCGGGAGAAGCTCGGCGCCGCGCTCCCGGGCGTGCAGCTGGTCATGGCCCAGCCGATCTCGGATCGCGTCGACGAAATGGTCACCGGTGTGCGGTCGGACGTCGCGGTCAAGGTCTTCGGCGACGACCTGACAGCGCTCAGCGAGAAGGCAGCCGAAATCGCCCGCGTGGCCGGTACGATTCGCGGCGCCCAGGATATCCGGGTCGAGCGGATCACCGGGCAGCAGTATCTTGCGATTACCGTCGATCGCGACGCCATCGCGCGCCATGGCCTGAACGCGTCGGACATTCACGACATCATCGAGACGGCCATCGGTGGGAAGGTGGCGACCGAGATCTACGAAGGCGAACGGCGGTTTTCGACTGCCGTGCGCTTTCCTCAGGGCTTTCGGAACAGCGTGGAGGCGATCGGCAACATCCTCCTGACCTCGCCCAACGGCGCACTCGTGCCCCTTAGCGCCGTGGCCGAAATTCGCCTGCAGGATGGCCCGGCGCAGATCAACCGCGAGACCGCGCGCCGACGGATCGTCGTGGGCGTCAACGTCCGCGATCGCGATCTTGGCAGCTTCGTGGCCGAATTGCAGCGCGTCGTCGCCGAGAAAGTCGCGATGCCGGAAGGCTACACGCTGGTCTGGGGCGGTCAATTCCAGAACATGGAGCGCGCACTGGGTCACCTTCAGATCATCATCCCGATCACGATCGCCGCGATCTTCTTTCTGTTGTTCCTGCTGTTCAACTCCCTGCGCTTTGCAGCCCTGATCATTCTAGTGCTGCCCTTTGCATCGATCGGCGGCGTGGTTGCGCTGTTCATGACCGGCGAGTATCTTTCCGTACCCGCGTCGGTCGGGTTCATTGCGCTGTGGGGCATCGCCGTCCTGAACGGCGTGGTGCTGGTCTCATGCATCCGAGGCCTGCGTGACGACGGCCTTCCTCAGGCCGAAGCCATCATTCAGGGCTGCGAGCAGCGGTTTCGGCCGGTCATGATGACCGCCACCGTGGCGATGCTCGGTCTGGTGCCCTTCCTGTTCGCCACGGGGCCCGGGTCCGAAGTGCAGCGCCCTCTAGCCATCGTTGTGATCGGGGGCCTGATCACGTCGACGCTGCTGACCCTGGTGGTATTGCCGACGCTGTATCGTTGGTTCGAAGCGAAGCGCTACGAAGCGTGAGTTTGAGTTGTCGTGCAATGAAAGAAATCAAGGCCATCATTCAGCCGTCCAAGCTCGCGAAGATTCGTGAAGCCTTCAGCCATGTGCGACAGTTTCCGGGCATGAGTGCGTGCCGGATCGACGGCTGCAGTCACCACGAGGCTGAAGAGGTGCCGCACAGCGTGCGCGAAGCGCTGACCGACTTCTCCCCGAAAGTGCGTATCGAGATCATCTGCCCCGAGGAAAAGATCGAAGAGATCGTCGGAATCATCGTTGCCCATGCGGATACGGGCCGACGGGGCGACGGGATGGTCTGGGTCACTCCGGTGGATTCGTTCCGGCGGTTCGGCGAGGCCTAGCCCCGGCGCTTTGTCGACCGCGTTCCCGGCTCCGGCAGCCGCTGCAGATAGCCGGTCACCTCTTCCCGATCGTGATAAAGCTGTTTAATCCGCAGTCGATAGGGGCAGCCGGCGTCCTCGAGTGTCGTTGCGATCAGTTCCTGGCAGCGCAGCACTTCGTCGCGGCGCTTCTTCATCGGCAGCTTCAGATTGAAGATGCAATGTCGACACCAGCCTTCCGCGAGCCACCGGGCCACCAGTTGCGCGATGCGGATCGGTTGCTCGACGACATCGCAGACCATCCAGTCCACCGGTTTCGCGGGCCGGAAGCGAAACGCATCGGTACGGCGGTGCTCGACCAGTCCCGAATCGAGCAGTTCGGCCTGGATGGGCCCGTTGTCTACGGCCGTCACCCGGAGGTGGCGGCGCACCAACTGCCAGGTCCAGCCGCCGGGTGCAGCGCCCAGATCGACCGCCGTCATCCCGGGTTGCAGCGCCTCGGGTGCGCGTTCGAGGAAGGTCAGCAACGCCTCTTCCAACTTCAGCGTGGAACGACTCGGAGCCCCGCGCGGGAACTTGAGACGCGGTATGCCCATCGGCCAAGGCGACCCATTGTCCTCCAGGCTCAGGCCGACATAGGCCTCCGTGGCACTCAGAAAGAACAGATGCAGCCGCGGCAGCTGGCTGCCTCCCGCGATGAGATTCCGACCTTCGGCGGCACGCCGCAGCGGTACCGCGAGTTTCCGCGTGAAGGTCGACAAGGCCTTGGCCTCGTTCGTATCGGCGGTTTCGAGCAGGATGCCGGAAAAACGGCGGGCTACGCTGAGAGCCTGCTCGAGCAGCGGGGTGATGCGATCCTCCGGTGGCAGCGGCCCCGTGAGGCTGGCGGACTGGATCAACTGGCGCGCAAAAATCAGCTGATCGAACGCGATGCCTCCGGCACCGCTTACCCGTGCCGAGGTCTCATGCGGATGAAAAACGACGAACCCCGAACCATCCGAGGTCTTCGCATAGCCAGCCTGGCCGTCCCGGTGGGCAAAGGCGCTGATCTCCGCAGCGCATTCCTTTTCGAAGCCGGCGCGGCAGTAAAGAAGCAGGGCGTGAGTCGTTGGCGTGAGGCTGCTGTTCAAGGCCGGGGCAAACGGTGTGGAGTGGCAGGGGCAGGATACCGGGGTTTCGGACGGAGCGCGCGGTGCCGCCTCGGGCAAGCGGCCGGATCGATTCTACGCGAATCCCGGGGTTGGCCGTGACGGACGTCATGATCCGCATGGACGCGGTCGGCAAGACATTCTGCCGGTCCCGGCACCATGCGCTATGGTACGGTGTGGCCGATGCGATCCGCCAGGCGCTCGGGCGACCCCGCCGTCTGGCCCCGCGCGCTCATGAGTTCTGGGCGCTCGATGGGGTTTCCATCACCGTGCGGCGCGGCGAATGTCTCGGCGTCATCGGGCCCAACGGGGCAGGCAAGAGCACGCTGTTGAAGCTCATAGCCCGTGACTATCGTCCCGACCGGGGTAGCGTGCAATCTCGGGGACGACTGCAGAGTCTGCTGCGACTGGGCTCGGGTCTGCAGCCCATGCTGACGGGACGCGAGAATGTGTACGTGAAGTGTTCCCAGCTTGGCCTCAGTCCGTCCGAGGTGGACGCGCGCATGTCCGGCATCGTCGATTTTGCCGGTTTGCACGCGGCGATCGACCGGCCGGTGCGGCATTACTCGGATGGCATGTACGCGCGCCTCGACTTCGCGATCGCGACCTCCGGTCCCGTCGATGTGCTGCTCGTCGACGAGGTCCTGGCGGTTGGCGACATCGCCTTCCAGAAGCGCTGTCTCGATCGGCTGAACGCGCTCAAGCGCGCCGGGACGGCGGTCGTGCTGGTCTCGCATGCCGAGATGAATGTCCGCTACGTGGCCGACCGCTGTCTGTTGTTGCTCGACGGTAAGCCGGTCGTTTTCGGGGACACGGAAGCCGTGATCCGGAAGTACCACGAGGCCGTCGGTTACCTGAACGCTCAGGGCGATCCCTTCTCGTTTGCCGTCGAGCCCACGGTCGACGGCGACGGTGCGGCGGCGATCACCCGTCTGCAGATCGGCCCCGTGCCCGTGTCGCCCGGGGACGCCATCCGCTGGACGCTGGAGTATCGCTGCGCCGCAGAGGAGTCCTCCCTGGGGTTGGTCTTGCAATTCTGGAACACGGCCGATCTGTTGGTCGCGAGCATCGACAGCCGATACTCGGGCCGGTTGCCTTTGACGCGCGGAGCGGGCCGTCTTATCGTCAGCCTTCCGTTTCTGGGTTTGGCTCCAGGCAGGTATCGTGTCGCGGGCGGGTTCGTCGGCGCCGACGGCTTTGTCAGTTACGGTCCGGCGCTGGCGGAGGTGCATGTGGCGGACTCGGACTACCGACGCTATGGCGGACTCACCTTGATGCCCGCCGCCATTACGACGCCACCGCCGGGTTTGGACTGATTTTTCGAGAAGGCTCCCATGGCTATACCTGTTCCCACCCTGTTTCCACGCGCGCTGATCAACAGGATCCTGCAGCATGCCCAGGCGCAGGAAGCATGCGAAGTGTGCGGCCTGATTGGCGCCCGTGAGGGGACGCCAACGACGGTCTATCCGGTCGACAACGTCGCCGAGCAGCGCGAATCCCGATTTTCGCTGGACCCGCAGCAACAGATCGCGGCGATGCGCGCCATGCGCGAACGCGGGGAAGTTCTCTTCGCCGTGTTCCATTCCCACCCGGCTACACCGGCTGAGCCGTCGACCCTCGATATGGAGCTGGGGTACCCGGATGTCTTGCAGCTGATCATTTCGCTCGGCACGCGCGGCGTCCTCGAACTCCGTGCCTTCCGCGCGCTGCCTACGGGGGGCTGCGTGGAGGTTCCGCTGTTGCTGCAGCCGGAGCGAGAGCCCGGCCCCAACGGGCGGCCTGGGGACGCCGACCAGCGCAGCAGAGGCGCTTGAGCGCCCGCCCGACTAGGCAGAAATACCGGCTTGCGAATTCCGCGGCGAATCCTTGACAATCGAACAATGGTTCATTCTTCGTCGGAGATCGCCTGATGGCTAATCCAGTACGGATGCGAGTCCGCTGGTTCTCAGGTCACTTGGTACACCCAACCCGGGCGTCGCACGCCTCGCGGCGTAACCGTCGCCTGCGCGTTGCGGCTAGGGTCGCTCTCACCGTGTGCGCGGTCCCGCCGCTGTGACCGCCCCTGTGGTTCACCAAGAGGGTGCGGAGCCCGCCGAATCGACCATGGCAGACCCGTATCGCGAACTCCTGGGGTTACTCCGGGAGTGCGGCGTTACGGAGCCCGAGACGTTGCGACGGACCATGGAACGGGTGACTACGTGGGCGGCGCACCATTTCCCCGCGGAACACACGCTAATCGGTGATGTTGACCTCGACGCCGAGCCACTGGCATTGCGACGTCGTGAGCACGAAGACCTGCTGGTACACCTGCAGCAATGGCGGCCCCAGGGCGCTTCCGATTTGACCGAGCGTCTCGTGGCGGCACAGGCCGCGCTGGCGAAGGCGACGGCACGGGACGAGGCCAAGGAAGCGCGCTACCGCGAACTGTTGGCGGCTTTGCCGGTCGGCGTCGTCGTGCAGGAGGCTGATGGCCGTATCGTGATGAGCAATGCGGCGGCCGAACGCATACTGGGTCTCAGCGGAGAACAATTGGCGATGCGGACCTCGGCGGATCCGCGGTGGCAGGCGATCGACGAAGGCGGTCACCCGTTGCCCGGAGACCGTCACCCCGCCATGATCGCTCTGGCAACCGGTGCGGCCCAGCGGGACGTGACGATGGGCGTGCGGAAGCCGGACGGCAGCCTGATCTGGATCTCTGTTTGCGCCGGTCTGCTGACTTCCAATTCCGATCCCGACGCATCCCGGCTCGTCGTCAGTTCGTTCATGGACATCACGGCGCGCAAGCGCTTCGAGGATGCCCTCACGGAAAGCCGACAACAGCTGGATATGGTCCTCGAAAGAACCGGCACCGGTATTTGGGATTGGGATTTCGAGTCCGGGGAGGTCTGGTTCAGCCCTGGCTGGTACACGATGCTGGGGTATGTGCCGGATGAGTTGCCCGCGAGTGTGGCCACATGGCATGAACTCGTTCATCCCGATGATCGCGCCGACGCCTGGAAGGTGATCAACCACCTGCGCTGCGCGCGGGACGATGGACCGCCCTATGATCTCGTGTTCCGCATGCGGACGAAGCAGGGCGAATGGCGCTGCATCAATTCCCGCGCAGCGGTGGTCCGGCGCGATGCTCAGGGCCTGCCCGCGCGCCTGGTCGGCACCCACGTGGATCTCACCGAGGAGAGGGAGTCCGAGCGTGCGCTGTTTGAGGAGCAGCGGAAGCTGGCCGGACTGTTCAAGATCGCGCCGATCGGCATCGCGATGGCCGTGGACCGGGTGTTGATCGAGGTGAACGATACCTTGTGCCGCCTGACGGGTTATTCGCGGGACCAAATGGTCGGACAGGATACCCGCTTTCTCTATGCCGATCAGGCGGAATACGAACGCGCAGCGTTGTTCAAGTACCGCAAAGGGGGAGCTGATTACGGCAACGAGGTCGACGTTCGCTGGGTACGCAAGGACGGAGTCCTGATCGACGTCGTGCTGAATGCCACGTACCTCGATCCGCGTGAGCCGCGCCGCGGCATTACGTTCACGGTACTGGACATGACCGAACGCCGCCGCATCGCGGCCGCGCTGCGCGAGAGCGAAGAAACCTACCGGCTGGCGATGGAAGCCACGCAGGACGGTGTCTGGGACTGGAATGTCGAGACCGGCGCCGTGCGCTACAGCCCTGCCTGGCAGCGGATCGTCAAGGCACCGGACGTTCCGGCTCACTACGACAGCTGGGCCGAGCGCATGCATCCGGGTGACTGGCCGGATGTCGAGCGCTCGCTGCAGAAGCATCTGGCCGGCGGTTGTACACTCTGGCAGAAGGAGCACCGCCTGCGCTTGCCGAACGGCGAATGGAAATGGGTGCTAGGACGCGGCCGGGTCGTCAAGCGGGATCTGCAAGGCCGTCCGCTGCGGATGGTCGGTACCGTGATCGACATCGACGAGCGCAAGGCGGCGGAACGCGAGCGGGCGGTGTTGAGCGATACGCTCGAGGCCAGCCTGAACGAGATCTATCTGTTCGACGCGGAAACGCTCCGCTTCCGTTATGCGAATCAGGGGGCCCGATCGAACCTCGGCTATTCGATGGAGGCCCTGCGGGCGTTGACGCCGCTCGACCTAAAGCCGCAAGTGACCCCGGAGTCGTTCAAGGCGTTGGTCGCTCCGCTGTTGTCCGGGCAACGCACGGTGCAGGTGTTCGAAGCCAGCCATCGCCGGGCGGACGGCAGCCTGTATCCGGTCGAAGTTCATCTGCAGTTGTTTCGTCAGGGTGGCGAAGGCGTCTATCTTGCGGTCATCCAGGACATCACCGAACGCAAGCGGAGCGAAGCCTCGCTGCAGGCCAGCGAGCAGCGTTTCCGCTTCTGGGTCGAAGCCACCGAATCCGTATTCTGGATGGCGGACCGGAGTGGTGCACTGGTCGAGCCTTCGCCCTCCCTGGAGCGGCTTACCGGCCTGAGCCGCGAATGCTGCCTGGGGCACGGCAGGCTGGCCGCGATACATCCCGATGACCGGGAGGGCTATGCAGCGGAACTGGGGCGAGCCGTCGCGCTGGGGGAGGCTTTCGAACTCCAGCTCCGTTACTGGGATGCCAGCGCTGGCGCCTACCGCTGGTACCTCGAGCGCGGGGTCCCGCACCGGTCTCGCGATGGGTCGATACAGGGCTGGCTAGGCGCAGGGGTCAGCATCGATCGGCAGAAGTGCGCCGAGGCCGCGCAACAGGACATGATCCGTCGCAAGGATGAGTTCATCGCCATGTTGGGTCATGAGTTGCGTAACCCCCTCGCGCCGATCCAGAACGCGAACGACATCTTGGGCGCGGTGGCCGGCAATGACCCGACGCTGCAATGGGTCCATGACATGGTGGGCCGGCATGCGACGCACCTGATCCGCCTGGTCGACGACCTGCTCGATGTCGGTCGCCTGCTCCGTGGCAAAATCGCCCTGCAAACCGAAGCCATCGCTGTCGTGACGCTGCTGCGGCAGCTCGCCGAGTCGCATGGGCCCGAGATCACGGCGCGCGGTCAGCAACTGCACCTGTCCTTACCCGAAGAAACCGTCGTGATCCCCGGGGATCCGGTTCGACTGACCCAGATTTTCGACAATCTGGTGAACAATGCGATTCGCTATACCCCCGAGGGCGGGCAGATCTGGCTTGAGGCCGCGGCCGAGGAGGGACAAGTCGTCGTGCGGGTCCGCGACTCGGGTATTGGCATCCCTGCCGATCTTTTGCCTCACATCTTCGATCCCTTTGCCCAGGGGCAGCGGGAGCTCGATCGAGCGGAAGGGGGGCTGGGCATCGGCTTGACGGTCGCCCGTCAGCTGGCCGTCCTGCATGATGGCGACATCGAGGCGCGTAGCGTCGGAGTCGACCGGGGCAGCGAGTTCATCGTCCGCCTGCCGCTGGGCGACTGGACGGCAAGCCGCGGGCCAGTCGAGTCCACGGCGCCGCAACCCGCGGAGGTGGCCCCTCTGCGGCCGCTTCGCGTGCTGATCGTCGACGACAATGTGGATGCCGCTCACAGTCTCACTCTGCTGCTCGAATACTTCGGCATCGAGGTGCAAACCGCTGCGGACGGGTTGGAAGGACTGGAACTGGCGAGCGGTGCTGGCCCGGACCTGGTCCTGTTGGACATCGGTTTGCCGGGCATGGACGGTTTCGAAGTGGCGCGGCGCCTGCGGCAGATGGACGCAACCCGGTCGGCGCGCATCATTGCGGTGACGGGCTATGCTCAGCCGGAATACCGGGTGCGGGCCCGGAAGGCCGGTTTCGACGGCTATCTGGTCAAGCCGATTCGCCTCGACCAGATCCGCGACCTGGTGGACTCATTTTCCGAAGGCCCCGGGCCCTCATCTCCGCGGGCGCCGGATTTCGTCGCGCCACAGAGTCGCACCGAATGAGTCCCGCGGCAGACGCGCCTGCCCTGCCCGGCGCGGACTCGGGTTCGTTAGCGCGGAGCCGTTAGAATTCAAGGCTCGGTTCAGGGAGGCCGTTCGATGAGACGCTTGACGTCGGTCTTGTGCTTTAGCGCGATGCTCTCGACCCTCGGGCTGGCAGGCTGCAGCAGTCCGACGCCGCCCCGGCAGCAGCGGCACACGGTGGCCGCGCCCGAGACAGCTCCGTCTCCCCCGCTCCGTGAGCCGGTCGCGGGGTTCCATCAATCAGGGGATGACGACTTTCCCCGCCCCGCCGAACTGGAGCCGCAGATCGATTTCTGGCGTAAGGTTTACGGCACGTGGAGCCGCTCCCAGGTCGCCATCCACGACGACCGGTATCTCGGCGTCGTCTACGAGCTGCTTGATCTCCCCGGACCGATCACCGAGGGGTACAACGCCCAACAGAAGGAACTCGTCCGAGAACGCAAGGACTACTGGCAGCAGCGGATGCGCTACCTGGAAGAGGCCTGGGTTCAGAACCGGAGCCTCGGAGCGCCGGACAAGGCCATCATGTCCCGACTCGAGGGGGCAGCCGCGCGGCCGGATGCGATCCTGGGCGCGGCCGATCGGGTCCGTGCGCAGCGCGGCTTGCGCGAACGCTTCAAGCGCGGCCTGGAGATCAGTGCCCGTTACGACCAGACGTTCCGTCGCATTTTCCGCGATGCTGGGCTGCCCGAGGATCTGGCGTATCTTCCGCATGTCGAGTCGTCGTTTCAGGCGCACGCCAAGTCATCGGCGGGGGCCGTCGGCATCTGGCAATTCACGCGTTCCGCGGCGGAACGGTTCATGACCATGAATGGCGTGGTGGACGAACGACTGGACCCGGTTGCGTCGGCGCGCGGCGCGGCCCGCTATCTCCGGTACGCGCTGGGCAAGCTCTCCGTGTGGCCGCTGGCTCTGACCAGCTACAACCACGGCATTGCCGGCATGCAGCGGGCGCGGGAATCGGTGGGCGAGGATTTCGTGCGGATCGTGCGCCACTACGATCATCCGAAGTTCGGCTTCGCCTCCCGGAATTTCTATGCCGAGTTTCTCGCTGCCCGGGATATCGCGCGGCACCCCCAGCGGTTCTTTCCGGAGGGTTTGCGGGCCGAGCTTCCGCTGGACTGGGAGCGCGTCGTGCTGGCGTCGGACCTGCCTTTATCCGAGGTGGCGCGGCGCTACGGTGTCGACCGAGACCGCCTGATCGGAATGAATGCCGCGTGGAGCGACTCGGTCACGTCGGAGACGGTGCCGGTACCGGCCGGCACCGAAGTCTGGTTGCCACCGGGGATGGGCGCGGCGTCAGGAGCTGATGCCGGGGCGGGTCACTCCGAAGCGACGGCCGACCGATTGTTCGAAATTCGCCCCGCGTCCGCCATCGAATGATGATGCCCCGGTATGGTGGCGCGCCTCACACTGTCGCAGCGTCGGCGCGGTGGCGATACGCGGCCAACGCGTCTCGCAGTGAGGTCAGCGTGACGGGCTTGACCAGAAATTCATCGAAGCCGGCATTCCTGGCACTGTTCCGAAGCTCCCGTGAGGCGTAGCCCGTCATCGCGATGAGGTGGGCCGTCGAGCCACCGTCGATCGCCCGGATACGGCCAGCGACTTCGAACCCGTCCATGCCCGGCATGCTGATGTCGAGTACGATGACGTCGGGATGGAACCATGTCGCCGCCGCGATCGCCTCGCCGCCCTCGGTGGCCGTTCTAACCTCGTGGCCGTCCATCCCGAGCAGGAACGCCAGCGTTTCCGCCGCATCCGGGTAGTCATCGACGACCAGGATGCGGAGGTGGCCGGGACTCGCCCGAAAATGGGGCGGCGCTACGGGCCTGGCTACAGGTATGCGGAAGGCTCCCATGCCCGTCAGCCGGAGATAACGTCCGGGCATGAACCCGACCGCTCGCAGCGGGGCGTCGTCGGCCAGCCTCGCACTGCTACGAGTTCCGTTGCGGTCTTGGTGTCAGTCGACATGCTCACCCCGGTTACGCTGAAAGAAGTCGCCCTCGGCTCTGCCGATCGCGCGGCGGCAAACCCCAGGACCCGCGCAGCCGCGCATGTTACCGAAACTCGAGCCGACTTGGAACAGAACAGACTCAGAGCCCGTCGCGGTCGACTCGGCTGGCGCGACCGGCGGAAATGCTGCGATAATCCGGCCCGGCAACTGCTCGTCCGAATCCTCGCCGACGGGTTCGTAGAGACTACACTTCGTGGACTCCCCGCACTGCTGCGATCCTTTCCGCCGTATGTCTCCATACCCACGATCCAGAGTCGCGACCCGCTTCAACCGTGCGTCCACTCATTGCTTCGAGCGGCATGGCTAGCGCATCCGACGCCATCCCTTCCCGTTTGGCCGGCGAACATTCTCGCCGGCGCGACGCCTCCCACCCGTGGAGTCGGGCCCCATGGCTCCCGACCGAGACATCAGGCCTGCTCGAACTCATCCGCAGTCGTCTCGACGAACCCGTACTGCAGCGCCTGGCCTGCCTGTTACGTTCCGGCCAGCCCCAGACCCGGAGTTCGGTCGAGGCCGTGCTCCCACCGCTGTTGGTCGGACTGATCGGGTTGGCCGCCCGGCCGGGAAAGGAGAGTCGCGTTGCCGAGGTGTTCGAGGCGATCGATGAGTCCCTGCTGGAACGCCTGGCGACCGCGCTCGACCCTTCCGGTCTGGAGTGCACCCAGGCCCTGGGCCGTCAGGCCATGAACCGCCTCGTCGGGCCCGCCGCCGCGGCCCGCCTCGTTGCGCGCGCGGCCCGCTACGCGCAACTCGACACCACGGCGGCCCGCGCGCTGCTGGAAACGCTAACGCCGGTCGTCCTGGCTGCTGCCAAGAGCCAGATGCGAGCGCGCGCCGCGCGTGTAGAAGGGCTGTCGGCACCGGCCGCGCTGCCTGCCGATGCATCGCACCAACCGATCCGGGCACTCGAACCGCCTTGCCTTCCTCCGGATTCCGCCCTGCCGGAAGCACGCGGTAGCTCCGCACCGTTCCGCAAACATTGGGTGGCTGCTGCGGTCAGCCTCGCCTGGTGCCTGTTGCTTGGCTACTGGGCGCTGTCGCCCATGTCTCCGATCCGCCGGGCCGCGGTGTTTCCGAAAGCCACATCGGCAGCCCTGTCGTTGAGCAATGTCGGAGCCCAGGTGGAGTATGCCGGCGTGGTCGACAACGAACTCAGTCGAGCACGTGTGCTCGAGATGTTGGCGGACCGGGTGGGTGAGAGCAACCTCGTTGGCGAACTCCGGATCGACGCACGTGTGCCGCCACCGCCATGGCTCGGCGCGCTGGATTCCGTGCTGTCGTTGGCCCGGCAGCCGGGTGTGGACCTGTTGCTGCGCGGCAGCCGCGTGGACGTGACCGCGGCGAGTCTCAACGACGGCGCCGGGATCGTGCATAGACTCCGTGCGTTATGGGGCGATCATCTGGCCATCGGGCTCCGCGATCGCCGGATCGATCCGATGCGACTGGCCGAACTCGACACCGGTGCCCCGCTCGCCGATCTCGAGACCATGCTCGGCGCCTGGGTGATCCATTTCTCCCCCGACAGCGACGAAGTACCAGCTGCGCACCGTCCGTTGATTCGCCGTGTGGCGCACCTGATGGACCGATTGCCGGAGGGGGCCGTCGTCGATGTTTGCGGGCATACGGACGATACCGGCGATGCCGGGGTGAATCTGACCTTGTCACAGGTCCGGGCGGAGTCGGTCCGCGAGGCCTTGATCGACGCCGGCGCCAACCCCGCCCGCTTGCGCGTCAGAGGGTATGGCAGCCAGCGGCCGGTTGCCGGGAATGAACGCCCGCACGGACGTTCGATGAACCGTCGGATCGAGTTCGTCCTTCGCCGCGATTGAGCGGGATCGGCGCCACGATGTTCCGTCTGAGCCGAATGCCCCGGATCGCCACCGGGATAGCGAGAGGGTGTTTTAGCGTGCTCGAGTTGACGTACCGCGCTGTCCGCCTAAGCCTCTCGGTGGGCGCTTCCGCTGCGGTTCTCGCAAGCGTCGGTTGTGGTGGGGCCGAACCGATCGCCCCAAGCCGTTATGAGGTGACGGCGCAGGTCATCGACAGCCGCACGGGACAGCCTGTTTCCCCGCCGAAGCCAGCCAAGCGTCCGTCGCCCGAACTGCCCTCGGTACGCGCTGCCGAGCCGGTGTTCCGGAAGCTCGAGCCGATTCCGGACGTGGAGCCTGAACCCGGCGCCCAGCCCGCGCCGCAGCGAACTGCGGAGGAAGAGGCCCTGGTCGGGGTTGCCAGGGAACGCCCTTTCCTCCCCGTTGAAGCGAGGGTCGATGGTCAGGCCGTCGTCATGAATTTCGTTGGCGGCGACGACCGGTGTCGCACGGTTGCAGTGACCTATCCGGCGCGGCGGGTCGCCGAGCTATGGCGGGTCTGCTCGGACGGCCAGTACACCTTGGACCGGGAAGCGGAGGCGATTCCCGATCTGCCGAACGATCCGGGACTGCAGGCGGCACGACAGGCCGCAGCGCATTGGGCCTATGCCAACGGACGCGCCGATTCGTCGTACGGCGAACTGAGGGTTAGGGCCCAAGCGTCCGGACAGAAAGATCAGAACGGCTGTATGGTCGTTCGGAATGCCGTCACGTGGAATGGCGTCACCATCGGCATGAACGACGACATCCTGTGTTCCGCGCCGGAGTGAGGCCGTTAAACCAGAGCCAACTTCCTCCCGGGACGGGTCGTGTCGCGACTGCAAACAATCCGCGCTGAGGGCGTCAGTTGAGTTGGTATTTCTTCCGTTTGCGCCAGAAAGTCGCACGACTCATCCCGCAGATGCGCGCGGCTTCTTCCAGATTTCCGCCGGTGACCTGCAGGGCTTCGCGGATCAGCTCGGCTTCATCCTGGCGGCGAGCCGGTCGTAGCGGCATCGCCAACGCGGAGAGCGTTGCAGGTGGTCCTTCCCGGAATTCGGGCGGGAGATCCTCCAGCGTCAACTCGGTGCCGCGGCCGACGGCGAAGGCGTACTCGATGACGTTTTGCAGTTCCCTGACGTTGCCCGGCCAGGCATAGTCCAGCAGTCGCCGCATCGCGCCGGGCGCGATCGTCTCGATGTGCCGCGGACCCTGGCGATTATGCTGGTCGATGTACAGCCACAGCAGATGGCTGACATCCTGCCGACGCTCCCGCAGCGGGGGCAAAAAGAGGGGCACGACGCGCAGGCGGTACATCAGGTCCTCCCGAAAACGCCCGGCTTTGACCTCTTCGCGCAGCGCGCGATGCGTGGCGCCGATGATCCGGACATCCACCGTCACGGCCCGGTCGCTGCCGACCGGCATGAAGCTGCGCTCCTGCAGCACGCGCAAGAGCTTGGCTTGCAGTTCGAGCGGCAATTCGGCGACCTCATCCAGGAACAGGGTGCCGCCGTTGGCTTGCTGGAAAACGCCCGGATGATCACGGACGGCACCGGTAAAGGCGCCCTTGACGTGCCCGAACAATTCACTTTCCAGCAGGCTCGGGGTCAGCGCGGCGCAATTGATTGCCAGGAAGGGCTGGTTCCTTCGCTGACTTTCCCGGTGCAGTGCACGTGCGACCAATTCCTTGCCGGTTCCCGACTCTCCGCGGATCAGCACCGTCGCGTCGGTCTCGGCCACGTTGCGTATGATCCGGATCGCCTCCTTCATGACGGGATCGCGCGACACGATTCCATGGAAGCTCTCAACGTCCGTACGTGAGGGGGTGACCGGAACCTCTCCGGTGTCCGCCTGCAACAGTTCGATCGCGCCGGCGAATTCTCCCGCGGCATCGAAGAAGGCTCGCGCGGTGCGGCGACAGGCCATGGCTTTGCCTCCGGTGCGCTGCAGCGTTACCGGCTGGGCCTTGATCAGCCCCTGCGCGGCGAGTTCGGCCGCATCGGGCGCCGCATGACAACCCAGTGCCTCATGGCACGGAACGCCCAGCACTTTCTCCGACCCCAGGCCGAACATCCGTTCGGCGCCACTGCTCCAGAACAGAATCCGGCTGTGCGCATCGACAACGAAGACGGCCGCGTCGTCGATCAGATCGGTAAAGACATCGAAGGCGGTGTCGGGACCGATCTGACTGAGCCAGCGATTGAAGAAGGGTGAAGACTGGGCCATGGCGCGCGGCGTTTCGGAGATGTTTCAACTCTGCGACAGTAATTTAGCATGGATGTTTCCCCGATGTTTCAATATGAGATATCTGCCGAATGCTCTGGCGCATGCTGATTCGCTGAAGCCCGCAGGACCGCGGGGCGGTCCGGACGATAGCGGTCTGGCATGGTCCTTGTTATGGGTACATTATCGATTGCTGATCTGCATGGACCGCGGAGACCTGCGCTATGATGCGCGGGCTTGGCTTTCGAGCCCGCGCAGGGCAGGAAGCTTACCGGCGATGCGATGTATTCGAGCTGCTCCGAGGGTTACGGAAATCCCGAGGCGGCACTGGCGTTGCCGGATTTAGGGGGCGTCCGGGTGTAGGTTCCCCGATTGCGTAGGCACGCGACCTCACCAATAACACAAAAGAGGAGATAGCTCGTGGCAAAAATAGTCATCATCGGGGCCGGCATCGGCGGTATTCCCATGGCCTTCGAAATGCGGGAGAACGCGCGCAAGGAGGACGAGGTCGTCGTCATTGCCGATACGCCGACCTTCCATTTCGTGCCCTCCAACCCGTGGGTTGCGGTCAACTGGCGCAAGCCGGAGGACATCAAGGTCGAGCTCGCGCCGGTCTTCAAGAAAAAGAAGATCGGCTTCATCCAGCAGCAGGTCAAGCGGGTACATCCCGAACGCAGCCAGCTCGAACTGGCCGACGGCAGTCAGGTGGGTTACGACTACCTGATCATCGCGACCGGTCCGAAGCTCGCGTTCGAGGAAATCCCCGGGCTCGGGCCGGAGGGCCATACCCGCTCGGTCTGCCACGTCGACCATGCCGCGGTGTCCGGGCAGGAATGGGAAAACTTCTGCGCCAACCCCGGCCCGATCGTCATCGGCGCCGTGCAGGGCGCTTCGTGCTTCGGCCCTGCCTACGAGTATCTGTTCATTGCCGAGAGCGATCTGCGCAAGCGCGGGATCCGCGACAAGGTGCAGATCACCTATGTCACCTCCGAACCGTATATCGGTCACCTGGGCTTGGGTGGCGTCGGCGACACCAAGGGCCTGCTCGAAAGCGCGATGCGCGACAAGCACGTCAACTGGATCTGCAATGCCAAGGTCGACAAGGTCGAGGCCGGCATGATGTACGTGACGGAGGTCGACGAGAACGGCCAGGAAAAGAAGAAGCATGAGCTGCCCTTCAAGCACAGCATGATGCTGCCCGCTTTCAAGGGCGTGGACGCGGTGTTCGGGATCGACAAGTTGACCAACCCGCGCGGCTTCATCCTGATCGACGAGCACCAGCGCAACCCGACCTACAAGAACATCTACTCGATCGGCGTCTGCGTCGCGATCCCACCGCTGGGACAGACACCGGTCCCGACCGGGGTGCCCAAGACCGGGTACATGATCGAGTCCATGGTGACCGCGACGGCGCACAATGTCCGGGAGGAGATCGACGGCAAGCAGCCGTCCCACAAGGCCACCTGGAATGCCTTGTGTCTGGCCGACTTCGGCGATCGTGGCGTCGCCTTCCTGGCGATGCCGCAGATTCCGCCGCGCAACGTGCAATGGGCATCCGAAGGCCGCTGGGTGCACTGGGCGAAGATCGCATACGAAAAGTATTTCATGCGCAAGGTCAGGAAGGGCATCAGCGAGCCGACCTACGAGCGGATGACGCTGAAGGCCATGGGTATCATGCGCTTGAAAAAGAGCTAATCCGACTCCGGTCTCTTCCCGCCGGAGCGGCGAAGCGAGCACTGGTCGCGATCGCTTCGCCGCTCTCCTGACGGAGGACGTGCATGGGTTTCCTGCCCGCTCTGTCCGATCCCCGGTATCTCCGGGCCTCGGTGCCGCTGTTCGTCGGCGTGCCTTCCGGATTCGGCATCCGCCTTGGCCCGTCCCTGGCGGACCAGCGGTCCGTCCGGCGGTCGCCCCGATGATGTTCGATCGGGTTGCCTGCGAGGATGCGCTCCGGCGACTGGATGCCCGGATCCTCCGGCTGAGTCCCCACGGCGACCTGTTCCTGCTCCGGCTGATTGCCGCGCTCCCGCCCACCGTCTTTTTTGCGATGGACGCGATCTATGGCATGCCGTTCTTTTTCTGGCTGGGCCTGCCCTTCTACCTGGCCTGCCTGATGCTGTATGCGCACGCGTTGGCGAAATCGCTGGTGCTGATGTGGCGAGTCTCCGCCGAATTGCTGATCGTGTTGGTGATGACCGTCACGCTGATCGATGGCAAGCCGCTCAGCGGCGCGCTGGTGGCGTGGTTCATCGGTCTCGGCCTCTACGTTTCCTTCACGATCATCCGGAGGAACCGCGAAAAGATCGAAGCGCTGGTCAAGCAGGCCAGACGGACCGCGCTGGTCGCCGTCGGGACCGAGATCCGGGAAGTGCCGGTCGAAGCCGTCAACGCGGGCGATCTGCTGATCGTGCCGCGCGGCACCGCGATACCGGTCGATGGGACGATCGTCGAGGGACGGTCCGCGATCGACGAGGCCTTCGTGACGGGGGAGCCGCTTCCCGTATTCAAGGTCGTCGGCGACGAGCTCGTTTCCGGGACGCTGAACCTGTCCGCCCCGCTTAAGGTACGCGCCAGCAAAGCCGGCAACGCCTCCTTTCTCGCGGTAATCGCTGCGGAAATCGAGCGGAGCCTGCAGCAAAAATCGCGGCTGCAGCAACAGGCGGATCGGATCGTCCAGTACCTGCTGCTGGGCGTGACGTTATACTCGCTGGAGCTGTTGTTCGTCACGGGCAGCCTGGACCGTATGGCGACCGCCTTGTCGGTGATCTGTCCCTGCGCGTGGGCGCTGGCGACGCCCACGGTGTTCGCCTCGGGCATCGGCCGCTCGGCTCGGCTGAACATCCTGGCGCGCGGAGGCGAGCCCTTGAGCCTGATGCGGGAGATCAGCACCGTGATCCTCGACAAGACGGGCACGGTCACGCTCGGTGAGCCCAGGGTCAGCGAGGTCATTGCGATCGGTCTCGCCGAAGACGAGTTGATCGAAATTGCCGCTTCGGTTGAGACCCGCTTCAGCCATCCTCTGGCGCGCGCCGTGCTGAGTTTTGCGCGGGAGCGGGGCATCACGCATTTCAGGCCGGTCAGCGACGCCGAAGATCTGCCGGGGCGGGGTGTCAGGGCCCGAGTGGCGGGCCACGAGGTCTTGATCGCCAGTCCCGAGACGATCGAGGGCTACGGTATTGACTTGCCGGAGCTCGAGCACGCGGGACGCGCCCTCTGGATCGCCATCGACCGAGAGATCCGCGGACTGATCGTCGTGCAGGACGTCGTGCGCTCGGCCATGGCGAACCTTGCGGGAAGGCTGCGCAGCCTGGGTGTGGGCCGCGTGATCCTGGCGACCGGCGATCATGAGGAATCCGAGGCGAAACGGGTGGCCGAACTGATCGGCGCCGACGAGTACCGCTATAGCTGTAAGCCCGAGGACAAGGCGGCATTGGTCAGGCAGTTGCAGGCCTCGGGCAGGGTCGCGATGGTCGGCGACGGCGTCAACGACGCACCGGCTCTGGCCGCCGCGGATGTGGGGATCGCGATCGGCGGGCATAACAACGTCGCGCTCGCAGTCGCTTCTTCGGATCTGGTGATACTGGGTGACGATGCCGGCGATCTGCTCAAGATTCTCGAGATCAGCCGCACGATGGACGAGATCGGCAAGCAGAACTACACGTGGGCCATTTCCTTCAATGTCCTCGGGCTGGCCCTGGTAAGCTTCGGGTTCCTTAATCCGGTGCTCGCCGCGTTCCTGCACCACATCAGTTCGGTGTTCGTCGTCGCCAATGCGGCGCGGCTCTATGCCGGGGTGGACACCGCGGCCGATCTGTTCGAGCAAGCCGGCGCGCAACTGGACCGGTGGCGCGCCTCACTGCGGGAACGGGCGCAGTGGCTGAGCGAGGAGCATACCTAAGGGCTTCCTCGTCGGGACAAGTTGCCGCTCATCGCTCGGAAACCCGGGTGCACGGACGCAATCGGGATAGCCCGGGCTTACCCCAAGCGGGGTATTGGAACCCACCCCTCATCTGCCCAATACTGTCGGGCAAAGGTGATCTCATGAGGGTGAGAGGTGGGCCGTGCGTAGAATCTACTTTTTGGTCCCGACGATCGAGACCACACGAAAAATCGTCGAGGAATTGCTGCTCGCCAAGGTTGAGGAGCGCCATATCCATGTCCTGGGGAAGCGCGGAACGCCGCTGTACGATCTCCCCGAGGCGGGGTTCCTGCAAAAGACCGATTTCCTTCCGGCCCTGGAACAGGGTATTGCCCTCGGTGCCGTCACCGGGCTGATCGGGGGGCTGATCGCGCTGGTGCTGCCGACCGGATTGATCCTGGGCGGCGGTGCGGTGCTGGCCATTTCGCTGGCCGGCGCCGGGGTGGGCGGGCTGATGTCGAGCATGGTGGGCAGCAGCATCGGCAGCCGGCGGATCGAGCAGTTTCAGCAAGCCATGGACCGGGGCGAACTGCTGGTGATGATCGACGTGGACCGGGATCGTGTCGAGGATGTCGAGGCGATCATCAAGACGCACCATCCTGACGCCGAGTGCGAGGGCGCGGATCCTCACACCTTTCCGTAAGCGTCCTGGAGACCGTCCTGGCGTCGCGCGGGGGGCGCCGCTTCCAACAGAAGGGGGATAATCGTGGCTACTGAACTGCGAGAGCGCCTAACCGAGGCACTGGACGACGAGTACAAGTCGCGTGCGACCTACCGCCGGGTCATTGAGAAATTCGGTCCGGTTCGGCCCTTCGTCAACATCGTCGAGGCGGAACAGCGGCATGTCCACGCGCTGATTTCGCTCTTCGACGCCCATGGCCTGCCGGTGCCGGAAGACGACTGGGCGTCCCGCGTCGTCGCTCCCGCTACCATCGTGGAAGCGTGCCGCGCCGCGGTCGAGGCCGAGCGGGCGAACATGGCGATGTATGACCGCCTGCTGGCCGCCACACCGGAGCCGGATGTTCGGCGGGTCCTGACGCATTTGCAGTCCGCTTCGCGCGACCGTCATCTGCCCGCTTTCGAGCGCTGCGTCGCGCGGCGGCCGGAGCAGAGCAGCGATGGTGCCGGGCTGCATCGTCCAGCGCGTGCCCGGCACCGGTTCGGATCGCGTGTTGAGCGCTAGCGGGCGCGGTCGCGAACAGGAAGCCGTCGGGCGGTGTCGGGGCAGAGCGGCGGCGGTCCGGACCCATCGAGTGAACCGAGTCCACCTGGGTTCGGGTAACGCTGCCTCTCCGGCTTGGGTATCGAACGGCCCCTGATCCCGCGTCGGCCACGGAGAAATTTCAGGTGTTCGGGTCGGGTCAGCCACCCGGCGGTGAACGATGCCAAGGCGATCGCGACCCTGACCGCGCCCGCTCAGCTTGCGTGCGTCGGCCTAATCGGCCCGGGTGGGTAAGCCGGCCGAAGACGATCGCAGGAAACGCAGGTAGATTGCCGCCACCGCGTCGGCATTCTCCATCAGCAGCAAATGCCCTGCCGCCGGCAGCGTGTGCAGTTCACTGTTCGGCGATGCCCGCTGCAGCGTCTCGGCTCCCGCAACCGGGTAGATCCGATCCTCCTGTCCCCACAATATCAGTGTCGGGAACTCCGGGATCGGCCGCCGCCGCAGTATGTCGTCGTACAGGTTCACGATGTCCCAGACCTGCACGTAGTGCCGATTATGTGTCACATACTCGTCGACGATGGCCCTCTTCTCAGGAGTGGGTATCGTTGGGGGAGTCATGAACAGCAACCGGAGTTCGAGTTCGAACTGGTAACCGGTGACCGGAATGAAGGCATTGATGCCGCGGAAGAAAGCGCGGCGCAGCTGCGGTCCCCAGCCGATCACGCCGAGCGGAGCGCCGATATAGGCCAGACTGCGCACTTGGTTTCGGTACCGGTCGGCATACAGGGTCGCGATCGTGCCGCCCATCGAACTCCCGGCGACGTCGAGTTGCGCGATGCCGAGTTGACGTGTGAAGTCGCGCAGCAAGGTCGCCTGCCGCTCGAGGCGATAGTCCTCCAACGCATAACCCGCGCTTTTCCCGTAGCCGGGCAGATCGACGGCGATGGCGGCGTAGCCGGCTTCGGCCAGCAGGCACAGCAGGGTATTCCATTGCTCCTTGTTGGCGAATAGGCCGTGCAGTAACAACAGGGTCGGGCCCGTCCCTGCGGAGTTGTAGACCATCGTCCCATTCCCGACCGGGGCCGTCTTCGTGGCGATTGCACACTGGGACGCGGCCGTTGCCGCTACCGCTGCGGAGGCCGGATCGGCCCACCGGCAACCGATCAGGATCACGGCCAGCAGCGGCGCCAGCAGGTGGAGTCGGGCGGTTTTCATTCGATGCCGCAGAGCAGGCGCGTGGACGTGTTCGGCAGCGTCAGGCGCAGGCCTGGCCGGCGCCCTCTCCGGGAGAGCACTGGAACACCGCCGTGACGGTCATGACCAGGAGCCCCTTGGCCGGATAGTGAGCGCCTTTTGCCTTGATCTTCGCCCGCATCCGCTCGTACTCCGGTCCGCTGGTCTTCACGGCGACCGAGCCCTTGATCTGGAAGCAGCGCTTGTCGTCCGGGTCCCAGAAGAACAGCGCGCCGCGCGGGTTCTCCATGACATTCGCAAGCGTTTTCGCCAGGTAGTTGTCGCCGATCCAGAGTGTGTCGTCGCCGATCAACTCGACCATCGACATCGGAACGACGTTCGGAGTCCCGTCTTGCGATGCCGTCGCAAAGGAGAAGATTCGGTTCTTCGCGAACACCGCCTTCATCTCGTCGGTAAGTGTTGCCATGCCGTCGGCCTCGATTGATAGCGCTAGCTTCGTTGGAGCTAGCCTAACCGGTTTGGGGCCCTCCAGGCCAGCAGGGTCGGGGCCCGGTGGCAACTGTCGGGCGTCGCGTAGGCCCTCCACCGCGGGTTGGGACCCCTCTGCTTGTCTACGAGCCCCCTCGTTAACGGCGTTTCAGTGTATGCCCCGGTGCTGCGCCCGCTTGCTGATGCTGATCGGAAAGCCGCGGAGCGAGCCGACTGTGGAATGCGTGTCTTTCGGAATTAGCAACGGCGACGAAATCGAGCCGACTTTGGCCCGTTTGCCGACAAGATCCGTTGCCGCAGTTCCCTCCGTTCGTTCGAGGGTCTCGTCACCAGGACGACTCGTTCATACGCCGCGACAGGCAGATCTGCTCACCTTTCGCCTGGGCGGTTGTCACCGTCGAAAGTCTCGAGCAACTCGGCAGAGCTTGCCCAGATCACAACTAACCGACACACCGGCCAGCCGAAAGTGATCGTCGCGGGGGCGCGTTAGGGCAAAACCCACACCATCTGCGCGACTTCCCGTGCTGCAGCGATGGGTTATGTAAATCGGGGTAGACCGCGGGCCCGATGTGGCCGGGTTTCATGGGTTGGCGCGACTCATGCTTTAGTGGGGCGGTCAGTGTTGCCGCATCGCGCCGTTCGGGGGTAGGGCGCGTTACGGTTCACTGTCCCGGGTGTCGTCAGGACGATGACACCCAGATGTGTTGGTGTCTTCGAAGGTTTTCGAAGACGCTGAAATGTTAACAATCAGTAATATTCTTGAGTGATAAGGTATGAATACACGGGATCTTCGCAAGACCATCGCCATGCTGTTCACTGGTTCTGCCGTTGCCTTGGCTTCGGGGGCTGCATCTGCCATTAACGTAACCGATCTCGGCGCACTGTCGGGCGTACCCTCCAAGATCGAGGTGAGTGACGTCGCTCCGATTTTCGCGTGGGATGGTTTCAACAACTTCTTCTGCCCCAACGACGGCTGGGCGCACAACAGCAAGTGGTACATGGTCACCGTGCCGGTGAATCACACGGTGCAGATCTCCGTGGAGTCGGGTGACCCGAGCTTGAAGCCGGCGTTCTCAGTCTTTAAGACGACCGGAGACTTTAACGGTGCTGATCACACGCACCACTGCTATAACCAGACCGGGCTGAGCGGCGAAAGTGCGTTCCTGACGCCGCAGACCCCGGGCGGAAACGGTGCTACCGCCTTCGTAGGGTACGCCAATGCCGGTGATGCCGGCTTCTCGAACTATGAGGGCGCGAAGGTCGGCAAGGGGACTTTCGGCAAATCGGGCATCGTCCCGGGCAACACCGCAGCGTTCGCGGATTTCCTGAAGAAAGGCCAGTATCTGATCGTTCTCGGCGGTAGCTGCAACAGTAACAGCTGCCCGCTGCCGGAGGGTGTGACTCGTCTTCCGTTCAAGCTGACAGTCCAGAAAGCGCCGGTTCTATCGGTTCAATAACAGGTAGCGCCTGAGTCGCCGTTCCGCCATCGCAAACGGTGGCGGAACGGCATCCGGACAGGGTCCAACTGCTCCAGTCGGGCCACGGCATGACCGTGGTACGTATTCCTGGCGAGGTTCTCGGAGCCCTTTTTTGGGTTACAAGGGCTAAATGGGCAGGGTTCCTTCAGCTCGCGGCGCACGTTGCCCCGAGCGATGCGCATCCATGCCGGTGGTCGCAAGCCACTACGCTCGGGTCAAACCCTAAAAGTCCTCAGGTTCTTGATTCCGCGGGAAGCTCCTCGCTTTCGGCGTGGGTTGCCACGGCGGAACAGGCAGTCCTGTGCGGCCAGTCGCTAATTCAACATTCGGAACGCTTAAAAGACGCCCTGCGTCAGTGGCGTCGTGGGAGCCAATGCGGTTACCGCGCCGTTGACGAATTGGGCTTAAGGAGGAGAGGAGCCATCATGAACTGGTTTAGGGTAACTGTTGTGTCGACCATCGTCTCGGGGACCGCTATGGCGGCGACCGGCGATCTGCCGATACCGGGTCCGCTCAGTGCGGCGGTGAGGCCGCCAATGGACGTGCGCGTCGATGGCGTGGCGCAGCGCGCCGGAATCGGATCCTTGATCAAGGACAATCGTGCGGCGATCAAACTCGGCAAGGTACTGTTCTGGGATACGCAGGTTGGCAGTGATGGTGTGGCGTGCGCAACCTGCCACTACCATGCGGGGTCTGACCACCGAACCAGAAATCAGATCAATCCGGCCACTCTGCGCACCGTCCAATCGATGCCTGGGGCGGAGGCCGATCCGCTGAGCACGGTTTTCGACCCGCTTTGGATTACGCCGCGTAGCGCACCATCTCTCGGGGCGCCGAGCGGTCCCAATGCCAACGTGAAGCGCGATAACTTCCCGCTCTATTGGAGGGACGGACCACCGGGGCCGACGGGCCGCTGGGAGGTGACAGACGACGTGATGGCGTCGCAGGGCAGTTTCGGTGGCTAGTTCATCACGGTTAACAAGCGCAAGGGGCACGATACCTGTGCGCCGCGCGCGGCCGGTTCGTCGCATGCTGAGAAGGATGGTCTGGCCGTGCGACTGGTCGAACCGCGCAACGCACCGACCGTGATCAACTCCTGTCTGAACGTCCGCAATTTCTGGGATGGGCGAGCGAACAACATTTTCAATGGCGTCAGTCCATTCGGTAACCGGGATCCCGACGCGCGGGTCTGGATGCGCAAGGGCAGGAACGCGGTAGCCGTGCGGCTGGAAGTCACGAATGCGTCCTGTGCCTCGCAGGCCACAGGGCCAGTGCTCAGTCCCACGGAGATGAGCTGTGACGGCCGTAGTTTTGCCGACGTCGGGCGCAAACTACTTGATCGAGAGCCGCTCGCGTATCAGCATGTCGCCGCGACCGACAGTGTGCTGGGTGATCTGTTTTCCTACCGCCTGAAGCGGGGGCACGCCCACAGCGCTGAGAGGCAAGGCAAGCACCACGGTAAGCCCGAGCTGACCTATCGCGATCTGGTGCAAAAAGCCTTCGTCAAGGAGCTTTGGGATGGCAAGACGCAGAGCGGCAAGCCGCTGGCCGCGGAGAATTTCTCGCTGTTCTTCGGGCTGGCGGTACAAGCCTACGAACGTACGCTGTTCTCGGACAAGTCCCGCTTTGACGAACTGCCGCGTGAGAATGGCGAACCCATTCGCCAGGCGGATGGCACCTACCAGGGCCTGACAGCCAGCGAATCGCGGGGTCTGGATCTGTTCATGGGGCGAGTCAGCGTTTTGAATCCGCAGATCGGCACCGACGCCGACGGCAATCCCGTGCCGCAACTGAATGGTCGCTGCATTGTCTGCCATGATGGCCCAGAGTTCACCTCGGCGGCCTACACCTCGGTGACCGCCAAGAAGAAACTCCCGTCGCCGAAGTTCCAGGTCGGCTTGATGCCTTTTGTGACCGCTACTGCCGGACTGATGAAGGATCCCAATGTCATCGATACGACGCTGCCGCAGCGGGTATGGGACACCGGCTTCTACAACATCGGTGTAACTGCCGATGCCTGGGATATCGGTCTCGGCGGCCTCGATCCGTGGGGTAATCCGCTGTCTTTCAGCCAGCAATGGGTGGACTCGTTCGGGCCAGCCGGGCAGGCGGCGCTGGTCGACGATTTCACGATCAGAACTGCCTTCGTCGATTCAAGCGGCAACCCGATCGAACTGACGCCGACGCTGGCGCCGGCAGCGGTAATCGGCGCCTTCAAGACGCCGACGCTGAGGAATGTCGAACTGACGGGTCCGTATTATCACAACGGATCCGCCGCGACACTGGAAGAGATGATGGTCGCGTACAATCCCGGTGGTTTCTTTCGCAACCCGGCGAAGCATCCGGCGTTGACCGGGTTGGGTTTTGCCGCGGCCCCCGACATGGTGGACGTGTCGAACTTCCTGCGCACTCTGACCGATCCGCGCGTGCGCTACGAACAGGCACCGTTCGATCATCCCGAACTACCGCTGCTCCACGGGCATGCCATCGACGCCAATGGCCAGTTGGTAGCGGACCCCCAAAACCCGAGTCAGGCGGCCGACCTCGTCGAGGTCCTGCCTGCCGTTGGGCGCGAAGGCAGAGCCGAGCCATTGCCGGAGTTTGCTGCCGAGCTGTCGCCGTAGTTCGTAAGCTGCCCGTGACTCACGGGTGCAGTGTGTTGAACTGGACCCCGGCCTGGTGTCGGGGTCATCTGCTTGGTCAGTCGGAAAGAACGTCGCTGGTCAGAGTCGTGCCTCATTCAGTCGGATCCTCGGCAAATCCGCCGAACCCGGGCAACCCGCGCGGCCAGATGCTCTCATCTGCAGGGTGATCCTCAGTTTCTCGCTGCGCGCCGAGCGCGGAGCGTCGTTAACGTAGTGGCGCCAGGCGTTCCAGAGCCTGCTGTAGCAGGGCTCGACGACATGCGAAGTTGAGGCGTACGTAGCCGGGAAAACCGAAATCCCGGCCGTCCGACGGGCCCACACCGAGCGCTTCGAAGTGCGGCAACGGGTTGGCCGGGTCCACGGCACGCGCGTCGATCCAGGCGAGATAGGTTGCTTCCGGCGTCGCTGCCTTCAGGTAGGATGACGCGGCGAGCCAGTCCAGCAGCAGATCCCGGTTTCCGCGCAGATAGACGAGCAACTCCGAGAGCCAGGCGCCCTCGTCCCGATAGGCTGCCTCTGCGGCCGTAAAACCCAGTGCGTTGACGTGCGGAACGAGTCCCGCCATGGCGCTGCGAAAACGGCGTCGCAGACCGCGGTCGGGAATCACCGCGAAGGAACAGCCGAGACCCGGCAGATTCCACGTCTTCGATGGCGCCATCAGCGTGATCGTCCGGTCGGCGAATGCGGGTGCGACACAGGCCAGTGGGGTATGCCGCAGCGTGGGGTCGAGCAGCAGGTCGCAATGAATCTCGTCCGAGCAGATGGTCAGCCCGTGACGCTCGGCCACGTCGATCAAGCCGGCGAGTTCCTCGGGCCGCCAAGCGCGCCCGACCGGGTTATGCGGATGGCAGAGCAACAACAACCGCGTGCGCGGGCTGACAGCCTCTTCCAGCGCACCGAGATCCCATCGCCAGCCCTCGGCGGTATCCACCAATGGCACGGTTTGCAGGTTTCGCGCCGATTGGGGTGGCGCGTGGAGGAACGGTGGGTATACGGGTGTTGCGGTCAGTACGGTGTCCCCGTCTTGCCCAACCGCCCGGCAGGCGAGGTTGAGTCCCGGTACCAGACCCGGCAACCACACCAGCCAGTCGGCCTCGATCGTCCACCGATAGTGCCGTTCGGCGTAGCACTGAACCGCGTCAACAAGCGAACCGGGCGCGTCGGTGTAGCCCAGGATCCCATGATCGACTCTTCGATGAAGGGCCTCCAGTACGGAGGGCGGGCTGGCGAAGTCCATGTCCGCCACCCAGAGCGGTATCACGTCCCGGTCGTGATACTTGTTCCATTTGGTGCTGGAGAAGGGGGTGCGTACGATGGCGCGGTCGAAATCCACGGGACTAATGCCTCGGCCTAGTCGGGCAACTGCGAGATTTGACCTTATACCACGGGACGCGCGAATGGCGCTGGAGCACTGGGAATAAGCTCGAGGAGGCTTGCCTAACTGCCTTGTTCGGCGTCGCTCTTCCGTCGTCCCGGTCCATACCATGACCCGAGGACCGTCTCGCGCCGCTCGGAATGCCACCGGCGTTTAAGCCTCCTCCGTGGACTCGACGAGTTTCGATGCGCGTCTGAAGGCGTTTCGCGACGTGAAGCCATACTTGATCAGGTCCGCGAAGCGTTGCTCATCGACCTCCTTCAACCCGATTGCGTGTGGTTCGCCCTCGCGCAACGTTCCGAACAGTCGGTCCCAGATCGACAGCACGGCGCCGTAGTTGCTGTCGTGTTCCTCGCGCAGATCCGAGTGATGCATACGGTGCAGCCGCGGCACGATGATCACGCGCGACAGGAGGGCTTCATGGGGGAACGTGACGTTCGTGTGGTGGAACAGCACGAACAGCGAGATCAGTGCCTGGTTGAACAACACGAGCTCAGCGTCGACCCCGGTTACTGCGATAAACGCGACTCGCACGAAAACCTCCAGGATCAACTCGCCCATGTGGAAGCGCAGTCCTGTCGTAACGTTGAAGCTGCGGTCACTGTGATGGACCTTATGGAAAAGCCATAACCAGTCGAAGTGGTGAGTGGCGAAGTGCCATGCATACAAACTGAGGTCGAGCAGCAGGAAGGTGACCAGCCATTGAACAGGCCCCTCGGGCAGGAGGCTGAGTAGTCCCCGTCCGGAGAACTGCTGGGCGACCAGATACAGCGAGGGTATGGAAAGCAGCGAGAGAGTGACGTCGTTGAACAGATAAGTGCAGACGTTCGTGAAGTAGGAGTGCTTCAGGGTTCGCAGTCCCGGCCTGAGGAATGGCTGCCGGAATTCCAGGTGGGCACACGCTACGACGGCCGTGATGAACACCAACGCCAGCAGATCCTCCACGCGCGCCTCCGCGACCCATTCGGTCACTCGCGTCGCCGCTTGGTCGATGCCCTGGCCAACGATGAAGTTCAAGTCGAGTGCGTGTCTGATCATCTTTCCTTCCCCGTGAGCAGTCGTCACTTTTCAAAATTCGCCATGTACAGCCTTTGTACATATACGCGATCTGAAGTTCCTTGTTGCACAGCTTTTGTCTAATGTTTAAGATCGGTCCGTAACTGTGGAACAGAAGCCCCGACAGGGCGGGAGAGAAAGTGGCATGACGCGTCCTGGGTCACATGAGGCAACCTACGGTATCGGTGCGGTCGCTCGCTTGACGGGCATACCTTTGAACAGCTTGAGGGCCTGGGAGCGGCGTTACGCGCTCGTGGCTCCCCGGCGCGGTGAAGGAAACCAGCGGCAGTACACGCACGACGACGTCGTGCGGCTGCAACTCATCAAGCAACTCGTCGACCAGGGACATGCGATCAGCACGGTAGCGACCCTTGACGACGCGTCGCTGCGTGAACGACTGGAACTGCACCGGGAAACCGCGAGGCCAGCGGGAACGCCAGCGGCGGCTGCACCGGCAGCGCCGTCGCGCGTGCTCATCTACGGCGATGCGTTGCCCTTCCTGATTGATGCGTGGCGCGAGGAGCTGTCGCCGTTGGAAATCATCGGCACGTCGGCTTCTTACGCGGAGTTCGAGCAGCGGGCCTGTGCGGAGCGACCGGAGGTCCTGGTGGTCGAATGGCCGGCCCTCGACCCGGACGCGCCTGCGCGCTGGTCCAAGTTACAGTCTCTGGCGGGGGTGCGGCGACTGGTCGTGGTCTACGGATTCGCTCCCGCCGCGCAGATCGCCCGGCTGCAGCGTGATGGCGTGGTCGCGCTGCGCGCGCCGTTAACGGCGGCAACTCTCCGCGAAGCCTGCCGCGTTGACCAAGCACCTGCGGCTGCGCTCCAGGCGGCAGTCCTGGCGGCGGTCGCCGCGGCGAGCGACGTGCCGATCCCGCTCCGCCGTTTCGACAGCAAGACGCTGGCCGCCGTCGCCAACCTGCCTACCGGCATTCGCTGCGAATGCCCGCATCACCTGGCCGATTTGCTGTTCCGCGTCACGGCGTTCGAGACGTACAGCGCGGATTGTGAGAGTCGCAACGAGCGGGACGCTGCGCTGCACGCCCATCTACATCGCGTCGCGAGTCAGGCCCGGGCGCTACTGGAAGACGCGTTGGAGCATTTGATGGTATGCGAGGAAATCGATCTCAGCGTATATTCCTAGGCGCTTGGTCGGTAGAAGAAGTAGCGCCGCGCCCCCGTCCCGGGGGGTGCCGCGTCGTAAGGCCTTACGGACGTGTGGATTCCGTGATGAAGCAATTATCACCAGTGTCCGTGATGCGCCTCAAGGTGGCGACGTTCATCGCCTGCCTGGTGCCGCTTGTCCACGTTTCTTGGGGGGTTCTGACCGGGTCTGCCGGAGCCGATCCGGTCGAAGCGCTGACCCACTCGACTGGCCTGTGGGCGCTGCGCTTGCTGCTGTTGACGCTGGTTCTGTCGCCGCTGCGCAAATTGACTGGATGGTCTTGGATGTTGCGCCTGAGGCGAATAATCGCGCTGTACTCATTCTTTTACGCGATGCTACACACGCTGGTCTACCTGGTTTTCGAGCAGAGTTTCGACTGGGTATCGATTGCGAGCGACATCCTCAAACGCCCCTGGCTGACGGCCGGGTTCTTCAGCTTCGCGCTCATGATTCCGCTCGCGGCGACATCGACCAACGGCATGATGCGGCGTCTCGGACGGAACTGGCAGCGGCTCCACCGCCTCATTTATCCGATCGCTGTCGGCGCGGTCCTGCACTACTTCTGGCTGGTGAAAAAGGACATCACGGCACCGTCGATCTATGCCGTGGTGCTGGCGATCTTGTTCTGCGCGCGCCTGATCGATGGCCGCAAGGGGAGGTCTTCCCGAACTCTTGTGTCACGCCCGGGCGGAGTGCCTTCCGTAAAGTAAGTGTATCGCGCCGTTTCGTCAGGAATGATGGAAAGATTGTCGACTGTGGAAACGGGGGAGGATGCGCGGCGGACTTTAACCGACCTCGCCATGGCGCGAAGCCGAAGGTATGGTCAGACGTTGCAATTTGTAGCGTGTTGTCCCTAAGCTCAACTGATCGTCGGCGAGCACCTGATGGGCAAATGCGTTGTGGTCTGGGAAGGCGGAGCAGGAAGTAAACTCCCCGCTCCGCACCGTTGTTTGCCTAGCGCTGTTCGATGCCCTTCAAGTATTTCGCCACGCCCGATTCCCTGACTGGCGGTGGCATGCTGCTCAGGTAGCGGTCGACGCTGCTTTTCTGCTTCGGCGGAAACTCCGGCATGGGCAGATTCTTGAGGTATTTCGTCACGCCCGTCTCCGGAACGCTGGCAGCGGTTTCGGTTGCGATCTCCTTCAGATACTTCGCCACACCGGTCAGTACCGGCGGCGGTGGGAGGTCGCGCAGGTAACGGGTCACCCCGGTCACCACCGGCGGTTCGGGCAGCGTCTTGAGGTAACGAGCCACGCCGGTTTCCGACGGGGTCGCTTCGACTGCCTTCGGCGCGGGCGCGGCAGGTTCCGGAAGTGATTTGAGATAGCGCGCGACACCCGTCTCGCCGGCCGCGGCCGGTGGTGGTGCCACGACAACCGGCGCGGCAGCGGATGCCTGCGCATCGTCCCCGCGGGTCTTCGAACGGCCGAACCAGAAGGTGAATCCGGCCAGGCCAAACAGAATCAGCATCACTGGAAGATTGTCGATCATGTACTTTTCTACTTTGGTTTCTTGGGGGTGTGTCGCTATCGTGCGGACCGTCCGCAAGTCTCCCGGCCTCTTCTCTGGATCCATGTACCCCGCGACCGGCTAGGCGCGGCAGCATGCACGGGCACCTGCAGGCTGTCAACCTGGTCACCCAGTCATTCCGGGCACCAGCCTCTTGAAATGCGCCGCAACAGTATACTCCGTTCGCGTTCCCGACTCTTCCTTCCGCTCCGCCTCGACTCCCTTTAGACCGCGCCGGTGGTTTGTCGGCCCCGCGAACTCCGTCTCAGGGAAAACAGCGCTGCACCAACCTGGATTCTCGGCCGGTCGCGCAGCTTGACAATCGCAAAGTCACCATCAATGATCTGCCGCAGTCGGCGGTATTGCGGATCGGCGATCGGCGGGGTGCCACGGGGTATCTGCGACACCGCTCGCGAGCAACCAAAGAGAGGCGGCGCTGCCCCAGGTGAACCACGCCCTGGATAGGTGAGGCCGTGACAAGAACGAATGCAGACGATAGCCGTCGGGCTGCGGGAGCCAAGGCCCCGGGCGCGTCGCTATCGCCTCAGAAAATCGACACACTTCGGAGGGTAGTACATGGCGATGCATCTCGTTGCCGCGGGAATCAACAGGTTACACGGGCCCATCATCGATCGGTTCGGCAGCCTGACCGGCGAGGATCAGGAAAGGTTGCTGGCGGCAGCGGAGCGGGTTGTCCCAACCATGTTCTCCGGGCTAATCGAACGGGTCTCCTCGCCCGGCGGTCTCGGTGTGCTGTCCTCGGCACTGGAAACCATAGACGAGACCATCTTCGACTGGCTGGCAGCGCTCAAGGAAGGTGACGAGGCGAAGGCGGCCGCCGAGGCGGGTAGCCAATGGTTGAACGCGATCTTTTCTCCCGATGGGGTCCGGTCGATCCAATCGGCTGCGCGTTCCGTGGGGCTGGGTTCGGAAGCTGCCCGGCTGCTGCCCGAATGGCTGGTTCCGGTCGTGTTGGGAACAGTCAAGCAGGCGAGCAAGGGTGTCAGCGTCGAGCAGCTGCCCGAATTGCTGTTGAAGGAGCGCGAAGCGATCGCATCGGCAGTACCCGATGCGCCGATCCCGCAGCGCGAAGCGCGACCGACCCCGGTGCTGGCGCTCGTCGGCGCCACTGCGCCATCCGTCGCCGCTGCCGTGACGCCGGCAGTCGCTCCCCGGGCCGAGCCGACGGTCGCCGTCAGAGGTGAGGTCGGGCCGGCGGGGCCTCAGGGTATCCCAGGGCCGGCCGGACCGAAGGGCGAGCCTGGCCCCAAGGGTGACCCGGGCCCGGCAGGTCCTCCGGGACCTCAGGGTGTCACAGGCCCGGCCGGACCGAAGGGCGAGCCAGGGCCCAGGGGCGAACCCGGCCCCAAGGGAGACACAGGTTCAGCCGGTGTTGCCGGGCCGCAGGGCGTGGCAGGCCCCAAAGGCGACCTGGGCGCGAAAGGGGACGTTGGTCCCGCGGGTCCCAAGGGTGAGCCCGGTGCCAAAGGCGCGCCGGGTCCCGCGGGTCCTCCGGGTCCGCAAGGTGCGACCGGTCCGGCAGGTCCGGCTGGTGCCAAAGGCGATCCCGGCCCGATCGGCTGGAAGGGCGACCCCGGTCCCGTGGGGCCGAAGGGTCCGCCCGGACCGGCGGGCCCGAAGGGCGAGCCCGGCGCGCAAGGTGAACGGGGCTTGGTCGGCCCCCCTGGCCCCCAGGGTGTCCCCGGTCCCCTCGGTCCGAAGGGTGAGCCTGGCGCCAAGGGCGCGTCTGGCCCAATGGGCCCCGCGGGTCCGCAGGGTCCGATCGGCCCAATGGGCCCCGCCGGACCGAAGGGCGAGCCCGGTAAGAAGGGCGACCCCGGCCCGATCGGCTGGAAGGGCGATCCGGGTCCCGTTGGTCCAAGAGGGCCCGCGGGGCCCGTGGGGGCGCCGGGTCTGCCAGGTCCGGCCGGTCCCGTCGGACCCAAGGGTGAACCGGGTCCGATAGGGCCAAAAGGCGCGATAGGCCCGGTCGGTCCGATCGGGCCGAAGGGTGACGCCGGCGTCGCCGGAGCCAAAGGGCCTGCCGGTTCCGCTGGTCCTCCCGGCCCCGCTGGGCCCATGGGCGCCAAAGGTGAACCGGGTCCGATAGGGCCGAAAGGGGCGATAGGCCCGGTCGGTCCGCAAGGACCCCAAGGCCTACCCGGCGTGGCGGGTCCGAAAGGCGACGCGGGTGTTGCCGGTGCCAAAGGGCCTGCCGGACCCGCTGGTCCGCCTGGTCCTCAGGGCGTGGCAGGCGTTGCTGGCCCCGCCGGTCCCATGGGTCCCAAGGGGGAGCCGGGGTCGGTGGGCCCGATAGGGCCGAAGGGCGCAGTGGGTCCAGCCGGTCCGCAAGGGCTCCAAGGCCCGCCCGGCGTGGCGGGCCCGATAGGTCCGAAGGGCGAAGCGGGTGTCGCGGGTGCCAAAGGGCCTGCGGGACCCGCGGGTCCGCCTGGTCCTCAGGGCGTCGCTGGTGTTGCCGGCTCCACCGGTCCCATGGGCCCCAAGGGCGAGCCTGGTGCGATTGGGGCAAAGGGTCCAGCAGGTCCCGCCGGTCCGAAAGGGGATCCCGGCGCGCTTGGGCCGGTAGGCCCCCGCGGACCCGCCGGCGAAACGGGACCCGCCGGTCCCAAGGGCGAGCCCGGCCCGCAAGGCGTGGCGGGCCCAGCCGGTCCGGTCGGCCCGAAAGGCGAGCCGGGGCTGGATGGACAGGCCCTGATCGAGGGTGGACGGTCCGGCGAGGTGCTTGCAAAGCGTTCCAATGACGATTTCGACTACGAGTGGGTTTCCATCGGCGCCTCCGATGAAACCTCGGAACGTCTTTCCGCAGCCCTTGAGCGGATCGCGGATCTAGAAGATCGTCTGGAGAAGCTCGAACGCCTGCTCCAGGAAAAGTAGGGTCAATCGGGTCTTGCGCGCCTCGTCGCGCGGACACGGACCAAGATCGGCCGCTGCCTGGCCGGCTTGCGGGGCCGGCCGACCGCAACTGTATGGCATGCCAGACCGCGCTGCCCCCGGCCGATTTCGGCCGGTGCGGCCGCGCCGTCATTGCGCTGCCGATGACCGATCAACGGTTCCGCCGTGAGGGGGCACGTGTCTGCATCGTGCTGCTGCCAAGCTCTGAGCCCGCTGCGTCTACCATGATGCCGCCTGGACGCTCGGACACCGTGCCGGGCGTCGTGCCATGGCCGTCTGCCGGATATCTCCGGCGATAATCCGGAGTTCGTTGATGACCCGAACCGAAGCATTGCAGTCTGTCGTCGCCGTGGTGATGTTCCTGGTGGCGTCTGTTGCCGGCGCCCAGGACGTGCTGCCGCATCCGCCACAGCCGTTTCAGGGGCGGATTGGACTGGATGCACGCCACTCCAAGCCGGTTTTCCCGCAGCCCACCCAGCCCCCCAAGGATGCGCCTAACATACTGATCGTGCTGCTGGACGACGTCGGCTTCGGTGCGACCAGCACGTTCGGTGGTGTTATCGAGACGCCAACGCTCGACGCGCTGGCCCAAAACGGGCTGCGCTATAACCAGTTCCACACGACGGCCTTGTGCTCGCCGACCCGGGCGGCCTTGATCACGGGCCGCAACCACCATTCCGCGCATTCCGGCGTCATCATGGAGGCGGGGACGGGCTTCCCCGGCTACGATACGGTCATGGGCAAGGACACCGCGACGATTGCGGAGGTGCTGAAGCAGAACGGCTGGAATACCGCCTGGTTCGGCAAAAACCATAACGTTCCGGATTGGCAGACCAGCCAGGCCGGTCCGTTCGACCTGTGGCCGACCGGTCTCGGCTTCGACACCTTCTACGGGTTCATCGGCGGCGACACGAATCAGTGGCGGCCAGCCGTGATCGACGGTACCCGCCCCATCGAGCCCTACCTGGGCAAGCCCGATTACAACTTCGATTACGACATCGCCGACCAGGCCATTCGCTATATCCGTATGCAGAAGGCGGTGGCGCCGAGCCGGCCGTTCTTCGTCTACTACGCGCCCGGTGCGACCCATGCGCCGCACCACCCGAAAAAGGAGTGGATCGACAAGTACCGCGGCAAGTTCGACCAGGGCTGGGACAAGCTCCGCGAGGAGATCTTCGCCCGCCAGAAGAAACTCGGCGTCGTGCCGGCCGATGCCAAGCTGACGCCCAAACCGTCGGGGGTCGGCGACTGGGATCTGCTGCCGCCGGACCAGAAGCGGCTTTATGCGCGGATGATGGAAGTCTACGCGGGCTATCTGGAACAGACCGACTATAACGTCGGCCGCGTGATTCAGGAGATCCGCCGTACCGGGCAACTCGACAACACCCTGGTCATCTACATCGCCGGCGACAACGGGGCCAGCGCCGAGGGGAGCCCACAGGGTTTGCTGAACGAAATGACCTTCTTCAACGGCATCCCGGAGGATCTGAAGCAGATTCAGAGTCGGATCGACGAACTCGGCTCGTGGACCACGTTCAATCACTATCCCGTCGGTTGGGCGCACGCCATGGACACGCCGTTCCAGTGGACCAAGCAGATCGCCTCGCATTACGGCGGCACCCGCAACGGCATGGTGGTGTCCTGGCCGGCGAAGATCCGGGACAAGGGCGGGCTACGTTCCCAATGGCATCATGTGATCGACATCGTGCCGACCATCCTGGAGAGCACGGGTTTGCAGATGCCGTCCAGCGTCAACGGTGTCGCGCAGAAGCCGGTCGAGGGCGTCAGCATGGCCTACAGCTTCAGCGATGCTCGCGCGCAGTCCGCCCGGACGACACAGTATTTCGAGATGCTCGGGAACCGCGCCATCTACAACGACGGGTGGGTGGCCGCGACGACGCCGGTCGCAGCGCCCTGGGACCCGAGCGGGTCTACGGTCGATGTGATCAATGGCTACCAATGGGAGTTGTACAACGTCGAGCGTGACTTCAGCCAAGCCGACAACCTGGCCGACAAGCAGCCGGACAAGCTCAAGGAACTCCAGCTGTTGTTCTATGCGGAGGCCGCGCGCTACAACGCGCTGCCGCTGGACAACAGCAAGACCGAGCGGCTCGATCCAGCCATCCGGCCCAGCCTGACGCGCGGTCGCGACACCTTCGAGTTCTTCCAGGGTATGACCCGCATTCCAGAAGGCGCGGCACCCGACATCAAGAACAAGACGTTCAGCGTCCGGGCCGAATTGGTCATCCCGGAGGAAGGCGCGAACGGGATGATCATCACGCAGGGCGGCCTGTTCTCCGGCTGGGCGCTCTATGTCGACCGCGGCCGGCCGGTATTCCACTACAACACCGCCGATGTCTTTCACGCCGAGATCGCCGCGACCGAGACACTGCGGCCGGGAAAACAACTGGTCCGTGTGGACTTCAAATACGATGGTGGCGGGATCGGCCAGGGCGGCCTGGCCACCCTCCGCGTCAACGGGAAAGTCTGGGCCGAAGGGCGCATCGAACGGACCATCCCTATCCGCATCACGCTGGACGAGGGCCTGGACATCGGCGAGGACACCGGCACACCCGTGGTCCGCAGCTACGATGTGCCCTACAGGTTCAACGGTACGATCGAGAACGTCATCGTGGAGTTGAAGGAGCCGGAGGCTCCCGCTCCGACTCCCGCCGCAGCGCCCGTTTCGGGGCGCGGTGCCGGCGAGCGGGGGAGGACGGGGCGTTGAGCGGGCTTCGTTGACAGGAGAAGTCCAGGTGCCGCTGCCTCTACCTGGCGCTGATACGCCTGCATCGCCAGATTATCATCTTGAGGCGGAGCGCAACATCTCAAAGACGGCGACGAGGCCCAGGTCGCGAAGCCTGCCACGTGAAGTGTCCCGTTATCGGAGGGCAACAGCCACATGCTCGTTAGGCAGGATGTGCCGGGTGCTTGCGGTCTCGCCGGGCTGGCTCTCGTCAACGAATGGGAGACGCAGCCTTCGGGCACGCGCCAACAGACACGGACCGACGATGGGCGGCGGAACTCCGGCAATCCGTTGACTAAAAACGTGAAAAGACCGGACGCAGCGCCTCGAGCGGGCCTTCCGATTGAGGGGCAGGCGGATAGAAACGGGTCAGCCGTTTGATGCGCTGGCACCTTCTGCGTTGCACGACCGTTCGAATCTTCGAGTTTATTGAGCTATTGTGCAACAGGCGATCGAACCGCCCGACGCGCGGCTATCAAGCGCCTATCCAGTTCGATCAGTCGTATCGAAAGCTAGTCTGATTTTATGCGCGGAAAAGGCTTGTCAAACGACGTTCTCGCCCACTCCACGCCTGACGCGCAGGGCGTTCCGATCGGCAGCCAGACCCACCGGCTAATTTTCATCCTCTCCTGGCACGCCTCCCGATAACGTTGCCCCGTTATATTTACCCGATGAAGCACCGTTCTCTTGACGATAAAAAGCTGGCTGCAATGGATACGGGTCGCAGTGACGAAACCAATGTGCTACCCAACAGCAACGGGGAGGTTCCACCCGAGTTGGAACAAATCGTCGCCAACCTCGCGGCGCAGTTAGCGGATCTCAGACGTTCTAACGCTGCCCGTGACAGCCACATCGCCTCCCTCAATCGCGCTCTTCTGGAGCGTGACGAGCAAATCGCCGACCTAACGCAGGCCCTTACTGAGCGTGACGCGAATCTCGCGGAACTCTTCGCCTCGACCTCTTGGCGGCTGACGGCACCCGTTCGCCTCCTAAAACTCGGACTGCCGGAGGTGCGGCGTAGAACTGGCAAATGGGTCCGGTCCCAGTTCGCCGCGCCGTCAACACAGACGTCCGCCAAGGCTGCCATGAAGACCCGCGCCTTGGCGTTGTTCCACTCGCTCATCAGAACCGTGGCAACGGGCCGAGTATGGTCGGAGTCCGTCCAACCGCTACCACACACTCCCTCACTGGCCGGCGAATCGTCGAGATTCAGCGGGCCGATTTCAGAGCCCGAAGCGGTCAGCGCCGCAATCAATGAGGTTGAGTCTACCCAGGTGATCGATCCCTCGGATTCCGGAAGAAGAACACTATCTCCCGCCGCATCCGGGGCCGGCCCACTCGCCTTTCGAGCCCCGGTTGACTCTCCCCATCCGCGGAGTCCGGAAGTTACCGTCATCGTCCCAAATTTCAACCACGCACCTTTCCTGGAGCGCCGGCTCGACAGCATTTATAGGCAAACGTACCGAAACTTCACCGTCATCCTCCTGGACGACTGCTCCAGCGATAACAGCCGCACCATCCTTCAGGATTTCGCCCGCCGCCACCACGAAATCACGCAGTTGCACGCCAACGCTGTCAACAGCGGGAACGTCTTCGCGCAATGGAAGAAGGGGCTAACGCTTGCGCGCGGCGACCTGATCTGGATTGCCGAGAGCGATGATTTCTGTGACGAAGATTTCCTGGCACGCCTGGTTCCCTTCTTCAGTGATGAGGCAGTGCAACTGGCTTACTGTCGAAACATCTTCGTGAATGCCGAAGGGGAGCCGCTGCCATTCAGCTTTGAGACTTACCTCGCCGAAATCGACGAAAACAGATGGTCGCACAGCTACGTTCAAACGGCTCACAGGGAAGTGAGCGAGTCGCTTGGGATCAAGAACTCTATTCCAAACGTCAGTAGCGTCGTGTTCCGGAAGCCAAGTCATCTGCCTTTGTTGGAAGAGCATGATTGGGCCAGCATGAAGTTGTGCGGCGACTGGATCTTTTATTTGAACCTGATTCGCGGCGGTAAGGTAGCCTTTACCTCGGAAACCAATAGCTACTATCGATTCCATACGCAGAACAGTTCTGTCAGCACACACACCTCCGATATCTACTATCGAGAACACGAACGTGTCGCGATCGAAGTCGCAAAGCTCTATAACATACCTGGTGATGTTTTAAACAGACATCGAGAGATTATCGAGGGATTTTGGCAAACGAATTGCCCTGAAGGCACACCCGTATTTGAGCAGCTTTACCGTTCTGAAAAGCCCGCCTGCGCGACTCGTTTGCGCAAGCCCAATATTCTTATGGTCGGCTTTTCGCTGTGTGCCGGCGGCGGTGAAATCTTTCCCGTGCGCCTCGCTGCGGCGCTCAAGGAACGTGGGTACGCTGTAACGTTTTTTGATTTCCATGGCGCCGAACCCAATCCCCTCGTGCGCAAGATGCTGCCTCCAGAGATTCCGCTGGTGGACCGTTCACGACTCTCCTGCAGCCTTGATGAGCTTATCGACGACTTCGGGATTGAAATCATTCACAGCCACCACACGTTTGTCGACCATTTTCTCGCTGAAAATATCCAACGGCGGCACCCGAACCTGCGGCATGTGGTTACGATGCATGGCCTTTACGAGACTGATGACCCCGAGTACATCGATGCCAAGCTCCCGACGATCATGCGGAGCGTTGACGAATGGATTTATATTGCGGAGAAGAATTTGCAGCCCTTTATAGAAAGAGGGGTATACCAGGCTGAACAATTCACCAAGATCGGTAATGGAATCAAACCGCCAAAGATCGCCCCTGTTTCCCGAGATTTCCTTGGCGTGCCAATTGGTTCGTTTGTCCTCTGTCTCGCCAGTCGCGGGACGGCTGAGAAGGGTTGGCGTGAAGCGATAATGATGGTGAAGGAAGCTCGCACCCTGGTTGATCGGGATATACATCTGGTAGTTCTCGGTGATGGTGTGGTCTATGATGAGCTGAAATCCGAAACACTCCCTCATTATGTACATCTTTTGGGATTCGTCGAAAACCCGATCCGCTATTTCGCTGCCTCGGATCTGGGTTTTCTCCCGTCACGATTTAAGGGTGAAAGTTTTCCGCTGTCGGTAATTGAGTGCCTGATGGCCGGAGCACCAGTGCTTGCCAGCGATATTGGCGAAATTAGAGATATGCTGACGCATTCGCAAGGCGGCCTCGCGGGAGGCCTTATATCACTTTCTGACTGGACCTTGCCGATTCACGAAGGCGCGTCGATGATCGCTCGTTTCGCCAGCGATAGCCAATTTTATAATGAAGCTCGGCAAATGGTTCCGAAGGTTGCAGCGCGGTTCGACCTTGAAAAGGTCGTTGATCAGTATGAAGCTGTCTATGCGAGAGTGTTAAGCGGGAATCTGTAAATTTTAGCGGACTTTCCGTCGTCTGCGTCGTGAAAAGGCAGGGCTGTAAACAAGTCGTGGCACTGTCCGCCTTAGTTGGCGGTGTAATTGGAAGCCCCTTCCCTTCCGGGAAGGCTGGGGAGCGAGTGAGAGGTTTGCAATCGCCCCCGCGCTCGCGTTTGTAATATGGAGGTTAGGGTAGGATCGGGGGGCTGGCCGTTTCCCCACGGCCTAAGTCGCATCGGGCTGTCGCTAGTCGACGCGCCCGTCTTTAGTCATGCGGCTTCGCGTCGATTCCCAGGCGTTTACCTATCACACCACCATAGTAACGCAGGCTCTTTCCGGATGCTCAGGATCTTCGACAACAGCAACCACTGTTTAAAAACGCCGCAGCGATGTGCCTCCTCCCACGGAAAATGATCGCAACGATTGAGCAGGTTTCGTAGAGAATGTGTCCTCACGTCAGATTGGGTTGGAGCCAGATAGAGTTGGGCAGACAAATAGAATTTGAGCAAGCTGTTACTCGAGCGACAAATAGAGTGCAGATCTTTAGGCGCATTCGGTCAGTCGCGAGTGCTAGCCGCTGTTTGGAGGATGGTCAACCATGAAGACAGTTATCGTCGTGGTTGGCATGCACCGCAGTGGCACAAGCGTCCTTGCGCGCGGATTGAAGGAATTGGGTGTCGAGCTCGGTGACGCCTTGATACCCGGGCAGTTCGATAACCCCAAGGGGTTCTATGAAGATCGCGATATCGTCGACTTCAACGATCGCTTATTGGCCTCACTGGGGTCAAGGTATGACAGCCTTGCGCCGATTCCCGACGCGGCATTTCTCCTTCCGGCGATAGATTCCCTCCATTTAGAGGCGGTCACCCTTCTCGGCCAGAAGATGGGCAGTGTTTCCGTCTTCGGGATGAAAGACCCGAGGACCTGCTTGTTGCTTCCATTCTGGATTTCGGTTTTCCAGTCACTTGATCTGCGAGTGGCTTATGTCATCGCGGTCCGGAATCCATTGAGTGTGGCGCGCTCCCTTGAGGTCAGAAACCAGTTCCTTTTCGAGAAGTCAATCTTGCTTTGGTTGCGGCATACTATTCTTTCGGTCGAGCGTACCCGTGGAAAACCGCGCCTCCTGGTGGATTATGATGGCCTTATGGACTCGCCCGACTCGGAACTGCGTCGAATTGCTTCTGCGCTCGGCCTAGCAGCTCCGGACAGCAATACCTTTGCGGAATCTCCATACATTACAGAGTTTCTCTCACAAGGCTTGAGGCACAGTCGCTTTGACCTCAGCGCGCTCCAGAACTACACCGTGGTGGGAGGTCTGGCGAAGAACGTCTATGAACTCCTATTGCCCGCGGCCGATGACCGGGTGACCCTAGACACGGTTCAACAAGAACAGTCGTGGCAAACCATCCAGCGAACCTTCGCCGAGGTCGACGCTTTCGCGGGTTATCTAGAGGTACGCGAAGCTGAACTGCAGAAGGTATATGTTGCCCATGACCAACAGACGAAAATATTAAGTATTCTGACGGAGCAGAAACGTGTGTCTGACGAACGCGCCGCTCAGCTCTCTGAGGAGTTGGCTGCCGCGATGGAGCGTGTGGGAATAATTGATTCGGAGAGCCTGACCTTCAACGCTGTGCTCGATGCGGGTGTGGATCCGATCGGCCGGTTGCAGCGGTTGGCCTCCGACTGCGAGGCCTTCTTCAATCGACTCGCAACTCATGCTGTGGGGGGCGAGGGTCCTGCCGAAGGCCCTGGAAACACGATTCTGGAAGTTGGATTTGGCGTCTCAGAAATCAGAGACCTTCTCCAGGAGCGCGAGGGAGAGAGCGACCTATCGGCCCGCAGCGCAGACAAGCGTGAAGCGGTGATACGTGACCTGCGACAGACAGTTACCCAACGCGACAGCGAGATCGACCGCCTCCGAGAGATGCTGACCGTGCGCGAGTGTAGCTTGGAAGAACTGCGGCAGGCTACAGCTGCCGCCGAAGCGGAACTCTCGGCCCTTAGGCGCAGTACATCATGGCGCATTACGGAACCGCTGCGGTGCCTCCGCAGGACGGCGCTCAACAGATTCTACGCTGGGGGTCGTCGAGCTCTGGGGCTCACCAACCGCTGGCTCTGGCATCACCTTCCTCTGTCATCGGACGCAAAACAACGCATTAAGGGTCGATTGTTCTCCAAGCATTCCCGTATGTTGTCGTGGACTCAGGCCTATCAGGATTGGGTAAATCACCAGATGTCGGCACAGGATGGCGGAAGCGCTCGGGCGGCACATTCGGAGCGTCGTAACGCATCGTGATGGCCAGTCTTCTACACATTGCGCATCGCCGGGGCTCCCTCATCTCTGAACGATCGCATGGCGGCGGCTCAGCGCACTGCCCTTGAGTGACGACGCCTATCGGCGCAACGAGTTAAGAGACAACTTCCTTTAGGGGGGAATAAGCACCGAGTTTCTCGTCACCAGTCTCGTCTAGCAAGTAGATTGTATGGCCACTACGTCATGATGGCTATCCCAAGCAGTTTCTGCGAGAAGCACGAGACGTGCATTCGGTCGGGCTTCGATTACCTTGGTGATCCATGATAGCTTGGATACGGAAATACCGTAGCCAGATTGCCCTTCGTAGTCCGCGTAACCATATCCTGAGGCCGAATAGCCCCGCTCGATTTCCTCCCACGCGGCATCATGGATGTAGGTGAACTCACCGGAGCGTTGCCGTTGCAAGGCAAAGCGGCCATGAAGGCTCATCACGACCAAGCCATGCGATGTTGTCCACGATAACATCTTATCAAGCAGATCGATGGTTTTATCCGCTGCCAGGTGGGTAGCCACTGACCCCAGCCAGATCAAATCGTAAAAATTCGGTGCCTTTAGGGAGTCAATATCCGTCCCGGAGACCCACGTTTCGGCATCGAATGCGCTGGCACAGAATTCCATGTCCGCGGCGCGAATATCACAGGCATCAAGTGCCGCATCCGGAAATGCTGCGCGAAACCAACGTGTTACTCGTCCAGCACCGGCCCCGAAGTCTAGTACGCGGGTAGGCGATTCTCCGCCTGTTATGTTAAGCGCCGCGAGAATCGCATTGAGTGCCGACGCGCCGCAGGAAAGATAGTGACGATCATTCCCATTGTACATCGCATCATCGGAGGAGAGCGAAAGGTTTAAGGATGAAGCGAACCGCCGAGTTGCGACAGGAAAATGAAGAGTGCCTTCCATATCCAGAGTCATTAGAGTCTCCGTGGCAGATTTGTTGTATTTAAACGCCGCGTTGATTAAGCCAGCGCCAGTAAAGTTCGCATCCCTCCCGCAGGGCGACCTTGGGCTGCCACTGCAGCGCAGCACACGCCTTAGAGACGTCCAGCACAACATTTTTCACGTCAAAGCGGCGGGCCGGGAGGTATTCGACGACAGGATCTACGCCGGTTACCTCAGAGACCAGCTGCAATATGTCGGAGACGGACGCGCCCTGACCGCTGCCAACGTTGAACACTCCGTTGAGGTCCAGGCGGACCGCTTCAACAATAAAGCTGATCAAATCACTGATGTAGAGATAGTCCCTTAGGTTTGTGCCATCGCCCCAAATCTTAATTTGGTCGCCAGTCTTGACTCGATGGAAGAAAGTCGGAATGACGCCTTGGACGCCGAGGTGACTCTGCCGCGGGCCGTAGGGGTTCGAAACCCTCAGCACCAGTGACTTAAGTCCGAACAAGGTTGAATACATCGCAATGTAGCTTTCGATTGCCGATTTTACGATGCCGTAGGACGATAAAGGATTCCGCGAATGGGCTTCCGGGATCGGACTCATCTCGGTGTTTCCGTAAACAGTCCCGCCAGACGAGAGGAACAGCAACTTTGGAACTCCAACATCGCGCATCTGCTGCAGTAGCCGGACCGTTCCAATCAGATTCCCCTCGATGTCAGCGATCGGATCAAGATTTGCGGTACCCGGTACAGTGGTACTAATGAGGTGAATCACCAAATCGGTATCGGCCAAAGACTCGGCCAGGGTAGCGTGGTCGCTGAACTCGCCATAGCGGTAATCGACACCCCGAACGACTTGGTGTCGTTGGCTGCCCGCCCTGTCGAAAACCCGTACCCACGCTCCACTCGAGGCGAGAGCGTCCACTAGATGGGAACCGATAAAACCGTTCCCCCCAAGCACCAGAATCCTCTTATCCACTGCGGCTCACCGTGAAATACCGGGGACATTGGTTAGCGCGATTCGATAACCCATTTTTTCAACCACGAAGGGTAGCAACCGCTCAAGCGCGTGAAGTAGCGTACCATCGTAGGGAAGCGGTTCTTCAGGATAGTCTTCCCATCGCCACGGCTTAGCCCACAATGGCTTCAGTGCCTTTGTTCGGGCCCAGAACATCGTGCCGACAGGGAACCAGAAATAGCGCTCCGGTAATTCTCCGAGGTCCAGAGCTGCTGCGAGCCCCTCCGCGATCGACCAGTTGTCAGTCCATCCCCATACATGTGGATCATCTGGGAAGACCAGTCCCAGGGCCTCATCTGCCTCCATCACAGATAGGATCTTAGCCGCCATGGAATGCTGCCCGCCGAGCAAATTTTCCAGGAGAAAGTCGCCCCAAACCCTGCCGATTTCAGGGTCCTTCAGATCGGCAGTCTTTTTGGTATGGACATGACCGATCACGTCATAGCTATCGAGAAACAGACCGCCGAACTCGGTAAGCAATGGGCCAATGTCTCGGCCGCGATTCGGCACCACACGGACTTCGACACCGGCTTCGAACGTCGCGCGCACGATGGCTCGGATCTCCTCTCCCGCCGCCCGTGACGGAACGCTGATGAAAACGTCCAGATCCATGGGCTGGTCCTGCAGCCGTCGTACAACGTCTGATACAAGATCGGAATAGTAAGCGTGAATGTGCAGTGCGACCTTTAGTCGAGATCCCGACGTTAATGTGGGTGTTGTGGGATCGATCACTTCGCAGTTCCAGGGACCAATTGGCCTGCCATTATCGATATAGTCTGCCAAGGGGTTCCGCGTACCCAGAGTCATACCTCGGCGCTCCTGATAAATGCCTGGGTGGAAGCCGGGAAGCGGCTTACGCAGATTAACGCCGCGCGCCCATGATCGGACGAAGGAACGAATAACCTCGGCCCGGCCGCTGTCTGCTGCGCCCGGCGGTCGCAGAAAGTCGACGCGCAGGTCGTCGGTTCGCTCCAGAAGGGCGCAGTCTTCGCGCTCCTGGGTTTCTGCTGCCCGGCAGCGCGTAGCAATCTCGACGAGCGTGCCAACATAGGACTCCATGTCGAAAACCTTCTCCCCAATACGGTGAAACGTCTCTCCGACGTCCCTCCGTAGTTCAGTGCTATCGATCAGAGCCACCAGTCGCTGTGCGGCCTGTTCGACATCAAGATAGGGCGCTACACAGGGTGCGTCGAGTCCATTCTCCGTCAGAATGTCGGCGATCCCGGTAGAGCGGTCGAAGCATACGACCGGTAGGCGGTAATGTGCTGCATCGATAACAACATTCGGCAGGGGGTCGAGCCGTGAGCTCAGGAAAAGAACGTCAGACAGTTCATACGCAAGTTCAATGTGAGGGAACTCTCCAGCAAAACAGACCACATTCTCGAGGTTGGCTCTGTGAAACTGGTCACGCAGATAGACGGAGTAGCCAGTGTCGTATTCGGGGTCATAGCCGTGTCCGGCCCACACGAAATAAAATGGATTATTAGGTTGCATGGCCGCTACGCGCGCGGCACACGCTAGGAACAGATCCACACCCTTCCGCGACTGAACGAAGCCCGCCCCAAGGACGACCACGGCATTCTCTGGCAACGTGTCTGGTCGGACTATGTCCCGCACCCGACGCGCCTCAATTTGGTATTCCGCTTCAGAATATTGGGGCTGCGGCGGGATCGACCGCCCCTGCGGCAGCACGATTGTTTCACGCTCATGTAGCGCTGGACAGGCCTCCACAGCACTATCTCTTACGAGGTTCGCGGGAAAAACGACCTCACTCGCCCAGAACACCGCGTCGCTAAAAGCGTCAAGTGGTCGGGTATAAGCGGCGAACTCATGGACAAGACAGACGGTCGGAACGAAAAGTTTGGCTAGGCTGGGTAAAACCACCCGCGACTCGATGCTGTTCACGATGGCGAAAGCCGGAGGCGACTCACCAAAGAGTTTATGTATAACCGCACCCGTGATCTGCGGGTGGCGTGGTTCGACAAGTGGGCCGACTACCACGTCGCAAGCCTCCTTGAAGTCATCCACGAGATCACCGCCGCCAAGAAGGAGAACAATGACACTGTGCGTCTTACGGAGGTGGCGAGCAATGTTCAGGGCAAGTATCGGTGCGCCTGTCCGCGAGGCTTCGTGGCTGACGACAAGGGCCGCTGGTTTATTGGATCGTGGGTTAGTTAAATACCCATGGATATCGGGAGACGGAGGGCTCCCAAGTCGTCCCTCGGCGTGACCATGACTGCGGTAGTGATCTAGGGGTGATAAGCCGCTGCGAGCGACATCCGGATAAAGCTTCAAGTAAAAATCAGGGTCGAAAGCGCTCTCGGCAATGCTAGCGACAATCTGCACACTATCTTCCCGTCCCTGCGTTCCTGGAGTGTGCCTGAACAGATGACGCTGGCTATAGATGCGCAGTGCACGCATCGGTGCAGTAAGGCGCCATGACGTTGACGCAAGAAGCGCGCTGATCCTGGTCGTAGAATCGTCTTCTAACTTCCTTAGCGCAGTAATATCATGCTCAAGCGCGTGGATTTTCGCGTCGCGATCAACCAGTTTCTGGGTAAGGTCGGTTATTTTGGCATCGCGCCCGGTAATCTTCTTATTTAAATCAATGGCGAGTTTGTCGCGTTCGGCGACGGCCAGTTCTCGGCGGTCGTTAGCGGCCTGTTGTTGAAGTAAGTCGACGCCTCTGGATTCGAAATACTTAATAAATAATTTCCTTTCGGACGATGCTGAGTCTAGCAGGTTTAGGTAGACATTATTCTCGCTCGGGGACAGTTGTAGCACACCAAGCCCATGGGAGTGGCTAAACTCAATATTCAATGGATAGCGGCTCGCGAGTTCTTCCCAGAATCGCCAAACCCCAAATCCTCGCTTTCTTGCGTTGGTATGATGAACCAAGACGACCGCGCAAGGTGTCAGCTTAGGGAGCCAAGTCTCAAAGGCACGCTTGACAGCCTCATACGTATAACATCCGTCGATATGCAAAAGATCGATTGATCCATCAGAGAAATAGTCGACTGCTTCGTCGAGCGTCATCCGAAGTAGGCTCGATATATTTCCGTAGAGCTCTTGGTTGTGCTTCTGGACCTCAGAAAATACTGCTTCTCCGCAAAGTCCGTTACGGTCGGTGCCGGCCCAGGCACTTACTGCGTAGACTCTCGTTTCCAATTTGTCGGCTATTACCGCCCGGCAAAAATTAAAATATGATTGACCTTGCTGTGTTCCGAGTTCAACGATGACCTTGGGCTTGAGCGCCTGCACCAGCCAAATTGCAAAGGGAATATGACTGGTCCACCCCGTCGCATGGCCGCGTAGGTCGGGTTTGACCAGTGATGAATGAAGGAGCGATGAGTGGTCCATTGAGGCCTCAGGAAAAAACGTGCCCGATCAATACAAGGGCATCTTCATGTAGTAGCCGATGGGGCGTCGCATGCAATGGGACGATGTGGCTTTTGCGGAGTGGGATTTGCAGCATCGTGAGAACGCCCGGTGCGACGCCACGAGTCCCGTGCGAATTCGGCCTGTCGAAGCGGGAATTCGTCGCGCGGCAAGGTGCAGACTGTTGCATGGGGCCGATGGTCGCGCGCAGCTGTGCCCGTCGCATTTCTGCTGTTGGGCCGGTTGCAGTGCTACGCACGGCGGTTTGGAACGGGTTGAGGCTCACCACTAGCAGTGCCGTGTGTCCTTGCACGAAAGTACAGTCATCCAGTCCGCCTCCGCCGGGACGAAGCCGCCGCGGGCAGCGTGTCTTTTTGCGTTACATCGGCTCGCGCGGGCAACAACGCTGTCTCTTTGCAGAACCTGGAGCCACGCCATTATGTGCCTTACCCTGCAGTTCCGGGCTAGTTGTTGAAACACCAACGGAGGTGAGCCACGGCGGAAACCTTTTGTGTGGCGCGCCTTGACGTCGATGACGACTGTTCGAGAAGGGAATGCTCGTACAGCCCGGGTGACAAGATTCCGTTGATTGTCGCCGTGCAAAGAATGGCAAGAGCACATCCACGGTCCGTTTAACTGAAGTGGAACCGCTTTTCCAGGCACGCGCTGACCGCCAAGTGGGCAACATCCGTGAACTCTGATGTGTCTGTGACGGCCGATGAACTGGTTGGTGTCCGCGGGATCAACTGACGCCTCAAGTACTGTAGCACCCGGAGCTTCCATACGCTCGGCCTTCCAAACTAGCCCGAACGCTACCTGGACAAGGCGTCGCACCGTTTCGTTTGGGTGGCCAACGGCTGTCGTCCTGTGAGCGTTTTGCTCCATAGCAGTTCTTCTGCAAAGCGAGAGATCTGGCTGGATGAAGGTGCTCTCCATTCAAGTCGCTCGCTGGGCTGTCTTGGTATTCATGATTGCCGCCATTAGGCGTCTACGCCATCAATCAATGATGCCCAAGGTTGACTCTCCCTTATTGTTCTAGATATCCGCATTGCAAGCCACTGAAACCCTGAGATATTCAAAGGTCAGGTTATGTTTTTTGCTCCCCGTCCCGGATTGTTATTCTACTTAACTGCTTTCCGATAAAGTAATAATAACCCCCTATTCCTGCATGTGGTGTGCTCCAAGTCTCTTTGCACAAAGGATGCTTCTGGCTGCAATTTAATGTGGCCGTTGAAAACATTCAGTATCAATCTTTCGGGCAGATTTTTTCTATAAGCAGAGCCGTATGAGCGTTTCGCGAACCTACGGGTTAAGTCGGGTCGCTGCGGATGAGCTATCCCTTCAGCTAATACCGATTGTCTTGATGTCGTGTCGTGTAACGTCAAATATTGACTCAAGAGCCGAACTATGTCGGCAGCAAGTTTTCTCACACACGCCAAAGTAACAAGGAAAAAGTCGACGAGGCTTGCAAAGTGCGTCATGCGGTATCGGATGGCACCTTAATGAGCGCGGCGAGATTACTCAGTTTCGGTATCTGGCTTTGAAGGTTGAGTAAGCACTTTTGGTGTATCCGCCACTCCCCGAAAGTGCCGCTGGAACGGGGCGGCCTAAACGAAAGGCCCATATCTGCGACAAACGCCCCATTTAACATTGTCTCATGATAACATGCTATAGCAGCGCCCTGGAACTGGCCCGCATTCGACATTAGCGCAGCGTTTGGACAGCATTTGCAACCGACCAGAACCTTTCGTGATCGGCAGCTACCCATGGTTCCGCTTCACTGGGGGCGGCGAAGTCACGGTTGCGCGTTGCGCTCCGTTCCGAGAAAATGCGGTTCCCGCCCTGGGGGGGAACACGCGGATTTTAATCGTTACTATCAGCGGATGTCGGAATGCCTTGGAGCTCCCCCCGGGAAGCGCCTGACGTAACAGTGTCAGCTTGAGGGCCGACTGTACTTTCCAATCCAGCCAAAGCTCGGTGGCATCATCTTGAGACGCCGCGTTGGTGTTGCAGGTCAGGACGTGCGCCACCGCTAGGTTTAGTGCAATCGCAAGCCCCCGCCCTATGCCATATAGAGCAGACCGTTTCGACATCCCCTTCTAGCCAATATGAACCAACTTCGTCTGGCCTGTGCGGACCTTGCCGACGGCTTAAGGGCCTGGCCCATCTGGGGCATGCTGGGATGGCAGGACGTCCGCCAGCGCTACCGCCGTTCGATCCTCGGTCCGTTGTGGCTGACCCTGAGCATGGGTGTCATGGTCGGTGCGCTTGGGTACGTCTACGGCGATCTCTTCAAGACGCCGCTCGATGACTATCTGCCGTTTCTGACGGTCGGCTTCGTCGCGTGGAATTTGATTTCGACGCTCGTCATTGACAGTTGTACGGCATTCATCGGCGCTACGGGCTACATTCGCCAGCTGCGATTACCTGTGTCGCTTTATCTGTTTCGACTGTGCTGGCGCAATCTGATCATCTTCTTCCACAATGCGCTGGTGTTCGTAGCCGTCGCCCTGATTTTCAAGGTCGTGCCGACATGGCAGCTCCTTTGGTTGCTTCCCGGTCTGGCGATCATCCTCTACACGGGCTTTTGGTCCGGTCTGGTGCTCGGCGCGCTGTGCGCGCGCTTCCGAGACATCCCGCAAGTGGTGTCCAGTCTGGTGCAGGTCGTCTTCTTCATGACCCCGATCCTCTGGAAGCCCGAGCTGTTGACCAGCCGCCCCGTGTTCGTGCAGGAAAACCCCTTCTTCCACTTCGTCGAGTTGATCCGGGGCCCCATGCTGGGTAACGGGATTTCGCTCCAGACCTGGGCAGTGACCCTGGGTTGCGCACTGCTGGGTTCCCTGGTGGCCTTCTTCATGTTTGCCCGGCTTCGCCGCCGCATCGCATTCTGGGTGTAGTTCAGTGGCGCATATCACTGTACAGAACGTTTCGCTGGATTTTCCGCTGTTCGGCGCCGGCAGTCGCTCGCTGAAGAAGGCGATCGTGCGTATCGGCAGCGGCGGGCGCGTGGCGCGCGAGTCGAACGATACCGTTGTCGTCAAGGCGCTCCGGGATCTGTCCTTCACGATATCGCACGGGGAACGTGTCGGGTTGGTGGGGCCCAACGGTGCCGGGAAGTCGACCCTGCTGCGCGTCCTGTCCGGGATCTTCGAGCCGGGCCAGGGCACGGTCAAGCTGCAAGGGCGGGCCGCGGCGCTGTTCGATCCCTCGCTCGGCATGGACATGGAGGCGAGCGGCTACGAGAACATCTTTTTGCGCGGTTTGCTGATGGGACTTTCCAGGGATGAACTCCGGGAAAAGACGGAAGAAATCGCCCGGTTCACGGAACTCGGGGAATATCTGGATATGCCGGTTCGCGCCTACTCCAGCGGTATGTTGCTGCGACTGGCGTTCGCGGTGTCGACGAGCTTCGTGCCGGAGATCCTGTTGATGGACGAATGGATCGGCGCCGGCGACGCCCGGTTTCTGGACAAGGCTCAGGAACGGCTGGAGGGCCTGGTGCGTCAGTCCGGCATCCTGGTTCTGGCGTCGCACTCGGAGGAAATCATTCGGCGTCTGTGCAATCGTGCGTTCCTGCTCGAAGGTGGTCGGCTGCTGGCCTCCGGCACGCCGGACGAGGTCTTCGCACTTTACAACGCTCGCGGCGCAGGGGACTGACCCGCTCCGGTATCTTGCCGAGGGTCCGTGTGATCCAGTTGCGGCGATGCGGTGTCCTTTCCTCCTGTCCGGCGTTGCCAGCCCACGTGCCGGCGCTCCGGCCTCTCGCCAAGTAACCGTTCGCGCCCCCCTCGCGGGAGCGGTCGGGGAGGCCGAGACACGCCGTGAATCCGTCCCTGGAGGCTAGTCTGCGGGTTCCCTCCCGCAGACGGTCTCGCCCTCCCGGCCCGCTCCCACTACCCAGCAAGGCAGCAGGGTGAATGGTTACTCTCGCTCAGCCCCCGGCAACAGAAACGGGTTCAGCCCAAACCGCGCGTAGCCCGCCTCCGCCATCATTACGTCCAGGCCAAGCGTCGCCAGGTCATCGGCGAAGGGCTCGAGCGCGGGCTGCTTTTCTTGATCCAGGATTTTCGTATAGGTCTCGCAGTCGTCGCAGGCTTCGGCCCGCACGGCCGCGTCGGTTTCCTGGATGTGGTAGTAGCCGATGCGGCCGCTTGCCCCACACCAGACGCAGCGGATCCGGGGCAGGTTCCACTGCGTTGAGCAAAGCGAGCAGCACAGGTAGCGCAGTCCTTGCGTGTTGCCACCGGCCAGCAGCACGCTGCTGACGGGCGCCGAACCACACGCTGGACAGCCCCGGGGGCTCTGATCGGGGTCCAGAGCGACGGGGTCCAGTTGTGCGGCTGCGGCGGTCCAGACCACTTGCAGTGCCGCGGCCAACAGCGCTGCGTCGCCGCGGTCCAGTTGGTTCGGATTGCCTGAAAGCAGCGCAACGGCGAAGTCCTGTAGCGCTTCCGGCGGCTGTTGTCCGAGGCGTGCGATACAGGCTCCGATGGGCTCATCCGGCACCTGCAACGCATTCAGCAGCGCGCGCAGCGCCGTCAGCCAGATGTCGGGAAGAGGGGCATCCGCGCCGAGCGGGACAGGCCCTGCCCTCAGGGTCGGCTGTAATACGCCGGTCGCCAGCGTCGAGCAGACGCTTTGCTGCACGTCGACGATCTTTGCCAGTAGTGCGAGGAACGGGGACAAACCGCTTTCTGTCGAGGACAGTGCCCGCAGACGCTGCGCCCGCGCGCTGAATACCGTCGCCAGGTCGGGCTGCAGGACTCGGGCATACCCGGTGCCGTCACTGGACGCAGCGTTCAGTGCCACGGGGCTCGTCCTGCCCGCGGTCGGCCGGAAGCATACCGGTGGGCGCCTGCCGAGGTTGGGAATCCGCCGATGCGGGTCATCGCGGCGGAGCTAAGGGTGCCCATCATGCCGCGCTCTGCCACGCCCAGCCGCCATCCAGTTCGATCTCCAGCACGGCATCGTAGCTGCGTTGCTGCTCCTCGATGTTCTGTTGACCGGGACGGCCGATCACGAGGTACGAGATTCCTGCCGCGGACAGTTGCGCCAGCATCAGGCGTATTCGCTCCGGGTTCAGATCGGCGCTCGGCAGATTGATCACCGTGAATGGGGGTGATGCAATCAGAATTCGCGCGAAGGACAGCATGTACTGCTCGTTGAAGGTCAGCAGAGTCTCCCACTCCTGTTCCCTGTCAAGTCCGCCGGTCCGGGCGAGCACGGACTCGATTCCGAGCGAGCGCAACGTGGCGATAAGGGTTTCGTCGTCGACGCTGCCGGGCTCCCCGGCCGATACCAGCGCCTCACGCAACGTGCCGGGCGGCAGGTAGGCCCGTTCGGGCAGGAACAACACGCGGCTCAGGCGGGGCCTGAACACCCTGCCCCGCCCGATGTCGAGTATTCCCGCCGTGGCCTTGAATATCGCGTCCTTGGCCGCGTCGTCGATGGCCGTGATCAGGGTGCGCTTGCCCTGCGGGATCGAGGCCGAGAGTTCCCGGACCAGGGTGTGTCCGTCGGTCGTGGAGCGTAGGGTCAGGTTCTCGAAGGCGACGCGGTCGTCGCTCTCGGTCCAGTCGATGCCGGAGACGGTTTCGGTTTGCGCCAGCTCGATCGCATACCAGAGGTTGATCAACCGCTGGACTACGGCCGCGAAGGACGAAATCGACTGAAACTGCGTGATGATCAATGAAAAGGCGGCCACCAGGGTCGTGAACGCCATCACCGACTGCGTGACGACGCCGAAGTCGACTTCACCGCGCATGTACAGGGGAGCCACCAGCAGAATGGGCAGCACCTGCACCAAGTAGTTGTAGGCCGTCGTGAAAAAGCCGAGATTGCGGTTTACCTTGACGATCCTCCGGAAGTTCCCGGCCAGGTCGTCGAGCCGCATCAGCAACCTTCGAAGCAGGGGTCTCTCCCGGTGTAGCAGCGCCACGGACTCCGCGCGCTCGCTGATGTGCAGCAGTCCGGAGCGGAACGTCGCCTCCTTGTCCAGTTGCGCATGGTTGAGATCGATCAATGCGCCGCCCAGCCAGACCGTCAGCAGCGACCCGATCACGGCGTAGCCGACGGCGACCATGAACAGCGTCGGGCTGATGCGCCAAAGCACCCCGGAGAACGCGACGATCGTGAACAACCCGTTCATCAGCATCAGCGCGAACGACAGGGTTGTCGTCGTGAACGTCCGGACGTCATCGGCGATGCGCTGGTCCGGGTGTTCCATGCCGCTGTTCCGGATCACGGCGTCGTTCATCCGGTAATAGGTCGGATATTGCAGGTAGAGTTCGACGAAGCGCCGCGTCATCCATTGACGCCACAGTATTCCAAGGCTCTCCTCCGCGTAGCGGATCAGTACCGCGACCACGGTCGATGCGGCGAACACGCCCAGGTAGATGGCGGCTTCATGCAGGTAGGTCGTCGTCTCCCGGTTGGCGATGGCCGTCATGAAGTCTCGGCCGACGTAGCTGTTCAGTACGTTGAGGCCGTTCGTCGCGAACAGCAACGCGGTCAACGTGACGAACAGGGCAACGGCTTTGCCGCCGACGTCCGACCGGGTCAGGTTCCGGATGAGTTGGACGAACAGGCCCCAACCCTGTTCGTTGATCGGAATATGCAGCATGCGACGCCCCTGCCGAGTTCTTGTCAGGCTCCCGATGGACCTGATCCTCACCGCGGGAGTAAGGATCAGGCCGTCAGCGAAGATAAGTGGGTAAGGGGCGCTTGTCGAGGTCTTTGCGTCAGTACCGGAGGTCTCCGAAATGCCGGACGAAGGTCATACGGCGTGGGACGACGACGGGCTGACCTGCCGGACGCAGAGGGCCGAGTTCGGGCATCGTCCGTGTCAGTGCCGGGATCGTCCCGGTCAGAACCCGCTGCGGACCGTGTAGATGATCTCCTGGTTGTTGGCCTGCGTGACATCGATCTTGACATTGCGGAAGACGACCGACGTCGGGAAGCTCCCGATGTCATATTTGGCCTGCTGGGTGTAGGACGGCCGGTCCAGCGATTTGCCTCGATACTCGCGGTACGACAGATGCAGCGTGTGATCCGCATACCCGTCGTAGGCGAGTTCGTACCTGAACGAGCCGCGGTGCGGGACCGGGATGTCCATCTTTGAATAGCGGAGCGGTGTCGATAACGCGCGTTCGACCCACGTCGATTGTTCCGGCGCGACCTGGACCGAGTCGAACACGCCATCATGGCCGGTGTCCGCGAAGCAGGCCTTCGAGACGAATCCCGCGATCGGGTCCGAATAGATCTTCTTGTCCGAGCAGTAGACCTCGGTTTTGCCGAGTCGGGCGGGAAAGACCACTTCGCCCTTACCGATGAACAGCCCGCCGAGCCCGAAGGGCTGACGATTGGCGTCAAGGATGCGCGCCCCGGAACGATGCCAGTAGCTGTACTCGGTGTACATGAGGCCACCCAGCGGGGTATGGGCTGGCTGACCGACCAATGGCTGGCTGCCCGCGGCATCGCTGACCTGGGACAAGTCCGCGATAGGGAGCGGAGCGCATCCCGATAAGGCCAGCGCGCCGAGAAGCAGGGGCCGTGACAACATGTTGGCTACTCCTATTGCCGAGGGGAAAAGATGCCGGCTGCTGGCCTCGCGGCGCGGGTTCAGGTGCGCGGCGCCGCGGCAGCGGTTACGACCTGGGAAGTATGCACGGCCAAGGGCCGTCAATGAACCGATTCTTCGAGTTCGCGTCGAAAACCGGGTCCCTCCCCTTCGAGAATGGTGCGCTTGAAGACTTGCAGGGCCTGATTCAGGCTGCCGCCGAGAGCATGCACCTGCAGCGTATGAAGCTTCAAGCTGACGGTGCCCAGGTCGACATGAAAGACGTTGCAACCGCGACAGTAGCCGACTGAGCAATGCTCGGTGCGGGCGAGAATCTCGATTCGACAGGTGGGACTTGGAGTCTGCATGGCGATATCTCCGGTAACGAGTGAAGGCCGAAGACATCATAAGTGAGAATGATTCTTAAAAAAAGACTGCCCGCGCCATCCATCTGCGGATTCCGCTTCCTGCCTCGGCGGGTCGGTGCCCTTGGCGGTAACCGCCCTGTCATACCGCATGGCTAGACTGCTACAAATCAGCGTAAAGGGTGCAAGTTAAGGGTGATCGGCCTCGACACCCACGCTGCACGGAGCTTCTGTCATCTGCCGTGACGTTGTGAGGGGCCGGTCCCGGCACTGCCAATTACCCGGTGGACGTCAGTCCCCGGTTGGTCAAAGCCGCTCCAAACAGGCTATACGTGGCAGCTCATTGGTTCGTTATCCGCTTTTCTGCGCTGGCGCTGGCGGCCAACGTGAGCGGGTGCATGTCGCCGATGACGCTCGATCGCGCGGTCCTCGGCTACGACCAGGCCAATGCCGATATCCTGGCGAAGCAGCTATTGCTCAATATCGCGCGCTCCCGCCATTCGCTGCCCGCCCATTTCACGGGGGTCGCGAACATCGCCGCCACTTACAACTTCCAGTTCACGGCCGGCGGTACGCCCGCCTTTACCGGCAGCAGTGGTGCCTTGCTGGCGCCCATCTTCGGGGGCAGCGTGTCGGAGAACCCGACCATCAGTGTCGTGCCGCTGCAGGGCGAGGAGTTCACCCGGCGCCTGCTGACGCCGTTTCCGACCAGCAAGGTGATCCTGTTGCTACGGCAGAACTATCCCGTGGATCTGCTGTTCCGCGTGCTCGCCGAGGAATTCCGCCTGTCCACCCAAGGTCCGGACTTCATCTGTCACAACAAGCCTTCGGAGCAGGTGGGTTATCCGACGTTCCGTCGCATTGCGATGCACCTGTCGGCTATCCAGGACAGCAGCGATCTGCACATCGAATCGGTCATGTTGAGGCGTTCCTGGATTCTTCCGGCCGAGACCATGACGCTGGAAGCGATGCAATCGCTGGCCAAGGATGACGTGGCGATCGAACTCGACCCCCAGACCCGGTTGTACTACCTGACCAAGCGCGTGCCAGGCGCGCTCGTGATTACCAACTACGATCCAGAGGAACTGATCGACGATGAGAAGATCAAGCTGAACGCCCAGGCCCAGGAGGGTCAGGCCAACGACATCATGGTCGACATCCGGGAGGGATATCCGGGTGGGGAGTACCCGTTTCGCGGGTGGTTCCGCTTCCGGAGCTTCATCGCAATCCTGGACTTCATCGGTCGCTCGATCGATCAGGACCCGGAGTACTTCGTCGAACGCGATCCGCGGACGCCGGAGGTTTCAGAAAACCCGGAGAAAACGCTGGATGTGGTCGAAGGCGAAAGCGCGCCCGACGATGCGGACATGGTCGTCGAGTTCAATGACCATTACTACTCGCTCGCCAAGGACAAGGAGTATCCCTGGAACCGCGATGTCTTCCGCATTCTGCATCAGCTGTTTCAGATGGCCGTCAGCGAAGTCCCGAACTCCGGCGTGCCCAGCATCACGATCGCAAAATAGCGAGCACCCTAACGTCTCCCGCCCGAATTTGGCGGCTGCACCGCCGACGGCAGGCCGGGCGAGGCAGGCGTCGGAAACATCGGCGGGACCGGTACGGGGCGGATCGGCGTGCCCTGTACCGGTGCGCGCCGTTCCTCGACGATCTGAGGCGAGTACCAGAACCCGGGCGACGTCGGCCGCGGCGTCCCGCGTTTAGTGGGTGCCGAAGTTTTCGGGGGAAGGGTCTGGCCGGTTCGTTCGAACGTGGCCCTCGTTTCGCTCCCTACCGCGTCGCGCAGTGGCTGCAAGCCTTGAAATCCAGATCCCGGCGTTGCCGTCAGAACCAACCACAAAGCCGCCAGACCGGCGCGAGCGAGGAATCGGCTCGCCATCTCTGCAAAGTTCCGCTGAGTCATTGACTTTCCCTCAATACGCTAACCACGTCGGGTAGCTGCCGATTAGGTCGAGGAGATCTCCGAAGCCAGATTGAGATCCCCATGGTGACACTCTGCCGAGACGAATGTCCTAACGCGGTAATCAATCATTCTGGCGTAGGTTGCCGTCCTTGCGCTAGGCTACACCTTGGAAATAGGTCCGTTTCTGCGCGCCCTTCCCGGCACACCACCGCAACGCTGCGCCCCCTCCACGAAGGACAGATCCTGATGAGCCAATCGACAGGCGGCCACCACCGCGGCGGTGGAGCGCAAGCGAACGTGGAGACTGGCATCGCGGCGGCCGAGTTCGCCGTCCTCCGCAGTTTCATGCAGGGCATCCCGGACCCGGTCTGGCTTAAGGATTGTCAGGGTGTTTACCTGGGCTGCAACCCCGCGTTCGAACGGCTGTGTGGTCTGTCGGATGCGGCGATCCGAGGCAAGACGGATCGCGACCTGATCGAGCCCGAACCCGCTGCCCGTTTCGAGGCGCAGGATCTCGAGGCCATGGAATTGGACGAGCCGCAACGTCACGACGAATGGCTGTGCTACGTCGCCGGGACTGCCCCGGCGCATTTCGAGATCACCAGGACCGCGCTGCGCGATGCCTCTGGTCGATCCATCGGGCTGGTCGGTGTCGTACGCCCTGTCCTGACCGGCGAGCACCCCGAAAGCGAGTCGCGGCTGTCCCGGGAACGACTCGAATTGGCTCTCGAAGGCTCGGGCGGCGGCTACTACGATGCCGACCGTCGCACCGGTAGGTCGCGGATCGACCCGCGCTTGCTTGCCACCTTGGGTTACGCGGGTGACGAACTGGTCTGCGCCGATCGCGGTTGGCTGGATCTGGTCCATCCCGACGACCGGCCTGCCATCGAAGCGCAACTCGCCGACAGCGATGCCGGACGCCGCGACGGCTTCGATTGCGAGTACCGCGTCCGCACCAAGGACGGGCAATGGGTCTGGATGCTCGACAAGGGCCGAACCGAACGGGACGAATCGGGCCGGCCGCTCCGCGAGACTGGAATTCTGCTGCCGATCACCGAGCGCAAGGAACTGGAACTGCGCCTGCGCGACAGCGAGCAACGCTTCCGCAGTCTGGTCGAGAACTCGCCGATGGCTTACCAGTCGCTGGATATCCAGGGGCGCTTCATCGACGCCAATGAGCATCTTTGCGAGTTGCTTGGATACGCACGCACCGAACTGATGGGGCGCGGCTTCGATGAGGTCTGGGACGACACGATACGCCCAGGGTTCCCGGACCAGTTCGACAGCCTCAAGCGTGAGTCGTCGACGTCGGTAGAATTACGCCTGACCCGAAAGGACGGCAGTGCCGTCGATGTGATCCTCGAAGGACGGGTTCAGCGCGACGCTGCCGGCCGGTTCATCCGCACGCATTGCCTGCTGACGGACATCACGGCCCGGCGGCGCGCCGAGGAGGCGCTGCGTGAGAGCGAGCAGCGGGCCAAATTGATATTCGACGCCTCGCCGGTCGCGATGTTGCTGGTCTCCGAAAGCGGCGTGATCGAACAGGCCAATGCGACCGCCGAGAAGACCTTTGGTTACGAGCAGGGGACATTGACCGGCGTCGTCATCGAGCAACTCGTCCCGGCCCGGGTGCGCGAGGCGCACCCCGCACTGCGTGCCGACTACCTGCGCAACGCCCGACCGCACCAACTTGGCCTGGGGCGCGAACTGAGCGGGCAGCATGCGGCAGGCCACGAGATTCCGGTCGACGTCAGCCTGGCGCCGGTGACGGTGGCCGGCCAGATCCATGTGATCGCCAGCGTCGTCGACCTGACCGCGCGCCGCGCTGCCGACGCTGCAATGGAACGTGTGCGCGAGCGACTCGATGCGGCGGTACAGGGTGCTGGCATCGGAGTCTGGGAATTCGAAGTCGCGTCCGACACCCTGCATTGGGACGATACGATGCTGCGGCTTTACGGATTGCCGCCCGGCACTGCCGTCACGGTGGCCGACTGGGTCGCCGCGCTCGGACCCGAGGACCGGGATGCCCAGGCCGATGTCTGGGCTCGCGCCCTGAAGGGCGACGCCGCCTATGACACCGCCTTTCGCATCTGCCGGCCGGATGGCGACGTTCGACACATCCGTTCGTTTGCGTTTTTACAGCGCGATGCGTCCGGGGCGGTGGCTCGGACCGTTGGCGTCAATTGGGACGTGACCGAAGAGCAGCGGGCTGCGGCATCGCTGCGCGACAGCACGGAGCGCTACAACGAACTGGTCGGATGCATTCCGGTTGGAGTGTATACGTTCCGGATACGCCCTGACGGCACGATGGGCATGGACTATGTCAGCGACCGCTTCGCCGAGCTGCTCGGCATGGACGCCGCGGCGCTGATGCGAGACCTCCAGGCCGCTTTCGACATCGTCCACCCGGACGACTGGCCCAGCCTGCAAGCAGCGATTGCCCGCCGCGACGAGCACAACTGGTGGGAGGGGCGCGTCCTGGTTGATGGCGCTTTCCGATGGCTGCGCCTCGATTCCCATGTCAACATCTGCCCTAACGGTGACGCGATCCACAACGGTGTCGCGAAGGACATTAGCGACCGCAAGCGTGTCGAGGAGCTGGAGCTTCGTTATCGGGAGGATCTCGAAGCTGCGGTCGCCGCACGCACGGCGGAACTCCTGGAGGCGCAGCAACAACTCTCCGTTACGGCGGAGCGCCTGCAACTCGCCTCCGACGCCGCGGAAATCGGTGTGTGGGAATGGCGGATCCCGGAGGATGAACTGATCTGGGATCAGCGCATGTTTGAACTCTACGGGACCAGATCCGATGAGTTCAACTCAGCGTACCAAGCCTGGTCGCGCGCGCTGCACCCGGACGATAAGATTCGGGCCGAGCGGGAGATTCAGGAAGCCGTCGATGGACTGGGCGAATTCCGGACCAACTTTAAGGTGGTGCATCCCAACGGGGCGATTCGTCACATCTCAGCCTTTGGGCGCGTCGTGCGCGACGCCGACGGGCGCGCCCTGCGCATGGTGGGCGTCAATCGCGACATCACCGCCGAGAAAGAGTCGGAACGCGAGCTTGAGGACAGGGAGCAGCGCTGGCTGGTCGCGCTGGAAGCTCACGACATGGGGGTCTGGGACTGGAACGTCGTGACCGGCGAGGTGTTGTACTCGCCGCGTTTGCTGACCATGCTCGGCTATGCCCCGGGCGATTGGCGCAGCCACGTCGAGGAGTGGCAGACCCGGATTCACCCCGACGACGCCGAGCGCGTGTTCAATGTCTTGACGGATTACTTCGCAGGCCGTGTCGCGCGGTATGCGCCGGAGTTCCGCCTGCGCTGCAGGGATGGCAGTTACCGCTGGATTCTGGATTGCGGCAAGGTGGTCGAATGGAGTGCCGATGGCCGGCCGCTGAGAATGATCGGCACGCATACGGACATCGACGAAAGCAAGCGGGCGGAAGCCGAGCGGTCCCGGCTCATTGCGGTCGTCGAGGCCAGCGGCGATCTGGTCGCGACCGCTGACACTGCGGGCCGGATCACGTACATGAACCGGGCGGGTCGGCGGATGCTGGGCATTCCGGACGACGAGCCGCTGGATGCCACGCACATTTCCGATTACCACGACGCCGAGACCTTCCGACGGGTGGCCGAGGTGGGCTTGCCCGCGGCCATCGAGCACGGCGTGTGGTTCGAGGACAACGTGTTGCAGCACCGCGACGGATTACCCATCCCCGTATCGCAGTTGATCATCGCGGAGAAAGCCGCCGACGGCAGTGGCAACGTCGAAGTCCTGGCAACGATCTGCCGCGACATCACCGAGCGCAAGCGGGTGGAGGTGGCGCTGCAGGAGCGCGAACAAACCTTCCGCCTGCTGTTCGAAGGGGCCCTCGATCCGGTCATGCTGATTCACGAGGGGCGGTTCGTCGAGTGCAACGATGCCACAGTGGCCGTTCTCGGCGCCAGCGGTCGCGAGGATGTCATTGGACATTCACCGGTCGATTTCTCGCCGGAATTCCAGCCGAACGGCCGGCGCAGCGACGAGTATGCCGCAGATCTGCTCGGTGCCGCGCTGCGGGGCGTACCCTGCCGCTTCGACTGGCGATGGCTCAGGTCCGACGGTGCCGATGTCTTCATCGAGGTGTCACTGACGTCGCTGAGGTTGCAGGGACGCGAGCTGCTCTACTGCGGCCTGCGCGACGTCACCGAGCGCCGCCGCCTCGAGGCCGCGCTCGCCGACGCACGCGATCAGGCCGAGGCGGCGAACCGCGCCAAAAGCACCTTTCTCGCGAACATGAGCCATGAGATCCGGACGCCGATGAACGCGATACTCGGCCTGACACATCTGCTCGCCGAGCGGAGTGTCGATCCCGAGCAGACGCAGCGCCTGCGCAAGATCGTCGATGCGGCCCAGCACCTGCTGTCCATCCTCAACGACATCCTGGACATCTCGAAGATCGAGTCGGGCAAGCTGCAGCTTGACGCGACCGCCTTCGATGTGGCGGCCTTGTTCGAGGCCGTCGAAGCCCTGTTTCACGACTCGGCCGCGCAGAAAGGCTTGTCGTGGCGGGTCGAGACCGACCCGCGGCTGGAAGGCACTCTCACGGGAGATCCGCTGCGTCTGCGCCAGATCCTGGTCAACTTCGTCAGCAACTCGGTCAAGTTCACCGAAGCGGGCCAGATTGCGCTGCGTGCGCGGCTGGTGGCTGAGGATGACGAACAGCTTCTGGTGCGCTTCGAAGTCCGGGACACGGGTATCGGCATTGCGCCGGAGGCCCTACAACGGCTGTTTTCGGCCTTCGAGCAGGCTGACGGAGAGGTCACCCGTCGCTATGGCGGCACCGGACTCGGCTTGGCCATCAGTCGGCGCCTCGTGCATCTGATGGGAGGAGAGATCGGTGTCGAGAGCGAGCCGGGACAGGGCAGCCTGTTCTGGTTCACGGCGAAACTGCTGCGTGGGAGCGATGTTGCTGCAGGCCGGGTCGACCCCGCTCTGCAAACGCCCGCTACGCCGGCCGCGGTGCGCACGCGTCATGCCGGTGCGCATTTGCTGTTAGTCGAGGACAACGCCCTGAATCGCGAGGTCGTGCTCGACTTGTTGAGCGATTGCGGTCTGACCGTGGATGTGGCCGAGGACGGCCGCGCGGCGGTCGAGCGGGTCGCCGAGTACGATTACGATCTGATTCTGATGGATATCCAGATGCCGGTCATGGATGGACTGACGGCCGCTGCGATGATCCGGCAGATGCCCGGCCGTGACGCGGTACCGATCCTGGCACTGACGGCGAATGCGTTCGCCGAAGATCGTACCGCTTCGCAGCAGGCGGGCCTGAACGATCACCTGGCAAAGCCGATCGAGCCGGCGGCGCTATTCGGTGCCCTGCTGCGCTGGCTGCCGCCCGTCGGAAGCGCGCCGGCCGCCGCGGCGTTGCAGCCGCCTCAATCCGCCCCAAAGTCGCCGGTGAGTGCGCCTGCCGCTTCGGATCTGCGCGGTGTGCTGTCGCAAATCGAGGGTCTGGACGCGAGGCAGGGCCTGGAATACCTCGGCGATCAGATGGACGTCTATGTGCGTGTCTTGAAACTGTTCGCGGAACGTTGCGACGGTGACATCGCCGCCTTGCGCGCGGCGCTGCTAGCCGGCGAGTTCCAGGACGCGCGGCGCATGGCGCACACGATCAAGGGGAACGCGGCCGTTCTGGGTGCCACGGCGCTGCAGCCGCTGGCGGCAGCGCTTGAAGCGTCGATCAAGGAGGGCGAGGCACTGCCCAGTTTGTTGCCGCTGATGGACAGCATGGCGGCGGTTTACGGCGCTTTGGCCGCGGATCTGATCGCCCGGCTGTCGTGAGGCCGTAGACCGAAAAACCAACCGGCACCGGGCCTGATCCCGTTGCGGATCCTGGAGCGGCGGTTGGCGCGTCCGCTGACCTGAGCCGGAGCGCCGCCGGTCCGGCTCGGGTGGGGCGAGCCGGACCGGGGGGATTTACTGGCGGTGGTGCGCGCCGCCGGCAGCAGCGGGGGCGCCGGTCGCCGGCTCCGCCTTCTCGATCACCGTGCGCTCGTCGACCTTCAGCAAGGTGATGCCCTGATCCATGATGTAGCGGCATTCGGCGCGCTTGGCCGAGCCGACGTTGTTCCAGGCCAGGGACACGTAAGTCAGATTGTCGCTGCTGGATTCGGATGGGGTATAGGGATGGGTGCCCACCTCGTTTCTGACCGCCTCGGTGCATTTGTCGAGCGCCAGCGTGTTGAGCATGCTCGATGTCTGCAGGAAAGCCCCCTGGATCTTCTCCTGTTGCGTCTCCCGCGTCGTCCCGACAATGATGAAGCCGACAGCCATCAGGATGCCGAACCCGATTGCCGCCTTGATGAAGTTGGATTCCATTTTTTCCTCGTGGTTCTTGTGGTTGTGTGCGCCGCGAATATAACAAGAACGGCTGGGGCTTACGAGCAGGCCGGGCTGCTTTCATCGGTCACCGGGCGGGCCGCGCCGCAGGCAACTTCTTGTCCGCAGCGGGCCGGGACGCGTTAGAATCGCGCGACGTACGGACTGGAGGCAAAAGCGATGGCAAGAGTCGATCGAAAGGCACGCCCGTGTCTCGTCGCGGCGGTCGCCGCATTGGGATTGATTCTTACGGGATGCACCAAGGAAATGGGCAACCAGTTGGGTCAGTTAGCCGGAAATGTGGGCGGCTCTTACCTGTCTCAGACGGGCATCCCCGGCACCCAATCCGTAGGCGATCTGACCACGAATATCGGCGGCCTGATCGGTGAAGAGATCGCCAAGTATCTCGACGAGCGCGAGCGCCTGCAGGCCGAAGCGGCGGCGCGCGAGGCCATCAACAGCAACCAGGTCGGTCCCGGCTCGACCCGCACCTGGAGCAGCCAGAGCAATCCCGGCGTGTCGGGTGGTTCTACCGTGATCGCGCAGAACAACGGCGCCGATGGTCGTGAATGCCGCACCCAGCGCAACTTCGTCAACGTCAAGGGCAAGGATGTGGAACAGACCGAAACGCTGTGCCGCGACCCGAAAACCGGGACCTGGTCCGCGGGGGTCGTCTGAGCCCCTTGACCGATCGGGCGCGCGCGGTCCTGGCTGCCGCCCTTACGCTGGCCGCGTCGGCGGTGTCGGCGGACGAATATCCCTGCCCGGCTTGGCCGGCTGCCGACGCCGGTTTCTGGCAACCCATGGCGTATCGCCGGATGCCCACCCCGAAAGGCGTCGTTGTGATTGCCGAGGGCCAGATCAAGGCCGGCGAATCATCGCGCCTCAAGATGCAGATTCAGCAGGCGCTCGCGCAGCCCGGCGGCATTTACGAAATCTGGTTCAATTCGCCGGGTGGCGATTCGGAGGAAGGCCAGGCGATGGGCCGCGTGATCCGGGGTCTCGGCGTGCCGACCCGAATCCGTACCGGCGCCTTCTGCGTCAGCGCCTGCTCGGTTGCCTTCCTGGGAGGTGTATTTCGCACGATCGAGACGGGGGGCGCCTACACCGTCCACATGTTCTCGAATTTCAGCGGCTACGAGTCCAGTCAGGCCTTGCAGAGCACGGTCAAGCAACTGCAGTCGCTGGAGCAGGATGCGGCCCAGTACGCCGCCGAGCGCTATCAATACCTGCTCGAGATGGGGATCTCGCCGCAGGTGGCCAAGCACGGTTTCTCGGTGAAGAACCAGGCCGCCTCCTGTCCGCCGCGCGCCGTACTGAAACAGTGGAATGTGGATAACTCGTCCTGACTTCATTGATCGATGACCTCCCGAGGAAGACTGACATGACGCCACGCAATGCTCCAGCCCGCACGGATTGCCGCACCGTGGTACCTGTCCTGCTGGCCTTTTGGCTGCCCCTGGTGGCAGCGCCTGCGCTGGGGGCCCGCGAAGAAAGTGCGACACCTGCGACCGAGTCCAAGGCCGCGGCCCCGATCGAGGTCCCTAAGGCATCGGCCAAGCCCGAACGGACCGAGAGCCTGGCCAAGCCGCCGGGCGGCACCCGGCCGGACCCCGAGCAGGCCAACCCGGCGCTGTTGAACCCCTGTCACGGCAGTCCTCAGCCGAAATGGTGCGAGGAGTGATCGAAGGTTTCGCCGGCGCGGTGCCGGGCTAGGGCCGCGGGCGCCGATGGCGCTGATCCGGCGGTGGTTGCGCAGGACCAACCGGGCAATGGAACAGGAATCCAGGGGCGTGACCCAGGGCAGTTCATGGTGGGAACGCAACCGGCAAACGGTCGAAATCATCGGTATCTGGATCGAGGCCCTGGGGGTCGTCACCGCCGCCGTGCTGGGTATCCAGCAATACCGTGAGAACTCCCAGGCCGACAAGGTCAACATGACGCTGAAGTACCTCGACCGATTTCAGGAAGAGCGTATCTTCAAGGCGCGTGGCGATCTGGACGCGGCCTGGAATGCGCGGCGCGACGAGGTGTTCGCACTGTTGCAGCAGCCCGACGGTGAAGCCAGGCTCGGGGCATTTCTCGAGAAGACGATCGCCGACGGCGGCCTCGATCCGGCGATCGGCGCCGTGATGGATTTCTTCGACGAACTCCAGGCTTGTACCACCTCGGGCCTTTGCGATCGGGACACGGCGATCCGGTTTTTCGGCAAGTACGCCTACGACTTTCACGGCTTGCTCGCCCCGCATATCGCGCTGCAGCGCAGGGAACTGCGCGATCCGCAGATCGGTTCTGGTGTCGATTTGTTCAGTCGCGAATACCGCAGGGCGCGGGAAAAGGCGGACAAGGCGGTGCCCCAGGGGCTGACCGGATGAGACCGCGCGGCGGTGGCGGTTGTCGGGCCGAAGCCCGATCCACGGGCCCGCGTTGTCGGGCTTCAGCCCGGCAGACTGCCTTCCCGACGGTTCCCGGACTCATTTACAGCCACCAACCCAAGACCATGACCAAAGTCGGCAACTGGCTACGCAAGACCCGGGACATCGTCTACCGGAACAACTGGATCACCGTATTCCATGACGAGGTCGTCAACCCGTCGGGCGGCGACGGCATCTACGGTGTCGTGCGCTTCGAGAATCTGGCGATCGGGATCATCCCGATCGACGACGAGGGCTGTACCTGGCTGGTCGGACAGCACCGCTATCCGCAGGACAAATATTCCTGGGAGATCCCCGAAGGGGGCGGAAGGATCGGTGTGGATCCGCTCGATAGCGCGCAGCGCGAGTTGCAGGAAGAGGTAGGTCTCGGCGCGCACCGCTGGGAGCGGGTGCTGGATATGGATCTCAGCAACAGCGTCACCGACGAGGCGGCCATCGTCTTCCTGGCGCGTGACCTCTACCCATTGGAGGCGACGCCGGAAGAAACCGAAGACCTGAGTCTGGTTCGTGTGCCATTCGGCGAAGCGGTCGAGCGCGTCATGCGGGGCGAGATCACCGACGCCATCTCGGTGGCGGGCCTGCTGAAGGTCCACGCGATGTTGAACCGCGGCCAGATCTGACGCCTGACCCGGACGCCCGAGGATCCCGTCCTGGGCAGCGCGACCGAATAGTCTCACGGCGAAAGGAGGGAGAGTGATGGATACAGGTTTGCCGGATGTGCCGGGACTACCGCCGGGTTCCGGTCGAAAGAGTCCGCGCGGCGGCTTGTGGCAGTGGCTGTTCGGCGCCGTGCGGCTTTCCGCGCTGCAGCTGGTCGGCGTGTTGCTGGCGCTGCTCGGCTTGTGGACCTCCTATTACACGATTCCTGCCGAGTCGGAAGGCATCGTGCTGCGCTTCGGCGAGTACATCCTGAAGGTGCCTCCGGGCCTGCATTTCAAGCTGCCGTTCGGTATCGACGAAGTGTTGACGGTACCGACGCAACGTCAATTGAAGTTGGAGTTCGGCTTTACGACCCCTTTCCACAGCAACCCCGATCAGGCTGCCATAAGTCCGGAGAAGGAGCGCTCGATGGTGACCGGGGACCTGAATTCGGCCCTGGTCGAATGGATCGTGCAGTACCGTATCACCGAGCCGGAGACCTACCTTTTCGCGGTGCGCGAGCCCGGCCAGACCTTGCGCGACATCTCCGAGTCCGTCATGCGCGAAGTGGTCGGCGACCGCACGGTCGATGAGATCATCACGATTGGGCGTCAGCAGATCGAGGACCGTGTGCTGCAAAGGATGCGGGAACTGACGGAGCGTTATCACCTGGGCTTGTCGATCAACCAGGTTCAATTGAAGAACGTGAATCCGCCGGAACCGGTGCAGCCCTCGTTCAACGAGGTCAACCGGGCTCAACAGGATCGTGAGAACGCGATCAATCTGGCCAATGGCGAATACAACAAGGCGGTGCCGCGCGCCCGGGGCGAGGCCGACCAGAAGATCCGGGCGGCCGAAGGCTACCGGTTCAAGCGGGTCAACGAAGCCGAGGGCGATGCCGCGGCTTTCACGGCGGTGCTGGAACAATACGTCAAGGCGCCGGAGGTCACGCGGACCCGCATCTACCTGGAAACGCTGGGCGAGGTGCTGCCGAACACCCGTCAGGCGATCATCGTCGATGATTCGGTGCAGCAGCTGTTGCCAATGCTGCCCCTGCCCGAGCATCTGCCAGGGGTGACGAAATGAACGGATGGCGCCGTGCGTTGATCGGCCTGTCGGCGCTAGTCGTCGTATTGGTTTACTCGGCGGCGTTCACGGTCGATCAGACCGAACAGGTCATCATCACGCAGTTCGGGCGGCCCGTGCGCGAGCCGATCATCGACCCCGGCCTGCATTTCAAACTGCCGCTGGTGCAGCAGGTCACGCGCTTCGACAAGCGCTATCTCGCCTGGGACGGCCCGATGGTGGAGATGTCCACCAAGGACAAGACGTATCTGCAGGTCGATACCTTCGCCCGCTGGCGGATCACCGATCCGCTGCGCTACTACCTGCGGCTGCGCGACGAGCGCAGTGCCCAGTCACGACTGGAGGATATCCTCGGTTCGGAGACGCGTACCACGATAGCCCGTCACGAACTGACCGAGGTCGTCCGCACCGACAAAGACCGCGTGCCCTTGCAGGACGAGGCCATGGGCGCCGTCGGCGTGCTGCGCCCGATTCATTTCGGGCGCGTGCAACTCGAGAAGGATGTGTTCACCGCGGCGGCGCCGAAGCTCGAGGAGTTCGGCATCGAACTGCTCGACGTGCGCTTCAAGCGCATCAACTACAACCCGGAAGTGCTGGATCGCATCTACCAGCGCATGATCAGCGAGCGCCTGCAGATTGCCCAGCGTTTCCGTTCGGAGGGTGAGGGCGAGGCGGCGCGGATCAACGGGAACAAGGACCGCGACCTCAACGAGATCGCATCCAACGCCTATCGGCAGGTACAGCAGATTCGGGGCGAAGCCGATGCCCGGGCAACCGAAATCTACGCCCGGGCCTACACCCAACGCTCCGAGGCTGCCGAGTTTTACCGGTTTCTGAAGAGCATGGACACCTATCGGAAAGTCATCGACCCGGACGCGACCGTCGTGCTGTCCACCGGCTCCGAACTGTTCTCGCTGCTGAAGCGCATGGATGCGAAGGGAGGACGGTGAGTCAACGGAAGTTCGGGCGCGCTGGTGTGGACCACGGCGCAATTCCACGACTTGGCGACCTGCTTGCCTTACTTGGAAGTTCAACAAAAGAACGATGGGATAGGGGAAATGAACCGCTCGTACTGGAGCCTGCTCACGCAGCAAATCCGTCAGACCCTGTCCTGTAGCCAGGAAAAACTGGCGTCGCAACTCGGCATCGATCAGGGCACCGTATCCCGGTGGGAGCGAGGCGTCACCGAACCGGTCTACCCGATGCGGGAAGTCCTGATGCTGATGGCGCGGGACGCGGGTCTGACGCCCATGGAAGACATCGCCCAGTTCGTTCGAGCCAGCCCGTTTCTCATCGTGTTGACGGACAGAAACCTGCGTGTGGTCGCCGCGTCGGTCTCCAGCGGATTTCGGGAAAACGTCTGTTGTGTCGAGCAGACCCCGGAGCATGAACGCGGCCAGTTGCTGGATTTCGGTGATCGTTTGGAGCAGGCTGGATTCTGGGACGGTGACTGCTCGCGTCTGGACTATCGGTTTCGCGACGGTGACGCCGAGCGCGTTGCCGTCGCAACGCCCGTGCGCATCAATGGAATGGTCTATGCGCTGGTGCAGAAGCACGGGTAGCCGGTCCGCGCTTCACGCTTGCGTCACCCTGGTGCGACTGGCTGTAATCACTTATTCCCCTCCCCGAGCCTCGAAGCGAAGCCCATTCAAACGTGCATAAACCTGCCGTGGACAAGGGTCATCGGTAAGCATAATGTCCCTTTCGGGCAGGGGGCATACCTCGAAGGATCATCTTGCCACCCAGGTTGTCGGTGATCTCCCCAGCTGGGTGGCCGTTACGGCGGACCACTCTCGCCGACCTGTGACGCGTCCGTCGAAGTGGCTGAACAAGGCCCCTCGGCGTCCGGTGATCCGCCGGACAGAGAGCGTCTCCCGTGAACTGCCTGGCGCCTGACGGATGCAATCGGCATGGCCCCGAGGTCGCTACCGCTCACGCCAAGACCTGGTTCGGGCAGAAGCCCTGACCCCTGACGTACCCGGCATTAACGAGTAACCACAACAGCCAGGAGAAGGCATATGCGTACCGCCAGCAAGCTTGTTCTGATCGGCACCGCGCTGCTCGGCGCCCAACCCCCCGCACTTGCGGAGAGCAACCCGAACGACAACCAGATCTACGTTCCGGTGTCGCAGTGTCGTGTGGTCGACACCCGCCAGTCGGCCGGCGGCAATCTGGTCGCCAATGTCGCCCAGGATTTCTACGCCTACGGGGACGCGGTCCAGATCAGCGGCCAGGGCGGCAACCCTGCCGGTTGCGCCGATCCGAAAGCTCCCAACGGTCCGGAGCCGGCGGCGGTGGCCGTGAACATCACGGCGGTCGGTAACCAGGCCTCCGGCAACGGCAACATTCGCGCTTCCGCCGTCGGCGTCACGCCGGCCAATGCGCTGGTCAATTTCACCCAGGGCACCAACCTGTCCAATGCGGCCATCGTCCCGATCTGCCGCGGGTCTTGCGCCGGCGGCAAGCAACTCAGCCTGATGTCGGCATTGGCCAACGTCCCGGCCGTGGTCGATGTGATCGGTTACTTCTATCCCAAGGGCACCCATGTCGTCACCGTTGCCACCGACGGCGGCGACTTCACCAGCCCCATCGACGCCATCGCCTACCTGAAGGCGCTCGTCAGCGGCAGCGATCCTGATGCCCCCAGCGCCACCAACCCCTGGGTCGTCCAGATCGATCCCGGCACCTATGCGCTCGGAGCCAGTCCGCTGGTGCTCGACGTCCCCTACGTCACCGTCAAGGGCGCCGGTTCGGATGCGACCGTCCTGACGGGTGAGGGGGCAAATGCGACCGGAGCCGTCCAGGTCAAGGTCGATACCACGCGGCTCGAAAATGTCTCTGTCAGGATCGCAGCAGGCATCACGGACGGTACCGGTATCGTCATCGATAACGCGGCCGACGCCAGCAGTGAGATACCGGTCATTGCCGAGGTTGCCGTGAGCGCCGACGACGACGGGCAACAGGGTTTGATCATGGAGGAAGGCAGCAGCGTCTCTCTGGTTGGCGGCTCCATTCTGGGCGAGGACTTTGGTATCGAAGCGAATCACGTCGGCGTCTCCGTGCTCGTGGACGGCACGGAAGTCATCGGCAACAACCGGGGCGCCTACATCGGACTGGGGGCCTCCTTGACCGCAAGAAATGCCCAGTTCATCGCGCTCGAAGGCATTCTCGGCGAGGCAGTCGTGAACGGACCCTTGTCCATCGTCAGAATCAGTCATTCGACGCTCAGGGGCGAGGGTCTGGCGGCTTCGGCCCTGGCGCTGGCCTCGCTCATGGAGATCCAGCAATCGACGATTGACGGTTCCGTGACCGACCTTGTGGGCATCGTGCTGATCGGCGCCAGCCAGATTACCGGAACCGTAACCGGGGTGCCGATCCTTACTCGCTGTGTGGCCTCCTACAACGGCAATTTCCAGCCGCTTAATTCCGCCTGCGCGGTCGCACCCTGAATGATGGTCATGCGAAGTCGACTCGTGATTCCCTCAAGAAACAGAGAGAAGAATTCGATGAAATGGGAAACCACACTCGCCCTGGGCGCGGCCGCGCTGCTCGGTGCACAAGCCCCCGCTCTCGCGGAGAGCAACCCGAACGACAACCAGATCTACGTACCGGTGGCGCAGTGCCGGGTGCTCGATACCCGGCAGTCAACTGGCGGCAATCTGGTCGCCAATGTGGCGCAGAACTTCTACGCTTACGGCGATGCCGCTGCGATCAGCGCCCAGGGCGGCAATCCTGCCGGTTGCGCGGACCCGAAAGCGCCCGACGGTCCGGAACCGGCGGCGATGGCCGTGAACATCACGGCGGTTGGTAACCAGGCCTCCGGCAGCGGTAATATCCGCGCAGCGATCGCTGGCGTGATTCCCAGCAACGCCCTGGTCAACTTCAAGCAGGGTACGAATCTGTCGAACGCTGCAATCGTCCCGCTGTGCCGAGGGGCGCTCTGCCCCGCCAACAAGCAGTTGAGCCTGATGTCGGCGCTGGCCAATGTACCGGCCGTGGTGGATGTAACGGGTTACTTTTATCCGAAGGACACGAACCTCGTCACGGTTGCGAAAGACGGCGGGGATTACGTTTCTCCGTCCGATGCCATCGCCTACCTTAAGGCCCTGGTGGTCGCTGCCGATCCGGCCGCCCCGAGTGCCGCGAACCCCTGGATCGTGCAGATCGATCCGGGTGTCTACAACCTGGGTGCCAGCCCCCTGGTCCTGGACGTGCCCTACGTGACCATCCGCGGTGCCGGGCAGGCCGCCACGATCCTGGAGGGCCTCGGCGCGTCGGCATCAGGCGTGGTGCAGATGCCGGCCGATGCGGTGACGCTCAGTCAGCTGAGCGTCCGTGTGTCAGGAGCCGGATCGCGGCGGGCCATTCGGGTAAGCGCGCCTGGGGCCCCGGGCGTGCCTCCGGCCTTGCTGTCGCATGTGTCCGCGTCGGCGATCGGGGAAACTTTCTCGGTCGGCGTCACCGTGCTTCCCAGCGCCCATTTGAAGATGGTCAGGGGCGCGGTGAGCGTGGAGAGCCCCGGGGTCGTCAGCGATGCCATCGAGGTCAACGAGGCCGCGACCATCGAACTGGAAGGCACGACTGTCAAGGCGCCGTCGGGTTGGGCGCTCGAACTGACCGGGATGGGCGGGACGGCCGCAACGGCGGTGGCGCGGAACGCGCAGTTCACCGGTGGCCCGATTGGCGTCGCGCTGCTGAACGGCAATCTCCAGGCCGACGCCTGCTTCTTCGAAGCGACAGCAGTGGGAGGCAGGGCGATACATGCGACCCAGGATGCCCCATCGACGGCAACCATCAGGCAGTCGACGCTCACAGGCCCGGTGGCGCTCAATACGTTTCCGGCGCCGTCGAGCACGACCCGAATCGCCGCCAGCAAGGTCGCTGGCACGGTTACGCCGGGTACCGCCTCGGTCACCTGCGTTGCGTCGTACAACGGCAGTTTCGCCGGGTTGGGGAGCAACTGCCGCTGAATAACGGCGTCGGGGCCAGGCGAGGATGGATGGGGCCAGCCTCGCCTGACGTGTGCGATTCACGGACTCGGCGCTTGGGATGCGTCAGGAACGGCGGAACGACAGCGAGAACAACCGGAAACAAGGGCGCTAGCGCATGGAAAGCCGATACGATGCCCCGGACTACGTGAACGAGCAGGTCAGAAACGGGAGGCACCGCGGTGTGGTTGGTGGTTCTTGGGAGGAAATGGGACAGCGACAGTTGGACTTCCTGATCAGCCACGGCCTGAGTGCTGACGATCGGCTGATCGATGTCGGCTGCGGGAGCCTGCGGGCGGGGGTCAAGCTGATCCCCTTCCTGCGTCCCGGGCATTACTGGGGGATTGACAGCAACCCGTCGCTGCTGGAGGCCGGCTGGGAGCATGAACTGGGGCCGCTCGGCTTGCAGGAGCGTCAGCCGCGTGAGCAATTGGTGATGCTCGACGACTTTCAGTTCGAGCAATTGGGGCAAACCTTTGACGTTGCCCTGGCGCAATCGCTCTTCACGCACTTTTCGTGGAACCGCATACGGCGCTGCCTGGCCCGGCTGGCGGCCGTCGTTCGGCCCGGAGGGCGCTTGTTCGCCACGTTTTTCGAAGTGCCGAGCGCCCAGGATCCGGAGTTGCCGATACGGCAACAGCCTGGGGGTATCGAGACCTACAGCGACCGCAATCCCTATCACTACCGCTCTGAAGACATCGAACTCGCGCTTCGGCATCTGCCGTGGCGTGCTGAGTATCTAGGCGACTGGGAACATCCACGCGGCCAGAAGATGCTGGCCTTCGAACGCGGCGGCAGCCGGTTGGACGAATCCGCGGTCACCCGCGCGCTCGGTATCGACGAGGCAGCCGGACTTCGCGCCGGGAGCCACCACTACCGGGCATTCGTCGGACCGCCGGCCCGGTTCGATTTCCTGAGCGCCAGTCAGTTCGCTCTGCTGTTTGCGCTCGGTCTGAACGACCGCCACCGGGTGCTGGATTTCGGCTGCGGCTCGCTCCGACTTGGCCGGCTGTTGATCCCGTTCCTGCGGGAGCGCGGTTACTTTGGCATCGAACCGGAGCGTTGGTTGATCGAGGATGGCCTTAGCCGGGAATTGGGGCATGACGCGGTGCGGATCAAAAATCCGAGTTTCTCGCACGACCCGACCTTCAACTGCGGCGTGTTCGGCAAGCGGTTCGACTTCATCGTGGCCCAGTCCATCGTATCGCATACCGGACCCGATCTGGCCCGGAAGCTGATCGGGACTGCGGCCGCCGCGTTGAAACCATCGGGCCTGATGATTCTGTCGTACCAGCGCAATGATTCAGCCGTGTCCGACTGGCCCGCCGATGGCTGGCACTATGGCACCGGCTGCGTCAGCTATACCGAGGAGCAGATGCTGGGACTGTTGGCCGAAGGCGGATTGCATGCGTGCGCGATCCCCTGGCATCACCCGACCCTGACTTGGCTGGTGGCCGCCACCCAGCCCGACCGCTTGCCCAAGCCCCGCCACCGACGCTGGTTGCGCGGGCGAGCGCTGCATGACCCCCGCTTAGTGCAGCCTGCGAAGCGTCGAGCCGATTGAGCCGAGGCCGAGCTGGACCCGCGCGGAGAATGTGCTGCCGCGGTCGATGGTGCGGGCAGCGGACAAGAGACTCAAGCCGCCAAAAGGGCCGCGATGTGCTTGCAGAAACGGCTCATTAGATCCCGCCGGCATCCCTCATCGGACACTCGGCTGACCAATGACATCAGGCGCGGAGACTGATCGCGTTGCTGGAACAGCCGTTTGACCGCTGCCGACTTGTGCTCAAGCGCCTCCGCGGTACGGCCCTCACGATACAGCCAGCGACACCATTGTTCCTCGATGGCAGGTTCGTCGGGTGCTGCTTCGCGTGCACGCGTCAGCCATTGCCCGACCTCCTCTTGAAAGCCAAGATCGATCAACAGCCGGCCCAGGGCGGCTCCAAATCTGCTGGTCTGACCCGCCTGATGCAATAGCGCAGCGACGATGTCCGCACACTCTCCTTTCCGGCCCTGGGCGGCACGCAGCCGCGCCAGCGCCATCAACAACGGAGCGTGTGCGGGGTCCGTGTCGAGGCCGTCAGCGATCAGCCGCTCGGCTTCGGGAAAGTCCGATTCGGACAGCGCGAGGGCGGCCAGCCGACCCAGCGCTTCCAGCGACTTGGGCTCGTTCTGCAGCGTTTGCAGCCAGAGCTGACGCGCCGCATCGAAATGCAGCCGACTCGCATGAATGCCCGCGAGCCGCAGTTGGAGGGGCCGATGACCGGGGAACCTTAGGATTCCCTCGCGCAGGACCGACTCCGCCTCGGCCAGTCTGTCCTGCTGCGCCAGGGCGTCGGCGAGCCGCAAGCGGAACCGGGGACGCCTTGGGAACTCGCGGACGCCCCTGGCAAACAGATCCGCCGCCCGCGCGGAGGAGCCTTCCGCCAGGAGTCTGTCACCGATCGACTCGATGTCGCAGGCTCGGAGTTTCGAGGGTAACGACTTGGGCAGTCCCGGCTCGTCTGCAGCAGGCTTGCACTGCTCCTGACATAGGGCAATCAGTCGTTGACGCAATTCGTCGCAGGATGCGTCGACGGCGGCGGGCTCTCCGTGGCTCAGCTCGTGCTCCGCGGCCGCGTCAAGACTCAGGGTCTGCAACTCGTTCCAGAGGCCATCCAGTTCTCTTTGCAATTCGCCCGTCACAGCGAAGAACGGCTGACTGGGGGCCTTGGCGTAGAGGGGGTTCACTGTGCCGGGTGGCTGCGGTTCCAGCGGTAGGCCGAGCTCACGACGGACGGCCGCCGCAATGGGATAACCGTGCAGAACGGCGTCCTGTGACACGACCAGACAACGGCCGGGGTGATGGCGAGCGAACTCGACGAGGCGCCGATTGTAGGCCAGCCACATTTTGAGCGGCAGTTCGGGTTCCAGCCAGAAACGCAGATGCACATTCTTCGAGCTGCCCTGAATCAGTGCCAGCGAGTGTCGGTCGCGCAGCGACGCGGTGCACGACCAGTAGTCGCGATAGACCATCACGACGCTCAGGCTGGGACAGATTTCGGCCCAGGTTTCGAGGAACAGGCACACGCGCGGGTCCTTGAATCCCCAAAGCGTGCCCGGCTCGCTTCGTCGTCGCACGTAGGCTTCGAAGCTTCGCTTCCTCTGCAGCGACACTGCGATCGGTGTCGGGTCGGCATGCTGCCAATTGGAATCGCGCTCGGCCAGGGCGCGGTCATGCAGACGAACCACATCGGCATCTTCGAAGTGACCGTCCGGATTCGACGCGGTGCCGCCGAAGAGCTGCGAACCGAGATCGAGGCCCGCTGCCTGGAGTTGCTGAGCGGTCATCGACGTGCCGCTGCGATGGAAGCCGGCGATGATCAGGGGCGAAGGCGTCACGTCGGGCTGCCCTCTCCGGCTGGGGGGGCTTCCGGTCCTCGGATCCGCAACGCTGGCCGCGTCGGGCAGGCGCGCGGGATGGCGGGTTCAGCTGTCCAACGGCAGCGTGAAGGCATAGCCAAAGGCGTCGAAGTCCTTCCGATAGCGCTCATAGACGCGTCGTTGCAGATCGGCATCGTAGTAGCGTGTGAGGTTGACGTTTGCGGACGTGCGATGGCGATCTTCGGCCTTGTAATACTTTTGAAAGTCCGGCGAGACAAGGCGGCCAATGTGGTGGAAATCGGCTTCGAAGGTCTCGAACCTCCCCACGAAGTCATAGGTGAGTGTGTCCTGGAATGTCTGGTAATACTGGATGCGCCAATGCGGGTCCATGACACTGATGGGCTGGGCCTCAACGGCGGCCAAGAACTGTTCGAACGAGATTTCCGTCTGCAGCGACGATGGGTCGTGTCCTAATTGTCTGAGGATCTGAATTTTCTGCGTGGCGTTGCCCACGATCTTGTCGAGATAACATGACAGGAAGCGAGTATACGGATTTCGCACGAAGCAAAATTTCAGCAGGTCGCCGCGGGACAGGAACTTCGTCAGGTCTCCCACTTGGGCCGGGCCGAGCAGAGGCGAAAACTGGCGCTTGTGCATATCGGCCCATTGTTCGTGATGGAACTCGTCGTCTCCCAGTTCCAGTCGCTGCAACGTCAACTTGATCGTCGAGCAGGCCACCTTCGGGGTTTCGACGTAGACGTATCCGTGCTTGAGCGAAATATTCAGACCATAGTTGAAGGTTTCGACGGGGACGTAACGGGCATAGCGACCTGCCGCTTCAGTAAAATTCTTCCAACGATTGGACATGGTGTGGTCAATGCGACTTCAATGCGCTGCAGATCGGGTAGTTTCGATGGGCGCCCTTGGTGGCATGGCGGGTGAGTTCCGCCGTCTACGGCAAGGGATTGCTGACGAGGAACGTCTCGTGCGCGCGACGGCGCGGGAGTGTCACGGCCGGCCGTGCGGTGGTCCGGGGGATCGGTCCTCCCTTGGCTGGGCGGGCTCGTTGCCCCGCGGATCGGGCCGAAGACGGTACCGAAGAGTATCCCCGCGATGCCGCCGTAGCGTCAACCGATTCCCCATGGCCTGGGACATCCGGTCACTGCGCTCGCGGGAAATCCAGGCAAGGCTGTGATTCACGATGAATTCAGTCCGCTTGAGTGATGCGGTATGCGCGGTGGGATAGCCTGGGCTGTAACTGTTCACCCCGCCACCGAGCAAGGGGGGAATGGTTACGCCCGCGCTTTCGTTCCGCTTTTGCGTGGCGGACAATGCCTCCCTGACTTCCCGCTAAGCGCGCAATGACCTATCCCGAATACTGTTTTACGTTCGTGTGCCAGTCGGGCGAGTTGGAGATCGAGTCCATGCTGCTGGCCTCGTCGCTACGCCTGCAGATGGGCGATGGAATCGATCTGGTCGCTTGCGTCCCGCAGCCGGAGTCGGTTTGGGGAACCCTGTCGGCGACGACTCTGGCCTTGCTCGACGAGCTTCACATTCGCCAGGTTCCTGTACGCAACGGAATCGACTCGTCTTATCCCATCGGCAACAAGCTGGGTTGCCTTGGCGTTGCGACGGCGGCTTCCCGAACCATTTTTCTCGATAGCGACATCGTTTGCTTGAAGGCCTTGCCTCAGGGCGCTTTTCCCGCCTCATTCAACGCGGTGCCGGCCTTCGATGTCACGTGGCCGTCCAATGCCAATGACTGGAGGCTGCTTTACACGGCATTCGATCTTCCGGTTCCGGAGCGGCGTCTGTTGACCCCGATTTCGGGCAAATACATGTGGCCCTATTTCAATGCCGGGGTGATCGCTGTTGAAAGCAATACCGAGTTTTCCAGGGTGTGGGAAGACTGCGCCCAACGCATTGACGCCATGGATGAGGTGGCGAACAAGCGCCCGTGGCTGGATCAAATCGCATTGCCGATTGCAGCAGCGAGGCTGGGACTGGATTTTCGCTGCCTCGGCGAGGATTTCAACTTCCCGGTCAGCTGGTCGCCTCTACCGCCCGCCACGCCGTACCTCTGCCACTATCGGTCACCGGAGGTGCTCTGCCGCGAGCCCCTGCTGAGGAAGACGGTCCGGATGTTGGCCGACCGCCATCGCGGCCTGGCCGAGTTGTTCCGGACCGGCCCCAAGCATTGGGCAAGGGTAATCGCTCCCCCCAGGGGTTTGGGGCCCGTGGTAGCCGACACGCCGGCTTCGTCGAAGCCCAGCGCCCAGAGTCCGACGGCGGCCGCCTCGGATCGTCTGCCGGAAATCATCATCACGGGCATCCCCCGCAGCGGGACCAGCCTGCTGTGTCGCTTGGTGGACGACCTGCCGGATTGCGTGGTCGTCAACGAACCCGAGGAGATTTTCACCCGGCTGAACCGATGCGTACACCCGCGTTGGCTGGCGACGTTCTATCGCGATCTTCGCGCGGATATCGTGGACGGTGTCGGGGTGTACAACAAGGTAGCCAATGGACGTCTGGTGGAGGACACCCGCATCATCGACGAACGCGTGCTGTGCCATCCGGAGGTCAGTCGCCCAGATTTTCTGCTGGGGACCAAGAACACGCTCATCTATCTTGCCCGCCTGCAGGTCCTTCGGCGCGCGATGCCGGACGCGCCCATCGTGGCACTGGTCCGCCACCCGCTCGACACGATAGCCTCGTGGAAAGACAGCTTTCGACATCTCGCCGAGGTGAACCTGTCGACCTTTCCGGTCTCGTATACGCAGAATCCGTTTCTGACCGGGACGGAAAAACGGCGGCTCGGCGCCATTATGCACAACCAGAGCCCAGCGCAGCGCCGGGCGCTGCTGTGGTCGCATCTGGTCGCGACCCTTCTTGCCCATCGAGACAGCCTGATAATCGTGCGCTACGAGGATCTGATCGCCGATCCGGCTGGCGTGCTGTCGGGCCTGTTGTCCCGGGTTCCGGACTACACGCCGCCGCCTTTGGGAAACATCGATCTCCAGCCCCGTAGTCGCCGCCATCTGCTCGACGACGATGACGTTCAGGCCGTGAGTGACCTGTGCCGTTCCTGCGCGGCGGAGTTCGGCTACAAGGATTTTTGACCGACGATGGACTCGTCCGAAGCGCCCGCACAAAACATGAAGCCCCTCGTCATTGCCACCGTCTTCGCGCCTTCCCCGCTGAACGCCGAATGGTATGCCCTGCAGAAGAAGTTCATCGCGGCGTGTACCGAGGTTGCGTTCGATTACTGGGTCGTACTGAACGGTATCGCGCCAGACGGGTTTGACCCTTCGGATATCGCGCTGGTCAACGAGGAGAACCTCGGTCATGGCGAGGCGCTCATGCAGCTCGTTGAGCTTTTCAGGCAGCGCCGAAACTACGAGAACTACCTGATCCTGGATAGTGATGCCTTTCCGGTGAAGCCGGGCTGGTACGGCATCCTTGGCGAGCAAATGCGCCGTCTGGGCAAGCAGGTCGCGGCGCCCGTCCGAGCGGAGAATCTCGACGTATTCCCGCATCCCTGTGCGTTCTTCTTGCAAGACCGCATCGTCGACGATCCGCGCCTCGAGTTCCGCAAGATCGGCGCCCTGCGCAACCTGCTCGGGATGAACGTCAACGATGTGGGTTGTATGACCGCGTCGATGTCCGACGTCCTGTTCCCGTTGATGCGTTCCAATGTCGTCAATGTGCATCCGGTCGCGGCGGCTGTCTACCATCACCTGTTCTATCACCACGGCTGCGGCAGCCGCGACTTCCACTTTCGCGTGACCAAGCGCTTTCCCTACTGCGAGCACTGGTATGATGTCTCGCGCCAGCCAGCCCATGGCCGCCGGTTGAACCGCGCCATCATGCGGAATCCCGAGCGGTTCATTGCTCGCCTGATGGGGCTGCAAGAGCCGCTGATGCAGCCCTTCCTGAAGGACCCTGTCGAGTTTGATGCAGCCGGCCCGTCAGCGACAGGCGCGGGCGTTTAGCTGGGACGAGCGCAGCGGTGCGCGGTGTCGCGAGTCGGCTGTCGAGCCCCTTGGCAAGCCCTGAGTCCCGGGATGATTCCGGCGTGTGGCCTCAGGGAATCCCCAGCAGCTTGTGGGTCTGCAGGCTGAGCCGCCACTGGGGATGTGCCAGACAGTAGCGCAGCGCGAGTTCGGTGTTTTTATCCCGGTCCGGGCCGTCCATGGGTTGCAACAGGAAGCGGTCGAAGGACAGACCGGCGAAGCGCTCCGGCGGTGCATCGGCTTGCGGATAGACCAGCTTCAGTTCATCGCCCCTAGTCAGTACCAGTTCCGCGTTCGATTTCGGGCTGACACAAAGCCAGTCGATGCCCGGCGGCGCTGGCCGTGTGCCGTTGGTCTCGACGGCGACTTCGAAGCCACGGTTGTGGAAGCACTCGATCAAGGGCGCATCCAGTTGCAGCAGCGGTTCGCCGCCGGTGCACACGACGAAGCGTTTTCCAGACCCCGCGCTGTCTTCGGGCCAGCAATCGGCAACCGCCGCCGCCAGGGCGTCGGGTGTGGCAAAGGTTCCGCCGCCCAGGCCATCGGTACCGACGAAATCGGTATCGCAGAACCGGCAGACGGCCGCCGCGCGGTCGGCCTCGCGCCCGGACCACAGGTTGCAGCCGGCGAAGCGGCAGAACACCGCCAGTCGCCCGGCCTGGGCGCCCTCGCCCTGCAGCGTGTAGAAGATTTCCTTGACCGAATAGCTCATCGGCGTCAGGCCGGCAGCGCCGGGCCTTCCTCGCCCCAGCTCAGCAGTACGCCGCAGCCGGGTGTCTCGTACAGGTCGATCCGATCCAGCGACGGCAGCCGGGTGGCCATTGCGGACCGGATCCACAGTGCCAACGAGCCCGGGTCGGCGTCGACGAGCCCCGGCAGTTCGTTCAACAAATCGTGGTCGAGCTGCCGGTACACCGGCGTGAACAGTTCCTTGACGTCGCCGTAGTCGACCGTCCAGCCGTGCACCACATCGAGCGGTGCGGTCAGATGCAGCCGGACGATGTAGCTGTGACCGTGCAGGCGCCGGCGCGGATCGCCGTCGGGCGCCTGGATCAGGCGCAGCGCGCTTTCGAAGCGGTGCTCCTTCCAGATGCGGTAATGCCGCCCGTCGTAATGGCAGCCGGCGGTGTGCGTCTCGTAGACGGTAACCCAGGACAGCTCCGGCAGCACTGCCGCAAGCCGGCGCCAGATCCACGCGGCGAGCTTCTCGCTGGTCGGATTCTCGAGGCCCGGCACGTCGTTCAGGCAGGCATAGTGCAACTCTGCCTGCAGCGGCTCCCAGAGCCGGCCGAGGTGATCGAAATCGACGCCCATGTCGCGCTGCGTCAGCTCCTGCTCGGCATGCACGATGACCTCGAAGCCGTGCCCATGCATCCGCCCGCAGCGGTGGCCGGGAGGCACATTCGGCAACTGATGGGCTGCCTCGAAGCGGAAGCGCCGCCAGATGTGCGCGCGGTCGTGCGGGTCGAGATCGGCGCCCTGCTCGCTGGTGCTCTGCACGCCGACCGATTCGATGCCGGACACCTCCAGCCGCTCCCGGATCCAGCGGGCCAGATTCTCGTCGGTCGGAATGGGCAGGTGTTCGTTCAGGTCGGCGTAATCGAGCGGGGCCAGGCAGGCACCGAGCGCGGTGCTGAGCGCGCTCGTCCCGGCGCCGCGGAAGCCGCCCCAATCTTCCGGCACGGCCGCGCGGACGCGCGCCAGGAAGCTGTGACCGTGCAGGCGCCGCGAGCGGTGTCCGTCCGGCAGGACTGGTATCCGGCAGGCGGCCTCGAAGTTCGTGGCCGCGACGTGGAGCAACCGGGTGTTCACGCGTCGGCGAGCCCGAAACGGCTCAGCAGCGGGTCGGCGAGTCCGGCCTCGGCGAAGCCTTTCGCGCGTAGTTGGCAGGAGTCGCAGGCCCCGCACGGCGCGCCGTCGGGTGCCGGGTCGTAGCAACTGCTGGTCCAGGCGTAATCGACGCCGAGTTCAGTGCCCCTTCGAATGATGTCGGCCTTGGTCATTGCGATCAGCGGCGCATGAATCTTCAGCCGCTGCCGCCCTTCCACGCCGGCCTTGGTCGCGAGATTGGCCATGGCCTCGAACGCGGCGATGTACTCGGGCCGGCAATCCGGGTAGCCGCTGTAGTCGAGCGCATTGACGCCGATGAAGACGTCGCTGGCTTCGAGCACTTCGGCCCAGGCCAGCGCGAACGACAGGAACACGGTATTGCGGGCCGGGACGTAGGTGATCGGGATACCCTCGGCCATCGCGTCGGCACTGCGCTGCTTCGGCACCGGCAAGTCGCTGGTCAGCGCCGAACCGCCGAACTGGCGCAGGTCGATGTCGGCGATCACGTGCGCCTTCGCCTGAAGCGTCTCGGCCACGCGCTGCGCTGAAGCGAGCTCTACGCTGTGCCGCTGGCCATAGCGGAAGGACAAGGCATAGGCTTCGAAACCTTCGGCGCGGGCGATCGCCAACGTCGTCGTGGAATCGAGGCCGCCGCTGAGCAGGACGACGGCTCTTCGGATAAGGGGTGCAATCATCGGGTGGCGCGGTCTTCGGCGAGGTGACGAGGGCAGGCTGGCCGCGCCGATCCCGGAGACGGGGGCGTGCGCTCAAGCCGCCCAATGATTGTAAACCGGTACGATGCCGGCGGGGGATTCAGGCCGGTTTGGGCCCGGGCTTTCCGTCCTCGACCACCCAGGATGAGAGCGTGTGGCAGTCCGAGTCGCGCTTGCGGACGTCGGCCAGCGCGCGCAGGTCGACCAGACAACGCCCCGGCGTCAGCTCGATGCGGGCGTAGCCGCGCGGCACGCCGGTCGCGAAATGGATGAACTCGGCGCCCTCGCGCTTGCCGGTCTGGATCAGATCTTCCGACGGCGGTTGCGAGCTGATCGAGCCGCAGACGAACTCGCTGGCCACGACCGGCGACTTCGGGTCGTCGAAGTCGGTCTTCAGGTCATTGACCCAGAACGAGTGCACGTCGCCGCCGATGGCGATCGGGTTGGCGGGCTTAGCGCTCGCGAGGCACTCCATCAGCCGCTTGCGCGCGGCCGGATAGCCGTCCCAGCAATCGGTGTAGATGTTGAGACCGTCACCGGACTTGGCGTCGATCTGCGCCATCACGGTTTCCTGGCCCAGGATGTTCCAGCGTGCCTTGCTGGTTCTGAGGCCCGCTTCCAGCCAGCGCTCCTGCCGCGCGCCGAGCAGCGTGGCCTCGGGATTCAGCCGTTCGTTGCAGCCTTCGACATGGTTCGAGCCGCCGCGGCCGGGCTTCGGACAGGGCTGCGGACTGCGGTACTGCCGGTCGTCCAGCATGTGGAAATCGGCCAGACGGCCGAAAGCGACGCGGGTATGGATGCGCATGTCCGGACCCAGCGGCACCATCGAGCGGCGCAGCGGCAGGTGCTCGTAATAGGCCTGATAGGCGGCCGCCCGGCGCCGCAGGAACCAGCCCGGTTCGTCGTCGTTCTCGGAGCGGGAGCCGGCGTAGTCGTTTTCGACCTCGTGATCGTCCCAGGTCACCAGCCACGGGCAAAGGGCATGCGCCGCCTGCAGGTCGGGATCCGTCTTGTAGCGGGCGAAGCGGGCGCGGTAGTCATCCAGCGTGATCGGTTCCGGGCCTTCGTGCTTACGGACGTGATCCTTGCCCCAGGACGATTCGTAGATGTAGTCGCCCAGATGGACGATCAGGTCCAGGTCATCGGCCAGCATGTGCCGGTAGGCCGCATAGTAGCCCTGCTCGTACTGTTGGCACGAACCGACCGCGAAGCGCATCCGGGACGGCTCGGCGTCCAGTGCCGGCGCCGTGCGCGTCCGTCCGATCGGGCTGGTCGCGTTGCCGGCGTGAAAGCGGTACCAATACCAGCGGTCCGGCTCCAGGCCTTCGACTTCGATATGAACCGAATGGCCCCAGTCCGGCGTCGCGTAGCTGGAACCCTTGGTGACGATCTTGCGAAAGGCCGCGTCTGCCGCGACCTCGAATGCGACCGGCACGATGGCCGGCGCCATGCCGCCTCCCGGTGCCAGCGGCTCCGGCGCCAGCCGGGTCCACAACACGACGCCGCCCGGCAACGGGTACCCGGAGGCGACGCCCAGTGCAAACGGATTGGTGGCGAACTTCGTCTGGGCGGACAGGATGCGCGGCAACGCGCCAGCGGCGGCGATGCCGCCGAGTGACTTCAGGAAACGGCGGCGGTCGTACGGGTAGCGTTGGTTCATGTCACGGGAAGTCGGCAGAGTCAGGGATTAAGCCTCAAGCCTATCCCTGGAGTTTGACGGTTCGAAGACAGCCGCAGCGGCGCAGGGTGCGACTCAGTCCCGCCCGATGGCGCGGTAGCCGATATCGGTGCGGTAGTAGACGCCGTCCCATGCGATGGCCCGGGCCCGGCGGTAGGCCAGGCGCTGGGTTTCGGCGACCGTGTCGGCCAATGCGGTGACGCACAGAACCCGTCCGCCGGCCGTCACGATCTGGTCGTCGTGCCGGCGCGTTCCGGCATGGAACACCTTCACGCCGGGCTCGTCCGGCGCGTCCAGACCGCTGATCGGATCACCCTGTCGATACTCGCCCGGATAGCCGCCCGCCGCCATCACGACACCGAGCGCCGTGCGCGGGTCCCATTCGGCCGAGACCGCATCGAGACGACCGTCCAGCGCCGCCAGACAAAGCTCCGGCAGGTCGCTCTTCAGCCGCATCATGATCGGCTGGGTTTCCGGATCGCCGAAGCGGCAGTTGAATTCGAGCACCTTCGGTTCGCCCGCCGGACTGACCATGATGCCGGCATACAGGAACCCGGTGTACGGCAGGCCATCCGCCGCCATGCCGCGCAGCGTCGGCAGGATGACTTCCGCCATGATCCGCTCGTGCATCTTGGGTGTGACGACCGGGGCCGGCGAATACGCGCCCATGCCGCCGGTGTTTGGACCGCGGTCGCCGTCGTCGCGCGCCTTGTGGTCCTGCGAGCTGGCCATCGCCAGCGCGTGCGTGCCGTCGGCCATGACGATGAAGCTGGCTTCCTCGCCCTGCAGGAATTCCTCGACGACGACGCGGTGGCCGGCCGCGCCGAACACATTGCCGGACAGCATGTCCTCGACCGCGGCGATCGCTTCTTCCTGGGTCTGGGCAACGACGACGCCCTTGCCCGCCGCCAGTCCGTCCGCCTTGACGACGATGGGCGCGCCGCGCTCGCGGATGTAGGCGATGGCCGGTTCGGCCTGCTCGAAGGTCTCGTAGGCGGCGGTCGGAATGCTGTGGCGGGCCAGGAAGTCCTTGCAGAAGGATTTCGAGCCTTCGAGCTGCGCGGCCAGGCGGGTCGGGCCGAAGCAGCGCAGGCCCGCGGCCGTGAACTCATCGACAATGCCCTTCACCAGCGGCACTTCCGGTCCGATGATGGTCAGGTCGACGGCATTGTCCTGCGCGAACCGCTTCAGCCCTGCGACATCGTCCGCGGCGATGTCGACATTGGTCAGCTTTGGTTCGAGTGCAGTACCGGCGTTGCCCGGCGCAACGAACACCCGGGTGACCCGCGCCGACTGCGCGCACTTCCAGGCGAGGGCATGTTCGCGGCCGCCGCCGCCGACGATGAGTACCTGCATGGGGGGAATCGAAGCCTCTCGTTGCCAGTGGGTTGTAGGCCGTGATTATAAGGGAGCGCGCCGCTTTGTCGGGCACACCGGCCCAATCGCATTAACCCTCAAGTCCGTCATGCCCGCGGGACTGCACCGAGCCCACCGCCACGGCGGCTCACGGCCCGTCTTCCCCGAACCGTCATTCCGGCTGGGAACCCGGAATCCACAAGTCCAGGGGTGGCGAACGGGAAGCCTGACTCAGGCCACACACGGGAAGAATCGCTCCGCGGGTACATACCGCAGGATTTCGTTGCGGCAGAAGCCCAGCAGCGCTTCTTCCAGATCCGGGCGGTAGGAACTCATCCCGCGCCGCGATTCGAGCGGACCCGCGAACAGCTTTTCGTCCGGATATAGGTCGGTCATCCGGCGCAGAAAGGCGTCGGGCAAGCGGAAGGCGCCGAGACTCACCGAATGGATTCCGGCCGGATCCAGCACGCGAAAGACCTCATCGAACATCGCCCGGTAACAGTCCTGCCAGCCGTCGACATAAATCACCGGGTCGAAGCGCAGGCCGATCGGCCAGCCCTGCCGCTGCAGGCGCTGGGCCGCCAGCAAGCGCTTGGCGGGCGTCGGGGCCTTGTGGTCGACCGCGGCCGCAATGGGTTCCGGCATGAAGCTGAACGCGACGACGGCGCGCTCCAAGGGTTCCACTGCCAGCAGCGAGCGCACCTGCGTGCTCTTGGTTCGCAGTTCCAGCCAGGCGTTCGGCAGTTCCCGGAACAGCGGCAGGAACGCGGCCGCGAAGCCGGTCACCGGCTCCAATGCCAGGCTGTCGCAGTCGTAGCCGGAGAAGAAGTGCACCGGCTCCCCGGCGGCCTCATCGGCAATGCGCCGGATTTCCCCCTGGAAATCCTCGTAGTTCACGAACAGCAGGTAATTCGCCGAACGGTACATGCCCTGCAGGAAGCAGTAACGGCAGTCGTACACGCAATTCAGCATGTGCGAGAAATAGTAATTCCGCGCGGCGCCGATGCCGTAGCCGGGCGGCGCCGGCAGCACGAAATTGCGGTACTTCTCGGCCAGGATCAGCGCCGGCTTCTGCTTCTGCAGCCGGAAATTCTGCGCCTTGGGATTGAACACCTCGCCATAGCGCGCGCACGGCACGACCCGCGCCTCGGGGAAGCGGGCAATGACCTCGGCCGCGCGCGGATGGTCGCGGACGGCGTCTTCAAGGTAAAGCGTGTCGATCAGGGGTGGGACCGTGAGGGTGGCGTTGCCGGGACGGCGGTTCGAGGAGCCGCAGATACTTGACCTGCGCTACCGCACGGAATTGTCAAAGGTTTGCCGCGTACGAGATTTTAACGGATCGATTTCGTCGCGCTCGACGGGCGCCGGCTGGGTTTGCATTGCTTCGTAAGGCGTTGCGAGCCACCAAGTCCGGCGAAGATGCGCAAAGGCCGTCACAGTTTGGGCAGGTGACGCCATGATTGGGCTCAAGTTTTCGGCACTGTGTCCGACAAAACCAGAGCTGCAACCTTTGTTCGAAGGCTGTGGCGCAAGCAGTCCACTGTGAGCGCATTCCCTCAGGTCGCTTTTCGGGACCGATTCTCGTCGGGGACTCGGTTGGTAGATGTCGTCGGCCCATGACCCTGTGTTTGCGTTCGCTGCTTCCAGTCAAGTTACACACTCCGGAGATGGGCTATGGCTAAGCGATTGGGCAGAGGCGCGAATGCGCCGCACGTTGCGCGGTGGGTGGCGGCAGTTCCACTCATTGCATTATTGGGGTACGTACACCCGGGTTTCCCATGCTCACTCACCTTCACAAGCCCGGCGCGGGGCAGCACGGTGACTTCGCCTACCGTCGGCGTATCCGGCACCGGAACGGGCACGGCCAATGCCGGTGATCCCGGAACCGTTACCGCGACGATAAACGGTCAGGTGTTCTTCTCGCAAAGCGGCACCTTTACGACACTGATCAACTTCCTAGGGTCGGGAGCGGCATCCGTGTCGCTCAGGGCCGGGGCCAACGTACTCAATGTGAGCGGTTCGGCCGGAGCATGCAGCGCTTCCGATTCCATGGTCGTGTATTACGCTCCGCCCCCGCCGCCCGAACAGAAGGCCGCGGGGGCACCCCAGATCTGTAACGGTACCAACCCGATCGATGGCGGTAACGGAAACAAGTTCCAGACGGAGCGTGACTATCTCGGGGCAGGACCCTTTCCGCTGCTCTTCGAACGGTACTACAACAGCCGCTTCGACATGCATCGCAGCCTCGGTCAACGCTGGCAGCACAGCTACGACCGCCGGATAACCGCCACCAGCGCAGTAGCCTACGCCATTCGATCCGATGGCAGGGCGCTCCGGTTTTCCGCGTCGGGGACTGCATGGATGGCCGATGCCGACGTTTCGGAACGTCTGTCGCGCCTGACGGATAGCGCTGGGAAGCCCAACGGGTGGGAGTTCGTCACCGCCGACGATACCGTCGAGTTGTATGACGGCGGCGGACGCCTCATGTCGATCAGGACCAGGGGCGGTCAGGTCCAGAACCTCACCTACGATAGTGCTGGCCGCCTCGCCAGCGTTGCAGAAGCGCCTTTCGGTCGGCGTCTCGCGTTCGGATATGACGCGTCCAGCCGCCTGATTAGTGTGACCGATCCGGCCGATACCGTGACCCGGTTTGCCTATGATCCATCAGGGCGTTTGGTCTCAGTAAACTACCCCGACCTTACCGCATCGGATGACTCGGACAATCCCAAGCGACAGTACCTGTACGAGGACGCGCGCTTTCCTCATGCCCTGACGGGGCTTATCGATGAAAACGGTGTCCGGTATGCGACTTGGACCTACGATGCCAATGGCAGGGCGATCAGTTCGGAGCACGCGGGAGGGCTCGACAGGTTTCAACTGACTTACAACGCGGACGGTAGCTCAACCGTCACCGACCCTCTCGGCGCGGCACGTACCTTCAGTTATCAGAACCTGCTAGGCGTGCCCCGTGCGACGGGGGTGAGCGAGCCTTGTGCCGCGGGCTGTGGAGCACAGACAGCCAGCACGACTTACGATGCGAATGCCAATATCGTGAGTCGGACCGACTTCAATGGCGCGACGACCGATTACATCTACGATCTGACCCGTAACCTCGAGCTCAGCCGAACCGAGGCGGTGGCCACGCCCGCCGAGCGGACCGTGACGACCCAGTGGCATCCCAGCTTTCGAGTGCCAACGCGAGTCGTCGACGCCAAGCAGGTCGTGAGTTTCGCTTATGACCCGGCTGGCCGCCTCGTTACGCGCAAGGTCACGGTGGGTAAATCGAGCCGTTTCTGGCGTGTCAGTTACGGCCCCGAGGGGCAGGTCTCGCAAGTCAATGGCCCACGGACCGACGTACCGGATCTGACGACGTTCACATACTACGCAGGCGATGCGATCTGCCCGACGGGCCACCCGACCGGTTGCCGCGGGCAACTCCAAACCAGCCGGAATGCCAAGGGGCATCTGACAACCTACAGCGACTACGACGCACACGGGCGTGTCGGGCGGGTGGTCGATGCCAATGAATCGGTGACAACGTTCGCCTACGATGCCAGGGGGCGGGTTACGCGGACGAGCACCGATGGTAGCGTGACCGCGTATGTGTATAACAAGGCCGGTCACCTGCTTCGCGTCACGGCACCCAATGGCGCGTACCTCGCCTCGACCTACGATGGCGCGCATCGACTGATCGGCATTGCCGACCGCGCCGGTAACCGCATCCAATACACACTGGATGCGGCCGGTCATCGCGTGCAGGAAGACGTCTATGATGCTGCTGACGTGCGAGTGCGCACTCAGCAGTGGGCTTATGACACGCTTTCGCGTTTATCGACGGGGGTGGACGGATCCGGTCACGCCACGTCTTACAGTTACGACGCAGGCGGTAACCTAACCGGCGTTCTCGATCCGGCCAACCGGTCGTGGTCCCAGGTCTACGACGCGCTGAATCGGATGACGGCTGTCACCGATGCTGCGGGAGGGGTGACACGCTACCAATACGACGCGCTTGATCGGTTGCTTAAAGTGACCGACGCGGAGGGCTTGAACACAACCTACGCTTACAGCGGATTCGGCGATCTGACGCAACAGGTCAGTCCCGATACCGGTAAGACCCGCTACACCTACGACTCAGCCGGCAATCGCGCGTCGCGTACGAACGCGGACGGTGTGATCGCAACTTACGCTTACGATGCGTTGAATCGCCTGGTGACTATCGACTATCCAGGCACCGCGGCTGATGTCGCCTACGTTTGGGATTCCGGCGTCCGCCAGAAGGGATTTCTCAAGCAGGCACGGCGCGGCGACTATACGGCCAACCTGACTTGGACACGCCGTGGCAAGCTTGCAGCGGTGCAGCGCGCCAAGAATGGCGTTCCCATCGCCGACGGATTGGTCCGGTATACCTACGATAAAGCCGACCAACTCGTCTCGATCCGTTTCGGCGATACCCGAGAAGTGCAGTACACCTACACCTCGAACGGATCGGTCAGCCGCGTTCAGGTCGTCGAACACACGACGCCTGGTGATCCAGCAGGCGATCGCGTCAGCACGCTAGCGAGCGCAATCGAGTACCTGCCGTTTGGCCCTGTCAAGAGCCTCACTTACGGTAACCGAGTGATGCTATGGCGTGCTTTCGATCTGGACTACCGGCTGAAGCAGCAGACCATTGGGACAGTACAGAAGCTAGCCTATGCGTACGATGCCGCCGGCAATCTGTCGAAGGTCACGAATAAGCTCGTAAACGGCGCGAGCCAGTCGTTCGTTTACGACTCCCTTGACCGGCTCATTCAGGCCTCGGGCCCACTCGGTGTAGTTAGCTACACCTACGATGCGATCGGCAATCGCGTTGGTGAAATGTTTGGGGCCAAGTCCACGGCCTATGTCTATCCCCCTGCCAGCCACCAGCTGCTTTCGGCCAACGGCGATGCGATCCGGGCGTTCAGCTACAGCGCGGCCGGTAGCGCGCTCACAGGTGGAGATCTGTCGTTCACCTATGATCCGGATGGACGCTTGAGGGAAACCCGTCGTGCAGACCAGGTTCTGGCTGGTTATGCCTATGACGCGTTCGGACAACGCGTCGAGAAGACAACTGGCGGCACTTCCCGGTCCTTTGAATACGACCTGGGTGGCCGATTGTTACGCGAGTCTGGTCGGGACTACGTCTATCTGAACGGCGAACTTCTGGCTCTGCTCGATAGGGACAACCCGCATTTCGTGCATGCGAATCACCTCGGCGCACCGGTTGCGGTTACGAACGGCGCCAAACAGGCGGTCTGGCGTGCGGAGTACGAGCCTTTCGGTAAGGCTGACTTGACGAATCCCGAGCTGATCCTAAACGTGCGTCTGCCCGGTCAGTATCTCGATTCCGAAACCGGGCTTCACTACAACTATTTCCGCGACTACGACCCGACGCTTGGTCGGTACATTCAGAGCGACCCGATCGGCCTTGCCGGTGGGATGAGTACGTACGCATATGCCGCCAGCAATCCGATCAATGCGATCGACCCCGATGGCAGGATACCGCTTGCGTTAATTCCAGCCGCGAACTATATGTTCGGTTTGTTTCTTGGGGGAGGCTCAAGCGCTGCTCTACAGTACGCGATCCTTGGTTCGGTAGATATAAATCAGACTATAGATGATGCCATTTTGGGTGGAATTCTTGGGATCATAAATCCAGCGCTTAGTCTTTCTTCAGGCCTTAGGGCTGCTCGATGTAGTGCTCCGTCAGTTCCGCCTGCGGCGCGGGCGCTCACAAGTTACTATCCTCAAAACAACGGGTTCATTGGTCATGGTAGAGCGTTCACATTGCTTCCCGGCACAAAAGTAGATCGCTTTGGGTTTTCCGGCGGACGATTCTTATCGCCAGAGGGAACGCCGGCTACAATGAGATCCCTTCCTCCGCTCACCTTTGAAAGACCTTATGTGAAATTCGAGGTGCTTAAGCCTCTTGAAGTTCAGGCTGGTGAGGTCGCTCCCGCATTCGGAGAGTTAGGGTTTGGTACACAATTTGTAACGCAAGAGTCAATCCGGAAACTTATCGCTTCCGGCCACTTAATGGAGGTTCGTCCATGACCGTAGATTCCTTAATTCGCTTGCTCAAAGAGAAGGGGGCGCATCCAAACGCTGTAAGCGTTGGAATAGGTGTGCCACGAGCAGATGAAATGTACTGCTTGGTCAAGGACGGTAAACGTTGGGAAGTCTATTACGCGGAACGTGGCGAAAAGGTTGATCTGGAAGTGTTTGAAAGCGAGCATGACGCATGCACCCATCTTTACGATATTCTTAAGCTAGATTCATCTGTTTGGGTTTGAGGATGTCAATCTATCGCACTCCTAGTAATCCAGGGCACGCCTAATGTTGTGCGTTTGGGGTAAAAAGTGGGGTAATGGAGTAATTCAGCCGCAATAGGCGCCTTGAAGGCCGTAATGAATGGACTGTTCTGTTTCTGAAATGAATAAAGTTTTTCCCGCTGCCAATACACTTGAAGGCACGGAATTGCTCGGCGAGGCTGCATTGCGCTACGCCGATACACTGAAGAAGCTAAAAGTAGATCTGGATGTCTGGGTGGTGGAGTATTTTAATGAGATTACGGGCGATAAGTGGGTAATGGATTACCCGGAATCCGAAAGACAAGGAGGCGGTAACCCTCGCCTCAGAAAGATGGGGCGTGCTTAGTCGTTATGTACCTTGTCTAGGACCTAAATCACCATTATCGTTTGCTTCATCGGGACCGTGGCGCAGCAAGCGTCACGGTCTTGATTCCCTGAAGATAATGTTGTCCCCAATCTGAGTGGCGGTCCCTGCGACATTCGCTTATGCGAAGGAAGGAGATTCTAGTGCCAACTACGCAGTTAAACTGCGTGTAAAGCTTCAGAAGTCGGCGCGGCGTGATTCGGCTGTCGCGGTTGTCGGCAGCGAACAACGGATCAAGGCGCGCAACCAGCTCCAACAAGAAATGGGTCTGATCCGGCCACGGAACACCGCCGGCTTCTGCTTCTGCAGCCGGAAGTTCTGCGCCTTGGGATTGAACACCTCGCCATAGCGCGCGCACGGCACGACCCGCGCCTCGGGGAAGCGGGCAATGACCTCGGCCGCGCGCGGATGGTCGCGGACGGCGTCTTCAAGGTAAAGCGTGTCGATCAGGGCTGGAACCGTGAGGGTGGCGTTGCCGGGACGGCGGCGCGGACGCGCGCCGGATGTTTCGGTTGCTGTGCGCCGATTTATGGTCGGGGGAGCGCGAGAGGGATTTTAACCGACGCGTTTTCGCGGTGATTTTGGGTTTGCTCCCTTCAATAGCGTGATGCTCTGCACAGTTCCGAGAAAATAGTCAGGTTATCAGTGGTTAAAGTCGTGGCGCGCCGCTAGGTTTCCTCCTTGCGTGCGCAGGCTTTTGGGCAACGTACGTGGCCGAAGCCGCCAGCTTCCCAAGTGACATCGAACCCGAGAGGTAAAAGCTCATGTCCACCCACACCCTTCCAACCAAGACCCTGACCGAACAGGAAGTGGCCGAAATCGTGACGATGCTTGAAGCGTTGAAGGCCAAGTTCGATTTTCTGATCACCCTGACCGCGCAGGAGCGGCGCGAATTGCCCAAGCTGGGAGAACGATCGATCGGTTTCGAGGAGAAGTGTGCTCAACACATGACCTCCCATCCGGAATTCCTTCCGGGCTTTCTCGTTCTGGACGAGCTCAACCAGGAGCGGACCCTGCGCAGCCACTTGATGCGTTGCTTCGCCCCTTTGCAGGCATTGTCTAGCGCCATGGAAGACACGTTGATGGCAGTCGGTAGCGACATCTGGCTTGCGGACCTCGCCTTCTATCACAGCGCGCAGGATGCAGCGCGTCGGAAGCTCCCCGGGGCGGAGGCGATTTGTAATGACCTGAGTTCCCGGTTCCCTGGGGGCGGGCGGAAAAAGGAAACTGCAGAGCCGGTTCCTGCCTGAGCACCTGCGACTCTTTCGTGGCCGGCTGAGTCGCCCTGCAAACCGCGCCCGACCTGGAGCGCTGCGTCACCATCGCGCAAAGGAAAAGCCGAGGTGTAGATGACATGGACGCCGACCCTCTAACCCGCGGCGGACAATATCGCAGAACCGCCGTGGGTTCTTTTCTTCCCGACATCGACTTTCCGTAGCTCCGGTACGACCCAAAATGGCGCGCGATGCGCGTTTCATAGCGTCGCCTCGAACACTCAAAGAATCTACTGAGACAATCCGGGCGTCGAGCCCATCACTGCGAGCGTCGTGATCGCTGCTCGGAGACTCGTGGTGGATGTTCCGAAAGGAAAAACCGCGGACCGGAACTTGGTGCTCCGGGCACTGAGCAGCTTGGCTGGTAGTTCTAGTGTCTCGGCCGAGTGATTCTGTGCGGTCAGTGTTGTTCCCATGATCGCTGGCGCGCTTCGGATTGTCGGCCGAGTAGCTCCGCGTGGGTGCGAAGCAGGCATCATCGCCTGGGCCCGGTGAGGCATCGTTCACATTGGCTCCAATGCGCCCCGCTATAACCAGCTGCATTGAAAATTTCGCTGGCCGCACCAGAGTCTTACCGCTATACTCGCGACGTGACGGGGCCAGGAGGGCGCCGCTAACTAAAAACAATCAGGCACTCCCTACTAACCGTTCTATCCGGTTACCATGCAAGGAGACGCAAATGCTTGCGGCACGCTCAAACACAGTTGACACCCTTGAACTGGTTCGTCTGACCTTAACACTAGTTCTTGATTCCAGTGGGCAAATTCCGGACGGCTTGAGGGAGTATTTTGCCCGAGTCCTGACCGAAGCAAGGACTTTACGTGGTTCTCCCAGAGAGGCCCCAAAGGGTGTTTTGCCAGAATCGATCGATCTGGCGTACACGTTAGCGACGGACCCAGGCTTTTGCAATGACTTGGACAACGTCGCTGATCTCGATTCGATAACACCTCAGTTGGCCGAAAGGCTGCTTGCGAGAATGGAGCGTGAGCCAGTTTACACTGACGACTTTGCACTTGCTTCGTGATGAATTGACATCCCTGTCACGAACGCCTTTCTTCAGTCCTTCATTGGAAAGCTATCTACGCAACCTTATCCAGATACTCGGGCAGGTCATAGCTGTCTACGACACTTTGCCGGCCCAGACGTCAAGGAGCATAGCACAGCACATTTGGAGAGCGACTAAATACCTTAAGGGTGGGACGTCAAAGACGGTCCCGTATGAGACAGTATATGCTCTGAATCTCGCTTTGCAAGATTGGACTACTCACCCGAGCCAAATCACAACGGCCCTTTCAGAAGACCCGGATGACTATCACTTCTGGAGCATAGACCCAGGAAAGGTAATCCGACAGTTTTTGCCGGGGGTGAGCTTTAATGTGGAGTTGATTCAGATCGCTTTGCCGCGGCTTTACCGCCACCGTCCGCTCTATAACGTTGCTCTTTATCATGAGTTGGGGCACTACGTAGATACCCACTATCAGATCTCAAAATACTCGCTAATCCTATCGCCGCTGCCTAGCGGGACCCCAGATCATTTGGTTCAGGTTGCGCTAAGCCATCGCCGAGAATTCTTTGCTGACTTATTTGCTGCAAGCTACACCGGAAAGGCTATCCACAAGTTTTTGGCTGCGATTGCTGGCGAGTGCCGTTCAACCGCCACCCACCCAGCAACGAATGATCGGTTGCAGGTTGTGGATGATTTTGTCGATGGAAGAGCCAATCGGGTAGTCGAGTTCTTTCGCCAAATCTTAAAAGAGCGTGATCTTCCGTCTTTGGAAATTCGATATACACGTCCCGATGTAAGTGGCTGTTTTAATGGGATACGCCCTTACAGGATTGCGAACGATGCCGAATTGCATGGGATCTTAGAAGCCGGGTGGTTGTTTGGTGAGCACGCGTTGCGTAGAAACTCCTTTCCTTGGCTCCATATGGAGTCGGAAGACGTTTCTCGTATAGTTAATGATCTTGTTGAGAAGTCAATACGTAATCGTATGACTGTTCTGAAGTGGCAGTATGCTAATACTTAGCGGTAAGGTGCTGAGGGATTTGATCCTCTCTGACGCCGAGGATTCCATATTTCTCGATCCGCTTCTTGATTTAAATCAGATCGGTCAGGTAACGGTAGATATAAGGTTAGGTTATGACTTTCTGGTTTCGGTGGTCACGAGAAAGCCTTACGTTGAGCTTTCGGCGCGCGACGGCGATTTCAGGAGAGGAATTGGAAGCTACTTCCAGGAAACCCGGCGCGAACTCGGTGACAAATTTGTTCTCTATCCTGGTCAGGTTGTTGTAACCACGTCTCTTGAATACTTGTCTCTTCCGCCAAATATTTACTCTGACATACTCACGAGAAGTAGTTACACGCGGCTGGGGGTTCACCTAAACACTATGGTGCAGCCCGGTTTTAAGGGGTGCATCTCGCTAGAGTTATGCAATCAGGGAAACAATGCTATTGAGATGATAGTGGGCAGTCGCATTTGCCAGGCACGATTCTTCCAACTCTCACACCAAGTGGAGTACATCGACGGAGACAATTGGCGAAAATACTACGGCGATGTGCGCCCTACAGTATCGAAGGCAGATCTCGATGGCGACCTAACTTCTCTCCGCGATGCGCAGCGGCAGTTTGATGGCAACATGTCGCCCCTTGTCCCTTAGTCGCGGCTGGTTCGTCAATCTCAGGTGGGGCACTTCATTGTGCTTCCCATCGCAAATCGCGCGAGAAATGAAGCTGGCACTCTCAACGGTGAAGACGCTCGCCCTTTTCCGTCCTTGAAATTATCGGCCCCTAACCAAACTCAAACTGCCCTTCATCCCACTGGGCGGCCGTGTAATCATTGAGCGCAATCCCAGCCGCTGCCGGGTCGGTGACCAGCAGGTAGTGCCAAGTGCCGTGCTGTCCAAGCCGGTTCACCGCATTGACCCAGCGTTCTGCCGCTTTCGCTTTTATGTCGGCGCTGTCGATGACCTGGCCTTTGATCTCCACAATCACGTTAAGACCAGCGTCGGTGACAACGAGAAAATCCGGCACGTATCGGGCCGGGATGCCTTTGTTGCGGTAGGGGATGAAAAAGCCCAGGCGGTCGTTCTTGACCCACTTCGTCACGCCGGGGTGACTGTCGAGTAGGAATGCCGCGCTCTGCTCCCATTTCTTCGTGTCGGCCACCATCGCGTTGAGGTGGCACTTGGTGACCGGGTAAATCGGCTTGGTGGTGTGGAAATCCACATACAGTGTGCTCCCGCGTCCGGCCGCGCCTTGCGGGATTACAGCCACTTCGGCGCTCCCGGCCGCGGTGCCCTTCTTGATTGCTTCCAGCAGTGAACCAATGGCGGCCTGCATGTACTCGCCCACCAGTAGGACATCGCAGGGCTGGCTCCCGCCTTTCCGATCGAGCTTTTCGGCCAGGAACCGCTTCGCTGCGAAGGCGACCTTCGGGAACAAGACCTGCACCGGAACGGCTGCCGCGCCGTTGTCCTTTTGCCAGCGGACGCAAATCTCCCGCGCCAGCTTGAAGGCAACCTGCTGCTCCCGAAACATCCGTCGCCAGTCCTTCAGGGACAGAACCGGTTTTTCGCCCGGGCCGTAAGCTGCGAGTGCGCCATCTGGCGTCGTCAGAGGGGTTAGCTCGACCGTTTGCGGAATGTTAATTGGGTCGATCGTAACCTTGGCAACCTGGTCCCAATCCACAAAGACATCGAACTGTCCGGATTCGTGATAGCCGGTCACGATCGGGAACGTGATTTCGTAGGTGGCCTTCTCCGGTACGGAATAGATATGGCTCGGGTCTGGCGCTTCGGGGGTCGGACCAGCGGGCGCCACCTTGAACGGAATCAGCTCGAAGGGAACCCCGAACACCTTGGCGGTCTCTTCGGCGAACATCTGGGACTCTTCATTCAGTGCGTAGCTCTTCCGGCGCAGGGCGCGGCCGACGACCTGCTCACACAAGAGTTGCGAGCCAAACGGCCGTAGACCGACGATATGGGTGACGGTGTTGGCATCCCAGCCCTCGGCTAGCATTGCGACCGAGACGATGCAGCGGATGTCCCGGCCCGGCGGAATCCGCTCGTCCATCCATTTCAACGAGCCGTCGTTGTCTTCGCTGGCGACTTTCTCATTGTGCTTGCGGACGAGCTCCGACCAGTCTTCGGGGATCTTCCCACCCGGCCACTCGGCCTTGCCGGTGGTTTCGAGGATGAAGCGCAGCCGCCGCGTCTCATCCTTGGTGCCGCCCTCTTCGATGTCTTCGATGACCTTCGAGTCAATGCGGACCGTGACCTCCTGCCCCGGCTGGTTCTTGAACCAGGGCGGCGACACGCCATAGCCATCATTTCCGTTCGCCAGCCAGCCGTACACTTCCTTGGCGACGGCGGTATCCCGGCACACCACGATGAACACCGGTGGCACGGGGTGTTTGTGCTGCTGTTTCGAGGTGCGTTCCCATTCAGTGAAGCGCTGATGCCATTCCGCCGCCAGCAGGTTGATAGGGGCACTGGCATAGTTCATCACGAGTTCCGGGGTCAGCTTTTTGCCATAGCCGTCTTCTTCGGCCTTGGCCTGAACCCAGCGCCATATATTGAAATAGGCCGCCTCGTCGGCCCCGGTTACATCGCGCGACGGCAACTGCGGAATCTTGACCAGACCGGATTCAATTGCATCCAACAGCCCGAAATCCGCAACGATCCACGGAAACGGCTTGCCTACTTCGTTGCCCGAGCCTTGTATATAGAAGGGCGTAGCGGATAGATCCACGCAGAGGTTGATGCCGCGCTTGCGTCTACCCCCGGCCAGCTTGTTGATGCGGTCGAGACCTTCAATCCAGATGGTCGCCTCGCGCGCGTTCTTCTTGGCGAGGTCTTTGTCTTCATCGAGGGACTGTTCGTCCCCGGTCACGTCCCCGCGCCGATAGGCGTGGTGGGCTTCATCGTTGAAGACCAGCCAATGCGGACTCCGCCCCTTCCCGCTGCCGAGTTCCTGCCGGATACGCTTGAACCATGCCGCGTCGGACTCGAAGTATTTCACCTCGAGTGATTCATTGTCCTTGCCCGCATTCTTGACCACTTCCACCGGCTCGCCGGTCTTGACCACCTTGGCCGAGGTTCCGTTGACTGTGTTGGTTTCCTTCTTCGCCAGCCGGTGCCAGTTGGCGATCATCAACTCGCCCCGGCGCAGCTCTTCCATCCGCTGTGGCGGTACCAACTGGCGGGTGCGATACAGGCTCAAGTCGCCGAGCGCCGGATCGAGTTCCTGCAAGCGCTCGCGGATGGTGACGTTCGGGCAGACAATCAGAATGGTGTCGGAGAACCGGTCATCCGTGGGCGCGGCCGCGCGGTTCAAAATTGACCACGCTGCCAGCATGCCCATGACGGTCGTCTTGCCGGAGCCGGTCGCCATCTTGCAGGCGTAGCGGACGAATGCCTTAATGCCGGCGGCCTTGGATTCGAGGCCGGGTTCGTCTTTGGGGATCGCTGGCAGCCCCGTACGATAGTGCTCGCTCGCCTCGATCAGGAAGATGATTGTTTCAACCGCCTCGATTTGCGCGAAGAACAGCCGTTGCATCCGGTCTTCGCCGCGCCAGTGTTCCAGTAGCTCCTTCGTGACGCTGGAAGCGCCGTCATAGACGATTCCTGAACTGCGAGTGCCGTCGCGCCATTCTTGAAGGCGCGCGCGGATGCTGTTGACGATGGCGAGTTCGACTTCCTCTCCCTTCTCGGTCTCGAACAGCTCGACCTGCGCCTTGTTCTTGCGGCCCCGCCCGGAGTGTTCCGGCACCCGGTAAAAGTAGCTGGCCCGCCGCCGGCCGCTCGCTTTAACGGGCGGCTTGCCTCGTTCAATCTGCCAGTGAAATTGTGGCTCGCAGAACGGCGAATTGATGATTGGTGAGTCGACCTCAGCGGGTGTTATCGCGGGCAACTCCTCTTTGGCGGTTGCCATCAGTTCGCTCCCTCGGCGTTCTTCACCACCATGAGTTCATTGCCGCGGTCGTCGATGACCTTTATGGCAACCCGTTGCTTATCGCCCAAGATGAACGGTTCACTAACCGTCCCGGCCAGATGCTCCCACACGCTGTCGCTAAAGTCGGCCTTGAGCGATTTCTGCAGGTTGTCCCATGCTCCGGTTTTCGGGAAGAACACTTGGGAGGCGCAAAACACCATGCCGTTGTAATTGGTGTCCAGCATCCAGCACGGCAGGTTCTCGGCCTCGATGCAGTCCGTTTCCATCGTGTCCGGCCGGAAAATATCGAGGCCCTTGACCTCGACCTGATGCAGCGGGGTGCCGTCCGGCTTGTTCCCGGCAGGTTCCAACGTCACATCCGGCAAACCGGTAATGGAGAAAATCTCGCTGGATTTGCTGGTCTTGAGCAGGTCAGACATCACCACGTCGGGAGTCATAGCAATGTACGTGGTTGGGAGTTTCAGCTTGTCTAGCATCGCACGGGCTTTGGCTTGAATGGCGAAGCCAAACAGGAAAAGCTGCTGGAAGCCTTGCTGCAGCGTTTCCGTGTGAGCGTTGAAGATACATTCCGAGCCAATCGCGCCATCCTCCGGCCCGAAGACAATTGCGATGTGCTTTTCCGACCCGTTCTTCGCTGTTGCCTCAGCGTGGAGGTATTCGCGATCCGCCAAGGGGCGGACGGTTTCCAGTTCGAGGCTCACATTGCCCGGCAGTTGCAAGGTTTTGCTTTGCCGCAGCACCTCAATCATGCGGTCAAGATAGGCGCGAGGGCTGGTATAGCCCTTCGACGGCTCGGCGACCTGGCTATCTTCTTCAGCCAGCGTCAGCGCCGCTTGGATGGTGGCTTCGACCGTGAACGGCCCGCAGACACGAGTGATTTGCCTGTCAATTTCCGGACGGTCAACCAGTGTGACCATTTCCGGCTGTTCATTGTTTGCTATGGATTTGAGCGTAATGCGTGGCACGAGGCCGCCGACCTCTTGGCCCTTGCGGTTTTGCTTGCGTTCATACACAAACCCTCCCGCCGGGCCTTGCGATGCATTTTTGAGGCGATACCAAGGGAAAGTAGCAGTCAGTAACCGTTGCCTTGCCAGTGCAAGCGGAATCCGAGAAGTGTCGCAGGTAATCCAGCGACGACCCCACTGTTCGGAGACGACGGCGGTCGTGCCAGAGCCGCAGGTAATGTCCATGACCAAATCGCCGGGGTCAGTGGTCATCAGCAGACATCGTTTCACAACTTCTTCAGAAGTCTGGACTACATACAGCTTCCCCCTCGCGCCAACAGTATCAGCCCACGCTGCGGTTATCTTGGCAAGCCGGTAATCATCCAGATATAGCACATACCTAAGGTATTTTCCCTCTGGTTCTAGCCTGTTCGCATCTACGAGCTTCTTCATCCCGTCAAGATTTGACGGGTAACAAGCTCCGGGGGCCGGCTTCCACGAGTTCCCTCGAAAATTAACAGAAAAGACACCGGCAGGAGAGAAAGTAGGCGGCCACATTGACACAAGCCTGAATACCCTAGCGTTTTCTGGAAGCAGGGCATGATTTTCTACCTGTTCTCGGCTCATATTATGTCTGGAGCCGTCAGGTAGTTCATACCACTTCCAGTGAAAGTCGCCTTGAACATCCTGCTCGTAATAAAGCTGACTAAATTTGGTATGCCCAGAACTCTTCCCAAACCACAATAGGAAGTCCTGCATTTGCTCCAAATATGAAGCCCCAAGCGGCATCGTCTTTTCTCTAAAAGGAATCAGTGCAAGAAAGTTGTCCGCCCCAAACACTTCATCCAGCAGTTCCCTGACGTGATGCAGATTTTCGTCAGAAATCTGCACGAAGATGGAGCCGGATTCATGCAGTAACTCCCGTGCCAGCAGCAGCCGGTCGCGCAGATAAGCCAAGTATGAATGCAGGCCGAGTTCCCATGTGTCCCGATAGGCCTTTACCATCTCCGGCTCGCGGATCATTTCATCATCTTTGCCGTGGGTGACGCTGCTCTTGCGCACGAAGGGCTGGAAGTTCGAGCCAAACTTGACGCCATAGGGCGGGTCGAAATAGATCATCTGCACCTGCCCGCCAAGCCCCTCGTAACCGAGCAGGGAGTTCATCACCTGCAGGGAGTCGCCGAGCACAAGACGGTTTGTCCACGGCCCTTTGTGCTGGTAGGCATCCAGCTTGTCGGCAATGTCCAACTCAGCATCGCCGAACAGGTCGAGGGTCGTGCCGCTGACCTTATGTGCCTTGATGGTTTCCAGAATGGCTTGGGTGGAGTGCCGTTCATGCACGAACAGCGGCAGTGTCGGCACGGAAATCTGGTGTCGTTCGGCCTTGCCGGCCCAGTTGAGGAAGGGCTTGGTCAGGCTGCGGAGCCGAGCGGCGCACTGGGACAGTGACGAAAAGCTTTCTTGCGTTCCTTCCCACATCTGAGGCTGAGCAAAGACTACGCCCTCGCCCCTTTCCGCCGCCTCAGCCACGAGGTTCAGCAGCCATTCGGCGAATGGGCGTTCGGCGTTCTCGTCCCAACACAGTTCCGGCGCGAGGCTGGAATCGTAACGGTAGGTTTTGGGCTTTTTCTTGTTCGGAAACTGTGCCTCGACCCCAACATCAGGACGTTGCACGCTTTCTTGAGAATGCCGGTAGGCGGACGAAGCGGCTTTGGAATCTTCACTCATCTGGCTGGGCTCTCCCTTGCGTTCCCCGTGTAGCGACAATCTACACCAGCAGGGCGCCTATCCCACATGGGGTAGGACAGGAAATGCTCCGTTTAACGATCGAATCGCGGCGACATGCAATGGCCTTGCGATAGGGCAAGGTCTCCGGCCTAGCCTCGTTTCGAGTGAGAAGACGCCGGGTCTGTCTGTTTGCTCATTCAACGGCTCGCACTCGATTTACCCCAACACCCCCGCCGACACCCCCGCCTTCACACCCCGCACTTCGGCATGACGCCGTTCCATCGACCATACTTGAAGGGGTTCGACAACTGACGTTTGAACCGTCTGGAGTATGTGTCATGAAAGTCTATCGACTCCTTGTTTACTGGTCACTGATGGTGGGTTGTCTGCTGGCCGCATCCGGTGCGAACGCACGGAACCCGGCACTCTCCTCGCACATTCGCGATCTCTCCTACACCTCGGCACTGGAGCCCGCGGGGACTTACTGGTCGGATGAATTCTCCAACCTGGCGGTGGCCTGGCAGAACGTGCATACGCTCTGGTACAGCCGGAAGGACGATTGGAGCGATCGTCGCTTCGTGTATCGGCGCTCCACCAATCGCGGCGTCAGTTGGGCTGCGCCGCTCGTCATCGCCAGCGAGTCCGATTCTCCGGGCAGCTCGCTGATTCACAACGAATCAGACCGCTACCTCTGCGTGGCCGGAACCACCGTGCATGTGGTAATTCCGCGTTCTTTCCCCATCACGCAGCAACGCAGCTGGTATTACAACCTGGAGTACTACCGTTCCACCGACAGTGGTGCCACGTTCGAGCCGGTGCGAGTGCTCGTTTCGAGCGCCGATGTCTGGCATATCGATCAGTCGCGCATCGCCTGCAACCCGCAACGCGTGGTGATTGCCTACCGAACCCGCGCGAACTGGTACGACAACTACCATATCAACGCACTGGTCTCGGACGACAAGGGCGCCACCTTCCGCAACACGGAAGTGGTGGGCTCGAACGATCGCGACGGCAGCCTCGAGGACTTGGTGCTGTCCGGGACCGAGGTCTACGTGCTGTATTACCACCTGCTTGAGGACTATTACTACGGCAATTTCCAGGCGCGGATCGGGCTGGCGTCCTCGATCGACGACAGCCAGTCCTTCCGCAGTGTGTTCCTGACCACACCGGCGACGGATGGGCGCTATTACGCGCTGGGCACGAAGGACTTGTACAACTCGCCCGACCTTGCCGTGGAGGGGTCGAACGTCCATGTCATATGGAATCAGCTCGATACGAACTATCAGGGTACGAAGACGCTGATGTACGCGCGGTCCACCGATAATGGGGCTTCCTTCGCCGCGCCCAAGGTCCTTTTCAAGGGCAACACCCTCTATCCGGGCCAGGAAACCATTGCCGCCAAGGGCAGCTATGTCTACATCCTGTTCCCGACGACGGACAACAAGATCCAGCTGCGGCGTTCTCTGACTTCCGGGTGGGGGTTCCAGGAGGCACAGGAGCTCAGCACCACGGGGGGCTGGTGGCCGGAAGTGGTCCTCGATCCGCGCGATGCCACGGGGGCTACGTTCTACGCCTTCTGGGATGCGCCGACGTATCGCCTGACGACCAACGCCGGCAAGACCTTCAGCCAGCCGCTGTGGTCCCATCCGATCTTCAGCTACAACCGTCTCCATCGCTCGCAAGCCATCGTCGACAGCGTGGGTACCTTGCATGCGACGACCAGCGGGTTCTTTTACTCGAACGCGTTATGCAACGGCATCTGCGACTGGGATACCTTCTATCGCCGGATCCCGCCGGTGCCGGATCCCTCGGGTACGCAGATCGGCATGCGCCTGCTGACCGCAGGGGCCACTTTCGAAGATCGCGTTGACAATGTGCAACTGGCGTCGAAAACCCTCGGTTTCACGACGGCCATGACGGCAGAACTGTGGGTCAAGGATCTTGTTGGTGGCATCGGTACCGGCTACAGCGACTACCGCACCCCGATGTTGTTCAAGCAGCGAACGCTGTCGACGGGATACGAACCGGGCTACGGTTTGGCGACCCGCGACTACTACGGGCAACGGAAACTGGTCGCGGACCTGGAGACGACCGCGGGTTTCTTCGCGCTCTCCGCAGACGGTGACAAGGGGCTGCTGACACCGAAGGTCTGGACGCACCTGGCCATGACCTACGATGCGGCTGTAGCGGCCGACAACTTCCGCTTGTACCGAAACGGTGTGCTCGTCGCTAAAGCGACCGTAACGGGCGACATCGTCGCCGGGTTCGGCAATCTGTTCGTCGGACGCTACGGTAACTGGCTGGTGGACGAAGTCCGGCTCTGGAACCGCGCCTTGACCGGCGCTCAGATCCGGGCCGGCAAAGACGGACCGTTGACCGGCAAGGAAGTGGGCCTCAACGCCTATTACAACTTCAACAACACCATCAAGGACATCACCGGCAAGGGTAACGACGGCATCCTGATGTACAAGGAGGCTTTCACGGCCGGGAAGTTCTGAACGAGCGAGCCCCTCGCTCATGACAGCCCCCGCGGCACGGATTCGCCGCGGGGGTGCTGGCAAAGCCCCGGCGGTCTTCGCCGGGGCCGGCGCAGCCAGAGCCGTTGGCACCACGCCTGATTGTCCTCACGCTGCTCCGGTTCGCTTTCTTCCCGAACGCATTTGTTGACAACATTCCTGCACGGCCGCCTGCGCATAGCGCCGGCGCGCGCTCTTGCGGTGCCTCACGGCGCGGAAGGCCGCCCTCCCCAGATCACCGGTTCCCGTTCTATCTCTCGCAATAGCCATCCCAAGGCCTCGCGGCCGTTCCCGAGCGCGGGCGGGTCCGGCAACGGTCGGTTGTCGGTCAGTACGTGCCACCGTTGCAGCAAACGATCGAGCTGCAGCCGCTGTTGGGCCGTGAAGTGCAGTGCAGCCAGCCAGTCCGGTTGATCGGGCGTCGCCGCGGGGCGGAGCTGCTCGGCAAGCCGGCGCAGGCACTGCTGCGTGTGGGTCACCGTGTCGATGATGCCGTCGACCCAGGCGCTTGCGCGCGCCGGGTCGATGTCGCAGATCGCATGGTCGCGGTTGTCCGATACGGCCTTCAGGCAATGGATCAGCTCCAGCGTCGAGAAGCGGCTGGCGGCATCCAGGAAGGCAGCGGCCTCCATGTCGTACAGGCAATCGCCGGCGTATTCGGTTTCGGGCTGGGAGACGGTGCGAATCTCGGCGCTCGGACACGCGGCCTTGAAGGCAATCGCCGGGTACCAGCTCTTCCCGCGCTCGGCATCGGTGACCTTGTGTGCCAGCCAGGCGCTGCCGAGCGGATGGTGCGCGTGTCCGGCCAGGCCGACATTCAGCCAGATCGCGTTCGCCGGCTTGCCGAACAGCACGTGGGTGTAGGCCACCGCGGCGGCGGTCGCCAGCTTGGCAATGCCGGAGACGGTCAGGCTGACGCCGTCCTTCTCGAAGACCGCAAAGGCATCCTCGCCGGTGCGACGCTTCAGTTGGTAGTGCGCAATCAGCGGCTTCGCTTCCGCCGGCAACGCGACGACGAAATGCACGAAAGTCTCAGCGGTGGGTCGCATGGCGTTCACTGATCTCCTGATAGTACGTGGCCAGTTCCTGCTTGCCGCGCTTACGCGCACCGTTGGCGACCACGGCCGCCTTCGCGGCGCAGGTCGCGGCGGCGGCGGCGCGGTCTTCTTCGTTCAGGACGCCGCTCGCGAGGATCTTCTCCAGCGCGCGTATCCGGAAGCGGTCCATGCCCCAATGTCGGCGCGAGAGCTGATCCTCGTGGCCGCCGTACTTGAAGATCAGCGGTTCGTCGACGAACAGCACCGGGAACCGCGCGGCGATGCGCAGCCACAGGTCGTAGTCCTCGCAGGCCGGCAGGGTCTCGTCGAACACGCCGACGGTGTCGAACACGTCGCGATGGATCAGGATCGACGACGGCGACATCGCACACAGCGGCACGCAGTGCCGGAAGATCCAGCCGCCGCGCTTCGCATGCTTGTTCATCGCGTTGACCCGGACGCCATGGCGTATCCAGATTTCATCCGAATGGCAGATTCGCAGCTCCGGCTCGGCGCCAAGCCGCGCCCATTGCCGCTCGATCTTCCGCGGCAACCACTCGTCGTCAGAGTCGAGCAGTGCGACCCAGGTTCCCCGTGCGGCGGCGATGCCGCGGTTGCGGGCGGCGCTCACCCCGGCCTGTGCCTGTTGCAGATAGCGGACGGCCGGGAATGTGCGTTCGATCAGCTCGCGGGTGTCGTCGGTCGAGCCATCGTCGACGACGATCACTTCCAGTACCGGCGCGGTCTGCGCGTATACCGAACGCAGGGCGCGCTCCAGCAGTGCGGCCCGGTTGTGCGTGGGGATGATGACGGAGATGGGGTGAAGCATGGGCGCGGACGACGGGTCGACGCAGGGGCCCAGGGTGGGCCGTGGTCAGTATCGCACGGGACGGCCGGGCCAGCGGCCCGCCGATTGTCCACGCGGTCCGTATCGCATAAAGTAGCCCGATAGCCTTGAACAGGGATTGAAGTAAATGAGCATGCCCGTCTTTGATGTCCGCCGCCCGCAAACCTCGAAAATGGTTGCTGAACTGTTGCAGGAGCGCGAGCAGGTGTGGGCGATTTTCCATGAGCTCAGCGGCATGGCGCGTGCTGCGGACGACGTCGGTCTCCCCGCCAAGGTGCTGGAATTCTGCCAGGTCCTGATCGATTACATCTCGCTCGGCCATTTCGGCGTGTACCGCCGCATCATCGATGGTACGGAGCGCCGCCGTCTCGCGGTCGAGACCGCGCAGCGCGTGTACCCGCGGATCGAAGAAGCGACCGACATCGCGCTCGCCTTCAACGACAAGTACGAAGCGCTCGATCGAGCTTCGCTGGCCGCCGAGCTGGAGCCCGATCTGGTTCGCCTCGGCGATGCCTTGGTGACCCGCTCCGAACTGGAAGACCAGATGGTCGAAGCGTTGATGAATTGAGGCGGGTGCCGACGCCGCGCATCGATCGCCAACGGCTAAGGCGGGTGCCGGTCGCTCCTTCGGCGGAAACTCTCCGAAAACCAGCTCACGGGGTGCAATGAAATACTGTTCGACTTGCGGCGCTCCGGTTCGCGTCGGCGTTCCCGCGGGTGACGACCGCCCGCGTTTCATCTGCGACGCCTGCGTCACCGTCCACTATCAGAACCCCAAACTGATCGCGGGCTGCATCCCGGTCTGGGAAGACCGCATCCTGCTGTGCAAGCGCGCGATCGAGCCGCGCAAAGGCTACTGGACGCTGCCGGCGGGCTTCATGGAACTGGGCGAGACGATAGCCCAGGCCGCGGAGCGCGAAGCCCATGAGGAAGCCAACCTCAAGGTCGCGATCGGCGAGATCTACACGCTGTTCAATCTGCCTCACATCTCGCAGGTCTACGTCTTCTTTCGCGCCCAGATGCTGTCGCCCGAGTTCTGGGCCGGCGCCGAAAGCCTGGAGACTCGATTGTTCCGCGAGGACGAAATCCCCTGGGACGACCTGTCGTTCGAAACGGTGCATCGCACCCTGCAATTCTTTGTTGAGGACCGCCAGCGCGGCGAGTATGTCTTCCGGGTGCAGGACATCGCCCGCGATCCGCGGCGCATGCGGGAGCAGTAGGAGGGGTGCCCCGAGCGTAACCATTCACCCCCTTTTGCGGGGTAGCGGGAGCGGGCCGGGAGGGAGAGACCGTCTGCGGGAGGGAACCCGCAGGCTAGCCAGGGACGGATTCACGGCGTGTCTCGGCCTCCCGCCCGCTCCCGCGAGGCAGGCGTGCGGAGTCCGATCATTCAGGAAAGAAACCCGATCATGCGTTACCCAATGGCGGATTTGGATGATGGCCGAGTTCCGATCGAGCCGCGCCAGGGGCGCTGCGACGCTCAAGGACTCGAGGAACCGGAGAATCCGCATGCGGTGTTGTTGCCGCAACCTGCGATGCGACGGGCGCCGTTGTCGGATCCAATCGTCGATGCCATGGGCGCAGGCCTAACGAACCCGCGTAAGTCGCTCAAACTAACCGGGCGACCAGGGCCGAATAGCGCAACCCGACGGCCTCACACACCAAGGAGAAACCCAGTGAAACGTCTATTTGCCCTAGGTCATTTTCGATTCGCACCGGCACTCCGGCTAATGTCCTTCGCCCTTGCGGCGGCCGGCATGTGGAGTCTCTCCCAATCAGCGCGGGCCATCGGGGACACGACTATGGTCAGTGTCAGCTCCGAGGGAGAACAGGGAAAAAAGACATCGAGCGAACAGGACATTTCCGCGGATGGTCGCTTTGTTGCCTTCACCTCAACCTCCAAGAATCTGGTCGCCGGGGACGCCAATGGCGACTTCGCTGACGTGTTCGTCCACGATCGCCGCAACGGAGTCACCCGGCGCGTCAGCGTGGATTCCCATGGAGTGCAAAGCCTCGGGGAGTCACACCATCCTTCCATCTCCAGCAACGGACGCCACGTGGCCTTTGTAAGTTACGGCTTCTCGTCGCCTTTCGCTGGCCTCGAAGTATCAGTGCACGACTGGAAGACAGGGATGACCGAGAGGGTCGACCTGGACTCTGCCGGTAACCTGCCGGACCGCTGCACCGTGTATTGCTGGGTTGAACCGGCTCTTTCAGGAAATGGCCGTTTCGTGGCTTTCCCCTCAAACGCCACCAATCTCGTCGCTGGCGACACAAACAGCGCATGGGACATCTTCGTGCGTGATCGCAAGACACGCAAAACAACCCGAATCAGCGTCGATTCCGCCGGCAAGCAAGGAGATCAACCTCCATCCTATTACCCGCCGTCCAGACCGGCGCTCTCGGCTGACGGGCGTTTCGTGGCTTTCGCTTCAGACGCCACCAATCTCGTCGCTGGCGATACGAACGCAACCTGGGATGTCTTCGTCCATGATCGCAAGACGCATCAGACAATCCGCGTCAGTGTCGACTCGGTGGGCCGTCAAGGAAACGATGACTCGGCAGGTGGATTGGCAATCTCATTGGATGGACGCTACGTGGCCTTTACCTCCTACGCCAGCAATCTGGTCCCCGGTGACACGAACGGCCAGCCCGATGTCTTTGTGCACGACCGGCAGACGCACCAGACCACACGCGTGAGCGTCGCTTCCACGGGTCGAGAAGCCAACGGCTGGTCAGGCATATCTGGTTGCAGCCTGTCCGCCGATGGCCGTTTTGTAGGGTTCAATTCGAATGCCAACAATCTCGTAGTCAACACTCCACCATCGGTAAACAACTTTCAGCGCACGTACATTCACGATCGGCTGACCCACGAAACCTCGCTGGTTTCCGTCGACGGGAGCGGCAATCCAGCCAACGAGTTCTCGCAAACACCAGAATTGTCGGCCAATGGTCGTTTCGCTGCCTTCAGTTCAGGGGCGACCAACCTGGTAAGCGTGCCTGACTCGAACGGGTTCGGGGATGTCTTCGTCCGCGACCGCTTGTTGGATCGTACCGCGACCGCCGATATCGCCGTTTCGCAGACGATGAGTCCATCCCCACTAATCCCCGATAGTGCGATGACGTATACGATGGCCGTGACCAACCATGGCCCCGATCCGGCGTCCGAGGTCACGCTGGTCGACGGTATGCTGCGCGGCACGGCCGTCCCGAGCCAGGGCACTTGCAGTGTCGGTACGCCGAAGGTCTGTTATCTCGGTTCCCTGGCCCCCGGTGCCAGCGCCACGGTAACGCTGACCGTCCCACCCGGCGCCGTCGGCACAGCGGGCCGCGTGGTCAACTCCGTCCGCGTCGATGCTGGCCCCATCGATCCCGCGCCGTCAAACAACAAAAACACCCACGTTACGATCATCCCGTGACACGCACGGCCGCCCGGGGGCGAGTCAGATCCGTCCCCCGCGGGTGGCCGTGAGCCTGACGTAGCCGGTGGCCCTCCGGCGCCGCCCTGAAACAGCGAAAAGGGTTCGATCAGATGGTGCGCCCAAAGGCGAACCGCGCCATTAACCCGCTCCTATCGCCCTCGCCGTAAGGCGCATCCGCCAGCCAGAAATCGGCCCGGCAACTCGGTGTTCGTGCCGCAGACTATAGAGCGCTTCAGGCACGGCCAAATGATCATCGGACGTGGATGTCTCGCGCCTGACCTTCGGGCATGAGGCCAACCCGGGTAAAGGGCCTCGGCGAGGCGCCAACCCCCGCTGAACTCGCGAGAGCCCTCCTGCTCTAAGCGGTGGGCGCCGTGCGGATAGAGCGTGCGTCGGGTCAACCGCGGAGTCGGACATCCGTTCGCGGAATGCCCGTCACTCCCGGCACTCGACTGAACGATTTGGCATGGGGTGCATGGCCGGTGCTTTGCCGAGCCCTGGACCCGTCGTCATCGTGCTCGTCTCGCGCAGGCGCCCGAAACAAGACCAAACCATCATTAGTTTCTGGAGACAGCGATGAAGCGAAGCAGTCTGTTTGCAGCACCGTATGCGTTGGTAGCAGCCATCAGCGGCTGGGTCGGGCCGTTGTCGGTTCCCACCGCCCTGGCGGGCGATCATGAAACCCAATGTTTCAATGAGATTCAGGGCAAGATCGCCTGGGACGGCGACAAGCGCATGAACTGGGATCCGGATAACGTCAAGCAGCTGTGCAGGGGAACCAACATGCCCGCGGAACCCGGGAAGTGCTTCCTCGCCGTCAGCTCCGGCCATGCCAAGGGACAGGTCAGCTGGGGGCCGGGGACTCAATGGGAGTGGCGGAACATCATCAATCTCTGCGCGGGCACCAACGACGGCATGAAGACCGTCGGGTGCTTCAACAATGGCGTAAAGACAGGCGCGGATTGGCGCGACGTCATTTTGACGTGCCAGCGCAATTCCTGAAGTGCGCCTCATCCGATGAGGCTCCGATAACCGTGCTTGCCTGAAGCGCGCCATGCCGCCATGAGCGGCGTGGCGCTTTGCGGGCATGAAGAGCCGAGCGCGAAGGATCAGGCAGGCATAACGCCGGACACCCCCGCCCGAATCCCGCGACCGCTGCAGTCGATCCACCCGCGGCGCGACCTGCCGCCTGCAGTGATAGGCATCCCCTCTCACTCTCCCGGTTTACGACGATGCGCCTGTCGGCCCGCCGCGTTACGCGGTGGACGACAACGCGTCGATCAGCTGCCGCAAGGCGTTGAAGTCGACGGGCTTGGTCAGGTGGTGGGAAAAACCCGCTGCCTGCGACCGTTGCCGGTCGCTGTCCTGGCCCCAGCCGGTCAGGGCCGTGATGACGATGTCGCGGCCCCAGGCGTGCTCCCGGATGCGTCGGCAGGCGTCGTAGCCGTTCAGCCTGGGCATGCCGATATCCATCAGGATGAATTCCGGCCGATGCGCCTCCGCAGCGGCGACCGCTTCCAGACCGTCCCGTGCGATGTGCACCTCGTGGCCGAGTGCGCGCAACAACGCCGCCAGACTGTTGCCCGCGTCCTGGTTGTCATCGGCGACCAGCACGCGGCGCGGTGGCGATTGCATCGGCGCGGCCTCTGAGACCGCGGGCGCCGGTTCGCTCGGCGCCGCCGCCGCGGGCAGCCACACGACGAATTCGCTGCCCTGGCCAGCGCCCGCGCTGTAGGCCTGGATCCAGCCGTGATGCAGTGCCACCAGTTCCCGCGCCAGACTGAGCCCGATCCCAAGCCCCCCCTGGGCCTTCTCCAGTGACTGGTCGCCCTGCGTGAACATCTCGAACACCTGCGACAGCAGTGCGTGCGGGATCCCGATGCCATCGTCCCTGACCCGTATCGTGACGCCCTCGTCGCCGTGTTCCACCGTCAGCGTGATGTGTCCGCCGGGTTCGGTGTACTTGGCGGCGTTGTTCAGCAGATTCGACACCACCTGTGCGAGTCGGACCCGATCGCCCGCCACATACACGGCAGCCGACGGCAGCCGCAAATCGAGCTGATGTCGGTAGGTTTCCAGCAAGGGCCGACAGCTTTCCAGTGCGCGCTCCACGATGTCGCCGACCGCGACCGGCTGCCAGTCCAGGCTGATCTTGCCGCGCGTGATGCGTGAGATATCCAGCAGTTCATCGACCAGCTTCGTCAGGTGTTCGACCTGACGTTCGATCAGCTGGCAGCACCAGGCGCGTGTCGGGTCGTCGATGCCCGCCGTCTGCAGGATTTGCACGGCATTGCCGATCGGTGCCAGCGGGTTGCGGAGTTCGTGCGCGAGGGTCGCGAGGAATTCGTCCTTGCGGCGGTCCGCATCCTGCAGCGCGGCTTCGGCCAGCTTGCGGTCGGTGATGTCCTGCACCGTGCCGAAGGCGCTGATCAACTGACCTTGTGCGTCGAATCCCAGTTCCGCTTTCTCGCTGACCCATTTGACCTGTCCGCCGACGACGATGCGGTGCTCTATCGCGTAGGGTTCGCCGCGTCGCGCCGCCTGCCACATCCGGTCCACGTAGTCCCGGTCGTCGGGATGGACGGCAGACAGAAAGTCGTCGTAGTGCATCTGCGCGTCCTCGGGTGTGCCGAAGATCCGGTGCGCTTCTGCCGACCAGGTCAGCGACGCGCTGCGCGGGTCGAGGCGCCAACTGCCGATCTTGCCCAGGGCCTGCGCGCGGCTCAGGTCTTCCTGGCTGTGCCGGAGTGCCTCGTCTGCTCGCAGGTGCGACCGCATGTCGCGGCAGATCGTCGATATCAGCTCGAGCTGGCCGGTGTCCCGGTCCTTGTGGGCAAGAATCAGCTGCGACACCGGAATCTCGGTGCCGTCGCGCGCCAGCAGGGCGGTATCGTCCAGCCAGTGATCGACGGAGAAAGTCGCCGGGACACCTTCCTCCACGATGCGGCGATAGGCCCAGGCCGGGTAGTAGTCCTCGATGCGGCTGTCGGCGAGCGATTCGCCGGCAGCGATCCCGAGCAGCGCGCGGCCCGCCCGATTCATGTATTCGATTTGGCCGTCAGGCATGGCGGTGGCGATCAGGTCGCTGGTGGCCTCGATGATCCCGGCGAGTTTGCGGTTCAAGTCCTCGGCCTGCTTACGCGCGCCGATATCGATCAGTGTCGCCAGTGCGCCGCCATAGCCGCCGTCTTCGGCGCGGATCGGAGCGGTCGAAATGAGAGCCCACAACGCCGAGCCGTCCTTGCGTCGAAACCGGAACTCATGCTGTTCTACGATGCCGTCGGCCCTGCGTCGCAGGTTTTCGCGGGTCACGCGTCGCCACGTGTCATCCATGAAGTCGAACAACGAACGGCCGGCCATCTCGTCGGGCGTATAGCCGAGCATCTCGGCTGCCTTCCAGTTGGCAAAGGAGGTTCGCGCCTCGGCATCGATCATCCAGATGCCTTCCTGCACCGACTCCACGATGGTGCGGTAGCGTTGTTCGCTGTCAGCGAGAGCCTTCGCGGTTGCCTCCAGTTCGGCGGTGCGGTGCGCGACGCGATCCTCCAGTTCCACGTTGAGCAACCGCACCTCGGCCTCGGCCAGCTTGCGGCGGGTGATGTCCTGCGCGAGACCGACATAGCGCGTCACGATGCCCGAGGCATCGGGTACCGGAAAGCCCCGGTCCCAGATCCACCGCAGGGAGCCGTCCGCGCCGCGGATACGGTATTCGTGTTCGAGCGGTTCCCCGACGAGATGCGTCGCCAGGGCAGCCGTGAGTGACGGGAGATCCTCGGGATGCACCGCGTCGAGAAATGACCGCGGATTGGCGTACAGCTCGGCGACCGGCCGGCCCCAGATCCGCTCGTAGGCCGGGCTGACGAAAAATATACGTTCGAGGGCCGCATCGGCGATGTAGAACACCTCGGTGATGGTGTCGGTGACCAGGCGCAGGCGCTCTTCCTGCTCCGCGAGGCGGGATTCGAGATGCATCGTCGCGGAAATGTCCTGCACGGTGCCGGCCGAGCGCAGCGGCCGGCCGCTGTCGTCGTGGTCCGTGGCCCGGCCGCTGCAGCCCACCCAAAGCCATTGCCCGTCCTGCCGCCGCAACCTGAGCCGCAGGTTGCGCCAGGCACTGGCGCCGGCCAAGGCTTCAGCGAGCCGGCGCGAGTCGTCCGGATGCACCTCGACGGGCGTTTCGGCGTCGCTGCCGAGTATCTCCCTGACCTTGGTGCTCCAGCTCAAGTGCCCGATCGCATGGTCATATGCCCACAGGCCGATGTCGCCGGCATCGAGAACGGCGCGCAGCATAGAGTCATCGCACCCAGACAGCGCGGGCTCGTCCTTGTTCGGGCGTGAAGAGGTCAGCGTCATCATCCGTGCGGGAGTCGTGGCGGGGGGGCGTTGCGGGTAGCTTAGCGGACAAGGCCGTATCAACCCAAATAAATGAGGCGGCTCGCGCGCGCAGCGCACGAGATGACCATGACTCCTCCAACGGGGCGATTCGTGCGTCCAGCGCACGCTATCGCGTTTTCCTCTGACTCCTGCATATTTCCTCCACGATTGGTCTTTAGTCTTTGCACCAAGCCTCGAGGACTTCGGTCTTCCTGGCGTTTCGCACGGATCGGGCCGATTGAACGTCCGGTTCCCTGTTGTGCAGACCATTTGTTGGAGATCGTCATGGACTCTCGTAAAGTATTGGCACTCTTGGCGCTGGGCCTCGCCTCGGCAGCGTCGAATGCGGTTGTGGCCCGAGGCGGCTTCGGCCCGGGGCATCCGCCCCACGACCCATTCCTCGGTTTGCCGCCCGATCCGACCCTCGTCGATACCGACGGGGACGGCAAGATCTCGAAGGCGGAGATCAAGGCTGCTCGCGCGACTGAATTCAAGGCGGCGGACACCGATGGGGATGACAGTCTGACGCTAGCCGAGCTGAAGGCGTGGTTGTCACAACGCGTCGAAGATCGCTTCAAGGCGCTCGATACGGACGGCAACAACCTGATCAGCGCGGAAGAACTGGTGAATGGCGAGACCGGTCGCCGGGCCACGATGCTGTCGAACCTGCTGAAGCAGGGCGACCTCGACGGGGGCGGATCGCTGTCGCCAGAAGAGTTCAGGACCCTGGCGTCTTCGGCCAGCAAGGCCGGTTTGTTCTTCGCCGGGATGGACGAGAACGGTGACGGCAAGGTATCCAAAGCCGAGTATCTGGCGCCGCCGCCGCACCATGCCGGGCACCCACGAAGGGACAAGCCCGCGGCCGAGCCGCAGGAGGGCAAAGAGGACGACGCCTAGCTGCCGGTTCGGGCAGTGATGCCCCCGGTGCGTCCGTGATGAACGACCGCGCTTTCCGGCCGGCCGGCCGGGAGCGCGGCCCCGTTCGCCAGGTCCATCGGAATGACCTCGATGAAACTCCGTATCTTTACCAGGCTGTTCATCGCGATGCTGCTCGGTGTCACCGTGCCGCTCGCCGTGATGATGGCCTCCGTGCACTGGACCTTCCGCCAGGGTTTCGAGGACTATCTCCACCGGGTCGAACTGCAGCGGCTGGAACAGCTGACCGGCTTTCTCGCCGACCAGTACGGCACGGCGGGAAGCTGGGACTTTCTGAAGCACGATCATCACCGCTGGTTCGACCTGATGCGGCGCGGATTGCATGATCGCTCCTCGCGTCCCGAGCCGGACGCGGTGCCCGATGCGTCGGGGCCGCCAGCCGATGCCGCGTTGGCCGACGCCCCGTCCTTTCATCCGGGGCCGCCGGACGATCCCGAGGCAGGGCGTCCGCGTCGACCGCATCATGGGCCGCCACCACCGCCCGACCCGCTTTTGCTCGGGCTGCGACTGAGGCTTCTCGATGCGGATCGGCATCCGGTCACCCGCCCGCCGCCGCCTCCCCCGGACGCACCGCCGCCCGGTCCTGAAAGCCTGCTGCCGATCAGTGTCGACGGCGTCACGGTCGGCTGGCTCGGGGTTCGCCGCAACACGCTGCTGACCGACCGGATGGCGCTGGCCTTCGTCGACAGCCAGTCGCGTTCCAATGCCCTGATCCTGCTGTTCGCGCTGCTGCTGGCGTTGCTCGTCGCGTGGATTCTGGCGCGGCAGTTGATCCGCCCCGTGCGCGGGATCGCGACGGGGGTGCGCCGGCTCGCCTCCGGTGACTACACGGTGGCGGTGCCGGCCGGCAGCGACGAGCTGGGTGATCTGGCGCGCGATTTCAATCTGCTGGGCCGGACATTGCAGCGGAACGAGGAAGCACGGCGCGACTGGATAGCCGACATATCCCACGAGCTGCGGACGCCGCTCACGGTGCTGCGCGGCGAGATCGAAGCGATGCAGGATGGCGTGCGGCTTGTTTCCGTCGAAGGGGTCGCGTCTTTGCATGCGGAGGTGGTGTCGCTGGGCAAACTGGTGGACGATCTGTACGAGCTTTCGCTGTCGGACCTCGGCGCGCTGGACTACCGGCGAGAACCCGTCTCGCTGGCCGAGATCGTCGTCTCGGCGGTCGAGACGCACCGTCACCGCTTCGAAGACAAGGGTGTCGCTCTGACACTGGGTCCGATGCGGCCGGCGGTGATCTACGGTGACCGACGCCGCTTGGGCCAGTTGCTCGGCAACCTCCTGGAGAACAGTGTCCGCTATACCGATCCGGGCGGGCGCTGCGAAGTTTGCCTGGAGGCCACGGCCACGACGTCGGTCATCACCATCGATGATTCAGCCCCCGGAGTTCCGGCGGAGTTACACGAACGGCTGTTCGAGCGGCTCTATCGCGTCGAGGGTGCGCGGACCCGCGAGCACGGCGGGGCGGGCCTCGGTCTCGCGATCTGCCGTAATATTGTCGAAGCCCACGGTGGGCGTATTGCCGCGCTCGCATCGCCGCTCGGCGGGTTGCGGGTCAGACTGGAGTTGCCACGTGAACGCGACTGACCTAACGACGGCCCCTAAGAATCCCGGAGCGCCGCCGCGGACAATCCTCGTCGTCGAGGACGAGCCCAAGCTGGCCCAACTCCTGATGGACTATCTGAGCGCCGCCCATTACCGCACGCACTGGTCATCCGGCGGCATGCCGGTCGTCGCCTGGGTGCGGCGCAATAAGCCCGACCTGATCCTGCTGGACATCATGCTTCCGGGGCGGGACGGCGTCAGTTTGTGCCGGGAGATCCGCAGCTTTTCGGACGTTCCCATCATCATGGTGACGGCGCGGGTCGAGGAAGTCGACCGCGTGCTGGGTCTCGATGCGGGGGCCGACGACTACATCTGCAAGCCGTTCAGTCCCCGTGAGGTCGTGGCCCGGGTCGGGGCAGTCTTCCGGCGGATCGACCGCCTCAAGCAAGACCGAATGCCGGACCATGGCTTCTATATCGATGACGACCGCCTCGAAATCCGGTTCGACGGCCAGTTGCTCGACCTCACGTGGACCGAATTCCGTCTGTTGGGTTACATGCTCTCGAAGCCGGGCCGCGTTTTCTCGCGGGAGAGCCTGCTGGAATGCCTGTACGACGATGGCCGGGCCGTAACGGATCGCGCCGTCGACAGCCATATCAAGAATATCCGCCGCAAGCTGGAGCAGATCGCGCCTGGGCGGGAACTGATCGCGTCGGTTTACGGCGCGGGCTACAAGGTGGAACCATGACGGCTCGTTCTCGCCGGGCCGCAGCCGCGAGTCCGGTCACCCGTCACCGCTATTTCGGGTGGAAACTCGTAGTCGCGGGCCTCGGGCTCCTGGGTGTTGCCGGGTGTGTACTGGGTCCGGATCCGGCCGGCTTTGACGAAGAGGTCGAGAGCTTCACGGCCCAAGGTGGCTATCGCCCGGAGCGAACCCTCGCCACCACCACGCTGCGCGAGGTCTGGCAGCACGATCGGACGGAACTCGACATCGTTTATACCGTTCCGGACGAAGCCGGGCGGTTCCCATTGGTGCTGTACTTCCCCGGGCTCGGAGAGGATGCTGCGGCCGGCGCATCGTGGCGGCTCGCGTGGGCCGCGGCCGGCTATGCGGTGCTGTCCGCACAACCCGCGTCGCTGGTGCATGCGATCGGCAGCGCGGAGCCGCTCAATGCCGGTGACCTGCGCGCGCTCGCCCGCCGGCAATTCGCCTCCTCGGCGCTGCGGCGACGCGTGGAACATGCCGTCTGGGCAGTGGCTGAGTTGCAGCGCCGCGCCCGGACGGAGCTGCCTTACGCGCGTGCCGATGCAGCCCATCTGGCCGTGGCCGGGTTCGATCTGGGCGCGCAGACCGCCGCCGCGCTGTCCGGCGAGGTGGGCGATGAGGCCGTCGCAGCGGCAATGACGCCGCAGGCCGCGATTCTGCTGAGCCCCTACGTGAGCCTGGCCAGCGGGCAGCCGGGAGCCGGATTCGCGAGTGTCAGGCTACCTTTGGTCGCCGTGACCGCGACCGAGGACGACGATCCCTATGGCCTTGCCTTCGCCTCGCTGCGTCAGGCCGCCTGGAACGCGTTGCCGGGTGGCGAGCAGTTCGGACTCGTGCTGCAAGGCGGAAGCCATCTGCTGCTGTCGGGTGCGGACGCCGACCAGTACCTGCAACGACGCTCCCGCGCCCGGGAGACCGCCATGGGGGCCGGCGAGCCCCCCGGTATGTCGGGTGGTCAGGGCGCCATGCTCGTGCCGTCTTCGGGATTCGGCGGCGGAGGTCCGGGTATGGGCACGGACTTCGGCCTGCCCCGCCGCAATCCCAAGGCGGACGCGCGGCAGGTCGCCGCCGTCCGCAGTGTGACCACGGCCTTCCTCGACGCCACGCTGCGAAATTCCAGCGAGGCGCGCCGCTGGCTGGAGAACAGTGCCCGCTCCTGGCTCGGACAACTGGCCACGCTGAAGCGCAAATGAGCATTCCTGGCTGGCGCGTGGACGAACCGTCTATCCGAAGGTCGGGCGCTTCCACATGCGTTCCTGTGACCGAGAGCCGTGCCGCATCCAATCGTTCATGCCCCTCATGTTACGGGAGGGGCCGGGGAGACGAGACACGCCGTGAAGACATCCGTGTAGGCTCGGCTGCGGGGTCCGTCCCGCAGACGATCCCGTCTCCCCGGTCCCATTCCCGTTACCGATCGAGGGGCTGTTACCGGTTATGTGCCGAGCTGGGCGAATTTACGGGTTGGTGTGCGGCGTTGCTGCATCCCTTCTTGCCGGCAGTCCTGGTCAGTGTCGGCACCTTCCTGCTGCTGACCGTGCATGCCACGTGGGAGGCATCTGCTTGGGACGCGTTTCGTGGACGACATGATTGTCGCCCGGTCGCCTCGGCTGCCGCACCGGGCAGCTGGGCCCGCCCAGGTACGATGGTCGCCTTCCGGCCGGAAGAACCCGGCTGGACCGTCACCGTCGCGCCGCGAAAGACCGGCTACCAGTGCGATGACGGCCAGATGCATTGGCGCTGAGTCCGCTCAACGACCCGACCGGAGTCGTGCCGCCCGCTCGGAAACCGGCTGTTTTGTCCTATCTCACGCTGATTCTGACGCTCGCCGACCGCGAGCCACCGCTCCCGGTGCAGGACAGGTTGTAGGTGGTGGATGAGCGCGGCGCGACCAAGCTTGAGCCGCTGAGCGGTTTGCTGCCCGACCAGCCGCTGCTCGCCGTGCAGGATGTCGCATTGGTGCTGGTCCAGCTGAGGGTCGCACTCTGCCCCCGCCTGATGCTGGTCGGGTTTGCCGTCAAGGTGACGGTCGGAGCGGGGATCCGCTCGAAGGTTCCGGCAATGGAGTGATTGGCGGTCACGTTCGTAAACGCGTAGGCCGTTAACGCTCCCACGTTGACACCGTCCACGATCACCGACGCGACGCGATATCCCGATCTTGGCACCAGTGTGAAGCTCTGGCTGGCCCCTTTCAGCACGGTAATGGTGCCGCTGGGAGAAATCGATCCATTGCTCCCGGCGGACGCGGTGATCGTATAGGTCTTCGGGGCTACGACGATGGTGACGGCAGCCGTGCCGGTGCCGCCGTCACCGGTGCAGTTCAGTGTGAACGCCGACGTGGTGCTGGGCGAGACGGAGATTGATCCTGTGAGCTGGCTTGGTTCGATGCTCCATGGCCCTCCTGCCTCACAGCGCGTGGTGTTGGTGGACGACCAGGTAAGCGTTACCGAGTCTCCATCGGTGATGTTCGTGGCCGATGCGGTCAGGCTGACGGTGGGCTCGGGTATCCGTTCAAAGCTCGCGACGATCAAGTGGTCGGCCGTGACGGTAGCAAACGAATAGGTGCTGACCGGGCCGACATCGGCACCGTCCACGATCACCGAGGCGATGCGGTATCCGGCGTTCGGGGTCAGGATGAAGTCCTGGCCTTTGTCTTTCTCGACGGCGATTTCGCCGCTGGGCGTGATCGACCCGTTGGCCCCGGCCGATGCAGTGATCGTGTAGGTCTTCGGCCCCACGACGATAGTGACCGCGGCCGTGCCGGTGCCGCCCTCCCCGGTGCAACTCAGCGTGTACGTGGACGTGGTGTCGGGTGACACCGACAAAGCCCCGGTGAGCTGGCTTGGCGCTATGCTCCACGGGCCTCCCGCCTCGCAGCGCGTGGCGTCGGTAGACGACCAGGTCAACGTCGCCGCCTCTCCATTGGTGATGTTCGTGGCCGATGCGGTCAGATTGACGGTGGGCTCGGGTATCCGCTCGAAGCTCGCGACGATGGAATGGTCGGCCGTGACGGACGCGAAGGAATAGCTGCTGACCGGGCCGACATCGGTACCGTCCACGACCACCGAGGCGATTCGGTATCCGGCGTTCGGTGTGAGGGTGAACGCCTGGCTCTTGCCCTTTTCCACGGCCACCTCGCCGCTCGGCGTGATCGATCCATTGGTCCCCGCCGATGCGGTGATCGTGTAGGTTTTCGGCTTGACGACGATGGTGACGGCGGCCGTGGCGCTGCCGCCTTCGCCGGTGCACGTCAGGGAGTAATCCGCGTTCGTGCTGGGCGAAACCGACTGCGAGCCGGATAACTGGCCTGGGTCGATAGTCCACGGGCCTCCCGCCTCGCAGCGCGTGGCGTCGGTGGACGACCAGGTCAGCGTCGTCGGGTCGCCATCGGTGATGCTCGTGGCTGATGCGCTCAGGCTGGCCGTCGCCGGTGGGATCGGCTCGAAGCGTGCGGTCAGCGTGTGGTTATCCTGGACACCCCTGAAGGTGTAGCTGTCGGTGGGGGTGGCGCTGGTCTGGTCCACCTCGACGGCTGCTACCCGGTAACCCGGGTCAGGGGCGATCGTGAAAGTCTGGTCCGACCATTGATCGACCGTGACAGCATCCGGGACGATCGTGCCATTGCTCCCGGATGCGGCGGAAATCTGGTACTTGGGGCCATGGCGTGCGGACCAGGCCGACCAGTTGAGGCTTCCTCGGGAATAGATTCCCAACTCCGCGTCGTGGTAGACGATATCGGATGGTGGCATCCCGGTTTCTTCGACCAAAGGTGCAGTGCTGCCGCCCCAGGCGGCGATCAGGGTCATCGCAAAATTGTTGCTGCCGTCCACCCGTATGTATGGAAGCGCAACCGTGCCGAAGTTGTATGCGTGCGACGACCCGATGAAGACATTCGTCGATCGGGTCAGCGAGAGGATGGGTCCGTTGGTCTCGGCCTTCATGCCGAAGGTGCGAACATTGGCACTGTCCGTGATCTCGATAAAAGGACTGGCCGGATGGGTTGACTGACTGCCGCCGTGTTCGGGATTTGCGCCGTAAATCGTGAAGGGCTGGGTGGTGCCGACGATGGAGAGCTTGCGGAAGTCGGGGTTCATCCACAGGGCGATGTCGCAGTCGCCGTCGGTTTCCACCCCATTGCCCGCCGCCTGCAGGGCTTCGTACCACGTGTACCAGCGTCCTCCCCCGTTGCCTTCGACGCGATAGATCTGCCGCGGCTGGTCTTCGCATTGGTAAGGCAGCGTCAGGGGTCTCATGCCGCGCATGACCGAGCGCTCGCCGACTCGCCAGCGCAATACGCCGATCTTCAGGCCCTTGGTGTTCCAGCGGCTTGTCCAGTTGGTCAGCAGGTACTCGATGCTGGTTTCCGCGGCCGCGTCGTTGACGGTGTCGATCACCCAGGCATTGTCAGTCAGGCTTCCCGTCCACGAGTCGGCCGCGTACACCGACGACTGTCCGAAGGGAACGCCGAACAGGTGCGTGTGGCTCTTGAGCAGTAGCGGTGCGGTGACCTGATAGGTTCCGGGAGGAACGAAGAGCCATTTTCCGGCATTGATTTGCCCCGGCTCGGTCGAGTCGATCGCGGCCTGCAGGGCGGATGTCGCGTCCGTCTGGCCCGTGCCATCGGCACGGAACGGCGCATCGGTGACGTAGACGACTCGGGGATCCAGCAGGTCGGGGGAGCCCGCCCAGAGGTGCCGGGCTATCAGATCGGACGGCGGGGGCGGCGCATCGTTGATGAGGCTGAGGTTGTCGTTACGGCTCTTCAGACCATCGATCAGGTTCCAGCTCGTCAAGCCGCTGGCGACCGTTACCGGGCTGTAGGTATAGTTGTTGACGAGCGACCAGGTCGAAGGGCTCGCCGCGACGGATCCGTCGGGTCCGTTGCTGATGATGGATAGCGCCGACCGCAAGTAAACATTCCGCAGATCGACGATGCGCCGGGCGTTGTTGTCGATGGCGATGCCGGGAAAGGGGAGTTCGATCCGGCCGTCGTACAGCCCGACATGGCCGGCATCGCGGATCGTGCCGGCGGTCTGGATCGCGCTGCCACTGGCCGGCCTGATGTCGAAGCCAACGATCGCAAAGCTGCGCGAAGTCGTCTCCCAGATGGACGCCGTCGTCTGATTCAAAAGGCGTATGCCATACAGCGACAGTCCGACGCCGGCCACCCGAAAGCCGTATTGCCCGCCGGTGATCTGGATGTTTCCGACCGCGACACTGCGACCCGGAACGCCGGTGATACCGGCGTAGCCCCCGGTTGCATCGATGTTCACGTCCTCGAGAACGCTCTCCTGGGCCACGGCCATGTCGATGCCGATGGCGCCCGGGTTGTTGCCCAAAACCAGGTCGATGTTCTTGATGACATGCCCGAATGCACACGCTTCACCCGCGGCATCGATCACGCCGTCACCCGTCGTGTCCTTGCCGATGTGAAGTAAACGCTTGGGTGTCGCGGCTGTCCCGAAACCCGCCGCCGAGTCCTTCAGTACGATGCGCGGACGCGCGCCGTTTCGCCCACCGCCCCAGACCCGGTAGGAGCGGCGCTGCGGGTCGGCGCAGGGCGAGGGAGGTTGAACGCCGGCTAGGGTATCGGACACGTAGAGCACGGTGTTGGCGGGGAAATACAGGGTCTGATTGGCCTGGAACGCACTATTCATTGCATTCCTTATCCCGACGGTCGAATCTGCGGCAGGATCGTTGGGGTAGACACCGGCGACGGTCGTCACGTCGAGAAACCCGGGTGGGAGGGCTCTTGCTGATTCGCTGGCTATGCCGTACTGGCAGCAGGAGACGAGCAGTAAGCAGACGGCAAAAGCACTCTTCATGCGTATACCAATACGGGTTACATGTAGGGAATAGAGTATTTCCCTGCCAGGTACTGAGCCTATTGGCGAGGGAGGAGACGCGGTGTCGGCGCCTATCCATGGGTTAGTGGGCTTAGGTTTCCGGTGGCCTTGCCATCCTTTTGTCTAAGCCCGTGCTGTTGCTAGGCCCTTGTTTCAGAATCTGAAGAGGCTGGGGCAACTGACCGATATAGGTCAAACTATATCCAATTCGAACGGCGGCAACATCCGTAAAGTCACCTACACCGTTACCATTTTTGGTTCGACCGGCGTACGCAATGTGAAATACCGCCGGGACTCATGACTTACGCCCGAAACCTGCAAGCCACGCATGCGACCGACCGACGAACATCGAACTCCCACGGCATTGCAGCAGCAACGCCGTCGTTATTCGGCCGCCGACCTGCAGCGGCGGCGATTCATGCCCCGCGCCGTGTGGGTCGGCCTCTGTGCCGGGGTCGTCGCCGTTGCCTTCCACCTCGCGCTCGACTTCGCGGAAAGCGCCCGCGAGGCGTTCAGTGCCGCGGCCAAGGCTTATGGTCCCGCGGGCTTGCTGGCCATAGGCGCGCTGACGCTGATAGCCGTTGTTGCCGCGGTCTGGCTGGTTCGCCGGTTCTCGCCCGAAGCCGCCGGAAGCGGGATTCCGCATCTGAAGGCCGTGCTGCAGGGGGACCGTGAACTCAGAGCATTCCCCTTGCTCGTCGTCAAGTTTGTCAGTGGCGTAATCGGAATCGGCGCGGGATTGGCGCTCGGGCGGGAAGGCCCCACGGTGCAGATGGGCGCGGCGGTGGGCAAGGGGCTCACCCCCTTGTCTGCCGCAGATGACGACGAGCGGCGGTTGTTCATCGCGGCCGGTGCCGCTGCCGGTTTGTCGGCAGCGTTCAATGCGCCGCTGTCTGGTCTGGTGTTCGTGCTGGAGGAACTGCAAGGCCGCACCGCGTCGTCCGGATTCTTCGTCGCGGCGATCGCCTGCCTCACGGCGGATATGGTGTGCCGGGTCACGCTCGGGCAGTTTCCCGTGTTCCGTTTGCCCCTGATGGCCACGCCGGCCTTGTCCCTGTTGCCGCTGTTTCTGTTGCTGGGAGTGCTCTGCGGTGTGCTGGGAGTCCTTTTCAACCAATGCCTGCTGTATTCGTCCCGCGTGCTGGGGGGGCGGTCCCGGCCGGCGGTGACCTTCCTGTGGTGGATGGTGTGGGCAGCGGTGACGGCTTACGTCGGCTGGCAGGCGCCCGAGGTGCTGGGCAGCGGGCAGCGCTTCGTCGGCGTCGTGCTGGACGGGAACACACTCGCGCTCGGTGCCATTCCGGCGTACTTCCTGCTGAGGTTCGCGCTGACGATCGGCAGTTACGGGACCGGGGTTGCGGGCGGGATTTTTTCACCCATCCTGGTGCTCGGTGCGCTTTCCGGTCTCGGGCTTGGGGACGCGGCGAATATCTGGTTCACCGGAGCGGATGCGGATCCGCGGGTATTCGCCGTGGTCGGCATGGCGGCGTATTTCACCGGGGTGGTCAGAGCGCCTCTGACGGGAATCGTGCTGATCATCGAGATGACCGGCAACTATGGGCTGGTGCTGCCCCTGTTCGCCGCCTGCTTTGCCGCGCTGATGACGGCAGATGCGCTGCACGATCTGCCGATTTACGAGGCCTTGCTGGAGCGGGATCTGGCGCAGACGGTAAGGCGCCGCCCTGGTCGCCGGGCAAGCAAGTGAGGGCGGCTGAGCGCCGCCGCCAGCCCGGCAATGGGGTGTTGCGACGTGGGGGCCGTGACGCGAGCGGCGGTCGGATTGTCCAACTGCCTGGCGTCACCGCTCCGCCCGAGGGGCAACTCTTCACCCCGCCTCCCCTAGCGGGAGCGGTCGGGGAGGCCGAGACACGCCGTGAATCCGTCCCCGGAGGCTCGGCTGCGGGTTCCCTCCCGCAGACGGTCTCGCCCTCCCCGCTTGCTCCCACTGCCCAACAAGGCAGCAGGGTGAATGGTTACGCCCGGGGCGCTACCGGCTAAGTCAACGCGATCTGGCTCATCAGAACGGGCGCATTGGCTTCAATCACGCCGACCAACGTGAGTTCGATCGCGCTGATCGGGTTGTCGAGACTGGTGCCGGGGCTGGCTTCCGTATAGAGCCAGAGCGCGGACTGGTGGCTGCCGCCGGTGTTGTCATTGAGCAGCAGCAGGGTCTGCTCGCCTTGAGTGACGGTCAGATTGAACTCGGCATTGAACTCGGCCGCCACCGCCGCTGCATTGGTCAGATTGGCGGTCGATACGCCGTCGTTGCCGGACCCCCGCAGGTACAGTGCCTCGATGCTGGCGAGGTTGGCGGCGGTGTTGCTGTTGTTCGCTGTTTCACTGTTACGAAAACTCAGTGTGCCGTTGCCGTCGGTGTCGAGTAACGCCCGGAGTGTCCCGGTGAGGTCGATCGAATCGATTTCCGCGGCGGTGCCGGTGCTGTCGAAGCGCCGGATCACCTCGCCGTCGCCGCCCTCGTTCGCGTCCGAGTAAACCGCTCGGTCCTTGACGTCGTCATTCCCCAGGCCGAAGTCGATCGTGTCGGCGCCAGCCCCTCCGAACAACACATTGGCGTTGGCATCGCCGGTCAGCATGTCCGCACCGTCGCCGCCGGTGACGTTCTCTAGGCCGCTGATCGAACTGAAACCGGTGGCCGAACCGGTCGACAGGTTGACCGAGACGGCTGTCGTCGTGCCGGCATAACTCAAGGTATCGACGCCGGCGCCCAGGTCCAGATGAATCTCTTCTATCGTGGCGACCGTGCTGCCGGCCACTTGAGACACCAGACCGCTGGCGTCTAGCTGAACCGCCAGGCTGTCGTCGGCGCTGCTGCCGGTCACCAGCAGGCGGTCGGTGCCGGCATTGCCCTGCAAGGTGTCGTTGCCCTCGCCGACGGTGTAGTGGAGGGTGTCGTTGCCGAGGCCGCCCGAAAGGATATCGTCGCCCGCCCCGCCGAACAGGCTGTCGTCGCCGCTGCTGCCGTTGATGGTGTCGTTGCCGCCGGCGCCGTAGATCACGTCGTCGCTGCCCCCTCCGTTCTGGGTATTGTTGCCGCCAGTTCCGGTTCGGATCACAAAGGTTTCGGTGTAACTCAGACCGGTGTCGTCAGTGGTCTGCACGATCAACTGGTAGGTCGTGCTGGCCGTCAGCGCCCCGGCGCGCGAGACGACGCCGTTGTTGATCGAGAAGCCGACGCTGCTGCCGGGCAGCAAGGCATAGGTGAACGCGCTGGAGTCGGGATCGGTCGTGGTGAGGGTGCCCAACACCTCTCCGCCCTGGGGCAGTGCGCCATTCGCGGGGGGCGAACCGGTCCAACGGATGTCGGTCGGCGGTAGCCCGGTGATGTCGGTGTTCCCGTCGATGGTGATGGTGATCGACTGGGTCGTGCCGTCCGCGGCAACCACGGTGAAGCTGTCGGTGAGCTGCTGACCGGTGGCGAGCGCATCGACGGCCGGATGACTGTTGTTCAGCACATAGGTCCAGGTGCCCGCCGCCGTGAGGGTAAAGGTGCCATAGCCCTGATCGCTGGTGGTGGGTGTGGTAACCGCCTGGAAAGTGGCCGGGCTGTCGACGTCGCTGATGGTCAGCGTGCCCGCGACGCTGTTGTCGACGGCGTCCTCCGTCAGGGTGCCGTTCAGGGTGCCGCCGATCAGGGCCGGGTCATTGACGTTGGCGATGGCGAGATCGAAGGTGTCGCTGACCTGCGCGCCGGCGCTGTCAGTGGCGGTGACCGTGATGCTGAGGGTGCCGACATCGTCGTTGCCTGGACTGCCGCTGAAGGTGCGCGTGGCGGCATCGAAGCTGAGCCAGGCCGGAAGCGCTGCGCCGCCGACGAGGGTGGCGGTGTAGGTCAGCGTATCGCCCAGGTCGACGTCGGCAAAGGTATCGGCCGCGAAGGTGAAGCTGAACGCGGCATCTTCTGTCGCGTTCTGATCGGCGATGGCATTGGCGAGCGTCGGCGAGTCGTTGGTGTTGGCAATCACCAGATCGAAGGTATCCGAGACAAGCGCACCGGTGCTGTCGGTGGCAGTGACCTTAAGGCTCAGGGTGCCGACATCGCCGTTGGCCGGCGTACCGGTGAACGTCCGGGTACCCGGGTCGAAGCTGAGCCAGGCCGGGAGGGGAGAGCCGTCGGCGAGCGTGGTGCTATAGGCCAGCGTGTCGCCGAGGTCGACGTCGGCAAAGGTATCGGCCGCGAAGGTGAAGCTGAACGCGGTGCCTTCGGTCGCGTTCTGATCGGCGATCGCGTTGGTGAGCGTCGGCGCGTCATTAGTGTTGGCAATCACCAGATCGAAGGTATCCGAGACAAGCGCACCGGTGCTGTCGGTGGCGGTGACCTTCAGGGTCAGGGTGCCGACATCGCCGTTGGCCGGGGTGCCGGTGAACGTTCGGGTACCCGGGTCGAAGCTGAGCCAGGCGGGGAGGGGAGAGCCGTCGGCGAGCGTGGCGCTATAGGTCAGCGTGTCGCCGAGATCGACGTCGGTGAAGGTGTCGGCCGCGAAGGTGAAGCTGAACGCGGCCTCTTCGGTGGCATTCTGATCCCCGATCGCATTCGCGAGCGTCGGTGCGTCGTTGATGTTGGCGACGACAAGGTCGAAGGTATCGCTTATCTGTGCGCCGGCGCTGTCGGTGGCCGTGACCCTAACGCTGATGATGCCGCCGTTATCGGGGCTACCGCTGAACGTCCGGGTACCCGGGTCGAAGCTGAGCCAGGCCGGGAGGGGAGAGCCGTCGGCGAGCGTGGCGCTATAGGTCAGCGTGTCGCCCAGGTCGACGTCGGCGAAGGTATCGGCCGCGAAGGTGAAGCTGAACGCGGCATCTTCGGTCGCGTTCTGATCGGCGATCGCGTTGGTGAGCGTCGGCGCGTCGTTGGTGTTGGCAATCACCAGGCCGAACGTGTCCGAGACAAACACGCCCGCGCTGTCGGTGGCGGTGACCTTCAGGCTCAGGGTGCCGACATCGTCATTCGTCGGCATGCCACTGAAGGTGCGTGTGGCGGCATCGAAGCTGAGCCAGGCCGGGAGGGGAGAGCCGTCGGCGAGCGTGGCGCTAAAGGTCAGCGTGTCGCCCGCATCCACATCCGCGAAAGCGTTGGCTGGAACCTGAAACGAGAAGACCGCGTCTTCGCTGGCGTTCTGGTCCACGAGGGCATTCGCCAAGGTCGGCGCATCGTTGACCGGGTCGAGAACCAATTGCAGCGAGGCCGACACGGAACCCCCGTTGCCGTCACTGACGATGTAGGTGATCGTGACCGGCCCGAAATAGTCTGCCGGCGGCGTGAAGGTCCACGTGCCGTCGCCGTTGTCGGTCAGGCTGCCCTGGCTGGCCAGCAGTCCGCCGACCTGCAAGGTATCGCCGTCCGGGTCGGAATACCCCTGTAGTAGCGCGACCGCATTCAGTGTGTAGGTCTGGTCTTCCGTGCCGTTGGGCAGTGTCGCCGGCGTGCCGTCAAGCACGGGTGGCTCATTAGGGCTCGGTAACCTGAAAAAAACGCTGGGGAAGGAATCCTCGGTGCCGGGATAGATGTCCTTCAGCCGCTGGGTACCGGCGACAGTACCGTCGGTGATCCACAGTTCGACGCCCGTGGGGCCGTCTTGAGCCTGGAAGATCGCCTGGCCGTTGCCAAGTGCGGTGAAATAAGTGGGGACGGACGAGTTCGGCCCGGTATTGATGTCCTTCAGCATTTGGGTGCCGGCGGCCGTACCGTCGGTGACCCACAGCTCGTAGCCGTTGGTGTCGTCGGTGGCCACGAAAAGCACCAGGCCGTTGCCGAGTGCGGCGAAGTCAGAGGGAGAGGACGAGCCCGTTCCGGCAACGATGTCCTTCAGCATTTGGGTGCCGGCGGCGGTGCCGTCGGTGATCCACAGCTCGCTGCCGGCAGTGCCGTCGTTGGCACGGAACAGCAGTTGCCCGTTGCCGAGGGCGGTGAAGCCAGCGGGCGAGGAGGAACTCGCCCCGGGACGGATGTCCCGCAGCAGCTGCGTGCCGGCAGCGGTACCGTCGGTGATCCACAGTTCGTAGCCATTGACGCCGTTGTTGGTACGGAAAACCCATTGCCCGTTGCCGAGTGCAGTGAACTCAAGCGGCGCGGACGAACTCGAGCCGGAATTGATGTCCTTCAGCAATTGGGTGCCGGCGGCGGTGCCATCGGTGATCCACAGTTCGGTGCCATGGGTGGCATCGGAGGCCGTGAAGAGTACCTGGCCGTTGCCGAGCACGGTGAACTGTGAGGGCAAGGAGGAGCCCGTTCCGGACCGGATGTCCTTCAGGAGCAGTGTGCCGGCGGCAGTGCCGTCGGTGATCCACAGTTCGGTGCCGTGGGTGGCGTCGCTGGCCGTGAAAAGCGCTTGACCGTTGCCGAGCGCGGTGAACTGTGTGGGCGAGGACGAACCCGTTCCGGACCGGATGTCCTTCAGCAGCTGGGTGCCGGCAGCGGTGCCGTCGGTGACCCACAATTCGAAGCCGGAGGCGCCGTCGTTGGCCTGGAAGAGCACCAGGCCGTTGCCGAGTGCGGTGAACTGTGAGGGCGATGACGAGCCTGTTCCGAGACGGATATCCTTCAGCAGCTGGGTGCCGGCGGTGGTGCCGTCGGTGATCCACAGTTCGGTGCCCGTGGTGCCGTCGTCGGCCTGAAAGAGCACCAGGCCGTTGCCGAGCGCGGCGAACCCATCGGGCGAGGACCAGCCCAAGCCTGGATTGATGTCCTTCAGTAGGTAGGTGCCGGCGGCGGTGCCGTCGGTGATCCACAGTTCGGTACCGGTGGTGCCGTCGTCAGCCCGGAAGAGCCAACGGCCTGTCTGGTTGGGCATGTCGCGTCTCCTGCAGTGTCGTTCGGTTTGATGTTTCCGGAATCGGCAAAAAGGTCAACGCACTCCGGGTATTCATTCACGCAGTGCTCGTTCTCTGCCGTCGGTTGCCGTATCGCCTGAGGGGGACGTCTACTATAGCCCAAACTACATAGGTATTTATGCCTATTGACTATTGATATGTTATTTGTTTATTTCGCGCGGAGGTCTGCTTGGCGGGGGCGACAGCGTCGCTTAATCCGCTGATGAAGATACCTCTTCCGGATTATCCAGCTTGAGTGGGCTGGAGAAGCGCGAGCCGATCCACGAAGCGCCGGGCCGAGGCTTCCCAGGACCAGTCCAGCGCATAGCGCCGGCAAGCGTCGGGATCGAGATTCAGTGCGTCCAGTGCGGCGCGGCGCAAATCCCAGTCGAGCCGGCCGACGCGGGGATCGCGAATGGCGTCGAGTGGACCTGGAACCGGGTAGGCGGCGACCGGCACGCCGCAGGCCAGGGCTTCCAGCATCGCCAGGCCGAAGGTGTCGGTGCGGCTCGGAAACACCAGCACGTCGCCAGCGGAGAGACACCGAGCCAGTTCCTGGCCGTGACGGTAGCCGAGAAAGCGGGCCTCGGGATAACGCGTCTCGAGTTCGGGGCGCTGCGGTCCGTCCCCGATCACGACCTTGCTGCCGGGGAGATCCAGTCGCAGGAAATCCTCGACGGACTTTTCGACAGCGATACGGCCGAGGTACATGAAGACCGGGCGCGGGGCTACGATCATTTCCTTGCCCAGCGGCCGGAACTGCTCCGTGTCGACCCCCAGCGGCCAGGTGACGAGCCGGCGAAAGCCCTTCCGGGTGAGTTGCTCGGACAGTGAGTCCGTGCCGACGAGCACCCGTTGACTCCGGCGATGGAACCAGCGCAGATAGCCGTAGCTCACGGACAGCGGAATGCCGGCCCGGAGCTTCAGGTATTCCGGGAAGTGGCTGTGAAAGGACGAGGTATAGGGCCAGCGGCGGTGACGGCAATAGCGCCGGGCCGCGAAGCCGACCGGTCCCTCGGTCATCAGGTGGATCGCGTCCGGCTGCGAGGCATCGATCAGCGGGCGCAACCGGGGGCCGCACAGGAAGGCGAGCCGGACATCGGGGTAGCCCGGGCACGGCCAGGTGCGAAAGGGTTCCGGCGTGATGACGGTCACGGTGTGGCCGAGACGGCTCAGGGCCCGGGTCAGCTCGACGAGGGCCGTGACGATGCCGTTGATCTGAGGGTGCCAGGCGTCGCTGATCAGCGTGATGCGCAAGAATGCCTTCCTGTCGGACTTGTCGGCGTCGCGGCCGGGCTGTACAAGTGCCGCTTCCGGGCCCGCCCGCCGGCCCGCAACTGTTCTGTGCCGGATTCGACGATGAACCACACCCCGCTGCCCCGTAGCACGCTGATCTACTACGCGTTGCCCGAGTTGACCCAGGCGGTGGTGACGCTGCCGATGGCCTTGTTCGTGCCGGCATTCTACACGGACGATCTCGGCCTGCCGCTGGCGGGCGTGGGTGCGGCCATCGCCGCGTCACGCCTGCTCGATGTTGTCGTCGATCCTGTCGTCGGCATGCTCAGCGACCGGACCCGGACGCGCTGGGGACGCCGTAAGCCATGGATCGCTGCCGGCACTCCGGCCTTGATGCTGTCGGCCTGGATGGTCTTTGCACCCCCGGCGGGCGTCTCTCTGGCCTACCTGTTCGTGTGGGCCAGCGTGCTGTTCCTCGCGTTCACGCTGGTCGATCTGCCCCACAAGGTCTGGGGTGCCGAACTGTCGACCGATTATCTGGAACGCAATCATGTCGCGGCCTGGCGCGAAGGTTTCGGCGGCGCCGGGCTGGTTCTGTTTCTCGCGACGCTGCTGATCATGGGATTCTTCGGCCACACGGCCGCGCGCGAGCAGCTGTGGGCCATCGGGCTGATCATCGTACTGAGCCTGCCGCCACTCGTCGGCCTGGCACTGGGAAAGGTGCCGGAGGCGCCGCCGGAGGAATTGATCGGCGCGCGGCAGCGGGGGTGGCCGGCCTTGCGTCTGGTGCTTCGGAACCGCGCCTTTCGGCGCACGATGGCGACCATCCTGTTGTTCGGCGCGGCGGTCATGATCCAGGCCACGTTGCACAAACTGGTCCTGACGCACGTGATCGGGCGCCCCGAGCTGTTTGCGCCCCTGATCCTGGCCGAGACGCTGGCCTCACTGGGTGCGATTCCGTTGTGGCTCCGGCTCGCGGCGCGTTTCGGCAAACACCGTGTGGTAACCGCCGCCGCACTGTGGGTCGGCCTCTGGAGTCTGGCCTTTCCGTTGCTGGGTGCCGGGGATATCGTGCCCTATGCCGCGCTGATCATCCTGCGCGGCAGTAGCCTGACGTCGATCTTTCTGCTGTCGAACTCGATTGCCGCCGATGTCGTGGACCAGGACATCGTCGAATCGGGCCGGCAGCGCACCGGTCTGTTCTTCGCGGTCTGGGGCATGGCGGTCAAGGGTGCGGTCGCGCTGGGGGTGTTGCTGGCGACCGCGCTGCCGGCGGCCTTCGGGTTCGAGCCCTCGGCCGGTGCTCAGTCGGCTGACTCGGTCCGCTGGTTGCTGATCGTCTACGGTTGGCTGCCATGCGCGATCATGCTGCTGGGTGTGCCCCTGTTGTGGCATTTCCCGATCGATCGGCAGCGACACGGGGAACTGCGCAAGGCGATCGCAGAACGCCGGGCGGAGTGAGGCAGGTCCTTGTTCAAATGCCGCTTGGCAAGCCGATGTCGACCTCGCGATGGCGCGCTCGAGAGCGCGGTTACGGGGCCCTCAGAAAGCGCTTCGCAAACTCTTCCGCCGGCAGCGGAGGACTGAACAGATAACCTTGCCAGGCGTCGCAGCCGTGGCTCGCGAGGAAGTCGAGCTGTGCCTGCGTCTCGACCCCTTCGGCCACGGTGCGAAAGCCAAACTCCCGCGCCAGTGCGATGATGGATTTCGTGATTTGCACGGCTGCGGGATCGGTGGGCAGGCCGGCGATGAACCGCCGGTCGATTTTCAGCGTACTGATGGGATAGCGCTGTAGCCGGCTCAGGGAGGAACAACCGGTCCCGAAATCGTCCAAAGCCAGTCTGATGCCGAGATTCCGGACCCGGACGAACAGTTCGCATTCGCCCGATGGATCCTCGTTCAGCGTTCCTTCAGCGATTTCGAACTCCAGCAATTGCGGAGCCAGGCCGGTTTCAGTCAGGATTTCCAGGATCCGGCTCGCCGTGTCCGAACGCGCCGCCTGCAGTCCTGACAAGTTGACGGCCAGCGGCATCGGGGGCAGGCCCTCCCGTGCCCAGGCCTGCACCTGCCGGCAGGCGGTGCGAAGCACCCAGTCGCCCAGCGGTACGATCAGCCGCGTCTTTTCACTGAGGGCGAGGAACTGTCCCGGCAGGATCAGGCCGTCGACCGGATCGAGCCAACGGACCAAAGCTTCTACGCCGATAATCCGGTTGCTGCCGACTTCAAGTTGCGGCTGATAGTGCAGTGCGAAGCGGTCACTCTGCAGCGCTTCGCGCAGGCGCTGTTCCATCTGGCCCTGTTCCCGCGCCTGGAGCGTCAGCTCTTCGCTGAAGAATCGGAAAACGTTGCGCCCTTCGCGCTTGGCCTGGTAGAGCGCGACGTCGGCGTGGTGCATGACGTCGGCCACGGATCGGCCATGTTCCGGAAACAGCGCGACACCAATGCTGGCGCCGATGTCGACGACGTCGCCCGAACGGAGCGCAATCTCTCCGCTCAGGGCGTCGAGCAGTTCCTGAGCGATGAACGCCGCGATCGGCGCGCTCATCGGCGGTTCGAGCATCACGGCGAATTCATCGCCGCCCAGACGCGCGAAGGTGTCCGATTTTCGCAGCCGGTGGGTAAAGCGGCGGGCCACCTGTTGCAGCAGGTCGTCTCCCGCCGCATGCCCGAGACGGTCGTTGACGTCCTTGAAGTGGTCGAGGTCGATCAGCAGCAGCGCGCCGGTTTCGCCGATGCGTTCCACGCCCTGCAGGGCATGTTCGATACGGTCCAGCAGCAGGCGGCGATTGATCAGCCCGGTCAGTGGATCGTGGTGGGCGAGGCGCTCGAGTCGCGCCTGATCCGCCTTCAAGGACGAAATGTCCGAAAAGATGCCGACGTAGCCGGTCCGAACCCCGTTGGCGTCACGGATGGCGTTGATCGTCAGCAATTCGGGAAAGAGTTCCCCGGACTTGCGCCGGTTCCAGATCTCGCCCTGCCAGTGTCCGCTCTTGTCGAGGGCTTTCCACATCGCGGCATAGAACTTGGCTCCGTGGCGGCCCGACTTCAGCAGGCGGTGCGTCTTCCCGAGCGCCTCCTGTTTCGTGTACCCGGTCAGTTCGGTGAAGGCACGATTGACGTTGACGATGCGCTCCTCGGCATCGGTGATGGCGACCCCGTCGCGGGTGTTCTCGAAGACCGCAGCCGCCTGCAGCAGGGCCTGCTCGGTCCGAAGGCGGGCCGTCACGTCGCGGGCGGTCGCGATGATCAGTTCGCTCTCGCGCGCGGTTCCGGTCCATTCGAAACACCGATAGCTGCCGTCCTTGTGGCGGCATCGGTTCCTGAACTGGTAGACGGATCCCGTGGCGTCCAGGGTTGCCGCTGCCTCCAGGGTTGCGTCGACGTCATCGGGATGGACCAGATCAAGGAAGCGGTGTGCGACGAGTTCGTCGAGACGATAGCCGAGCGTCTTTTCCCACTGGGGATTGAGTCGTCGGATGCAGCCGTCGGTGTCGGTGATCAGCAGCAGGTCTTCGGCATGGGTGAAGTAGTGTTCGAGTTCGCGAGTCCTTTCATGCAGCGCGGCCTCGACTCGCTTCCGCTCGCTGATGTCCTTGATCGTGCTGGGGTAGGCGTTGATTTCCCCCGCCTCATCCAGCAGCGCGGACGGGGTCACGATCACCGGAAAGCGCTCGCCGCTCTTTCGCATGAAGGTCAGTTCGAATTCGCGCGGCTGCCGTTCCAGGGTCTGACGGAGGGTGCGGCCGATCTCCTCGTAGCATTCGGGCGGCCAATAGGGGTGCGGCGGGCCGGCGCCGATCAATTCCTCGCGCGTGAAACCGGTCATCCGGCACAAGGCCTCGTTGACGTCGAGATGGATGCCGTGGGGGTCGATCAGCGAAAACCCATCCTGCAGCGAGGCGATGACTGCCCGGGAGAAGCGGAGGGCGTCGCTCAGTTCACGTTCCGCGCGTTTGCGGTCCGAGATGTCGCGCACGATGGCCCACATGCCCGTGGCCTGTCCGGCTTCGTCGCGGCTCAGCAGCGCGCGCAGTTCCACCGGGAAGACCGTGCCATCCTTGCGGCGGTATTCTTTCTCGTAGACGTTGGAATAGCCGCGGGTTAGGACTTGAGACTGAATGATCTCGTCTTCCAGCGCATGCCAGTGGCCAGGGGTGATTTCGCGGCAACTCAGGTTGGCCAGTTCGTCGTCCGAATAGCCGAGCATTTCCCGATAGTTCGCGTTGTAGCGCTGTATGTGTCCCGACAGGTCGGTGGCGACGAACGCGTCGCCGAGGTTCTCCAGCAGTTGTCGGTATTCGGGAGATTCTGTTCCGGTCATGGCTTCCTTGCGGTCATGTCGAGCTTCAGTTCCGGGCTGTCGGCCCAACACGCCAAAGCCCCGGCGCTTCGCACAACGGATCCCACAGGCGTCGGTAGTGCTCGCGATGGCAGATCCATGACGCACAGGCGCTGTCGGCGGCGAAGGCGGCAAAAGCCCGGTCCACCAGCCCTGCGGCCGACAGTTGGGCGAGGTCGGATTCGCCCGGCGGAACCGCCGCCGATTTCACCAGTACCAGTTCTGTCGCGCCGATGCGCCGCGCCAGCCATGCCGCGAGCGTGTCCGAGGTGACGTCCCAGGAAGCGGGCAGTGCCTGGAGATCTTCGGCCGCCGGGTCGGGCAGCCAGATGACGCTGCGCCCCTGGGCGATGGCGGACGGAAGGTCGGGAGGGACGCTGGCAGTCGCCAGTCGCGGCTCCAGTCCGGCCAGCATCCGTCCGAACTGCGCCATGGCCAGCAGCGCCATGTCATGTGCAGTCCGGTTGTCGAATCGCCACCGGTGCTGGACCTCGCGGACCTGGTCGGCAAACGGACCGCCCCCCGGTACGATGACGCAGCCGTGGTCCGCGAGGCCCTTCAGGCAGGTGGGCAATTCCGGCCAGTCGGCGAGACTTCCGCCGAGCTTAACGACACGCACGGCCGCCGCCGGCCTGGCGGATCTGGAAGTGTTCGAGCAGTTGCAGCAGCGCCGCCGCCTTGTGGAAGCATTCCTGATACTCGAGGTCGGGGTCCGAGTCCGCGACGATGCCACCGCCGGCCCAGAACCGGATCGTGTGCTCCGAATGTACCAGTGTGCGGATTGCGATGTTCGTGTCCATGTTGCCATCGAAGCCGACGTAGCCGATCGCGCCGCAGTAGATCCCGCGGCGGCAGGGTTCGAGTTCCTCGATGATTTCCATGGCCCGAATCTTCGGCGCGCCGGTGATGGAGCCACCGGGGAAGCAGCCCCGCAGCAGATCCAGCGCATGTTGATCCGGCCGCATCTGCCCGGTGATCGTACTGACGAGATGATGCACCGTCGCGTAGCTTTCGATCTCGAACAGCCGCGGCACGCGCACGGTACCGGGCAGGCAGGCCTTGCCGAGGTCGTTGCGCAGCAGATCGACGATCATCAGGTTTTCAGCCCGGTCCTTGAGGCTCCACTGCAGTTGCTCCCGTTCGGCCTGATCCGCTTCGGGGGTGCGCCCGCGGGGCCGCGTACCCTTAATCGGCTTCGTCTCGATCGTGCCGCCGGAAACCTTCAGGAACCGCTCGGGCGAGGAACTGAGCACCTGCACTTGCGGCAGGTTGAGATAGGCACTGAACGGTGCCGGGTTGATCTGACGCAGGGCCTGGTAGGCCGCCCAGGGATTACCGCGACATTGCGCCGCGAACCGCTGGGTCAGGTTGACCTGGTAGCAGTCGCCTTCGCGGATGTAGCGCTGGATGCGGTCGAAGGCGGACCGGTAGCGCTGCGGCGTCATCTCGGCTTCGACGGGGCCCGTGACCGCGAAGCCTGCCTGCTGCCAGCCCAGCGTCTGGATCTGGCTGAAACTGCGGAGCAGGTGGGGCCACCGCGTCGCCGTGGCAGGGTCACGTCCCTGCGCCACCAGCCAGCTCTGTCGCTGCAGATGGTCGACCACGACGGCCCAGTCGTAGAGCCCGATCACCATCTCCGGTATGTTCTCCCGGTCCGCGGCGCGGTCCGGCAGGCGTTCGATGCGCCGACCCAGGTCATAGCCAAAATAGCCCAGTGCGCCGCCACTGAACGGGAGGCCGGCGGTTTCGGTGGAGGCCGGTCCGGTCAGGCGTTCCCGCACCAGCCTGAACGGATCGTCGCGCGACAACAGGATCTCGGCACCCTGGCGGATTTCGGTCAGCGCTCCGCGTGTCACCAGCGTGCAATAAGGTTCCGCCGTGATGATGTCGTAGCGGCCGAGGTGACTATGCGGGAAGCCGCTGTCGAGAAAGGCGGCCCAGCGGCGGTCGGCCCAGGGCAGGAACAGCGCGGCGCTGTCCTCGAAATACGGCAGGGCTTCGATACGGGGGCGGAGCACGGTCATACCGGCCCCCGGGCCAGATGCGCGACCGCGGCGGCGGGCAGACAATCGGCCAGTGCAAACGGCGATCCGCCGCCGTTGCTGGGTAGCTCGGTGTCGAGGTCCCGATAGGGCCGATTCAGGCGTTCGGCCACGACGCGGACGAGGAAGCGGCCGGTGCCGGCTCCGATCAACGGCCACGTCGCGTCGTCGGTGCCCATGGCGAGGGATTGATGTTCTACGGCTGCTTTCACCCGGTCGATCAATCGCTCGCGGAAATAGCCCGCCAATTGAACCCATGCGGCCAGCGGAGCGGCATCCAGATCGCAGCCGACCATCCGGGCGAGGCGGCGGGCGCTGCCGACGGCATCCTTCGGACCTTGATCGGCGGCCGGCCATTGGTCGGCGTGCGCCGGGAGTTCCCCGGAGAGCCGAAACACGTCGGCTGCCGTCGCGAAATGCTCATTCATCAGGGCGACCCACCCTCCTCCGAACGGTACCTTGGGCGCGAAAGCCATCAACGGTGTGCGCACGATGCCGAAATAGACCAATTCATCGTAGCGCAAGCGTTCGTGGTCGGTATACCCCCGGTTGCGAACCGCTCCGTTTGCCAGCGGGACCACATCGGTCGTCGTGCTGCCGATATCGATCAGAAATCCGTCCCGGTAGCGCTGCGCCAGCCAGATCGCGCTGGCCATCCAGTTGGCGGAGGCGATCAGTTGGAACTGCCCTGCCGAGACCGTGCGGCTATCGAGCAATCCGGCCGTGCCGGCGAAGACGCGCAACGGCTGCTCGAAAAGGCCTGCCATCCGTTCGAGCACCGCGCGCACGCCCGTCGCCCGGTCGGGGAAGTTATCGGCCAGTTCGCCGGTCATCGTCACGGCATGGGCCCGTGCTGCCGTCAGCGGCCACTCCGCGCCGATCGATAGCACGGCCGCTTCGAGCTGGTCGAGTCCCAGCCAGAGCGGGCACGCGCGCTGCACGATACCGGCGATGCGGCCGTCGCCGTCCAGTGCCACGGCTTTCAGATGGGCGCCGCCGATGTCCCAGCCGACGCTGTCAATTCGCATGGTGTAGGGGGATCTCGATGCGCACGCTGTGCCCATGCGGCCGCGTTGGCGCGGGCAGCCGGCCCGTGCGCGAGAGTTGGATCACATGGCTTGCGACGTTGATGCCGAGCGCTGGGCGCAGGCCGACGTACGAGGTGGTCAGGCGCGGGTTCACTTCCAGGACCTTAGGCCCTCTTCGGGACTGAATGAAATCGATGCCGGCATAACCCCAGAGTCTCGGGATCGCCGCCGCGACCGCCGCGGCCAACTGCTGCGCAGCGTCCCAATCGATACCCTTCAGATTGACGGTGCAGGCTTCGAGTTCAAGGCCGCCGTCAGCCATTCGCAGGTGCTGGCCGTTACAGCTGAGCAATTGTGCTCGTCCAGCAGCGAAGATGGCCGAAAGGCTGCGGTGCTCACCCGCAACCAGCGGCTGTACGACCCAGCCGGCTGTTCCTGTCCGTGTAGACCAGTCCCGCCATTCGGCCTCGGTGCGGAGTATCCGGATTCCAGCACAGCCGGCGCCGTCGTCCGGTTTGACGACGATCGGAAACGGTAGGTTCGGCGGCAAGGCCGGGTCGGCAGCCTCGGTCGGGACAGCCGGTACGCCCGCTTCGCGCAAGGTTGCGATGGTCCGCAGTTTGCTTGCTGTCAGGGCGACCGCATCCGCCGGCGCTGTCAGCAGTACGCGGCCGGCCGCTTCGGCATCGCGGCACAAGCGGGCGAGGAGCCCGTCGGTTTCGGGGGCGATCGGCCAGACGGCATCGCACAGCGCCAGCTCGGCTTGCCAGCAGTCCTCGAACACCCGTTCCGCTGCCACCGCGACCCGTTGGATGGGGTATTCACCCGAGAGGGGGGGATCTTCAAAGCTGGCGTGCTGCATGAATCTGACGGCAGTGCCGGGGGTCTCGGCCAGGTCGGTCAGCAGCGCGTCGCGCATCAACCGCCCTTCGGCGATCAGCGATGCGATGGAGGGTGTGGGGGTCAGCCCACCGCCGGTCACGTATTCCAGGAGCAGGATGCGCACGGTATGTTCGTTCCGCTCGTCGCGGTACATCGCTGCCGCGGATGGAGGCGGCTCGCGGCATGGTATTGCGATGGGGTGCTCAGATGAGGGTTCGGGTCGTCGTTGCGGTAGCTGTGAGGCAGGCTGCGTGCCCGGTCGGCACGGGGCGCCTGGAATGGTGGTGCCTCAAACGCAAAAAGCGTTGCCGCGAGGCAAGCCTCGCGGCAACGCTTTCCGGAAGAGGCCTGGGCCGCTTACTTGTGCGCGGCGAACGGATGCTCGGTGGAGCCCTTCTTCGCTACGACCTCGGCAGCCTTCGGCTCGCCGGCTACGGCGCGCTTGATGGACTCCTTGGTGGCTTCATAGTTGTAGTCCTGGATCTTGGCGTCGTCTTCGGCCAGCCAGTGAATGAAGACACCGACGCAGATGAAGATGTCGTCCGCTTCGTCGGCAGGAATGGTGCCGTCTTCGACGCAATCCATGACGGCCATCGCGACGCCGCGCTGTGCGGGCCCGAACATCTGCGTGGCTTGCTTGCCGTTCTTGATGGTCACCTTGTTGAACATGACCGTGCTCGGCTTCGCAGCCAGGTTCGGTGCGACCACGGCGAGGAGGCTCGAGAAGCCGTCCTTGTTGTTGGTGATGCAGTTGCAGAATGCGGATTCGGCGGCGCTGCCACGCGGTCCCATGATCAGGTCGATGTGCGCGATTTCGTTACCGCCACCGAACAGAGACTCGCCCACCAACACTTTATTAATCTTCGCCATCTCAATTTCCTCTTATGGTTTTCACACTAAACGACACCCTGGTCCTCCTCCCAGTCCGGGTCCGGGGACCCCCGTCTCACGGCTTCTTCGTGCCCTCGCACTGCGGGTGGACCGAATCGTCCGTCCCATTCGCGAAGGCCTGCGCGCACCCGAGCTTCACGGCAAGCACGCAGGCGACCGTGAGGTCGGCTGTGGTGCCCGGATTGATACCGTTCGCCTTGAATTCGCTATCGACGGCCTGGAATGAAGCCACTGCCTCTGCGGGGGAAGCCGCTGCCGACAACGCATTTTCGAGTTCCGCCATCCTGGCGGCTACCATATTGGTATGGCGGGTTCCAAATTTCCGCTCGATGTGGCTGTCCGGTAGGCGTTGCAGAAGCCGCAGAAAGACAGCCGCCGCTGCCCAGGCTTCATCGCCCCAGCGGCTTAGCCACGTATGATAACTGGGAATTGCGAAATCAAAAACCTCTGCATACCCATTGGCATACTGTCGAGCGATCAGATCGCGCTCCGCGGCGAGCTCCATCGCCGCCCGCAAGGTGACGGTCGGAGGCTCCCGAACATCCTGTATTTCGGCCTGTCCCAGCCCTCCGGGCTGCGCCAGCGCGATGGCGCGAAAAGCCCAGTCGGCATCGTTACGCGTCGTTCCGGCCAGGATACGGATCACGGCTGCACGCAGTGTTTCCCGCGGGCGAACGGTCTGCGCGGCCAGCATCAATGGCGCTGCGAGCAGTACGATCCCCAGGTTGGTGTTGCACCCGACGGCTGCCCGGGTCGCCTCGATGGCGTAGAAGATCCTTTCTCCCAGACTCAGGGCCGGATCGGCCAGCGGCGGCGCACTGGCCTCGGCGCTGCGCCGGAAGTCGGCGACGGTCATGTCGTGTCCGGCCGCGTAGATGCTGACATTCCCCGGCTTGAAAGCCTGCAGGTCGAGTTCGCAGGCATCCCGATAGGCGGCTGCGCAGGCTGCGGGCGTCAGGACGGTGCCGTCCGCTCTCAAACCGCCGTCGCCTCCCGCTCTGTCATCGGTGCGCACAGGCCCAGCAGGTCATCGACCAGCAGGCCGGCGATGTCGACGTCCGATACCGTCTGCAGGCCCTTCCACGCGGGAATGCTGTTGACCTCCAGCACGGAGTAACGGCCGTGGCGGTCGCGGATGATGTCCACCCCCGCGTAGTTCATGTCCAGCAACCTCACGGCGTCTTCGGCAAGCCGGCACAGCAACAGGTCGTCGAGGCGCGCGGGCTCGCAGCGAGCGCCCTGGGCGATGTTGTTGAGCCAGGTCACGCCGCAGCGGCGCATCGCGGCGACGGCCTTGTTGCGGATCACGAAGACCCGCCAGTCGTGCGGCGCGTCCGGCGTCGAGTCCACGAAACGCTGCAAATAAAAGATGCCGTTGCTGTCGCTGAGTTCGCCGAGTTCGTCGGCTGCCGCATAGCGGCGCAGGCCCTCGCCCTGGGATCCGAACAGCGGCTTCGACACAACCTCGTGGCCCGCGGCGATCTCGGCCCGGGCGATCGCCTCCGCCTGTGCGCGGTCGCGGACGGTCCAGGTCGGCGGCGTCGGGATGCCGCCGCGGTGCAGGCGAAAGCTCGTCATGGCCTTGTCCACGGTCCGTTCGATGGCGCCGGCATCGTTGTAAACCGGGATGCCGAGCAGTTTCAGCGCGTGCAGCACATCCAGGAAAAAGGTCACTTCCTCCAAGGAGCCGCCCGGCACGCCCCGAACGAAGACGGCCTCCGGCAGGCGGTCTTCGAAGCCCGACACGACGATCGGCAGTGGGTCTTCGCCGAGTGCGAGCCGGCAGCCGGTCAGCGAGGCATAGAGCCCTTCGCAGCCGCGCTGCGCGAGGGCCTTCCGGATCCGCGCTCCATGCCAACCGGGATCTTCGGTGAAGATCGCGACGCGACGCGGCACCCGTCAGTCTCCGAACGAGCGTTCGAGCAGTTCCTCGTCGATGCGTCCCGCGTGGAAGCTGCGCCCGGTTTCGATCGCCGTGACGATCACGCTGGCTGGGCTGAACAGCATCGGGTCGACCTTGAAGAAGTCGTAGTTGTATTCCTTGAATACCTCGGCAAACGGTTTGCCGTAATCGCGCGACACGGAGCTTGGCAGCTCGTTGGCCAGTGCCTCGGCCGCCGTGTCGTCGCCGCGGACGAACAAATGCGCCTGCCCGCCGAACAGGATGGCGTCATTAGTGCGTCCCATCGCCTTGATGAAATTCGGATGGGGCGGAGGGACCGGCGCCGAGGCAGCGCCGTCGACGATGTTTTCCAGTGGAAAATGCAGCGCATGAGCCTTGTGCAGTGCCACTTCCAGTACGCGCCCGACGACCTGCATGCCACCGGCGAGGCTGCTGGTCGGCGTCAGGATGACGGTCAGGTTCTGCGGCTCGACCTTGCAGGCGGCGGCGATCTTGTCGATGACTTCGACCGGCGGCAGTTTGTCGACTTCCATGACGATCGTCGTCTCTTCGGCGCGATCGCGATAGCCGAGCTCCTTGTAGAGCTCCTCGACCGGCTCTTCACGACCTTCTTTGGTCTTCGTCGCCATCGCCCGCGCCGGTCCGGAGCCGAGCGCGAAGAATGCGCCCTTGCCCTGGCCGTGCGACAAGCTCCAGCCGGCGTACTGGCTGCCGAGGCAGGCGATGACGGGATTGGTGCTGTGGACATGCACGGTCAACGGCCAGTTCGGTGTGGCGCTGGCGTGGCTCAGTGTGACCCGCCCCAGACCGCCCATGCAGATTTCGGTGATCAGTCGGCCGGCTTCGAGGCCGCCGCGCGCACCGATGCCCGCATCGATCAAGGTGCTGCCGTTGGCGAAGCGTTCGATGCCCAGCCGAAGCATGTCGGCACGGGTGATCAGGTATTTGACGATCGGCAATGCATAGGCATTGACGCTGGGTGTATTTGGCATGATGGTCCTCGATTGGGCTGAGTCTTGCGCCTGGGCAGCGGCGCCGGGCGGTCGAATGGGCGCGATATTAAAGCATCAGCGCCGCGCGGATAAGCCGTTCGCGGGTGAAAAGCCGTCTTTCCAGGACGGGTAGAGAGGCCGCCGAGGCCGACACGCTGCAGAGCGGGTCGCCGACAGACAGTACGGTGCCGGGGGAGGGTCGGTCGGCAGCCCAGTCCGGCCAGTTGATTCCGGGCGGGATGCGGCCTTGCCGCTCGGCATACACGATACGGAAACCGCGCGGCGGGTCGTCCATTACCGTCGCGGTGGTCAGTGTCCCGCGGCAGGCGTCGAGGTGCGCTGCCAGCAGTCCGTATCGATAGTTTCCGTCGTGGAGGCACAGCGTGGCGCTAGGGCGGGGATTAAGCTCAAGCGCCCGGCAATGCTCGCCGTAGTCGATGAAGTCGAGGCTGTTCAGGCCGACCAGCCCCAGGGCGCGCGTCAGGTCCCGCGCGTATCGGCACACCGCTCGCCGTTGCGTGGTTGGCAGCGTGGTCGGGGTCAGGGCGCCGCCGAACAGCATGGGTCGGTCCCGGCGGTGTCCGGAGGTCAACAGTCGATTGAAACCCACGGGCGCGATGTCCGTGCCGTTGGCCAGAAACAGCAGTGAATGGGCCGGCGCCTCGAGGTGTTGCTGCAGATAGCAGTCGGGAGGGATGGCCCGCGCAGGAGCAAAGGGCTGGACACCGATCCCGCCCTCGCTGGCGCGATGCTTGATGAGCCAGCGGCCCGGGCCGGGTGCGGGGGGCGCCGTGTCGAGTTGGGTCGCGGGATAAGGGATGCCGAGCTCGTCCAGCAGTCCAAAAAAATGCCCCGGCGTCTTGATGCGGCGCAGCGTATCGGGCGGATTGCCGTACAGGCGGCGTCCGGCCATCAGGGCTTCCAGCAGTTCGGGACGGCTGTCGAAGCCGCCCGCGGTCACCAGCGCGGTGCCGGAACCGCAGGGTGCGAGGCGCTCACTCTCGGCAAGGAGCCGCTCCGGGTCGAAGTCGGGCCGGTCGGCAGCCGCGATGGCGGCGCAGGTCCGGCTGCAGGCGACGGTGTCAGTGTCGGCAAACCAGTCCAGTGCCAGGGCATCGATGCCGGCTCGCGAGCAGGACTGCGCCAGCATCCGCACCGAGACGCCCACCAGCAAGACCGCTGCGGGATAGGTGTTCAGAGACGTGGCTCGTCGCGTTAGGGAATCGGACGGCCGGGATCATCAGCGGTCGCAGACGGCGTTCGTTGCGCCGCTCACTTCGCCGGGCTCCTCTGCTTGCGGTGTCGACAGACGATCGCGCCGATTAGGCTCGCCGTCCGGCAATGGCTCGACCCGAATTTCCGCGCCCTGATTTCTTGCGCTGGCGACCAGGAACTCCAGGTGCGGTCGCTCCCGGAAGTGCTGTCGCGCCTCGTCCGCCAGATGCCGTGCCCGCTCCGGACTCGCCGTCAGGCAGAAGCCGGTCGGGCCCCAGGATGTCTGGCCGATGCCCACAGCCTTCCGGGATTGCAGCCATTCCAGCGCTTCGGCCACGTCCGGGCTGGTGAACCGGCCGCCTTGGGCCGGACTGAAATAGTCGCCGATCGAGCGCTGAACATCGCTGATGACGCCGCCAAATGTGGCGAGATCGCGTTCAGACAGCGCCGGCAAGGCGCGCAGCAGGACGTGATGGCAGATCCGGGCGGCCTCGGTTGCCGGGAATGGCGGCAGGGTTCTGAACGCCGCCAGTTCCGCCTCACCGTGGAGGCCGCCGCCGCGGCGATCGAAGACGAGGATGAAGCGCCAGTCCTCGGGGAAATCGAAGCGCGCGAGGAGGGGCGGCGTGACGGTGTGCGCGCCGTGCCCGCCGTCGACAATGAAGCCGCCGTTTTCGAAGGCGGCGATGCCAACCCCGGAACGGCGTCCGCGGCCGATGAGGTGAGCGACCTCGCGCACCGTAGGCTCCGCGCCGTAAAGGCGATGCAGTCCCAGTGCGAGCGCGAGCGCGAACTGCGTGCCCGACCCGAGCCCGACGTGTTCCGGTATCGCCGCATCGATGGCGATGTCGGCAGCGACCGCCAGGCCCAGTGAATCCGAAACCCGACGCGCGATGGCCAGGCACCGCTCGCGATAGGCCGGCGGGGTTGCCAGGTGATCGGACGGGCGGAGCGTGATGCAGGTGGCGACCTCGTTCAGGCTGACGCCGATGCTGCCGAACACGCGTCCGGCGGTTCCGCTGGGGTCGAGAAATCCCATGTGCAGGCGCGCGGGGGCCCGGATCGAGACTTCGCTCGGTGGCCAATTGCGGTGGGGTGCCGTGGTCACGGATCAGGCATCGAGGTCGGGGCGCATGGCAGTGGGGTTGCTGGCGCGAAAAAAGTAAGGCCCGCGATGCTAGTCGATTGTGGCCGGATTTGTCGACCTGCAGCGGTCCGTAACCATTGCCCCCCTTTGCTGGGTAGTGGGAGCGAGTCGGGAGGGCGAGACCGTCTGCGGGAGGGAGCCCGCAGGCTAGCCTCCAGGGACGGATTCACGGCGTGTCTCGGCTTCCGGCCGCTCCCGCGAGGGGGAGGCGTGAACCGTTACCAGACAGACACCGGTGCGCAAGTTGAAAGTTCACCGCCGTTTCCCCTATGCTTGCGCCGTTTATATCGCGCCGTCCAACACTTCCGCCGCTGCGGCGGGGCGCGCGCAGTCCGACGGGGCCAGTGGGTCTTCCGGCGCCGCCCGGACGACGATCAGCCGCCGGTAAATCCATTCTGAGGTAGGTGATGAGCGATCAGGTCAGCGTGGAAATTCGGTCGAACGTGCCGAGCCCCTTCTGTGGTATCGCGTCTGACGATCTACAAATCCAGGTGTCCGGGCTGGACGTGCGGGTCGTCGCGAACGGTGACGCGGTCACCACGCCGGCGTTCGAACTCCCCGTCGAGGCGTTGAAGCCCCGTGTGGCGGGAGTCGAGTGTTCCCTGGACGAGGCGTGTGCCCGTGCCGCCGAACTGATCAGCCGGAGTCATTACCCCGTCTTCAGCGGCTTCGGAACCGATGTCAACGACACGCGTGCTGCCTTGTCGCTGATCGATCGTTGCCGCGGTGTGTTCGATCAGAAGCGCTCCGAACCGAGCTTGCGCAACCTGCTCGTGGTGGCCGATTCGGGCTGGATGGCGACTACGCTGGGCGAAGTCAAGAATCGTGCCGATGTGCTGGTCGTGTTCGGTACCGACATCGAGGACGCTTTTCCCCGCTTTTTCGAGCGCTTCGTCTGGAATAGCGAAACCCTGTTCGGGCAGGATCCCGCGACGCGCGAAGTCATCTATATAGGCCGGGAACCCAGCGGCCGCGCGGCTTATGCCCCGGATGGCCGGGCCCCCTGGGTGCTGCCCTGCCCGTCCGAAAGCTGGCCGGACGTGGCAGCGGCCCTGTCCGCCCTCGCGCGCGGTGCGCGCTTGCAGGCGAGCGAGATCGGAGGCTTGGCTATCGGCGACCTGCAAAAGGTCGTGGAGCGGCTGAAGAATGCCAGTTACAGCGTGGTCACCTGGGCGGCGGGTCAACTCGATTTTCCCAATGCCGATCTGACGGTGCAGCAACTGTGTCAGTTGGTCGTGGTGTTGAATGAAACGACCCGCAGCGGTGTGCTTCCGCTGGGTGGCCAAAACGGCGACAAGACGGCCGCCCAGGTTTGCGCCTGGCAAACCGGTTATCCGACGCGCGTCAGCTTTGCGCGAGGTTACCCCGAGTTCGATCCCTTCCTGTTCGGCACGGATCGGTTGCTGGCCTCCGGTGAAGCGGATCTGCTGGTCTGGGTGGCCAGCCTGTCGACTCTGCCGCTGCCGGTGACCGACGTCCCCACGATCGTGATCGCCCGTTCGGGCATGCGCTGCGAACGCGAACCGGAGGTCTTCATTCCGGTCGGCACGCCCGGCATCGACCATGTCGGGCACGCTTATCGCTGCGACAGCGTCGTGGCCCTGCCTTTGTATAAGCTGCGGGAGTCCGGGTTACCGTCCGCGCAGGCGGTGCTGCAAGGCATCGAAAATGCGCTGGATGCGTTGTGACCGGAGAGGGCCGATAACATGTTGACAAAGCTGGCCGGCGGCAAGGTTTACGATCCGGCACACGGGCAGGACGGGGTGGTGCGCGACATCTTCATCCGCGATGGCCGCATCGTCGATGGGCCGGGTGGCGACACCCCCGACCGGACTTACGACCTGAGCGGCCGGATCGTCATGGCCGGCGCGATCGACATGCACACCCATATCGGTGGCGGTAAGGTCACGATCGCGCGCACGCTGCTGCCGGAGGATCATCGCGGAGATCCGGCGGTGCGCGAAGGACTCATGCGCGGTGGCTGCGGACATGCCGCTCCGTCCACGCTGACCACCGGTTACCGCTACGCGGAGATGGGCTATACCGCCGGGTTCGAGCCCGCGGTGCTGCCGATCAATGCCCGTCAGGCGCATATGGAAATGGCCGACGTGCCGCTGATGGACGTCGGCGGCTACGTGATGCTGGGCAGTGACGATTTCTTCCTGCGTCTGCTGTCGTCCGGGGCCGATCAGCGCCTGATCAACGACTACGTCGCCTGGACGATCCGATCCAGTCAGTGCATCGGCGTCAAGGTCGTAAACCCCGGCGGCATCAGTGCCTTCAAGTTCAATCAGCGCAAGCTGGACCTGGACGAGGATCACACCTATTACGGCGTGACGCCGCGACAGATCTTGCAGTCGCTGGCGCGTGCCGTACACGAACTCGGCGTGCCTCATCCGCTGCATGTCCACGGCTGCAATCTCGGCGTGCCGGGGAACGTCGACACGACCCTCAACACGATCGCCGGCATCGAAGGGTTGCCGATGCACCTGACACACGTGCAGTTTCATAGCTACGGCACCGAGGGCGATCGCAAATTCTCGTCTGGGGCCGCGCGGATTGCCGAGGCCGTCAACGCCAACAAGAACATCACCGTCGACGTCGGGCAGATTCTGTTCGGTGCCACCGTCACCGCTTCCGGCGATTCGATGCGCCAGCACGCGAACGCGGGTCACGCGAATCCCGCCAAATGGGTGTGCATGGACATCGAGTGCGATGCCGGTTGCGGCGTCGTGCCCTTCAAATACCGCGACCAGAACTTCGTCAATGCGCTGCAATGGTGCATCGGGCTCGAAGTGTTCCTGATGGTCGAGGATCCGTGGCGAGTATTCCTGACTACCGATCACCCGAATGGTGCACCGTTCACGAGTTACCCGCATCTGATCAAGCTGCTGATGGATCGCAGTTTCCGCAACGACATGCTGGCGACGATCAATCCCGACGCGGCGGCGTTGAGCAACCTCGGCTCGCTCCAGCGTGAATACAGCCTGTACGAAATCGCCATTATGACGCGGGCCGGTGCCGCGCGACTCCTGGGGCTGTCGGACCGTGGTCACCTCGGTGCCGGGGCTGGTGCGGACATCACCGTGTACAGGCCGCAGGATGATGTCGAAAAGATGTTCGAAGCGCCGGACTATGTGTTCAAGGATGGTGAATTGGTGGTCGATCACGGCATGATCGTCAACGTCGTCTGGGGCAACGTCCATACCATCCGGCCGGAATACGATCGAAGCATCGAAGGGCGGCTGAAGGACTACTTCGACCGGTACCTCACGATGCATGTCGACAATTTCCCGATTAGCGACTGGGAACTCGAGGGCGACGGTCGCAGCAAGATCCTTATCCACCCCTGTCGGACGGGGGGGCGCTCATGATCATCAATGGCGTCGCCATCGACGACACCTTCGCCGAAGCCTTTCCGATGAAGGCCACGCGCGTCATCATCACCGCGCTCAATCAACGCTGGGCCTACCACGCGGCGAACGCGATGACCGGCTTTGCCACCTCCGTCATTGCCTGCGGCTGCGAGGCCGGAATCGAGCGCGAACTGGACCCCGCGGACACGCCGGACGGCCGGCCGGGGGTGTCGGCCCTGATCTTCGCGATGGGCGGCAAGGGTCTCGCGAAACAGGTCGAAACGCGAGCCGGGCAGTGTGTCCTGACCTCTCCGACATCGGCCTTGTTTGCAGGCATCCACGACGGCGACAAGATCCCTCTGGGCAAGAACCTCCGCTTCTTCGGCGATGGCTTCCAGATATCGAAGCAGATCGGAGGGCGCCGCTACTGGCGTATCCCCGTCATGGACGGCGAGTTTTTGTGCGACGAAACCACCGGTGTCGTGCCTGCCGTCGGAGGAGGTAATTTCCTCATCCTGGCCGAATCGCAGGCTCAGGCGCTGGCAGCGTGCGAGGCGGCCATCGCCGCGATGAAGACCGTCCCCAACGTGATCATGCCCTTTCCGGGCGGTGTCGTCCGGTCCGGCTCCAAGGTCGGTTCACGCTACAAGGCGCTCAACGCGTCGACCAACGATGCGTTCTGTCCCACCTTGAAGGGCCAGACCGTAACGGCCCTGTCGCCGGAGATCGAGTCGGTGATGGAGATCGTCATCGACGGCTTGTCCGACCAGGATATCCGGCGCGCGATGCGCCTGGGTATCGAGGCGGTCTGCGCGCTGGGTGCCGCGAACGGCGTGCGGCGCATCAGTGCGGGCAACTACGGCGGCAAGCTCGGTCCGTTCCTGTTTCCCCTTCGGGAAATCATGGCCTAGCCCGACGTCCGCCGGTCGCAAACCTTATCTTTCAGGATGCAGCAGATGAGTGCCGTCACTTTTATCTTGAAGGCCGCTCTCCGGCAGCGCCTCGACGTGTCGCCGCTGATTCCCGAGGCGCTCGCTCAGCTGGGGCCGGACCAAGTCGGCGCGATACGGCTGCAATACGGCAACCGAACGCTTGCCGTGGACGAGTTGTTCGATTTCGAGGTGGGTGCGGGCGATCCCGCCGTGACCTTCCGCGGCGGCTCCGAGAAGCTCGATTACGTCGGTCGAGGCATGACCCAGGGCGAGATCCGTGTCGAGGGTCCCGCCGGCGCCTATGTCGGCCTGCAGATGAAGGGCGGTAGGCTCAGTGTGACGGGCAGTGTGGGCCTCTTCTGCGCGGCCGAGATGCGACGCGGCGCGATCCTCGTCGAAGGGAATGCCGGGGATTGGCTCGGCGCCGCCCTGCCGGGCAATCGCAAGGGTATGGCAGGAGGTTCGGTCATCGTCAGGGGGTGTGCCGGCGCTCGGGTCGGGGATCACATGCGCCGTGGCGTGATCCTGATCGAGGGCGACGCCGGCGATTATCTGGGCTCGCGCATGGTGGCGGGCACGATCGCGGTCAAGGGGCGTGTCGGCGCCCACCCCGGCTACGCGATGAAGCGAGGCACCCTGCTGCTCTTCAGTTCTCCGGGCATTGTGCCGCCCACGTTCAATGACTGCGGCCTTCACACACTCGGGTTCCTGCCGCTGTTGCTGACGAGCTTTGTCGGACTCGGTTCCAGTGCCTTTGGTATCTGCCAGCGTGTCCAGCGGTACGCCGGCGACCTCGCCGCCAACGGCAAAGGCGAGATCCTCATCGTCCAATAGCCTCACGACTGCGTTCGCCATCGCGGTCCGTCCTCCCTTCCGAGCCCACTTTCGCCGACCTCGCGCCGTCGCTTCCCGCAGGGTCAAGGGACCGTGGCGCCGCGCGTCCGTGTGTCCTCATTCGCGATTCTTTGGTGTTCGTACAACGGCCTTTCGGCCCTTTCCGCACCCAGCTGACACCTGCGGCATTCTGTCGCACTTTTTTCTTGACACCCACGGGGGGGGTGCTTAGACTGCGCTCCACCCGAAGGATCGGGGGGCCTTGGGCTTGGCGCGA
>SEYW01000031.1 GCA_004168015.1 Methylolobus aquaticus
GGCGCGCCAAAATCTTCACCCGCTTTTCGCAATCACCCGCAATAGCCCTTAAACGCTTGAAATTCCGGGATGGTCGAGCGCGAGTTCGGCCCTCACAATGGTGTCCAGTTCCTTATCGCTACGACGGGACACCACATGACGCCCAAGTTCCTCACCCCACCCGACCAACTCACCCCCGCCGAGCGCGCCGCTGAAATCACCGTCATCCTGGCGCGCTGTATTCTCCGAGAACACGCCGCCACGACCGGCCGAAAGGCCGATTTTCGACTTGGCTGTTCGCCAGGGAAGCGCCTTCATACAACCCCTTCTCAACCGGAGCTGTTGTCATGAACGCACCCTCGAACCCGACCGTCGCCGCCCAGGTGGCGGCGCTGCCCACCCTGCCGATCAAGGAACTGTGGACATTGTGGGACCGCTACTTTCCCCGGCGCCCGCAGCATCCGAACCGCCGTTATCTGGAATCGCGCATTGCCTACAAGATCCAGGAAGAGGCTTATGGCGGTTTGTCGGCGGCCACCAAGGAACGCCTGATCGCGATCGGTCGCAAGCACTCGAAGATCAAAACCGGTCCGACGCGCAGCGAGTTTCACTTTGCGCCCGGCACGAAGCTGATCCGCGAGTGGGGTGATCGGGATCACCAGGTCACGGTCACCGCCGAGGGCCTGTTCGAATACGAGGGGCAGCGGTTCAAGAGCCTGTCGGCGGTGGCGCGGCACATCACCGGGGCGCATTGGAGCGGACCCCTTTTCTTCGGAGTGAGACAGATGGC
>SEYW01000032.1 GCA_004168015.1 Methylolobus aquaticus
CGGTGCTTTTTCCGCGGGGTTTGGGCCATGGGTGGTTTTGCGATTGCGAAAGCTGGACATTCTATCGCTGCTTTGGAGCGCGCCGTTGACTGCATCCCTCCGCGAACAACTGCTGCAGGCCCTGACGGCGGTGCTGACGCCGCTCGCCGCAGCCGAAGGTGCAAACCTCCTGCGCTCGCCCACGCTGGCGATACCCCGCGAACAATCGCCCGCCTTGCTACTTTTCCCCGAAAGCGATGCGATCACCGAACGGGCCAACGACCGCGTCACGCGGGAACTGACCGTGCGCCTGACCGCGCTGGCGCGGGGTGATGACGGCGCAGCCGTGGCGGATCGTCTCCTGGTCGCAGCACACCGCGCCCTGTTCGCCGACGTGAACTTTGGCGGCCTGGCGTTGGGCCTCAAGGAACTCGACACCGAGTGGGACCTGGAGGACGCCGACGCGACCGCCTGCGCGATCCCGGCCCGGTACCGGATCACCTACCGGACGTTGCAGTCCGATCTCTCCCTACCCGGATAGACCAATGACCCGACTGATTCTGAATCGCCCGCATACGCATGCGGGACGAACGTACGCGCCCGGCGATGCGCTGGAGGTCGATCTGCCCACCGCCGACTGGCTGATCGGCCAGGGCATCGCTCATCCCGAACCCGAACCCCTCCCAGCCGACTTTCCAACTGAACCCAAACCTTCCACCCGCAAGGATCCCAAACCATGAGCACCTA
>SEYW01000006.1:0-99537 GCA_004168015.1 Methylolobus aquaticus
CGCGCATTGAGGCGCGCCAGGCGCGCCTCCTTCAAGCGCACGTCGTAGTAATCGTTGACGTTGTCGATGCCGATCACCTCGTCGCCCCGGTCGAGCAGGGCATGCGCCACGGCGGAGCCGATGAACCCGGCGGTGCCGGTCACTAATACAATCACCGATACATCCTCCGTTTATTACGCGAGCTATTGAATGCTCTGCCAGAAAAGCCCTGTTGTACTTCCTGCGAGCATTACCAAAGTTTGCCGCAGATTGAACGCAATTGAACGAATTTGGCCGGTAGGGAGGCCTTCTTCACCGCTTGTAGACACGCACATAGTCAACAAACATGTCTTTTGGTCCTTGAGCTACCAACGCCTCCGGTCTGAAGATCGCTAAGTCCACCAGCATGTACAACGGCCTCCTGAATTCCTCTACTGTTGGGAATCTCGCGACCTCTTGATCATCGAAATATACGATCACCGAGTCAGCTGTTACTTCCGCCCCATAAACATGCCATCCCCGCAACTCCCCGTCCTCAAGCGTCTTAGAGACATTATAGTAATGTGACTTGTACACGTGTCTTAAAGGAACTGCGTCCCTTCCCTGCTTCGAAGCCGGCCAAAGGTGTACCGCGCTGTGATGCCCTTTAGGATCACCCCCGTACCATTCCACGATGTCGATTTCTGCTCGAGTTAAACTTTTATCCCAATAGTCCGTTTGCGATTTTAGCCAAAAGGCAGGCCACGCCCCCTTTCCAACCGGGAATCTAGCTCGCATCTCGAAATAGCCGTAACGCTGCCCGAAGCCTCGCCCATGGGAATCAACCGATTGCATCAAACCCGAACGCCAGTCGCCGCCAATTTCCTCCGCACGGATGCGCAGAACCCCTCCCTCTACAAAGAAAGGCCCCTGCGGTGTAGGGGGAGCGAATTTCCCAGCGCCGAAAGGCCCATGTATTGGCGCATACCAAAGGCCTTTACCACCATCTGGGACGATATTGAACGCATCGAACTCATCGCTGAACGTGAGGGAGAGGCCCTCCCTGTTTAGTCGTATCCCCGCATGTGACCGATCCCATGAGAGTAGTTGGAATTCTGTTGCATCTGTAACGCTTGACTCAACGCAATAGCACTCACCGGTGGAGAGCACAGCAGTAACGAAATACGCAATCCTTAAAAACTTTTCCATATTATTCCAAAACACATTTCAGAACGGACTTTCAACCATTCGGAAGCTAGCTTTTTCGGCCTGCCAAGGATACCTGTCTAACGCGATGCCTATCGAAAGTCAGTCCAACTATTTGAACCCCATTGAAATGGCTAACATTAAACGGTCTGAGCAGTTTCCAGAAAAAGGCTGTGCGCGAACGAAGCTGACTTTCTCACTGAGATAGAAGGGCCACCCCAGCCCAGCCCGAAATCTCGGAAATAACCTCCCCCGGATAGCTCCAAAGCCAGAACTCCTTGGCAAAGATCCTGGCGAACACCCCTAAGCCTCCCGCGAGAAGCGTCGCTATCGCCACATATCGCGCCGGGCGGTACAAAATGCGGAAATATCTTCGCGCAAAGATCAGCGTCGAAACCACGAAGAATATACTGCTGACTATCGCGGCAATCGGAATCCCCGGAATTCCAATCCACTTCGCGAAGAAATATCCGCCAATCAAGTTTATTGACGCGGCAATTGTAGTAAGAGGGACGAGTTGGCTTGTCTTCTTTGCCACCAGAAAGCCAACTCCGAACACCATATAGTAGGAAGTCACCCAGGTGCCAAGCGCGACCCATGGAATGATCTCGTAGTACTCCCGATAAGCACCAGATTTGTCTATCATTCGTGCTATTAAGTCATGACAGAGAAGAAACACGATTAACCCTGAGCACGCAAGCGTCATGTAAATGACAGCGAGATTACCAACTTTCTTATGCGCTTCTTCACGGGCTCCGCGGAGTAACAAGGGAAGCCAACCCTTCTGTATTGGCGCTAAAATCATCTTGAGTATATCCGCGACCCTCGACAGAAACGTATAAATACCAGCACCCTGAAGACCGAACAGTACCAAGGCGATCCACCTACCACCCATCTGGTTCACTTCGGCCATACTGCGATGCAGCACGACGGGCGCCGAGTATCGTAAGAGGGCTGGTAACAGCGAGAACGCAGGACTTCCCCTTCTGATTCCGGCCCCAAAGCTCCCTAAAAATGGAACCGCCGATCCGATGAACTGAGACAAGCCACTTGTCACGAGATGGTCCGAAGATGCCGGCATCAATAGCGAAAGCGAAAGGAGATTGAGAATGCTAGGGACGGCCTCCGCCAAGCTCTGGAGCACCGGCCTCTGCTCCATTCTCAACACTTCCAATTCCATATAAACTAGCGCCCTCATCCAAAAAGACGCTACGTACAAGGTAAACGGGATAACGAAATTCCTTCCGTCAAACCAAAGCAGACCCGTAATACATAGCGATAATATGAAAGCCACGACGAACGAATAAATACAGAATCCCCCGAGCCCGTTACGAAGGACAGCACTCCGGTCCTGATCCTTTTCCAACACAAAACGCGGGACCGCTATGCGGAAAAGGCCTATAGATGCGAGATCAGTCAGGGCGAACCCGAGAAGCATCATCGTACCTACAAACCCTAACTGCTCCTGAGTGAGAGCGCCGACCAGGATCGTAAAGCTCACCAGATCAACGACTTTATTTCCAATTTGGCCAACACCATAGATCGCTACAGTTTTGAGAAAGCGTTTACCAGTCATCCACTGATTCCCCCCATTAAATACTCAGAAACGGACGACAACGCTCGAAAGACACATAACCACCGCCCCGTTCATTTATTAGGCTTTAGTTGGATACGAAAGTGGGCGACTTCACGAGGGCACTCGCACATCATCGCATTCTACCCTCCTCCCACGCTTGAACTGAGGTCGGATTTCCTTCAGTGATCGCATCACACGGAGAAAGTATCCAAATCTGCCCCGGGGCTTTAGAAGGTACCTTCTGTCCCGAACACCTCTAAAGTTGCTATCTTTCCGTCACCATCGCGATTGTGTGTTTTTCAATTTCTCGAAAGCGTTCCGTGTAGGTCTGAAGGATCCGGCGTTCGAATGTTTCCACAGCGTTTATTCCTGCCGCCCGAATTTTTTCACCGTGTTCCGTCGCATCTTTAACTCGTGCGAACGTTCTCTTAGCCCAACCCTCGTTAGAGAAGAAATCAGTCTGATAAGGATATTTTAAGTCTTCAAAAATCCCTGAAATCTTGAACAACTGTGGTTCAATTGTGATAACAGGCGTCCCAGTCAATAGTGCCAACACCGCAGCATGCAACCGACTGCTCACCAACGCGTCCATCCGGCTGTAGATCCTTATCAATTCCTCCGCTGAAGGCGTCCGCTCAAAAACCAGCACCCGCGAGTGCTTTTTTAACTCGGCACCAAATGGTAGGTCCTTATGCATTGCATTCGAGACGAATACAATCTGCCGTCCGAGCTTCTCAAGCATTCCCATAAATTCAGCCCACTCATCGACACCTTTTTTTGCCTCTAGCCCATTTATCGCCAGGCCGATCGCGCCCTTCTCGAAGGGAGGCTCCAATATCGCTGATTGGACCGCGGGTTTCCTAGCAGTCAGGAAAACCAGATCCGGCACCTGCGTTACTTTTTCCGACGGGATCCTTAAGCGTTCAACTGCTACCGAAAGGGAGCCCTTTTCACGCACAGTAACAAGATCACTAAGGCTATAGACATAGCGTATAATCTCAGAAAGTGTCTCGTCTTCCACCTCAAGGGAGTGATTGATAATCGCAGTTCGCTTCCCCAAGATCTGGGCAATGCGCACTAACAAAAGCAAACGCAGCGTTTGGTTTACATCACCACTTGGGTGGAACTCGCCGGCCGGGTTCCAAATAAAAAGATCGCACCACGCGCAGGTGTTTAAAGTCCGCTTAAAGTCAGTCTTTTCGATCAAGCCGAAACGCGCAAGATTTCGACGAAACCCGATAAGCCGTTTTATTTTTTTTAGCCCAGAAGGCAATTCACGCGCTCTTGAGCTCAAAGTTACCGTTTTTGAATTCGCAAAGGGTGCGAGTACGCCCGAGGAAGACGGGTTTGCTTTTCTGATTGTATTCTGAGCTATACGTTCGAAGGCCCGTATAACATCCGGCTCGCCTCTTAATTTACTAAGCGTTATATGTTCCAAATGCCGAGGGTACCGGTCCAATGCTCTAATATCGTTCACACCGTAGATCGAACGCAATAAGCTAATCAGCTCAAGCGAGAGTGCTTCATTTCCCGCATTTTGAGTGGAAAGGCGAGTCATGACGGCAATCTTTTTTAACGGGATGCTCATTGCCTACCTCTTTTAAAGAGAACGAACGCTCAAAAAACTTAAAAATGACTAACAAGAGCGCGCATTGCGAGTTTCCGAAAGTGCCGCATCTTTTTAAAGCACTCGAGCGCAATCATCTTCTCGGGAACGGTTGCCTTCTGTGACACATCGAATTAGAAACGACACAGAAGAAAAGCATTCCGTCTGGTTCATGAAGGTGCTGCACGACGTTTTGCGCCGATTGTTGCGGCATAATTCCGCCTTAACGCAGAACCCCAATTCTCACCTTTACGGAAAACTTGTTCACGCAGATTCGAGGGTCCGAGAGTCATTCGGCAGCCACCTTAGATAAACGATAACGCTCGAGCAGATCGATAGCCTACGAAAGCGAAGTTATTTATCGGTTTTTTCGGCCATGTTACGCAGGTATAAACCATGGCACAAAGGATACGCCATAGCAGTTGGCTAGAAACATACCCTACGCGTTGCCCGTTTCCGCTGTTTTTTCCCCTCACACTTCGCGTGTATAGCCTAACTCGCTTGCGAGAGAGCCTGTCAGCGCCCACAGTGCTTCCCTTTGGAAGCCGCTCAGACGCCCCGCCGCCTTCTGATTAACGGTTGAGTCAAACATTTCCGAGAGTCGGTCCAAAGGAACTCGGATGAACCTTCCTGTGGCCATATCAGCGTCGCTAGACCTTGCCGCTCCATAGCCTTTCTCTTTCACCTGCACACACTCGTCCCGAGGCGTCGGAATACCAAGCCATCCATATGTCTTCTTCAACACCTCCTTGGGATTTTCGACTAAACTCTCGAAGCTAACGGCAAGCGCCGCGCAATCGCGGAGCGCTGCCAACATGTGTCGAGTTGCGCTCCGGTACCATTTGGCGGCAGACTCTACACTATGCCCACTACGCATGAGTCCTTCGCACATTGGTATCGGATGCCTAGTCAAAACAATCTCGCGCGTAAGAGAAAAGTTGCGCTTGATAATCTCGCGGAAGGCGAGTTGCCGGTCCATCAATTTAATAACCACAAAAGAAGCACTTGGTTTATCCAGGAACTCCTTTTCCGGAATGGCGGCGCGCATTCCCCGATGGCACATACCATGAACGCCCGGAATCCAACCAATCTCTGAGAAATTTGCGAGGTGCGACATGGCCTTTCGGAATAAGTGTTGATCCCCAAACACGCCTTGATGCCACTCCTTTTCCGGTAGAAGGACAGCGGGTGAACTGCCGATGGCGTTCCAAAGAAGGCTTGATCCCCCTCTTCCGAAACAGTTCAGTAAGATCGAATTCTTTGGCATACCCATTTCTGGCGAAGTATTCGTGCCGGACACAGCTAACATTTGCTCACCTTCTGCAGGGTTGTAGAGTGGTCTAATTTCGGTCGGCGCCTTTTGTCTGCGCGCTTACCGCCGCTAATGAAGTGTGCAGTCTCGCCTTTCGCCTGACTGGGGGAAGACCTCGTCACCGTTCCCACGGGAGGATATGCTGTCGGGGTCGGTTAGGCTCTGGCCCTTTTTGTTACCTTGTTCAAAAGGATCCCACTTACGGGCGTTTTTAGGTCCGTCTGTATGGACCTCATCAAGGGACCTAGCGATCTCGAGTTATCCCCTCCTTCCGCTGTGACATAAAGGCGATAGTCCGCAAATTGATAGAGATATCGCACCTCTGCAAATTCGCCCGCCGCCGGACAATCAACCACTACAGCCCCATACGTTTTTTGTAATTCGCTAATTAGATAAGACAGCCTCCACGACTTTCCAAAGAGGTCGACTGATTGCGGCTGGGAAACACCCGCGACAATCAAGCCATGTCCGCCAACTGCCACATATTGGATACAATCTTGCGGGGATGACGTTCCTTCAAGGATGTCCACTAAGCCAGGAACATTCGCGGCGCCGCAAGCGTCGGAGAGGACCGGCGACCGAAAGTTCGCCTCAACTAGGATAACTGACTTCGTTTGTCCCATAACCCGAGAAAGCAACATCGCCATCAAGGTCTTGCCCTCACCGCCAACCCCGGAAGTCACGACGATTACCGGGCAGGTTTTTCCTTCACATCGTACCGAGATTTCAGCCACTACCTGCCTTACAGCCTCTTTACAGTCACTTTTTTCAAGCCAAGAATTACAGACTGCGCCGACAGAGGAGTCGGGCCCAGCCTTATAAAAGGGCGCAAGAGCTATTGGCTGCAACCCCGTGTATGCGAAGACATCCGAGCTGCTGCGCACGTCTGAACGTAACAGTTCCCGTATGAGGGTCAATATTCCCCCTAAAAAAATCGCGATCGCTGCGGCTCCGAGACCCACAAGGCTCCGCTTTGGAAAGACAGGACTAACCGGAGTGCTCGCGAAGTCCACAAAACGAGCAATCGGAGCAGAAAGCTGGCCCGCCTCAGTGGCCTCCTTGGAGCGTTTAAGAAACATTTCATATAGATTGCGATTTGAGTCGACTTCACGTTGAAGCTCGGTCAAACGCGCCTGTTTCTTTCCGATATTCAGTACATCCTGTTTCGTACTAGTCAGAGCGTCCCTCTGAGCCTCTTCATTAGCTTTAGCAACCTCATATCGATTTTTTATTCCGTTGACGACCGTTGAAATCTGCTGTCGCAAAAGAGTCTTCACTGAGTCCAGTTGAACTCGCGCTGCTATTAATTTCGGGTTCTCGGGACCGTATCTCCGGCCTAATTCCGCTAGGCTTCGCTCCGACCCATCCATCTGCTGTTTTAGGTCCTGTACGCCCGGGTCGGCCATGATTTCTGGAATTGCCTCTAAATTCTGGAGAATACGCTCTCCGAGCGCGACTACCTTCCTATGCAAGGATTCGGCTTCAGCGCGCACTCGTCGCGCAGACGAAAGCTGCGCACTTGTGTTCTCGATCTCAAGCGTTGACACAGTAAGCACGCCTTTGATGTCGACGAGGTGCTCCTTCTCCAGGTACCCCTGCAGTCTTCGCTCGGATTCGACTAATCGGTCATGAAGTGCGTCTACACGCTCGTTCAACCACGAACCTGCACCCTGCGTTACTCGGGACCGTGCTTCAAGATCCATCCTGATATAAGCCTGACCGATCGCGTTAACGACCTCTTTAGCCAGTGAGGGATCATGCGACTCAAAGGAAATCGTTGCCAAACGCGTATTTTTCACGGAGGTGATGGAGAGGCGCTTTAAGAATCGAGAGATTTTGACTTCCATTTCCTGTTCCGGCGATCGCTCACTGACTTCAGGCCCAAGTAAGAACGCTGGAAGGTGCTGTGCCACACTTGGCCGTATATTTGTTCGGTCAGAGTTGAGCTCAGGCGAGTTCTCTAGGTGAAGCTCCGAAATGACTCGTCTGGCCAAATCCCTTGACTTGAGAATCTCGAACTGTGTGAGGACGAACTCACTCACTCCAGTCTCGATGCCGTAAATGTCCTCGATCGAGACTATATTCGGCAATGCCGACTCCAGCAGTAAGGTAGCAGTTGACCGGAATACGGGCGAAAAGACATTCGCGAGCGACCACGCGGAAAGCCCACCGGCGAATGCCAAGAAGAGGAGAAAGAGTGCTGCCCTCCGAAAGACGGAAAGTAGCCGTCGAAGTTCTAACCCTTCAATCGGTCTTTCATCAGTGGCTGTCACGACTTTTTCCCCACGTCTCGCAACGATGCTTGGACTCAAAAAAAACTCTCCCCCACCGTAATCACATCTCCAGGCTCAACCCTTGAGCCGAGCACCACCGCAAACTCGGTGCGAACCCCGGTTCCACTCTCTCGCACAATTGTCAGATCGTCCGTATCCGCACGCTCTGTCAGGCCACCGGCCGCAACTAATGCCTGTTGGACTGTTAAGCCCGGGCGAAACGCATACCCGCCCGGTATACGTACCTGCCCTTGCACAAAGATGTTCCGGTACTCAATTACAAAAACAACAACTGTCGGGTTTACGTAATATGGTCCTTTCAAACCTTTCGTGATAGCTTCGGCAATCTGCTTGTTGTTGAGTCCCGCGACACTTACCTCCCCAAGCAAAGGGTAGGTAATTTCACCTGTGTCGCTTACTGAAAGCTCCACTGTCATATCGTCTTCGTGAAGAATCTGTATCTTCAATTTATCGCCCTTACCGACGATATAGCTGGTCTCTTTGGAACCGGGAGCGGCGTTTACCAATTGGTTAAGAAACCCAACTGAAAGCAGGGCTACTACCAATAACAACTGCGAAGGAAAATGTCTCATTGCGAGCCCTGGCAATGTCACCTTCAGTACCTTACGGAGCGAGCCTTGATGGTTGGCAGTAGATTGAACTGATCGCTCGTATCCACAGGATTGACCTGCGCAGTCAACATCACTACGTTCTGATCATAATTGAATATATCTTGATTTGATTGCATCGTTTTTCTGCTATAGAAAAGACCAAAGTTCAGCCACTCCCGAAATTGATACTGACAGCCAACCGTAGCGTTGATGACTAGATCGTTTCGGCCTGCGCCCTGATTCGCTACCTGGATTACTGCCGCCGCCACCCTACCGGAGAGCCTTGAGCTCAGCGCATAGTCCCACTGAAGGATGTAATCTTCCGCGAGTATCGCGTTTCCAAAGCCCTGCGTCGGATAAATTGATCGGTCAGTCTGGAAGGTGATGGTTGAGTATTGCTTCGGATGCCATGACGCCTCCGCGTGCCAGGTAAACCCGGAAAAATCCGAAAAGTAATTCTGATCGAAGTCGTTTAAGAGATACCCGATTTGAATATTCGTCGCCACTTTTCCGGTAGGCTTCCATTCGACACCGGCTAATGCGCTTCCGATGTTTGAGCTGAAATCGGTTTCACCCTGACCATTTGGGTATGCACGGCGGATATATAGCGCGTCAAATAGAAGCGCTGTTTTGGAACTTGCACGGGCCGTCAGCCTTGGATTAAATCGGTAGTCATCGCGATCGAACTTTGCAGTCCGTTCGAGATTATTAAGGAACTCGATGCGATAAAACTCAAATGGTATTTCGAGGTGGCCGCGTGCGCCCTCCGAACCGTAATTCATCACACTGCCGAAGGTGTACGATCTAAAGCGATCAGGCTCCTCCAAGGTTATAGGTATTAGCCCCTGCGTGAAAAACGTGCCTAGAGGGTAATGTGAATAATCAAAGGCGCCGTACGTCCTCATGCTGAGCTTGCCGGAGAGTTGCGCACCAATACCCGCATTCACGTTTCTATCTGTAAAGTCATTCTTTTCGGCTTCCCAATAGGTCCAGTTCCTTGCGCCACCCGTGATGCCGGCGCTCACACCGCCTTTATTGAACCCTAGAGCGAGCTTCGGGCTTACCACCGTTACCCATGACGCAACTTTGTTGAGGTTATTCCAGAAAACGTTGTCGTTATATTGTTGCGAAACCGACAAAGCTGGCTCTAGTGCAACGTGCCCCCAACGCAGCTCGAGTAGCCCGGTCGGTTCGCTCGGCTCGACGCCAAGGGCAACCCCGGTAAAGAGGGCACTAGCAAGAAAGAGCTTGATCCCCAAGCAATCCGGACCGGCTGGCATTGTCGGACGGCGCTTCAGTGTGCTTCGTTCCCTTTAGGCCGCACTATGGCCCAAACGGCGAAACTGGCAAGTCCAGACCGCACTCCAGTGGTTCGAGCGACACCGCGCTAAGGTCGAGCGACGTCCGGCTGCCACCGCCCGGAAAGCGCACACCCTCCGCTTGCCTTTACCTGGAACGCGGTTTGCCTTACACACAGCCCGCGTTCACTACAGAAGGCGTTCTGGCATCGCCCTGAAAGTACAACCGCTCGTAATCGGAAATCAGACGGTCAGGACTGAACCGCACCAAGCCAAGCTCCCTAGCCCTGCTCCCGAGCTCATCGCGCAGTTCCGAGGAGGCACAGAGATTAGCTACTTTCTCCAGCATAATGCCCTCATTTTTTGCGATATAACCGGTAGTTCCATCAGAGACTACATCTCGATTACCCACCACATCCGTAACGACTGCAGGAACACCCGCGACCTGCGCTTCGATTAAGGCAATGGGCATACCTTCCATCCCGGAGGTCTGTAGGTAGATGTCTGCACGCGCGACCTTCTGGAGGGCATCGTCCGGTGATAGCCAGCCCGTGACTGCGACTCCTGCATCAAGCAGCACCTCTCTACCTACATCTCCGTCACCTATCCAGGTGAAGGTCGCCCGCGGGAACCTTGGGCTCAGTTCCCGAGCCACCCTAGCAAACACCCAAGGCTTCTTCTGCAAAGACAGTCGGCCAGATGTCACGATTTCTATCCCGTCGGTCTGGCTTCCCGGTCTTCTGGGCACCTGCGAAACGTCAACCGCGTTCTCCACGAGCGCCAACGCACTGGGCTGCAGTAGACGCTTCGCCGCAACATACTCGCTCTGGGAACACGCTACGATCGTTCCGCCGAATCGGGCACCAACGAACTCAAGCGCATGGTAAATATGCCTTGAGATAAACGCCATTTCGGGGTTGAGGAACGCAAGGCCGCGCGGCGAGTAGAACACCCTTGACTGTTGTCTCGCGATGAGGGCTGCGAGCCTGCCTAGAAACCCGGCTTTCGAGCTATGAAGATGAACAATATCCGGGCCTTGGTCCTTTATGAACCTAACCAAACTCAACAGGCTTCGGATGTCTGTGACCGATATTTCTCTCTGAAGCGGTAACGGATACAGTTTAACCGCGTTCCGCAGGAACTGCTGTGCGTGCTCAGGTGTCTCCGCCCGCCGGGAATAGCCTATGGAAACGTCGTGGCCCAAGTCAGAAAGTCGATTGCACAAGAGCGTTATTGATCGGAAGGAGCCGGCTCCAAAACATTCGGTGATGTGAAGAATACGCGCCAACAGCTTTACCCCTAAACTCAAGGTGCTTGGAAATCGTGAGCAATCAGCTCAAACACGGCTGCCTCTCCTCGGGCGATCAAACACTTCCCGACCGAGAGCCGAAACCGTGGCCGGCTTATATTCCTCTCGTATAAGCTGCGAGGCCTGGGTGCCAAGCTTCTGTCGTTTGTCCATATCGGCCACCATTTCCGTGATCGCTCGTCTGAGGCCTTGCACGTCACCTGGCTGAACGCTTTTTATGTTCACACCATCCTTGGCGTAGTCCCTAACCCCACCCACTAAAGTCGCAATCACGGGAAGGCCGACCAACATTGCCTCGGCAACGACGATGCAGAACCCTTCCATGTCGCTGAAATTCACGAAAAGGTCATATCGTGATGCCTCCACGTACCATTGCTCTCGATAGCCTAAAAGACAAACATTCTTCTCCAATCCTCGCGCGCGTATCTCGCTCTCCAATAGCGGGGTTTCCGGCCCGTCACCGAACAAGTCGAACGACAAATCGTAGCCCTCAGACCTCAATTCACCTATGACGCCGATGACGTCGCCAAAGCGTTTACGTTGGACTAATCTCCCGCAACCAACGATTCGTATTGGCTTACCGAGCCGATAGTCTGTTTTTTGGGCAACATCGAAATCCGCGCAAAATAACGGCACGACCCGTTCGAGTCGCTTCCCGTTGTCCACAAAGTACCTCTCCGTGGCACGGAGCGTTTCCCTCGCGTCGGCCCAAATCTCATCGACCCGCGGCGAAAGCATTTTTAGCAGCGCTCCGTACAGCCACTCAAATTTTGCGGCACGGTATTTAGCGATGTGCTCAAAAGCGATACACCGTATTTTTGGAAAAGCGGTCAGAACGATTCGTCCAACAACGTTTGCCTGCTTTAATGACAAAACGACGAAATGGGGTTGCTCCGCCGCCAACCACCGCGTCAACTCGAACGCACCCTTAAGCAAATGTGATGTTCTCAACTGTTCATCATCATTTACGACCTTAACCTCTGCCACATCCGCCGCTTTCGTTATGCGGGTGATTAACGTCCCTCGGCCCTTGCAAAAGGCGAAAACACTGAAGTCCACGGTCGAAAAGAAACCGGCGTCCAGCAGAGTCAAAAGGCCATGTTCCGCGCCGCCTGGATCAAAGCTGTTGACGACCCACAATACCTTTGCTCGCAAATCCGCCTCCACAATCACCTATCGCAGTCTCTACGAACAGTGAGCCGCGCCTAACGACACGAAACCACATGCATTTCCCGCGTCCTAAACAGTCTTCCCTAAGCGCAAAACGTGAGGTCCGGGTACAAGATGGCGACCGCGTCCCTAACTAGCGCTCTAAATCTAACGAAATAGTCACAGCGCCGCCGCCTCGGTGCGCATAAGCGAGCTACCGGGATGCGCCCCCCCTTTCCGGAGAGTGGACAAGATATCCGGCGCAAGGGCGATCAACGTTAGCGTGACCAGACTTCTCGATCCCGATGCCTCTACACCAAGGAACAATGCGAGAGGAAGGTAGAATACGGCAAGCATCAGAAGACTTGAACGACGATCCAATAGATGATGCCTATTGAGGAGAGACATCTGTTTCAAAGCCCTTAAAACCGACGTCACCCACACAAACGCGTAAGTCACAAGCCCAACGATACCGTTTTCGACCATTATCCTGAAGAACTCATTATGAATACCGAGGGACAGGAATTCAGGTAGATAGTGAAATCGACTCTTCAGATCGCTTTGGTATCCGTTCGTTCCGACACCAAACAACGGCGACTTCAGAAAAAAACTCTTGCCCTGCTCGAATGCGAATAGCCGCTGGGCGTTACTATGATATTCAGGGTTCGCCTCCCAGATGGATAGCTGGTAAGGGTCCGGCCTGCTCTCGGCCAGCGGAGAAAATATTGAGTGCAACTGCTTGCCCAAATAACCCGAGTCGGGCGGCGCCAATGCGAGCGCCGAGGCCACCACCCCCCCCCCAATCACCGATCCAACTAGAACCGGCTTGATTCGGCCCCGCGTCAACAGCAACACGCTCAGAATAAAAAATGATATCAGGGCCTTGCGTTCACCCGAGAGAAAAACCAGCACCCCAAAACCGAGCCACACCAGCCATGCCGAATGCCGTCCTCGGAGCCAGTTGCGCTTGTCTGGGGGCGTCAACATTACAACCGAAAGAATGATGGGCAACAAGATAAATGTATGTTTCGGGTCGTTGAGTCGCTTCCATCCGATAAAGAACCCATTACTTATGTGCCACCAGATATTGTACAAGGTTAATACCCACATCCCAAGGAATAGTGTCCTCGAAAACACCGAGAGCACAAATCTATCTAGGGAAATAGCCAGGGTTAAGGCAAAACACGACACGATGAGGACCTGTACCGCTTCTCTTAGCCCATTTGTCATGTCTATCGAGAATGCCGATACGACATGGACGAAAAAGAATGGAAGTAGCGTCAGAATCCCGATTGGCAGAAGGATATGTCGGCGGACACACGCAAGGGCAAACGCGAAGAGGAAACCAATCGCAGTAATGGCATCAAAGGGGCGAAGCGTTATTACGCCGACTTTCAGTTTCAATCCGATCAATAAGGACAGGAGATTCAAAGCGAGGAAGCTACTCATTTTCCCCGACGGGGTAATCACTGTGTCGAAGGAAACTATGCGGGCACAGCGCGTGGCTTACGTTCTTTCTAAACCAGGGGTTTATTGAAACTAGCGAGAACTGATAGCGCATTGACTGTGCAGAGCGCCGATTCACGAGTTTGCTCTCCACTGAGGCTGAACTGTTCTCATACACGCTCAGGCTCTGGACTCATACAAGGCATACTCTCTTGAAAACCTGCGATAGAAATGCGCTTCACCGAACACTCCGGCAATTGCGTTGGGAATGCACCCAAGAGGACTCTCCCTGGCTGCCTTCAATAACGAAGAGGTACACCCCTTTTTCCTGATTCCTTGTTTCGCGGGCCATAGGAAGAACAAGCTCTAGTAGGCGTTCTTGTGGACCATGCCCTTAAAAACCGTCTTGAACGCAATCCACAAATCGAACCAGACCGACCAATTCTGGATGTAGTAGAGATCATGTTCGATACGCTTTTCAAGATCCGTGTCTCCGCGCCACCCATTGACCTGCGCCCAGCCCGTAATGCCCGCCTTCACCATGTGTTTCTTCATGTAATCGGGGATCTCATCCTTAAACTGATTGACGAATTGCGGCCGCTCAGGGCGCGGACCAACGATAGACATGTCCCCTTTCAGTACGTTGATGAACTGCGGCAATTCGTCCAGGCTGGTCTTCCTGAGCCAGGCACCAAACGGTGTGGCGCGAGATTCTCCGGGCTTCGCCCACTGGGCTCCGGTCTTGGCCTCGGCATCCACGGGCATCGAGCGGAACTTCAGCATCATGAAGTTGTGGTTGTTCCAGCCGACCCGCTCCTGGCGATAGAACACCGGTCCCGGCGAGCTTAGCTTAACGCCCAGAGCGATTAGTAACATGACAGGACTGAGAAAAATCAGAAACAGAAGGGCCAAGGTTCGGTCCTCGAATTCCTTTAAATAGCGGTTCACCCCGTGAATGGGGGTCACAGAGATGTCGAGGGTGGGGATTCCGGCCACATTGTTCAGGGCGAGGAAGCCATTACCCGTGTCGAAGGCGAAGCAGTCGATCAGGAAGCGGATGCTCACTGTCTCGTGCCGGAGCACGTGCAGGATCTGCTTCACCCGGCCTTCCCCCCGCAAGGGGTAACCCACCCAGACCTGCGCGACGCGTTTATCCGACACAATCTCCTTCAGGTCGGTGATCGCGCCCAACCTCGGCAGGGTCACGTTCTGGACCTCGGGCCGGAGCGCCACGCGGTCATCGACGTATCCAATCACGCTCATCGCGAACCACGGTGAGCTATTGATGCGCTCTGCGGCCGTGACAGCCATCTGACTCAAACCGGCGATCACGATCCGCCGTTGCGGCCAGCCCTTGTTTAGCAGCCATCGGCACATGAGCTTGGAACCGAACCGCGCCAGGATCAGCAGCACGATACTGAGGGGCGCCCACAGGGCGATCAGGTGCAGGTTCGACGTCAACGAGAATTCCGGAACCCACACGTCCAGAACGAAGACCAGGGCGGCGACCGCCGCGCCCACGGCCAAAACTAGAAGGCGAACCTGCGTCCTCAGGGAACGCACGTTTTGGGGGCGATAGAGCTGCCCCAATTCGAAGAACAGAATGACGATAAGCGTACCGATCGTTGTCGTCAAACGGTAATGCGGGTCGAGTGCCAGATCAGCCCGCAGGACAAAGAAGGTAATTACGCCTGCTAGCGTCAACGCGATCAGGTCGATCACGCGCAGGACGATTAGAATACTATGGGGATGCTCCTTCAACAGAGGCTTGTTCGCGCTTTCTACGGATTCATCCATACGCTACTCCTGCCCCGCTAGGGCTCCTTAAGTTGCCCTTCTGGCAACCCGCAAATTAGGTGATTCTGTTTCTCAGCCTTCCACGTAAAAGCACCACGTGGTCACAGTATCTCTGTTTTATCGCCGGCCTCGCGGCTCACTGGCGAGCCCTGGTCCGGACCGATCATGTCATTCATTTTTTTGTTGTCCCTAATCGTGGCATTGTCCGCCACCGGCTCCCAGCCGGCATCAAGGCAGCTGAATGTCGACTGCCCAGCGCGTCCCCTAGCCGGTGCTCAATTCCTTGCCCGCTCTCCACTGCGAGGCCGCTGCCAAAAAGCCCTCAGCGGTACCGGAAGGCAGCGCTTGGGTCTGACGTATAAGCCGACGCTGACCTCGCTCCGCGCCCGGGTCCCTGGCAGGCACTCACTGGTGATGCCGGATTCCCTGGAAACAGCTTTTACTATCTTCCTAGGTGTTTTTACCTAGGACCGATGTTATTCGCTGCCCGGAAACACGGTCAACGCGCGTGGCGGATTGTTTCACAGATCGAGCAGAAACTACGTGTTTCTACGTAGTCCACTACGTGTTTTTACGTAGCGCGATACTCCTCAGTGACCCATTTTCGTGCGCTTATTTCATAGTATTTAACGCGTTGTTTACATGAGCCGCCAAAACCCGGCGTGATAAGAGGAAAATATCGTTTAATAAGGCCAGATTATTAGGGCAGGCCTGCATAGATTCGGCTAGAAGATCCATGGCGAGCACTGCGTTCTTGAACACGTCCACCGCACGGCCACGACCTGCCGGGTGTAATTAGGAAAATCCTTGCGCCTCCTCCCGCGGGGTCGCTGCGGGGAAAGGCGGACTGCTGATGCCAGCTCCTGGCGCTAAACGATTGCCACCACAGTTAGGCGGCGGGGGCTGAACACCGCATGCAGTCCACTGGCGAACGCGGCAAGGGGGGAGAAATTGGCGGTAGGGCGGGCAGCTGTAATTCAGCTCCCATGGCTGCGGCTTTACCCACAGGCAACATGCGATTTGACGGAACGGCGCTCAGGCGGCCAGTCACCGAGCGTCTGGAACGCAATTAGGAACAGAGGGTTAAGAAATTGGCACGCCCACTGCTTTATAGAGGGTGCATAACCTCTTCGATGCGCTTCTCACCGGGACCTTGCGCGAGGCCCACTCTGAAAGGCGTCTTCGGCTTTCGCGCCGACGGCGGCTTTCCGGGGTTCCGGTGATCTTTTTTTTCCCCTGATCCAGAATCACCGGGTCCTCCATTTAGCTCGAAGCGCCGCTGACTCCGCTGATTCAACGAGCCGGAGGGAGGCGCGCTTGACGGCCAATGCGCACAACCCGGATCAACTCCAGGGTTACTCTGCCCGGCATCGAACGCACCGCCGCTCACTGCGCCTTCCGACTCAAGAGAGATCTGGCACCAAGGCGCTCGGCCATTCGGTGCAGAACGACGGTCCGCCTGGCGGCTACGCCTTCCGATACTCCCTCCAGCCCAGCCGCAGCAAGGCCATCGCCGGTGTCGCCATCCCGACGCAATAGAACGTCACGTCGAACCACTGCGGCCCCGTCAGCAACTGAAAAGTCGCGGCGAACAGAACCAGCGACGAGCCACTGAACCCGACACAGAGCCAGAAGGGAAAGGCCACGAAGCCGGTGGCTGCATCCATGCGCGGCGGATATAGGCATACTGCCAGGGCGGCGACTGCAGCGGCCAGCAGTGCCCCCGAGGCACTCGGGTGCCCCAGATGTTCGATGAACGACACCATCCACGCCTGCGCGCCGATGACGACGGCGGCGAAGGACCAGAACGCAATCGCCTTGAGTTCGTCCGGCATGTCATCGCCGTAGACGCGCGGCAACAGCATCAGTGCGAACAGGAACAAGGCCGCGGCCATGACCACATTGATACTGGCGATCATGTACAGCCGGCGGGCCCCAGGCATTTCGGCGGTCGGGATCGCGCTGACCTCCGACATGCCGTGCGCCCCGATGAAACAGACGATCGTCGCGACGATCAGCGCGGCGTTCAGAAACTGGAACAGCCTTTGATCGGCGATCTCTTTGCGTAGCGTCAAGGCCAGGGTCAGCACCGTGATGCTGACGCCGCCGAGAGCCGCCAGGAACTGGGCGTAACTCTTGGCAAGTTCGATATTGTCGATTTGAACCATGGTCGCATAGTCCCCCTGGGACAACGCTACCGCATCGCCTAACGAAGGAGAAGCGGATTTGGCCGCCGCCGATCTCGCCCCCAGGCGTAAGCCAGCAAGTGACGCCTGCGCGATGAACGTTTAGGCTGTAGCGCTTTCGGCATGCTTACCAGAGGATCGTCTTCGGCCATGGCTCAGCCACAGCGTCTCGTCGTCGGCATCACCGGCGCCACCGGCATCATCTTCGGCGTCCGATTGCTGGAGTTGCTGCAGGACACGGCGATCGAAACCCACCTGATCGTATCGAAAGCCGCGGAGCGCACGCGGGCGCACGAACTCGCTATCAGCGCCCGCGACCTGCGCGCGCTGGCCAGCGTGGACTATGCGATCAGCGACGTCGGTGCGGCGCTCGCCAGTGGTTCATTCCGGACAATGGGGATGATCGTCGCGCCCTGCTCGGTCAAAACGTTGGCCGAGATCGCCTCGGGAGTGTCGAGCAGCCTGCTGACGCGGGCCGCCGACGTCACGCTGAAGGAGCGTCGGCGCCTGGTGTTGATGGTCAGGGAGACGCCGCTGTCGGCAATCCACCTGCGCAATATGTTGACGGTGACCGAATGCGGCGGGGTCGTGATGCCGCCCGTCCCGGCGCTGTATACGCAGCCGGCCTCACTGGACGAGATGGTGACGCACACCGCCTGCCGGGCTCTGGACCTGTTCGACATCGACGTCGGACGGCTGCGCCGCTGGGGCGAGGATATCGCCGACCGACCTGCGCGGCCCTCCGCCTCGATCGAGGAGTAGCGGGTCCTGCACACCCGGGGCGCTTGCCCGAGGCGGCGGAGGAGAATGCGATCTTGGGCGCGGGTTTCTCAGGCCGCTGCACCGGGTTGATTGAGCCACTGCAGAAACGTAATCTGAACACCGTCGGGATCACGGATCGCAAAGCAGCGCGACCCCCAATTCGTCGTAACCGGGACAGGCGCATACAGGGCCAGGGACCGATGCACGGCATCGACGTCCGCGACCTCCAGCACCAAGTGCACCCGATCGCCCGGCGCAGGCAGCCGCAACTGTCGCTTCTCGCGCGCCGCATCGAGCAGTTCCAGTCGCAGGCCGTGGACTTCCAACAGCACGCCGCGCGCACCCGGCCGGTCCCACGCGCGGATCACCGAGCCGCCCAGCGCCTGGCGGTAAAACGCTTCGACCGCGTCGAAACCGGCCGTGGCCAGGCAGACGTAACTCATGCCCGACCTCCACCGCGCTTGCGACAGGACGCGGCCTCAATCGTCGCGATACCCTCGCAGCCATGGCCGGCCGGCGATCCGAGCCTTCCGCTATACTGCGGCTTCGCTCGCCCATGACCCGCTATCGACTGTTCCATTGATGTTTCCGTCGCACTGTCCATACCGGTTGGCTCGACTGCTGGTCGCATTGTTTTACTGGGTGCCGATGGCCGCCTTTGCCGCCCCCCCAGCACAGCCGCCGCAGCTCGCGGCGGCACATTTCGTGGCCGGCGACGGGGCGGTGCTGCCCTTGAGGCGCTGGCTGCCGGTCCGCGATCCGCCGCGGGCGATCATCGTCGCGCTGCATGGTTTCAACGACTACAGCCGCGCCTTCGAGATGCCCGGCGCCTTCTTCCAGCGTCATGGCGTGGCCTGTTATGCCTATGACCAACGGGGTTTCGGGCTGGCACCCGGACATGGAACCTGGCCCGGTACCCAGACCTATGTCGACGACCTGTTCCAGTTTACCGCCGCCGTCCGTGAACGCCACCCTGGGATTCCGGTCTACGTGCTCGGGGAGAGCATGGGTGCGGCCGTCGCGATCGTCGCACTGACGGCTGAGCGGCGCCCCCCTGCGGACGGGTTGATCCTGTCGGCGCCCGCGGTTTGGTCGCGGGACACCATGCCGTGGTATCAGCGGGCTTTGCTGGAGACCTCGGTTCACACACTGCCATGGCTGCGTGTGACCGGCGACGGACTGGGCTTCCTGCCCTCCGACAATATCGACGTGCTGCGGGGATTGGGACGCGACCCGCAGGTGATCAAGGCGACACGGATCGACGCCATCTATGGTCTGGTCGACCTGATGGACGAGGCAATGGGGCGGGTCGGCCTGATCGAACTGCCTACGCTGGTCCTCATAGGCGATCGCGACCAGATCATTCCGAAGGAACCGATGCAGCGCTTGCTGGAACGCCTGCCCCGACGATTGACGACGCGCGTCGCGACCTATCCCGAGGGCTACCACCTGCTGCTGCGCGATCTGCAGGCGGAAAAGCCCTGGCGCGACATCGTGGCGTGGATCAGCGACCGCAACCGGCCGCTGCCATCGGGCGCCGAACAACGGCTGGCGCTGGCGCCCTCGCGGGACGCGCGTCACTGAGCGCTTAGGGTTTCTGCGCCAGGCAATCGTTCGCCGCGGCGTTGGTCATCATGACCAGCTCGAACGGGAACTCGTTCTTCTCGTTGAAATGGACCGCGTCGGCATGGGTCAGCCGCTTGGATATCTCCTCCGCCATGCAGGTGCAGACGCGGCCAAGCTCCTGATCGCCGGATAGCTGGCTGTCGCCGCTAGCCTGCTGCGACTTGATGCATTTCTCCGTGTACTTCCGCTCGAAGATCTGGTGCTCCGTCTCGGTCACCGGCGTATGCGGCTGATCGAACACGGAGACCGGCGGCTGCGACGGTTGTGACGACGGTCGGGCTGAAGGCGGGGCATCGTCACCGCAGCCTGCCAGCAGCAGCGCCGCCCCAAGACTCATCACGGCGACAATCGATCGACCTGGCATGTTGTTCTTTATCATTGGTTTCTCTACCCCTTGGATAACGTCTGGTGGGCGCTCTGTCCGCGGTCCAACCCCGTCCGTCGCCCATTGCGGGGCATATCCCGCGAACGGCCCGCGTTGCGGACCGAGATTCTCCGGACCTCCCGGCTCAAAGTCCAGCCCGGTCTACGCCTTCGTCTTGAGGGCGCGCGCCAGCGCTGCGGCCATCGCGCCTTGCGGCGCGGGAGCCTCCTGGCGCGTCTCGCGCGGGCGTTTCGGTGCGGCCGGCGTTCGAGGCGACGGGCCCGTCGCCCTGGCGGCCGCGGACTCCGCCGGAGAAACCGCCTCCTTTTTCATCGACAGAGCGATGCGGCGTCGCTGCACGTCGACCTCCAGCACGCGGACTGCAACCACGTCACCCGCCTTGACGACTTCGCGTGGGTCCTTGACGAAACGATCCGCCAAATGGGAGATGTGCACCAGACCGTCCTGATGGACGCCGATGTCGACGAAAGCGCCAAAGTTGGTCACGTTCGTGACCTGGCCTTCCAGCATCATCCCCGGCGCCAGGTCGGCGAGCTGGTGCACGCCTTCCTTGAAGGTCGCGGTCTTGAAATCAGGACGCGGATCGCGCCCCGGCTTTTCCAGTTCGCTGAGAATGTCGCTTACCGTGGGCAGGCCGAAACGCTCGTCGACGTAACGCGCGGGATCGACGCCACGCAGGAAGGTCGGGTTGCCAATCAGGCCACGGATATCCTTGCCCGTCTGTTGCATGATCTTCTCGACCACCGGATAGGCTTCCGGATGCACCGACGAGGCATCCAGTGGATTGTCGCCATCGGCGATACGCAGGAAGCCGGCAGCCTGCTCGAAGGTCTTCGCCCCGAGCCTCGGCACCTGCTTGAGCTGCTCCCGACTCTGGAAGGGCCCATGCTCGTTGCGGAACTCGACTATGTTCTGGCCTATGGTCTGCGTCAGACCCGACACATAGCGCAGCAGCGACGTCGAGGCCGTGTTGACATCGACCCCCACCGCATTGACGCAATCTTCGACGACGGCATCCAGGCTCCGGGCGAGCTGAGTCTGATTGACGTCATGCTGATACTGCCCGACCCCGATCGCCTTGGGCTCGATCTTGACGAGTTCCGCGAGCGGATCCTGCAACCGGCGCGCGATCGAAACCGCCCCCCGCAGCGACACGTCCAGATCGGGGAATTCCTTCGAGGCCAGTTCGGAAGCCGAGTACACCGAAGCGCCGGCCTCGGACACGACGATCTTCAGCAGCTTCAGATCGGGGAAGCGCTTGATGACGTCGGCTGCGAGCTGATCGGTCTCCCGCGACGCGGTGCCGTTGCCGATCGCGATCAGCTGGACGTCGTGGCGTTCGCAGAGCTGCGCCAGCTGGGCGATCGACTGCTCCCATTGCCGATGCGGGACGTGCGGGTAGATGGTGGCGGTCTCCAGCAGCTTGCCGGTCTTGTCGACAACCGCGACCTTGACGCCGGTCCGCAGTCCAGGATCGAGCCCCATCGTCGCCCGGGGACCCGCCGGCGCCGACAACAGCAAGTCCTTCAGGTTGCCCGCGAACACCCGGATCGCCTCCTGCTCCGCGGCATCCCGCAGCCGCTGCAGCAAATCGAGTTCGATCCGCGTCAACAGCTTGATCTTCCAGGCCAGACGGACCGTCTCGCGCAACCACACGTCCGCGGGGCGGCCTTGATCGGCAATCGCGAACGTAGCGGCGACTCGGCCCTGACAGTAGCCGTGGACTGCATCCTCGTCGGCGCCGACACGCAGATTCAGGTTCAGAACATCCTCATTGCGCCCACGGAACAGCGCCAGCGCTCGGTGCGACGGAATGACATGGATCGCTTCGTCGTAGGCGAAGTAATCCTTGAACTTCGCGCCCGCCTCTTCCTTGCCACCCACGACCGTCGAGACCAGCAGGCCGTCGTTCCAGATCTTCTCGCGCAATTCGTGCAACAACGGGGCATCCTCGGCGAATCGCTCCATCAGGATCTGGCGCGCACCGTCGAGCACTGCCGCGACGTCGGCGAACCCCTGATCGGGCGCCAGATAGTCGGCCGCCAACAGCTCAGGTGTCTGGGCAGGATCGGACAGCAGGGCATCGGCCAGCGGTTCCAGTCCCGCCTCGCGGGCGATCTGCGCCTTGGTCCGGCGCTTCGGTTTGTACGGCAGATACAGGTCTTCGAGCAGCGTCTTGGTATCGGCGTCGAGAATGGCCCGTTCCAGTTCGGGGGTCAGCTTCTCCTGCGCGCGAATGGAGGCGAGGATGCTGTCGCGCCGCTCTTCGAGCTCGCGGAGATAGCCCAGTCGCATCTCGAGCTGGCGCAACTGGACATCGTCGAGGCCACCGGTGACTTCCTTACGATAGCGGGCGATGAAGGGCACGGTCGCACCCTCATCGAGCAGGGCCACGGCCTTGGCCACCTGCGTCGGCGCGACGCCGAGTTCCTGTGCGATACGCGCAATGATTTCCATAGAAAACCGTCCTAGAGTCCGAGGAGGCGGCATTCTAGCAGCAATTTTCTCGCGGCCTCGGCAAAGCCGCGCGCCCTGCTCCGGCGCCGTACAGCCCTCGAAAGGCGTAGGGTTGGACAGCCGGAATCACAAATGTGTAATAATGCGCGATTCGCCCGGCCCAGGTCCGGCCGCGTTGGGCGATGGGAAACGCCAGTTCGAATACCGAAGCCACCGACTGCTGGCGCCGCGCTCCGAAGGAGCCGGAACGCTCGCAAGGATCGCGTTGGGGCGCGAGTATTTTTTCATTACACACCGAAAAATCCTAAAAGAAGTAGTGGGATACACTATGCAAGTACCATTAGAGATCACCTTTCGCGGCTTCCCCCATTCCGATGCCGTCGAAACCAAGGTGCGCGAGAAAGTGGCCAAGCTCGAGCAGTTCTGCGACCACATCATCAGTTGCAAGGTCGCGGTTTCCGCCGAGCACCACCATCAGCATCAGGGCAACCTCTACAGCGTCCGGATCGATCTCGCCGTGCCGCAGAAGCATCTCGTAGTGAGCCGGGACCACCACGACAAGCAGGCGCATGAAGACCTGTACGTCGCGTTGCGCGACGCCTTCGAAGTCGCGAAGCGGCAATTGGAAGAATACGTCCGCATGCAGCGCGGTGACGTCAAGAGTCATCGCTCGCCCCCGCCCGCCGTCTGATCCCGTCGGGAGCACCCGAACAAGACACCATCGCGGTTTTTGTTCCGGGCCGTGACGGCAAGAGCCACTCTCGCCGTCACGCGCTCACCTGTTCATCGTGTCCACTGGTTTGAGCCGGGGTCCCGTCCCCCGCCCGAGATTTCCAAGTAGCGCGACACGACACCGTCTCTCGGTGGTGCCGCACCGGATGGATTCAGATGGCAACGAAGTTGCTGCCGCTGCCACCCCGATCGCACAAGCCCCCGCGGCCCGGTTTCCGACGGACCCGATCCGCAGCATCGATAACGGGCCTAAGGCCCTCCACGAGCGCGTAGCCGTCGAGTTCCCGCAGCGCGACCCAGCTGGCTTCCGCCGCATCGTCCGCGGCGTGAACCGCATAGTTGCCTTGGCCGACCGGACTGGCCAGAAAATCGATGATGACGTAATGGAAGCCCTCGATGCGTCGCTCCACGACCGCGATGACGGGGCCAACCGTCACGACCAGGCCCGTCTCCTCGGCGATTTCGCGGCGGCACGTCTCCGCCAAGGTCTCGCCCGCGCGCTGTTTTCCCCCGGGCACCGACCACAACCCTTGTGCTGGCGGCCGCCCGCGACGGATCAGCAACACCCGGCCCTGATCATCGAAAACAACGCCGGCGACGCCGGTTGCCGGCGTGGGCGCATGCGGCTTGGCAGTCAAGGTTCGGCCCGTCCCGTAGCGCAGGCTGACCGGCCCGGCGGCGAGCACAAATCCCGGAGGGCGGGCGTTGGCGGCGAGGTACACTCTCGGTGGGGCATATGCTATAAACGGGCGCGAGGAAGTCAGCCGAGCGCCGCTGCAGGACGCCGGGTATGGTCGACCGGTCGTAAATCAAACAAAGTCAAATAATAAGGAAATGTGATTCCCCATGAAAACGTCGCGCGAGTCATCCACACGCAATACCCGTCGGGCGGGCGCCGGTTTCCGCGCCCTCGCGGCCCTGTCTATCGCCACTGCTCTGACCGCCTGCGATGACGGCAGCAGCGGCAGTGCATCCGGCCCATCGGCGATGGAAGCCAGGATCGAGGGCAACATCCAGGATCAGCATGGTCCGATCATGAACAGTCGCCTCGAAGTCACGGACAAGAGCGGCGCGGCCATCCAGAGCACCGAGCTGACGAACAACAATCACTACAACATCAAGGTCCCCGCCGGCACCGCTTACCCAATCGTGCTAACGGCTTATCCCCTCGGCGAATCGGCAGCCAATGCGACCCCGGTCAAAGCGGTCGTTACCAGTCCGCTGGCCGACCGGATGGACGTCACTGACGTGTCGACCATCGTGGTGGATTCCGCTCGCTCACTCGGCGGACTGACTGCCGAAAATATTGCGAAGGCCTCCGGAGCGGCGATTGGCTTGCGCCAGCGTGAAGGCGTCAGCGCTGGTGCGGGTGGCGGCGGAGCCGGTCCCGGACAGAGCGGCGGCGGCGTCAGCCGTGGTGGTCACGGCGGCCACGGGGCCCCGTCAGAGGCGGGGACGCGACCGACCGACAAGCCGGCGACCGAGATGCCGCAGGGACAGCACACGATGCCGGAAGGCGGCACGATGAACCACTGATCGCAGGTCACAGATCCGTAACGATCGCGAGGCTGGCGCCCCAATGGACGGCCTCGCGATTCCGCCGCCTGGTTAGCAACTCCCGCAGCCACTCGCCACGAATCCGGGCACGAGCGGCTGGATCGCCGCCAACCTGGCCAGGATTCGGGCCTTCCATCAAGAGGAAACCCTTAATCCAGCCGGCATCTCCGATGCCGGCCCTATGGGCGGGCTAGAGTGGCAACCCCTCCGTGGGCGACGAGGCCGAAGCAAAACGGCGCCGCGGCATACGCCCGGCGAGAAAGGCCTCGCGACCGGCGTCGATCCCCTTCTTCATGGCTGAAGCCATCAGCACCGGGTTCTTGGCCTCGGCGATTGCCGTATTCATCAGCACGCCGTGACAGCCGAGCTCCATCGCGATGGCGGCATCCGATGCCGTCCCGACACCGGCGTCCACGATGATCGGCACGGACGCATTCTCGAGGATCGTCATGATGTTGTAGGGATTGCGTATCCCCAGCCCCGACCCGATCGGCGCCGCCAGCGGCATCACCGCCACGCAGCCGATATCTTCCAGGCGCTTCGCGACGATGGGATCATCATTCGTATACACCATGACCTCGAATCCTTCCGACACCAGCGCCCGCGCAGCCTCCAGCGTCGCGACCACATCCGGAAACAGGGTCTTCGGATCGCCGAGCACCTCCAGCTTGACCAGGCGGTGCCCGCCGAGCAGTTCGCGCGCCAGCCGACAGGTTCGCAACGCGTCCTCCGCCGTGTAGCAGCCGGCCGTGTTGGGCAGAATCGTGTAACGGTCGGGCGAAATGACATCCAGCAGATTCGGCTGGGAAGCATCCTGGCCGATATTCGTGCGGCGGATCGCGACCGTGACGATCTCGGCTCCGCTGGCCACGATCGCATCGCGGGTCTCGTCAAGGTCGCGGTATTTTCCGGTACCGACGAGCAGACGCGATCGGTACTCGCGTCCCGCTACGACCAGTGGATCGCCGGCGCCTTGTCCGCCACCGATCGCCTGAACGATCTCCACGCGGTCACCTTCTCGCAGCCGGCACTGCGCATAGGTGCCATGCGGCACGATATCCCGGTTCACTTCCACAGCGATACGCCGACCAGCATAGCCCATCGCCTCCACCAGGGTTTGCAGGCTGTCCGCTTCGCGGAGTTCCCGCATTTCGCCGTTTACAAAAACGTTCATGGTCTCACTTGATCGCAACATGAGGGTTGACGTGAGCCGATTCGCGCCGGCCATGTTGACGGCGGCGTTGCACGACGGCATCGGCCAGTAACTGAAGAACGGCCTCGCTGGCCTCCCACCCGAGACATCCATCGGTGATGCTGACACCGTAGGCGAGCGGTTTGCCGGCTTCCAGCGGTTGACTACCGGCGTTCAGGTGGCTTTCGATCATCACGCCGAAGATCCGGTAGTCGCCGTTCGCGATCTGCTCTCCGACGTCCTGGGCAACCAGGGTTTGCCGCTCGGGATCCTTCAGGCTGTTCGCATGACTGAAATCGATCATGATGTTCGCTGGCAGCTTCGCCGCCTCGAGCGCATCCGCCGCCGCGGCTACGCTCACCGCGTCATAGTTCGGCTTCCGGCCGCCACGCAGGATGATGTGGCTGTCTTCATTGCCCAGGGTCGAGACGATGGCCGAATGGCCCGCCTTCGTCACCGACAGGAAATGATGCGGACGCCGCGCGGCGCGAATGGCATCGACTGCGACCTTGACACTGCCGTCCGTGGCATTCTTGAAGCCCACGGGGCAGGAGAGGCCAGAGGCGAGTTCACGGTGCACCTGGCTCTCCGTCGTCCGCGCGCCGATGGCGCCCCAGGCGATCAGGTCGGACACGTATTGCGGGGTGATCAGATCAAGATACTCGGTCGCCGCCGGCATCCCCATCTGGTTCAGGTTTACCAGTAGCTTGCGCGCCAAACGGAGCCCCTTGTTGATGTTGAAGCTCTCATCCAGATCGGGGTCGTTGATCAGGCCTTTCCAGCCCACGGTCGTGCGCGGCTTCTCGAAATACACGCGCATCACGACGACCAGATCGCGCGCCAAACGGTGCTTCAACGACAGCAAGCGGCTGGCATAGTCGAGGGCGGCCTCCGGATCATGGATGGAGCACGGCCCGATGATCACCAGCAGGCGGTCGTCCTCGCCGGCCAGGACCTGATGAATGTCTCGTCGCGCCACCAGCGTGGTGGACGCGGCCTGCCGCGTGATCGGGAATTCCTCCAGCAACTGCTGCGGAGCCATGACCTCGCTGATGGCACGAATCCGAAGGTCGTCGGTGCCGAAATCGGCGCCTGGCGAATTGGGGTCTACCGAGTGATCTTTCATGATTTCTGGGGACGGAGCGCACGTGGCACGGGCCACCGCAGCCGCGGGAAAAGCCCGATATCATACTAGAGAACTTGCCGATTGAGTTAAGTGGCTGAGCCTCCTTGGAAAAGCCTCATCCACTCCTCGCCGCCCGCGACCGGCAAGCGCTCAGACTGATTGGTTCCGCACCAACTCCCCCAGCCGGCGGACCAGGGCATCGGGGTCGATTGGCTTGCGGCAGACTTCCCAAGGCGCGTCGAAACCGTCCGGCGGCGCGCGCCAGTCGACTTCGCCGGTCAGGAACACGACCGGGGTGGCCGTCGCCCATTCGAACCGTTCCCGCAGCACGGCGACGATATCGACACCGGTCTCACCATCCCGCAAGCGGTAGTCCGTTACGAGTGCATCCGGACAGCGGTCGCGGGTCGCCAACAGGCCACGGGCGGTCGCGACACGCTCCACCCCTTCGGCGACACAACCGGCCGAACGCAGTGACTCGACCAGCCCATCCAGGATCAGGCGCTCATCCTCGACGACGAACACGTACTTTCCCTGCAGCGCGTCGCAGCCCGCCCGCGCCGTGGCCCGGCGCGACGCCGCTTCCCCCGCGTCGACAGCCACAGCCAGCGGCATGGTCAGCGTGAAGCGCGAGCCCCGCCCGTCGCGCGACCAGAGGCTCACTCGATGATCCGGAAGAACCTCCTGGATCCGGCGCACGATCGCGAGCCCGAGGCCCAGGCCCGGCTGCCTCTTCCCGGTGGGATGATTGACCCGGAAGAACTCATCGAACACCCGCGTCTGGCAGATGGCGGGGATGCCAACCCCGGTGTCGCGGACGACGACACGCACATGACTTCCCGCACCTACCGCGCCGACCACGAGTCCGCCGCGCTCGGTGTACTTGATCGCATTGCAGACGAGATTGCACACCGCCCGCTTCAGCAACGCGCGATCGCTGATAGCCAGGCAAGGCGCGCGGCGCGAAACCCGCAAACGAAGACGGAGCCCCTTTCCGGTGGCACAGGCGCGCAACTCTGCGGCAACCTCGCCCAGCAAACGGTTCACGTCAACCACGACGAGTTCGGGATCGCTGCGCCCGACGTCCCAGGCGTCGCTGACCTCCTTGAACATGGCCCCGATCTCGCGCGCTGCACCTTCGATGGCCGACAGATCGGCCTTGATTTGCCCGGCCGCTGCACGGCCGCATCGTCCCTTGGCGAGACGGACGTACAGTCCGATGATCGAGAGTGGCTGCTGCAAGTCATGAAACGCCGCCGAAAAGAGACGCTCGCGGACATCCGTGAGGTCGGTCAGCCCAGCGCTTGGTCGTTCCAGCCCCCCCGCGGAAAGCACGCCGCGCGCTAGCCCACAACCGGCAGGCACCGCGGCTGTGCCGATTTTCCTACCCCTGCTCCGCAGCGACACGGCACGCCCACGAGCACGCTGTCGAAGCCGGAACAGCAATCGCAAGCTGAATTCGTGGCGAACGCACAGGAGCATGCCTAAACCATTCGCGACCACCAGAACCGGCAGCCCGCCGAGTGCCGTCGCAGCGCTGACGTCGGCGGCGGAACCCGAGCCGAGGAGGACCAGCGCGCTGACAGCGCCCAGCATGAGCGCCGGTATGAATAGCAGACCGAGCACGGCCTGGGCGAACAGCACGACACCGGCAAGGCCCGGGACCACCCCGACGGACGCCTGTTCCGAGCCCGCCGGCTCCACCACTCCCTGTATCAGTGCCAATCCGCCGACGGCCGCGAGTGGACCGCAGAGCAGATAGCACGACGCGCCTCTTCTGAAGGCGAGGGGCCGCGTCGCAACCAGCCACCACGTGGCGGCCAGAACCGGCGCCACCCACAGCAAGCCGATCACGCTCAGTTCGCGCGAGAATTCGGGAAAGCGATGAATGTCCCAGACCGTGAACAGGCACCAGACCAGGCAGCCGAGCGCCAGGGCACAGCGGGCCTGCGGATAGATGCGCTCCGCTTGGAATACGCGGAAGGCGGTTTCGTCACCGGCAGAAAACCGGTGGGGCCGCCAGCGGCGACGTAGCGGCAGCACGCTGCGCCGCAGGAGGCGCAGCAACGCGCGGCCCCCACTCCAACCGGATGGGGCCGTTCCTGGCGCCAGCCGCAACCAGTGCGGAAGAGTCTGGATTCGCAATGCCGCCTTCCCCCCGAAAAGACGATCGATCGCCCAGCGCGGATATCAACGTGCCGACATCGTGCTGCGGTACCAAGCAAACCATTGGAACTACACCTTATTGCTGCGGAAGTTGGCAATACGTAAAAACACGTAGAGGGGGTGATCCGGGGTGGGCAGCACGTTAGAGCGGCATAGCCGCAGCCGCCGGGCAGGTCGAGAGCGATCAGGAGCCGGGAGGGCTTGCCTGGCGCCGTTTGCGCGCTAGCGGCGCGGTCGGGTTAGGCGTGGGACGCGCCGCGTTGCTACATGCATCCACCGCACGCCAGCCGAGCAGAGCGGCGACGGCGAAGCCGAAGATCAGCGGCTCCGTGATGTCCTTCTTCACCAGCCACGCGAAATGCAGGACCCCGGCGCCGGCAATGACATAAACGAGTTTGTGCAATCGACGCCAGCCTTTGCCGCCGAGCCGACGGATCATGCCGTCGGTCGATGTTGCAGCGAGCGGGATCAACAGCACGAAGGCCGTAAAGCCGATCGTGATGTAGGGCCTTTTGAGTATGTCCTTGCCGATGGACATCCAGTCGAAAAACTGATCGAGAACGAAATACGTCAGGAAGTGCAGCAGGCCGTAGAAGAATGCGAAGAGTCCCAGCATCCGCCGCAACCGGCCCAGCCAGGGCCAGCCGGCGAGCTTGCGGGCCGGCGTCACGGCCAGCGTGACCGCCAGGAAAAACAGAGTCCACCAGCCGGTTGTCCGCGTGATCTTTTCGATCGGATTCGCTCCCAGCGCATCCCCAAGGCCCTTATGGACCAGCAGGGCCAAGGGCACCAGGCTGGCGGAGAAGACCGCCAGCCTGGCACTCGCCACGAAGGCAAGCGGGGGTTGGTTCCAGCGCATCCCCATCCGCCTCAAAAATACCGCTGCAGATCCATGCCGGCATAGAGTTGAGCGACCTGCTCGGCATAGCCATTGAACGGCAGTGTCGGCCGCTTGAAGAATTCGCCGATCCGGCGTTCCTTGGCCTGGCTCCAGCGAGGATGATCGACGTCCGGATTCACGTTCGAGTAGAAGCCGTACTCCTTCGGGCCGGCGAGATTCCAGGTGGTCTCGGGCTGGGTTTCGGTCAACCGGATACGGACGATCGACTTGGCGCTTTTGAAGCCGTACTTCCACGGCACGACGATACGGATCGGCGCCCCGTTCTGGTTCGGCAGGACTTCGCCATAAAGCCCGACCGTCAGCAGCGTCAAGGGATGCATCGCTTCATCGATCCGCAGCCCCTCACGGTAGGGCCAGTCGAGCACCGTGCCACGCTGACCCGGCATCTGCGTCGGATCCAGCAGCGTGGTGAACTCGACGAATTTGGCGCGGCCGGTGGGCTCCACGCGCTTCAGCAACTCCGCCAGCGAAAACCCGACCCAGGGTACGACCATCGACCAGGCTTCGACACAACGAAGTCGGTAGATGCGCTCCTCCAGCGGAGCCATCTTGAGGATTTCTTCGATGGCAAAGGTCCTGGGCTTGCCGACCGCCCCATCGACGACGACGGCCCACGGGCGTGTCCGCAGCGATCCCGCCCTTTTCGCAGGATCCTCCTTGTCGGTCCCGAATTCGTAGAAATTGTTGTAAGTCGTGACGGACTCGTACGGTGTCGGTTTCTCGTCGATGCGATACGCACCAGGATTCAGATCGGCGAATTTCTCGGCCGCCGCAAGGCCTCGCGGCAACAGGGCCAGCGCCGATGCGCCCGCCGCCAGTTGCAGCCACCGCCGCCGATCACGGAATACCTCGGACGGTGTGATTTCCGACGGCCTGATATCGGACGCTTTCTTGATCAGCACGGCAAATCTCCTGAATTTGGTCAGCCACCGGCTGAGATTCGCAGATCGGGCTTCGGTTCCGCACCGGGGCCGGAAACACTATGACAAGGCGCCGCCCCGACGATTAAAAAGGCTCCCGGCCTGACGTCGCCGCCCAGGCATCGAAACGAAAGCGCAGCGCTGGCAAGGAGGGACGGGCATCTCGCCGGTGCGCAGCGATCGGCCACCGGGCGGGTAGGCAGAAATGTAACGGGGCGCGGCTCGAAACGCCAGACGCGATGAACACCGGGAACAGGCCGCAAAGCCCTCCGGAACGGCGTTGCGTCGAACGGGGCGGGAATGGCCGGACAGGTTGCAGCGCTCACATGGGTCTGGGGGAGCCCATATGAAAACCCTGCGCGTAGTCGATGTTCATCGCGCTGACCTTCTGCAAGGTCTCGGCGTTCTCGACCCACTCGGCGACGGTCTTCAAGCCCATGACCTTGCCGAGGCGGTGGATGGCCTCGACCATGGTCTCGTCCACGCGGTCGTTGGCGATCTCCTTGACGAAACGCCCGTCAATCTTCAGGTAATCGACCGGCAACGTCTTCAGATAGCCGAAGGAAGACAGGCCATTGCCGAAATCATCCAGTGAGAAGCGGCAGCCGAGTTCCCTAAGCCGCGTCATGAAAGGCAAGGCATTGGTCAGGTTCGAGATGGCGGCCGTTTCCGTGATCTCGAAGCACAGGCTGGAGGCCGCGATGCCGCTGTCCTTGATGTGCTCGCTGATGAAATCCAGCGCGTCAGGGTCGCCCAGCGACTGACCGGACAGATTGACAGACAGCCGCGTTCCAGCCCCCTGCGCGGCACCGCCACCCTTCAGGGCAGTGATCGTCTCCCCTACGACCCAGCGATCGATCGCACCGATTTGTCCATAGCGTTCCGCCGCAGCCAGGAAGGCGCCCGGCAACACGATGTCGCCCTGCTCGTCCACGAGACGGACGAGCACCTCGCCGAGTTCCAGGCCCTGGTCGGCGGCCCGCACCGGAACGATGGGCTGCCGATAAAGCCGCAGACGGCCTTCCGCCAGCGCCTGCTGCAGCCGCGGCAGCCACTGCATGTCCCCCTGACGTTGCGCCTCGAGGCGATCGTCCGGTTCATAGACATGGACCCGATTCCGGCCGCGGTCCTTGGCCAGATAGCAGGCATTATCGGCGGCTCGCAGCACGCTGGCCGCGTTCTCCCAGCCCCCTGCGATCTTGACCAGACCGATACTGACCCCCACGCCGAAACTCTTGTCCTGCCAACCGAAGCGAAAATCCTGGGCCAGCTCACGCAGCGTATTCGCAATCCGGGTCGCCTCGTCGACACGGCAATGCTCCAGCAACACGCCGAATTCGTCACCGCCGAGCCGGCCGAACGTGTCTCGCGCCCTGATGCGATTTCGCATCAGGGCTGCAATCTGCCGCAGCAGTTCATCACCCGCGACATGCCCGCAGGTGTCGTTGACGACCTTGAATCGATCGAGGTCCATGAAGAGCAGCGCATGCGGATCATGGGGGGCGGCGTGCTGCAGGACACGCTCGAGGCGGCGCTCGAACTCCCGCCGATTGACCAGCCCGGTCAACGCATCATGGGTGGCCTGATGCGTGAGCTGCTGAGCGATGCGGCGCTCTTCGGAAATGTCGCGAAAGGTCAGAACCGTGCCGACCTTCGCGGCCTGCCGGTCGAGAATCGGCGCCGCGGTGTAATGGACATGACGACGGAACCCGCTGCGGTCGGTCAACAACAACTGTCCGGTCGAACGGGACTCGACCACCGGCGGCAAGGCCGTCACGGCGCGCTCGCGCTCATTTGGATCCGCGGCCTCATGCGCCACCTGGAATGCCTCCGCCAGAGGCCGACCGCTCACCTCATGACTGTGCCAGCCGGTTACCTGTTCGGCGATCGGGTTCAGAAAGGTGATGTGACCCTGACGATCGGTGGTGATCACGCCGTCGCCGATGCTGGCGAGGGTGATGCGGAACAATTCCTTCTCCATCTCCAGCCGATCACCGATCTGCTCGAGTTCCACCGTGCGCTGCGCGACGCGCTCCTCGAGCACCCCATGCGATTCCTCCAGCGCCCGCTGAACCTGCCGCTTCTGTTCGACCTGCGCGGCCAGCGCAGCGTGCACTTCGTCCTGCCGTTCCCTCGCCCGGCGAAGATCGTCGATCAGATCGAGGTTCTCGAAGCGCAGCCGGAGCGACCGTTCGACCGTCGCATGCAAACGCCGGGAGATGACCCACAGCGAGACGACGAAGAGCGCGAGCATGGTGCCCATCAACGCATGAGGCTGTTCCTCCTGCAAGAACATGCGGATCGTGAAGGGCACCAAGGCCGGGATCAGGAACAGTGGCGACGCGATCTTCAGCGGCGACAGCGTCGTGACGGCACCGGCCCCCATGCCGGCCAGCACGAAGGCCAGCAGCATCTGATGCGGAACGCTCTGGGGTGAGAAAAAGCCGACGCCGGCCACCCCCCAGAGTATGCCGTTGACTGCGACTCCGGCCAGGAACGGGCGCTGCCACACGGAGCTACTGTCGGCCACGGACGCCGAACGCCGGTACCGCAACAGTAACCCATAGCGCCACACGGTCCAGCCGATCACGATCACGAGCCAGATGCCCAGGAATGCAGGCGACACGCGTTCCCGTAAGCCGACGGCCAACAGCAGGCCCAGTATCACCGTGGCCAGCGCGGCGGACGGGAATTGCTCGTAAAGCAGAGCCACCTGACCGGATTCGATGGCGCGCCGCCACCGCACGGAGCTCGCGAGCCCGTCGTCGCGCGGTGTGTTCATGGCGATCCTATCCGGCCCGCTCCGCGGGCTGCCCGCTTGCGCCGGCTCACGGTTGCCGGCGCCACAGCAAATCCCACCCAAACCGGTCGGGTCGATCGAAGCACATGCCGTTCAAGGAGTCTCCGCGGGTTTCGGTCTGCCGGGTAGCGGCATCCGGTGAGAAATACGAGGCGGGCAATGAACAAAACGCGTTAAGGCTTTCGCTGAACTTTGACTAAGGGCTGGACCGGCCAGGGTTCGGGCTGGCTTACCGCAGATTAGCTTACACCGGATGCGGTGGCGAAGGCATCTCGTGGATTTCCTGAAATCGGGATCACGAGCCAAACGCGAACACCGCTGCCGGAGGCTATATCAATCTCTCCCTCGACCGTAACCATTGCGTCCTGTCAGGTCTACACTAGCCCTCCGTCCACGCTAACCTCGCGCGCCCGGAGAGCTGCGCCCGACTCAACCCACGGAGAACGCTCGTGTCACACCGCACCCTTCCCCCGCAGAAAAAGATGACCGGCATGTTTGGCCACCCGGTCGCCGAAAACCCCATCGACCGGATGTTCGACGCCGTCTACGCGCATTACGGACTCAATTGGCAGTTCTGGAAATGCGACATTCGGTCGGCCGACGAGTTACCCGCCGCGATCCGCGGCGCCGCGGCTCTGGGCTTCTCCGGTTTCTGCATCACCGTTCCTTACAAGATCGCGGCAATACCCAATCTCGATGACGTGGACGAAGATGTCCGCATCATAGGGGCGGCGAACTACGTCACCTTCGACGAGGGCCGCATGATCGGCCATAACAACGACGGGAAGGGTGTTGTGAAAGCCATAGAGAAGGTCACGCCCATCGCCGGCCGGCGCGTCGCGATGTTGGGGGCGGGCGGCGCGGGCAGAGCGATGGCAGTCGAAATTGCCCGGGCGGGCGCGGCCCAGATGACCCTCATCACCCGACGGGAATCCCAGGGAACCGAAGTTGCCGACCGAGTGACACGGGCGACCGGCGTCCCAGGTGTCTGGATGGCCTGGAAGGGTGACGTCACGATTCCGGAGGGCACCGATATCCTGCTGAACGCGACCCATCTGGGCTCGGCGCCCCAGCTGGAACCGGTGCCAATCGACTGGAGCCGCATCGCCCCAGGCACCACCGTCGTGGACGTGATCACCAATCCCCGGATCACGCCCTTTCTCGAGACCGCTCTGGGCAGGGGCTGCAAGGTGGTCGACGGAGTGGAAATGCTGGTACAACTGGCCATGCAGATCTTCGAGGCATGGACCGGAATCTCCCCTGATGAGGCCGTGTTTCAGAAGGCCGTGGCGGCAGCTTTGGCGGAGTAATTCGGACGGTAAATCCGTCAAGGACCACGCAACCGAGCGCATAGGTGTGGGCACTGCGTCGGTATGACCCGGGCGCGAGCACTGCCGCAGATGGCTTTATCAGTCGGCTGTCTCCGCTCGTTCGCATCAGCCTTTTGGCGTAAACTTGGCTCGCGCGCAACGGGTGGCACGACGGAATTCCGGAGCCTGCGGGCCCCCGGTGAGGCGCGCCTCGGCGCCGATCTGCGCTGCTGCCAGCCTGGCAGGAAAGGTGAATTTGCGCTCGACCCAGGGGGCCCCGCCCTAGACCCATCATGATCACTGAGACTCAGAAGGACGACCGCCGAGCGCCAGGCCCACCCGATCGCTTTGGTGGACATGTCGTTTGTATTGGCGCCTCCGCAGGCGGCCTGGACGCACTCGAGAAATTCTTCGACGCCTGCCCCGTCGAGACTGGCGCTGCTTTCGTCGTGATCCAGCATCTGTCGCCGGACCACAAAAGCATGATGAGCAACCTGCTGGCGCGGCACACGCTGATGCCGGTCAAGCTCGTCGAAGAAGGCATGCGGCTCGAGGCCAATCAGATCTATCTGATACCACCGGGCGCGATCATGCATGCCAGCGCCGGTTGTCTGCACCTTACGCCGAAGAACCCCCGCGGGCTGACGCTGCCGATCGATATCTTTTTTGCATCGTTGTCGGATGTTTACGGTCCGAACGCCGTCGGCGTGATCTTGTCGGGCACCGGAACGGATGGCACCCGCGGGGCACGGGCGATCAACGCGGCGGGCGGGTTTTTGATGGCCCAGGATCCGGACTCCGCGAAATTCGACGGCATGCCGCGCTCCGCAATTGCGACCGGCGTCGTCGATGCGATCCTGCCGGTCGAGGACTTACCGGGCCGTCTGATCGCGCATATCCAGAAACTACCGTACGACGTTGCCAAAGCGGCGCCCAAGGTCGTGCCCTATCAGGCCATGCCTTACGACCAGGTGTTCGCTGCGATTTTGCAGTTGCTGCACCAAGTGTGCAGTATCGACTTTTCGGAGTACAAGCCGGCCACGGTCCTGCGGCGTATCGAGCGGCGCATGCAGGTCCTGCGCATTGGCGAACTCTACCAATACCTCGACCTGCTGGAATCGGACCGCAGCGAAATTCTCGCCCTGCGGCGCGAAATGCTGATCGCCGTGACCAGTTTCTTTCGCGACCCGGAGGCCTTCGCGTTGCTGTCGGAGAAGGTCATCTCGCCAATGGTCGCCGCCAAGGAACGGGGCGATACGGTACGCGTCTGGACCGCCGGCGTGGCCACCGGCGAGGAAGCCTATACGCTCACCATGCTGTTCATCGAGGCCTTCGAGCGGGAGCGACGCTGGCCCAACCTGAAGGTCTTCGCGACGGACGTCGACCAACAATGCATCGAGACGGCCGGTGCCGGTCAATACCCGGAATCCGCCGCGGCGGAACTCTCGCCCGAGCGCCTGGAGCGTTTCTTTGTCCGCCGGGGCGACACCTTCGTCGTCAAGAACGAGTTGCGGCAGTGCATCGTGTTCGCGCGCCACAACGTCTTGGCCGACCCGCCGTTCACGCGCATGGATCTGGTGGTTTGCCGAAACACGCTGATCTATTTCAAGTCAACCGCACAGGAGCGTGTGCTGCGGGCGCTGCAATACGCCGTCAAACAAGGCGGCGCGCTGATGCTCGGTTCCAGTGAATCCCTTTCGGCCGTGTCTGAAGGACTGGAACCGATCAATGCCAAACACAAGCTGTTCCGGCGCAAAGGCGCCCTGTCGCTGCCGTTCATGGACCACAAGACAGGAACGGTTTATGCGCCGCCCGGACGCAGCGCCGCCGTGCCGGGTGCCTACCGGAACCGGCGTGCTCCGGTCGACAACGCCGTCGCCGATGCCGGCATGACCACCCTGCTGGGACTGTTCGCGCCACCGTCCGTCATCGTCAATCAACAGCACGAGGTCGTGCATCTTTACGGTGACGTGAACCCCTACCTGCAGACCCGCGAGGGCGCGGCCAGTCTGTCGGTCGACCGCCTGTTGCCGGACGCCCTCATCCCGGTCGCCTCGGCCCTGTTGTACAAATCCGGCCGCGACCAAAGCTCGATCGTTTCCGACGTGGTCGAGGCGCAGCTGATCAACGGCCAGCGGCGCCGGCTGCGACTGTCCGCACATCCGCTGCAGGGGGACAAGGAAGAGCACCGCGTCCTGTTGTGCTTCCAGGAAGAAGCAGGAGATGAGCGGAACGGGGAAGTCGAAGCGGTCAATGTCGATGCGGAAACGCTCGCCCGGGTCCAGGTGCTCGAACGCGAACTCGCGGCCACGCGCGAAAGCCTGCAGGCGACCATCGAGGAGCTCGAAACCTCGAATGAAGAACTCCAGGCAACCAACGAAGAGCTGATGGCATCCAACGAGGAACTGCAAAGTTCGAACGAGGAATTGCAATCGGTCAACGAAGAGATGAGTACGGTCAACGCTGAATTCCAGGAGAAGCTCCTCCTGTTGAACCGCATCAACGCCGACCTCGACGGGATGGCCAAGGCGGCCGGAGTGGCCTCTGTCTTCGTCAATTCCCAACTGCAAATCACGCGGTTCAGCCCGGATGCGACCCAGATCTTCAAGCTGCGCGAGTCCGATCTCGGCCGGCCGCTGGACGACATTACGCACCGCCTGAACTACCCCGGTCTGATGGCGGACCTCGAAAACACACTGCGTACCGAACGGATGACCGAACGCGAGGTATCCTCGGCCACCGACGCGGCGGCCTATCTGGTCCGCATTCTGCCGTACATGATCCCGTCGACGACGGACCGCGGCGCCGTCGCGACCTTCATCGATGTGACTGCCTTTCACGATGCGAAGCGACTGCAGGCGATCCTCGATGCCCTGCCCGAACACATCGCGGTGGTCGATCCCACCGGCACCATCGTCGTCATCAATGCTGCCTGGCGCCGCTTTGCCCAGGCCAATGGTGATCCCGACCTGATCCACTCGGGACTCGGCGCCAACTATCTCGATGTCTGCCGGACGCAAGACGGTCAGGATAGAGAAATCGCCGAACGCGCGTATCAGGGCTTGCGCAGGGTCCTGGAAGGGTCTCTGCCCCACTTTTCGCTTGAGTATCCGTGTCACTCGCCGACCGAGGAACGTTGGTTCCTGATGAACGTGGCGCGGCTCATGGGGGAGGAACTGGGCGCCGTGATCAGCCACGTGAACATCAGCGCCTGGCAACGCGGAACACCGCGATGACCGCCCCGACCTCTGCGGACAGCGGTCGCATGGAGCGCTCAGCATCCGGGAAAAGACACCCGATACACCTCGGGCATTCGATGTGGGCAAGCATGCGGGGCAACGCCTCAATCGTTGATATTGAAGCCGCCGCGCGTTGCGGTTACACGTTGGGCCGCGGCCGGACGGAGGCGAAGACATGACCAGCCGGTCCGTCAATCTCGATGCCTTGCGCCAGCGCGCCATGCGCGCCCTGGAGCAGAGCCAGGCGGATCTGGCAGACCCTGCCCTGACGAGCGAACTCGACCTTGCGCGGCTGATCGAGGAACTGCGCATCTATCAGACCGAGCTCGAAATCCAGAACCAGGAATTGTCCGCGGCGCAGGAGACCATCGTCGGCGCCCTCGCCCGCTATCGCACGCTGTTCGAAGATCTGCCCCTGCCCAGCGTCGTGGTGGACGACAATGGATTCATCTCCGAGGCCAATAGCCGCGGCGTCGAGTTGCTCGGCCTGAGCCGCTCCTCGGCGCTGCAGCGCATGTCGGTTCTGCAATTCCTCGACCTCCCCAACCGTAGCCGGTTGTATCCACTGCTGCGCCACAAGCGCTACGGTGATCCGGTTTGCGTCGGAATGCTACCGCTGCGTCTCCATCACAGTGGCGAGATCGTCTGCGACATTCATGTCATCAGTCTGCCCGAAGACTCTGCGCTCGGCGGCAAGACGCTGCTGGTTCTCGTCGATCAGACCACGACCCTCGCGCTGCGGGAACGCGAGCTCAATGAAGAACGCTATGAGCTGGCGAATCTCGCGAGCTTCTATGTGATCTGGGACTGGAACCTGATCACCGGACAGGTGTGGTGGAACAAGTCATTCGAGTCCACCTTCGGCTTCGACGCGGGTGAGCTGCACGCCAGCGCCGAAGCGCGCACGCTGCGTATCCATCCCGATGATCGCGCACGGGTCGAATCCGGTCTGCAGTCAGCGCTGGACTCCCGCGAAGAGACATGGTCCGAGGAGTACCGGTTCCGCCGTAAGGATGGCAGCTACGCCGACGTCGAAGACCGCTGCGTGATTCTCCGCGACGGGCGGGGCAAAGCGATCCGCATCGTCGGCGGCATCCGCGACATCACCGAGCGCAAGCGATCGGAGCAATCCCTGAGGTTCAGCCAGTTCGTGCTGGAGCGGGTCACCGACGCCGTCTACTGGATCCGCAGCGATGGCTCGTTCCTCTATGTCAACGAATCGGCCAGCCGCATGCTGGGCTATCCGCGGGACACGCTGCTGCATATGGTGGTCGCGGATCTGAATCCCGCCGTGCACGGCGCAGCGTGGGAAGCGCACTGGGCCGCGCTCAAGGAACAGGGCGCCATCCTGCTCGAAACCACGCATCGCACCCGCGACGGGCGGCTGCTCCCGGTCGAGGTGAGCGCCAATTTCATCTCCTACGAGGGGCTGGACTACAACTGCGCGATCGTTCGGGACATATCGAGCCGCAAGGCCGCCGAGCATCAACTCGTCGTCGCGGCCAACCGCTACGCCAAGATGCTCAGCACGACCAGCGACGCATTCTGGCTCGTCGACTGGGCCACGGGACGCCTGCTCGATGTCAACGACACGGCCGTCCGCATGAGCGGCTACTCGCGGGGTGAACTGCTGACGATGCGGATCTCGGACCTCGACGCCCGCTTCTCCGGACCCGAAATCGCTGCCGTCTCGGAGCAGGTTGTCAGCCAGGGGTGGCAACTGTTCGAGACGCAACACCGAACCCGGGACGGCCGGATCATCGATGTCGAGGTCAGCACCTCGCACGACGCCGAGACGGGAACAATGGTCGCGTTCCTACGCGACATCAGCGAGCGGAAGCGGACCGAACGCGAAATTCGCGAACTCAACGCCCATCTGGAGCAACGGGTTGCGGAACGGACCGTCGAGCTGGCGAGTGCTCGGGACGCAGCCGAGTCCGCCAATCGCGCCAAGAGCGCGTTCCTGGCCAACATGAGCCACGAAATACGGACGCCCATGAACGCGATCCTCGGTCTGGGGCACTTGTTGCGGCAAGATCCGCTAACCGCGACCCAGGCCGACCGACTGGCCAAGATCGAGGCTGCCGCCAATCACCTGATGGGGCTGCTGAAGGACATTCTCGAACTCTCGAAGATCGAAGCGGAGCGCCTGGTTCTGGAGCAGACCCGGTTCTCGCTCGCGGTGCTGCTCGACGAGGTCCACGGAATCATCGCGCACGAGGCCGCCAACAAGGGGCTGGCTGTCATCGTCGAGCGCAGCGACGCACCGGCCTGGCTGACGGGCGACCCGACCCGGCTCCGGCAGGCTCTCCTCAACTACACCAGTAACGCCGTCAAGTTCACGGAGCAGGGCGAGATCCGCATCCGCGCCCGCTTGTTCGAGGAACACGACGACACCGTGGTGGTCCGTTTCGAGGTCGAGGACAGCGGGCCGGGTCTCGCACCCGCCGATTGCGAACGGCTCTTCGACGCTTTCGTGCAGGCGGACGTCTCCACGACCCGGCGGCACGGGGGCACCGGTCTGGGGCTGACGATCACACGCCGCCTCGCGCGCCTGATGGGCGGTGAAGCCGGAGTCGACACGCAACTCGGACGGGGCAGCACGTTCTGGTTCACCGCATCCCTGAGAAAAGGTCAGGCGCCGGAGTTCCGCTGGGAGGACGCCGACCATCGGGAACCCGGCGATATCCTTCGGCAGCAACACCGCGACGCACGCATCCTGCTGGTCGAGGACAACCTGATCAACCGGGAGGTCGCTCTGGAGCTGCTGCTCAGCGCCGGCCTGCGAGTCGACACCGCCGAGGACGGCAACGCAGCCGTTACCCGTTGCCGGGCTGCGACCTACGCACTGGTTCTGATGGATTTGCAGATGCCGGTGATGGATGGGTTCGAAGCAACCCGCGCCATCAGGGCGCTGCCGACCGGATCTTCCGTTCCGATCCTGGCGATGACCGCCAACGCGTTCGAAAACGAACGCAGCCTATGCGCTGCCGCGGGCATGAACGATTTCATCGCCAAACCCTTCAAGCAGAACGATCTGTACAAGTTGCTGCTGCGCTGGCTCCCGGCTACGAGGCCGGCGAGTCACTGACGGGCGCGTGTCAGCGCGCTCGAATGTGCAGGAGCAGCACGTCGCCTGGCGCAACGCCCCGCGCTCGGTTCAGCGCCACACCATAAACTCCGTGACACGCGCTGCAGAGTGTGCTGTGATCCGCCGTTCCGCGGGCGGGCGGACGTACTATCCAAAACGATGGCTCCCAACTGGAGGCACTCGCATGATCACCGCGAACTCGACACCGCTGCGCATCACGCTCACGCTCTGCCTGGCCGCTGTTCTGACGATGCTGCTCGCGCTCGGTAGTGTGGTCGCAGCCCCCGCCGCTCCCGATCCCTTGGGGCCTGTTAGGCAGCCGAGCCTATCGCCGGAACTTTCAGGGGAATGGCGGACGGGCGAGTTCAGGGGCCGCATGCTGCCCTACCGCGTCGTCGGTGGCCTGGCACTGTTCGAGGGGGATATCGTGCTGGGACCGGCCTCGGAGCTTGAGACCCCGCTCACGCCGCCGGATGCCATCGCCCCAATGAGCATCGGTGTGGCCCATAACGGCTTCCTGTGGCCCAAGACCGGCGCCGCCTACCGCGTGCCTTACACCATCACTTACGGCAACGACGCCATACCGACGGCGATCGACCAGTTCAACGCGACCTTCGCGGGCCTGATCCAGTGGGTACCACGGGCCGGGGAAGCCGACTACGTGGACTTCAACCTCGATCCCAACGACTTCAGCGGCGGCGGCTATTCGGCCGTGGGTCGCGTTGGCGGCAAGCAGACGCTGGGCGGCTCCATCCAGCAGTCCGTACCGACCCTGCTGCACGAGATGGGGCATGCCATCGGCCTGTGGCACGAGCAGTCCCGCAGCGACCGCGACGCGTACCTGACCGTCCAGACTGTCAACCTCATCAAGCGCGAGAAGCTCAACTTCGACACGCTATTGGACAACGCCGAGAACCTCGGCCTGTTCGATTACCGCTCGGTGATGATGTACCACCCGTATGTGTTTACGAAGAACGGGGCGCCGACGTTGGAGACGATTCCCTCGGGGATTCCACTGACCAATACGGAGGGTTACTCGGTCGGGGATATCGACGGGGTCAAGCGGCTGTACAACGCTGCGCCGACATTGGTCACGGTGACCAGCAACCCGCCCGGATTGCAGGTCATCGTCGACGGCGTCACGATCACGACCCCGCAGACCTTCAATTTCGCGCTGAACTCGACGCATACCCTGAGCGTGGCATCGGCGCCGCAGGCCCTGGGCCAGCTCGCCTACACCTTCGGTCGCTGGAACGACAGTATGAACCGGACTCACACGATCAACGTGGTGCCCGGCAACGGCCTGCGAGGGTCGCCCGCCACATCGCCCGCCACGACGGTCTACAGCGCCGAATTTCGGGAACTGCTTCCGTTCAGCCCCTGGATTTACCCGCCCGGCTCGGGATCGCTTTCCGCGAACCCAGCCCCAAAGAGCTATCCACCGCTGGCCGGCCAGTACCATATCCGCCGCCAGGCCGTGACCCTGCAGGCCACGCCCGCTCCGGGCTACAGCTATTACCGGACGTACACGGGCTATGACCGGGCGACCAGCGTCAACCCCAAACGCACCACCGATTTCTGGCCGCAGTATGCCTACTTCACACCCGACCCCATCGTTCGCTTCTCGACCAATCCGGCGGGTCTCGGGGTGTGGATCGATGTGCTGGACAACCGCGGGCTGCTGCACTGGTACGGACCGGTCAACCAGTCCCGCTTCTACCCGGCTGACGGGAACTGGTCGCCGGGTTCCGTGCACGCGATTGACATTCTGGACTCTCCGTACAGCCCTTACACGTGGACGATCCGTTACCCGTGGCTGAACTGGAGCGACGGTGGCGCGCGCGCGCACACCGTCACGATTCCCAGTGGCAACCGGACGATCACGGCCAACTACGGGGCGGCCCAGATGTACGTCGAGACGCGCGCAACCGGCGGCGCGTATTGGTACTGCGGCGGCGGCGTGACCGTCACGCCGGCGTCCGGCGACGGGTTCTATACGAAGGGCAGTTCCGTGACCGTGTCGCAGACCGCCTGGCCCGGCTGGGTGTTCACCGGCTGGAAGGGCGACCTGAGCGGTGCCGGCAACCCGCGGACGATTACCGTCAACGATGAGCAGCTGATACTCGCCGACTACAACACCATTGCCGCCCCGCTGGGAATCGGGGGCTTCACCCCGGAGTCGGCCGTCGTCGGAGGAAGCGGCTTTACGCTGACCATCACCGGCAGTGGGTTCACCGCGAACAGCATCGCCTATGTGAACGGCTCGTTGCGATCGGGTGTGACGTATGTCGATACCAACACGCTGCGTGTTCCGATCTCCAGCGTCGACATCGCGCAGACCGGCGCATTCCAGGTCCGGGTCGAAAACTTTCCCCCGGGTTCGTCGTGCTCGGCCGCCGCCGTCAAGAGCTTCTTCGTGCGGTCGACTTCAGCCCAACCGCTGGCGGCCACCACGCCATCCGCGCTAACCTTCGCCCCGCGGGCTGTCGGGACGACCAGCGCCGCCCAGACGGTCACCCTGAGCAACACCGGAAATCGTCGGATGGGCCTCTACAACGTGTCCGTGGTCGGCACCCACGCGACCAATTTCATCCGCACCACGACCTGTGGCACCTCGCTGGCGGCCGGGGCATCCTGCACGATCAACGTCAGCTTCAAACCCTCGGCTGCGGGCAATCGCTCTGCGCAACTGATCCTCGTCAGCAGCGCCTTTGACAGCCCGCGCACACTGCCCTTGGCGGGCACGGGGCAGTAACCCCTTCGGTAACCCCGTGGCGCAGCGGTCTCTGCCGCCGCGCCACGGGCCTAGTGCTCAGCGAGCGCGGCAGGCGCGGAGAGCGGCCACCAGGGCATCGATACGCTCGGGCGTGGTATCCCAACCGCACATGAAGCGCGCCGCCCCGTGGCACTGGCTGACATAGAAAGCCCAGCCCCGTTCCCGTAGCGCAGCGGCTTCCGCGGCCGACAACGCGATGAAGACGGCATTGGCTTGCGGAGGAAACGCCGGCTCGATGGCGTACTCCGCCAGACGGCGGACGAGATAAGCCGCGCAGTCGTTCGCATGGCGCGCGTTGCGCTGCCACGCCCCGGTTTCGATCAGTCCCAGCAGCGGCGCCGTCATGAAGCGCATCTTGGCCGCCAGCTGTCCGCCCTGCTTGCAGCGATAATCGAAGCCTCGCGCAAGGTCCCGATCGAAGAACACGACCGTATCGCCGATCCCGCCACCCGTTTTCGATGCCCCCAGGCTCAGCACGTCGACGCCACAGCGCCAGCTCAATGCGGCCGGGCTTACACCCAGCGCCACGACGGCATTCATGAACCGGGCGCCGTCGACATGGACGGCCAGGCCGTGCGCCTTTGCCCAGGTGCACAGGCGGGTCAGTTCCTCGACGCTGTAGACGGTACCGACCTCGGTGGATTGGGTCAGACTGAGGGCCGCAGGACGCGGAAACCGCAAGTCGCCCTCGCCGCCGAGGAATGAGGCGGCCGACGCGGGGTCCAGCTTGCCGTGGCGGCCCTGCCCCAGCAGCAACCGCGCGCCATGGGAGAAGAAGCCCGGCGCACCGCATTCATCGGTCTCGATATGCGACCACTCATGACAAATGACCGCCTGATATGGCCGGCATAGATGCGCGAGTGCCATGCTGTTGGCTGCCGTGCCGTTGAAAGCGAAAAAGACCTCGGCATCGTGCTCGAACAACGCGCGGATGGCATCGGCCGCACCGGCCGTCCATTCATCGAAACCATAGGCCGGTGCGCTCCCGGCATTGGCACGAATCAGGTAATCCAGGGCCTCCGGACACAGTCCGGACCAGTTGTCGCTGGCAAATTCAGGCAAGGGATGCTTCATGATTCCACTGAACGTTGAAGACCGCTCGATGGCGCCAAGGACTCGACGCCGCCTTGCTGGTGGTCCAAAGACGGCTTTACCGAGGGCCGGCCACGGCCATGAAGGTTCCCGGTACGAGTCGGATCTCGCTGCGGGCGATCAGATACGGATACTCGGGGCAACGCCAAAAGATCCGGAGTGCGTCCGAGGCAGCGGAACCGCTGGCGCGTGTCGGGCACCAAGCGCTCCGCCAAGGGAGCGTAACGATCGCGGCCGCCGGACAACAGACGCAAAAAAGCCCGCATCATGCGGGCTTTTCGGGCTTTCTGACGTTTTCGGAAAGCTACATTTGGTAGCGGGGGCAGGATTTGAACCTACGACCTTCGGGTTATGAGCCCGACGAGCTACCGGACTGCTCCACCCCGCGTCAGATAGGAGTATCTTAGGGCAATCGCCCGATTCTTGCAAGCGAAATGACGGGCACTGCCCGTCAGAGTGGGACCAGGGCGCGAAGAACCAGCAATGCCGCCGAGGCAAAAAGGCCCGCCAGTATGTCGTCCAGCATGATTCCCAGTCCCCCGCCGACCCGGCGGTCAGCCCAGGCGATTGGCCAGGGCTTGGCGATATCGAACAGGCGGAACAGCAGAAAACCGCATGCGACCCCGGTCCAGGAGAACGGCACGCCCCACATCGTGATCAGGAAGCCGACGATCTCGTCCCAGACAATGCCGGGATGATCGCCAATCCTGTGGCGGCGTGCTGTGGCAGCACAGAACCAGACCCCGGCGAGCGCAAGGACCAGAACGAGCGCACCGTACGCCGGCACGGACAGGTCGGCCCACAGCCAATACAACGGAATCCCGAGCAGCGTCCCGAAGGTTCCCGGGGCAAACGGCACCAGCCCTACCCCCAGGCCGAACGCGAGCAATGAGGGAGGATGCATCAGTACCGATCGCACCGGGACGGGTTGCCGAGATTTTTCTCCCATGACTTTACCGTCCTGCGAAATGATCGTATCCGCCGGGCCCAAAGGCCTCGACGCGACCTTCGCGGCTGAGCCGCAGGCCCGGCTCGCGCTGGATGCGGCCGATTACCGTACAGGCGCATCCGATCGAGGCGAGCGCCGTCTCAATCGCGACCCGTTCGCGCTCAGGCGCTGTGAAACACAATTCGTAGTCGTCGCCGGCAACCAGCGGCATCCGCCAATCGTCCGTTCGGGCAACATAGTCGAGCACGGCTGCGGACAACGGCAAGCGCTCCCATTCGACCGTTGCCCCCAAGCCACTGGCTGCCAGCACATGGCCCAGATCGGCAGCCAGCCCATCCGATACATCAATACAGGCGCTGGCCCGTCCGCGCAGTTCCTGGCCGGCCGCGACGCGCGGCTCGGGACGCAGCAGTCGCCGCACGGACTCATCGTCGCGGCCGTCCCACAGGCCCTGCAAGGTCTTGAGACCCAGGCCCGCGCTACCGACCTGACCGGTCACGAAAACGAGATCGCCGAGGTTTGCACCCGAGCGGCGGAGGCCACTGCCTGCCGGAAGCTGCCCCATGGCCTGCACGGTGATGCTGAGCGGTCCGCGCGTCGTGTCGCCGCCCACCAGTTCGACGCCCTGTGCGAGCGCCATTTGGGTGAACCCGGCGGCAAAACCCTCGAGCCAGACCTGATCGAGCTCGGGCAGGGTCAGGCACAGGGTGACCCAGGCCGGCGTTGCCCCCATGGCCGCCAGGTCGCTGAGGTTCACCGCGAGACTCTTGTGGCCCAGATCGTGGGGATGCACATCCGCGAAGAAGTGCACGCCCGCGACCAGTGTGTCGGCCGTCACCGCAAGCAAGGTATCGACGGACGGCTGCAACAAGGCGCAGTCGTCGCCGACGCCGAGCACGGTCTGCGGGTGCGGGGCGCTGCCCCGGGCAAAATAGCGGCGGATCAGGTCGAACTCGCCGAACGACCCTGACGGAGAGGGCGTCAAGCGCGGCGAGCGTTAGGCCGGGCGCCGATCTCTAGCGCCCGATGCTGTCGCGCGACGCGATCCAGGATCCCGTTGACGTAGCGGTAACCCTGCTCGGCTCCGAACTCCTTCGCAAACTTGATCGCCTCGTTCAACACGACCCGATAAGGCAACTGCGGACGGAACAGCAATTCGAACGCGCCGATACGCAGGATCGCACGCTCCACCGGATCCACCTCGGCAATCGGCCGGTCCAGATATTCAGCCAGCGCCGCATCGAGCCGGGCCACATGTTCCGGTATGCCGTGCAGCAGCGCCTTGAACGTGTCGGGATCCCCTTTGCCAATCCCATGTTCCTCGAAGAACTGGCGCTCGATCTCGGCAGGGCTCAAACCGGTGATCTGCCACTGGTAAATTGCCTGCACCGCCGCACGACGCGCCAGACTGAGCCCGGCCGGATTCATGCCTCCTCCAGGGCACGGACCAGATTCACCATCTCGATGGCGGTCGCGGCCGCTTCCGCACCCTTGTTACCGGCCTTGGTGCCCGCACGCTCGACCGCCTGTTCGATCGTATCCACGGTCAGCACGCCGAAGGCCACCGGAATTCCATACTTCAGCGACGTGGCCGTCAGGCCCTTCACGCACTCCCCCGCGACGTAGTCGAAATGCGGCGTCGCGCCGCGGATCACCGCGCCGATGGCGATGACCGCATCGCAGCTGCCGCTCGCAGCGACCCGGTCGACCGCCAACGGCAGTTCGAACGCGCCGGGTGTCTTGACGATGCGGATCGCATCGGACTGCGCTCCATGGCGATGCAGCGCATCCACGGCACCAGCGATCAGGTGATCGACGATGAAGCTGTTGAAGCGCGATGCCACGATACAGAAGCGCCGCCCCTGGGCCGACAAATGGCCCTCTATCGTCTTGATATTGCTCATGGTTCAAATCACCTCATTCTGACGAAACGTAATCGACGACTTCGAGATCGTAACCCGACAGTCCCAGGTATTTCTTTTGCGAACCCAGGATCCGCAGTTTGCGTACGCCGAGATCGGCCAGGATCTGGGCGCCCGTGCCGGTGGTGCGCCAGTCGTCGCCACGTTCTTCACCTACCCCGAGGGCGATACCGTGGTCCTCCATCTGATAGTGATGGATGCGCTCGACCAGCGACTTGTCGTCCTCCTCGTTCCGGATCACGACCAGCACGCCGGCGCCTTCCTGGGCGATCCGCTTCATCGACGCGCGCAGGGACATCGTCGCATCGCCCCGCTTCGCGCCGAACAGATCCCCGAGCAGGTTGCGCCCGTGCACGCGCACCAGCGTCGGGGCATCGCCGGACACGGGCCCGAGGGTCAGCGCCAGGTGCAGTTTGTTGTCGATGCGATCCTGGTAGGCATGCAGGCGAAAATCGCCGAATTCGGTCGGGAAGGCGCAACTGCAGATGCGCTCCACCGTCTGCTCATTCTGCATGCGGTAATGGATCAGGTCCGCGATCGTCCCGATCTTTAGCCCGTGCTTCGCGGCGAAGGCCTCGAGATCGGGCCGCCGCGCGAGGGACCCGTCTTCGTTCAGGATCTCGACGATCACCGCGGCCGGCTCCGTCCCGGCGAGACGGGCCAGATCGCAGCCGGCCTCGGTATGCCCGGCCCGGTTCAGGACACCGCCCGGCTGGGCCATCAGCGGGAACACGTGGCCGGGCTGAACCAGGTCCTCGGGTTTGCAGCCGGGCGCGACGGCGCACTGGATGGTCCGCGCACGGTCGGCCGCCGAGATGCCGGTCGTGACACCGGTCGCCGCTTCGATCGAAACCGTGAAATTGGTCGAATGGGGCGTGCGGTTGTCGTTGACCATCAGCGGCAGACGCAGCTGCTGGCAGCGATCGCGGGTCAGCGTCAGACAAATCAGGCCGCGCCCGTAGCGCGCCATGAAGTTCACATCCTCGGGCCGGACGTGCGATGCGGCCATGACCAGATCGCCCTCGTTCTCGCGCGCCTCGTCATCCATGATGATGACCATCCGGCCTTCCCGGATGTCGGCAATGATTTCTTCAATCGTGTTCATGGGTCCCCTGGACGAAACCCGCCCGTGTCAGCGTTGCATGCGTCAGACCGCCCGGCGCGGCGGCGGCGTCCGTACCGGTCAGCAGGCGCTCCAGATAGCGCGCCAGCAGGTCGACTTCGAGATTGACCTCGCGTCCAGGCATTGCGCTGCCCAGCGTCGTTACGGCGAGCGTGTGCGGCACGATGTTGACCTCGCACCAGTCCGCACCGACGGCATTGACGGTCAGGCTGATGCCGTCCACGCAGATCGACCCCTTCTCGGCGACATATTTCGCGAGACCCGCCGGCACCGTGATGCGGAACCGCACCGATCGCGCGTCCTCGGTACGCCCGGCGATCGCGCCGATGCCGTCGACGTGACCGCTGACGATGTGTCCGCCCAAGCGGCTGGACGGCGTGAGCGCGAGCTCCAGATTCACCGGATCGCCCGGCCGCAGGCGCCCGATAATCGTCCGGGCGAGCGTTTCCCGCGAGACATCGGCGGCAAAGCCATGGGCCGACCGGCTGATGACCGTCAGGCACACGCCGCTGACGGCCACACTGTCACCCAGCGCCAGATCTTCGACCGGAAGCGTGCCGGTCGCGACGCTGAGTCGCTGATCGCCGCCGCGCGGTTCGATGGCAGTGATCCGTCCCACCGCCTGCACGATACCCGTAAACATCTCAGTCCTCGTTTTCCTCAGCCGCCGCGGCAACACCCGCCAGCGTCAAACGCAGATCGTTACCGATCTGTTTGACGTCCGTATAGCGCAGTTCGGGCCGCTCGCTCATCCGCCCCAGACCACTCAGCTCGAACAGCCCGCGGCCGTCACTGCCCAACACACACGGGGCGACGTAGACCCGCCATTCGTTGACCAATCCCGCTCGCAAGAGTGCCCCGTTCAGGACCGCACCGGCTTCCACCAGCGCCTCGTTGAATTCGGCATCGCCCAGAAAGCGGACCAGCTGCGCGAGATCGACCCCCCGGCCCTGCGCATCGCCCGGCAGCGTCACGACTTCGGCCCCCGCATCCGCCAGCGCCTGCCGACGTCGCGCGTCGGGGGATGTCGTCACGATCACCGTTCGGCCCGGTTGCCGCAGCAGTTTCGCCCTGACCGGCAGGCGGAGCCGCGAGTCCAGCACGACACGCACCGGCTGCAGCACCGGTTCCCCCGGATCGAGCCGGGCCGTCAAAGCGGGATCGTCGGCGAGCACCGTATCGATGCCGGTCACGATCACGGAACTCCGTGCCCGCAGCCGGTGCACGTCATCGCGCGCCGCCGGGCCAGTGATCCAGCGACTCTCCCCGGAGGCCAGGGCGGTGCGTCCGTCGAGGCTCATCGCGAGCTTGCTGCGCACGAAGGGCCGTCCGGTGCGCATCCGGGTGCAGAAACCGACGTTCAGCGCCTCGGCCTCGCGGCCCAAAGCGCCGCATTCGACCCTCAATCCGCCCTGCCTCAGAATCTCGAGACCACGCCCGGCAATCGCCGGATTGGGATCTTCCATTGCGGCGACCACGCGCACCACCCCGGCCGCGATCAGGGCCTCGGTGCAGGGCGGTGTTTTCCCGTAGTGGCAGCAGGGCTCCAGGCTGACATAGGCCGTGGCACCACGCGCCTCCGCACCGGCGGCGCGCAAGGCCTCGATCTCGGCATGTGGACCGCCGACACGGCGATGCCAGCCCTCGCCGACGATTCGGCCGTCCTTGACCAGCACGCAACCGACGCGCGGATTGGGGTCGGTCGTGAACAGCGCGCGCGCCGCCAGGTCCAGCGCCCGCCGCATGAATTGAGCGTCGTCCATCAGGCGTGAATCCGGCACCAATACGTAAGGAGGGACGCCGCGTCCATACCGAACAAAGTGTCGCGGCGCACCGATTGCCGCGCGCAGGATGGTAGCAGGTGAGCGCCCCCTGTGGGAGCCGGACTATTCGTCGAACAGGTCGGGCTGTCCCGCCACCGCGTTCGAACGTGGATCGTTTTCGAGGTGATCGATGACTTCGCGGAACTCGTTGACGTCCTCGAAACGGCGGTAAACAGATGCGAAACGGACATAGGCCACATGGTCGAGGCGACTCAATTCATGCATGACGCGCTCCCCGATCAGGCGCGAGCGGACTTCGCGGTCACCGCGTGCAAGCAGGCTCTTCTTGATCCTGGCGATCGCGGCTTCGATCAAGTCGCTGTCGACCGGCCGCTTCTCAAGGGCGCGCAAGAACCCGTTGCGCAGCTTCTCTTCCTTGAACGGTTCACGATGCCCGTTGCTCTTGACCACCCGCGGCATGTTGAGCTCGGCACTCTCGTAGGTCGTGAAGCGCTCCTTGCACTCGGCGCATTCCCGACGCCGACGAATCTGATCCCCATCCTGAGACAGGCGCGAGTCGATGACCCGGGTGTCACCCGCACCACAAAAAGGACAATGCATGATGGCGCGCGGAACGTAAGGTCAGCAAAACCCGGGCTGATCGAGATGTCGCGGCCGAGCGTCAGGAAGGATACACGGGGAAGCGATGACACAAATGCTGGACTTCGCCCCGCACCCGCGCGACGACCGCTTCGTTTTCCGGATCGTCCAGCACGTCGCAAATCCATCCGGCCAGCGTTCGGCATTCCCCTTCGCAGAATCCGCGCGTCGTCGATGCCGGCGTTCCCATGCGCACACCACTGGTCACGAACGGCGACTGTGGATCATTTGGCACGGCATTCTTGTTGACGGTAATGTGCGCCCGGCCAAGCAGTTCTTCCGCGAGCTTTCCGGTCAGACCCTTCCCGATCAGGTCGAGCAGGAACAGGTGGTTGTCGGTACCGCCCGAAACGATCCGATATCCCCGCTCGATGAAGGTGCCCGCCATGACGCGCGCATTGCGGATCACTTCTTCCTGGTAGGCCTTGAATTCCGGCTGCAGCGCCTCCTTCAGCGCCACGGCCTTGGCAGCGATCACGTGCATCAGCGGTCCACCCTGGATGCCCGGAAACACCAGAGAGTTCAGCTTCTTCTCGATGTCCGGATTGGACTTAGCGAGAATCATGCCGCCGCGCGGGCCGCGCAGCGTCTTGTGCGTGGTGGTGGTCGTGACGTCCGCGATCTGCACCGGATTCGGATAGACGCCCGCGGCCACCAGACCCGCGACATGCGCCATGTCGACGACGAACAAGGCGCCGACTTCGTCGGCAATGTCACGGAAACGTTGCCAGTCAACGACGCGTGAGTAGGCGGAGAAACCGGCGATGATCATCTTGGGCCGGTGTTCCTTCGCCAGCGAGGCCACCTGCTCGTAGTCGATCTCGCCGGTCGCGGGATCCAGGCCGTACTGGATCGCGTTGTAGATCTTGCCGGAAAAATTGACCTTGGCACCGTGGGTCAGATGCCCGCCATGCGCGAGGCTCATCCCCAGTATCGTATCTCCGGGGCTGATCAGCGCCATATAGGCCGCGGCGTTCGCCTGGGAGCCGGAGTGCGGCTGGACGTTGGCGTAGTCGGCACCGAACAGTTCCTTGGCCCGCTCGATGGCCAGCGACTCGACGACGTCGACGAATTCGCAGCCACCGTAGTAGCGCTTGCCCGGGTAACCCTCGGCATACTTGTTGGTCAGCACGCTGCCCTGCGCCTGAAGCACCCGCGGGCTCGCATAATTCTCGGACGCGATCAGTTCGACGTGGTCCTCCTGGCGAGTGACTTCGTCCTCGATCGCCTGCCAGAGTTCGTCATCGAACCCGGCTATTTCCATCCCTTTGCTGAACATAACTACCGCCTGGATCAGTATTCTGTGTTTTCAGCCGGATATTCTACCGCAACGGACCCACTATGACCTAGCTCACCCTAGGGTTATTCCGGTCGACAGCCTATCCACTCAGCGTATCGGAATGCGGCGCCGGGAGGACGCGGGCCGCGGCATCCGCCGCGCAGGACGCCGGCTATCCTGCGCAACTTTCGTGTTGGCGCAGTCATGGTTTGCCCGCACCGAGGGGAGCGGTCGACGGATGCACTCGCCTGCGCGACAAATGGTCGCCACTTTGTGACCCGTAACGAAACCGTGGGTCGAGTCTGCGACGGGAGTGCACCGGGGCGTTGCCGCCGGGCTGAACGGGTCGTCAGTCGATAGCGACGTCAACCCACGACGAGGTGCGAGCAAAGCTGGCTCGCTGCGACCAACTCCGCTGCCACACGCTCAGTGACGGTGCCCACAACCGGCACCGCAGCTATGGGCCGGCGCAGCGCTGGGCGCCGATGCGGCCTTTACGCCCCCGCCGCCGTGTACCGCCGGTGCAGAAAGCTGCTTTTGAACCGGACCGCCGCAGTTGGGACAGGCCGGGGCCGGGTCCGCAATCTTGTGCATCGCGGTAAAGTCGTGATGGCAGCTATCGCAGCGATAATCGTATGTGGGCATGATCGTTTACACCTTGTGAGAAGAAAACCGGGCGCAGTACGTTTCGGGGGCTCGGTCTGCCGCACCGGCGGAACCCCGCAGCTTGGCAGGCCCACCGATCAGAACGGCTTCAGCGTCGCCAGAAATACGATGGCAAACAGGAACAGCACGGGGACTTCATTGATCCATCGGTAGAACACATGGCTGCGCCGGTTGCGGTCAGCCTGGAAATCCCGCAACCACAGCCCGCAAGCCACATGGTAGGCAACCAACAGCGCGATCAACAGCAGTTTCGCATGCAGCCACCCGGACGTGCCGAAGGCCTCCCAGGCATGATCGGCCAACATCCAGAAGCCGAATACCAGTGTCAGCACCATGCCCGGCGTCATGATCCCATAGTAGAGCTTGCGCTCCATGATCTTGAAGCGCTCGATGCTGACGACGTCACCGCTCATTGCATGGTAGACGAATAAACGCGGGAGGTAGAAGAGCCCGGCAAACCAGGTCACCATGAAGATCAAATGCAAGGCCTTAAACCACATGCTCAAGACTCTCTCAACAGGGTCTCAATTTCTTGCCGCACCCGCCCAAAATCGACGGCGCCCGTAATCTTGTGCCGGATAAGGCCATGCGAATCGATCACGAACGTGCGGGGCACCCATTCCACTCCGCCGAAGGCGGCCGCCAGACGACCGTCCAAATCCAACGCGACTGTATACTCCAAGCCGGTCTCCCTGACCAGAGAGAGCACGCGGCTCGGAACGTCGTAGCCCATGGCCACTGCGATAACCCGCACGTCATGTGCTCGGTAATCCTCGCTCAACCGATTGAAACCAGGTATCTCGAGCAGGCAAGTCCGGCAGTCGCTGGCCCAGAACGTCACGACGACCGGATGCCCGCGCAACTGACTCAACTCGGTGCGTTCACCACCAAGGCTCGTAAACGTCGCGGTCGGTCTGTCCTCACTCCATACGGCGAACAGCACCGCCGCCAGCGCGATGGCACCAATCGCCGCAAGCACGATCCGACGCGCTGTCCTATTCATGCCGCGCGACCGCGCCGGCACTTGGCGCTTGGGAACGCAGCGCGTAATCTTAAGTTCCCTACCAAATTGCCAGGAGATGTTTGATGAAGGATTTCCCCGGCGCATGGATCCTGCTTATTGGCGGCCTCTTCGCGATACAGACCTGGGTCGTTCCGGCGGTCATCAATGGGGCGACGGGAACGACCTTGATGAAGGGCACGCCCGAGGAAGGTGGCAGCAGCCTGCCGGTATCGAATGCCTATACGGATCGCGCGTTCGCGGCCTGCAACCATCACGTGGAGACCCTCGACCGTTCGACGCGGCTGACGCTGGCTCCGTCGCCGGAGAAGAGTTGGGACATCGGGTTCGGCCGGTATGTCATCCAGGCTTCGGTGGCAGTCGGGGACGAAACCCGGCCCCAACGGCGCGATTATGTTTGCCGAGTCCATTTCGCCGGGGGCGATGATCAGGATCCGGGAAACTGGACCGTCGACGGTCTCGAATTCAGCCAACCCTGAGTCCTTTCCGCTCAAACCTAGCACCGAGGTGAACTGACGTTCCGTGCGAGCTTACCTCGGCCTGCTCGGGAATTTCGGCCTGGGGTCGCCGGATCAGTCCTCGACTTGCTGGATACCGTCCAGATACCAGGTTGGCTGGCGACTGGCTTCGCTGCGAGTGAAATGCCAGACCTCGCGAGTGATGGACGGTTCATGGCTGGCGCCTTCACGCAACCGGGCAGCAAACAGCACACTGGCAATCAGTTGATCGCCGGATCGTTCCACGCCCAGCAGTTGCGCATCGAGACCGAGCACCTGGGTGGGGTCGTCATCAGTGCGCTCCCGCAACTGGGCTTCCAACTCGGCATACACACGCTCGGTGGCCAGCGCCCGCAGTTCTGAATAATCGCGCGCATCCCAGGCCTGCTGCAGATGCCGGTACGCTTGCTTGGCACCTGCAAGGAAAGCATCGCGATCGAACCCGGCCGGGACGTCCTGCGCACCAACGTGGGCGGCACCGCCGCGGAACATTATGTCGGTATCGAATCCGGCCGGAGCGCCGGCATGCGGAGCCCGCCGCGACGCACTCTGATCCGGCCCACCGCCGAAGCCGCCTGCCGCCCCACGCCCGGTATCCCATTGCGGCGCGCCGCGACGCGCTGCCAGCAAGCGGAAGGCCAGATAGGCGACGAAACCCATAACGACGATATCGAGGAAATTGATGTGCTCGAAAGCGCCGCCGAAGAACATGGCGCCGAGCAGACCACCGAGCGCGAGTCCTCCGAGCATGCCCATGAGGCCGCCCCGATTGCGGAATGATTCGCGCATGGCCTGATTGCGCTGGACCGGCGCGGGCGCAGCCGAGGGCGCACTGCGCGGCATTGCGCCGTAATCCGGTCCGGGACGGTAAGGCTGGCTGTACGAGGGTCGCCCACCGAAAGACTTGCCACCGCCGAGGCGCTTCGCGAACGCATCCCCGGGCTGAGCGAGCATAAGCACCAGGCCGGCCAACACAGACAGAGAGATCTTCAAATACGGTTTCATACGGGCCTCAGGCAATTTCAACGGCTACGGTTTCCGGCACTTTTCGGTTCGGACAGTTCTCGCCGCGGCGACCGGACCCGGCGGGCGCAGAGCATAGCACACGCGCGGGTCAGCGACGTCGAGTGACCACGAACACAGACTCCAAACTTCGGACTGATGGAAATTCAGGAGGTTCCCCCGGGAGACCGTGAGGACGACAGCGCGTGCCAAGAGGAATGTGCGGCTCGGCGGGTGCGGATTCAAGAGAGAGTTACGAGTCGCAGATGGACCCGTTGTTCGGCCGTCACCGCGTGTGAACGATCACCGGCGGCGGGGAAATAAGTCTGGACGGGCCCGTCAGGACCGACATCAGGGCCACGAAGCGGTATGACGAAAGCCCAGCGTTGCGGCATGTATTCGGCAAACGCAATTGCCCATCGCGTGGGTCGTCCGAGTCCGCTACGGGATCGAGCGCTCAGCAGCGAGCACGCCGCACGGAAGCTCAGTTGTGCATCGACCGCAGGTTGGAGAATCGGAAACCCGAAGCGTCCCTCTCATCCACGAAGTCGATCACGGCGCCCTCGACGTAGGGGACGCTTTTCGGATCAATGAACAACTTGACTGCACCACAATCGACCACCTCGTCGTTGGGCTGCGCATGTTCCTCCAACCTGACCCCGCACTGCAGCGTATCGCCGCACAGCGAGGAAACGATGATCCGAATCCCCGTCGCTTCGAAACCAGAGGTTTTGACGAATTGCCTGGCGGCGCTGATCGCTTTGTCGGTGAGCGTGACCACGGCTTCGACCCTCATCTGCTATGAAATCTCCTTAGATTCTGCAGGGTCTGTGCCAAGCCTTGAGGCCGGGCGAGGTTGCCTCGTGAGCACTTGATTTTCCGGGATCTCAGTCTTCCGTCATTCGCGCGGGGCTGGTCGTGTGAACCAACGACCCGGCCGACGGCGCGCCAAAGCTGTGCACCCCGCCGTGCCGACGTCCTTTCACGGTGCACGATTGGCGTGGCACTCGAGGTACCGCCCACCGTCCGGGTTGCGCCAGGAATGCGCAGACAGGGGAAACCCGGCTCACGCGGCGCGGGGGCGACTGATCCGCGCGGCATCGGGACCGGCCGGCGCCTCGAAATAGCACGCGCTGACGGAGTCATGGATATGCCCAAGGCAGATCTGGAGTTCGTCCACGAATTCATGCAGTTCCTTCTGGGTTACTGCATCCGAGGAAAACGCCCGCAGGAGCCGATCGACCGGTTCCAGCACCTTCAGCGGTTCTTCGGAGCGGGGAAGCCGGCGCAAACTGTCTTCCATTTCGAGTACGCAGAATCGTACCGAACGGGGAAAGGATTCGTCCTTCATCAGGAAATCGACCGCCTCGGTGCGGCGCACCGCCGCCTGCCGGTGCCGCCGGTACATCTGGTAGGCAGTCAGCGATTTCAGCACGCTGGTCCACAGGATGTTCTCGAACGGCTTCACGGCATCGCCGGTTCCCAGTTCGTAATCCTTATAGCGCACATCCAGAATGCGGGTCGTCATGTCGGCCCGCTCCAGATTGCACCCCAGGCGATAAAACTCATAGCCGGCATCGTGACTCATGGTGCCGGCGCCGATGCCGGCAATCTGCTGCACGCCGAGTATCGTGTCCTGCAGATAGCCGAAGCGCCGACGGGCAGACAACCCGTCCGCGAGGCGCTCGCTGGCATGCAGATAAAGACCGTTGATCTGCTCCCACAACTCGCGCGGCACGATGTCCCGGATCGTCCGCGCGTTCTCGCGAGCGAAGCGCAGGGCCGACAGAATCGAGCCCTGCCCGCGGTCATCTCCAATCAGGAAACGCAGGACATTGTTTTCATTGGTCACCGTATGGCGGTCGTAAAACCGCTCATGCGATCCGGTAATCGCGATCAAGGCATCCCAACCGGGGCGGATATCTTTCGGCAGGTCCAGGATCAGGTTGCCGTTGGCGGTGATCAAACGGGCCATGTTTTCGGCCCGCTCCAGGTACCGGGCCATCCAGTACAGATGCTCGGCTACACGCGACAGCATCGCCATGCTCAGGTCTCCTCGCTCTCGACGATCCAGGTATCCTTGCTACCGCCACCCTGTGACGAATTCACGACGGTCGAGCCCTTTTTCAATGCGACCCGGGTCAGCCCGCCGTTGGTGACATACGTATCCCGGCCGGACAGGATGAACGGCCTCAGGTCGAGATGGCGGGGTTCGACGTGTTCGTCGACCAGGGTCGGCGCGGTCGACAGCAACAGCAAGGGCTGGGCCATGTAATTCCTCGGGTCCTTCTTGATCAGGCTGGCGAAGCTGTCTCGCTCCTTCTTGGTCGACTTGGGACCGATCAGGATGCCGTAGCCGCCCGACTCGTTGGCCGGCTTGACTACCAATTGATCGAGATGCGCCAACACATACTCGCGATCCGCCTTGTCGCTGCAGCGATAGGACGGCACGTTGGCCAGGATGGGCTCCTCGTTGAGGTAATAGCGGATGATTTCCGGCACATAGGTGTACACCACCTTGTCGTCGGCAACGCCGGCGCCCGGCGCATTGGCCAACGCAACCTTGCCCTTCTTCCAGGACCGCAGCAGACCCGGCACGCCCAGGACCGAATCCGGGTTGAATGCCTCCGGATCCAGGAACAGGTCGTCGATGCGCCGATAGATCACGTGCACGCGGCACAGGCCCTCGATCGTACGCATGTAGACGCAGTCGTCGTCGCCGACGAGCAGATCCGTGCCCTCGACGAGTTCCGCCCCCATCTGCTGCGCGAGATAGCAGTGTTCGAAGTAGGCGGAGTTATAGATGCCGGGCGTCAGCACGACGACCTCGGGCACCTCGACCTCCGGGGGCGCCAGCGAGGCCAGGCAGCTGTAAAGCTTGGACGGGTAATCGTCGACCGGTTGTATGCTGATGTTCTCGAACAGTTCGGGAAACACTCGCTTCATGACGAGCCGGTTCTCCAGCATGTAGGACACGCCGGACGGCACCCGCAGGTTGTCTTCCAGGACGTAGACCGTCCCATCCTTGTCACGCACCAGATCGGAGCCGCAGATATGCGCCCAGATGCCCTGCGGCGGGTCGATACCGACGCACTCGGGCAGGAAATTCTTCGAGTCCGCCAGCAGCTCCGCGGGAAAAACGCCATCGCGCACGATCTTCTGATCGTGGTACACGTCATCGATGAAGCGGTTCAGTGCACTGACGCGCTGCACCAGCCCCTTTTCGATCATGGCCCATTCCCGTGCACCAATGATGCGCGGGATGATGTCGAACGGCCAGTTCCGGTCGATCGAACCTTCGTTTTCCGAATAGACCGTGAAAGTGATGCCCATGCTCTTGATCTGGGCCTCGGCCGCGGCTTTGCGTTCCCTGATTTCCTCGTCGGAGAGTTCGCCGAAATGGGCGATCACCGACTGTGCGGCGGCCCGTGATCCGCCGTTCGCTGCGATCAGTTCGTCGAAGAAGCCGCTTGCATCGTAATCCTGCCAAGCGATAGTCATACGGGTGGGTAAGTTGAGGTTGGTTTGTTCAATGGCGTCTTGAAGCGGAGCGCGCAAACCCGGGCATCCTGGGGTCCTTGCATCTCGAACTTAGGTTAAGCAAATTGCACGCCATGGCGTTGCGCGTGAAATCTCCTTGCCGAAGGCGGTAGGGCGACACACCCGGCGGCGAACAGCGCGGGGAAGTCCCGACCGAAAGCGCCACGAGCCAGGATATTACGACGAAACGGGCCGGCTGATACGCTCCACATCGTCGGGGCGAGTCGCGTATGATCCGTCTGTAAACCCACATGGCCGAAATCGACGCAACTGCCGCGCACCAGGAAAGAGCACGCGCACCGACACGATACACCGCCTCCCTCCGAGCGCGCACCAAATCCTCTCGCCTCGGTCCTGATCGACCCATCCAACCCAGGCTTTTTCGCCCATGCGTGAATTGACGCCCTTCTTCGTCATGGAAATCCTCGCCCGAGCCAAGGAACTGGAATGCCTGGGCCGCGATGTGATCCATCTCGAGATCGGCGAGCCCGATTTCCCGACGCCGGCACCGGTCATCGCGGCAGCGACCGAGTTTCTGCGGGCCGGCCGCGTTGCCTACACGCCGGCGATCGGCCTGCCTTCCCTGCGGGAGGCCATTGCAGCGCATTACCTCGAGCGCTACGGGATCGACATTCCGCCGCATCGCATCGTCGTGACACCGGGCGCCTCCGGCGGTTTCCTGATCGCACTCGGTCTGATCCTGGCACCGGGCCGACGCCTGCTGCTCAGCGATCCCGGCTATCCCTGTTACGGAAACCTCGTCACGCTGTTCGGCGGAAACAGCCGGTTGATACCGGTGGAGGCCGAGACGCGCTTCCACCTGAGTGTCGACGCGGTGCTGCACCATTGGGATGCGGACACCGTCGGCACGATCGTGGCGTCCCCGGCGAACCCGACCGGCACCGTCATCGACCCACCGATGTTCGAGAGTTTGATCACTGCGGTGATCGACCGCGGCGGCCACTTCATTTCCGACGAGATCTACCACGGACTGCAGTATGGGACTTCCAGCCCTTCGGCCCTGAATTTTTCCGATCAGGCCTTCGTCGTCAACAGTTTCTCGAAATACTTCGGCCTGACGGGCTGGCGCATCGGCTGGGTCATCGTACCGGAGTCCTTCGCTCGTGCCGCAGAGACAGTCGCGCAGAACCTGTTCATCTCGGCCGCGACACCGAGCCAGCACGCCGCACTGGCCGCCCTGGGGCCCGAGTGTCGAACCGAACTCGAAGGCCGCCGACAGGAGTTTCAGGCCCGGCGCGATTATCTTGTCGGTGCCGTCCGGGCTCTCGGCTTCGGCATACAGGCCGTACCGGAGGGTGCCTTCTACGTCTATGCGGACGCCAGCGCCCACACCGACGACAGCTTCGAGTTCGCCCGGCGCCTGCTCGAGGACCAGGCCGTCGCCGTCACGCCGGGCAAGGATTTCGGTCGGTATCGGCACGAGCGCTATGTAAGGTTCGCCTACACGACGTCGATACCCCGGATGGCCGAGGCGATCGAACGGATACGCCGATCTTTATAGGATCTTTACGCCGGCAACGGATTCCGTCTGTTAGCATCCGGCCGAGTAAGCCACGCCTTCCTGATGCAGACTCCTGCCGAACCCCAGCCCCGCAACCTGTTCAAGCTCGCTCTCGGCGTCGTTTACGGTGACGTTGGGACCAGTCCTCTGTACACCAGGAAGGAGGTCTTCAACGTTGTCCGCGCGGCGACGGTCAATGCCGCCAACATCCTGGGAACGCTGTCGCTGATCTTCTGGTCGCTCACGCTGGTGATCTCGATCAAGTACGTTCTGCTTATCATGCGGGCCGACAACCGGGGCGAGGGCGGCATCATGGCGCTGATGGCGCTCGCCCTACACCGGCGACACCGCCGTACGCACCGCTTCTGGATCACAACGATCGGACTTTTCGGAACAGCCCTGTGTTTTATGGGGACGGCCTCATTACGCCTGCGATTTCGGTGCTTAGCGCGGTCGAAGGGCTCGAAATCGGGGCCTCCGCTCTGCACGCTTGCGTGCAGCCGATCACCGATCGGCATTACAGTTTATCCCCATCCGTTCGACGTCAAAACTTGAGGAAACCTTGTCTGAGATGAACGCTGCCGTCCGAATTCTCGCTGCATTGCTGCCGGCTGCGCTGCCCGGCCTTGCCAACGCGACCGAGGCTGATGCTTCGCGCACCATCGATCTGAGCGGAAACTGGGTCGGGATCGCCGCCATCGTCATCTTCTTCCTCGCCTATGTCTTTGCGATGCTCGAAGAGAGCACGATGCTCCGCAAGTCGAAGCCGATGGTGCTCGCCGCAAGCCTGATCTGGGCGCTGATCGCGGCCGTGTACGTCTCCGGCGGACTGGGCGAGATTTCTGGCAGCGCGTTCCGACGCTCGCTGGAGGGTTATGCCGAGTTGTTCCTGTTCATACTGGTATCGATGACCTATCTCAACGCCATGGAGCAGCGCGGCGTTTTCGACACCTTACGCATCTGGCTGTTAAGCAAAGGTTTCGGTTATCGCAAGCTGTTCTGGATCACGGGGATCCAGTCGTTCTTCCTGTCTTCCGTCTGCAACAATCTGACGACCGCCCTGCTGATGGGCGCGGTCCTGATGGCGATGGCGAAGAACAATCGCCGCTTCATCACCATCGCCTGCGTCAACGTCGTGGTGGCGACCAATGCCGGCGGATCGTTCAGCCCCTTTGGCGATATCACCACCCTTCTGGTCTGGCAAAAGGGCGTCGTACCCTTCGTCGATTTCTTTACGCTGTTCATTCCGTCGGTGGTCAACTTCCTGGTACCCGCGTTGATCATGCAATTCTGGATCCCGACGGGCAAGCCGGCATCGGCCGGCAAGGCCGTACCCTTGCGCCGGGGCGCATCGGGCATCATCATTCTATTCCTGTTGACGATTCTGACCGCGGTCTCGTTCGAGCATTTCCTCCAGCTTCCGCCCGCGGCCGGCATGCTCGCCGGCCTGAGCTACCTGAAATTCTACTTTTACTATCTCTACCGAACGCGCATCCGACCTTCGTCAACCATACCGGCCCAAAGGGACACCGACGATCTTGAAGGGGCGGAGATACCGGGGGATCCGGGTGAGACGAAGCAGTTTTTTGATGTGTTCCACAACGTCGCTCAGCTTGAGTGGGACACCCTGCTGTTCTTCTACGGTGTCATGGTCAGCGTCGGTGGCCTCAGCTTCATCGGCTACGGGACCCTGGCGTCGCAACTCCTTTACACGGACCTGGACCCCACGGTCGCCAACGTGCTGGTGGGCATCGTTTCAGCCTTTGTCGACAACGGCACCATCATGTATGCGGTATTGACCATGCAACCCGCCCTGTCCGAGGGGCAGTGGCTGCTGGTCACGCTGACTGCCGGCTGCGGCGGCAGTCTGCTCGCCATCGGATCGGCGGCGGGTGTAGGACTACTGGGACAAACCCGCGGCCTCTACAATTTCGTTTCGCATCTGAAATGGGCGCCGGTTATTGCCCTGGGCTACGCTGCCAGCATCCTGGTCCATTTCGCGATGAATGCTCGATTCTTCTGACCCGCGCGATTGTTCGACACCGCATCCCACCCCCGCAGTCCAGGAGTAGCCATATGCAGATGTTTCGCACCAAGACCAGCACGCCGGACGATTTCGAGGAGAGCGGGCTCCGGCGCTGTCTCAGCGCGACCGACCTGACGCTGCTCGGCATCGGCGCCATCATCGGCACCGGAATCTTTGTGTTGACCGGTATCGCCGCGGCCACGCAGGCCGGGCCGGCGGTCACGATTTCGTTCGTCATCGCGGGTCTGGCCTGCGCCTTCGCCGCCCTGTCCTACGCCGAACTCGCCTCCAGCGTCGGCGGTTGCGGTAGCGCCTATGGCTACAGTTACGCCGCCTTCGGCGAGCTCATCGCCTGGATCATCGGTTGGGATTTGATGCTCGAGTATGCGATCTCGGTCGCCGCGGTCGCGAACGGCTGGTCGGGGTACCTCTGCCAGGCGCTGAATGCGATCGGCTTCCCGCTGCCCGATGCGCTGACCAAAGCGCCCGAGCTTGGCGGCATCATCAACCTGCCCGCCTCGGCCATCATCTTTTTCCTGATGGCACTGCTGATCGTCGGGGCCAAGGAAAGCGCCAGACTCAACGCCGTCATGGTTTCAGTCAAGCTGATCACGATCACGGTCTTCGTGACCATCGCCGTATTCAACGTCAATCCGGCCAACTGGGATCCTTTCATGCCCTTCGGTTGGTTCAGCCACAACGCCGACGGCAAGCCCGTGGGTGTACTGGCCGGCGCATCCATCGTGTTCTTTGCGTACGTGGGCTTCGATGCGGTCTCGACCGCCGCCGAGGAAGCGCACAATCCAAAACGGGACGTCCCGATTGGCATCCTCGGCTCCCTGGCCTTCTGCACGACGGTCTACATCATCGTGGCCGGCCTGCTGACCGCGATCGTGCCCTACGCCGATCTCAACGTGGCATCGCCCGTGGCTCATGCGCTGCAGTTGATCGGCTTTCGGTGGGCCTCGGCGCTCGTGTCCACCGGGGTCATCGCCGGGCTCACTACCGTCATGCTGGTGCTCTATTACGGCCTGACCCGGATCATCTTTGCCATGTCCCGCGACGGGCTTTTGTCGGACTGGTTCTCCACGGTGAACGCGCGCACGCAGACACCGATCCGCGTCATTGTGATCTGCGGGCTGTTCATCGCGGCAGTCGCCGGACTGGTACCGCTCGGAGAACTCGCCGAACTGGTCAACATCGGTACCCTGTTCGCGTTCGTTCTGGTCTGTTTCGGTGTGATCACGCTACGTATCACCCAGCCCGAAATGAAGCGTCCGTTCCGTACCCCGATCAATCCCGTTTTCCCGCTGCTCGGTGCGGCGATGTGCCTCGCGCTGATGGGCTTTCTGCCGACCCTGACCTGGGTGCGTTTTGTCGTCTGGCTGGGCATCGGGCTGCTGATCTATTTCGGCTATTCCTACCGGCATAGCCGTCTCCGCCAGCCGACCTGAGCCGCGCGCATGGCGCCTCAGGGAGCCCCTCCAGGCCAGGGACTGGAGCAGGTTCTCCCGTTCGTTCTCCTGCAACTCAGCCTCATCATCGTAATGGGGCGAGTTGCCGGCGGGCTCGCCCAGAGGCTGGGACAACCCCGGGCCGTCGGCGAGATGCTGGCGGGCCTGTTGCTGGGCCCCTCCCTCTTCGGGCGGCTGGCACCGGCCGCGCAGGCCTTCGTCTTCGAATCGACCGATACGCTCCCGATCGGCATCATCAGCCAAATCGGACTCATCCTGCTGATGTTCCAGATCGGCCTCGAGTTCGACTTCAGCCACCTTCAGGCCGGGCGCAATAAGCGCGCGGCGATTGCCGTGGCCCTGGTCGGCATCGTCTGCCCCTTCATTTTCGGCTTTGGTTTCGGCTTCGGATCGTCCGCCACCCTGGCCCCGTTCATCGACAGGTCGGCCTATTCCCTGTTCCTGGCGACCGCGTTCTCGATCACCGCAGTTCCGGTCCTCGGGCGCATCATGATGGAGTACGGACTGACACAGACCCGCATCGGCGTGATCACCATCGCGGCAGCAGCCATTACCGATGCCATCGGCTGGACCTTGCTGGCCCTGATCAGCACCTGGGTGACGAGCCGGCTGGCGCCTCTCGACACGCTGCTACAGCTCGGCTACCTCGGCCTCTATGGCTTGGCGTGCTGGTCGCTGCTGCGACCGCTGCTCCGCTGGCTGGTGCGTGTCATGCGCCGGGGCGACGACGTTCTGACGCAGGACCTGATGGCGCTGTTGCTGGCGGCCGTGTTTCTGTCTGCGATCGTTACCAATTGGTTGGGTCTGTTCGCGATCTTCGGTGGCTTTGTGATCGGTATGCTGCTACACGACCAGCGCGCCTTGGTCGACGCCTGGAAAGCCAGGGCAGCCGACCTGGTCATGGTGTTTTTCATGCCGGTTTTCTTCACTTACACGGGGCTGCGCACCGATGTGGGCCACCTCGACAGCCCTCAACTGTGGGGCGCCTTTGCGCTCGCGCTGCTACTCGCCGCCACGGGAAAGTTCGGCGGCTGCTATCTCGCCGCGCGCTGGAGCGGGCTGGATGCGTCTTCGTCACGGAATGTCGCGATCATGATGAATACGCGTGGCCTGTTGGAACTGGTCATCGCGAATGTCGGGCTAGACCTCGGCGTCATCCCACCATCGGTCTTCACCATGCTGGTGCTGATGGCGGTGCTGAGTACGATGATGACGGCCCCGGCACTGCGGCGTTGGCTGCCGCGGTCAGCCAAGCCCGCCGACGGTAGGCATCTGCCGGCCGGCTGAGACGCCGCGGGGCAGAACCGAATCCGCCCCGCCGCGGGATTACCTCAAGGAACGAAGTAAAGCGGTGTCTCGCCGATTGGCGTCTCGCGACGCGGACAGGTGGGGCAAGGCTCCGAGATCAGCTCGTAGGCATGGCGGACGGCCAGGATCGTACTCGTGAGCCGAACCGGTTGCTCCAGGAACAACTCCTTCTCACCCAACCGGTCGGCAAAGCCCGTCCGCTGCATCACATCATGCAGATGGGGACTCACACCACACATGACCACCTTGACCCCACGGGCGCGCACCCGATCGAGAAAGCTCTCGAGAAGGTTCAACGCCACCGCATCCGGATTTCGCGCCCGCTTCATGCGCAGCAGCAGCACTTCCGTGTCCGGGCCGATCAGGCTCTCGATATATTCGAAATGCTTGTCCAGCGCTGCGGTGGAGCCGAAGAACAGCTCGCCTTCGAGGCCGAACAACAGGATCTTGGAACACGGCTCGTCTTCCGGCAGGCGTTCGTGAATGGCGCCGTCACGCGTGACGATGAACTCCGATAGCCGCATCCGCCCGGCGCGCGGCACGGCCAGCATAAAGGACATGAAAATGCCGATCAGCACGCAGAACTCGATCGAAATGCCGACCGCCGAAAAGGCCGTCACGGCCACGATGGCGGCGTCGAAACGCGTCGCGCGAACGTGATAACGCAGTGCGTGCCAGTCCACCATCTTCCAGGCCGACAGAAACAGGATGCCGGCGAGCACTGCCTTGGGTATGAACCGCGCATACGGCGCAAAGGCCAGCATGATGACCGCGACAGCGATGGCGGAGATCACACCGGACCACTGGGAAGCGGCACCCGCCTGCTGGTTGATGGCCGAACGCGTCAGTGACCCCGAACCCGGAATGCACTGGAAGAAGCTGCCCGTAAAGTTCGCCAGACCCTCGCTGAGACATTGCTGGTTCATATCGAGCTTCTGCCGTGTCACGGCCGCGATGGCCTTGGCCATCGACAAGGCTTCGAGCAAGCCCAGCATCGCAATCGCCAGGGAGCCTGTCGCGAAGTCGCGCATCATCGCGGCATCGAAGTTCGGCCACTGGAACGACGGCAACTTGGCCGGAATGTCCCCAATGATCTTCACGCCGCGCGCTTCCAGGCCGAAGGACCACGAGAGCCACGCTGCCCCGACCACCACGATCAGCAACTCCGGCAGAAATCGCCAGCCGATCTTGTTCTTGAACCAGCGCAACAGCAGCACCGCTGCCATAGTTCCCAGCCCGACCCACAACGTGTCCATGTGGATCGCCCCGCCTTCCGTCATTGTCTGCCAGAAGCGCGACAGGAAATGATCGTGCACCCCGCCCATGGCCTTCTTGCCGAGCAGGTTCTTCATCTGGTCCAGCACGATCAACGAGCCCGCGCCCAGCGTGAAACCGACGATCACCGAATGCGATACATAGCGCGTGAGGTCCCCGAGTCGCGCCGCGGTGATCGCGAGCTGCACGACACCTACCATGAAGGCCACGAGCATCGCCGCTTCGATCTTCGATTCCGGCGCCACCGAGGCGATCACGCTCAGCAGTGCGATCGAGGTCGCATTCGTCGGCCCGTTGATCAGCTGGCGTGACGAGTCGAACAGCGCACCGACTGCCGTCATCACGATGGCTGTGTAAAGACCGTATTCCGCGGGCAATCCCGCGACCAGACCGTAGGCCATGGCCTGCGGCACCGCGACCGTGGCCACGGTGAGGCCCGCCAACAGGTCACTACGACCATCCTGCCACGAGTAGCGTCGCAGAGAATCGAGGGCGGGGATGAATTTGTAGGCCCCTGTCGGGACCGAGGCGATATCAGAGCGTTGGGGCATCGAATCTCCCTTTTGAAGTCTTCGAAATGAGTGGAAACCGACGGGTCCACCGCGAAGGGCCGCACCGGCGGTGCATGGCGATACCCGAACCGAACCAGGCTGTCATTCCCCGCGGACTCTCGGAATCACGCAAATAACAGGCCAAGGTGCAGCGCGGTCAGCGTATCGCACCCGGCTAAGAACACCTAATAATAAAAAGTAATTTCGTCATTCCAAAATGTAAGCATCAATCCATTGCTGGCGACACTGTCCGGCGGGAAGACGAGGGTTAGCGGGTGCGAGTTGACGCGGATTTGGGTCCGGGGACCGAATTCCGCCCGCGCTCGAAGAGCGCGTCAAGTCGCGACTGAGGCTGCACGCCCTCGGTGCAGGGCATGCGTGGGGGGACACGAGAGCGCTCCGGGAGCACCCTGGCATACGAGCGCGGTACCCGGGCAACCGGGCACCGCGCCATGAGAGATCAGGGACGCGTGTCGACCGCGCCTTCCTTTTCCGGCAGCAGCAGGTCCGCGCGGCTGACGCCCAGTCGCAGAGCCAGGGCGCTTGCGACGTAGATCGACGAATAGGTACCCACGGCGATACCGATGATCAGCGCAATCGCGAAGTTATGGATGATCTCGCCGCCCCAGACCGCCATCGCCAGGACCGTGACGAACGTCAGGAAGGAGGTCATCAGCGTACGGCTCAGGGTTTCGTTGATCGACAGGTTAATGACGTCGATCACCTCGCCGCGACGGTACTTCCGGAAATTCTCGCGAATCCGGTCGAACACGACGATGGTGTCGTTCAGCGAATAGCCCATGACCGCGAGAATTGCCGCCAGCACGCTCAGATCAAAGTCCAGCTGGAAAAACGAGAAGACCCCGAAAATCATGATGATGTCGTGCAGCGTCGCCAGAATAGCGCCTAGCGAGAAACGGTATTCGAAACGCCACGCGACGTACACGAGAATCCCGATCGTCGCCAGCACCAGCGCCAGGATGCTGCTCTCCGTCAGGTCATCGCCCACCTGGGGCCCGACGAATTCCACCCGCGTTATCGTGGCCTTGAAGGCTGGATCGGTGTTCAGGGCGGCTGAGACGCGGCTCTTGAGGTCGTTCTGCGCCAGCCCGAGATCTTCGGCGACCGCGTCCTTGGCGGTGCCCTCCGTGGCCGGTGCGCCCTCGGCATTCGCCTCCGGCGGCAGCCGGATCAGGACGGTCCGGGCGGTACCGAAGTGCTGCGCGGTCGGCCCGTGGAATCCGGCCGTCTCGAGTTGCGCCCTGATCGCGTTCAGGTCGGGCGGGTTGTCATAGGTCGCTTCGACTACGGTACCACCCGTGAAGTCGATCGCGAAGTTCAGTCCCTTGACGAACAGCGAAACGATCGCGGCCAGACTCAGGATGACCGACAGGCCCACGGCAATGCTCCGCTTGCCGAGAAAGTCGATCTTGTAGTTGCGGGTAATGGTTTCAGCCACGGGTGCGGGTCCTCAATGAAATTCGGCGAGCTCGATTCAAATCCACAGCTTCGCGGCGCGGCGCTGCCCGTAGACCCAATTCACCATCATGCGCGTGCACATGACGGCGGTGAACATCGACGTCAGGATACCGATGGTCAGCGTGACGGCGAAACCCTTGACTGGCCCCGATCCGATGCCGAACAGCATCACGGCGGCCAGCAGGGTCGTGATGTTCGAATCGAAGATCGTGCTGAAGGCGCGCTCGAAGCCGGCATAGATCGCGGATTGCGGAGAGTTGCCGTTGCGCAATTCTTCCTTGATGCGCTCATAGATCAGCACGTTGGCGTCGACCGCCATGCCGATGGTCAGGGTAATGCCGGCGATACCGGGCAAGGTCAGCGTCGCCTGCAGTAGCGACAGGATCGCCAGAATCAATGCCACGTTGAATATCAGCGTGAAGGCAGCGATCAGACCGAACACCTTGTAGTAAACCAGCATGATGACGATGATCGCTGCGAAGCCGATCATGAACGAACGCACGCCCTGATCGATGTTCTCCTTCCCGAGGCTCGGACCCACCGTGCGCTCCTCGACGATGTCCACCGGCGCCGCCAGGGCGCCTGCTCGCAGCAGCAGCGCGAGATTACGGGCCTCGTCCGCGGTGTCGAGGCCGGTGATCTGGAAGCGCTTGGTCAATCGGTCGCGGATCGTCGCCACGTTGATGACCTCTTCGACCTTCTTGCGTGTCGTGACTTTCTTACCGTTGATTTCCTTGGTCTCGGACTTGTTCTCGATGAACACGACGGCCATCGGTTTGCCGATGTTGACGGCGCTGGTATCCGCCATCCGTTTCGCGCCGATGCTGTTCAGCGTCACGAACACGGCGGGCGTTCCCGACTGCTGATCCATACCGGAGGCCGCGTCGACCACCTGATCACCCGTCACGATGATCTTCCGCTGCAGCAGAATCGGCTGTCCGGCACGGTCGCGATACAACTGTGCCGTCAGGGGCACCCGCGAATCCGCCGCCGAGGGAACGCTGTGCTCGGTGTCGACCAGCCGGAACTCCAGGGTCGCCGTGGCACCGAGGATCTCCTTGGCCCGGGCCGTGTCCTGCACGCCGGGCAACTGCACGACGATCCGGTCCGTCCCCTGCTGCTGGATCACCGGTTCGGCCACGCCCAGTTCGTTGACACGGTTGCGCAGGGTCGTGATGTTCTGGCCCACGGCGAACTTCTGCACTTCCCGCTTCTCGACCTCGGACAAGGTCGCAAGCAGGACATTCTGACTCTCGTCGGTATCGATCAGCAGCCCGCGGAACTCGCGACCCAGCACACTTTGCGCCTGCGCCAGCGTCGCGGTGTCGTCGAACTGCGCGCGGATGGTACCGTTCTGGCGGTCGACCGAGCGGTAGCGCAGTTTGTTCTCGCGCAACAGGGTCCGCACGTCCTCGGCGTAACGCTCTTCGCGCTGTTTGATCGCGGCTTCCATGTCGACCTGCATCATGAAATGCACGCCACCCCGCAGATCCAGACCCAGGTACATGGGCTGGGCACCGATCGCCCGCAGCCAGCCCGGTGTCGCGGGTGCCAGATTTAGCGCGACCGTGTAATTGGTGCCCATGGCCTTCTCGATCGCATCAGCCGCCTTCAGCTGGGCATCGGTATCGGCAAAGCGGATCAGCAGCCTCTTGTCGTTCAGTTCGACCTTTTGCGGCTTCAGGCCCTGACCCTGCAGCAACTCTTCGACCTGCTTCCGGACCGTGTCGTCGACCTTGGCGGACCGCACCGGCGACAACTGCACGGAAGGGTCTTCGCCGAAAAAATTCGGCAACGCATAGATGAAGGCCCAGAGCAGCACGCCCAGGATCAGCAGATTTTTCCAGAGAGGGAACGAATTGCGCATAGTGTCTTCCAGTACTCAGCCGGACGAAGGGATTCCCTTCGTCCGACGCGGGCCGCGCGGCTTAGGAGGCGGGTTTGTCCAGTTTTTCCTGCTTTCGCTTGCTCGCCTTGTAGGTGCCCTTCGGCATCAGCGAGGCCACAGCGTGACGCTGGACGTTTACCTGCACGTTGTCGCCCACTTCCAGCACGATGAAGTTTTCGTCGAGGTCGACGATCTTGCCGAGCAGCCCGCCGTTGGTCACCACCTCGACGCCTTTGGCCAGCGACTCGATCATCTTCTTCTGCTCGCGGCCACGCCGATGCTGTGGCAGCACGAACAACAAGAAGAACATCAGCAGGATCGCGATCGGCAGAATGAGTCCGGCGAATCCGGGCTCCTGCGCGGCAGGGCCGGCAGCCTGCGCATGTGCACTCGATATCAGGAAATCCATACGGGTCTAGGCCTCGCGGCGGTCATCGTTAAAAGCGCGGCATTATGGCACAAAACGCGCTAAGCGGCGCCGCGATTCCGCAAAAAGTCAGCCACGAAAGCAGACCACGCATCGGCTTCGATGGCGCCACGAATGCCGCGCATCAGGTCCTGGTAGTAATACAGGTTGTGTATCGTGTTCAGGCGGGCGCCGAGGATCTCGCCGCATTTGTCCAGATGCCGCAAATACGCGCGACTGTAGTTCCGGCAGGTGTAGCAGCCACACTCTTCGTCGATGGGGCGCGGGTCGTCGCGGAAACACGCATTGCGAATCCGCAGGTCACCGAAGTGGGTGAACAGGTGGCCGTTCCGCGCATTGCGCGTGGGCAGCACGCAGTCGAACATGTCGATGCCCAGGCCCACGGCTTCGACGATGTCCTCGGGCGTACCAACCCCCATCAGGTAACGCGGCCGGTCCCACGGCATTTCAGGTAGCAGCGCGCCGAGCACACGTCGTCGATCGTCCTTGGGTTCCCCCACCGAGAGTCCGCCGATCGCGTACCCGTCAAAGCCCAAGCCCACCAGCCCCAACAGCGACTCCTGTCGCAGCGTTTCGTAGATGCCGCCCTGAACGATGCCGAACAGCGCATTCGGATTGCCCTGGTGGGCGCGCAGGCTGCGCTCGGCCCAGCGCAGCGAGAGCCGCATCGAGGATTGCGCTGCCTCGTAGCTGGCCGGATAGGGCGTGCATTCGTCGAAGATCATCACGATGTCCGACCCGAGCGCACGCTGCACGGCCATCGACTCCTCGGGGCCCAGAAACACCGGCGAGCCATCGATCGGCGAGCGGAAACGGACGCCCTCCTCCGTGATCTTCCGCATCGCCCCGAGACTGAACACCTGGAAACCACCGGAATCGGTCAGGATCGGACCGTCCCAATGCATGAAACCGTGCAGCCCCCCGTGTAGACCGACGATGTCGGTACCCGGGCGCAGCATCAGGTGAAAGGTGTTGCCGAGGATGATTTCGGCGCCCAACCCCCGCAGTTCTTCCGGGGTCATGGCCTTGACGGTACCGTAGGTGCCAACCGGCATGAAGGCGGGAGTCTGCACCGTGCCGTGGCTGAGCGACAGCTCACCGCGTCGCGCCGGTCCGGCGCTGGCTGCAATGGAAAATTGCATGGTGCTTCAGGCAATGCGCCGGGTCGGCAGGATACCGACCACGTCGCCTATGGAAACTGTTGGTGCCGATGGTCGGACTTGAACCGACACGACTTGCGTCACCACCCCCTCAAGATGGCGTGTCTACCAATTCCACCACATCGGCTAGGAAACTGATCAGGAACGATCCTGCCCCGGCAAGCTCACTTTGCCGGTGCGGGGGCCCCGGTCGGGACGTCTGCAGACTGCGGCAGGTCGCTCGGTGCCTTGGCAGGCTGTGGTACCGGCGGCAAGTCCGACGAGGTCTTGGGAGCGGCCGGCGTGTCCATGATGTCAGCCGACTTATTGTCCCTGTGATCGGACAAATAGGCAAGCGTGAGGCTGGTGCTGAAAAACACCACGGCCGCGATCGCCGTCGACTTCGACAGAAACGTGGCAGCACCCCGGGCACCGAAGAAGGTGTTCGAGGAACCACCGAAACCCGCGCCGGCATCAGCCCCCCGGCCCCTCTGGATCATGACCAGACCGATGATCGCCAGAGCAACCAGTACATGCAGAACCGTTAGCGCTTGAACCATGAACACACCCAAAGGAAACCATACGACAATCGGGGCGCTGCGATGAAGGCGGTGTCTCCAAATGCACAGCACACCAAGGAATCGGGGCGAGTGCTCACAACGTTCCTCGCGCCGACCCGGGAAAGCCGCGTAGAGTACCCTGCGGCCCGCCCGGTTGGCAAGGATCGTCCGCCGGTTTCAGCGCAGGAACGCCCGCGCGTTCCGGAACATGCGGCGCCACGCGCCTTCCTGCTCGCTGCTCACCGACCGCCAATTGTTCTGCAAGCCGCGGTAGCAACGTTCCGGATGCGGCATCATGATCGTGAAGCGCCCGTCCGGCGTCGTGAGTCCGGCAATGCCGAGCGGCGAACCGTTGGGGTTTTCCGGAAAGCGCTCTGTCGGGGCGCCCGCAGCGTCCACATACTGCAGCGCAACCAGCGGGCCAGCGGCTGCGAGTGCCGCAGGCGTGTCGAACTGTGCCCGCCCCTCGCCATGCGCCACGACCACCGGCATGCGTGAGCCCGCCATGCCGTTGAAGAATAGCGAAGGCGATCCGCCGACGCGCACCGGTACCCAGCGCGCCTCGAATTGTTCCGATACGTTACGCACGAAGCGTGGCCAGTGTTCGGCGCCCGGAATCAGCTCCCTGATCTGCGCCATCATCTGGCAGCCATTGCAGACGCCCAGCGCGAAGGTGCCCGAACGCTGGAAAAAGGCTTCGAAGTCGTCGCGTAACCGCTCGTCGAACAGAATCGACTTCGCCCAACCCCCGCCGGCACCGAGCACGTCACCGAACGAAAAACCGCCGCAGGCCGCAAATCCCGCGAAATCGGCGAGTTTGACCCGGCCTGCCGCCAGGTCGCTCATGTGTACGTCGACACTGCAGAAGCCGGCCTGCTCGAATGCGGCCGCCATCTCCACATGACCGTTGACGCCCTGCTCGCGCAGCACGGCAACCCTCGGGCGCGCCAGATTCAAATACGGTGCCGCCGGATCTTCCGCGGGGTCGAAACTCAACGCCTCGTGCAAGGCGGCGCTCCCGCCATCGGCGGTGGCCGCGTACTGCTGCGCAGCGCAGCCGGGATCGTCGCGCAGCGCCTGCATCCGGTAGCTGGTCTCGGCCCAGCAAGCCTGCAATTCGGCGCGCGTCGCCTCGAAGCACACCGTCCCACGGTTCCGGATCGCGACCCGCCCCGAATCGGCGGGCGCGCCGAGCACCCTGACGCAAGCGCCAAGACCCGCCCGCTCGAGCAGCGTCCGGACGGCGTCGAGTTCCGCGGACCGCACTTGCAGCACGGCGCCGAGTTCCTCGGCGAACAGCAGCGGGAGCACCTCGGCGTCATCGCAAACGAGATCGATGTCGATGCCGCAGCGGCCGGCGAATGCCATCTCGCACAAGCTTGCGAGCAACCCGCCATCCGAACGATCGTGATAGGCGAGCAGTGCCCCCGCTGCGTTGAGATCCTGAATCGCGGCGAAGAACGCGCGAAACAGCCGCGGGTCGTCGAGATCCGGACAGGCGCCACCGGGCTGGCCATAGACCTGCGCCAGAACCGAGCCACCGAGCCGGTGCCGACCGCACCCCAGATCGACCAGCAGCAGCGCCGTGTCGCCGGGTTGCAACTGTGGGGTCAGGGTGCGACGCACATCACTGACGGGCGCGAACGCCGAGACGATCAGCGACACCGGCGCGGTCATGGTCTGTTGCACGCCCCGCTCGGACCAGACCGTCTTCATCGACAGCGAATCCTTGCCGACCGGAATCGCGATACCCAGGGCCGGGCATAGGTCGTGCCCCACGGCCTCGACCGTATCGAACAGGCGTGCGTCCTCGCCCGGCGCGCCGCACGCCGCCATCCAGTTCGCAGACAGCTTGACGTCGCCGAGAGCTTCGATGCGCGCGGCGGCGATGTTGGTCAGCGCCTCGCCGACGGCCATCCGCCCCGATGCGGGTGCGTCGGTGACGGCCAGCGGCGCGCGTTCGCCCATCGCCATCGCCTCGCCGTGGTCCGCCCGGAACCCGGCGGCCGTCACGGCCACATCGGCGACCGGGACCTGCCAGGGCCCGACCATTTGATCGCGCACGACCAGCCCGCCGACCGAACGGTCGCCGATATGGATCAGGAAACTCTTGTCGGCCACGGCCGGGAAGCGCAGGACGCGCCGCACGGCCTCGCCCAGTTCGACTTCCGAAAAGTCGAATTCGGCACAGGCCCGGCTTACCCGCGCGACGAATCGATGCATCTTCGGTGGCTTGCCGAACAGCAGCGACATCGGCAAGTCGACGGGCGCGTTATCGAAACGCGCGTCGGTCAACTGCAGGACTTCCTCTTCGGTCGCGTAGCCGAGCACCGAATACGGACAGCGCTCCCGCTCGCAAAACGCCTGGAATGCCGCCAGAGCCTCCGGTGCCACGGCGAGCACATACCGTTCCTGCGACTCGTTGCACCAGATTTGCATCGGCGACATGCCGGGGTCGTCATTCGGAATGGCCCGCAGTTCGAAACGCCCGCCCCGGCCGGCGTCGTGGATGATCTCCGGCACCGCGTTGGAGAGCCCGCCGGCACCCACGTCGTGAATCGCCAGGATGGGATTTTGCTCACCGAGCGCCGCACAGCGATTGATGACCTCCTGGCAGCGACGCTGCATTTCGGGATTCTCGCGCTGGACCGACGCGTAATCGAGTGCCTCGGCGCTGGCACCCGACGCCACCGACGACGCCGCACCACCGCCTAGCCCGATCAGCATGGCCGGACCGCCCAGCACGATGATCGCTGCGCCGGGCGGAATCTTCAGCTTGTGGATGTTCGGCGCGCGGATGGTTCCCATGCCGCCGGCGATCATGATCGGCTTGTGGTAACCGCGAAGTGCCTCCGGATCGCCAGAGTCCTGTTCGTAGGTGCGAAAATAGCCGCACAGATTCGGTCGCCCGAATTCATTGTTGAAGGCCGCGGAGCCGATCGGACCTTCGAGCATGATCTGCAGCGCCGACGCGATGCGTTCCGGCTTGCCGAGTGCGGTCTCCCAGGGCTGGGGAAAGCCGGGGATGCGCAGATGCGAAACCGAGAATCCGGCCAGACCGGCTTTGGTTTGCGAACCGCGACCGGTGGCCGCCTCGTCGCGGATCTCCCCGCCGGAGCCGGTCGCGGCCCCGGGGTGCGGCGAAATCGCCGTCGGATGGTTATGGGTCTCCACCTTCATCAACAAGTGGGACGGCTCATCGACGTAGCGGTAATCGCAACTCTCCGGATCGCGCAGCAGCACCGCCGTGTCCCGCCCCTCCACGACGGCCGCATTGTCATGGTAGGCCGAAAGAATGCCGGCCGGGCTCACGGCGCTGGTGTGGCGGATCATCCCGAACAGCGTCTCGGGCCGCGATACGCCGTCGATGGTCCAACTGCCGTTGAAGATCTTGTGCCGGCAGTGCTCCGAGTTAGCCTGAGCAAACATCATCAGCTCGACGTCGGTCGGATCCCGCCCCAGGCCTTGAAAGCTCTCGGCCAGATAATCGAGTTCGTCTTCCGACAGTGCGAGTCCGAGGGTCTGGTTGGCTGCTGCAAGCGCCGGCCGACCCTGCGTCAGCAGCGGCACCGTCGCCAGGGGCGCCGGCTCATGGTGCGCGAAGATCGCCGCTTCGTCGCGATCCGCCAGGACGGTTTGTGTCATGCGGTCGTGAAGCCGCGCCATCAGGCCGTTCCACGCTTCCGCGGAAAGCTCTCCCGGATGGTCGAAACGGTAGCGTATGCCGCGCTCGACCCGCCGCACGACCGTCAGGCCACAGCGTTGGACGATCTCGGTCGCCTTGCTCGACCACGGCGAGATCGTTCCGAGGCGTGGCACGACCAGGGCTGTCAGCGGGTACCTGCCGTCCTCGGCCGCCGCCTCGCCATACGCCAATACCTGTTCCAGCCTTTCCTGCTCCTCGGCCCGGAGCGGTCGCTCCAGTTCCACGAAGTGCTCGTAGTGTGCCTGGAGGTCACGCAGATCGGGGATCGCCCCGCGCAGCTCGTCGAGCCACCGGCGCCGGCGCCCCGCCGACAGGGCTGTTGATCCGATAAGCCTGATGTACATCGTGATAGGTGCGGTTTAAGAAGTGCTCGAGGATGGACGGCGAAGCCGACGGGAGCCCCGCCAGCGAGAGGCATGGTGTTGCTCGACAAAACGACCGGACTCTCGCAATGCGCGGAGCGGCGCGAACGCTCGAAGTGGCCACCCGACGGGCCGCGAGCGCCAACTCAAGGACGCGCGTCGGACCGCCGGCCTCCGGTCAAGACGACTCAGTCGCTGGATGGCCCGGCTGCGGCGCCGCTGTCGGATTTCGCGAATTCGGTCAGCTGCGCGTGCAGTTTCTTCAACAGCTCCAGCGACGGCCCTCCGGTCACCGGCTGGCCCTCGTCATCGAACAGGAAGACGTCCGTGGACGCGCCCTTCTTGGTCTTGTGTTCCTCCAGTTTCAGGCGGAACTCCTTGGCTTTCGGGCTGCCGCCGGAGAAAAGGTCACTGATATCGCCCCACATGCCGCGGTCTTCATAGGCCTTGGTCGGGCCGCCGTAGTACACGTAGTACACGCCCTCGGAACGGTTCTGGTCGCTGACCTCGACCTTCAGGCGACCCAATGCCCGTCCCACATCGTTCCAGGCCTGGGCGAACGGGCTCGCCAGCTCGATCAACGGCACATCCTCGGTGTTTTGCGCCAGGGTCGGCGTCTTGGGCTCGGCTGGCCCGCCCGCCGCGGCTGGCCTCGGCGTCGCTTCATCCTCACCTTCGGCAGGAGCTGCAGTATCCCGTGCGGCGGCCGGCCCGGCTCCGCGGTTGATCTTGGCGCCCGTCATGGTGGACATCGACAGGTCAGGCGGCACTTCGAGGGGCGGGATCTCGGTCGTGTACTGATACTGCCGCTGCTTGTCCGGGAACAGCGAACCCAGGAAGCTACAGCCGCTCAACACGAGCGAAGACGCCACCGAGGCGACGATCAGGGGTCTGTTCATCGGCGACCTCGAGACCCGATCAAAGAACGCCGGCCTGGCGCATGGCCAGTCGAACGTTCTCTTCGCAGCCGGGCGAAAGCCACGTCAGCGGAAGACGGATGCCGCGGTCGATCAGGCCCATCGCATGCAGCGCCCATTTCACCGGTATCGGATTGGATTCGACGAACAGGTTCCGGTGCAGACCTGCCAGCCGAGCGTCGATCTCCTCCGCCTCGGCACGCTGGCCGGCGATGGCCGCGTCGCACAGGTCGTGCATCGCCCTCGGGGCGACATTGGCCGTCACGGAGATGACGCCGTGACCGCCCATCAGGCAGAACTCGGCAGCCGTCGCATCATCGCCCGAATACAGCGCGAAATCGGGCGGACACAGCGCCCGGAGGGTACCGACGCGCCCAAGGTCACCGGTGGCTTCCTTGATCCCGACGATGTTCGGGACACTGGCGAGGCGCCCGACCGTCTCCGGGAGCATGTCGCAAGCCGTTCGACCCGGCACGTTGTAGAGTATCTGGGGTATCGCGACGGCCTGCGCCACGGCGCTGAAGTGCCGAAACAAGCCCTCCTGCGTTGGCTTGTTGTAGTAGGGTGTGACCAACAGACAGGCATCGGCGCCGACGCCCTGAGCGCGTTCGGTCAGTTCGATCGCCTCCCGCGTTGCGTTCGCACCGGTGCCGGCGATGACCGGCACGCGTCCGGCCACGCGCTCCACGGCAAAGCGGATGACCTCACAGTGCTCTTCCGTATCCAGCGTCGCGGATTCTCCGGTCGTGCCCACGACCACGAGGGCATCGCTGCCTTCGTCGATGTGGAAATCGATCAGGCGCGCCAGCGCGTCGTAGTCCAGCGCCCCGTCTTCCGCCATCGGCGTGACGAGCGCGACCATGCTGCCTTGGATCATTCTGTGGGAGCTTGCATGACGAAAAGGGCCCCATAGTAGCTTGCGGAGAGGGTCCATGACAACGCGCCGCGCGGTCGGCGGGGGCCGTCGCGGGCGGCTCGAAGAATGTTAGACTCTGTGCTTTTTATGAGACCGGATAACCAGAGGCCCATGCAGATCGTCGTCACCGTCATGGGGGAGGACCGTCCCGACCTGATCGTCGAATTGACCCGCATCGTGAAGGATGCGAAGTGCAACATCCTGGAGAGCCGGATCACGGAGTTGGGGCGGGAATTCGCGGCGCACCTGCTGATCGAGGGGAACTGGAATCATATCGTCCGACTCGAAAGTCTGCTGGAGGCGAGTGCTCAGCGGCTCACGCTGAAACTGGCCACGATGCGCTGCCGCGACGAGGAAGAACCACCGCCCGAGGACGTGATCCCCTATTCGGTCGATGTCTTCGCTGCCGAGCAGCCGGACACGATTCACGATCTGGCCGAGTTCTTCACCGCACGAAACATCAAGATCCTGGACCTGAACACCAGCCGTTACCCCGCTCCCTACGGCGGCGCCCAGGTGTTCATCGCCCACATGATCGTCAAGATTCCGACGGGTATGAAGATCGTCTCGCTGCGCGACGAGTTCCTCGAATTCTGCGACCAGATCAACATCGATGCGATTCTCGAACCCGTGAAGCGCTGAGGCGCGTCCCCTGCCCCCTGGAGAAACCATGTCATCCATTGCCGTCGGTGCCCCCGTACCCGCCTTCTCCGCCGCCGCGACCGGCGGCCGCGCCATCCAGTCCGGCGACTTCGCCGGCAAGTTCCTGGTCGTGTACTTTTATCCCAAGGACAGCACCCCCGGCTGTACCCAGGAGGGACAAGACTTCCGCGACCTTTACCCGGAGTTTCAGGCCCTGAACGCCGACATCCTCGGCGTGTCGCGCGACAGCGTGAAATCGCACGAAACCTTCAAGTGTAAACAGGAGTTTCCGTTCGAATTGTTGTCCGACCCGGACGAAACTTTATGCGCGCTGTTCGACGTCATGAAGATGAAGAACATGTACGGCAAGCAGGTCCGAGGCATTGAGCGCAGTACCTTCCTGATCGGCCCCGACGGCAAGCTCGTCGCCGAGTGGCGCAAAGTCAGCGTCAAGGGCCATGCTGCCTCAGTGCTGGAAGCCATCCGCGCCGCCGCAAACTAAGCAGCCGGCCTTGCCAACTGCGGCCGCCCCGCCTGCGGGGCGGACCGTTCCAATTGTGACACCCCACGCATGACCAGCGCTCCCGAAGGGACGAAGAAGCTCTTCGTCCTCGATACCAACGTGTTGATGCACGATCCCTCGGCCCTGTTCCGTTTCCAGGAACACGACGTCTTCATTCCGATGATCGTGCTGGAGGAACTGGACCATTCCAAGAAGGGGCTCTCGGAGGTGGCGCGCAACGCGCGTCAGGCGAGTCGCTTCCTCGACGAACTGATTCAGCACGCGGATCTCGACGCGATCCACCAGGGTATCGAGTTGCCCAGCACCCAGTACGCCGAGCGTCTCGACGAGCGCTGCCAGGGCCGGCTCTACTTCCAGGTCGAACGCCTGCCGTCGCTGCTGCCGGATACGCTACCGGGACAGATCCCGGACAACTCCATCCTCGCGACCGCACTGGCGCTGAGCAAGGCCCGTCCCGAGGGTCAGACGATCGTCGTTTCGAAGGACATCAACCTGCGGATCAAGGCGTCGGTCATCGGGCTTTATGCCGAGGACTATTACAACGACCAGGTTCTGGACGACGTCGACCTGCTGTACAGCGGCAGTTGCGAATTGCCGCTCGATTTCTGGGCCACCCATGGCGGCAGGATGACCTCGTGGCAGGAACATGGCCGGACCTTCTATACGGTCGAAGGGCCCCTGGTGAAGGATTGGTTCCCCAATCAGTTCCTGTACCTGCCGGACGAGTCCCAGTTCGAGGCCCTGGTCCGGAAAAAGGACAACAACCAGGCCGTCATCGAGCTGGCCCGCGACTTCCGCACGCCGCAGCATGCGGTATGGGGCGTGCAGGCGCGCAATCGCGAACAGAATTTCGCGCTGAACATGCTGCTCGATCCGGAGATCGACTTCGTCACACTGCTGGGCACGGCCGGCACCGGCAAGACGCTGCTGGCCCTCGCTGCGGGCCTGACCTTGACGCTGGACCATAAGCTTTACAAGGAGATCGTCATGACGCGCGAGACGATCCCACTCGGCGAGGACATCGGTTTTCTGCCGGGATCCGAGGAGGAAAAAATGACGCCGTGGATGGGCGCCCTCCTCGACAACCTGGAGCTTCTCGGCAGCCGGGAGAACGGCGGCGCCTGGGAACGCGGCGCGACGAACCAGTTGCTGCTGAACCGGGTCAAGGTGCGCTCGTTGAACTTCATGCGCGGCCGCACCTTCCTGAGCCGCTACCTGATACTCGACGAGGCGCAGAACCTGACCTCGAAACAGATGAAGGCACTCGTCACGCGGGCCGGCCCCGGCACCAAAATCGTGTGCCTCGGCAATATCGGCCAGATCGACACGCCGTACCTCACGGGCACGACGTCAGGCCTCACCTATGTCGTGGATCGCTTCAAGGACTGGCCGCACTCGGCGCACATCACGCTGAAGCGGGGCGAGCGGTCGCGGCTGGCGGACTTCGCAACCGAAACACTGTGACGACGGTCGTCACTGCCGCGCCGGCCGCGGGCGTGGCCGGTGCGGGCCGTGTTGTCAGTCCGGCCCAATTGGCTTATCTTTGCCCGGTGCAACGGAGTGCCCAGCCGAATTCTCCCCGCCTTCACGAGACCGCGCCCAGGACAGGACATCCCCCGAGTGGCGGCCGACGTCTCGCTTTGCCCAATGGACCTTAAATGACCAAAGTCGCTTTGATCACCGGCGTGACCGGACAGGATGGTGCCTACCTCGCTGAATTTCTGCTGAAAAAGGGCTACGAAGTCCACGGCATCAAGCGCCGCACGTCGCTGTTCAACACCGACCGCATCGATCATCTATACGAGGATCCGCATGTCGAGAATCGCCGCTTCGTGCTGCACTACGGCGACATGACGGACTCGACGAGCCTGATCCGCATCATCCAGCAGACACAGCCCGACGAGATCTACAACCTCGCGGCACAAAGCCATGTCCAGGTTTCCTTCGAGGAACCGGAATACACCGCCAACGCCGATGGAATCGGCGCCCTGCGCATGCTCGAGGCGATCCGCATTCTCGGCTTGGACAAGAAAACCCGCTTCTACCAGGCCTCCACCTCGGAGCTATATGGTTTGGTGCAGGAGATTCCCCAGAAGGAAACGACGCCGTTCTATCCGCGCAGTCCGTATGCCGTCGCCAAGCTGTACGCGTACTGGATCACGGTCAATTACCGCGAGGCCTACGGGCTATATGCCTGCAACGGCATCTTGTTCAACCACGAGTCCCCTCTGCGCGGCGAGACCTTCGTCACCCGCAAGATCACCCGCGCCCTTGCCCGCATCTACCTGGGGCTGCAGGACTGCCTGTACCTCGGCAACCTCGAAGCGCTGCGTGACTGGGGCCATGCGCGCGACTACGTCGAGATGCAGTGGCTGATGCTGCAGCAGACGCAGCCGGAGGATTTCGTCATCGCGACGGGCGTGCAATACAGCGTACGCAACTTCGTCGATGCCGCCGCGGCCGAACTGGGCGTCGAACTGGACTGGGCAGGCGAAGGAGAAAGCGCGCATGGGATCGTCGCCAAGGCCTTTGGCGACACGCCGCTGAAGCCGGGTCAGGTCGTCGTCCGCGTCGATCCGCGCTACTTCCGGCCAACCGAAGTCGAGACCCTGCTGGGCGACCCGGCGAAGGCGCGCGAGAAGCTGGGTTGGACGCCGCAGATCAGTTTTTCCGAACTCGTCGCCGAGATGATGCGGGAGGACCTGAAGTCCGCACGGCGCGACTCCCTCGTCAAACAGCATGGCTTTGCCGCTTACGATTACCATGAGTGACGCCGGACTGCCTGTGGTCGACAAAGCCGCGCCGATCCTCGTCGCCGGTCATCGCGGCATGGTGGGCTCGGCGCTGGTGCGCCGCCTGCGCACGGCCGGCTACACCACACTGCTGACGCCCTCACGCCAGGAACTGGATCTGCTCGACCAGGCGGCGGTGTTCGCCTATCTGGAGCGTGAACGGCCGGCCTACCTGTTCCTGGCCGCGGCGAAGGTCGGCGGCATCCAGGCGAACAATACCTATCGCGCGGATTTCATCTACCAGAACCTCGTGATCGAGGCCAACCTGATCCATGGCGCCCACCGGGCCGGCCTGCAGCGGCTGATGTTTCTCGGTTCCTCGTGCATCTATCCCCGCGACTGTCCGCAGCCGATCCGCGAGGAGTATCTGCTGACCGGCCCGCTGGAGGCCACCAACGAACCGTATGCGATTGCCAAGATCGCCGGCATCAAGCTGTGCGAGTCGTATCAGCGGCAGTACGGCCGCCAGTACGTGTCCGTCATGCCGACCAACCTGTACGGTCCCAATGACAACTACGACCTCAACAACAGCCATGTCCTGCCGGCGCTGATCCGCAAGGCGCATGAGGCGAAACAGCGCGGGGATCGGGAATTGACGGTCTGGGGCAGCGGCACGCCGCGGCGCGAGTTCCTGTACGTGGACGATCTGGCCGACGCCTGTGTCTACCTGATGGAAGCGGGCTACGACGGCCCCTTGGTGAATGTCGGCTGCGGCGCCGACGTGACGATCCGCGAACTGGCCGAGACGGTCATGGACGTCGTCGCGTTTCCGGGCACGATCGTATTCGACGCCAGCAAGCCGGACGGCACGCCGCGCAAGCTGCTCGACGTCAGCCGCCTCGCCGCCCTCGGCTGGCAGGCCCGCACCGAACTGCGGACTGGTATCCGGCTCGCCTACGAGGACTTCCTCGCGCAAACACGTGACTGATCTGCCGCCGCGACGCCAAGGGCGATCCCCACTGCGGCGGTTCAACCCGACCACACGAACCTTGCCGTCCAGTCGGATACGCTCCCGATGGTGCCATGCCCGGCCCTGATCTGACGACCGCCCGATCTGCGCAAACCCGGCCGGCGCCGTCACGCTGGGCCCGCCTGCGTGACGGGATCGCGTGGGGCTCCGTGTTGATCTTCGCGGCATCGGCCTGGCTCGGCACGACAGTGGCGCATATCGCCCTCGCCGTCGTCGCCCTGATGACGATAATGCAGGGCCCGACCACCTGGCGGCGCCTGGGCCGCGACCCCTTCGTGCGCCTGTCCGGGGTGTTCCTGGTCTACCTCGCGGCGACGGCCGCCTGGGCGGCGCACCAGCACCCGGAGACCGCTCACGACCAATGGTCGTCATTGTGGCCCTGGAGCAGTCTCTGGCTGTTCTTCGTGCTGGGCTGGTGGCTGCAGGGCAGTTGGCCGCGGGTCGTGGCCGTGTTGACGGTAGCGCCGCTGGGCCTCGCCATCAGCGTCATGCACCGCACCGACTGGCACCAGCTGCCCGCCTGGCTGTCGGGCACGCGCTACGAGTTCGGCTACAGCGCTCTGGGGCTGTCGTTTCTGTGCGTCGTGATCGTACTGGGCATTACCGCAGTGCTTCCCCGACTGGCGCATGCGTCCCATGGGGGCGGCTATCGGCGGCTGCGGCTCTGGTTGGCCATCGCCGCGATGCTGTTCTTTCTGTTCATCCTGTTCGTCGCGCAATCGCGCGGCGCCTGGCTGAGCCTGCTGCTTGGCTTCGGTGGCCTGGGTCTGGCCGGCCTGCGCATCCGGGCCGGACGCCCGGCCCGGCATCCGGCCGCGCCGCGGCGCCATCTGCTGGTGCCGCTCGCACTGGGCGTCGCCGCACTCGCCGCCCTGTGGGGTCTTTTCGGCAATGCACTCGAAGCCCGCTTCGCCAGCGAGGCAGGCTTGCTGCCCCAGGTGGTCAACCCGGACCTGGATCTCGAAAAGCTGCCGTACTCGAACGGACCGGCGCGGATTCACCTGGCTGTGTGGGGCTTTCGGATGGCCGCGGAACGACCGCTGCTCGGCTGGGGGCCCGGCATGCGCACGACAGCCTACCTGGCGGATCATGGCTTTCATGGTGCAGAGAGCCGCTTTCTGAAAGTGATCCGGCATTTCCAGCATCTTCACAACGTCTATGTCGAGATCCTGGTGCGGTTCGGTGTGGTCGGAGTGGCGTTGTTCGGGAGCGCATTCGTGCTCTTCAGCCGCACCCTGTGGACGCTTTGGCGCGATGCGGTCGTGCCCAACGCCTTCTTTGCCTTTGCCGCTGTCACGATCGTCATCACCCTGTTCTCGGGACTCTACGAGTTCCGGACCCTGCACACCGACTTTCGCTTCTTCGCGCTGCTGTTCGGGGCGGCGGTCTACACCTTCGCGCTGCATCGTGCGCCGGCGGCCGATGCCGTGGCGACAGTGGCCGACATCGACCGTCCGGGGTTTCGGCAGACGACATGATCATCCGACACACCGCTGACTGGTGGGACAATTTCAAGCGGCGCAAGAATCGCAGCTTGCCCTTCCGTGCCCTGCTTGCGATCCCCCTGCGCGACTGGAGTGCTACCGATCGCATCGGGGTGTTCCACCATATACCCAAGTGTTCGGGCACCTCGGTCGTCAACGTGCTGGGTCGCTGGTTTCTGCTGAAGGAAGACTACCGGGCCTATGTCCAGGGAGACTGGCGCGCGGCGCGGCACGTCGATCTCGGCCGCTTGCGCAACCGGCACTGCCTGACCGGGCATTTCGATTACCAGGGCGTCTACCTGCGGGACCGCTATCCCGAGATCCTCAGCGACCACCGGTTCCTGCTGTTCACGTTCGTCCGCGACCCCTTGGCGACGAAGTTGTCGCTCTACCGCTACGAGAAACAGAGCGGCGTGATTGCGGACATGACGCTGGAGGAACATCTGCTGAGCCGCGACAACTACATCGCCAACCGCTTTCCCTGTACGCCCGAGGATGTCGATGCCGTACTGGAGCGCTACGACTTCATCGGTGTCACCGAACGTATCGATGAATCGCTCGCGAAGCTCGCCCGCCGTGTCCAGCGGGAGCCGGTGCGGACCCCCCGCCTCAATACGACCGGGAACCAACGCGACGAGCCGACGCCCGGTCCCGCGCTGATCGCCGAATTCAAGCGGCGCAACGAACTCGACTACCACATTTACCGGCGCGCGCTCGAGAGGCTAGGCAGTTGAGTAGGCCATGAAGATCGGCTTCGTCGGACATTCCCATCACCAGGTCACGCGTTCCTCGAACTTTTTTCTCGAGGTACTGCAACGGATCGGCACGGTCCATTGCCTGTGGGACGACACCTGGCGCGGGGAGAAGGCGACGGATCCATCACCGCTGATCGCCGATGCCGATCTCGTCGTCGTGTGGCAATCCGTCCGCTATGCGCAGCTGCTGGCCCGGCAGGGCCACCGCAATGTGGTTTACGTACCGATGTACGACGCGTCCAAGGCCCTGCGGCGCAGCTTCTGGAGCGCGCTAAAGGACATCAAGGTCCTGAACTTTTCCAGTGCACTGCACCAGCGGGTACAGTCGCTCGGCGCCATGCAGTCGGCATACTTTCAGTACTTTCCGGATCCGGCCGCCCACGCTCCGGTGACCGACTTCACGACCCTCCGAGCGTTCTTCTGGCAGCGCCAACAACGCCCGTCATGGGATGACGTCCGTGGCTTGATGCCGCCTGGACGCTTCACCTCGGTGCACCTGCATCAGGCCGTGGATCCCGGCGTGCCCCCCCCGCAGCCGCCGTCTGCATCGGACCGTGAGGCTTTCACGCTCGACGTGACGCAATGGCTGCCGGAGCGCAGCGAGCTTCTGCGCCGGCTGGCCTCATCGAACGTGTACTTCGCACCGCGGCTCGACGAGGGCATCGGCCTCGCGTTTCTGGAGGCCATGGCGATGGGCATGGCCGTCTGTGCCCACGACCGCCCCACGCACAACGAATACATCGTGGACGGCGTGAATGGCTTTCTGTACCGGCTGGGCGAGACGCGCCACCCCGACTGGTCGCGGGCGGAGTCGATCGGGCGGCGGGCCCGCACGATGGTCGAGGAAGGCTATGCGCGCTGGCAGCTGGATCAGGCGCGGTTGGTCGACTTCCTGACCGATCCCAAACCCAGCCGGCGGGCGCTCAATTATGCTCATCGCGATACCGCGACCGAGTTGCCGGCGGACGCCGACGAGCGCCCTGTACCGCCGCTGCTGACAGGCACCTCCGGGCGACGCGAAGGCGGGCGCCGGATCGCGGGCACGACGGCAGCGGAGCCCGCGCCCCTCGTCACGATCGCCACGGTCGTCCGGAACGCGCCGGATGAACTGGCATCGACACTGGACAGCGTCCTGGCCCAGCGCTATCCCGCCAGGGAGGTGATCGTCATCGACGGCGCATCCGACGCCGCGACCTTGCGGGTGATCGAGCGTTACGACCACCGGGTGGACTATTGGCTGTCCGAGCCGGATCGCGGGCCTTACGATGCCATGAACAAGGCTGCCGACCTTGCCCGCGGGCGCTGGGTACTCTATATCAATGCCGGCGACTCGCTCGCCGACGGCGATGCGCTGGGGCGACTCCTCGCCCATGCGCCGACGGATGCCGACTTCATCGCGGCTCACCACAGCTACATCGCGCCGGACGGAACGGAAGAGATACACCGCTGCCGGGCGTTCGAGCACACCTACCGCCAGTTGCTCGACGGCGCCACCGACGGGGCCTGGCTGGGTGGAATTCCCGGCCACCAATCCCTGCTGACCCGCACCGAATTGATACGGCAACACCGTTATGACCTCGCCTTCCGGATTGCCGCCGATCACGACTTCCTGTTCCGTATGGCACAACGGGGCGCCACGGTATGGGTCGAGCCGGTGATTCTGTCGCAGTATGTCGGCGGCGGTCTGTCCTGGCAGCACCTGTTCGAGTGCCTGGCCGAATGGCGCCGCATCGCGCTGCGCTTCACCGAACATCCGGACCGGGTCGAGCGACGGTTTCGAACGCTGAACGCCCACATGGTTCGTCATCTGCGACGGATGGGTCCCTTCGATTGGCGGCGCGAACCGGCGCGCAGCCACCCCTGGCTGGCCCTCGCCGCCGAAGCCGAGTTTCGCGCCCGTTCGCTGGTGGATCGGGCGGACGCCCTGTACGCCGGACTTCGAGCCCGCTGAGTTTCCTCCGCGCCATGCCGCAGCCCACTGTGAAAATCTCCCTCGTCACCGCCGTGCGGAATGCCATGCCGTGGGTTCCGGAAACGGTCCGCTCGGTCGTCACGCAGGACTACCCGGGCCTCGAATACATCGTGATCGACGGAGCCTCGACCGATGGCACGCTCGACTATCTAAAGTCCCAGGCCCGACATTTCAGTGTCTTGCGCAGCGAGGCCGATGACGGGCAATACGCGGCGATCGCCAAAGGCATGGCCTGCGCGAGCGGCGACGTCCTCGGCTGGATCAATGGCGACGACGTCCTGATGCCATGGACCCTGCGCGTCGTCGCCAGGATCTTCGAGGAGTTCCCGGAAGTGGACTGGATCTCGGGTCTGCCCGCCTATCTCAACACGGCCTCGGAATGCTACCTCGTGTCCCCTGTCGCCGCATCGTACCCACGGCGCTACATTGCCAACGGCTGGTTCCGCGAGGGGCTGCTCGGTTATCTGATGCAGGAAACGATGTTCTGGCGGCGCAGCCTGTGGGAGCGCGCCGGCGGCCTGGATCTACGGTGGCGCTGGGCCGGCGATTTCGATCTGTGGGTCCGCTTCGCGGCGCTGGCCGAGCTGACGGCCGTCGCGACTCCACTCGCGGCATTTCGTATCCGCGGCGAGGAGAACCGGTCGCGCCAGGGCTCCGACTATCGCGACGAAGTGGCTAGGCGCTGCGCCTCGCTGCCCGCTCCGCCAGCCAGCTGGCGGCTGGCAAGCCGGCTCGGCAAGGCGGGCGAAGCCCTGCTCCGGAGCGCACTCTGGTCCCGCACACCGGTCGTCGCGCATTCACTCGTCGGCGACCGCTGGCGCCTGCTGCGCACCCGCCGACCGGTCTCGCGCAACGACCTGCCACGCCTGTTGCTGGAACATGCCTTGAGAAACCGCCATGACTGATGCGACCGCCCAACCGGGCAGTCCCTTCCCAACGGAGACCATCACCGGGTATCCGTTTTCGACGGCAACCCTGGACGAAACGATCGCCCTGCTCACGAGCTGGCTGCGACCGTTGTCATCCGGCCGACCCAGTCCACGCCCGGCGCGCTACTTCGTCTGCGCGAATCCGCACTCTCTGGAAGTGGCACGTCAGGACACGCTATTGCATGACGCCATCATGGCCGCAGATCTCGTCACACCGGATGGCGCCGGCATCGTGCTCGCTTCGCGCCTGCTTGAAGCGCGAATTCCCGAGCGGGTATGCGGCCCCGATCTGTTTCCCGGTTTCTGTGCGCACTTGAACGCAGCGCGCCCCGGAACCCGGATGTTTTTTCTCGGCTCGACCGAGGAGAATCTGACCGAGCTGGAACAGCGCTTCCGTGTCGACTATCCCGCCTTGGACTTCTGCGGTTCCTTGTCGCCCCCGTTTCGCGCCGAGTTCTCGGCGGCCGAGGATGCCGCCCTGATCGACCGGGTGAACGCTTCGAACGCCGAGATCCTGTGGCTGGGGCTCGGTGCACCGAAGCAGGAAAAATGGGCCTACCGCCACCGTGACCGGCTGCAGGTCGATCTGATCGGCCCGATCGGAGGGGCGTTCGACTGGTATACGGGCCGCATCGCGTTGCCCCCGCTGTGGATGCAGCGCGCGGGCCTGCAATGGTTGCACCGTCTGGCTCAGGAGCCGCGCCGCCTGTGGCGGCGCAACCTCGATTCGCCGATTTTCCTTGCCCGAGTGCTGGCGCAACGTCTTGGATCATCGCGGCGGCGCGGTGAGCATACGGCCGCGACCTGAAAACCTGCGCCCCCGCAGCGCCCTCACACTTTAGCCTGTCACGCCATGACCGAGCCCTGCCCTGTCACCTTCCTGATCGTCACGCCCTCCTTCAATGCGCCCGAGTTTCTCGATGAGACGATCGAGAGCATCGTTTCGCAAAGGGGCGATTTCACGATCCGATACCACATCCAGGACGGTGGCTCCACCGATCGGACCCTGGACCTGCTGGCGCTATGGGCCGAGCGGCTCGCCGCCGAACGCCTCCGGGTCGATCTTCCCCCGCTCCATTTCTCGTGGAAGTCGGAACCGGACCGCTCGATGTACGACGGCATTCAGAAAGGCTTCGACGAACTCCTGCGGCGGCAGGTGTCGGACGCGCCGGGGCTGGTGATCATGACCTGGATCAATACCGACGACCTGTTCGCACCGAATGCCTTCCAGACCGTGGCCCAGTTCCTGCGGGCCAATCCGGAGGAACAATGGGTGACCGGAATTCCCTGCCTGATCCGCGAGGATGGCTGTATTGCCGACACCCGACTGGAGGGTTTTGGCTATGCCCGGGCCCGTCTCGCGCAGGGCCAGTACGACGGGCGTCAGTTTCCGTTCGTCATGCAGGAAGGCACCTTCTGGACGCGGGAACTGTGGCTTGCCGCCGGCGGCTTGAACGTGGACCTGCGCCTGTCGGGCGACTGGGATCTGTGGCGACGGATGGCCCGGTTCCAGCGCCTGATCACGGTAAGAGGTGTCCTGGCCTATCACCGCCGCAGGCCAGGCCAGTTGTCCGGCGACATGGAGCGCTACTGGGTCGAACTGGACCAGTGTCTGTCGGGCGCAGCGCAAGACGCCGGTTCAGACCGCCAGCTGACGGGCGAACGGCTGGCACTCGAGGGCGCCTGGACCGCGTCCTGGCGAATCAAACAGGAACGCTGGGCCATGTCTCCGTCGCGCTACCGGCGCGATGGCCTGCTGCACTGTATCAGCGACTGCCTGGTCGAGTCGTGGGGTAAGCACCCCTTGGGGCGGTCGCTGATCCGGCTATACCGCCGCCTGCGGGGCATCCAGATCGACGACTAGGCTCCGGTCCGTAGACCTGATGCGGACCGGGCTACTTCTCCCACTCCACCCGGACCTGTACCCGCTCCCAGGGATTGTCGGACGCCCTCAGCGCCTGTATCCGCGCCCGGATCTTCATGCCCCGATCGAGCAGATGCGCAATGACGGGGTTGTCCGTCCGCGGCAGGTGTCCGAGCTGATGACCGCGCCAGTAGACCTCCACTGCCTTCGGATCGACCGGATTCTCGGGATTCCGGCGCAATTCGAGCAGGGCACCGGGACGCAGCCGGTGCCACAGCGCCCGGGCCTCGTAATACTGGAACCCTGCCAGCAGGGACTGCTGCAGGAAGATGCGCTTGCGTGTGCGGAACAGCCAGCGGTTGATCGTCAACCGCCCGGACGCAAGGGTGAGACGAAGCCACGGTAGAAGACTCAGCAGCCAATGTTTCATCGGTGGATCCTCCGGGATGGTCGGGTCTCACCGAGTGTAAACGACTACCGTCTCATATCATGAGACGCCGGAGAAATTTTTCAGCGCAGCCTGCAACCGTTCCGTCACGGCCTGTCGCAGTTCGGGCGGATCGAGCACCTCGACCTCCGGAACGTATTTCATAATCTCCATGATCAGCTCGGTCGGATCGCCGTAGGCGACCTTCAGCTCGTAGCGGCCATCCTCGAGCCATCGCGCGTCCCGCTGCCCGGGCCACACTTCGTCCGCCACCCAGCGTGCGCGCAGGGCGCTGAAACGCAGCACCGCCATGGACCTGGCAGCCCCCGAGAAGATGCCGAACACTTCGCCGAGCTGCTCGTCGAGATGGCCGCCCGGCAATTCGACTGCGTCGGCCGTCAGCAACCTCGCGTCCGCGATGCGATCCACCGCGAACCGCCGGGAGCCTTCGCGCAAGTGACACCACGCGTCCAGGTACCAGTTGTCACGATAAAACACGAGCCGGAATGGCGAGAGCTCCCGCTCCAGGCTTTCCTCCTGTGTCCGGGAACGGTACCGCACCCGCAGCCGGCGGCGCCGCAGCACGGCCTCGGCACACACTGCAAAGCCGTTGGCCGCCAGGCGTTTCGCCCGTCCCACCGAGAGCAATCGGATGCGCCTCCCCAATTCCTCCTGACACAATCCGTCCGGGGAAAGCAGCTGGATCAGGCGCCTCTCCAGCGGTGCCAGTAACTCCGCCAACAGGCCGGGCTGTGTCTGTTCCAACTGCTGGCGGATCGCCAGCAGGGCACGGAGCTCCGCGTCGCCCAGCCAGGGAGAAGACAGCTCGCCCTTGAGGTCCGGTGGCTGACGATAAGCAAACCCCTGGGCAAAACGGTCGTAGGGTATCGGGTCACCGCTGATATCGCGCAGCTCGGCAATGAGCCGCATGACCGTGGCGCGCGAACAGCCCAGCTGCTCCTGTATCCGTGCAGTCGACACCGGTGCGCGCTGTCCGACCAGCAGCCGGTGCAGCGCGATCAGACGTTCATCGTTCGCCACGCTCGCCCCGGTTCGGGCCTGACCGCCGCCGTCTTAATGAACGGGCCGGCGGGTCCGCGCGAAACACGGCGGGGCCGAGGCGCGGCGCCTGTCAGCGCCCAGCCGCCGGCAGGGGGTGGCCTTCCTTGTCGACCAGGGGCACCTTGAACTCCCGGAGCACGGACTCGATATCGGCGGCCTTCTCTTCGATGAACCGGTCCAGTTCCTGTTTGCGCGCCTTGTCGGGCACCCGCACCCCCATCGAGATCGGGAATACGAACTGCAGTCCCTCCTCGTTGGGCATCGGAATGACCTGGAAGCTGCCCGGCTTGCTGGCGTGCTGGAGGTAGCCGGCGATCGGCCCCCAGATGATGGCCATGTCGAGTCTTCCGGACTTCATGTCCTCGTTCAGCACCATTGCGGTGTTCTTGGTCGCGTCCCCGGTCATGGTCTGATAGGGGATCGCGTGATCGACGAAACCGTGATTCAGCAGCCAGGTCGTGGCAGGCGAGTTGTCGAACATCGCCAGCTTGAGCTTGGCCCGCCTTTCCGCGGGCAGTTTGACGAGATCCTCCGCCGAACGGATATCGTCCCAGCCCCGCTTCGTGGCATAGACGAGGGCATAGGTCGAGCGGTAATAGGGTTGCGTCGTCGCGGCCATCTCGGCGCCGGTCGGCCAGCCCATCACGACATCGCACTTGTACTCGTCCGAATCCGGCAGCTGTGCCTTCAGCGTATTGCGGATGAACCCGATGCGCTGCGGAAACCAGGTGTATTCGACGGGCTTGCCCACCGTCTTGCCGAGCAGTTCGGCGATCTTGTTCTCGAAGCCCTGCCCCTTCCGATCGGTGTAGGGTGGATTGTTGGGATCGGCACAGACCTTGACGGCAGCGCCTTCCCAGGCGCTAGCGGAGACAGTGAGGGACAACGCGAGGAGGCCAAACGTTAGGCGGCCCCAAGCCTTGAAGGTGAACAGCATGGCAAGCAATCTGGTGTTTTCTGGCGGTAAATCGGGCGAAGCTCACGGATCCCTCCCGCGCCGACGGGTCGCAGGGGACTGGCGTCGAGCCACGGAGGCAACATGCGAACGACGTGGAACGGGCGAGTTGGGTCAAGCCCGATCCGGGCGCCCATTGTAAGGATTTGCCCCCCCAAAATGAACAACGCCCCGGTCGATTACTCGACCGGGGCGTTGTAGGAGGCTAGACCGACGAGGCCGGTCTATCAGTTGGGCAGAGCGAAGACGGTAAAGACGCCGCCCAGCTTGGTGTGGGCGCTGAGGCTCTTGTACGCGCCTACTGCACCCAGACCCTCCGATTCGCCTTCCAGGCCAGCCGCCATGCCGACGCCGGCCCATCCACCGATACCGGAGAGGACGCCGACATACTGCTTGCCCTTGTGCTGCCAGGTGCTGACGTTACCGATCACGCCCGACGGGGTCTTGAACTTGTACAGTTCAGCGCCCGTGTTCGCATCGCGGACCTTCAGGTAGCCTTCCAGCGTACCGTAGATGACCACGTCACCCGCGGTGGACACCATACCGCTCCACAGCGAGAACGGCTCGTCGATCGCCCAGGCGATCTTGCCGGTGGTCGGATCCCACGCCGTGAACGAACCCATGTTCGTCTTCTCGGTCTTCTCGCCGGTCTTCACGTCCGCCTTGGCCGGGAAGATGCTCAGGGTTGCACCGACATACGGCTGGCCCGCGGTGTATTCCACCTGGAACGGCTCGTAGTTCATGCAGGTGTGGTTGCCCGGGATGTAGATCAGCTTCGTCTTGGGCGAGAAGGTCACGGGCGGCTCGTTCTTGCTGCCCATTGCCGAAGGACAAATGCCCTTGGCATCGACGTCTTCGCCATGGAACTGCGTCGAATACTGATCCTGCACCTGCGGACGACCCGTCTTCATGTCGACGTGGCTGGCCCAGTTGACCGCCTTGTCGAACTTCTCGGCGACGAGCAGTTCGCCCGTTTCGCGGTCCAGCGTGTAGCCGAAGCCGTTACGGTCGAAGTGGGTCAGGAGCTTGCTGTGCTCCTTGCCGTTCTTGTCCTTCATCGGCAGGTCGACCAACGTCATTTCGTTGATGCCGTCGAAGTCCCACTCGTCGTGCGGCGTCATCTGGTAAACCCACTTGGCGGCACCGGTGTCGGCGTCGCGCGCCCAAATGGTCATGGACCACTTGTTGTCGCCGGGACGCTGGACCGGGTTCCACGTGGAGGGGTTGCCCGAACCGTAATAGATCAGGTTCAGCTTCGGATCATAGCTGTACCAGCCCCAGGTGGTGCCGCCGCCGATCTTCCACTGGTCACCCTGCCAGGTCTTCAGACTGGAGTCCTTGCCGACCGGCGCCATCTTGCCGTCGGTCCAGGTCATCGTCTTTTCCGGATCCATCTTCATCTCAGCATCCGGCCCGGTGCTGTAGGCCTTCCACGCCGGCGTGCCGTCCTTGATGTTGTAGGCCGCGATGAAACCGCGCACACCGTACTCACCGCCGGAGATACCGACGAAGACCTTGTCCTTGACGACCAGAGGTGCATTCGTATTGGTCATGCCCTGCTTGGTGTCGCCGTTCTTGACCTTCCAGACCGTCTTGCCGGTCTTGGCGTCCAGCGCAATCAGCGTGGCGTCGCCCTGTGCCAGGAACACCTTGCCGTCGCCATAGGCCAGACCGCGGTTGACCACGTCACAGCACATCACGCCGATGACCTGTTGCGGATCGGTGCCCTTGTCCGGCGCGTAGTTGTATTCCCACACGACGGAATGCGTGTCCTGATCCAGCGCGTACACCTTGTGCGGGAAGCCGGTGTGGATGTAGATCAGGCCGTTGACGACCAGCGGGCCCCCTTCGTGGCCACGCAGCATGCCGGTGGAAAAGGTCCACACCGGCTGAAGATTTTTGGCGGTATCCTTGTTGATCTGCGTCAGCGAACTGTAACGAGCACCGGAGTAGTCGCCGCCCCAAGTAGCCCAGCTATTCGGGTCTTGGCTCAGTTTCTCGATCTCAGCGTTCGCCTGGGAAAGCCCGGGTGCTGCCAGCAACGATGCAACCGAGGTTGCAATCAGCCAACTTTTCACGGGTTTTTTCATCGATTTCCTCCTCGTACGTCTGCTATTGCAGACGACAAACGTTGTAAGCAATTGACCCTAAATGATTCTTGGAGAGGACGGATCTGATCCCTATTGAGGAAAATTTCCCTATTGAGCGTCGCAATTTCCTTATACGGGGCCCGTCTTGGCTGCGTAAGTTGAAGGATTCGAGAAGAAAAGTCAACAATGCTGGAGGCAGCGTCAGACATGGCAAAACGGTATGTTTCGTGCGGCTGTTATCAGGTGCCTCGAACCGGACGCCGATCCTCCGAAAGATCGACTTCCGTCCGTCTTCGACCCACTGACGCCCGGTCCCCGTGTCGACACAAGAATCGACGCCCTGCGCTGGCTAAGCCAGGCACTGGTGAGTCGAGCATTTCGACTCCTTCTGACCGGAACAGTTTCACGGCCGGTTCGCCGGAGTGGCCCTGCACGGAACTGACCGAGTACCGCGTATCGCCAATCACCACCTCGAGCGGATCTCCCCGGCGTGCTTCAATGGCGGCTCGCTGTGGGCGAACCACGGCCCATTCAAAGGCGGGCTGGGAGACACAATCAACGTATCCGACCACGGTCCCCGATCAGAACTCACCAACCATGTTCCCTACGGCCAAGGGGAAACGGTCAACGCGGCTTCGAGTGCATCCGATGTCATCCCGACCTTGCGGAGGAATACCTGGCACGCAGCCCTGACCGCGTAGACATCTGCCCAGTGGATCGTGAGATCCTGCACCGTCCCGATGAACGGCTCAGGCCTGGCTGAATACATCAGCAGATTCAAGGTCAACAGCACCAGATCCGCGTTGCCGTTAAGGAGGAAGCCGATCAAGACATCCCTGGCCGAAGCCGTACCGAAGTGGTGATAATCGATCGCCGCGGCAAGAATGGCCACGGGCGGATAAGAATCGCTCTGGGCCGCCGATAACTGCGACCGGAAGGGCAACAGATCGCCGCGTGATTGCGCGCGCAGTCCCATCGCCGCCCAGTAACGCACGATCTTGTTGCCGCTCTTCAGCAAGTCGATCTGTCGCTGCGTGACCGATCGGCTCCGTTTCCCGGAAAGGTTCGCGGCCGCGGCAATGGTGCTCACCGGAAACTTCGCGTTGTCCTGTCGGTAGTTGTGGGGCACGGCAAACCGATTGATCAGACCCAGTTCGTATTCGGGCAGCAAAAGAATGTCCCGGGAAGCGGTCAGGTTGTTAACGACCGCGTTGCGCAATTTGCTGAGCACGGGCGAATAGGTCGAATTGCCGACGAGGTTCTTGACCTCCCATGGATCACTCCAGAGATCGAATAGAAACTCCGCAGGACGGCTGCGCAGCGGTGCCGACTGCACTGGATCGAGGAGTCCTTGGGCGTAATCACTGCGGATCCACTGCACGATCTCGCTCTCATCCGTATATTCGATACGCCGGAGTTCCGGAATGAACGACATGAAGTTGCGCGAATACAGGTAGCGCCCGTCGCTCGCGCTACGCACCTGATCCATGCTGTTGTCGGCACGGTCGCTGGAGAGGAAGATCACATCTTTCGCCGCCGTGCGGTCCGGCCCGAGGAACACCCTCCCTTTCAGGTGGGACGGGCGCATCACCCCCGCCAAACTCAGCACCGTCGGGACAAGATCCTCGAAGGTGATCAGTTCGTTTGTAACCACGGCTTTACCCCAAGGGGACAAGGCCTCGTAGGCCGGGGGAAACCACACGACGAATGGCACGCGATAACCCAGGCCGACGCCGTTCGTCTTGCCCCGAGGCATTCCTTCGCCGTGGTCACCGAAAAAAAAGATGATCGTACTGTCGAGCAGATTGTCGGCCCGCAAACGATCCAGCAGTTCGCCGATGCGTTTGTCGGTCAGCGAGAGGGCGTTGTAAATACGCGCAAAGCTCCTGCGCATCTCGGCGCTGTCGCGATAAAACGGCGGCATCTCTACCGCCTGGTCATCGACCACCTCACCGGAACCCAACTGCGCGACGACGTGATTCACATACTGATCGTACGGTTCGACCATCGTCATCAGTTGATGGGATTCGAGATAATTGAAGACCGCAAAGAACGGCTGCCCCGGTTGACGTCCCCACCATCCCGCGTTCTTGGAACTCGCGTTCCAGGCATCGCGCACGAGCGCCGCCTCGTTCGCGAGGTTGTAGTCGGTCTTCGCATTGTTGCTGGTGTAGTAGCCAGCGTTCCGTAAATAGTATGGGAACCCTCTGATCTTTGAAGGAATGCGATAGGTCGAGCGATGGTGTCCGGTGCCTAGTTGGTAGGTCCTGACGCCCGTAATGAGGGTCGACCGACTGGGGGCGCAAACGGTACCGGTCGAGAAAGCGCTCGTGAATTGCACGCCTTCGCGGGCCAACCGATCGATATTCGGGGTATGCGCCTGCGAATTCCCGTAGGCACCGATGAAATGCGGCGAAGTATCCTCGATGGTGATCCAGAGGATATTCGGCCGAGGTGCGGCTGGGACCGAGGACAGGTGAACGCAGCCAATCAAGCAAAGCCATTTCGCAGGGAAGCGGGGAACTCTCATCGTAAGGTAAAGCCTCGATTCACAACGACAACGCCACACAGTCGGCCAGCGTACACAAATCCGACGCGCGGCCACCTCACCCGGCCGCAGTCCCCAATGCTCGCTGCCGGCATACCGACCTGTCAACTTGGGCGCATGCCGTGTCACGGGAACTGTCCCGCCGACAGAAAGCGCATCGAGCGAACAGTGCGGCTGCAGTGCCTGTTGACTTGCCGCACTGCCGATCGTCGTGAATGCTGTCCGCGAGCTGAAACGGCTTGATGCCTGAGCGGCGGACTCGTCGATCCATGGGGTGAGGCGCACGCCCGCGCCGCCCAGGGAGCCAGTGACGCCCAAATGCGCCGAACGACCGCCCGTCCACGGGCGGGCTGGGAAACGCTACAAGGACGTAAGCACCGCTGACCTTCTCGCCCCCTGCGCCGGTTCATCCCCTTGGGCGTGGGGGTGAGGCGGAATCAATCGGGGCGCCGGTGGCGGCGCCAGGATCCGCCGAACGACCGCCCACGGACGGGCGGGCTGGGAAACGCTACAGGACGTAAGCACCGCTGGCCTTCTCGCCCCCTTCCCCGGTTCATCCCCACGGGCGTGGGGGTGAGGCGGAATCAATCGGGGCGCCGGTGGCGCCACGATCCCCCGAACGACCGCCCACGGACGGGCGGGCTGGGAAACGCTACAGGACGTAAGCACCGCTGGCCTTCTCGCCCCCTTCC
>SEYW01000006.1:99637-191424 GCA_004168015.1 Methylolobus aquaticus
TCATCCCCACGGGCGTGGGGGTGAGGCGGAATCAATCGGGGCGCCGGTGGCGCCACGATCCCCCGAACGACCGCCCAGGGATGGGCGGGCTGGGGAACGCTACAGGACGTAAGCACCGCTGGCCTTCTCGCCCCCTTCCCCGGTTCATCCCCACGGGCGTGGGGAACGGTTCCCGGCGAATTTCCCCGCCTCGCCCAGCGGCGGTTCATCCCCACGGGCGTGGGGAACGGGTGAAATCGGGCGAGACCAATACCGGCGCGATCGGTTCATCCCCACGGGCGTGGGGAACGGATGTCGTACTGGCAGAGTACCTCACCGTTCGCCGGTTCATCCCCACGGGCGTGGGGAACGGGTTGGGTCGTATGGGGCTGCAAAGACTAGGTGCGGTTCATCCCCACGGGCGTGGGGAACGGACGCGCATGAGTACGGAAGGGCTCGGCGGGGCCGGTTCATCCCCACGGGCGTGGGGAACGGGCAATCACATTCCCGACCGGCGTGCTGCCGATCGGTTCATCCCCACGGGCGTGGGGAACGGAGGCCCGCAAACGCCTGGCCGAGAAGTACGAACGGTTCATCCCCACGGGCGTGGGGAACGGTCGCTCCTGTGTTCGGACGGGACTACACACGACGGTTCATCCCCACGGGCGTGGGGAACGGGACAGCACGTCGAATCGGTCCAGCGCGATGAACGGTTCATCCCCACGGGCGTGGGGAACGGGGGCTACTGGGGCTTCCGCTCCGTCGCCCTCGGACGGTTCATCCCCACGGGCGTGGGGAACGGATCGCGAGGCGGATGCCGCGCGGATTGAATGCCGGTTCATCCCCACGGGCGTGGGGAACGGATGCGCCGTCCGGTGCCCACTCGGGCCAATCGCGGTTCATCCCCACGGGCGTGGGGAACGGACCATTTCTAAGCCACTGTCAGAAATGGCAAAAACGGCCGCATGAAATTCTACCGATTTCCGGCGCCGTTTCGAAAGACATTTTCAGATTGTTAAAGAACACCGGCCTTGTCCGTGTCGAGCCCGAATTCGACCGGCAGGAAAGAGACCAACTTCAGGCCGTCCAACTCGACCGGCATCCGTCGATTGCGTCCGAGGGTCAGAAAATCGAAACCCGACTCCGTATTCGTTGACCAGGCCATAACGGCGTTGCCGTCGCCGAGCCCGGCTTCGACCTGTGCCCAGATCATCTCGCGGACGCGCTTCGACAAGTCGCCGACGTAGACGCCGGCACGAATCTCGATGAGCCACACGCCCAGGCGTCCCCGCAAGCGCGGCGGGACGTTTTCAACCACGATGACCAGCATCGCCCAAGCTCTCCGGATTCGGGATGGCGGGTTCAACGGAGTCCTCCGGCGGTGCCGGCGGCTCGACCCCGCCCGCCGCAAGGACGTCTTCGATCGCCGGGATGATCTTTCCCAAGAGCTTGGTCGCTCGAAACGCGTCACGACACGCCAGTCGCACCTTACGCTCCGGTTCGGTAGGGTTGCTGGCAGCAATCTTGAAGGCAATCGGGACGACGGAGTCGAATTTGAAGAGGACGGCAATGTCGTAGACGAAGGACAGCGGCTTGCCGGTATGGATGAAACCGACCGCCGGAGCATAGCCGGCCGCCAGCACCGCCGCCTCGGTTATACCGTACAGGCAGGCCGTTGCCGCGCTCATGCAGCGGTTTGGCACATCGCCGGAACCCCACTCCTGGGCGTCGTAGTTGCGGTGCTTCCATGTCACGCCATACCGCTTGGCTAGCAGTTCGTACAGCTTGCGAACCCGCGCGCCTTCGATCCCGCGCAGTTGCTGCACGCTGCGCCGCTCCGGCGGCTTCTCGCCGAAACGGATTTCGTACATCTTCCGCACGACCTTTAGCCGCAGATCGTCGTCCAGCGCCAGTTTGGCCTGATAGAGCAGCCGGTCGGACCGCGCGCCGCCCGGCTGGCCGGACGCATACAGGCGTACACCCGCCTCGCCCACCCAAACCAGCAACGTGCCGACCCGCGCCGCCAAGGCCGCCGCGCGATGGGACACTCGCGTGCCGGGTTCCAACATGATGCAGGCGATCGACCCGACCGGAATATGGGTGCGGACGCCGGTCACATCGACCACGACGAAACTGCCGTCGAGCACGTCAATCTCACCGCGCTCGATGAAGACCTGGGAAACCCGTTCCTTCATGGCAATCGGTTTGAGGGGCGGCAGGAGGAATTGATCGGACATCTGGCGACCCGCCCTACCGTTACCGGGTACGCCTAGAGCACGACATCTTCATAGATGTCGGCGAAATCCAGGCTCAGAGCCACGCTGTCCAGGCGCACCGGTTCACCTGGCGACGGAATCCACTGGTCCCAGCCCCCTGCGGGCAGCCGGCGATAAATCTCGAGTCTGGCGGAACGGCTATCGACCAGAACGTATTCCTGCAGGCTCTCAAGCGTCGCATACGCGCGCATCTTCTCACGCCGGTCGATAGCCTCGGTACTCGCCGACAATACCTCAACGATCAGCACGGGTTCGGTCAGGTAGTCGTTCGGAGCGTCGGCGGCAAGATCCCGGGGTGAACCGGTCACCACCACGTCCGGATAGAAATAGGCCTGCGCGTGCGCGACATGGACCTTCATGTCGGAAATAAAGCCGCGGCACGGCTTGCCCCGCATGTGGGCGCGCAGATGGGAGAACAGATTGCCGGCGATGAGGTTATGGGCCTTGCCCGCCCCCGCCATCGCGTAGATATGTCCGGCCACGTATTCATGGCGGGCCGCGCTCGCCAGCTCGCCGGACAGATAATCGGCTTCGGCCACAGGAAGAACGGTTGCATGTTGCATGGTTTGCTCCGCCAGTAAGGATCCCGGATCTCAATGGCCAACTTCCCGCTACAGGCTATGCCTGTTGCCCCGAGGGGAACGACGGGGACGTCCTCTCCCCCCCGATTAGGCGGCTCCGCGCCTTGAAGACGGCCAAGGCATGATCACACGCCCGAGAGACGCCGCACCAGCATCAGCCCGCAGCCGAAGGCCTTGTTCATCCGACCCTTGCAACCGAGAGTAATCCGAGTCCCAATGCTTTTCCATGCCCCAATCCGCGGAGCATAGCGTCGCGGAATGTTTCAGCGGACTGGACGGACAGGATTCCTTCAAACAATGCGGTGTCGAAAGTCATGCGGTGCCCCTTCGAGCCCTGGCGCACGTCCAGGCGTTCGCTCGCGCCGCGAATACAGCCCCGGACTTCGAAACCGTGCCGAGCGCCCTGCCGGTTGAGCCATTGGAGTTGATCCTCCTCCCGCAGCAAGCCGTAACGCTTACCCGCGCGGGTCACGGTGGGATTGGCCAGGAGTCGAAAGCGGTAGCGGGCGCCGGATTGGATCAGGCCTTCCAGTGCCACAGACTTGTTCCCATGTATCGCAAACGCGTAGCCACCGAGGGAATCCAACACGGTCCAGTTGCCTGGCTGCACCGACTGGACCAGAACGACACTGGCCGGCTGGCAGTCCGCACTACGCTCCAGACGCCAAAGGAATCCTGATGGTCGTGCGTTCTCGTCAGCGACGAAAGCGCGACTCAGCGAGCGATGCATGTCGTAGGCATTGGCCAGATCGCGGCGGGCGAGCGGGTGACGCGGATCGAGGGTCAGCTTAGACAGGTACATGAGCCACCTCCGACGCCACATATCGGGGGCCGAAGCGTCGCTCCGAAAACGGCGCGACCGGTTGATCGAGGCGAATCGAGCCCTCGCTTTCGTGTTCCAGCACAAACCGCAGCGGTTCGTCCCGGTGCTCGAAGCGCGGTGCAGCGATCCGCGGCCACTGCCGCAACGTCTCACCGAGTGCGGTCTCCCTGACGCCTCCCGCAAGCCATACGGGTTCACCCGGCGGAAAGCTCTTGCGCCCAAGGGCCAACGGCCACACGGGACAGCGGAGGGCCGCGTGAATACGATCCAGCAGGTCTCGGTCTTCACCCTCCAATCCGACCAGGAAGGCGGCATCGGCGAGGTAATACCGGGGGCTGACGACCGTGCGCTTCAAATCGACTTTTCCGGCCGCCGTCATGACGCCAGTCGCGGTTTGGTAATCCCGCATCAGTAGTCCTTCACGGTCGACACGTACGCCCATCCTCAAGCGAGCCAGATCCTCCACTGATTCGGCCCGATCCCGTCCCAGGGCGGCACACACCAGGCCCAGCACGCCCGACTTGGACGGCTCCAACTGGCTGTCCCGCTCATCGAAGCGGCTGGTAGTGCCCCAGGATTGCATCGGGCCGGCCAGCCGCAACAACAGTGTCGGCATGGCTCATCCTCCCATTTCGACGCGGACCTTGTTCTGCACCCACTGGGCCAGTGCGTCCAAGTTCGCCTGGGCTTCGCCTTTGGTCGTAGGCCAGGCGCCCGTTAAGTCGATATAAGCCCAGTCGTCCTTCCCGTCGCCATAGAAGCCGGCCACCTTGGCATCGTGCTCCGCCAGCTTTTCCACCGACAAGCTCGTCAGCTCCCGGTCGGCCCTGGGCCAGACCGGCTTTTCGAAGGCATTGGCCAGATTGAACGGGCTGGAATGGCGCAGGACCACGCCGGCAAAGCTGGGAGGATTGTGCGCGGCAAAGGTATTCTGCTTGCCCGTCGGAATAGCGCGCGCCATCGCCTCCGTGAACGCGCCGATGCCGGTCAATGCCAGATCCTGATCGTCTTGCAGGTTCTCCTTGAGCTTTTGCACCTCGATCACGGCATACCGGTAGAAGGTCGCGGAGTTGAACTCGACCTGTCCGATCATCCCGGCCCCAGTTTCTCCGACTTCGCCTTCGTCATCCACCGCGGTGAAGTAATCGAACTCCCGCTCGACCTTGTGCGTGGAGATGGCGTGGGCGACCTGGCAAGCCGCATCCTGGTTGACTTCCGGCATATCGGCCAACATGCGCCCGAACAAGGCAACGTCGACCGCTTTGCGACCGTCAAGCAGCCCTTTGGCTTCCTTGACCACCTCTGCCGGCACACTGGCCTTGGCTTCCTTCTTGGACCTCTTGCCCTCGACTACCGGCGCGTTACCCAGTGCATCCCAATACTTGTCGATCAATTGCGCGAAGTCTTCGATTTCGCCCCGCCCAAGAAAGAGCAGATACTCGGTGTCGCCATCGTCCTTGAGCTTCAGGCCCGCTCCCGCGAGAGCCTCGTCCACTTTGGCGCCGGCGTCTCCCCTCCCTAATTCGGCCAAACGTGACACTAAGAGGCGTTTGAGCTTTTTTGTCCGAACCCCGGTGTACTCGGTCGCAATGGCCGGGCCATCGGCCGCGTTCAAGCGGATCGCCCGCTTGAAGCATTGGCTGCTCACTCGCGCTCGCCGATGGCCGCCGAAGATGGCGTCCTTCGGCGCCCCGGTGTCGTCGCGATTGAGATTCGACGGTGCAAAATTCTGGATCAGGTGGAACTCGACAAACAGGCTCATGGTGTACTCCTTACACGGTAGCTTCGGTTTCGGACTCGATTTCGTTGGCGCTGGCAGCGGGCGCGAATGCTCGGTAGAAATCCCTGGCCCAACCCTGACGGACACGATCGCGTTTTTGCTCGTCCGAGTGATCGAACGCCTCGTACCAGCGCGCCAAGTCGTCCAGGAGCTTGCTGTAGTCGCAAGGGAAGCCATCGGCAGCCAACAGCGACACGACCTGGCGCAACAAGGAGGAGAGGCTGTCCGGAGATGCGCCCAATAGCGCGATGAACCGCGTTTCCAGACTGGCGCTGCCACGCGCACGCGCCAAATGGCCAAACGCAGCTGACAGACTCGTATTCGTCACGTGCTGCGGATGTGAAGCATACAAACCGGCCGTGAGATACAAGGCCTTCCGCCAGGGATCGTCTGCGTGCCTGTCCGCTCCAACGAAGCGCTCCACATAGGGATAAGCCCGCGGATAGGCGCCCGGCTCGAACCCCAGGCTGCGCTTTAGATGGGCGAAGGCGCCCCGGTCGTGCTCCTTGAGGCCAGCCAGGTGGGCGATGAATGACTGAGCGAGCTCGCTCATGGATTAACCTCCTCTGTCATGGGTTCGTCGATCGGCGGAGTCAGGGACTTCAGGAGGCCGATAAACCGCGGATAAGTCTTTGCCTCCGCCCGCAATGCGGCGGGCGAATCGCCCAAGCTGCGGCGCACCGTTTCCCAGGCATCTCTGGCGCCTTTTTCCAAGGCGGTTTTCCATTCCCGGTCGGCCGCTTCGATCTCCCCAGCCGCGAGCTGTTGCATGAGCTTGGGTAAGGCGCGCTCAGCGTTAAGAAAATACACGGTCGCAAACGGACTCCGGTCTCTGATGTCTCTAGCTCTCTCCCTGGTGTCAGCGTTTCCAGAATCTGGCAGCGACTCAGCGACGAACTGAGCCAATAAGGAAGACAGCCCTCCTTTCTTAAACACAAACTCCTCTGCCATACTTACGTGGCCACGCAGTTCCGCTACTGAATCTGGATTGGTAACTAACGAACACGGAAGCTGAATCTGTTCAATACGCCACCTGAAAACCTTGCACTGAACCGGATCGCTGGCTGTACCCGCTGCCATAAAACTCATCGCCTGATCGACATCAACATGTTCCAGACAATTGAGCGCATGGCTAATGACTGCCGGCGCATGGTAGGCAAGCTCGCTGCTAGGCAACAATGCGGGCAGATCCCGCCACAGCGCCCGTCCATCCTGAAAGGTAATCGGCGAAATTTTGGTTTCACCACGTCGCCTATATGCAACCATCTCATCTGGGAATCCAGGATCATGCGATTCCAAGGTCAACCCAGCACCAAACCGCACATAACTGACACCGATGGATCCTTTTTCACCATCAGCTACGAGCAATGCAGCCCTGGTCAGTCGTGTACAAGCGTCGACTTGTCCCGTTGGCAAAGTTGCTCGTGCGCCGCGTAGATCTGGAGCAGACGGGGGATTTATCTCCCATGGCGGTAGATCGTTCGAAGCATCACGTGACCATGAATGTAGAGCAAGACAGAGAGTCTGAGCTAGCGTCTTTCCAATAGGTAATATTGCACTGGCGTTGTCTAATGGGCCGGATTCATCACGAAATCGAAAACGTCTTACCATCCCACCCGGAACAAACTGCAGATAGCCCAAGAGGCTTCGTATTCCCTCCGCGTAGCTAATTCGTGTCGGGGCATCGTCAATGGAATGGTCAAAAACTGCTGGAGCATTACCGCTCACGTGATCTAAAGTGAGTTGAGTCCACGGTCTAAGGGCTTTATCTTCACGTGTCTCTGGGGCATCGGTTAATTCCGCCACCTGCATAAAGGGATGCGTGGGATGAAACAGCCAAAACCGCTCGCGCCATTGCTCCAAATAAGCCCGAATCGGGGTCTCAGGCAGGCCTTCCCGAAACCAGCGGGCACGGTCGGCGTCTTTCCACGGACCATGGTGCGTGGTCAACGCGCGATGCAGGGTCGCCAGCAGCACCCGGTAGAGTGCGATCAGGTTGGGTGGCGAGGTTTCGGCAATCGCGACGTACGCGCGGGCGTTCAACAGGGCCTTGGTCAGGCTGACCGGCACGACTTCGCCCGCGAGATTCCGCACTGGAATCCACGGTTCGTCGAGAAGGTTGAAGGCGGGGGCGTCGGCGTCGGTCGTCATGGTTCCTCCTTGCTCTGGTAGGTGATGCCGAGTTCGGAATCGAGCCGCACTCGCAGCTTGCCGAAAGCAGCCTCGCTATTGCAGAGCCGCAATGGCTTGAGGTTCCGCACCAGCGGATGGGATTCAAAACCGGCGGGGACGGATTCTGCTGCCAGAGCCAACACGACATCCTTCCGGCTGAGTCGCACCTGGCGCTGGAAGAGACGGCGCGCCAGGGCATCGTCGAATTCCACATTCGGGTCGAAGGGAGGCTCGCCCGCAAACAGGCACCAGCCCCCGTCGGTGACGTGGACCGGTACAACGGCAAGGCCTTCCTCACCCAGGCGGGTCACGACGGGTAATCCCTCGCCTTCCCTTTCCTCATTCGCCCGCGGTGCGCTGGTGTAGGCGTTCTGCGGTTCGGCCGCGGCGTCGAGCGAAACATTGATGGCCTGTTGCCGCTGCTTTTGTATCTCCGCGAAGTGCTCACCTAGGGCACGATCGAGCTTCTTCGCGAATTCCGCACGATTCTCGTCTTCCCACTCCACGTCGCCATAAACCGCCTGCACCAAGCGATCGATGTCTTGCGGCAAGTGCCAGACGGTTTCCTTGCCAGCGATACCCCAGGTCCGATACAGCACATAGGGATCGTAGACAAACCCCCAAGCCGTACCGATCAATTCGGGTTCCCGTTCGCGCTGGAAACCGGCGACGAACAGACGTGGTTCCCGATGCTGAATCGGACGCACTCGGAAATGGCGATGGAGGCGCCCGGCCCGCTGCAGCAACAAATCCACCGGTGCCAGATCGGTCAGCATGAAGTCGAAATCGACATCGAGGCTTTGCTCGACGACCTGCGTCGCGATCAACAAGGCCCGAGCCGGACGTCGGCAGTCTGCGCTATTCCCGAAGTACGCCAACACCTGCCTTTCCCGCTCGCTGCGTTCATCCGCGGGGTAACGCGCATGGAACAGCAATAACTCGGTATCGCCGGTACAGTCCTCTTGCATCAAGCGATAGAGGTCTTGAGCGCGCTGCACGGTGTTGACGATGACGGCGCCACAGCCGCCCCCGGACAATGCCTCGAGGCCGGCGTCCCTAAGCATGTCCAAGCCTTCGGCGATGCCAACGATCGCGACCGGCGCGAGCGGACGGCACTCGACGTGCTCGCCGATGACCTCGGCTTCACGCGTCATCAGCACCCGTGGATACGGCAGCTCCGGTGCGCCGGTCGCTCCCCATGCACCGAGGAAAGCCGCCCGTGTTTTCGCTGGCAGCGTCGCGCTCATCAACACCACGGAACAATTCATGGCCCTGAGCCACCGCAACAGCGCTGCGATCAGGCCGCTGGTATACGTGTCGTAGGCGTGAACCTCGTCCAGCACCACGACACGGTTGGCCAGCCCCCACAACCGAACGAAATGGTGCTTGACATGCAGTGTCGCGAACAGCGCTTGATCGACCGTGCCGACGCCATAAGGCGATAGCAGCGGGCGCTTGCGCTGCGAGAACCAGGCCGATGCGCTGACAGACTCCCGTGGCGAATGATCGACGTCCCGCAACCGATGCACACGCGAATCCAAGAGCGCTCCGGCGTGGACCAACTGCATGTCGAGTTGAATATCCGGAGAACAGCCCTGTAGGAACGTCAAGGCCCGGTCGAACATCGCGTTACCCGTCGCTTGGGTGGGGAGCGCAACGTAAAGCCCTCGATGTCCGTTCGCAGCCTGAAGTCGAAGGTGGGCCAGGAAAGCCAACTCCGTCTTCCCTTCGCCCATGGGTGCTTCGACGATCATCAGCGCCGGACCCTTCGACCTGGCAAGTAACCGATCGGCAGCCAATTGCAGCGGCCGCGCTTGGATCTGGGCCCGGTTAAGTATGCGGCGCACCAGTGCGTGACTATCGGCCTCGCATTGCAGCAGCCTATGGAAACGCGGCCAGCCGATTTCCGACAAGGCCCGGTCGGCCGGTTCCAGGGAACGCTGGTAGTGTCCGGACAAGGTCCGATCCCGCTCTCCCGGCGGAAACCAGTCCTGATTGGAGCCAATCCAGTCAGCGACGCTGGTCAGCCCGGCCAACCAGGCCACCGCGGGCAACTCTATTGCAGTCGCGGATGGGCTCTGTTCGGGGACGAGGGTCTGCCAATAGGCCGCAAACAACGCTTCCCTGGCTTCCAGCCACGCTCCTCCCTCGTACCTCGGCTTACCGTTAGCGATCTCACTGGACTTTGGCATATACCCATGATGGGCCGCCAAAGCCTGGGTGATCGGGTCAATCCACGCCGCCTCCGGGAAGCGAGCCGAGAACACGCGGCGTAGCAACGCCGCACTGGCCACATCATGCCGCGCCACCGTCCGTGAGACGGGGCTGAAGGGCAGACCCGCCGCTTCGTCGAGTGTTTGCCCTTCAGGCCACTTTGCTTGAAAGCCGGGAATCCCCTTGCCGAAATCGTGGAGCCCGGCCATCGCGGCCAGCCAGCGCGGTGTCGATGACAGCGGCAACCCGAAAGCTTGTGCGGCCCACTCCAAAGTCTTCTCGGATTCGCGGTGCAGCAAGGCTTCAGCGACGGCCGCGACATCCAGCATGTGGGCCAGCAGCCCATGCCCTTGCACTTCCCCGCTCTTGGCCCACAAACTTCGGGCCGCCTTCGGGAGTTGATCAAACTCCATCTCCAACTGCATGCATCCGTTCTCCCGTGAGCTTCGAGCATAGCACCAGCCGGCTCGAGTTAGCTGGTCAGCATACCCAGCCCGAATCAGAGCGGTGCTCTAGACCGAAGGAAGTATGCCCAACCCCAGTCTCATATCGTGAGCCTGTGAGGCACAGAACGGTAAATCGGCTGTTTCCGAAATATGACATCCCGCCGGGTGTGAACGCCGAGAAATTCCTACGCCATTCGGACCACGGGGATTCCCCTACCTGACGCGCGACGATGTTCAGCCGATTCAAAGAAAATTGTCGTTCCGGCAGGGATGGCCGTAATCCAGGGCCAAGGACGGTACCGGGCATGCCATCCCTGGCTGCTGGATACCAGCTTCCCAGCCGGTATGACGTTGTTACGCCAACCTGCTGAAGATTGTCGCTAATGAGGTTCCCCCCTTATTTCGACTCGAACAGAGTCTACGGCCCAAGGGACACCAGCCGCAGCATCCATCAGATATGGCTTAGAAATCACTGGGGCCCTAACGATAGCTTCAACACCCGACGCCCCGAGTGAGGCATGAAATCCTGAGGTACCTCAGCGTCTCACGGCAGGGCTCAACCCTCGTCGCCCGCCCCGACTGCGAGAGGCCGACTTTGCTGTGGGGTAATCGCGATGTACCTCACCTCCAGCACGTCCGCCTTACGCCTCCTTAAGGCGTTCCCTGATGCGCCTGCCAGAGCGCCGTCACCCCTGTTCCAACAGCCTTTGCCAAGGTTCCGGTTTGCAGTAAACTTCGCGACCTTTCCCCGCTCGCCCCAAGTCATGCAGATCGGACCGTACCGACTGGCCAACCGTCTGATCCTCGCGCCGATGGCGGGCATTACGGACTTGCCCTACCGAAACCTCTGCCGCCGCTGGGGCGCCGGCATGGCGGTAGCGGAGATGGCAACGAGCAACCCGGCCCTGCTCGACAGTCGGAAGACCCGGCAGAAAACGGATCACCGCGGTGAAACAGAACCGCGTGTGGCACAGATTCTGGGTGCCGAACCCATGCAGATGGCTGAGGCGGCGCGCTTCAATGTGGAGCGCGGTGCACAAATTATTGACATCAACATGGGGTGCCCGGCGAAGAAGGTCTGCAACAAGGCCGCCGGTTCCGCGCTGCTTCGCGATGAGCGACTTGTGGCGCAGATTTTGGATGCCGTGGTCCAGGCAGTCGACGTCCCCGTGACGCTGAAGATTCGGACCGGATGGGATGCTGCCGAGCGCAATGCGGTAAGCGTTGCGAAACTGGCCGCAGCGGCCGGCGTGAGCGCCCTGTCGGTGCATGGCCGGACCCGCGCCTGCGGCTTCTCCGGGTCTGCGGAATACCATACAATCGCCATGGTCAAAGCCTCTGTCAACATCCCGGTCATCGCCAACGGCGACATCGACTCTGCCGAGAAAGCGCAGCAGGTACTGGAGGCAACGCGGGCGGACGGGATCATGATCGGTCGCGCGGCCCTTGGCCGACCCTGGATCTTCCGCCAGATCGAGCGTTTCCTCGAATCAGGGATCGACTGCCCGCCCCCCGGACCCGATGCCATTCTGGCCACGGTTCGCGAACACCTGCAGGGGCTGTACGCGCACTATGGTGAATACGCGGGCGTGCGTATCGCTCGCAAGCATGTCGGCTGGTACCTTGGTCAGGCCGCCGCAACGTCCTCCGAACTCCTGCGGCGCTTCAATCAACAGGAGACAGCGCCGCAGCAGTGGGCTCTGCTGCCGGAGTTGTTCAATAGTCAACGGCAGGGAGAATCCGAATGACAGCGGAATCACGCAGCGCCTCGATGGACATCGCCATACCCTGTGCGCCTGAAGGTCGTGACTTGCTCTGCAATCACGTCCGCATCGCAGTCGACCACTATCTTCGCGCCCTGAACGGTAGCGCGCCGAACGGCCTGTACGAGATGGTGCTGCAGGAAATCGAGCGCCCCTTGCTCGAGGTCGTCCTGGAGCACTGCGGACACAATCAGAGCAAGGCGGCTCAGGTCCTGGGCCTGAGCCGCAGCACACTACGCAAGAAGATGGCGCAGCACGGGCTGGCCTGAATCTGTTTTCTCCTACTCACTGGACCCGTCTTGACTCCCATGTCCCAGCAGAAGGTCGCGCGCGCGCTGATCAGCGTCTCCGATAAAGCCGGTATCGTCGATTTCGCACGCGATCTGCACGCGCTGGGTATCGAACTGATCTCTTCGGGCGGCACGGCGCGCCTGCTCGCCGATAACGGCGTTCCCGTCACCGAGGTTTCCGACTACACGGGCTTTCCGGAAATGATGGATGGCAGGGTCAAGACCCTGCACCCGAAAGTCCATGGCGGGATCCTGGGCCGGCGCGGGCTGGACGAAGCCATCATGGCAGAGCACGGCATCCCGCCGATCGACCTGGTCGTCGTCAACCTGTATCCCTTCGAGGCGACGATTGCGCGCCCCGATTGCGACCTGGACGCGGCGATCGAGAACATCGACATCGGCGGTCCCGCGTTGCTCCGCGCTGCCGCCAAGAATCATGCCTCGGTCGGCGTCATCGTCGATCCTGCGGACTACCCCGCTGTCCTGGACGAGTTGCGTCGGAATGACGGGGTGCTGAGCGATGCGACCCGCTTCGCGTTCGCGGCCAAGACCTTTCGGCACACGTCGTGGTACGACTCCGCGATCGCCGAATACCTGGGCGGAGACACTGCGCTGCCGGAACGCTTGTTGCTGCGCTTCACCCGGGCGCAGCCCATGCGTTACGGAGAGAACCCTCACCAGCGGGCCGCCTTCTACACCGAAACGCACCCGAAACCCGGCAGCATCGCCGGCGCCAGCCAGCTGCAGGGCAAGGAGTTGTCGTTCAACAATATCGCCGACGCCGACGCCGCGCTGGAATGCGTCAAGACCTTCGCCGATGCGCCGGCCTGCGTGATCGTCAAGCACGCCAACCCGTGCGGGGTTGCCCAGGCTGCGACGACGCTCGAAGCCTATGATCGCGCGTACGCCACCGACCCCACCTCAGCGTTCGGCGGCATCATCGCCTTCAACCGCCCGCTCGACGCGACGACGGCGAAGACCATCGTCGAGCGGCAGTTCGTTGAAGTCATCATCGCGCCCGGCGTCAGCGCCGACGCGCGCGCCGCGCTGGCCGTCAAGCCGAATGTCCGGGTGCTCGATTGCGGCAGCGCCGACCCGGCGGATGGAGCAGAGTGGGACTACCGGCGGGTAGCGGGGGGGCTGTTGGTTCAGGATCGCGACATCGTCGCGGTCGACCGGTCGCACCTCAGGATCGTGACGCGACGCCAGCCCGATCAGCGTGAGCTGGAAGACCTGCTGTTTGCCTGGAAGGTGGTTCGTTACGTGAAATCGAACGCCATCGTCTACTGCCGCGACCTGCGCACCATCGGCGTCGGCGCCGGACAGATGAGCCGCGTCTACTCCGCTCGCATCGCGGCGATCAAGGCTGAAGACGTGGGCTTGACGGTGCAGGGCTCGGTGGTGGCGTCGGACGCCTTCTTTCCGTTCCGCGACGGGGTCGACGCGGCGGCTGCGGCGGGCGTAACCGCCGTGATCCAGCCCGGCGGCTCGGTTCGGGACGATGAAGTGATCGCCGCGGCAGACGAACATGGCCTGGCGATGGTCTTCACCGGCATCCGTCACTTCCGCCACTGATTCCGAAGCCGCTGCCGCGAGGCCATGCGGCGGCAGCGGCTTCGCTACGCGTCCCGCGCGGGTCGTCTGTCGGCGGTGCGACTGAGGCCGAGCCCCAGCCCATTCAGACTTCGAGCCAGCCACACCGGAAAATCTCCCGGCGGGCACTTTCCGTAAGGCCGCCCGACTGGCTCAGGGCCGCGGGGAAGCGATGTCACCTCACCCTAGGCCCATCGGTTCGCGAATGCGGCCGCAGGGCGCTGCGTCAACGTCGCAGCTTGTAGTTCCGGCCGTAGAAGATCTCGGCCATCTCCTGCTTCAACTGCTTCTGGATCGCCGTGCGCTCTTCCGGGGTCAGCGCATCCTTTGCCGTTTCGAAAAGATAGTTGTCCAGCACGAAGTCCTTGAGGATCATCTTCGTGTGGAAGATCTGTTCCTGATAGACGTTCACATCGATCATCTGATACCGCTCCGCCATACTGTCGGAGATGTAGTTCTGGATCGAGGTGATCTCGTGATCGATGTAATGCTTCTGACCGCTGATGTCGCGGGTGAATCCCCGGACGCGATAGTCCATGATCACGATGTCCGACTGAAAGCTGTGAATCAGGTAGTTCAGCGCCTTCAGCGGTGAAATGCGTCCGCAGGTCGACACGTCGATATCGGCCCGGAATGTGCTGAGTCCGCCGTAGGGATGGCTCTCCGGGTAGGTGTGGACGGTGATGTGGCTCTTGTTCAGGTGACCGACCACGGATTCGGGGACCGGTCCCGGACCCTCGATATTGGTCACGCTGTTCGGCACATGCCCCTCCGAGATCAGCATCGTGACGCTCGCGCCCTGCGGCTCGTAGTCCTGACGGGCAATGTTAAGGATTTCAGCCCCGATGATCGCATTCACATCGGTCAGAATCTGCGTCAACCGCTCGGCGCTGTAGGCCTCGTCGATGTATTCGATGTAGCGGCGCTGCTGCTGCTCCGACTTGGCGTAGCAGATGTCGTAGATGTTGAAGCTGAGCGACTTCGTGAGATTGTTGAAACCGTGCAGTTGCAACTTATCCATGGACTTCACGCCACCCCGGTGATCTAGATTTGGAGCTGATTAGCTAGCGACTGCGAAGCGGGACTCTTCGGCGGCTGGGTTTGGAATCGGTGCTGGATTGCCCGACAAAACCGCTCGAACCCGCATCAATCCGTCAGGATTTCGAAGTCATGGGTGATGGAGGCAGTTGCCCCCAGCATGATGGAAGCGGAACAGTACTTCTCGGCAGACAAGTCGACTGCACGCCGCACGGCCGCGTCTGTCAATCCAACGCCCTTCAGAACGAAGTGAGCGTGTATCTTGGTGAACACTTTCGGATCCGCTTCGGCCCGCTCCGCAACGAGGAGCACTTCGCAGTTCTCGACGACGTGCCGCCCCTTGCGCAGGATATGCACCACGTCGAAGGCGGTACACCCACCCATGCCGAGCAGCAGCATTTCCATCGGCCGAACCCCGAGATTGCGCCCGCCGCTATCCGGTGGCCCATCCATCACGACGGCATGTCCGCTGCCGGACTCGCCGACGAACAGGACATCTTCAACCCACTTAACCCGCGCTTTCATGCTTCTCGGTGCCACCAAAATAGCGCGCTAGAATACCATAATTTTCCGGCCCAAACGCAGGAACGCACTACTAGACTTAGGTCCGCATCCGCCTCGAACCCGAAACCGTGCCACGGGGGATCAAGACGTCATGGTTGAACTACACACTCCTGCCATCAGCGCGCTGCTGAAGAACTCTCATCAGCGTCGGTATGCTTCGCGCGCCTATATCTTCAGGCCAGGCGACCGAATCGATACCCTGCATTTCGTCACCGAAGGCTCGATCGCCATCGTCATGCCCGAAAAGAGCCTGCGTGCCGCGGACAGCCAGACGACACTGGCCACCGACCAGGACGTGGTGCTGTCGTACGTTTGTCGCGGCGAATTCCTTGGCGTGGCCGGCTTCTTTCTGGGCGAGGGGGCGTACGAGGTCAATGCCATCGCGCGCGAACCAGCCGTGGTGGCCTCACTGAGCTATGCCCGCCTCCGCGAGCTGCTGCGGACGACTCTGGCGCCCTACGCCACCGACATCCTGATCGAATTAGGCCGGCAAGTGGCACTCCGTCTGGTCAAGAGCGACCGCCGCAGCGCGTCTTTGGCGGTGCACGACGTGTCGGAACGCATCGTTCATGCGCTGCACGAACTTTGCACTCAGCCCGATGCAATGACACACCCCGACGGCATGCAGATCCGCATTACGCGGCAGGAGCTCGGGCGCCTCGTCGGTTGCTCGCGCGAGATGGCCGGCCGCGTGCTGAAACAGCTGGAGCGCGAACGGCGCATCAGCGCCCATGGCAAAACCATCGTGGTATTCGGGACTCGCTAGGGAAGCTCGAAGCTAAGCGGGGCTTTCCACGCGGAACGCGCCGCGGCGAACAACGTTTCGCAGTCGCGCTCACGCACCCTTGCCAACTCCATCGTCAAGCCGTCGCCGGTAGGATGCCGTTGTGACGCAACAGGGCATCGATCTGCGGCGGGCGCCCACGGAAGGCGACGAAGGAGTCCATCGCCTTGCGGCTGCCTCCTTTCTCCAGCACGTTTTGCAGGAAGGACCGCCCCGTGTCCGGGTTGAACACGCCCTCCTCCTCGAACCGCGAGAAGGCGTCGCTGGACAAGACCTCAGCCCATTTGTAGCTGTAGTAGCCGGCAGCGTAACCACCCGCAAAGATGTGCGAAAAACTGTGCTGAAAGCGGTTGAAGCGCGGCGGGATGAACGCGGCGACCTGCTCCCGCACCTCGTCGACAATGGCCTGCACCCGACCGCCGACCGCCGGGTCGTATTCGCGATGCAGACGGAAGTCGAACAGGGCGAACTCGAGCTGTCGCACCATCTGCATTCCTGACTGGAAATTCCGCGCCGCCAGCATCTTGTTGAACAAGTCCGCCGGCAGAGGGGCTCCGGTCTGATAATGGCCGGACAACAGGCTCAAAGCCTCTTTCTCCCAGCAGTAGTTTTCCATGAACTGGCTCGGCAGCTCGACGGCATCCCATTCCACCCCATGTATGCCCGACACGCTTCGGTGATCGATCTGCGTCAGCATGTGGTGCAGGCCATGCCCGAATTCATGGAATAGCGTGACCATTTCATCGTGCCGCAGCAATGCCGGCGTGTCGCCGGCCGGCGGCGTGAAATTGCACACCAGGTACGCGACCGGGTACTGCACGCTGCCCCCTAAACGATGGCGGGCCGCGCATTCGTCCATCCAGGCGCCGCCGCGCTTGTTCGGGCGGGCATAGAGATCGAGATAGAACGACCCGCGTCGCTCACCGCGCCCGTCCAGCACGTCATAGAAGCGGACATCCGGATGCCAGACCTCGACGCCGTCGCGGACCCGGATCTGCAGGCCATAGAGCCGCTCGACGACCGCAAAGAGGCCGTCGAGCACGCGCGGCGCCGGGAAGTAAGCCCTGACCTCCTCCTGCGAAAACGCATAGCGGTGTTGACGCAGGCGCTCGGAACAATAGGCCATGTCCCAGACTTCGAGAGTGTCCAGCCCACAGTGCTCTCGGGCGAACGCACGGAGTTCGTCGAGATCACGCCGCGCCACGGGCAGCGACCGCTCGCCCAGGTCGACCAGGAAGGCCATGACCTGATTGGCCGATTCAGCCATTTTGGTGGCCAGCGACAAGTCGGCAAAACTGGCGTAGCCGAGCAGTTGCGCTTTCTCGTGTCGCAGCGCCAGAATCTCCTCCATGAGTCCGGAGTTGTCCCATTGCCCGGCGTTCGGTCCCTGGTCTGAGGCACGCGTCGCGAAGGCCGTGTACATTTCCCGCCGCAGTTCCCGATCGTCGGCGTAAGTCATCACAGCGATATAGGACGGGAATTCCAGCGTCAGCAACCAGCCTTCCTGACCGCGTTGCTCGGCCGCCTGGCGGGCACCGGCCAGCGCCGACTCCGGCAGACCGCCCAGAGCCGTGAGCTCGCTGATTGACTTGGTCCAGCCCTGCGTCGCATCGAGTACGTTGTCCTGAAAACGGCTCTGCCGCTGCGACAACTCTTGTGCGATGGCCTTGAAGCGTTCCCGCTGCGCCGGCTCCAGTTCGATACCCGAAAGCCTGAAATCGCGCAGTGCGTCCTCGACGATCTTGCGCTGCGCCGGCTCGAACGTTGCGTAAGCCGGGCTTTCGGACAAGGCGCGATAGGCGGCGTAAAGCCCTTCGTTCTGACCCAATTCGGTCCAGTAGGCGCTCAGCAGCGGCAGACAGGTGTTGTAGGCAACCCGCAGTTCGTCGCTGTTCATCACCGCGTTCAAATGGCCGACTGGCGACCAGGCCTTGGCGAGGCGGTCGTCGAGCACCTCCAGTCTTGCCACCAGCCCGCCCCAATCGAAGGGACCCGGCTGCGCCGCAATACGGGCGACCTCGGCACGATTCTCCTCGAGGATCTGCTGAATGGCGGGCACGACGTCGGAGGGCTTGATGGCGGTGAAGGCCGGAAGTTCGCGGTTCTCGAGCAGCGGATTCACGTTGGTCATGGCAGATGGGTTGGGATAGTCTGGAAATGCGGTTGTAAGCTGCGGGTAACCCTTTAGTCAGCGGATCGCGACAAGGGTTCGCACGCTGCCCAGTCGGGGCACCTGTTAACGGCCCCCCACGGGGATGGGCCGGGGGCCACCGCGGCGCGCCGGCCGGCGGCTCAGAGGGCCACCAGCGGCTGGCCGTGTTTCACGAAGCGAGGCGGGATGATGCGACAGGGCTTCCAGTGGCCGCGAATCTCGACCAGGCAGCGAGCTTCATTGCCGGCCGGCAGGCGGGCAAAACCGATGGAGCGCTGCAGCGTCGGCGAATGGCCACCGCTCGTCGTCACGCCCTCGCCGCCGCCCGGCAGTTGCACGCGCAGGTGGCCGCGCAACACCCCGGGCTCTTCGAGGATCAGACCGACGAAACGGGAGCCACCTTGCGCGCGTCGAGCGAGCAGCGCGGCGCGCCCGATGAAATCGCGATCGGCCGGCTCCAGCGCCACCGTCCAGGCGAGACCGCAATCGTAGGGTGTGACTGATTCGTCCATGTCGCTGCCATAGAGCCGAAGCCCGGCTTCGAGCCGCAGCGAATCGCGCGCGCCGAGGCCACAGGGCGCGACGCCGGCGTCGCGCAGGGCTTCCCAGGTCACAACGGCCTCGCTGCCGGGAACGATCAGCTCGTAGCCGTCCTCGCCGGTATACCCGGTCCGCGCGGCCTGCGCATCGCCGATCGTGATGAAGTGCATGACGGGCAGTCCGGGCGCCCCAGCCGACAGCCAGGGCAGGGCCTGGTGCGCCAGATCCCGCGCCCGCGGGCCCTGGACGGCGATCATCGACAGGTCGGCACGGCAGCAGACGTCGACGCCGAAAGGCTCCGCCTGACGCATGATCCAGTCCAGATCGCGTTCCCGGGTCGCGGCATTGACCACGAGGCGGAAACGGCCGGCATCCCCGCGGTAGGCGATCACGTCGTCCAGGATGCCGCCGGCCGGATTCAGCATGCACGAATACAGCGCGGCGCCGGGCTCGCCGGCGCGGTTGATGTCATTCGCCAACAGGTGGCGTACGAAGGCGTGCGACCGCGGTCCCGACAGATCGATGACCCCCATGTGCGACACGTCGAACATGCCGGCCGCCTTGCGCACCGCCATGTGCTCGCCAATCTGGGAACCGTAGTGCAGCGGCAGTTCCCAGCCGGCGAACTCCACCAGCTTGCCACCGGACTGTCGATGGACGGCATTCAGCGCGGTCTGCTTTGGCACCGAAATCTCTCCGGTCGTGGTCGCACAACAGCGCGACGGTCCTGGGCGTTGAGTCCCCCCGGGGACGCTCTGCATGGAACAGAGCTTTCCTAGGACAGTAGCGGAACAATCAGCAACGCAACGATGTTGATGATCTTGATCATCGGATTGACGGCCGGGCCGGCGGTATCCTTGTACGGATCACCAACGGTATCGCCGGTCACCGCGGCCTTGTGGGCTTCAGAGCCCTTGCCGCCGAAGGCTCCGTCCTCGATGTATTTCTTGGCATTGTCCCACGCGCCGCCTCCGGTGGTCATCGAAATCGCGACGAACAGGCCGGTGACGATCGTGCCGATCAGCACGCCGCCGAGTGCCTCCTTGCCCAGCAGCAGGCCGACCACCAGCGGGACCGCGACGGGCAACAGCGACGGGACGATCATTTCCTTGATCGCCGCCTTCGTCAACAAATCCACCGCCTTCGAATAATCGGGCTTGGCCTTGAAATCCATGATCCCGGGGATCTCCCGAAATTGGCGACGGACCTCCGTGACGATACCTGCTGCCGCCCGTCCGACCGCTTCCATGGCCATCGCGGCGAAAAGGTAGGGCACGAGTCCGCCGATGAACAAACCGATGATGATGCGATGGTTGGACAGATCGAATGCCACCTGCCCACCCAGAGCGTGGGTATAGTCCGCGAACAGCACCAGCGCAGCCAGTCCGGCCGAGCCGATCGCATACCCTTTGGTCACCGCCTTCGTCGTGTTGCCGACGGCGTCCAGTGCATCGGTAATATGACGGACTTCCTCGGGCAGATTCGCCATCTCCGCGATGCCGCCGGCGTTGTCCGTGATGGGGCCGTAGGCATCCAGGGCGACGATCATGCCGGTCATCGACAGCATGGATGTCGCCGCGATGGCGATACCATAGAGACCGGCCAGCGAGTGCGCGGCCCAGATACTCGCACAGACCGCAATGACCGGGATCGCGGTAGACTTCATGGAGACCCCGAGACCGGCGATGATGTTGGTCGCATGACCGGTCGTCGAGGCTCCGGCGATGTGTCTGACGGGCTGATACTCGGTCGCCGTGTAATACTCGGTGACCGCCACCATCACGGCGGTCAGCACCAGACCGATCAGGGCCGTGCCGTAAATGCCCATGGCAGACAGGGTGGTGTCACCGGAAGGCAGACCACCCCAGAACATGAACACGGTCACCGGCAGGAAGGCCACCGCCGAAAGGCCGCCGGACACGATCACGCCCTTGTAGAGACCGCTCATGATGCGGCGGCCCGTGGTGATCCTTACGAAGAAGGTGCCGACAATCGAGGCCAGAATAGACACGCCGCCCAGCACCAGCGGATAGATCACGGCGTTGTCACGTCCGTCGGTGATCAGGCCGCCCAGCAGCATCGTGGCGACGATCGTCACCGCATAGGTCTCGAACAGGTCGGCCGCCATGCCGGCACAGTCACCGACGTTGTCCCCGACATTGTCGGCGATCACAGCCGGGTTGCGTGGGTCATCTTCCGGGATGCCGGCCTCCACCTTGCCGACCAGATCGGCCCCCACATCCGCGCCTTTCGTAAAGATACCGCCGCCGAGACGGGCGAAGATGGAGATCAGCGATCCGCCAAACGCCAGTCCCACCAGTGCATGCAGGGGATCGGCAACGCCCAGGCTCTTCAGGATGGTGTAGTAACCGGCCACTCCGAGAAGGCCGAGGCCCACCACCAGCAGACCCGTGATGGCACCGCCACGAAAGGCCATGGTGAAGGCCGCGTTCATGCCGCGCGACGCGGCCTGCGCCGTGCGCGAGTTGCTGCGCACGGAGATGTGCATGCCGATGTAGCCGGCGGCACCCGACAATGCGGCGCCCACGGCGAAACCGCCCGCCACGGCCCAGCCGAGCGCGAAACCAATCACGACGAACAGCACGCCGCCGACCGCGGCGATGGTGCTGTACTGACGATTGAGGTAGGCCTGAGCGCCTTGCTGGATCGCCGCGGCGATCTCCTGCATACGCAGATTGCCGGGGGACTGGACATTGATCCAGGCGATGGACAGGATGCCGAAGACCAGGGCGGCGATGGACGACACGAAGGCGAAGGACACCCCCCAACCGACCGAGAAGCCAATCGTGAAGAAAGCCACCAGCGCGCCGTAACTGATGGTTCTCGTGCGCCGGTCCGCCAGAATCAGCTGCAACCCCTCCTGGGCGCACGCGACAATCGACATGGCCATATTGCTCCCCTTCCCTACTCGCCGTTCAATGTTGGATTTGGAACGCGCAAGAGGCGTGTCCTGGCGGCTGCCGTCGGCCACCGCAACCGACGCCGGCACCCGCACGGCGACACGATATTCCCACGCACAAAAATAAAGTCTGCTAGACGTACCGCCGGCCCGTGTTCACGGATGGCGCGGCAACGCTGGAAGATGACACGAAGAACGGGCAGCGGTAGTCGGCGCTCGGCTGTCCGGACTTCCGGATGCGGTACGTTAGACGAATTGACTCTCCCGCACAAGTTGGCCCCGAGCGCACCGGCGTGGCATTCAGTGCGGGCAAGTCTGGCCGTTTCTCGGCGCCGTCCCCTATAATCGGGACCGTATCACCATTAGCGAGTCACCTCCCGTTTTGCCATCATCCTCCCCCCATCCGGCTCCGCTAACCCAGCCGGGACGGCGGCGTCGTCCGGCAATCAACGCTTATCAGCCCGGCGCTTCGAGCCCGAAGCCGGCATTTCATCGGCCGGGTTCCGTCACTGCAACCGCAGCGCACGAGCCGTATCCGATCACCGTTGGCAGCGTGCTCGCAGAGCCTACATCCGGATCTTGCCATGTGGTTTGACATCGGGTTGATACTCTTCCTGATCGTGATGAACGGACTGTTCGCGATGTCCGAGATCGCGATCGTGTCCGCGCGTCGCGTGCGGCTGCAGCATGCGGCCGAGAAGGGCAGCAAGGGGGCGGCTCGCGCGTTGGAACTGGCCGAGCAACCCGGACGCTTCCTGTCGACGATACAGGTGGGCATCACCTCGATTGGCATCCTGAGCGGTGCGCTCGGCGAGCGGGTCATTGCCGATCAGCTTCACGATTACTTCCTGACGGTACCGGAGCTAAGCACTTACGCCCATGAACTGTCCCTGACGATCATGGTCGCCACGATCACCTATATCTCGCTCATCATCGGCGAGCTGGTCCCGAAACGCCTGGCACTGCTGCGCCCCGAGGGAATTGCCGCCTTCTTCGCAAGACCCATGCACCTGCTGTCGGTCGTTGCGCTGCCGCTGGTCAAGCTGCTAAGCGTTTCCACGGATCTCGTGCTGCGGGCACTGGGCGTCCGACCACCGGATGAGCCCTCCATGACGGAGGAGGAGATCAAGGTCCTGCTGGAACAGGCCACGGTCGAAGGCGTGTTCGAGCGCAGCGAACAGCAGCTGGTCGAGAATATCCTGCGTCTCGATGACCGCAAGGTCGGCGCGATCATGACGCCCCGCAAGGACATCGTTTATCTCGACATTCAGAAGCCCTTTGAACGAAACCGGCAGACCATTACCGAACACCCCCATTGGATACTCCCGCTGTGCAACGATGGGCTGGACAACCTGATCGGCTTCGTGAAGACGAAGGATCTGCTGAACCGAATGCTGGGCGGCGAGAAGGCGGATCTGATGGAATTGTTGACACCGGCACTGTTCGTGCCGAACTCGCTGTCGCTGATGCAGGTGCTGGAACAGTTCAAGAAGTCGCACTTGCATACCGCGATCGTGGTCGACGAGTACGGTGAGTTGGACGGGCTCGTTTCGCTGAGCGACATTCTCGAGGCGATCGTCGGAGACATACCTTCCGACGCGAACGACGAGGAACCACAAGTGGTCCGGCGCGAAGACGGGTCCTGGCTGATCGACGGCATGCTCGACATCGAACGGTTCAAGGAACTGTTCGACCTGAACCTGTTGCCCGAGGAACAGATGGGCAACTTTCACACGGTCGGAGGATTCGTGATGCTGCGTCTGGGGAATGTACCACGCGTCACCGACTGCTTCGAATTCGAGGGCCTACGCTTCGAAGTGATCGACATGGACCGCAACCGGGTCGACAAGGTGCTCGTCACGGAAGTCGCAGTTCCGGCGGTGTAACGACGGAATCTGGGCCTGGGCGAGCGCGATGCGCGCGATCACGCTTCGTTGGCAACGGGGCGACGCCCCCCCCGTGTCGCGGTCAGGCGGCCCATGCACTCCATCGGACCTGACGCGAGGACCAGACCCGCCCGGTAACACCCCGGGGAGCGAGGGCCTCCGATAACGCCAAGGATGGCTAGAGCGTGCGGCCGTGAAAAATCAGATGACCGAGAAATTCGTCGCCCTGCTCCAGGCATTCGATGCGCGTGATCATCGCGTTATCGACCTTGATCCGGAACAGGTTCCGCAGCGGAACCTCGAGTATGTGTGCCAAGACCATTCGGATCACACCCGCATGACACACCATCAGGACGTGCTGGCCAACATGTTTGTCGACCGTCTCCTGCAACGCAGCGACGACACGCTCCCGAAAATCGCCCAGCCCCTCGCCGTCCTTGGGCCGATTCGTCATCGGGTCTCGAAAGAAGCGCTGCAGCACGCCCGGGTCGTATAGCGTCGCCAGTTCTTCGTGGGTCTTGCCCTGCCACGCGCCGAAGCCCAGTTCCTTGATGCGCGGCTCGGGCTCAACCGGGATCCCGTGCCGTAGCCCGAGTTCTTCCGCAAATGCCTGGCAGCGCTGCAAAGGGGACGTGATGATGATGTCCCAAGGCGGAGCATCGCGGCCGACGGCGGCCCACATTTGCTGCCAACCCTTGTCGCTGAGCGGATCATCGACCTGACCGCGGTAACGGCTCCCGCCGACGGGCTCGCCGTGGCGCATCAGGTCGATCAGCGTGGATACGCGCTCTTCGGTAATCAACGTCAGTCCGCCGGCAAGTGGCGCCGGGCCTCAGCGACCGCTTCGCGCACACGGATGGGAGCCGTACCGCCGAAATGATCGCGCGCCGAGACCGAGCCATCGAGCGTCAGTACGGCAAAGACGTCGTCATCGATGAGTTCGCAAAAGTGCTGCAGCTCTCCGAGCGAAAGCGCGGCCAGATCGCGCCGGGTCTCGACCCCAAGCCGCACGGCCTTGCCGACCACTTCGTGCGCATCGCGAAAGGCCAAGCCCTTGCGTACCAGATAATCCGCCAGATCAGTCGCGGTCGCATAACCGCGGCTCGCGGCCAGGCGCATTTCGTCGCGATTCGCGCGAATGTGGGGAACCATATCGGCGAAGGCGCGCAGACAGGCCCTCAGTGTGTCGACCGTGTCGAAGACGGGCTCCTTGTCTTCCTGGTTGTCCTTGTTGTACGCCAGCGGCTGGCTCTTCATCAGCGTCAGCAGGCCGAACAGGTGACCGAAGACGCGACCCGCCTTGCCCCGCACGAGTTCGGGAACGTCCGGGTTCTTCTTCTGCGGCATGATCGATGAGCCGGTGCAGAACTTGTCCGGGAGTTCGATGAAGGCAAACTGACTCGATGTCCACAAGACCAGTTCCTCGGCGATCCGGGTCAAATGCATCATCAGCAGGCTGGCGCAGGCAGCGAACTCGATTGCGAAGTCGCGGTCACTGACGGCGTCCAGCGAGTTGGTTGCAGGCCGGTCGAAGCCCAGTAATTCCGCCGTGCAGTGCCGATCCAGCGGGAAACTGGAGCCGGCCAGGGCGGCGGCACCCAAGGGCAGGACATTGATGCGCTTCCGGCAATCCTGCAGCCGCTCACGGTCGCGCGCCAACATCTCGTACCAGGCCATCAGATGGTGGCCGAAGGTAATCGGCTGCGCGGTCTGGAGGTGTGTGAACCCGGGCATGATGGTGTCGGCCTCCCTCTCCGCCAGATCGACCAACGCACGCTGCAGGCGCGCGAGGTCCCGGCAGATCAGATCGACTGCCTCGCGCAGGTAAAGACGCAGGTCGGTGGCGACCTGATCATTTCGGGACCGGCCGGTGTGCAGTTTCTTTCCGGTCTCCCCGATGCGATCGACCAGCCGCGCCTCGATGTTCATGTGCACGTCTTCGAGTTGCAGCGACCAGTGGAAATCGCCCCGGTCGATGTCGCCGGCAATGTCCTCCAGGCCGCGCACGATGGCCTGCATCTCCTTTTCCGTCAGCACGCCGATGCGCTGCAACATCTGCGCGTGGGCGATGGAACCCTGGATGTCATGCCGCGCCAGCCGTCGATCGAACTCGACCGAGGCCGTGAACGCTTCCACGAAGGCATCGGTGGCCTCGGAAAAACGCCCACCCCAAGGTTTCTGTTCGCTGCTCATCGTCGATCCCGCATCTGTTCCACCAGGCGGGAATTATACCGAAAAGCAAGCTTCATTCCCGCGATGACGCGCTCCTCCTGGTTTGGGCGCGGGTGCGTACCAAGTCCCTTGCGTCTGTAGTAGCATTTCCAGCACAACCAAAGCGAACCGCCGTCAGAGTGAGGCATCGATGACCCAACCCACCCGGCTCCCAGCATGGAACGCCTTGCAGGCCCATAAGGCGGAAATTGCCGGCTTGCATATGCGCGACCTGTTCAAAGAGGATCCTGAGCGCTACTCCCGCTTTTCCATCCACTGGGACGAGTTCGTTTTCGACTATTCGAAGAATCGCATCACGCCGCGCACCGTCGACCTGCTGCTGCAACTCGCCAGGCAGGCCGACCTGGCACCCCGTATCGAGGGGATGTTCCGAGGCGAGAAAATCAACGTCACCGAGGAGCGGGCCGTGCTGCATGTCGCGCTCCGCAACCGGAGCAATCGACCCATCCGCGTCGACGGGGTCGACGTCATGCCCGCGGTCAACCACGTTCTCGAACGCATGGCCCGCTTCACCGCGGCCGTCCGTTCCGGCGAATGGCGGGGCTACACCGGCAAAGCCATTACCGATATCGTCAACATCGGCATCGGCGGATCCGACCTCGGCCCCAGAACGGTGGTGGAAGCCCTGAAGCCGTACGGGTCCGACAAGCTGCGAGCCCACTTCGTTTCGAACGTCGACGACGCCGACCTGATCGAGACGCTCAAGCACCTCAGCCCCGAAACCACACTCTTTTGTGTCGCCTCCAAGACGTTCGCGACACAGGAAACGATGACCAACGGCCTATCCGCCCGGGCCTGGCTACTCGATCACGCGCGGGACGACGCGGCGGTGGCCAAGCACTTCGTCGCGGTTTCGACGAATGCCGAGCGGGTGGCCGCATTCGGGATCGATGTGGCGAACATGTTCGAGTTCTGGGACTGGGTCGGCGGCCGCTACTCGCTGTGGTCGGCCATCGGGCTCCCGATCGCGCTGGCGGTCGGCATGGACCGCTTCGAAGAATTGCTGGAAGGCGCTCACCAGGTCGACGAGCACTTCCGGACAACGCCATTTGAACGCAATATCCCGGTGCTGATGGGATTGCTCGGCATCTGGTACAACAACTTCTTCGACGCCCAGACCTACGCGATCCTGCCTTACGACCAGTATCTCGAGTATCTCCCGACGTATCTCCAGCAGGGAGACATGGAGAGCAATGGCAAAACCATCGACATCAACGGACAGCCGGTAGCTTATCCCACGGGTCCGGTGATCTTCGGGCAGCCCGGCACGAACGGACAACATGCTTTCTATCAGCTAATCCATCAGGGCAGCGAGCTGATTCCCTGCGATTTCATTGCCGCCGCGCAAGGGCATCATTCCCTGGGGCGTCACCACGAAATCCTGATCGCGAACTTCCTCGCCCAACCCGAGGCGTTGATGCGCGGCAAGACCTATGACGAGGCCCTGGCGGAACTACGCGCCAGCGGCGTGGATGAAGACGATCTCGCCAAGCCCGCCGCAGCGAAGACTTTTCCCGGCAACAAACCAACCAACACCATCCTCTACCGGAAACTGACCCCGCGCGTTCTCGGTTCCCTGATCGCTCTCTACGAGCACAAGATCTTCACGCAGGGGGCGATATGGAATATCAACTCCTTCGACCAGATGGGGGTCGAGTTGGGGAAACAGCTCGCACAGACCATCCTGGCCGAGTTGGGCAACGATGAACCGGCGTCGTCGCATGACTCCTCAACCAACGGCCTGATCAATGCCTACAAGCATTTGCGCCAGAAGTGAACTGCCTGCATCGACCTGCAGGGTACTTCCGGGGAGGGCGCCGTGACCACAATAACCGGCGGCGGGCCTAGCGTGCCCTGCCATCTCCCCTGAGCCCCTCCCTTTCAGCGCCCCCCTCCTCACCGTGACGACCGACACGCTCTTTCGCGAACGGCGCTCCACGCTCGAAGATTTCGATTTTGGCCCGGAGACAGCCGCGGTCTTCGACGACATGTTGGATCGCTCGATCCCCCTGTATCGCGAAATTCAGCGGATGATCGGCGAGATCGCCGCCGACTTTGCGACACCGGGGTCCCGGGTCGTCGATCTCGGGTGCTCCACCGGCAACACGCTGCTGACGGTGGACCGCGCCGTGACGGTGCCCGTCCGACTCGTCGGCGTCGACTCCTCCGCCGCCATGCTGCGTCAGGCCGAGGACAAATTCAGGCGCGAAGGCCTGAATAACGGCTATGAGCTCGTATGCCGGGATCTGGCCGACGAGACCCCCGTCCACGACGCGTCCGTGGTCATCATGGCCTGGACCCTGCAGTTCATCCGGCCACTGCACCGAGACCGGGTCATTCGCGACATCGCCCGCGGACTCCGGGACGACGGCTGCGTCGTGCTGATCGAGAAGATGTCGAGCGAAAATTCTCGTCTGAACCGTTTTTTCATCCGTAGCCATCTCGAATTCAAACGGCGGCATGGTTACAGCGACATCGAAATCGCTCAAAAGCGCGAATCACTGGAGAACGTGTTGATTCCCTACCACGAAAATGAGAACCGCGAGCTCTTGCTCCGCAATGGCTTCACGGCGTGCGAGACTTTCTTTCGTTGGTACAACTTCTGCGGCATACTCGCTGTCAAGTGACTAGCGACAGCGGTACGGCTCCAGCTAAACCTGAGAATATTGAGCTCTCACTTCAACCCTCCGGACAACTCTGCAGATTCCCCCATCGTCATGCGTGAGCTGCTTTCAATCGCAAGAGCCGAAACGTTTCTGGGCGTGCTGCCGGCCATGGCCAATCGCCATGGCTTGATCACGGGCGCCACCGGAACCGGTAAGACCGTGACCTTGCGCGTCCTGGCCGAAGCGTTCAGCGAGATCGGCGTTCCGGTCGTCATGGCCGACGTCAAGGGCGACCTGTCCGGACTTGCCGCGGCGGGTTCCGACGACGCCAAGATCAATGAGCGGGCCCGGCAACTCGGCGTCGATGAGTTCTCGTACCGCGGCTTTCCGGTCCTGTTCTGGGACTTGTATGGCGAGCGAGGGCATCCGATCCGAACCACAATCTCGGATATGGGACCCCTGCTGCTATCGCGTGTCCTGAACCTGAACGAAACGCAGAGCGGCGTCCTGAACCTCGCGTTTCGTGTCGCCGACGACAACGGGCTGTTGCTGCTGGACTTCAAGGATTTGCGAGCGATCGTGCAGTACGTGGGCGATCACGCGTCGGAACTTAAGACGCAGTACGGCAATGTGTCGAGCGCCAGCGTCGGCGCAATTCAACGCAATCTGCTCGCGCTGGAATCACAGGATGCCGAGCGTTTTTTTGGTGAACCCGCTCTGAATCTGGAGGACCTGATGCAGACCGACGCGCGTGGCGCCGGCTGCATCAATATCCTCGCGGCCGAGCGGCTGGTGCAGTCACCGACGCTATATGCCACCTTCCTGCTCTGGCTGCTGGCCGAATTGTTCGACCGCCTGCCGGAAGTGGGCGACGTCAGCAAGCCGAAACTGGTCTTCTTTTTCGACGAGGCTCACCTGCTGTTCGACGACGCACCGGACGCGCTGATGGACAAGATCGAACAGGTGGTCCGATTGATCCGTTCGAAGGGTGTGGGCGTGTATTTCGTCACGCAGAACCCAATCGATATCCCTGACCGGGTTTTGGGGCAACTCGGAAACCGGGTACAGCACGCGCTGCGCGCCTTTACTCCGAAGGATCAGAAGGCCATACGGGCAGCGGCCGAAACCTTCCGGATCAATCCGAAGCTCGATGTGTCCAGCGCGATCAGCGAATTGGCAGTCGGCGAGGCCCTCGTGTCTTTCCTGGACGATCTGGGCCAGCCCACGGTCGTGGAACGCGCCAAGATCCTGCCTCCCCGGAGCCGGCTGAAACCCTTGAGCGATGCCGAGCGCACGGAGGTCATCGGTGCTTCCGTTTTGGCGGGAACCTACGACGAACCGGTCGACCGTGAATCCGCCTATGAAATTCTACGGGCCCGCGCCACTGAGGCGGCGGTGCTGACAGCACAGGTCGGGCGACCGGCGGCGTCTCGAAGAACCGACACGGTACTTGAGGCCTTCGCCAAGACTGCAGCTCGCTCGATGGCGAAATCGATCAGCAACCAGTTGGTCCGAGGTGTGTTGGGCTCCCTGCTGGGCCAGAGCACGGGCCGGAGACGCTGAGGTACAGGCATCTGCCGTTCGATCATGGCACGGGAAATCCGCGTAACCGGAAATCCCAGTTAGCGGCAGTTTGCGATTAGGAAGCGTCATCCAGCGCCAGAAGCGCCAGGCCATTTTGGCACACCGACCCGGCGGAACTCCAGTCAGAAATAGAGACGCCCGATCGCCGAGATGCTGTCGAAGTTGTACTGGAAGAACTGAGAGTCGATGATGCCGCCATTCGCGCCGCGTCGTCCATACTCGTAAATCAGGCTGAAGTCGGCATAGTCGACGGGCGTATAGGTCGCTGCGACGCGGGCAGAAAACGCGTTATCGTGCCGGTCCGGCGCCACAACCTCGTTTTGCCGATTTATCCCGCTCCGGGGATAATCACGGGTCTCATAATTCAGCGTCGCCGAGATCAGCGTTTTGTCGGTCGGGTACCAGCTCGGTTCGATCAAAACGCCCTCGGCCATGTAGAACAGGCCCTGCTCTTCGAAGTAGGTTCCCAGCGTGTGGTAACCGGCGACAGTCAACCCAGTCTTGATCGTCGGCAACCACGTCATGCCCAATCGCCAGACCTCGCCGGAAAAGTCGCGGTCGGCGTTGTCGAAGTTGCGCCACAAATAGCCGACGTTTCCATCAAAGGTCAGTTTTTCACTGATCCGATAGCGCGTCACGAGAAGCGGCTTATCCTGGGACGTGCGCGTAAACCCATTCGCGACTTCAGCACCACGCCCCGGGTACTTGCCTTCCAAGCGCGTGTACTCCAAGCCGAAAGAGTTGCCCAGCGGGGTCGCGTACACTGTCTCGATGCGGGCCGTGGTATTTTCCACGTCCTGATTTTGACGTCGTTGCAGGCTGTGCGTCACCTCATTCCAGTCGCCACCCGCGGTGACCCGCAAACGCGGACTGATCCGGTAGGTGACGTTCCCGAAATAGTTGATAAACGTCAATAGATCCTTGCCGGGAAAACGGAAGTTGCCGAATCCACCGAGTTGACGCGCGTAACGCGCGCCCACTTTCCCAGACCAGGAGTCCGCCCACTCGAGATCGAACGCCGTGCTGGTATCCCACGAGAGGTTGTCGAGCGAGCTGTTGCGTACGAAGGAATTATTGGCACCCAATAGATTCAGTGTCCACAGCTGCCTGGAGAAAGGCACGAGGATCTTGCTACCTATGGACAGCTGGTTGATGAAGTCGCTCTTGCTCGCACCGGGCGGCAGATAACAGGCCGTGGCACCACCGCGATCACAGTTCGGATCGACGATGGGCGGATCGTTGGGTGCGCGGTATATGTTGCTGTCGTAGCTGAAGGTATTCCAGATGAAAGGCTGGAAATACTCATTCAGATTATTCGGCAGCTTGGTCAGGGTTTTCGGTGGGACCGCCGATACCCCCGGAGACACGAGTGTCAGCGCAGTAACCCACAGCAGCAAGGCATGCAGTCTCGGCGCTGAACCCCTCTGGCGGCCTGTCTTCACCGCGGCATCTGCCATTTCGCGCAGCACGCCTTGCCCGAGCATCAGGTCACGAAGCTTGGCCATGCGCCCGCTGAAGAGTCCAATCCCCACACCGTGACTAATCGCCACCGGCTCGTCCCCAGGGTAATGCCGCCACGGTCGGTCCCTTGCTGCCGCCCAGTCGTCGTGCCCCGCCATTGCCAGGCAACAGGCCGAGCACCGGCAAATCGAGCGCGAACTCCAGATCGTCGATTCCACGCACCCGACGATCGAGCATCTCTAGGCCGAGGGCAGCCAGCAGCCCCAGCAACGAACCGAGTATTCCGGCTAGCGCGACGTTTAAGAGAGTCCGCGGGAATGAGGGTTCGAGCGGGGGCACCGCGGGATTCAGGACGGCGATGTTCGTCTGGCTTGCTTCGCCCTGGAGGCGGGTCTGGGAAAAACGCTGCATGGCTTCATCATAGGAGCGCTGCGCGCTCTCCACTTCATGCGTCAACACCGCCAATTCGTCGCGTTTGTTCCCCAGTTCCAGGACCTTTTGTTTCTCGACTGCGATCGTGGCACGCAGTTGCGCTTCGCGCTGCTTCGCAATGGTCACCCCCGAGTTGATTGCGTTGACGATCGTTGCAATTTCGAGCTTCAATTTTTCCCGCAGGCTCGCCAGTTCCGCCTTGGCGCTGAGGTACTGGGGATGGTTGCGCCCCTCGCGATCGGACAGGTCGGCCAGTTTGGCCTCGGCCTGCGCGATCTGGGTCTTGAGGTTGACGACCAGCGGGTGGGAGATGATCTCGGGCAACGATTCCAGGGATCGACCTGACGTTCGTGCCGCCTGCAGTTCCTGTTGATGCGACAACGCCTCTGAAAGGTCGGCCTGCGCCAACACCAGCTTCGACGACAGTTCTGCCAGGCGAGCGCTTTCCAGATCCCGCGTCTGGGAATCTGCCGCGAAGACACCTTTTTCCCGCTCCAGATCGGACAGTCTGCCTCGGGCCCTTTCCAGGTTCTCTCGCAATCCCTTCAACTGTTCCTCAAACCATGCCGCATTCTGACGCGCTGGTACCGTCCGAAAGTTGAGATTGGTCTCGACGAACGCCTTGCCGAATGCGTTGGCAATCATCGCGGCAAATTCCGGATCTGCAGCGGTGAAACTGATCCAGATCACGTTGCTCTGTTTGGAGGGCTCGACGGCCAGGTCGTTCAATAACAGATCTGCAGTCCAGTCGCGGATGTTCCCGCGACCCTCCGTGCTCATCTGGTAGGACTCGCGCAGTTCGGGGCTTTCGGTCAGTTTGGTGGCATCGACCACCCGGACCGCGACCGCATGGCTCTTGATGATGTCGACCTGGGTCGCCATGTACGTGGGCAGAAGCTGCTGGGCATTGATAACTGCGCCGGTAATCGGATCCATGCCCTGGAAATCCACGATGAGTGTCGTGGCGGCGGTGTACTTCTTGGGCAGAAGCTTGCTGATCCCGTAGGCCGCGATCACGGTCACGAAAAATACGGCCGCCGCGATCTTCCACCGCGCCAGAAGAATCTGGAAAACCTGGTTAAAGTTCATCAGAACCAGCTCTCGTAAATGTACAGAACATCATCGGGTTTGAGCATGTCGGTCGGCTCGACCTCGATCGTCACCTGCTCACCGTTGGGCTGTGTTCGGCGAACCTCCATGCCTCGCTCGGTCCCTTTCGTCGTCAGTCCACCACCCACCGAGATCGCCTGCTGCACGCTCATGTTGCGTTCGATCTTGTAGTGCCCTGGTTTGGTGACCTCGCCATAGATATAGAATTGCGCGGCCTTCGGGACGAAAATAATGTCCCCGCCCTGAACGGGAAGGTCATGCGTGGCGTCGGCATGCATCAGTGCGTGCAGGTCGATCTCGATTTTCTTGGTCGGATCCTCCTTGCGCGTCAGATAGGCTTTGTCCCCGCCAGTCTCTACGTTGACGCCGCCAGCGAGCGCAATGGCCTCCGTCACCCTGGTCGCTTCCTGAGTCGAAAATTTGCCGGGTGACCTGACCTCTCCCAGCACCGACACCTTCTGGCTGACGAACTCCTGCACCTTTACATGCACCTGGGCCTGCTTGATAAAGCCCCCACTGCTCAGTGACCCCGTGATGAGCTTCTCGATCTCCGCCGGCGTCTTGCCGGAAACACTCACTTCACCGATCAAGGGAAAAGTGATCGAACCGGAATCGCTGACGCGCGTTTCGGTCAGCAGTTCCGGGTAGTCATATACGTTGATCGACACGACATCGCCGGGGCCCAGCCGATAGTCCGCCGCCATCGCCGCCGGCGCAAGGCACCAGGCCAGAATCAGCAAGATCAGCGAGTTGAGCCCGAAGCCGGAACGCCGAAGGCGCCGCCAGCCACCTGCCAACGCCATCGGCTTCGGCATTTTTCGAGGGTTCATAGTGTTTCCGTAGCCACGGTTCATACTCTTGTCCTGTTCCTTGGCAGCAAACTCGTTGGTGAGTCGCACGCCCGTTACTTTACCAAACCCGACAGCCCACGTTCGACGTGCGACGGCAAAGCTTGCTCGGGTAGCACTAACTCGTCCTGAGGCTTCGCCGGTGAAGGATCGGCCGCGGCAGCACGCTCAAACTCGCCGAGATAGCGGATTTCAGCCTTTGCTCTCAGTTCCTTCACGAGCGCCGCGAGCACCGTCTGCCTATCCAGATTGACCAGGTATTCCTTGATATTGACGCGCGCCTGTTCGCTATCGAGCGGCTCTTCGCGAAAATCTCGAATGAAGATCAGCTGCGCCTCGGGACCATCGCCGAAAATCACGATATCGCCCTTCGTCATCGGCAACAGCTTGCTGGCCAGCTCCATCGGTAGCTGCTCGGCACCCCGACTCACCGCCACCAGGGCGTAGTCCACTTTTGCGGCCTTAAGGGACTGCTCGATCTCACGCTCGCTACGCGCCCGTTCGAACTGCGCCAGCAGTTCCTGACGCAAGCCGTCACGCGCAATGGTGAATTGGCCGAGCTCGTACACACGACGTTTGGCGAACAATTCAGGGTGCGACTGTTGGAAGGCCTGCATCTGCTCCGCGGTCGGTTCCGGGCGACCGGCCATTCTCCGCTCAAGAACGGCCTCGGCCAGAATGGTGGCGCGGGCCTGTTCGATCGCCCTCATGATTTGCGGATCACGGTCGAACTTCATGTCGACCGCGCGCTGCTTCAGCAACTCACGATCGATGAGTTCATCGAGAATTTCCTGCTTGACCTTAGAGGCGAGCTCGGGCGTGGGGAGTTCCACATTCGCCAGGCGTTGGTTGAGTTCGTGAACGGTGACCTCGTGGCCGTTCACCTGCGCGGCAACCTGCCCCCCCGCGTTGGGCTTCGGCTTGCAGCCGACTCCGGCGAGGACCAGCATAAGCCAACACAAGGCGACAGCCAGCTCCCCACCGGCTGCCCCCCGTTTGAGCGTTTCAGCGGAATCGACGGTCACGATTACTCGTGCCTCCATGTCATTCATGATCATCGAGACCGGCAGATAGATCGGACCAGCCTCCCCGCACCTCTCGCAATGTTACCGCATCCGCCGCGCCTCAAAAAGCGTCCTTGTCCCTGAAGACAAGCAATACCGTTTTGAAGATGATCCAGAGATCCAAGGCCAGAGACCAGTTTCGCAAATAGTCCAGATCGTATTCCACCCGGGCTTTCATCTTGTCGACGCTTTCCGTCTCGCCACGAAATCCGTTTACCTGAGCCCAACCTGTAATACCGGGCTTGACTTTGTGGCGAATCATGTAGCCCTTGATAACCTTTCGGTACATCTCGTTGTGGGCCACCGCATGAGGCCTTGGACCAACGATGCTCATCTTGCCTTCAAGCACATTCAGAAACTGAGGCAATTCATCCAGCGATGTCTTTCGAAGAATCCGTCCTAGCGGTGTGATTCGATCGTCGTCACGTCGTGCCTGAACGACGGTGTCGCCATCCTCGCATACCCGCATCGTTCGAAACTTGTAGACGACGATCTCGTCGCCATCCAGGCCGTACCGTCGCTGTTTGAAGATAATGGGACCCGGCGAAGTCAGCTTGACCCCCAAACCCACCGCAAGCATGACCGGCCATATGAGCAGCAGAATGAAAATCCCCAGCAGAATGTCGCTAACCCTTTTCACCAACCCGCGAAACCCATAGAACGGTGTTTCACAGATCGCCACCACCGGGATGCCGGTTATCCGGTCAATCCGCGCCTGGATAAGGTCGAACATGAAAATGTCCGGTACGAAATAGATCGAGGCCGTGGTGTCCCTGAGCTCGTCCAGCAAGCGGATGATGCGTGGCTGCGACGCCATCGGCAGGCACACATAGATCAGATTGATTCCGTTCTCTTTGACGTAATCAGGCAAATCCTTCAGTTCGCCGAGTTTCTGTGCATCGGACACGAGAGGCAGGCGCTGGATCCGGCGGTCGTCAAAAAAGCCCTTGACGTGTGTATGCAGTAATCGATCGTCGTTTATCTTCCGGCAAAGCTCATACCCGAGCTGATTCGCTCCGACGATGACGGCATTACGGGTTTGCTGCGTTGCCGTGAGCACGTGGTAAATGGCGGAACGCGCCGCGACCTGGGCACCCAGCAGTACCACCGGCGTGATAACAAACCAGCGGATCAGCACCGCTTCCGAAAAATGACCATGCAACTCGGTTGCATATCCGAGAAAGACGATGATTGCAACGATAATGACCCATCGCAACAGGATATTACTCAGGGCGACGAAGACCGGGAATCGCTGCAGGGCGCGGTAAAGGCTTATCTCCTCGAATACGTGCGCCGAAATCAAAAAAGACAGCAATGCCAAAATCACGTAGTAGCTGGTAAATACCTCTCCCTGCAAGCGCACGGCCAGCGCCAATGTCGCAACGATCATCGCGGGAAATAGGAGCAGCTTGACGAGGGTAACCAGCGGGAAGTCAACATTCGTCATGCTGCGCATGCTGCCGAGCGCCGACACGCGATACGCGTAAGTTGAAGGGCTTTCCTCTTCAACGTCCAAGGTTCTCGGCCTCGATTGCACGATCTTCATCATTCAGGTCTAAGTGGAAACATCAGTTACTATGATCAGCACCACTCCCGATCAGGCTGGGAGCCGTTCGCTGAGACCCCGCCACCGCTTTGCCCAGCGACGGCAACCAACAGGGGGGAAACCCGATCTCAACATGCCGTCTGAGGCACAGTTCGAACGACGATGGGGCCGCCCGCCTTTTGTCGTCACGTAGCCTGCCACCGACCGAAGCTCCCCCCAAAGGACTTCGGCCCTTAACCATTGGCATGATCTCGCTTACGCGCTGGCCGGTTGTGCCGTGGAACTCGCCCTCCACCACGCCCTCACGATGAAATGTCCCTGCCACTCCGGAAAGGTCGTCCACGGCAACCGGTGGGCACGGCCCCGATAATCCCTGCCGTGACATCTGACGACCTGGCGCGGGCAATCGCAGTCGGACAGTCTCGCCGCCCGCGCTGCGCAGTCGTCTCGGCGTGTCGTGTGAAGACCTCAGACGAATCACATCCATCGCGATGGCGGTAGACCGGCCCCAGGGCTATCGATCACCTCTTCACGCCGGGCCACTGACCGAATCTCACGTGCGCTATGCAATGGCACCCGCAATTAACCGCCAGCTCTGAATTAGAGCAAAAGCCCGTGAAAAAGGCCACTCGCCCGCATCGGAACAAAAGCATTCGGTCCATGCCATGGACCTGGCGCCATCAACTCTCCAGGCCGTCGAGGTACTTTTCCGCATCGAGCGCCGCCATGCAGCCCGATCCCGCAGACGTCACGGCTTGACGGTAAACGGAATCGGCGACATCACCCGCCGCAAACACACCGGGCACACTGGTTGCCGTGGCATTGCCGCTCAGGCCACTGTTGACGACGATATAGCCGGTCCGCATTTCCAATTGGTCAGCGAAAATGTCCGTGTTCGGTTTATGACCGATGGCAATGAATACGCCATCGACACCTAACTCCTTCGTTGAATGATCGGCAACGCTTTGTATCCGTATCCCGGTAACGCCGCCGTCGTCCCCGAGGACTTCATGCAGAACCTGGTTCCATTCGATCGACACATTCCCGTTGCGGGCACGGTCCAAAAGCTTTTCCGAGAGTATCTTTTCGGACCGGAACCGGTCACGACGGTGGACTACCGTGACGTGGGACGCGATGTTGGAGAGGTAAAGCGCTTCCTCAACTGCGGTGTTGCCGCCACCGATCACAGCGACAGGTTTGCCCTTGTAAAAAAAACCGTCGCAGGTCGCGCAGGCTGACACGCCACGCCCCTTGTAGGCCTCCTCAGAGGGCAATCCCAGGTAGCGAGCCGATGCGCCGGTCGCGACGATCAGCGCATCGCAGGTGTAGGTTGCCGCATCACCAGTCAGCCGGAACGGCCGTTCCGACAGCACCGCCGTGTGGATGTGATCGAAGACGATGTCGGCATTGAAGCGTTCGGCATGCCGTCGCATGCGTTCCATCAACTCGGGCCCCTGCACTCCGGCATCGTCGCCCGGCCAGTTGTCGACATCGGTGGTCGTCGTCAGTTGCCCGCCCATCTCGATCCCGGTCACCAACACGGGGCTGAGGTTAGCCCGGGCCGCATAGACGGCGGCGGTGTATCCCGCCGGCCCGGAACCGAGGATCAGCAGTTTGGAATGTCTGTCTTGTGCCATGTGCGCGCGCGTTTCTTCTGATGATTGCATGATTTTGAGGCGATTAGTATGACTGGGGGCGAAACGTCCGTAAACTCCGCGCTTGAAGTTCGACGGCCAACTCTGAAACAATACCGGGGCATTGCTACACGTTTGATTCGGTGACGATTTTGGCACGACCACAGAAAAAGCAACTCGAACCGAAGCCGGTTATCGAAAGGGACATTGGGTCCAGTTTGGTCAGGGCCATCCGCGAAGCGGGCTTCTTTACCTACTCGGCGCTCGGCCTGTTCCTGTTGATCGCACTGCTGACGTTCAGCACCGAAGATCCGGGCTGGACACACACCGGCATCGGCAAAACGATCGCCAATGGCGGAGGCGCAGTCGGGGCCTGGCTGTCCGACATTCTTCTGTCGCTCTTCGGGGTGATGGCGTTCGTATTCCCCTTTCTCCTGGGCGCCAACGGCTATGCCGTGTTCAAGGCCGCACCGGCCCGGGAAGCATTTCAGCCCCTGCACGGCCTCCTGCGCTGGTCCGGCCTTTTGCTGGCGATGATTTCAGGTGCAGGCCTGACCCACCTTCACCTCGCGCAACTGCCAATCGACCTGCCGGAGTCTGGCGGAGGTTACGGCGGTATCGTGGGCAACGAAATAGTCAATCTCTCCTCTTTTGCGTTCGGCACGACGGGGGCAACCGTGCTTTTGACGGCCGCGTTCCTGGCGGGCGTTTCGCTGTTCACGGGACTGTCATGGCTCGGTCTGGTCGATCAGATCGGCAAGGCCGCATTATTGATCGGGCAAGGTTTCGGCACCGTCGTGGCCGGACTCGCGCGTCCCTCCACGGCACCCGCGGACGACCCGGTAGCCGAACGCGAAAGCTCATCACGAGACCCTGTCGCGTCCAGTCGCGGCAAGAAGCCGACCAAACCGGCTGTCACGGTCGCCCCCCCGGTACGCAAGTCCCCGGCAGCGGAGCCGGCGGTACCGGCGCCGCAGGCTCCGCCCAAGCCCATGCCGCTGCAGCGCCTGGCAGCGGCCGCCAGCCCCGGCGCCCTGCCGCCGCTGGAGCTGCTGAATGCCCATGCGCCCCAGGTCAAGGGCTATTCCCGGGCGGCGCTGGACGAGATGTCCCGACAGCTGGAGGCCATCCTGGGCGATTTCGGCGTCGAGGCGGAGGTCGTCGAGGTACACCCGGGACCGGTGATTACCCGGTTCGAACTGCAGCCGGCGGCGGGAGTCAAGGTCAGCCGAATCACTGGACTCGCCAAGGATCTGGCGCGTGCGCTGTCGGTCACCAGCGTTCGAGTCGTCGAGGTCATCCCGGGAAAGTCGGTGGTCGGCCTGGAAATCCCGAACCAGGAGCGGGAGATCGTGCTGTTGCACTCGGTCATTTCCTCCTCGCAGTACCGCGACAACGCCTCGCCCCTCACGCTGGTGCTAGGTAAGGACATCGGCGGACAACCGGTGGTCGCCAACCTCGGGAAGATGCCGCACCTGCTCGTCGCAGGCACGACCGGGTCGGGAAAATCGGTCGCAATCAACGTGATGATTCTGAGCATCCTGTACAAGGCGCGGCCCGAGGATGTGCGCCTGATCATGATCGATCCCAAGATGCTCGAACTGTCGATCTACGAAGGGATTCCGCACCTGCTGACGCCGGTTGTGATCGACATGAAGGAGGCGGCCAACGCCCTGCGTTGGTGCGTGGCCGAAATGGAACGCCGCTACAAGCTGATGTCCCTGGTGGGCGTCCGCAATCTCGCGGGCTTCAACCAGAAGGTAGCGGACGCCAGCGCCGCCGGCGCCGGTCTGCGCGACCCGCTATGGAAGCCCGGGCTCGACGAAGATGCCGAGGCGCCGGTACTCATGCCCTTGCCGACGATCGTGATCGTGATCGACGAATTGGCCGACCTGATGATGATCGTCGGCAAGAAAGTCGAGGAGTTGATCGCGCGACTGGCACAGAAAGCGCGCGCCGCCGGCCTGCATCTGATCCTCGCGACGCAGCGACCGTCGGTCGATGTCATCACGGGCCTGATCAAGGCCAATATCCCGACACGCTTGTCGTTTCAGGTTTCCTCCCGCATCGATTCCCGGACCATCATCGACCAGGGCGGCGCCGAGGCCTTGCTGGGCAACGGCGACATGCTTTATCTGCCGCCGGGAACAGGATTCCCGCTGCGCGCCCACGGCGCTTTCGTCTCGGACCAGGAAGTGCACGCGATCGTGGACTTTCTGAAAGCCTCGGGGCAGCCGCAGTACCTCGAAGACATTACGCGTTTCAGCGAAGATTCCGTCGACTTCGGTGGCGGCCGGACTGGCGGGAGCGAATCAGGTGACGAATTGGACCCGCTTTACGACGAAGCCGTGCGCTTCGTGACCGAAAGCCGCAAAGCGTCGATTTCCAGCGTGCAGCGGCGCTTCAAGGTCGGCTACAACCGCGCCGCGCGAATGGTTGAGGACATGGAGAGCGCCGGCATTGTCGGTCCTGCTGAAACGAACGGCAGCCGCGAAGTCCTGGCCCCGCCGCCGCCGGAGGCGTGAGCCGGCGAAGCGGACCGCCCGGATCCCGCAGCTCTAGAGATCCAGTCCCAGCGGATTGTCCGGATCGACGTTCGGCATGAAGGGAACGCGGCGGTTCTTGTCGGTCACCTGGTAGATGCGGCCCAGCCAGTTATTAAACAGCGCGCCGGCGGAGTCCCGCCAGGTGTTGTCGAGATGGGACACGACATAGGCTTCGGGAAATTCGGGGATCGGCCGACCCACGCGTTTTGCGCTGCGCAGGTGCTGGCCGTATTCGTTCAGAACCCCGGCGACCTCGAGATTGAAGTAGTGCTCGGGAAACGGGGGATAATCTTCCCGTTCTCCCTGTACATAGCGCGCAATCTCGCGCTTGTATTCCTTCAGCAGGCTGATCGTGTCGTACTCCGGGTGACCCTGGAAAAACACGACACGAAACAGGTCCGGACTCACCGCCAGGTGAACCCCCGCTTCCTCGCTCTCGACCAGCACCTTGAGACCAGCGCTTTCCATATCCTCGCGAAAAATCTCGTTGAACCGGGAGTGTGGCACGTCGAAACGGGTATTGATGTTGGAAACTAACGGATGGCGGCGTTCCACCACTCGGTGGGAATAGACGCCCCAGCGCTTTCCTCCCAAATGCGTCCGCTGGATTCCGTAACAGTACTGAAACAGCGCATGCGTCGCGAGACATGAGCACAGAATCGATGTCACATTCTCCCGCGCCCAGTCGAATACTTCGGTCAGGGGCTCCCAGAATGTCTCCTCGGGCAAGCTCGGCTGAGACACGTTGGCGCCGCTGACGATCAAGCCGTCGAGGCCTTCGTCGCGGAGTTGCTCGAAGGTCTCGTAATGCCGCGCGATGTGCTCCCGGGCCGCCTCACCGCGCGGGAGTCCCTCGATCGTGAACGGATGCATGTGAAACTGGACGATCGGGTTCGCAGCCCCGACCAGTCGGAAGAACTGGCGCTCGGTTGCTTCCAGCGCGGCATCAGGCATCATGTTCAGCAACCCGATATGCATCTCCCGGATGTCCTGATGCTCCGCCACATCAACGGAGAGCACGGGCTGCCCCTCGTCGATAAGACGCTGAAACGTAGGCAGCGCAGTGTGGGCAACCAAAGGCATGGGGTCAGGATCCTCCGCAAGGGCTCAGGCCCGTCACACTAGCGACCCAGAGCGGCCGCGATCAGTTCCAAAAAATCGCTCTCGTCGCGAACCTGCGCGGCATCGGCCACATCCAGCGTGTAGCCGTAGCGATCGGCGATGGCCTGGTACCGCGGCAGTCGGGCGTGGAAAAGTCGCGGAAACACCCAGGTCACGAAGTCGTCCGGAGGAATCTCGTCGACGCTGCCATAGCCCCGCTCAGCCACGAAAACCGGCAGTTCCTGGTCGAGGAATTCGGGCCGGTAGTACAAGGGCTTGGGATCCAGGCGGGCGCGTTCGATCAGCACCTGCTCCAGTTCAGGGGTGGTCCGGAGGTACACGATGAGCGTATTCTCGGCCAGCAGTGCCAGCGTCTCGGGATCGTCGAGCTCACAGACACTCCCACCGGCATCGTTGATGAAATGCTGATAGCCATAAATCTCCCGCGCCTTTTCACGGAACGCCGGCACGTCCCGCATCGCCATGATCTCGGCCTGACGGTGCAGGGCCTGGCGTCGCTTGAATTCAACCAGCGACAGTCCTCCGGCTGCCGGATTCCCAAGTTTGCCGAGAAACGTGGAAATTGGCGCCAGATTCCCGACAGTGATGTTGCTGCCAATGTAGATCGAGTCGGACAGCAGTAAATCCCGGAGGAAGGGCACGTCCATCGCCCGTCGCTTGATGTTGTCCAGGATTGGCTCTTCCAGATATTTGGTGCCGATCCGGTAATCGCCTGAGTAGTGAAACCAGCGATCCTTGGGCAATTTGTCGGCCAGCGTGGTCTTGCCCACGCCGGACATACCGAGCAGCGTGATCGCTTTGCGCTCACAATCCAGGAATTCCCGTGGGGTCATGCGCATCGTCTGAAATCTGCCTCAGGGCCCTTGGACCGTGGGTTCATCGGGGGTGTTGATCATGTGGTAAGCGGTACGCGCCAGCGCTTCGAACAGGCGCTGTTTGAGGACCGGATCGACATCGGTCTCATCCAGCGCCCGGCCCATGCACTGCAACCACTGATCGGCTTCCGCAGGGCCGATCGCAAACGGGAAATGGCGCATGCGCAACCGCGGATGGCCGAATTCCTCGATATAGAGATTGGGGCCGCCTAGCCACCCTGACAAAAACTTGAACAGCTTGTCCCTGGATCCGGAGAGGTCCGCCGGGTGCATCGCCCGAATCGGCGCCGCCGCGGGCAGCGCGTCCATGTAGCCGTAGAACCGCTCGACGACATCGCGCAGTACAGCTTCACCGCCCAGCAGCGCGTAAGGGCTGGGTGCAGGGGTTCCGTTCATCATCTCGGCCAGTGGTTCGTCCAGCGCGTATTTTATCGCACGCGGGCCGCTCGGGCGCGCCCGGAAAAGCCGAGCGTGCACCTGTCGGGGTGACCCACTCTCGTCACGGTGTAACCGTTCACACCCCCTCGGAGCGGTAACGGGAGAGGGACCGGGGAGACGGGACCGTCTGCGGGACGGACCCCGCAGCCGAGCCGACAGGGACGTCTTCACCGCGTGTCTCGTCTCCCCGGCCCCTCCCCCAACAGGATGGGTGTGAACGCTTACGCCACGGTACGTGATTGCCGCTGGCAATCCCGCCTGACACAATAAGGAACCACGCGCCGTATCCCTTGCGACCCGCGAAGTCGGTGCCCTGCCGCGGATTCGTCCGCGCCCTCCAACCCGATACGGCGATCCGGAACTTCCCAACCTGCCTGTTCGTGTTCATGTCCGACGACCCGACGTCTCCCTCCTCAGCATCGCCACTGGCCCCTCCCCTGCCAACCCGACAGCGGCGCTCGCTGACCTGGAGCGGCCTGCACGGCTGCGCGGACGCGCTCGCCCTCGCCGCGGCCGTCGCACACAGCGAGGAACTCCTGTTATTGGTGACGACCGACACGCAGACTGCGCTTCGGCTGGAACACGAGATCGCTTTCTTCGCCGGCCCGAAGTGCACCATCCTGCCGTTCCCTGACTGGGAAACGCTGCCCTACGATGTGTTCTCGCCGCTGCCGGAGATCGTGTCACAGCGTCTGAAGACCCTGGCCGAACTCGGCGACCATCGCAAGGGAATACTGATCACGTCCGCCGGCACCTTGATGCAACGGCTGGCGCCCCGCAATCACATCGTCGGCAAGACGTTTGCGATCAAGCCCGGTAGCCGGATCGATCTGGCGGAGATTCGTCAGCGCCTGGAGAGTGTGGGCTATCAATGCGTGTCACAGGTGCTCCAGCACGGCGATTTCGCCGTACGCGGCTCCATCCTCGACCTGTTTCCGATGGGCAGCCACCACCCCTATCGGATCGAACTGTTCGACGACACCGTGGAATCGATCCGCACCTTCGATACGGAGACTCAGCGATCCATCGAACGCGTGCCGGCGATCAATCTGTTTCCGGCGCGGGAGTTTCCATTCGACGACGCGGCCATCAAGCACTTCCGACGCCAGTTCCGGGAACGCTTTCCGGAGGCTGCGCACCACAGCGACATCTACCAGGATGTCACCAAAGGCCTGGCACCCGGGGGCATAGAGTATTACCTGCCGTTGTTCGTCGAACAGACCGAGACGCTGTTCCATTACCTGCCGCCAGGCACCACGATCGTACTGCATGGTGACGTCGCCGGCGCTGCCGCCGCCTTTCACGAAGAAGCGACCGAACGCCACCGTCAGCGCGAAGGTCATCTCGATCGCCCTCCGCTACTGCCTGAGCAGCTCTTTCTCGATGCTGCCGAACTCGATGCGCGCATTGCGCGCTTCAGGCAAATCGGGATCGATCCCGCGAACGGGTCGACGCCGACTAGTGACACGGTTGCATTCGATACGCCCCCGCTGCCGGTCGTCGCTCTCGATGCCAAGTCGGGGGAAGCCGCTGCCGGTTTGAAGGCCTTTCTGGAACAGCTGTCGGGCCGTGTTCTGTTCGTTGCGGAAACGGCCGGTCATCGCGAAGCGCTGCGGGAGACGCTTGCGAAGCATGCGCTGCGCCCACGACTGTTCGATGGTTGGGGAGCGTTCCACGCCGCGGACGCGCCGCTCGGTCTCGTCATAGCACCCGTAGAGCACGGGCTCTGGTGCCGGAGCCAGGGGCTGGCCGTCATCACCGAGACGCAACTCAGCGGTGAGCGGGCCCAGCAGCGACGGCGCCGCCGACGCAGCAGCGAGCGCACCTTCGACCAGTTGCTGCGCGATCTCGAGGATCTCGAGATCGGCGGACCGGTGGTCCACCAGGATTATGGTGTCGGACGCTATCAAGGGCTGCAGCGGCTGACCGTCGGCGGCATCGACGGGGAATTCCTGACGCTGGAATATGCCAATCAGGAAAAGGTCTACGTACCGGTCGCATCGCTGCACCTGATCGGACGCTATAGCGGCGCCGCACCCGAAAGCGCACCGCTCCACAAGCTGGGCGGCGACCAGTGGCAGAAGGCCAAACGGCGCGCACTGGAGCGCGCCAAGGACGTGGCCGCCGAGTTGCTGGACATTTACGCCCGGCGCGCCGCCAAGGCGGGCCGCGGGTGCACCTTGGCGGCCGACGAATACGCAGCCTTCGCCGCGGGCTTTCCGTTCGAAGAGACGCCGGACCAAGAACAGGCCATCCAGGACGTCTTGCGCGGCATGTGCTCCGCGGAGCCGATGGATCGGGTCATCTGCGGCGATGTGGGCTTCGGCAAAACCGAGGTCGCGATGCGCGCCGCCTTCGTCGCCGCGCAAAACGGGCTGCAGACAGCCGTGCTGGTGCCGACGACCCTGCTCGCTCAGCAGCATTTCCAGAATTTCCGCGACCGCTTTGCCGATACTCCGGTGCGGGTCGAATTGCTATCGCGCTTCGTTGGGCGCAAGCAGCAGCAGGAGACGATCGACGCCGTGAAGGACGGCAAGGTGGACATTCTGATCGGCACCCACAAGCTGATGCAGAAGGGCATCGAATTCAAGCAGCTCGGCCTCGCCATCATCGACGAGGAGCATCGTTTCGGGGTTGCGCACAAGGAGCACTTCAAGAAACTCCGAACGGAACTCGATTTCCTGACGCTGACCGCGACACCAATCCCGCGCACTTTAAACATGGCGTTGTCGGGACTTCGGGACATTTCGATCATCGCGACCCCGCCGCCGAACCGGCATGCGATCAAGACCTTCGTCAGCGAATGGGAGGACGCGCTGGTCCAGGAAGCTATCCTGCGCGAGATCAAGCGCGGGGGTCAGGTCTACTTCCTGCACAACAAGATCGAAACGATGGAAAAGACCGCGGCCCGGCTGGAAGCGCTGGTACCGGCCATTCGCCTGCGCATCGCCCACGGCCAGATGCCGGAGCGCGAACTCGAAAAAATCATGCTGGACTTCTATCACCAGCGCTTCAACGTGCTGATGTGCACGACCATCATCGAGAGCGGCATCGACGTACCTTCCGCCAACACGATCATCATCGATCGGGCGGACCTGCTTGGGCTGGCCCAGCTGCACCAGTTGCGCGGCCGCGTCGGCCGCTCGCATCACCGGGCTTACGCCTATCTGATCACGCCGCCGAAAAGTGCCATCACCGCAGATGCGCTGAAGCGCCTCGAAGCAATCGAAGCCTCGGGCGAGCTCGGCGCGGGCTTCGTACTGTCAACCCACGACCTTGAGATCCGCGGCGCCGGCGAACTGCTCGGCGACGAGCAAAGCGGGCAGATTCAGGAAATCGGCTTCGGACTGTACACCGAGCTGCTGGAACGCGCGGTGGCCGCGTTGAAGTCGGGCAAGCAGCCGGAACTCGAACTTTCGCACGAGGCCGGTCCCGAGATCGATTTGCAGAGCCCCGCCCTGATCCCGGACGACTATCTGCCTGATGTCCATAATCGGCTGGTGTTGTACAAGCGGATCGCAGGCGCCGGCAGCGCCGGGGAACTGCGCGATCTGCAGATCGAGATGATCGACCGCTTCGGACTCCTTCCGCCTGCCGCGAAGACACTGTTCAGCGTCGCCGAATTGAAGCTCCGCGCGCGGGAGCTGGGTATACAGAAGATCGAGGTTGGCGCGACCGGGGGTCGCATTCTGTTTGCGCCGAATCCGAATATTGACCCGGTCAAGATCATTCTGTTGATCCAGCAACCGGCCGGCAAGTACCGGCTCGATGGCCCCGACAAACTCCGGTTCAATCAGAGCTTCGAAGGCCCGGAGGAAAAGGCCGCCTACCTCGAAGAACTGCTTGCCAAACTCGCTGCCTGACCGGATGCGCATGTCATCCACTGCCGCCCCTCTTGTAACGGTCTCCGGCGTAAGACATAATGGTCGTCCTTTGCAAGGGCGCTCGATTCGGATGCCCTCGACAACGAATTGCGTCGGTCCCCTCGCAACGATACGTCGCAAACCCCGCCAGGCCCGGAAGGGAGCAACGGTAGCAACGAACTCGTGTGCCGAGGTGTGGCTGACGCTCCCCTCTCGCCGCCCTCTCCGTCCGCTGGTCGATCGCCGCCTATGGCTTATCTAGCCCTCGCGCGCAAGTGGCGTCCGCGAAACTTCGACGAAGTCGTCGGGCAAGAGCACGTCATCAAGGCGCTGAAGCACGCGCTGCAATTCGACCGAACCCATCACGCCTACCTGTTCGCCGGTACCCGCGGCGTCGGCAAGACCACGATTGCGCGGATTCTGGCCAAGGCGCTGAACTGTCAGGCCCGCGACGGCTATAACCCGTGCGGATCCTGTGCCACCTGTCAGGAACTCGACGGCGGCCGTTTCGTCGATCTGATCGAGGTCGACGCCGCATCGCGCACCAAGGTGGAGGACACGCGCGACCTGCTGGAGAACGTCCAGTACGCCCCGAGCTACGGCCGCTACAAGGTCTATCTGATCGACGAAGTGCACATGCTGTCGGCGCATAGCTTCAACGCCCTGTTGAAGACCCTGGAGGAGCCGCCCCCCCATGTGCAATTCCTGCTGGCCACGACCGACCCGCAACGAATCCCGGTCACGGTCCTGTCGCGGTGCCTCCAGTTCAACCTGAAGCATCTCAGCGCCGAGCAGATCCGCAGCCAGCTAGAGCACATCGCGCAACAGGAGCACATAGCCCACGACGCCAGCGCGTTGCGCGCCCTGTCGCGAGCCGCCGCCGGCAGCATGCGGGATGCACTCAGCCTGATGGATCAGGCGATCGTCCATGGCGGCGGCAGTTTGCGGGAGGCCGAGCTGAGTTCGATGCTCGGTACCGTTGCCCGAGAACCCGTATTCGGCTTGCTGACGGCCATCGCTGCGCAGGACGCTGTGGCCGTGCTGCAGCTGACCGCCGAGATTGCGCAGTACACACCTGATTTCACCGACGTACTGCAGCATCTTCTGGCGATCCTTCATCATGCCGCACTCGCGCAGTGGGCACCCGACATCCTGAAACGTGACGAGGACGCAGACCGCATCAAGGCCCTTGCCGAACAACTCAGTGCCGAAGACCTCCAGCTGTTCTACCAGATCGCTCTGATCGGACAACGTGACCTGCCGCTGGCCACGGATCCCCAGAGCGGATTCGAGATGGTTCTGCTGCGGATGCTGGCGTTCCGCCCCACCGTAAGCTCGGTTCGAACCCCATCGCAAAGCGCGGCGCCAGTCCGGACGCCGGGGGCCAGTGCCTCTCCGCGCGCCAGGCATGAGCCGCCGGTCGCCCACGCGAATCCCGTTGTCGTCGATTCCGTCAGGCCGGTGCCTGCAGTGGCCGCTTCGCCCGCCTCACCGTTACGCGCCGCCCCAGGCTCACCCAACAGCGAATGGGCGGGTCTGATCGAAGCCACCGGGCTGGGTGGAATGGCGCGTGAACTCGCTAGCCACTGCCTGCTGCGGACGCTGACGCCCGAAGCCTGCCATCTGATTCTGGGCCGCCCTCAGGCGCATCTCCGAACACCCCAGGTCGAGAGCACGATCGAGGCAGCGCTGCGAAAACATCTGGCCACCCCGGTGAAGCTGACGATCAGTGTCGAAGGCGAAGTTGATGACACCCCCGCCATTCAACAGCAGCGCGCGCGCGAGGAGCGACAGCGCCGGGCTGAACTGACGATCGAGCAGGACGACAACGTGAAGGCCTTCAAAGAGTTGTTCGATGCCGAGATCGTATCGGGCTCGATCCGTCCTTTGGACTGAACTGAGGAAAACGACCATGAAGAATCCCTTGGGCGCCTTGATGCAGCAGGCGCAGAAAATGCAGGAAAACTTTCAGAAGGCCCAGGAAGAATTGGCCAATTCCGAGGTGCACGGCGAAGCCGGCGGCGGCTTGGTCAAAATCAACATGAACGGCAAGAAAGAGGTCCTGAGGGTCAGCATCGATGACAGTTTGCTGGCTAACGACCGGGACATGCTCGAAGACCTCGTCGCCGCGGCCGTGAACGATGCCGTCCGCCGTGTCAACAAACTCAAGCAGGAGAAGCTCTCCGGCCTGACCGGCGGCCTCGATCTGCCGGGGGATTTCAAGCTGCCCTTCTGATGCGCCGCGGCACCCAACGCTCCCGCTTGCACCACTGCGCGGCGCCCTCCGCTGGCTGCCAAGCAGCGCGAGCCGAGCCTGTGGCGGCCACAATCCCCGACCCAGCATGAGAAAAAGCGGCGCTCTTGTCGAACTTGTCAACGCCCTCCGATGCCTGCCCGGCGTCGGTCCGAAGTCGGCACAGCGGATGATGTTCCATCTGCTACAGCGGGACCGGGACGGTGCCGCGCGCCTTGCGACGGCACTGCAACATGCCCTGGGGCGAGTCTCGCAGTGCAGCGAATGCCGCACCCTGACCGAATCGCCACTGTGCGACCTCTGCGCGAGCCCGACCCGCGACCGGACACTGCTGTGCGTCGTGGAAACCCCGGCCGACGTGTATGCCATCGACGACGCAGCGAACTACGGAGGCCTGTTCTTCGTGCTAAACGGACGGCTGTCGCCGCTGGACGGCATCGGCCCGCAAGAACTACGCCTCGATCACCTGGAAAGCCGACTCCGCTCGGGCGAGGTGCGCGAAGTGATACTCGCGACGAACGCCACCGTTGAGGGCGAAGCGACCGCGCACTACGTCGCCGAAATGGCCCGCCATTTCGGTGTCCGGCCAAGCAGAATCGCCCACGGCGTGCCGTTCGGGGGCGAACTGGAATACGTTGACGTGAACACCTTGTCCCACGCCTTCAAGGGCCGACAGGAACTGTGACCCCGGAGGACCAAACGATGTCCGAGTGTTTGTTTTGCAAGATGGTTGCCGGGGAAATCGCACCCGACATTGTTTACGAGACGTCGGAGGTACTCGCGTTTCGCGACATCCATCCGCAGGCGCCGGTCCACATCCTCGTCATCCCGAAGCGCCATATCGCCACCCTGGATGATTTCCCGGACGATCAGCCGGCCCTGGCAGCGGAACTGCTAGCCGCAGCGCGCCGCGTTGCCGCGCAGTCAGGATTGGCGGAAAGCGGCTACCGCACCGTCATCAATTGTCGATCAGACGCCGGGCAGGCAGTCTATCATCTGCATCTGCACGTGCTCGGCGGCCGCCGACTGCACTGGCCGCCCGGCTGAGCGCTCCCGCCGCACCAGCCTCCGAGCATGCCGCGAACACGGACCAGCGCCTACTCGTTGAAGTCGATACCGCCCACCGTCCAACTGGCCGCATTACCCTCCTCGGTGCCCGTGTACTGGATCTTGCAGGCGTACTTTTTTTCCACCAACTTCTGATTCTCGTCCGGCGCGCGCACCGAGGATCGAATCAGGTAGGTCCGGTTACCTAGCGCCCAAGCCTCGTAGTCACTGCTGTTCAGGTCGGCGCCGTCCCCCAGTTCGAATTCGTCCTTGAACGCGCTCTTGCAGTGGGTGAACGCGAAATCGGTGCGGGCATTACGGATATTCCCGAGTTCCTCATCCTCCTCGACACTGTCCTCGAAAAACATATCCGACTCGGCCACTTTGGTAACAAAGGGAATGATCCCCTTATTCTGGAAGAAATAGAGGCCAATGATGAATAAAATCAGCAAAATGGCCGAATGCTTTCTCCTCATATGATCCCTCCTCGAAACTTCTAGCTTTGTCGACCGACTAAGCGACCCCCGGTGTGCCGCCGCCGAATGGTTCTTCAAACTCCGCAGCCATCGTGGCCGGTACGGCATCGGCGAAGGGTCGCGCCGCGCCTTGAAGCGCCACGCTGACAAGCAACCCGACCTTTGTGAGAATAAAGAAGGGCGCGATGATACCAAAGCGCCGCGCGCCGGGAAATTCGGCCGCCGCCCCGATCCCGAAATAGCCACTGTTAAGACCCGCGACCATGCCGAATGACAGCAAGTTGGTCATTGCAATCTCATCGCGCGCCTTGTTCGACCTGGACGAGTCACACCGCGTCTTCGAAACCAGCGGCAAGGAGGCCTACTGCCGCTACCAGATCGAGCACGAAGACGAGGCCCTGGCGCCGGGCGTCGCGTTCCCCCTGGTCAGCAAACTGCTGGCGCTCAACAACGAGCGGCCCTCCCCTCTGGTCGAGGTGATCCTGATGTCGCGCAACAGCGCCGACACCGGCCTGAGGATATTCAACTCGATCCGGCACCACGGACTATCGATCAGCCGGGCAGCCTTCACGGGCGGTCAGACACCCTTCCAATACATCTCGGCCTTCGGGGCTCATCTGTTTCTTTCCGCGCACGCCGAGGATGTCGTCGCAGCGTTGGATGCCGGTCTGGCCGCTGCGACCATCATCGGGTCCAGCCCGCTCGGCAGCGCATCGGCCCAGCTGCGCATCGCGTTCGACGGGGATGCGGTGTTGTTTTCGGATGACTCTGAACGGATCTATCAGGCACGGGGTCTGGCGGCCTTCACCGAGAACGAAGCGGCGGCGGCCCGCACGCCCTTGTCGGGTGGGCCCTTCAAGGACTTTCTAGCGGCGCTGCACCATATCCAGACCCAGTTTGAGGCCGATCAGGCGCCGATCCGAACCGCATTAGTCACCGCCCGGGCGGCGCCGGCCCATGAGCGGGTCGTGCGTACCCTGCGCGCCTGGAATATCCGGATCGACGAGGCCCTATTCCTGGGGGGGATGGACAAGGGTCTGTTTCTACGCGCTTTCGGCGCGGATATCTTCTTCGATGATCAGCGCGGACACTGCGAATCCGCAAGCCGCCACGTGGCGACCGGCCACGTGCCTCACGGCATCACTAACCGCTGATCACAGCAGCGTCTTGTAGGGCTCGCCGGCGATCTCCCTGGCCAGCCGCGGCACCAGATACCCGGGCAACTGGCGGCGCAGGGATTCGTGGATGGCGCGCGCGCGTTCGTCGCTCACGAGGAAATGCGCGGTGCCCGACGCCCGATCCAGCTGATGCAGGTAATACGGCAGCACCCCGGCCAGCGCGAGCCGGCGGTTCAGCGACGCCAGCACCTCGGCCTCATCGTTGATCCCGCGCAGCAATACGGCCTGATTCAGTAGCATGAAGCCTTTGTCCCGCAGTTGCTGCAGCGCGGCCAGAACCGCGCCGTCCACCTCGTTCGGATGATTCGCGTGGATCACCATCACCGTCACCAGCCGGCTGGAAGCCAAAGCATCAGTCAGGCCGTGCGTGACTCGTGACGGCAGCACGACCGGCAAGCGCGTATGGACCCGCAACGTCTGGAGATGCGGGATGGCCGCCAGCCCCCAGACCAGATTGGACAAGCGTGTATCGGACAGCACCAACGGGTCGCCTCCGCTCAGGATGACTTCACGGATCGATGGATCGGCGGCCAGATAGCCCAAGGCCTCCGATTCCGCTTGCCGGCCGAGTTGGTACGCGCCATACGGGAAGCCGCGGCGGAAACAATAACGGCAGTTGATCGCGCAAGCACCGGTGGTCACCAACAAGGCACGGCCATGGTATTTGTGCAATACGCCGGGGACCACCGCAGCAGCCTGATCGCCGACAGGATCGGCGGTAAAACCGGGGGCCCCGAACAGTTCCTCCCGGGCAGGCAGGACCTGCAACAGCAAGGGATCGTGCGGATCTCCGCGGCGCATGCGGTTGGCATAGCTGCGGGTGACGCGGAACCCAAAGGCCCTCGCGGCGGCCGCGTCGGCAAGAACGGAATCGGCCAAGCCCAGATGGGCAAGCAAGCGGCCGGGGTCGGTGAAGGACTCGGCCAGGTCAGCCTGCCAGCGAAAGTTAGTCACCTGCAGATGGGTATCGGCTTGTCGTCAGGGGAAAGCCCGGCATTATAATGGCCGGCTTTATCGAAAACTCCGAACGACGAGGAAAACATGGCTCTTATCAGCACCAGTGAATTCAAGGGCGGACTCAAGGTCATGCTCGACGGCGACCCGTGCACGATCCTCGAGAACGAGTTTGTCAAGCCGGGCAAGGGCCAGGCTTTCAATCGCGTCCGGCTGCGCAATCTGAAAACGGGCCGCGTGGTCGAGCGGACCTTCAAGTCGGGTGACACGCTCGAAGGCGCCGACGTGGTCGATACGGACATGCAGTACCTATACAGCGACGGCGAGCAGTGGCACTTCATGGCACCGGAAACGTTCGAGCAGCACGGTGCTGACGCCAACGCCGTCGGCGAGGCCGTGAAATGGCTCAAGGAACAGGACATGTGCACGGTCACGCTGTTCAACGGCTCGCCGATCGCCGTCAGCCCGCCGAACTTCGTCGAACTGACGATCACCGAAACCGATCCGGGAATCCGCGGCGACACCTCGGGCGGCGGCGGCAAACCGGCGACGCTCGAAACCGGGGCGGTGGTGCGCGTTCCACTGTTCGTCCAGACCGGCGAAGTCATCAAGGTCGACACCCGCACCGGCGAATACGTCTCGCGTGTCAAGTAGCCCCGATTGGGGGCCCACGGCGACGCCCGACGTCCTGCGGGCGCGCGCCGAAATGCTCCGAGAGATCCGCGGCTTCTTTGCCGAGCGGAACGTCCTCGAAGTCGAAACGCCGCTGCTGGCGGCCCACAGCGTGACCGAACCGCATCTGGTTCCCTTCGAAACACTATTTCGCCCCGCCGGGGGTGGAACAGGTTTGCAGCGACCCTTATTCCTGCAGACTTCCCCCGAGTTCGCGATGAAGCGTCTGCTGGCCAGCGGCCTCGGCTCTATCTACCAAATCTGTAAAGCCTTTCGGAACGAGGAGCGCGGGCGGCTGCACAACCCCGAGTTCACCCTGCTCGAATGGTACCGTGTCGGCTTCGGCCTGAACAAACTGATTCGGGAAACGGAAGACTTGCTGCACAGCCTGTTGACTCCATCCCGACCAACGATCCGTTCCGTTTGCTTCGACTACTGCTCACTGTTCGAACAACAGGTCGGCGCCGATCCGGTCACCGCTGATTTTTCTGCCTTGGCGCGGGCCGCCGAACGCCTGGGTTATCCCGAGGCCGCAGCCCTGTGTGCCGAGGCGCGTCCCGTCTGGCTGGATTTTTTATTCAGCCAGTGCGTGCAGCCAAGGCTTGCGGACTGGGATCTGGTGTTCGTGACGGGTTTTCCGGCGTGCCTGCCCTCGTTGGCCCGCACCCATCCGGACAATCCGGCCATCGTCGAGCGTGTCGAAGTCTTTATCGACGGCATCGAACTCGGCAACGGCTTTCACGAACTCGCGGATCCAGCCGAACAGGCGCACCGTTTCGAGCAGGACATCGCCACGCGCCGGGCACTTGGCCTGCACGAACCGGAAGAAGACAAGCGCCTGCTGGCGGCGCTGGAGGCGGGCTTGCCTGACTGCTCAGGGATCGCCATCGGGCTGGACCGGCTTCTCATGGGGATCCTGACCGCCTCGCGCATCGAAGACGTGCTTGCCTTTCCGGTCGAACGCGCCTGACCAACGGCAGCAGGTGCAAGGCTCAGGCTCCGGCGTCAACCGCCTCGAAATGGTAGCCGTCGGGGCCCCACGCCAGAATGGGCCGCCCCGTTATCCATTCCGCCAGCACGATGCGCTGCGCGATCCGTTTGTCCAGCGTTGTCTCATGCACCGCCGGTCGGTGCGTATGGCCGTGGATGAGCCGCTCGACCCCGAAGTTCTGCAGGGTCTGGACCACGGTATCGGGATTGACATCCATGATCTCCGCCGTCGTGGCCCCCTTGTGCCGACTGCTGCGGAAGCGGTACCAGCGCGCGTACAGGCGCCGGGCAAACAAGGGCTTACTGAGAGCATTGGCCTTCCACTCCTCGGCCCTGACACGCTGCCGCGCGGCCTGGTAGCGCACGTCGTCGGTACACAGCAGGTCACCGTGCGTCAGCAGGGTCGGCGTACCGTACAAGTCAATGACGGCGTAGTCGCCCAGCAGCTCGATTCCGGCGGCCACACCGAAGCGCGGACCGAGCAGAAAATCGCGGTTACCGTGCTGGAAGTGGACGCGTGTGCCGCGGTCCGCCAGGGCGCGCAGCGCGCGACGAACCACACCGTTGGGGAATCGGTCGTCGTCGTCGCCTATGTAGGCATCGAACAAATCCCCGAGGATATAGAGCGCTTCCGCCCGGGGCGCGCGCCGCTCCAGAAAATTTAGAAAAGCGCGAACGATCTCCGGACGCACCGCCGCCAAGTGCAGGTCGGAAATGAACAAGGTCTCCCGCTGCATGCCGTCAGCCTCGGCGGCACTGACCGGCACCAGCCGGCTGGCGCAGCGGCAGGTCACCTCGGCCTTCATTCAAAACATCGAAACAACGTGGTATCATACTCGTTGTGGTAGGCCACCCGGTGCTTGACCGGGACGGGGTGGCAGGAACAACCCCTTCGGGGGTTTTTTAGTTTCTGTGCGACAGATAACCATGGGCCTTGAGCCCATTTTTTGTTTGGCAGCGAGCAAATTCAGATCCGTGATGGTTGGCAAAGAGTCCGATCGCCTGACTCAGCTCATCGAGCCGATTGTGGCACAACTCGGTTACGAGTTGGTCGGCATTGAATTCGACGGGCGGAGCCGCGTGCTGCGCGTCTACATCGACCGCGCAGAGGGCATCGTCGTCGACGATTGTTCCCGGGTCAGCTACCAGGTCAGCGGCATGCTGGATGTCGAAGACCCGATCCCCGGTCAATACCAGCTAGAAGTGTCGTCGCCAGGGCTCGACCGACCCCTGTTCACGCTGAGTCACTTCGAACGCTTCATCGGGTCTATCGCCAACATCCGGCTCCGGATGCCCGTCGACAATCGCCGGCGAGTCAAGGGCCGGATTGTCGGCGTCGAAGGCGAAGAGATCCTGGTGGAAGAGGATACGGGCACACTGCGACTGCCCTACGGCGCGATCGACCGGGCGCGGCTGGTACCCGAATTCCAGAAGACAACGAATAAAGGATGACGCCATGGCCAATAAAGAAATACTGCTCGTCGTCGATGTGGTCTCGAACGAGAAGGACATCGAGAAGGAAGTCATTTTTGGTGCCATAGAGGACGCCTTGAAGACGGCGACCATCCGGCGCCACGAGAACCGCATCGATGCCCGGGTTTCCATCGACCGCAAGACCGGCGACTACGAGACGTTCCGGCGTTGGGAAGTGATCGAACCCACCGAGGAATTCCCGGATGTGCCGGAGTTCCCCGAGAAGCAGATCTTCTTGGACGAAGCGCGCCAGCGCGATCCCGCACTGTTGCCCGGCGACTTCATCGAGGAACCAATCGAGTCAATCGAGTTCGGACGCATCGCCGCCCAGACCGCCAAACAAGTCATCGTGCAGAAAGTGCGCGAGGCGGAACGGCGCAAGATCCATCAGGAATGGGAAGGACGGATCGGCGAGCTCGTCACGGGCATCGTCAAGCGCGTCGAACGTGGGAACGTCATCCTGGACCTCGGCGGTAACGTCGAGGCGCTGATTCCTCGGGACGAGATGATTCCCCGCGAAGCCGTGCGCTCCGGCGACCGACTGCGTGGGCTGCTGCGCGCGGTCCGCAACGAGCCCCGCGGCCCGCAGCTTTTCCTCAGCCGCAGCGCGCCAGAATTGCTGATCGCACTGTTTCGACTGGAGGTCCCGGAGGTTGGCGAGAACGTCATTGAAATCAAGGGTGCGGCTCGCGACCCGGGCATCCGGGCCAAAGTCGCGGTGAAGAGCAACGATCCCCGGCTCGACCCCGTCGGCGCCTGCGTCGGCATGCGCGGTTCCCGCGTGCAGGCCGTGTCGAACGAACTCGCCGGCGAACGGGTCGACATCATCTTGTGGAACGAAAACGAAGCCCAGTTCGTGATCAATTCCATGTCGCCGGCCGAAATCGTCTCGATCGTCGTCGACGAGGACCGCCATTCCATGGATATTGCCGTCGCCGACGAAAACCTGTCCCAGGCCATCGGACGCAATGGGCAGAACGTGCGGCTGGCCAGTCAGCTGACCGGCTGGGAACTCAACGTCATGAGCGCCACCCAGGCCGAAGCAAAGAACGAGGAAGAGGCGCTGAAGCTGATCGCCTCGTTCATGACCCAGCTCGAAGTGGATGAAGACGTCGCACAGATCCTGGTTCGAGAGGGCTTTTCGAGCATCGAAGAGCTCGTCTACGTGCCGACCAAGGAGATGCTGGAGATCGAAGAGTTCGACGAGGAACTGGTCGAGGAACTGCGGAATCGCGCCCGCGACGCACTGCTGATCAAGGCCATCGCGACCGAAGAGAAAATCGAAACCACGCAGCCGGCTCAGGACCTCCGCGACCTGGAGGGAATGGACGACGAGACCGCCGAACGGTTGGCCGCAGCGGGCATCCACACCGTTTCCGATCTGGCGGATCTGGCCGTGGATGAGTTGATGGAAATCGACGGGATGAGCGAGCAGCGCGCCGCGGACTTGATCATGCAGGCGCGTTCCCCGCTGTTTGCTGAGGGTTAGGCTACAACGACAGAGGCCGAGAAATGAGCGACGTAACCGTACGACAATTAGCAGAAGTCGTTGGCATCCCCCTGGATCGACTGTTGACGCAGCTCGGCGAAGCCGGACTCGCGGTGGCCGAACCCGACGATGTCCTCAGCGACAGCGAGAAGCTGAAGCTGCTCGCCCATCTGCGCCAGAGTCATGGCAAGGAAAAGGGCGACGCGGTCGAGCCGACCCGTGTGACGCTGCAACGCCGCACCGTCAGCGAGTTGAAGCAGGGTAAGATTCCCGGCAAGGGCGTCAAGACCATCAGCGTTGAGGTGCGCAAGCGCAAGACCTATGTCAAGAAGAGCGAACTGCCCGAATCGAGCGAGCGCAAGACCGAAGCAGAGAAGGCGCGTCAGGCTTTAGACGAGCAACAGCGCGAGATCGAAGCTCAGGAAGCCCAGCGCCGCGAGCTCGAGGAGGCACGCCGTCAGCGCGCGCTGGAAGAGGAAGAGCGGCGCCGCGCGGCCGAAGAGGCCCGACAGGCGGAGCTGGCCCAGCGGGCCGAGGCGGAGAAGGCCGTCGAGATTGCCAAGCCGGAGGCGGAAGTACCGGCAGCACCCGAACCGGTGATTCCCATCGAGGTTCCCGTCGAGAAGCCCGTCGCGCGTCCGTCCGTACCCACGCCGCCCCCCGCGGCGCCGGTTCCACCGGCAGCGCCCCGCCCACCTTCCGAGGCGGATGTCCGCCGCGCGAAAAAGAAGGGCAGTGCAGGCAAAGGCCAAGTTGGTGAATACCAGGAGGAAACCACTGAAACCGAAAGCTCTGGCAAGTTCAACAAGCGCCGCAAGTTCAAGCCCAGTCGCCCGGTCGTGTTGCCGGAACAGCGGCACGGCTTTGAACGCCCGACCGCGCCCATGATCAGGGAAGTGCAGGTTCCGGAAATGATCACCGTTTCCGACCTGGCGATGCGCATGTCGGTGAAGGCCACGGAGGTCATCAAGAACCTCATGCGTCTGGGCGTCATGGCCACGATCAATCAACCCCTCGATCAGGAGACAGCCATGCTCGTGGTCGAAGAAATGGGCCACAAACCGATCGCGCAAGCCGAGGACAATCTCGAGGCCGAGTTGGTGCATGCGATGGCGGGTGAAGCCGACAGCGAACATCGCGCCCGGCCGCCGGTGGTCACCATCATGGGCCATGTCGATCACGGCAAGACCTCGCTACTCGACCACATCCGCAAGAGCCGCGTCGCCGCCGGTGAGGCAGGCGGCATCACCCAGCACATCGGCGCCTATCAGGTGCGCACCGACCGTGGCTCGGTGACCTTCCTGGATACCCCCGGCCATGCCGCATTCACAGCCATGCGTGCCCGCGGCGCGCGGGTCACCGACATCGTCGTGCTGGTCGTGGCGGCCGACGATGGTGTGATGCCCCAGACCAAGGAAGCCGTGGAGCACAGCCGAGCCGCCGGCGTCCCGTTGGTCGTCGCCATCAACAAGATCGACAAACCCGACTCCGACCCGGATCGCGTCAAGCAGGAACTGGTGGTGCTGAACGTGGTGCCCGAGGATTGGGGCGGTGACACGCAGTTCGTGAGTGTCTCGGCCAAGACCGGGGTCGGTATCGACGACCTGCTCGAAGCCATCCTGTTGCAGGCCGAAGTCCTCGAACTCAACGCACCCTACGATCTTCCCGCCACCGGTGTGGTGCTGGAATCCAAGTTGGAGAAAGGCCGCGGACCGGTAGCCGATCTGCTGATCCAGAAGGGAACCCTGCACAAGGGCGACTTCATTCTGTGCGGCCGTGAATTCGGCCGCGTTCGGGCGATGTTCAACGAGAACGGCAAGCCGCTTAAAGAGGGCGGCCCGTCGAGCCCGGTCGAGATTCTCGGCCTATCCGGCGCACCGGAGGCCGGCGACGAGTTCATCGTCGTGGCCGACGAACGGAAGGCACGCGAGATCGCCATGCACCGCGAGGAGAAACTCCGGAGCACGAAGCTGGCAGCCCAGGCGGCCACCAAACTCGAGGATGTGTTCTCGAAGATGGGGACGGAGGAAGCCGTCGAGCTGGCGCTCGTCATCAAGACCGATGTGCAGGGCAGCCTTGAGGCGCTGCGCGGGGCGCTGACCGAACTGACCACCGACAAGGTCCGCGTCCGGGTGATTTCCGGCGGCGTCGGCGGTATTACCGAGACCGATGCCAATCTGGCCCTCGCGTCGAGCGCAATCATCATCGGCTTCAACGTACGGGCCGACGCCACCGCGCGCAAGCTGATCGAGGAGCGCGGAATAGACCTGCACTACTACAGCGTGATCTACGAGGCGATCGACGAGATCAAGAAGTCGATCACTGGCATGCTGGAGCCGGAATACAAGGAGCAGATCGTCGGCATCGCGGAGGTCCGCGAGGTCTTCCGCTCGTCGAAATTCGGCACGATCGCCGGCTGCATGGTCATTGACGGCCACGTCAAGCGTAACCTGCCGATCCGCGTGCTGCGCGACAACGTCGTGGTCTTCGAGGGGCAACTGGAATCCCTGCGCCGCTTCAAGGACGACGCCAGCGAGGTCAAGGCTGGCATGGAATGCGGCATCGGCGTCAAGAACTACAACGATGTCAAGGTCAAAGACCAGATCGAGGCCTATGAACGGGTCCTGGTCCCGCCGCGATAGGTCGATTTCCGCATGCCCAGAGAATTCAGCCGCAATGTGCGGGTCGCCTCGCAGTTACAACGGGAACTGGCCGAGTTGCTGCGCAGCGAAGTCAGGGATCCTCGCCTGGGGATGGTGACGGTCAGCGACGTCGAGGTCACACGCGACCTGTCGGTCGCCAAAGTCTATGTCAGTTTCCTCGGTGCCCGGCAGACGAACAGCGAGTCGCTGAAATTGCTGGCCGGGCTCGCCCCATTGTTGCGGCATGAGGTCGCCCGTCGGATGCGGATGCGGGTGATTCCGGAGTTGCGGTTCATCTTCGACGATTCGGTCGAGCGCGGGCTGCACATGGATGCCGTGATCGACAGTCTGCACCTTCCCAAGTCAGACCCGCACGACACGTGATGGCTCAGCGGCCACGGCGCCCGCAGTTCAAGCTCCACGGCGTATTGCTGCTCGACAAGCCAACTGGCCTGACGTCAAACGCAGCGGTGCAGCGCGTGCGGCATCTCCTCTGTGCGCATAAAGCCGGGCACACCGGCAGCCTCGATCCATTGGCTTCCGGTGTGCTGCCGATCTGTCTGGGGGAAGCCACCAAGCTGGCCGGTTACCTGCTGGATACCGACAAACGCTACCGGACCACGATCCGTCTCGGCGTGACCACCGACACCGCCGATGCCACCGGTCAGGTTATCGCCACCGCCCCGATCCCGCCGCTCGACCCCGTGCTACTTGAAAGTGTGCTGGACCGTTTCCGCGGCACGATCGACCAGATACCGCCCATGTATTCCGCGCTCAAGCAGGGCGGCGTCCGGCTTTATGAACTGGCACGACGCGGCATCGAAGTGGAACGTCAGAGTCGCCGTCTCGATATCCATGAACTGCGGCTCGTGAACTTTGCGGCCGATAGTCTCGAACTGGATATCCATTGCTCCAAGGGCACCTACATCCGCGTTCTGGCCGAGGATATCGGGCACGCGCTGAGCTGCGGCGCCCACATGGAAACGCTGCGCCGGACCGCCGTCGGCCCGTGGACGCTGAGCCAGGCCTGCCCTCTTCAGGCGCTCGAAGCACTGACCCCGGACGAGCGCCTATCTCGCATCGCGCCGATGGACCTGCTGGTCCCCGACTTCCCGCGCGTCGATTGCGACGACCCGCTCCGCACCCGGCTCCAGCAGGGCCAGGTCATGCCGGCGCCGGCCGTCCTTACCGACGGACTCGTCCGCCTGTATGACAGCACGGGAAGCTTTTTCGGGCTCGGCACCGCGGCAGCGGGCAAACTGGCCCCGCAGCGTATGTTCAACCTCGACTTACCGTCCGCCGTGACCTCCGTCACAGTCGGCAACGAAGGTGCTGCCCCTGCGGCTGCCGAGCCGACGCCCGGCTCTGCACCTTGTTCGTCGGCGACAGGTCACGTTAAAATACCCAATTGTTTTTAGAACAGGCCCTTCAGGAGTTCGCCGTGGCATATACCGCCGTAGAAAAGCACGCCGTCGTGGAGCAGTACCAGCGCTCCGCCAACGACACCGGATCACCCGAGGTTCAGGTCGCTCTGCTGACCGCCCGGATCAACCATTTGAGCCCGCATTTCGCGGCGCACAAGAAGGATTTCCACTCCCGTCGCGGCCTCTTGCGGCTCGTGAATCAGCGCCGGAAGCTGCTGGATTATCTGAAGAACAAAGACGTCGAACGCTATCGCACGCTGATCGAAAGCCTCGGCTTGCGTAAGTAAGACCCGGCTCATCCCGGTCCATCGCGTCTGATTCAGATATCACTCCAGCATAAGGAAACGTCGTGAACCCCTTTCGAAAGCAATTTCAGTTCGGACCGCACACCGTCACCTTCGAGACCGGGGAAATCGCGCGTCAGGCGGACGCCGCCGTCATGGTGGAAATGGCCGGGACCGTCGTGCTGGCCACTGCAGTGGGAAAAAAAGAGGCGTCAGCGCATGGTGACTTCTTCCCGCTGACCGTCAACTACCAGGAAAAAACCTACGCCGCAGGACGCATTCCCGGGGGGTTTTTCAAGCGCGAGGGCCGTCCGAGCGAAAAGGAAACGCTGACCGCGCGGCTTATCGATCGTCCGATCCGGCCACTGTTTCCCGATGGGTTTACGAACGAGGTCCAAGTCGTCGCGACCGTCATGTCGCTGAACCCCGAGATCGACCCCGACATCCCTTCCCTGCTTGGTGCCTCGGCCGCGCTGTCCCTCAGTGGCCTGCCCTTCCAGGGGCCGATCGGGGCCGCTCGCGTTGGCTACATCAACGGCGAATACGTGCTCAATCCGAGCGCCACGCTATTGGATGACTCCCAGCTGGATCTCGTCGTCGCCGGCACCGAACATGCCGTGCTGATGGTCGAGTCCGAGGCCGATGTCCTGTCCGAGCAGACGATGCTCGGAGCTGTGCTGTTCGGGCATCGCGAGCTGCAGGCAGCGGTCAAGGCCATCCAGGAATTGGTCGCCGAAGTCGGACCCAAGACATGGCCATGGACGCCGCCAGCGGTCGATGAAGGATTGCGCAGCGCCCTCGCCTCCGTCGCCAAGGCGGCACTTGCGGAAGCCTATCAGATCCCTGAGAAGCTCGTCCGCCAGCAGCAGGTCCGCGCTGCCCGGGATGCGGCCGTGCAGGCTTTGACCCAGGATGGGCAATATGGCGAAAAGGCAGTGATCCGCGAGTTCGAGAAACTCGAGGAGCACATCGTCCGGAGCAACATCCTCGATCACAAGCGCCGTATCGACGGTCGGGACCTGGCCACGGTGCGCCCGATCTACATCCGTACCGGTGTTCTCCCCCGTACCCATGGCTCGGCCCTGTTCACGCGTGGCGAAACGCAGGCACTGGTGGTAGCCACGCTGGGATCGGGACGCGACGCCCAGTTGATCGACGCGATCGAAGGCGAGTATCGCGAGTCGTTCATGCTGCATTACAACTTCCCGCCGTATTGCGTGGGCGAGACGGGTGCGATTGGCTCACCGAAGCGCCGCGAGATCGGCCATGGCCGCCTCGCCAAGCGTGGTGTGCAGGCCATCATGCCCGACACCGATGAGTTCCCTTACGTAATCCGCGTGGTCTCGGAAATTACCGAGTCCAACGGTTCCAGCTCGATGGCATCGGTTTGCGGTGCCAGCCTGGCCTTGATGGACGCCGGCGTGCCGACGAAGGCACCCGTGGCCGGCATCGCCATGGGCCTGATCAAGGAAGACAGCGGCTTCGCCGTTCTGTCCGACATCATGGGTGACGAGGATCACCTGGGCGATATGGACTTCAAGGTTGCCGGGACCAGCGAGGGTGTCACCGCGCTGCAAATGGACATCAAGATCGACGGAATCACGCCCGAAATCATGGAAGTTGCCCTGGAGCAGGCCAAAGCCGGTCGGCTGCACATCCTGGAGAAGATGGCGGCGGTCCTGCCCACACCGCGCCATGAAATGTCCGACTACGCCCCACGGATCATGAGCTTCACTATCGATCCCAGCAAGATCCGTGAAGTCATCGGTAAGGGCGGCAGCACCATTCGCGCCATCACCGAGGAAACCGGTGCCCAGATCGACATATCGGACGAAGGCGTGATCAAGATTGCGTCGGTGGACAAGCAGGCCGGCATGGAAGCACGGCGCCGCATCGAGGAAATCACCGCTGAAGTCGAGGTCGGGAAGATCTACGAAGGTAAGGTTGCCCGCCTGATGGATTTCGGAGCATTCGTAACCATCCTGCCGGGCAAGGATGGCTTGGTGCATATTTCCCAGATTTCCGACGAGCACGTCGAACGGGTCAGCGACAAGCTCTCCGAAGGAGACATGGTCAAGGTGAAGGTGCTCGAGATCGACCGTCAGGGGCGTGTACGCCTCAGCATGAAGGCGGTGCCTACCGAAGGCGAATAGCAATCTTAGCAGTCTGGGGGAAGGAGGATCCGTACGGCGATCCTACCATCCCCCGAGCAAAAAAAACCCAGGTCTCAGACCTGGGTTTTTTTTTCTATTCCGGGGAACTCGGCGCAAACGACGTCAGTCGTCACCGCTGAAAACGCCCAGAATTTGCAGTAGGCTGGTGAAGAGGTTAAAGATCGTCACGTACAGCGAGACGGTTGCGAGAATGTAGTTGGTCTCGCCGCCATGCACGATCTGACTGGTCTGAAACAGGATCATGCCTGACATCAGCACAATGAACATCGCCGAGACCGCGATACTCAGACCCGGCATCGCCGGCAGAAAGATCGCCGCCAACCCCGCCAGGAACGCGACCAGAATCCCGGTCATCAGGAAACCCGCCAGAAAGCTGAAATCCTTGCGCGTCGTGAGCGCGTAGGCGGACAGGCCGAGGAAGATTACGGCCGTTCCACCCATTGCCGTCATGACGAGCTGACTGCCATTGGCGAAGTGCGACACATACATGTTCAGGATCGGACCCAGCGTCAGACCCATGAACCCCGTCAGGGCAAACACGCAAACCAGACCCCAGGCGTTGTGGCTGAATTTGTTCGTCAACCACAAAAGGCCGAAATAACCCACCAGTGTCACCAGAATGCCCGGGTGCGGGATGTTCAGTGTCATCGCAACACCGGCGGTGAACGCGCTGAACAGCAACGTCAACGCCAACAGTGCATAGGTGTTGCGCAAAACCTTGTGAGAGGCGAGCAGGCCGACCTGTGCGCGGCGAACTTGGGTATAGCTTTGACTCATCAGCGACTCCTAAATTAATTAACTCAACGCCCCCTTCGACAAGGAGGCTTACGCTTAGTTTCGAGCGGCTCCCGCCGTGCTCCCGACACCATTCCGACACGCCGCCCCGATCACTCTATCAGTGCCAGCCCGGGCGGCAAGGCCTCACCGAAAATCCGCTTCTCCTCAGCCGCGGTCAAGTCCTGGACGCTGTCAACCAGCCGCACCCAGGTATCCGGCGCGCGCACGGCCTTCAGCCGCGCCGTGACACGGTCCCTCAGTTCCGGCCCGATGTCGCGCTCCCGATCACCACTCATGCGCCCGACCAGCACCGCTGAAAACGCGAGCGCCGGTTGCTTGCGCCAGTCCATGCCGACCAATACCTCCAACCAGCTCTCCGCCGTCGCGACGGGAATCACACCATGGCTGCTCCCGTGGAATGGCACCCGGGCACCGACCCGCCCGAGAGCCCACGCCGTTTCGGCCGGCTCCCCGGGCTTCCTGAGACGTTCGAGCAGCCATGCCCCCAACTGCGCCTTGAGGTCGCAGGAAAGGCGCTCCAGCGAACCGGCCAACCGTACCATATCCTCATAGCTGCGCTTCTTCGCAAGCGCTGCCAGATTACCGCGACGCGCGGCCGTCGGATCAATGAAATTGCGGATGTCGCCAAACACCTGAGTCTGTGCGGCCTCGTCGAGCCCCGCTGCGATACGCCGCCACAGCGTCCACCATTCCGCCCAGTTCTGAGCCTCCTTCGGGAACTGCAGCCCCTGGCGATAAACGCCCCAGAGCTGGGATACGCGCCAGTCGTCCAGGGGATATCCCACTCCCGGTCGCAACGTATAGCCCGCCAGATTAAGCCACACCCGCTCATGATCCGTACTGCGCCGCCGATGGGGCAAGCCTTCGAGCAGGCCACCGAAAACAGCGCGGCAGGTGCCAGTGTCCCAGTCCTCGCGGCTGCCAAGCAACTTCTCCAGTGTACCGCGCAGCGTCCGGACCGAACTCGTCTCGATCGTGCGGGACTTTCGGCCAAACACCCGCCCGATCGCGGCTTCCGCTTGACCGAGTCGTGGGTGCAGTCCGCTCTCCGGCAGCCGCTTCTCGCTCCCCGATCTGAGCAGAAACTCTACATTCCAGAAGCGCTCCTCGTCATCCACATCGACGCAGCGTAGCTGGAGCGTACCGACCTCGGTCATCGCCGCACCGAGCCGGACGATACGAGCATCGCCTTCCAGTTGACCTCCGCCTCCAAACGCGACTGCGAGCGGGGGCAGTTCCACGAAGCGCTCGTCCTCGAGATCGACCAACTCCCCGGGAACCAGCGGTCGATCATCGGTGGACGAATAGATCTGGAAGCGAACCGGCTGGCCCAGCCGCAGCGAAAAACGACGATCCGCGAGGAACACCGTCTCTTCCTCGCGTGTTCCTTTCGGCAGGAGACAGACGCCCTTCCGCCGCTGCGAGTCGTCACCCTCGGTGCCAACCAGAAGGACAAAGCTCCGCGCCGAACCGCCTTCGATCCTTTGCACCGTCGACCCGGCCCGGGCCAGTGCATAGGCGACGGCACCAAAGGCCACCGCCAGCTCCGGGCGATCATTGCGCAACTCGAGCGGCGCTCGGCCAGCCCAGGCAGCCAGCACCTGGACGAGGCGCCGCCCAATCAATGGACTTCGGAAGGCACCCCCATTCAGTAGCAGCGCATCCGGGACAGCAGGGACGCCGGGACCCAGCGCCTCGGCCAGCAAGTCGCGATGCTGCGCGAGGAAGGCCGCCAGATGCCGCGTGACGGCCGGGTCCGCGGCATAAGGCAAGCCAAACTCGACCACGCCGCTGCGTCGACGCATCGGCTGATCATCGGCCACGACGACCGGGAAGAAACCCTCCAGCACCAATTCGTGGGTTTCCTGCCGCGCCAGAGGCAGCGAACGTGCCCCACCGATCACGCGCGACCCCGCACCGAGTAGCGTCACCGGCACTTCTTCCGGCGCCCCATCGACCAGCAGACGCTCTTTCGCATCGCGACACTGATCGATCAGTTGCGACAGAGCGCTCCCCGACAGGCGCGGCCCGTCCTCAAGGAGCGCGGCCTCCATCCGCTGGGCCAACATCAGATCGATGTTGTCTCCGCCGAGCATCAAGTGGTCGCCGACGCCGATCCGCGTCAAGGTCGGCTCGGATCCTTGGTGATCGACACGGATCAGGCTGAAGTCCGTCGTACCGCCCCCGACGTCGCAGACCAGAATGACGCGCACGCCTTCGAGTTGGCGGACCAGTTCCGCGCGGTGCACCCAGAGCCAGTCATAACAGGCGGCCTGGGGTTCCTCCAGCAGGCGAACCCTAGGCAATCCAGCCAACCGAGCGGCCTCCAGCGTCAAGGCTCGCGCGCCCTCGTCGAAGGAGGCGGGGATGGTCACGATCAGATCCTGGTGTTCAAGCGCATCCTCCGGGTAACGGAGGTTCCATGCGTGACGCACATGGCGCAGATAGCTCGCGCTCGCAACCACGGGAGAAACCTTGTCGACATCCGGCGCGGCGCCCCAGGGCAGGATGGCTGCCGTGCGATCGACGGATGGGTGAGACAGCCAGCTCTTGGCACTGGCGACACGGCGGCCATGGCTCCTGCCACCTAGCCTGCGGGCCCATTCGCCCAACACAGCGGTGTCGGCCGCTTCGGTCGCATCCTGGTGCCAGGGCAGTCTCAGGTCAGCAGCCGGCAGTTCCCCTTCCGCAGGATGATAGCGAACCGACGGCAGACAGTCGCGAGCCGCCACTTCTCCGGGCCCCACCAACTGTTCGACACGAAAGAGTTCGATGCTCGGCTCGGCGCCTTGCGCCATGTCCGTGAACGCGACGACCGTATTGCTCGTGCCGAGGTCGATGCCGACCCGATAGCGCGCCGCGCCTCCGTTGGGCGATGATGGCAGATGACGCATGCCGTTGTTCCGGCGAACCGCTCAGTGCAAGCCAACGTCAGGCGAGCGCGCGTTCCGCCTCCGGCACGGCTCCCGCGGCACCGTCGCTGGCTCGGACATCGAACTCAACCTTCCATCGCTGCTCACTGTCCCGCGCCACGGCTTCCAATTGCAAGGTGCCGACCTCAGTCACCTTGGCCGCCAGGCAGACCGGCACGACCTGCCCCGACGCATATTGCTCAGCCTGCAAACTGACCTCGATCTCCTGCAACTCGTCAAGTTCGTCCTGGTGCCAGTCTTCCAGCCTTGTTCCGACCGGATCATCGCGACGTACCGTCGATGCGAAGAAGCGGAAACGCACTGGCTCGCCCACGATCAGCCCGAACTCATGCGGGGGCAATGCTGCCTCCGTGCCCTCCTCCATACCGAAGGGCGCGATGCACAAGGCCTGCATCGGCGGCGGGAACCCGGGCACCGCCGGCATCGCACTTTCGACGCCGACATAATACGCGGCCGCGATGCCGCCACGGATCCGCACGCCTTGTCCTTGACGCACGTAACCGTAATACGCAGCGCCGCGCGCAACGGCCAGATCCAGATCGGCACCCTGCAGCAATCGCGCCGGCGGAGCCGACTCTTCGTTCAGCCACGAGCCCACGACGTCCAGCAGCCGCTGACTCAGCTGCTCCGCCTTGAATACGCCGCCGTTCAGCAGCAGCGCCGTGGGGCGGATCATCCGTGCATCCTCTGGCAGATCGAAGCCCGCCAGTTCGCTCGCCGCACTGACCTGACGTGCCAGGAAAGCCGCGAGATGACAGGTGATGCGGGCATCTTTCGCATAAGGCAGACCCAGCGTGGTCAAGCCCGTGCGGGACTGCGCGGCAGGCCTGGCATCGATCCCTACCTTGGGAAAAAAGCCATCCATCAGTGTGCGAGTCACGTCATCCCGCGTCAGCGCCGTGCGCAGCGACCCGCCGATCAGTGACGAGCCCCGACTGGGAACGACGACCGGCACCTCCTGGACCTCGTCGTCGGCAAGGATTGCCTCCTTGGCATCGCGACAACCGTGGGTCAGCGCCTGAATCTGCCACGGCTCCAGGCGCTTGCCTTCCGCTTCCAGTTTCATCTTCAGGGCATAAGCCAGCGCCAGATCCATATTGTCGCCGCCGAGCAGGATGTGGTCGCCAATCGCGACGCGGTTCAGCAGCAGGTTGCCGTCCTCTTCGGTCACGGCAATCAGCGACAGGTCGGTCGTGCCGCCGCCGACATCCACCACGAGGATGATATCGCCCGGTTTGACCTGCTCGCGCCACCGTCCTTCACTGCGCTGTATCCAACTGTACAGAGCGGATTGCGGCTCCTCCAACAACACCGCCTGCCGCAGCCCGACGGCATGCGCGGCCTCCACGGTCAATTCGCGTGCAGCGGGATCGAAGGAGGCCGGGACCGTGATGACGAGTTCCTGTTCGCTCAGCGGCGACTCGGGGAAGCGCGCATCCCAGGAATCACGCAGATGCCGGAGATAGAGCTTGGAGGCCTCCAGCGGCGACACGCGCGCCACCTCCTCCGGAGCCTGGATCGGCAATATCGCGGCCCGGCAGTCCACGCCGCTGTGGCAGAGCCAACTCTTCGCGCTCGCGATGAGGCGAATCGGCGTCTTGCTCCCAAGGGTTCGCGCCAGCTCGCCGACGATGGCCCGATCTTCGTTACTCCAGGGCAGTTCCAGATCTTCAGGCCGCACTTCGGCCTCGTGTGCCTGGTACAGGAAGGACGGCAACTGCGGTCGCTCGGCGACCACACCCGGCGAGGTAAGTTGCGGGATTTCCAGAACTTCCAGCACCGCCTGCTCGCCCTCGCAGGCCCCCAGTTCGACGTAGCTCAGCACACTGTTGGTCGTGCCGAGATCGATACCGACCGAAAAGCGGCTGGAGTCACTCACAGTTCAACCTCCGCCGGGGCGATGATCCGCGTGTCATGGCTTTCGACGAGCTTCGGCAACTTGACCTGTACCGCGCGCCAGCCACGATGCACCAGCGTCCCGCTGAAAGGTGCCTGCCCGACGATATTACCGGTAAGCCGCACGCTGGCAGCGTCGAAGCCTTTCGGCAAGGTGACCCGGCTGCTCTCGGCTTCCTTGCGCACCGGTTCGAGTTCGAAGTGCTGATGGATCACCTTGCGACACCCTTCGTGCACGATCCGTGCAGCGGCGCCGATCTCGGCATCGGAATAGCTCGTGACGTTCTCCTGCACGAAATCGATGAAGCGCGCCTCATTCTGCAGCAGGCTGAGCAACTGCAAGGCCGCATCGGGTGCCGCTTCGCGCAAGGGTGACGCAACCGCCTCGACCGGGGTCTCGCGGGCTTCCGGAACGATGGAGGCCGCTGTGGTCGGGGTGCTGGCTGGGCCAACGGACTCCGCAGTACGACCGCGCCGCAGCAACGCGACGATTCCCGCCGTCAGCAGCAGAACCTGGAAGATCAGCAAAACCAGAACCAGGGCGGCCAGCAGGGCGTGGCCGGCATCAAGGGTAGTCGGCCAGATACTCGTATCTAAATGCATGGTGTCGTGCTTTTCGTTGGACAGAAAGGGCAACAGTTAACGGAACGAGCCGTTACTCGTTCGAACACGCCTTCAGGGCTGCTTCGCGGCGTCCCGCGTCGCCTGGCGCATGGCCTGCGCGCCCATGACCTCGCGCAAAACAGCCTGAGCCGCACGCGAACGCTGCTGGCGCATATAGCGGTCGATGATGCCATCGGGAACCTTCTCCGCGGCCAAGGACGTCCTGATCGGTACCAAACGGTCTTCGCACGCCCGCAGAATCCCGTCGGCCACCGCCCGAGAATCGGCTTCGCTGTTGATCGATGCCTGCAGTTGCTCGCCAAGACAGCGGTCGTACGCGACCTTGGCTTCCTGTGTAGCCTGCATGGTTTTGTCGGACAAGGTCGAGGGTTCCCATTCGCCCCCGGCGGCGGCGCCGGAGCTAACCATAACGCTCACTATGGCAAGGAGGATGCGGCAATCGAATGACATGTGCATGTTATGGGGATGCCTGGTTGTGGTTTCAATAAAGCACCCGATTTTACGACACTTTTCTCAGCACAACAGAAATGGCCATCACGCGTACCCTGGCTCTCAGGCACCTTCCGCCTGCGCAGTCACGCGCCCCCGCGATGTCGGACACACCCCCGCTCGTCTGGCTCGCGTGTTACCAGTGTCGAGCAAGCGCCCAGCCGACATGCTCGCGGACCAGCGCGGAAGAATGGTCCCGGCGACTTTCGAGCGCGGCGACCACCGCCTCCGAGCGCGGTGCGTTGCCCAGGGCAATGGCCACGTTCCGTAACCAGCACACATATCCGATGCGCCGGATCGCCGAGCCCTCGGTCGCAGCGAGAAAGGCCGCCTCGTCCCAGGAGAAAACCTGAACCAGCGCGGCACTATCCAGCCCATGCCGCGGCTCGAAGTCGCGTTCACGCGTCAACTGGGCGTAGCGGTTCCATGGACACACCAGCTGGCAATCGTCGCAACCATAGATCCGGTTGCCGATCGCGGCGCGAAACTCCTCCGGAATCGAACCGCGCAATTCGATCGTCAGATAAGAAATACAGCGCCGTGCGTCCAGGCGGTAAGGGGCGATGATGGCCCGTGTGGGGCAGACCTCGATGCACGCCGCGCAGCTCCCACAGTGATTTTGCACCGGGGAGTCGGGCGGCAGCGGCAAGTCGGTGTAAATTTCGCCGAGAAAGAACCACGAGCCGGCGTGGCGGTTGATGAGGTTCGTGTGCTTGCCGATCCAGCCCAGGCCTGCCCGCTCGGCCAGCGCCTTCTCCAGCACCGGCGCGCTGTCGACGAAAGCGCGATGACCGAAGGGCCCGACCTCGCCCTCGATACGCGCGGCCAGCTTCGCGAGCCGCGAACGCACGACCTTGTGGTAGTCACGCCCCAGCGCATAGCGGGAAATGAAGGCCCGCGCCGCATCATCGAGCACGGCGCCGCTGCGCTCTCGCGGCTCGGGCAGGTAGTCCATACGGCCGCTGACGACCCGCAAGGTGCCCGGAATGAGTTCGTCCGGGCGGCTGCGGCGCGTGCCATGACGGGCCATGTAACCCATCTCTCCGTGCCAGCCGGCATCGAGCCAGCGCATCAGGTGCAGTTCATGCGTCTGCAGATCGACATCCGCGATGCCGATTTGCTGGAAGCCGAGTTCCAGGCCCCAGTCCTTGATGCGTAGGGCGAGCTGCGAATAATCCGGAGACCCTGCCCCGCTCTTTGCCATCATGACACTGTCCGAACCTTCCACCGCACCGATTTGCCCTCGCTTCATGCCCTCGGCGAGAATAGCAGAAGCTGCCCGACCGTCCCGCAGTCACTCCGACCGTTTTCGATGCTCACCGCGATGCACGCTGTCCTGCCCAACGATCTGTATACCGCCGATCAGGTCCGCGCCATGGACCGCCATGCGATCGAAAGCATCGGCATCCCAGGCCTCACATTGATGGAACGCGCCGGTGCGGCGGCCTTCGCGACCCTGCGCCAACGCTGGCCATCCGCCAAGTTCCTGTCAATCGTGTGCGGCGGTGGCAACAACGGCGGCGACGGCTACGTGATCGCGCGTCTGGCGCTGGAAGCGGGACTCGACCCCCGCGTCTACGCCCTACGTCAGCCCGAGTCGCTCCGCGGCGATGCCCGACTCGCCTTCCAGGCGTATCGGGATGCCGGCGGCTCCTGGCTTGACTACGTGCCGATGCACCTCGAACACGCCGAGGTCATCGTCGACGCGCTGTTCGGAACCGGGCTAGACCGCGAGGTTGGAGGCAGCGATGCGGCCGTCATCCGCGCCATCAACGGTACTTCGGCTGGTGTTCTGGCGGTGGATATCCCGTCGGGATTGCACGCTGACAGCGGTGCCGTGCTGGGCAGCGCCGTCGAGGCGGATGTTACCGTGACGTTCATCGGACTGAAACGCGGCCTGTTTACCGGTGCGGGTCCGGCGCAGTGCGGCTCGATCATCTTCGATGATCTGGACACACCCGCGACCGTCCGTCGGTCCACCCCGCGTTCCGCGCGGCTGATCCGAAGCGAGGACTGCCGGCTGCCACGCCGGACCGCGACTGCGCACAAAGGTCATTGTGGTCATGTGTTGGTGATCGGCGGCGACACCGGCTACGGCGGCGCCGCATACCTGGCCGCTTCGGCTGCGGCGCGCGTCGGCTCCGGCCTGACCTCCGTGGCGACCCATCCCGATCACGCGCCGACGCTCAATGCGACCCGGCCCGAACTGATGTGCCGCGGAATACGCGAGGCGGCCGACCTGGAACCGCTGCTGGCCCGCGCCACCGTCCTCGCGTTGGGCCCCGGGCTGGGGCAAAGGGAGTGGTCTGTGGACCTGTTCCGAACTGCACTGGGCACGGAGCTCCCATTGGTCGTCGACGCCGATGCCCTGAATCTGCTGGCACTGCAACCGCTGCGGCGCGAGGACTGGGTATTGACGCCGCATCCGGGCGAAGCAGCTCGGCTGCTTGGGACCAGCAACGAAGCGGTCGCGCGTGACCGCTTCGGAGCGATCACGGAACTACAGGCCCGCTACGGAGGCGTTGTGGTCCTGAAGGGCGCCGGGTCGCTGATCAGGGGCCCCGACGGACTGGTGCAGGTTTGCACTGCCGGCAACCCCGGCATGGCCAGCGGCGGCATGGGCGACGTGCTGACTGGCGTCATCGCGGGTCTGATGGCGCAGGGGCTCGATACGCTGGCTGCCGCGCGCTGCGGAGTGCAATGGCATGCGGAGGCGGGTGATCTCGCGGCAATTGATGGCGAGCGCGGCTTGTTGGCCGCCGATCTGCTGGGTCCATTGCGACGACTGGTAAACCAGTGAGGCTTTTTCTGCCGGACGAGGCCGCAACACTCGCCCTGGGTCGCCGGCTGTTCGAATGCCTGAAACCGGGTTCACTGGTGTTCCTGCGCGGAACCCTGGGTGCCGGGAAGACGACTCTGGTGCGCGGCCTGCTCCGCGCAGCCGGCCATCAAGGGGCCGTGAAGAGTCCGACCTTCACGCTGGTCGAGGAGTATGCCCTGCCCGGTCTGACCCTCTATCACTTCGACCTGTACCGCCTGAGCTCCCCGGATGAACTCGAATGGTTCGGCTTTCGCGACTATCTGCGCAGCGACTCGCTGTGCCTGATCGAATGGCCGGAACGGGGCGGCGACGCCCTGCCCGCACCGGACCTCTCCATCGAACTGGAACTCGATCTGCCGGGGCGGGAGGCGAGGATCGAAGCCGCCCCGGATGGCGATTCGGAGTTGCTTTTGGCGCTCGGCTCAGTAGCACCCGGCGGCATTTCCTGAACGCTAGCCACGGATCGATCATCACCGGACAAACTCCGGCGGATCGGACGGCATCTGTCCCGAATCGGGTCATCCCGCACGGACTTGGCTGCGGCTTGTCATCGCTATCGCCCCCGCCGGGAAGGGACCGGCGAGACAGGGGATCAAGACCCCTTCCCAAAAACCGACGTCGCCCGGCGGGCGCACTGCTCGTGCCCAGGCTTCCGTTCCCGTGTTGACTTGGGCTGTCGTGCTATGCGAAGGTCCGCGCCACAAGTGATATGCGTTGCGATCAGGTTGAGGCGATCGGATGGGTGCCTCATGCATCTGCCTGCATCTGAGAGGCCTGCCGCCACATCGTCTGAGCCAACAGAGCCGGCCGGGCAACCACCGCCTCGCGAGGCGCTCTGCCGGTGTGTTGCGCGCGTCCAGTTGACGCCAGCGATAGCGCTCCAGCACTCACAATCGCTCCCGTCATCGCGATGGAACGTCGTAGCCTCCGTCGATGTTCCTCGCGACCAGACCGAACAAGCGGCGAAGCCACCGTCAAACCGTCACCGCTCTACGACCAAGGTTTCCAAGCCTCGCCATCTATAAGCGCAGCGCATTTCCCGAATCCGAAGGCCCAAGGACCTGACCGATGAGCCAACGTGTGGCCAAGATTGCAGTCGCCAGCGCAAAGCACCCGCGCTGGGTGCTGGCGCTGACCTTGGCCATTTCGGTCCTTGCCGCCTGGGCGACCGTCCAACTACCCGTATATACCTCCCGTCAGGCCCTGTTACCCCGGGATAACGAGGTCGGCCGGCGTCTGGACAACTTTTTGGTCAAGTTCGGCGCCGCCTCCGACCTCATCGTGGTGCTGGAGAAGGCTCCCCGCGCGGAACTCGAGTCCTTCGCGAATGAACTTGCCGCGAAACTGCGCCAGGAGCCCGAAATCAGGCAAGTCACGGAACGACTCGATATCCGATTTTTTCTAGAACGCGCCTATCTGCTCGCTCCAGTTGAAACGTTCGATCGAGTCGATACCTACCTGAGGACCGGCGCGCCCGTGACGCTGCCCGGTCTCCCCGTCGCACTGAAACGGGTCCTGGACTGGATCGAGGCGCACCCTCCGGTGTCCGGAATGGAGCTTGCCACGGCCGAACAGAGCGTGGCGGGGTTTGGTCTCTTCCTGAACGAATGGCAGCGATGGCTCGAAGCGGAGCCCTGCCCTGCCGGCCTGGACTGGAAGCCGGTGTTAGAAAGCCATGGCGTCGGAAGCATGGGCGACGGCTACTTTGCTTCCCGAGATGGGCGGATGCTGTTTCTGTTCGTTCATCCGGAGAACGCGTCGGGCGCGTTCGAGGCGCGCCGGCCGTTCGTCGAGAAGGTCAGGTCCGTGGCGGCCGCAATCGCCAGTGACGCGCAGGCTGCGGGGCGGACGCCACCCATGGTTGGCCTCACTGGGCTCCCGGCCGTTGAATACGAGGAATACCTCGACATCGAGCACGACATCGCGCTGGTGATATGGACCGCTGCGGGCTTGATCGGCGCGCTGATCGTGTTGGTCCTCCGCAGCTTCCGCTGGGCGCTGGCCATTTTCGTACCCATGGGCCTGGGAGCGCTCTGGAGCCTGGGGCTGGCGTTCCTCACGGTGGGGCATCTGACGATCATCACCTCCAGTTTCCTCGCCATCCTGTTCGGACTGGGCGCCGACTATGGCATCTTCACTTCGTCCCGCATTACCGAGGAACGCCGAGCCGGAAAGCCTCTGACGGAAGCGATCGGTGTGGGGATCGGTTCGTCTTTTACGACGGTGCTAACCGCGGGCGGCGCGTCACTGCTGATCTTCGGCGTGCTCGCCACCCTGGATTTTCCAGGTTTCTCCGAATTAGGCCTGATCGCGGCCGGAGGCGTACTGCTGATCCTGATCAGCACGTGGATGGTCCAACCTGCGCTCTATGCCCTGCTACCGCCCCGGCTGCCGGAGTTGTCAGCGCGCGCCGCCAGACCGACACGGCGCGGTTCCTTCCCGCTGCCGGTCGCGGCCATCCTGGTCCTGGTCGCCCTGGGCAGCGCCCTGGCCGGCGCCGTGAAAGGGCTGACCATCCCTTTCGACTACGATGTGCTCGCTTTATTGCCTGAGGATTCGGAAGCCGCGCGATATCAACGGCGGATGCTGGCCGAAAGCGACTACCAGGCGGAGGTGGTGATCTTTACCGCGGCAGATCTGCCCGAGGCCCAGCGGATCACGGACGAAGCACGGCAGCTCGAAAGCATCGCCACGGTGCAGTCGCTGAGTAGCCTGTTTCCCACTGATGCCGAGGAGCGTCTGCGCAAGGCGTGGCGTTTGGGCGACGAGACAGTGAGCCGCGACTACGCAGGGCAACTCGCGAAACTGGACCGTGCCGGCCTGACCGGCGCCAGTTTCGTCCTGCTGCGGACGCTGCTCGCTCGCCTTCCCGACTTGATCGACAACGCCGAGGAACAGGCCTTCTCGGCCGGACACTCCGAACTGGTCAAGCGTTTGGAAAAGGTGCGCGGGCAGATCGAAGCGCTTCAAGTGCGCATCGACCGCGATCCGGCACATGCCCGCGAACGCAGTGAGGCCTTTTATCGAGCCCTGCTGCAGGCTGGGCGCAACGGGACGGGATTCATCAATCAGTGGCAAAGGGCCGAACCGCTCACCCCAGATCGGCTGCCTTCGGCTTTGCGGGACCGGTTCTTCGCGGCCGACGGCACCGTCGCGGTATACGCTTTTCCCAAGGAAACTGTGTATGATCCCGCAAAGCTGGACCGCCTGATCCAGGACGTCTACGGGGTGTCGCCCAACGCCACCGGCTTTCCGACCACCCACCAGGTGTTTTCCCGATCCGTCGTGCAAAGTTTTGCCCGCGGCACCATTCTGGCGGTGGCAGTGTGTTTGATCTGGCTGATCCTGATCTTGCGCGATCTGCGCGGGGTGGTCTTGGCCGCGCTTCCGCTGATCATTGGTGGCGGCTGGATGTTGGGCCTGATGTCGCTGGGTGGCCTGCGGTACAACTATGCCAACATCATCGCTCTGCCCCTGGTCATCGCGTTGGCGGTGGATTATGGCGTCTGGTTCAGCCATCGCTGGAGAGATCTGAAGGGCCACACACCGCTGCAGGTTACCGTGATCGCCGGGACAGTCATCGCACTCGCAGCCGGTACCGAACTGGCGGGACTCGGCGCTATCAGCCTCGCCCGCTATCGCGGCATTTCCACCCTGGGTATCGCCATCACGATCGGGCTCGTAAGCTGCCTTGCGGCAACGCTGCTCGTCGCCCCAGCCATCGGACAACTGATCGATCGAAAAAGGAATCCATGATTCGCAAGCTTGCTCTACTTTGCGTTCTGGCCGGATGGCTACCCAGTGTGGCCGCTGAACAACCGCCGATCGTGGTGTGTTACCCAGGCGGGCCGGTCAGTGAGGAGGAGGCGAATTCCGCCATGGAATCCATGCTGCGAGTGGTCGAGAAGGCGGGTCAGTGGCCGGACCACAGCCTCAACAGCGTGTTTACGTCCCGGGTGGACGAGTGCCGCAAGCTGCTGGCTGGGAAGAAGCCGCGCTTTGCAATTACCTCCCTGGGTCAGTTCCTCGAACAGCGTAGTACCCACCATCTGGTGCCGCTGGTCCAGCCCCGCATCAAAGGCGCCACCTTCGAACGCTACCAGGTAGTCGCGCTCAAGAGCGGGCCGGACAGCCTCGACACGCTTGCCGGGAAATCATTGGGGGGCACGGTATTGGAGGAGCCGGAATTCGTCAGGAAAGTCGTGTTCGCTGGGAAACTCGACCCGCAGAACACCTTCGAGCTGAAACCCTCGCGACAGGCCCTGCGCGCCCTGCGCGCCCTGGACAAGGGCGAGTTGGATGCGGTGCTCCTGAATGGGCAGCAGTCGGCCGCGCTGACCGCGCTCGAACTGAAGAACCCGATCGCCCCAGTGTTTACCTCGGCCGATATCCCGTTGATGGGAATGTCGGCCAACAGCATCACGACCACGCCCGAGGAACGCCAGCGCTTTGCGAAGGCGCTGCAGGGTATGTGCAGCGATCCTGACGGCAAGAGACTCTGCTCCCTGTTTGGTGTGGAAGCCTTCGTCCCGGCAGATCCGGCGGTCTTCAAACCGCTGATCGAACGCTGGGATCAGGGGAAATAGACTCTTGCGCAACCGTTACCGCATGATCGCTGTGCCGCTCCTCGCGGGACTGGCAGGCTGTCCGCAACCAGACCACAGCCTCGTACGGTTCGACAAGCTGTCCGATTGTCCCGCACAAAAGACCGCGAGCCTCTCCGCCCAACAGAACGAGTTGGGCCCCCGGAGCACCACTCATGCCTTGGAGTGCTCACTCGCGTTGCTACGACGCACCGGTGATCAAGCCTTGCTGCGCACTTCGCTCGGCAGCCGAATAGCGCTACACCTCGCCGAGCGCAGCACCGAGCCGGAAGTGCGAGAAAACCTCGCTGCAGAAGGGGTGCGCTTCGCCGAGACGGCGCTCGCGCTGGGCGCGGACGGGGACGCCGCCGTGCACTACTATCTGGCAGCCAACCTGGGCCTGGCAGTCCGAGGCCACGCTGCCCGGGCGGCGGACAGCCTGCCGCGGCTGGAAGCGGAGATCAAGCGGAGTGCAGCTCTCGACCCCGGTCTGGACGACGGGGGCCCGCTGAGGCTACTCGGTATGCTTTACCTGAAGGCCCCTCCTTGGCCCACGGGTATCGGCGACGGGGACAAGGCGCTGCAGTTGCTGCGCCAGGCCGCGGAGCGCTATCCGCGCCATCCCCTTAACCACCTATTCTATGCCGAGGCGCTCTGGGATTCGGAACAGGATGAGGCCGAAGATCTTGCCAGAAACGAACTCGTCATCGGGAAGCAGCGGCTCGCCGAAGGCGACTGGGGCTACAGCAGGGAACCGTGGCTAAAGGAGTTTGCCCGTTTCGAGAACGAGATCAGCCCATCATCGGCGTGACCAAACTATTCCAGGCTGTTTGACGCTTCTTTCACGCATTTGGCGAAGCGCTGGCCGGAACGGGGGGCCGGTTTTCGGGAAGCGCCTCAGTGCACTTCTGGCTGTGGCCGGAGGAACTCCAACAGCATGGTTTTGCAAAGGGCCAGCCCAGGCACCGCAGGACCGATGGCTGTGAGCCTCGGCCCCGTGCGGTGGAATGCCGGAGCGTGAAATCGGACCCTGCGGCACGCGGCGATGGAAACCTCCCTGACCGGTAGGGCTGTCGATCAGGTCGCCGGCAAGAAACCCTCGATCGACAGGTAGCGTTCGCCGGTATCGTAGTTGAAACCCAGGATGCGGCCGCCGGCAGGTATTTCCGGCAGCTTTTGTGCGATCGCGGCCAGCGTCGCGCCGCTGGAGATCCCGACCAGCAGCCCTTCCTCCCTCGCCGAGCGGCGCGCCATTTCGCGCGAGGCCTCCGCCTCGACCTGAATCACTCCATCGAGCAACTCGGTGTGCAGGTTTTTCGGAACGAAACCCGCGCCGATTCCCTGGATCGGGTGCGGCGACGGTTGGCCGCCGCTGATCACCGGGCTGTCTTTCGGCTCGACGGCAAAAACCTTCAGATGCGGCCAACGCTGCTTCAATACCTGGGCACAGCCGGTGATGTGACCACCGGTCCCGACCCCGGTGATCAACACGTCCACACCCTCCGGGAAGTCCCGGGCAATCTCCTCTGCCGTGGTCTTCACATGCACTGCAATATTCGCGGCGTTTTCAAACTGCTGCGGCATCCAGGCGTCCGGCATCGACGCGACGAGTTCCTCCGCACGGGCTATCGAACCCTTCATGCCCTTCTCTCGAGGTGTCAGCTCGAAGCCGGCACCATAGGCCAACATCAGCCGCCGCCGCTCCACACTCATGCTGTCCGGCATCACGAGGATCAGCTTATAACCCTTGACCGCCGCCACCATCGCCAACCCGATACCGGTATTTCCCGAGGTCGGTTCGACGATCGTCCCCCCGGGCTTCAACGCGCCGGAAGCCTCCGCTGCTTCGACCATGGACAGCGCAATCCTGTCCTTGATCGAACCACCGGGATTGCTGCGCTCGGACTTGATCCAGACCTCATGGGAGGCCCCGAAAAGGCGGTTGATGCGGATATGCGGCGTGTCGCCGATGGTGGCCAGGACATTCTCAGCTTTCATCACGGACTCTCCATGGATCTGCCAGCGCGCAGCGTACCAGACTGGGCTTACCAACGAACAGGCTCATGGACCCTACACAAGCCAGTTCAATCCCCGGCCGCGCCCGGCCCAATCGCATCCGGGTTGGTTGATCCAGGGCTCGTGTGACGAAGGCCACGATCACTGCAGGCAGAGGTATCCGAACGCAACAGGCGCAGAGGATCGCGGCCAACCGCTTGCGTGGCACACCATCGCGAAGCCGACCGAGCACTACCTAACATCAGGATGCGGTTGTGCGCGGCGGACATCAGCGTTAACTTATGGATAACGGTCCACCATCGGACCTCAAATTTTTCCTCTTGCGTCGTGTCGCTCCACCGCGTTACGGCCGCTCCGGGCAAGCGGATGGCTCCATCTACCGTGTGTCGTTGCCTCCCGTTACACGAACACGGTCCCTTGAGGAAGCATCAAGGACCAATGATATGTCCCCATCTCCTCGCGGTAAATTTGTCCTTAATCCGCTAACCTCGGCCCTTTTGGTCGTTCTATCGAGTCCCGCCGACGCCCAGTCGGGCCTTGTGGTCGATGGCCGCAAATGCACGCTCGCGGAGGCGATCGCCGCCGCCAACACCGACACCGCGACGGGAGGATGTCCCGCTGGCCAAGGCGCCGATACCCTGCAATTGACCGCGACGACCTACCGTCTCGCGGCGGCGCTACCACCCATCACGTCGACCATCACACTGTTCGGCGACCCGGATCACGATCGACAGAATGTCGTGATCGAGCCCGAGCCCGGCAGCCACTCGCTTCCGTTCTCCCTGCTGGTCGTAGGCCCGGGCGGCGACCTGACGGTCAAGCGCATAAATCTCCAGAACGCTGGAGTCCATGGCATCGTCGTGGATTATCAGGCTCTCAACCCCGACGACTGGTTTCCGTACTCCGGTACCGACGCGCGGCTGCAACTGGTGCAGAGCAAGGTATCCGGAAACGCCCGGAGCGGAGTCTTGGTTGCCAACTACGCCCGGGCCGAGATCAGACATTCGACCATTTCGGGCAATGACCGCGGCATCAGTTGCGATGGATATGCGGCCCAGTGCACCATCGACAACAGCGTCATCTCCGGCAATACCTCGTTCGGGATTTATAATCGCGGGTCCGTCAAGCTCAATGGAAGCAGCGTGATCGGAAACGGGGTCGGCCTGCGGGGCGAGGCTTTTCTAGGCGATCGCACGATCATCACGAACTCGACGATCGCGAATAACCTCGGGTCTGGTCTGGAACTCACACGGGAGCCGCGCGCCTCACTTTCCAACTCCACCGTATCCGGCAACGGCGGCATGGGCGTCGATGCGAGCGGTGTCTTCGACTATGGCGGCGAGACCCTGGCATTCGAAAGCAGCACGATCTCCGGCAATAGGGCCGGCGGGGTCCGTGTCGGAAAGCCCCAGCAAGGAGTTTACGGTTTGTCGTTGCGGAATACCGTCATCACCGGTAACCCGGGAGGCGACGCAGATTGTCGCAACGCCTACGTCACGTTCCTGAGCGGCGCGGTGATCGGTGACGGCAGTTGCAATGCGGCTGCAGCGGGCGCCTCCGTAGGAGACCCGAAACTCGGGCCCTTGCTGGACAACGGCGGAAGCACCCGCACGCTGGCATTGGCGGATGACAGTCTGGCCATCCACGCCGGCGATGGAGCGGCATGTGCCGGCACCGATCAACGGAACGCGTTGCGTCCTCGAGATCCCGCCTGCGATAGCGGCGCGTTCGAACGCATCTCCGCGGTCGCCCCGGCGATTAAGCCCACACTGGAATTTTTCGATGCCGAGGTCAAGGCCGGCCGTTTGGTCGGCGCCCGAGCCCCGGGAAAACCGTATCGCGTCCAGGCCGTCCGGAATCAGCTTTTGCTCACGGGCGACTTCACGTCCAGGCACGCGATGAAGCCTGCATGCACCCAAATCACGCGCACGCTGCATCGAGTGGACCAGGATGGGATTGGGCCCGACGGTAACGACTATGTCACCGGACCCTCATCACCTGAGTTGGTTAGCCGCTTGGCCGCATTGCGCTCAGACCTGGGCTGCAAGTAGGCGATCCTCCGGGCGATCGCCCGGTGGGCGACGAGCACCCGCCGTTGCCTCCCTCCTAATCATTGTTTGTCGGCGATGAAGGTCGTTCTTGAGCGGGCGGCGCTCGGCCTCTGAAAACCGCACCGTCTTGGAGTCCGCCCGATACCGAACTTGGCCGGTCTTGTTCGGATAGGCGTTCTCGCGGGGGCCAGGCGGACTGTCCAATCGCGGGCCTGTTTGGGTGCCGCACGGCCCCCCCCTTTCAAGGGAACACGGTGCCGCGGGCACCTCCCATAATGCTCGCGACCCGCACTCTCTGCGGCCCGTTGCACCCCCGGCGCAGCACGACAACCAAAACCCGCAGAGATCTCCGGCGGCGGCTGCGTGCCTTCGTCCCTCAATCCCGCTGAGCCAACAGCACGATCTGTTCGGTACGCAACACGGCCTCCCGATAGACCGCCAGCAAGGCGGCAGGCGGTTCTGCGGCACACTGCGTCGTGTAACGCCTCAGGATTCGGAAGCCACCTTCGGCCAACAGGGACTCGAGTTGGTCTGCCGTGATCCGGTTCAAGGTGTTGAACGTCGACCACAAGCGTTTGAATTCATCTGGAGTGGGGCAACTCCGGTGGAGCTTCATGCGGTAGATGTTCGACTGATTCGTCAGGTGCCCCCAGGGCTCGGGGATCTTGTGGGACAGGTGCGAACCTTCCGCAGAGTAGTAAAGCGGGGCAATCTGGACGAAAAGGTAACCGCCGGTCTTAAGCCCGGTCTGCAGCGCATCGATCGTACCGTCAAGCATCCGTTGGTCGACGTGTTCGAGCACCGACCAGGAGTAAATCAGATCGAAACGATCATCCGTTGAGTGGAGCCTGCCGGGTGAGATCCGACGAAAAACCAGATTTTCCGGCAAATCGCTCATCCCTAGATAAGACGAGGCGCGACGCCGACAGTCCCTGAACTCCGCGCCGATATCGGTGCCCACGACCCGACGGCAACCGAGTTGACAGGCTACCCCAAGTGCCATATCGCCTTGTCCGCAGCCGAAGTCCATGACTTCGGCCTCCGTCCATGGAAAATCCGAACCCATCCAGTCACGCAGGACTCCCGGCAATTCCTCGAACTTGACCCGAAAGGTTTCGTCCGGACAGGTCTTGTTCGGAGGCTGTTGCTGAGCGTTCATGTCGATGTCGCAACCCCGGAGTGGAACCTTCTGCCGTTGCCGTCCTACGCGGTGAACGCGCGCAACGCCCAACTGTATCGGCAGGACGCTGTGATTGTCGAGACTGCTGCTGCCGCCGTGCACCGTGCCAGCCGCGCCGCCTGCGAACGTACCGCAACAGGGCACCGGGCCGGGCCTAGGCTCTTGCTACGCTCAGGTGATCGCGCATCCTGTCAAAATCGCAGTTCCGTCTGGGCGTAGAAATAATTGACGTTATCGTGGTTGGTTGGTGCGCCGGGCGCGTTGCGGGCGAAGTCGCCCTTGATCAGGCAGTTCCATCCGCCTTCGAGCGAGATGTTGTCGTGGGCATCCCAGCGAATCGCGAACTCCACCGTTTGCCCCATGAAATCGCCTGAGCGCCCGGTCGGATCGATCAGGCCGGCCGGCTGCCACAACGCCTTGGAATCCGCCATCCACCACGCGCGATAGGCCAGAAAGCTCGTGACGTCGCGGTGCGGTACCACGAACAGCCGGGCACCGGGAGTGTTGATGTTGTTGCGCGCGAACGGTCCCCAGATGCCGGTCGGACCGTATTCCCAGCGCCGCGCGCCGTACAGAGTGTCGAACGAATTCGTCGTCGTGCCGCTGCCGTTCGTGCCGCCGGTCGCATAGTCGTACTGCACCACGAAGCGCGGGTCCCAGGGCAGGTCGAAGGTATACCCGAACTGGATGTGCTGCATGTAGGCCTCATGATCCAGTTGTCGCGACAGCGCGTTGACGCGGGAGGTACCGGTCTGCGCGATGCTCTCGCCTTCGAAATCGAACTCACCCTTCTTGGCGTTGCGGAAGACACGGAAACCCGGCGTGAACAACTGCCGGTTACGCGCGCTTCGTTCGTCCTCGTCGAGGTAATAGAGATAGAGCTCACCGCGAATATCCCACGGCAACGCCTGGGTTTCGGCGAAGAAACCCGTGAAGACCGTCCCCTCCTGTTCCTGATCCCAGGCCCAGTCGTTGTTTAGAAGCTGGGCCTTGTCTTCCGGCAGACGCACGACGGGCACCATCGCAAAGGGGTAGATTTGCCAGGCACCCTCGCCTTCTCGTACCCGTAGCTTGAGGCCGGTGAAGGCGTTGGTCGTATTCCGGAACACGTTGCGCGCGACGAGTCGCCGACTGCCGAATTCCATCGTCTGGCGACCCGCGATCGCCTCGAAGCCCAGCCCCGTCTCGGCGAGGTTCTGTGTCGCATACGCGCCATAGATTTGCGTGAAGTCCGCGACATTGACCATCGTGTTGTTCAGCGTGTAGGTCGGCTCGGCGCCGAACTGACGTGCATCCCAAAACTCGAAGCCGGCCCGGAATCCGGCATAGTTCGCTTCGAGCCACAACACGGTCTGCAACGGAATCTGATACTGGCCGCCGGTCTGGCCGCGCTGCCATGGCACGTCAAAAGTCTCGTAACGGGTGCGTTGCTCCAGCATGCCATTCAGCCATTCGGGCATTCCGAGCATCTTCTTCGCGTTGTAATGCTCATGCAGATCCCAGCGGTTCTTGCCGGTGACCCAGTCCTTGCGCTGGCTGCCGCCCGCAGTCAAACCCCAGCGGTTGGGGCGTTTGTACTCGGGGGGCGTCGCACCCTTCTTGTCCTCGGCAGGCGTCTTGCCCACGCCAGGGTCGGTCGAACTGTTGTCCCCTGCGGCTGACTTCACCTTGGGTGGGACGAGTGGCTTGGATTTGCGTGCAGCAGCCGCTGGAGCTTGCGGCGGATCGAGCGGGGACGGACTGTCTGCTGCGAACACAGATCCACTGACGAGCGATCCCAGCAGGAACACCATCATCGGCACACGATCGTGGGCATTGATTTGCATCGCGCCTCGTTAATCACTGATCAGCGTTATGGTGTCTCTAGCATAATGCAGGGTGTCTCTTTGCCGCAACTTCGATTTGCAAGCCAGATACATCATTTCCCAGATGTGCAACGATGACCGCTCCCCCAAACTGTCCTCATGCCAATTTTAATACTCGCAGGCCGAGCGCCCACGAAACAACTTGAAGGGCCTGGCCAATTCCGGAAATGCTCCATCGAACGACAGCGACTGGAATACCCTTCAGACCTCGGTTACGCTGCTTTGCGTCTATTGGTACATAACGACCATCAGCCCTTGGCGCCACGTTGGAATTAGGGCGCCTCCACGCTGCGACAAGCCAACGATAGGTGACCCTCAATGCTGCGATATGCCCTGCTTCTGCTGGCAAGCCTCACCTTCGGCGCCGAGGCGCTGGCCGCAACGGTGCAAGTCGCCGTCGCCTCCAACTTCGCCGGCCCGATGGAGTTGATTGCGGCGGCCTTCGAGAAGAGCACTGGACACAAGACGGCCGTTTCGACCGGCGCGACCGGCAAGTTCTATGCGCAGATCCAGAACGCGGCGCCCTTCGAAGTATTGCTCGCCGCGGACGACACGACGCCGGCGAAAATCGAAGCAGAGGGCTTGGCCGTGCCGGGCTCACGCTTCACCTACGCCATCGGCAAACTGGTCCTGTGGAGCGCGAAGCCCGGCTTCGTCGACAAGGACGGCATGGTCCTCAAGAAGGGCAAGTTCGCCCATCTGGCGTTGGCCAATCCCAAGACCGCGCCCTACGGCGCAGCGGCCGTGGAAGTACTGAACCACCTGGGTTTATTCAAGGCGCTGGAGCCGAAATTCGTGCAAGGTGAGAACATTGCCCAGACGCAGCAATTCGTCGCCACCGGCAATGCCGAGTTGGGCTTTATTGCCAAATCACAAGTCGTCAAGGATGGCAAGCTGACCGGCGGTTCGGCCTGGATGGTTCCCGAGAAGCTTCACGAACCGATCCGTCAGGATGCGGTCCTTTTGGCCAAGGGAAAGGATAATCCGGCTGCCATCGCACTGCTGGCATACCTGAAGAGCGAGCCGGCCAAGGCCATCATCCAGTCATTCGGCTACGGATTCTGATCCCACCAGGAAAACGTCAATGACACACGTCAAGCGCCTGCTGTTAGTCTGTTCCCTGCTACTGGCCGAGGCTGCGCAGGCCGAGAAGATCACCATCGCCGCGGCGGCCGATCTGAAATTCGCAATGGACGAGATCGTGGCTCAGTTCAAGGGCGCCAACCCCGGCGACACCGTCGATGTCACCTACGGGTCTTCCGGCAAGTTCCACACCCAGGTTCAGCAGGGCGCGCCTTACGATCTGTTTTTTTCCGCCGACATCGGATTTCCGCGGGAACTGGCGGCCGGCGGCTTCGCGGCATCCGAGGTCAGGCCGTACGCGGTGGGGCGCATCGTGCTGTGGAGCCCCCGGCTGACTGCCAGCAAGATGACACTGAACAGCCTGACCGACCCGAAGATCACCCGCATCGCCATCGCCAACCCCAAGCACGCACCGTACGGCAAACGGGCAGAGGAAGCACTGCGGTCATCCGGCCTATGGGACAAGGTTGAGCCGAAGCTGGTCTACGGCGAGAACATCGCACAGACCGCCCAATTCGTGCAGACCGGGAATGCTCAGGTGGGAATCATTGCCCTGTCGTTGGCAATCAGCCCCGAACTGGCGAAGCAGGGCGGGTATTGGCTGATACCGGAGAACCTGCACCAACCCCTGGAGCAGGGGTACATCGTGACCAAGCAGGCGGCGAATAATGCCCTCGCGCGGCGTTTCGCCGATTACATGGGCGGCACACCCGCGCGACAGGTCATGACGCGTTACGGTTTCGCGCTACCGGGCGAAAAGGTGGGGAAATGACGCGCGCCGCTGTCCGCGACGCGGACGGCTCCCGATACCGGCATCACAGTCTGGGCTTCCTTGCCGGCGCGGTGATTGGCACGCTGGCCGGCCTGGTCGGCTTGGGTGGCGCGGAATTCCGGCTGCCGGTGCTGGTCGGCGCCTTTCGCGTCCCCACGCTGGAAGCCGTGATCCTCAACAAAGCTATCAGTCTGGTCGTGGTGGCTGCCGCGCTGTTTGCCCGGAGCGGCACGATCCCATTCGATCAAGTCAGCCAGCATGGGGACGTCGTGTTGAATCTGCTGGCAGGCAGCTTGGCCGGTGCGTGGTGGGCAGCAGGCCACGCGATGACCATGCCGCGCCGCTGGCTGAACCGGATCATCCTGGTTCTGCTCGCCGGGCTGGCCGTTCTGATGCTAGCGGAGGCCGGACTCGGATTACATGACACTGCCGCGCCCCTGTTCGAAGCGACTGCATGGCAGATCGTAGCGGGGCTCCTGGCCGGCTTCGGCATCGGCGCGGTGGCCGCGCTGCTCGGCGTCGCCGGCGGCGAGCTGCTGATCCCGACGATCGTGTTGCTCTACGCGCTGGATATCAAACTGGTCGGCAGTCTGTCGCTCGCGATCAGTCTGCCGACCATGTTGGTGGGGTTCGCCCGGTACAGCTCTGCACAGGCCTTCTCCGTCCTGCGGGAGGAACGCCGACTGCTGCTGTGGATGGCAGCGGGCTCCGTTGTCGGCGTCGGACTCGGCGGCCTGCTGCTCGGGACAGTCCCGGCTAAATCGCTCACGGCTTTGCTGGGTCTGATCCTGCTCATCTCGGCGGTGAAGACCTTCCAACATGCGGATTGATCGAGGAAGCGCCGGCCATGTTGAGTGACAGCGATCTGCAGGCGATCGGTCTGACGGTCCGGCTGGCAGGCGTCGTCACGGGGATACTTCTGGTCCTGGGCACCCCGATCGCTTGGTGGCTGGCACGCACGCGGTCGAAATGGAAAGGTCCCGTGGGGGCGATGGTCGCCTTGCCACTGGTACTGCCGCCTTCGGTACTGGGCTTTTACCTGTTACTGGCGATGGGACCGAACGGCCCGATCGGTCACCTGACCGAAGCCCTGGGTATCGGACTGTTGCCTTTCACCTTTTGGGGGCTGGTGGTGGCCTCCGTGTTCTATTCCCTGCCTTTCATGGTACAGCCGGTACAAAATGCGTTCGAGGCGATCGGGGAACGTCCGCTGGAAGTGGCGGCGACACTTCGGGCCTCGCCGCTCGATACGTTCTTCTTCGTCGCGCTGCCGCTGGCCTTGCCCGGGTTCTTGACCGCGGGCATTCTAACCTTTGCCCACACGGTCGGGGAGTTCGGTGTCGTCCTGATGATCGGTGGCAATTTGCCGGGAATCACCCGGGTCGCTTCGGTGCAAATCTACGATCACGTCGAGGCGCTGGAGTATACCGAGGCGCACAAGCTGGCGGCGGTGATGTTGATCTTCTCCTTTCTGGTGCTACTGGGGCTCTATACCCGTCGGCCCGGCTCAAGAAGGGCCTGAGGCGTTGGCGGAAACAATTCATGCCCGCTTCCGTGTCGACTGGCCCGGCTTTACCCTGAAGACCAATCTGGCTCTTCCCGGCACTGGCGTGACGGCGCTGTTCGGGCATTCCGGCTCCGGCAAAACCACATTTCTCCGCTGTGTAGCCGGTCTGGAACACGCACGAGAAGGTTTCCTGAAGGTCAACGGGCAGGTCTGGCAGGACGACGCGAAAGGCGTTTTTCTCCCGACGTATCGGCGCCCCCTGGGTTACGTCTTTCAAGAAGCCAGCCTGTTCGAGCACCTGACGGTGAGCAAGAACCTGGATTTTGGGCAAAGACGCATCCCGGCCGAATACCGGAAAGTGTCGTTCGATCACGCGATCAACTTGCTGGGGATCGAGCACTTGCTCGACCGCCGACCGGCCAGCCTCTCCGGGGGCGAGCGGCAGCGGGTCGCGATTGCACGGGCGCTCCTGACGAGCCCCAGCCTGCTGCTGCTCGATGAGCCACTGGCCGCGCTCGACCTCGGGCGAAAGCGCGAGATCCTGCCCTACCTGGAGCGTCTGCACGACGAACTGGATATCCCCGTGCTGTACGTGAGCCACTCGCCCGACGAAGTCGCTCAATTGGCCGACCATCTGGTACTGATGGCGAACGGGTCAGTGGTCGCGCATGGCCCCCTGCAGGAAACGCTGGCCCGGCTGGATCTTCCAGCCGCGTTCGCGGACGATGCCGGCGTCGTGTTGGACACCATCGTCGCCGCCCACGACGATGGCGATGAACTCAGCCGGCTCGACTTTGGCGGTGGCAGCCTGTTCGTCGCCCGCCGCCCGGAGGCCATCGGGCGAAGACTGCGTTGCCGTGTGCACGCCCGTGATGTGAGCCTGACGCTGGAGCGCGCCGAGCACTCCAGTATCATGAATATTCTGTCGGCCACGGTGGTCGCTATCGGACCGCTCGAGAGCCCGGGTCACGTGCTGGTCCGCCTGCAGGCCAACGGCACACCCTTGCTCGCCAGGATCACGCGGCGGTCAAGTCTCGCGCTAAACCTCGGACCCGGGCTCCCGGTCTGGGCGCAAGTCAAAGCGGTTGCGCTCCTCGATTAGCGATGGACGGTATCGCAACACCACGACTACTATCGGGTGTTATCCTGATCAGACCCACCGGACGAGGCATGCGGAAATCCACCAGACAACCCCGAGTTCCTTTGCAGCTGATCGATGGCGAACTTCGCATCGGCGGCTTCCTCAACGCCCGGCTTTTCAACCTGCTCGAGGCGATCGAACGCATCGGTTCGATCAACCGCGCCGCGCGCGATGTCGGGCTCAGCTATAAGGGTGCCTGGGAGATGATCGAGCGCGCCAACAATTTGTCACCGCGCCTGCTGATCGAAACGGCGACCGGCGGCCGCGAAGGAGGCGGCACCAAGCTAACCGTGACGGGGCGCAAGCTCTTGGATCTGTTCACAAAACTTCAGGAAGAACACCGCCTGTTCCTGGAGCGGCTCAATCACGATGTGGCGGATGATGCGGAATTACTGATCTGGTTAAGGAGACTATTCATGAAGGCAAGCGCGCGTAATCAATGGTTTGGTACGGTCAACGACGTGGATGTCGGCGCCGTAAATGCTGAAGTGTACGTACAACTGAAGGGAGGCACGCAACTGGTCGCGACGGTGACCAAGGAGTCGGTCACGTCGCTGGGTCTCGCCAAGGGCAAAGAAGTCCTGGCCTTGGTCAAGGCACCGCTAGTGATGATCGTGGCTGACCTCGAGGGCTATCGGCTTTCGGCGCGTAACCAGCTGGCCGGCACGATCACTCATCTGCAGAAAGGTGCCGTCAATGCCGAAGTCGTGATCGGGCTGCCCGGCGGCGATTCGGTCGCCGCGACGATCACCAATCAAAGCGTTGAATCGCTTGGTTTGGCGACCGGCATGCCTGCCACCGCCATCTTCAAGGCCGGTGCGGTCATCCTGGGCGTAACCAACTGACGCCTTTCTAAGCGGCAGCTCCGATTGCGGGGCTGCCCGCCCGGCGTATCCTTTTACCTCCCCCTTATCTGGCGGCGCCCGCGACTCCGAGCCGGATTCACCGGCGGATCTGCTGAAACCACTCCTCCGTCACCGTGTCGGGCCTCAATTCGAAGGCTGTCGTCGAATCAGGACACAATGTAACGTCCTCGTACGCCACGATGCGCACATCGGACCGGCTGATCACCAGTTCAAACGGCTCGGCGGACAACAGGTCGCGTATCTGCGTTTCGAGCATGGCCGCGGTGTGCTCCAGTTCGTCGGACGCAGCCCAGGCCAGATTCTCGGGCAATTCGAGCGTGCCGAGAACCATGAAGAAATCATTGTCATCGGGGTACTTGTGCGCTATCCCGCAGACCCGCTCGAGTTCGTCACGCAGCGCGTGCAGTGCGCGGTGACTGACGAAATCCCCGCCGCGATGGGGCCAACCGATCAGCGTGCAGCGTCGGCTCGACCACTGAACCTGAAAAGTACGTTCGTACGGCGTGCGACCGGCACTCAGGAACGGCGTGGCCCCGGCAGCGAAGCCTCCGAAGCGGATGCTCAGCGGGAGGTGACGATCAAGCGTCGCCAGGAGCGGGTCGAACCGCATGGCCGTTCTTTGTCCGGTCCGGGCCAGCAAATTGGCATTGATCAACGCCCCCTCGGCATCGAGGCACTCCATCCCAACAACCGTGCCGTGAATCTGTTCCAGTGCGTAGGGACGAAAGAAGGGCCGCAAAGGAGATTGCTGGATGGACTCGCGGCAGCGCAGCAGCAGCCCAGCCAAAGGAGTCGTCTTCACGCCGTAACAGGCCACCAGCGACAACTGCTTCATGGTCGATACCTCCGGACAGTGGGACCGGGACGGCTAGCCCGACTTTCGCTATTCGAGCCTTTAGGCGAGCGAACCCCTTGATTGTTCTGATGGTGGGTTCAGAAGGTC
>SEYW01000033.1 GCA_004168015.1 Methylolobus aquaticus
CCGTCGCCACCAGTGTCACCGGCACCTCGGGGATATTCTGCTGAAAACGCTTGATTGCCACGTCGACATACTCCGGCGCAATCTCGACCGCGCGCGCGATGCGTCCCGTGCGCTCCGCGGCCAGCAGCGTGCTGCCCGACCCGCCGAATGGCTCGTAGATCACATCGCCTGGATCCGAGTACGCCTGCATCACGAACGCCGGCAGACCCACCGGAAACACCGCCGGATGATCGATATCGTGGCCGATGGTGCCCTTGTGGCGCATGATGCGGATGACCGAGTCCGGGATCCGATGATCCTGCGTCGGCTGGCCGGCATGGGTCCAAGCGTTGATGCTGCCATCGGGTTGGCGCATCGCACTGGACGAGCCATCGGCGCGCAGGTGCATCTCCTGGCCGGCGTGTTTGCACGGCACCAGCTTGTGGGGCTTGCGGCTCTGCTGGTTGAAGTGAAAGATGAACTCGAAGCTCGGTGCGAAGCGTCCCGCCCAATCGCCCGGCATCCCCGGCCCCTGGTCCCAGACGTACCAGCCGAAACGACGCCAGTCCTGGGTGCGCATCCAGTCCAGCCAGGCGTTCCAGTACGGCTGGAACTCGTTGTCCCGATGGATCAGCCCGAGGTTGACCAGCACTTGGCCATCCGCAGTCAGCGGCAGCTGCGCGAACACGCCGCGCAT
>SEYW01000034.1 GCA_004168015.1 Methylolobus aquaticus
TAGAAGGTCTGGGTCAACGTACCCATCACCGCCAGCGCCAACCAGCCGAAGATCACGAAACCGTAGTGCAACGGCGCCACGAACAGCTCTTCCATGAACCAGAAGGTGTGACCCCACTCGTTCAAACCGACGTTCGGCAGAATCATGAACGGACCGACTACCAGGATCAGGTACGGCAGCGAAACACCTTCGCTGAAGTACGGCAAACGGGTCTTGGCATACAGGAACGCCGCAAAACCGGTGATGATGTAGATCGGGTAGCTCAGATAGAACTCGATGATGTGCGACGGCGTGAAGTCCGTGTCGCGCACGATCGTCTGATGCCACGTGCCGTCCTGCTCGGTAAAGTAGGAAGCACCCCAGTAGATCGCCCAACCGTATGCCATCAGCCACGTTAGGTGCGTGAAGTTGCGACGCAGTTCTTCGCGCGGCGCCAGTGCCGCCAAGTTGCGGTCACGCGTCTTCCACAGGTAACCCCACAGAATCGACGCCGTGGTGATCTCCAACACGATCTCGGTGTACAGGAAGTTCATCCAGTACGTCTCGAACTCCGGGGCAAACGAGTCCAGACCGGCGGACCAGCCGTAGACCCCTTCGTACCAGCGCACCCACATGTAAAACACCGTGTAAATAACTAACGCAAACGTCAGCCACTTCTTGTCCAATAACGGACGA
>SEYW01000007.1 GCA_004168015.1 Methylolobus aquaticus
AAGGCGCCCTCCCAAACGAGGGCTCCATTAAAAAACGCTGCATAAGGATGTGCGACATGTATGTTGACAAACACCGCACCCGATGCAGCGGCAGGCCGGCGAGGTGAAACCGCGGCCGGCGTGGCATGCGTGGAACAGAGCACACGTCACGCGAAATTTGAGCCTGGCCCCTTTTTTTCCCTTTTTCAGGGCCGGAGCCTACCGGAGCCCCTTGAACGACTTGTTGGACCAGAAGGAATGGGAATGGCAGCGGGTCATTTATAAGCTCCTCACGCTAACTATTGGCTTTTCGCATAAATCAATAACGCCTTGTTGCAACTGGATGTTTGACTTGATGCTTTTCTGGACCTTCTTAACATATTTTGCAATTATCTTGGACCTCTCCCCTTTTTGTCTAGAGTACTCGCTAATAATTGCTATCTGTAAATCTAAAGGTATTCTGCCCTTATAGTCAGTTATCATGGTATCGAACGGCCCTCCATTATTTAGCGCTGATAAAACGCTATTAGTCATGAACAGCTCAATAAGCCCAGTTTCATTTTTATCTAGATGAGGATCGCTAAACAAATCGGTGGCATGCTCCTCAAGGGCTGGCTTGAAATACTCATACCCAAAAGAGTTCGTGAGCAGATGAGTGATGATACATAGCAGCTGAACCTTTGAAAAAGCTTGCAGCGGGCTACTTATCCTTTTTGATGCTATATCGTGATAAAGCACTGATGCATCACGTACAGACACCTTAACGGCTTCTGTTATTATGTTGTACGGCGTTAAATATGACGCTAAAAGGAAGCTTCCGTTATGAAATATCCTTAAAAGTCTCGTACTATCCGTTATGACTGATACTTTATTTACTGCTTCTATGAGATCAGGGCAGTCTCTCTTTAACCCAAAGTAAAAAAAGTAGCAGGTCGCCCAGTATATATCGTATATATCTTCAGTTATTGATGCGCTCATATCTCTATTAAGAGAACAGGCATAAAAGTATTCTGCAAATGTTCTGTGTCTAAATGACATTGTGCGACTGTCTGGATAAATAACGAAAACGTCATTTTTTTTGATAAGCCTGTCAAATGTGGACTGTTTATCTAAAGTTAAGTTTCTACTATCAAGGTATGCGTGATAAATATCCCGGACCTCATCAATAGCGACGTGCGTAAGCGAGTTATCAATAAAATACTTTGCTATGTTAATAGTGACATTATTGATTACATCATATTCGTTCTGGGACTGTAGGCCTTTTGTCATATCCCACCGCCCCATGACCAACTCCATATATTTCGTATAAAGCTCAGTCATTGTAGATGGAATCTCTTGAACGTTTTCGTTTAATAACCTGGCGAGCAATATTGCCGAGAATGGCGTTTTTGGAAGAACTTTAAAAAGATGCGACTTTTCCAAGTCCCTAACCAACCTTTCCTTTATGATCGAGTTTTTACATATATTGTCGACCAAACCAATGACTTGCTTAATCGTGAATTGACACAGGTGATATCTAGTAAAAACCTTTGCAACCTCTTGCTCTAACTCTGGATCATCTAAACTACGTGACGTAATTATCACCGAAGCCAACCCATTAGGCGCACACGAATCGTGTATCGCCTTTAATAGGCCTGCCCTGGAGGCATTGTCTGTCTTTAATTCGTCAAACCCGTCTAGCAAGATAAGGATATTGACACTATTAATGTCAGTAACACTGATTCTGCAGACTTCTTCTGTTAACTTATTTACATCACTAGACCAGTCTTCAACGAACTCTCTTATTGTAAGTAAAACTGGTATTGTGTTGGTGGCGCTAAATGACTCGTTGCTTGCATAATGACTAGCAAGCTTTGCGAGTAGGGTTGACTTTCCCGTACCCATCATGGCTTCAATAAACACGAATCTGTTGCACTTCAAAGTATCGTGTATCGAAACTCGCTTTTCTATAATTTTCCGCGCTTCATATCCCCTTCTTGGCGAATTTGAGAACTCATTAACAACCAACTCTTGATTGACATACAAACTTGAGTTACTCAGACCTGGAAGAATCGCATTTGACGAAATCAAATCTGCTTTCTTTCGGACAGATCTAAAATATTCGCCTATTTGAACAGAAATATCTAGCCAGTATTCTTTGTAATATTTATCGACGAGGAGCGATATTTTCTCCCCATTAATGAATTTTATATTCTTGTGTTTATATTTATTATGAATTTTTGTTTGTGCGTTTGCAGTTATTGAGTCATTTGATACCACCCATATCTCGGACAGATATATATTTCTTGTGCCGCCGTCCACTATTCTCCCAATTTCACACTCATCTATTTGCTTATCAACATCGGTGTGATCCTGTTTAATTACGCCAATCTTGACTATAACCCCAATATATTCGAAATCGTCTAACGTCTCGTCCCTCTTTGTTATAACGAAGTCTGCACCCATCTCGCTGGGACCATGGGTATATTCGACATTCGTCACATTGGGCAATCGGCCAAACAACACCCTTAATAGCGGATGAAACCCCCTAATTTCATCACGAATGTCGCTTATTAGGTCCACTTTTGTTTTATTACTCATTATCTATATCCCAGCAAGCATTTACCTATCGCCAACTTTGCGATTTGAATAAGAATCGACAAAAGGGGCCGACAAAAAGGGCGAGGCTCGAATTAGCCTGCAGCGTTTAGACTCGCGAGAAAAGGCCGGTAAGCACATAGATCGCGGACCCGACCCAGTAAAGCCGTTCGCAAGATGAACATGGACTTGCCCCCCAAAGGTGATACGAAAAAAACATATCACACCTCTCGAAAAATGTGATGCTCGCCGCCGCTAGTCCGCACCAGGCTACCCTCGATCGGCTGCAATCCCCAACATCACCCCTCCCTCAACCCATCCGCCGGTTCCACGCGCGCGACGGCAACCGCGCCGATCATCGACGCGGCCACGGCCAGCAGCTCGGTCAGTAATGCAGCCAGCAGACCATCGCGCCAGGCGAGCCGGCAGACGAATTCGTCGCGGCCGAGGTCGATCTGGAAGGTGCGATTGATGAGTTCAGCCGATACGGCATAGATACCGAACGCGAGCAGCAAACCGACGCTGGCGATCAGCAATGCCTGGACCGATGGGAACACGGTCAGCACGCGCTCACGGACGCCGATCAGGCGTAGCAGTGCAAGTTCTCTCCGCTTGCGGATCACGTTGGCCCACAGGCTGGCGGCAAGCGACAGCAGGCAGCCGGTCACGCCGACCCCAGCGATCAGCCGGAACAGGAAGCTCAAGGCATGATCGATTTGCTCGACCAGTTCAATGTCCCGGCTTCGGGTCGTGACCTCGAAACCGGCCGCGCGCAGTTCCTGCGCCAGACCCCGGACGTCATCGAGCGTGCGCGCATACAAGCGGAGCCGCGCATGCGGCGGCCGGGCACGCGGCCCGGTGGCGCCATCGACTGCGCCGAGTTCAGGCACGGCGAAACCGTCGCGATACGCTTCGCAGGCTTCGAGCAAACCTAACGGCGCGAGTACCAGCTTGCCGGCAAACACTGCTTCGTCCAGCACCGCGACCACGCGCAGCGGAAATCGCAGTGTCTGGCGCTGCTGACGGTAGACGCGGGCGATGGCGGCCTCCACCGTGTCACCCGCCTGCACGCCGAGGCGGCGGGCCGCTTCATGGCTCAGCGCGGCCTCGCCGAACCCAGCCGGCACCGGCTCCCCGCTGCCCAGCAGCGGATCGCCGGGCGCGGTCGGCAACAGGTCGATGTCCTGCAGCATTTCGCCCGGACCTTGCAAGTCCACGGTCGCGGCCAACGAACGCGTGCTGGGAACCAGAAAGCCCACCTCAGGACGCTGCGCGAGCGTGTCGACCCAGGCCGTATCGAGCGGGCCATTGAACTTCCAGACGATCTCGCGGGCGCGCGGGTCCGACTGCAGTTGCGCGGTCAGCGTGCCGACGATGCCCGACTTGAGCCCGAACAGCACCAGCAGCGGCGCCAGCACCGCGGCCACGGCCAGCGCCAGACACAGCGTGACGCGCCACTCGAACCGGCAGTCATGCCAGGCCCAGGCGACGGTACACCGCAGTTGCCGGCTGATGGTCGGTGAGCGCGCCAAGGGATCAGCCTGTCGGAGATTCGGAGCCGGAGACCGCCGGCGAAGCTGATGCCTTTGCAGCACCGGCCCCCACCGGCAACGTGTCCGGACCGGTCGGCGGCACATAGTCGATGCAACTCCCGCTGTGTTCCGGCGTTTCGTTCGGCTCAACCACGGCTTCCGGAAGCCCCAGCGTGCGCACCAGTCCCCAATCGTGCGAGACGATGACCAGCGCGATGCCGAGCGACGCGGCCAATTCCACCATCCGTTGGCAGACCCGCAATGCCTGCGGCGGGTCCAGCGCGGCGGTCGGTTCGTCCGCGAGCACCAACCGCGGCCGATGCGCGAAGGCCCGCGCGATGGCGACGCGCTGCCGCTCCCCGACCGACAGTTGCTGCGGCATCTTCGCGGCCAACCGCTCGATCGCCAGCCACCCCATCAACTCGGCGGCGAAACCGTCTTCGGCCAGACCCAGCAACTGACGTGACACCCGGATGTTTTGCGCGACATTAAGAAACGGCAGCAAACCGCCGGTTTGCAGCACGTAACCGATTTCACTGGCGCGCAACGCCGACAGCTCGCCATCCGCGCCGCGCCGCCACCAGTCTGCAAGGTCGCAGCAGGTCGCGTCGCGGCCACGGAATTCGAACACGTCTGCCCGGTCTGGACGCAGCACCAGGCCCAGCAAATCGAGGAACGTGCTCTTGCCGGATCCGCTAGCTCCGGTGACGGCCACACAGTCGCCGGCGCCCAGCGAGAAGTGCTCGACCCTCAACGTGAAGGCGCCGGGACCGCTGCCGCGCTGACGCTCGACCCTGGCCAGATGCAGCATTAGCCGTTCACCGCTACGCACGCGTGGCGGCGGGAGCGGAGCGGGACGACAGGACGGCCTGCGGGAGGAAGCCCGCAGTCGAGACTACAGGGAGGTATTGACGGCGTGTCCCGGCGGCCCGCTCCGCTCCGGCAACCGGAAGGCAGCGAAGCGTCACGATCCGAGGGCGGCAGCCCGGCGGTCACGGCAGGGCGTCGATCGGCACCGGATAGACCGCTTCGCCCGGATCTCTAGAGCCGTCCAGCATGATCCAGCGGTCGGTGTCGTCGTGATAGAGCTGATAGTGGCGCAGCTTGCGCCGCAACCCGTCGAGGAAGTCCTCCTGCTGGCGCGCGCTGGCGCTCCAGGTCTCCCACTCGTCGGCGGTGAGGTTCATCACCCGACTCTTGTAGGGCAGATCGTCCAGATATTCGCCGAGCAGCCCCAGATCCGCGAGATTCTTCGCCTTCGGATCGTTCAGCTTCGCCGGGTCGCGCACGATATGCGCTGCCGAGGATCGCAGCAGGTTGAAGAAATCGGCGGTGTCGTTGCGTTGCGACTCCTCGCCCTTGTCGAGAATCAGCTTGATCGCCTCGCTCAGATTGCTGAGCTCGTTTTTGGTCAGCAGCACACGGACATCGACCGTCGCGAGTTCCGGGTGGGCGAAGTCGCGATCGGACAGCCACGCCGTGAACAGATCCGGCACCTGGGTGCCCTTCTGCTGGCCTAGATAGGCGAGCTGCATCGCATGGCCGACCGCCAGCGCGTCGGCCTTAATCTGCTCGTCGGCTTCCTTGGGCTTGCCGCTCTGGACCGACTGGGCGCTGCCGGCCACGAGTTCGCCGCGAGAGGCGCCCTGCACCATCTGCACGACCGTGTCGGCTAGCGTGTCGACCTGACGGCCGAAGCGCTCGATGGTCCCCGACTCGATCGGGTAATACAGCGGACGGCGCGCCTGCGGATTCTGCGTCAGCGTCCGGTACTGCTTCTCCGCGCGGGCATGATTGGCCTTGCCCGCCGGCGTCTTTAGATGCAGGCCGAGCACCGCGACGCCGAGTTGCGCCGCCTCGATCCGAACCTGCTCGGCGCCGAGTTTCGTCTCCGACAACTCGTTCCCGCCATCGATGGCACCGGCATCGGTGATCAGCACCACATAGCGGCCACCGAAGTCGTTCCAGTGGACTTGCCGCAGCGCCTCCATGACCCCGGCATAGGCGTCCTCCTCGAAGCGGGCGCTGGAAACCGTCGCCGCACTGACGCCGGCCACCTTGTCCATGAAGTCCTTGCCGGACTTCACCTCGCCGGGGTTCGCGTACACCTTGCTGACGTATTCAAGACCGGGCACGGCCTTGGTGCTGGACCGGAAGCCGATCAATCCGAACTTGACCTGCTCGGCCAGGCCCGCCTTCTCGATTTTCGCGGAAATCCGGCGCACCGCGTCGCGGGTCCGATCGATGTACGGTCCCATCGAAATCGTCGTGTCGATGACGAATACGACGGCGGCGCTGAAGCTGCGGATGACCGCGGGCGTTTCCTGCTGCCGCTTCTGCGCTTCGGCCGGCGAGGCATCGCCAGGCTTCGCGGTCACCGAGGCGACCTGCAGCACCCGGACGTTCGCCGGCGCGCTCAAGGCCTCGGCCTGCAGGATCGGCAGCAGATAGAACTTCTTCGACAGATCGACGTATTCCTTGGGTTCGACCGACACCACGCGCGGATCGGCCTTGCCCGACTCGACCGACTTCAGCAGCTCGTCGGCTTTCGGGCCGGCATCGGGCGCTTTCAGCAGTCCCATGACGCTGTCATGGCTGTCGAACAGCAAGGCGCGCGACCGGTTGGCCGGATTCGTGAAGGCCAGCGTCAGTTGCTGCTTCCACGGAATGGTCTGCGCCGCATCCAGCCAGCCGTCGGTGTTGCCGCGGCTGCTGCCGCCGACTTTCACCCATTGTTTGCCGCCGGCGTCCTGACGCTCATAGACGTAGAACCGGGACAGCGCCACGACGGGCTTACCATCCGCGGCGCCGGGACTCGCCAAGAGCTTCGCTCCGGGCCGCGTCAGCACCCGCTCGTACAAGGTCTTCTTGCCCGGCAGCAGCAAGGGCTCGGCAGCGGCGGCCAGCGGTGCCGTGTACAGACTTGTGGCCGCAAACAGCACCATCACCGCGCACGCGACCCATCGACATTGTGGTTTCACTTGAGCCGTTCCTCGCAGTGTTTCAGGGCCTCCGCCAGACCCGCATCGCCCGGCGCGGCGGCGACCGCCTGCCGGAGCAGCTCGGCGCCATGACTCAGGAACGCGGGATCGCTCGCGCTGCCGCAGTACAAACGGCCGGCGCCCAGCTTGCCCTCGGCGTCCCCGGACCGCGCCGCCTCGTCGTACCAGTACGCCGCGGTCTCCCAGTCCGGTTGTGCGGCCGGGCTCCTCTCGGCTGCCCAGGTCGCGGGATCGTACATTTGCGCGAGCCGGACATAGGCCTTGACGGCGCCGAGACTGCCGGCTTCCTGCAGCAACTGCCGGGCCTGATCGAGTTGACCGTTTTCGGTCGCGCGGACTGCAAGGGCCAGGCAGGCCTCGCCGTCGAGACCGGCGCAATTTCGCGGCAAGGTCTCGGCCGGTGGCGTGACGGCCATCTCGGGCGCCGCCCCGGGCGCGCAGTGCGGACCGGGAAATCCGGGCACGCGGCAGTCCCACCAGAGCCAGCCGCCGACGGCCGCCAACAGCAACAAGGGGATCGCGGTCCACAACACGATGCGCCACCGGCTGCGGTCCTGCACCGGTGGCACTGGCTCGGCCAGCAGCACGACTGGGATCTCGTCCGGCGACTCGTCAACAAGGTCTTCCGGCTCGGGCTCGGGTGCCGGCGTTTCGACCGCAACCGAGGCAGCCGCGAAGCCTTGCGCCCTCGAACTGAACAGCGGCCGCTGCAGCTTCAGGGCACCGGCCTGCGGGCCGCCGCCGCAATCGACCGACAAGCGGCACATCACATGCTGCGGCTGCTCGACCAGCGCATCGACGATCTCCGGTCCGACCGGCAACTCGACCGCCGTCTCGCCGGTAGGCTCGGCGCTCGCGACCGGATGCCAGGCCTCCTGCGCCTGCCAGCGACCACCGGGCCCCAGATAGGGCAGCGCGTCCTGATTGCGTTCGAGGCAGAACGTCGCGGGCACGGACCCCGCCGGCAGCCCGGCAATGCGGATCACGCCATAGCCCGGACCGCGCGCGGCATCGTTCCTCAACTCGCTCCTGATCGCCACGGCTGCCGGTCTCAGCCGCTACCCGATCCGCCGATCGTCGCGAGGATCTCGCCAAGGCGCAGATTCTGCTCCGGCGTGATCTCACGACCGGCGCGGTGTCCGGCATTGCCGATCGCGAGCGACGTGAAGGCTTCCAGCCAATCCATGATGTACGCCCCGGAATAACTCAGCTCCTCGTCCGGCAGTTCGGGCAGGCTGCCCGACGGAATGGACGCGGGCGGTTCGAACACGCGCCGGCCGCCGAGCGGCGATGCGGGCCGCTGCCCGACCGGCAGCTCGGCGGTACCGAGCCGATCGACGAACTCACCCAGCAATTGCCGGACGACCGTGACCTGCTGGTCGACGATGCCGATCCGGGTCGTCCCGCGCATGTCCTCGAGCGGCTTCAGCGCCACGACCAGTTTCTGCTCCAGCTGGTGCCGGTCCAGCCCGGTGACCAACTCATCGGTGACGATGCGCGCGGCCTCCGCCGGCAACTCCAGATAATTCATCAGATCGGCGGCGTCCGGCAGGCCGCGCAACTGGCGTATCCAGACCGACACCGCGGCCTTCGCGAAGCGCTCGGCGCGCCCGCCCTGCTCCATCGTCCCGGTCGGCTCGTTCGCCTTCTTCAGTGGCAGGTTGATCAGCGTCTTGCGAGCCGGGGCTGGCTTCGCTTCGGAACTGCTGGCCTCCTCGCTCGCGCCGTTCTCGGCCGCGAGGTAAAGCCTACGCAGCAATTCGCCATCCGGCTGCAGGCGGTACAGCAGTTCGCCGAACCCATCGGGCGCGTTCACGACCGCCTGATACAGGCGCTCGGCGCTTTGCCGTTTCCGCTCGACCTCGCCGGCACCCTCGCTCTGGAAATACGGCAGCAGCCGGTGGTCGCCGATCTCCTTCCGGACGGCGACGACCTGCTCGCCGATGCGGTCCCATTTCGCCTGCAGCTTGCAGACGGCGCGCAGGTAATCCGCCAGCCGCTGCATGCCACCGTCGTTGACGCCGAGCATCGCCTCCCAGGCCTCCGCCGGATCCCGAACGTGACGCACGACTGCCTCGCTGCCGACGAAATACTCGCGCTGAGCAGCCAATCGATTCTGCTCCTCTTCCGACAGGAAACCCGTCTCCTGTCCTTGCGCGTCGATCGTGAACGCGCTGCGCAGCATGCCGGGCTTGCGCACCAGGAAAACATTGTCGAAGGGCTTGTCCTCCGACCAGGCCTGCAGCCAGTCCGATTGCGCGAAGCGTTCCAGCAGCGTGATATGGATCATGTTCGACCATTCCTGCTGTTGCTGGGCGACGGTCTGGCCGGGCTTCGGTTCGAGCCGCCGGTCGAGCTGCGTGATGACCCAGACCAGCCCGGGTGGCCGCGTGCCGCGCAGCGCGGGACTCTCGCCCTGCGTGCTGTGGACCCAGGTCGACAAAGCCGGCGCGAGCGAGGTCACCTCGATCTGGCTGTCGCAACGCGTGCACATCAGCAGCACGTTCATTTCCTGATCTTCGGTGTAGCGCTCGAACAGGTAGGCGACCTTCGCGCGCAGGATCAGCTGCCCGACCGGGTCCACATCGTCCCGTTTCAGCTGTTTCCGCACCTCGTCAAGATCGCCGATTTCGAGCCGGCCGCGGTAACCGGGAAAATCCAGCAGATCGATGTCCTCGAGCAGGTCGATCACCGGGCTGTCGGCCAGCTCGAAGCGGATTTCGGCGGTCAGCGCGGCCAGCACCGCGCGCGCGACCCGGACCTCGGCCAGCACCTCGCCGTCAGCGGCCGGTCGCACGGCGATTGCCTCGGCGTCGTCCCGTCCGAGCCGGTCCAGCACGTCGACATTCAGGATGCTGTCCGGCCGCCACGACAGCGTGTCGCCCGTCCCCGCGACCAGGGCTTCGAGCGGCGCATAGACGACGCCGGCGTGCGCGAGCTGCTGCAAGGCATTCTGCAACGTCAGGTAAGCCCGCGTCAGATCCGGTATCCGGCCCCACAACACCGACAACAGCTCGGCCCGGTGCTCCGGCGCAAGATACGGCGCGAGTTCGAGTACGCGCGGCCAGTAGTCGCTGCGCAGCGGCGCGAACGACTTCCCGTAGCGCCGCTCGAAATAGTCGATCAGGTCGACGACCGCGTCGCTATCGAGTCCGCCGATCGGCGTCGCCTGACGGAAGCGCTCGACCTGGGCCAGCAAGGCCCGGAGCGACTCCTGATCGGTATCGAAGGCGACCCGCTCCCGATCGAAGTCGTTGAAGAAACTGTTGCCGAGAATCTTGACGAGGTCGGCCTCGGAGAACAGCGTCAGCGCGACCGGATGCCCCGCCGGCGCGCTGCCCGGCCGGCGCGTGAAGCGCGTCACGAGCCCGGTCGCCTCCTTGCCGCCGCCGGGCGGATTCAGATGCCCGATGAAATCGACGCGCTGTCCGTCCAGCAGCGTTTGCAGCCGCCCGTCGGCGGCGCGCGCCAGCGACGAGATCAGGTAGGACTTGCCGGCCTGCGACATGCCGAACACACCGGCCGAGAACGGCCGCTGTGCCGCCGCACCGAGACGCCGCGCCAGGTTGCGGGACCGCCGCAGCGTCTCGCTGAGCCCGTCCGCCTCGCGATCCAGACGCTGCGAGTTGACGCGCACCGCGGCCACCCAGTCCAGCGCGGAACCGGCACCGTCGTACAGGGCCGCGCATTGCGCGGAGAGGCTTCGATCGTCCCAGGTCGTCACTGCGATGTCCTCACCGGAGTATGCTGCCGGTATCCAGCCAGTAACTGCTTTCGCCGATGCCGACCGTGGTCAGCGTGTTCAGCTTCAGCAGCACGTCCCGCGCCGGATTCAGCGCGGTGCCGTAACTGGTCACGGCCGAGGCGACGCCGAAACTCTCGGGCCCGGAGCCGCGCCGCTGATCGAGTTTCAGGCCCACCTCGATGACCGCGGGCGCGCTGCGGTCGACGTCCGCCAGCATGCGCTTGGCCTTGTCGCTGAGATCCACGACATACAGCGGCGTCGCCGGCCAGCGCTCCGACCCCAGCTGCCGGAAGCCGAGGATCATGCGAGCCCGGACCTCGAACGGCGTCTCGGGCAGCTCGTATTCCTCGTCGTCCAGATTGATGTCGCGGTAATACACGTCGGCATTCCGCAGCACCAGGTTCTGGTCGATCAGCCCGAGCTGCCGCACCGTCGAATAGACCTTGAACGCGTGCGCCAGGAAATTGAAGTTCGGGATGCGCCGCGCACCGCCCACCTTGCAGATCATCGCACCGACGACGGCAGTGGTCTTGGGGTCGCTGATCCGCCCGTCACGGTGGAACGGGTACCAGACGCCGGCGCGATAGCCGTGCAAGGGCACGATCCGGTCGGGCGGCAGCGGCAGCAGCCGCCGGAACAGCGCCAGCACGCCCGGCATGCACGACGGGCGTCCGCTCAGCAGCAGCACGTCGCAGTGGTACAGATGGACGATCTCGCACAAGGCGCGGATGGTCTTGCACAGCTCGAACTGGTCCTCGAGGAACAGCCGGTGCAGCCGGTGCAGATCGAATGCGACCGGCACCGCGAGCAGGTCGAAATCGGCGTCGCGCGGGCCGACGGCCCGCCGCACGCCGAGCGCGAAATGCGCGACGACGTGGTCCGACGGCCGCTCCGCGGCGCTCAAGGCCTCGCCGATCTTCAACACCCGCGGTTCGGTCGGCTGGGTCGGATCGAAACGCTCGTAAGCATGCAGCAGCTTCAGCCCGAGCGGATAGAACACCTCCAGCGCGAGCCGCTGGCGCGAGGTCCGATCCTGCACCGACAAGGTCTCGGCGCCGATCAGTTGCGAAAGCAAGGCCGGCGGGTCGGCGACGCCGTAATCGCGTAGCGCGGCCTCGATGGCGGGCACGACCATCTTCTGGATGACTTCCAGCAGCAGATCGTCGCCGGCGATCTTGAAGCCGTCGCGGAAGCGCTGCTCCGGCAGGATGTAGACGTTCGCGCCCTGACCGTGGTCGAGGCGGTAATCCGCGACGACCAGATCGGTCGTGCCGCCGCCGATATCGATCGACGCGAGCGTGATCGCCTGTCCGGCTCCGGACGAATCGCGCCGGCGCAGCAGCCGGAAGAAGTCCTCCGGCCGCCCGCCGAAATGCTCGTGGATCTCGCTGAACAGGTACACCGCCTGGGCGCTGGTCGCCTCGTCCCAGTCGGTGTGGATCGCCGGGAACGGCGGCCAGGCGGTCGATTCGCCGGTGGCATCGATCGTGTCGATCGCATCGTCCTCCGGGTGCCAGCCCAGCGCCTTCCAGACCAAACCCATGGCCGCCTGCAGCCGCCGCGCAAAGATCCGGCGCTCGGGTTTCGGCATCGACGGCGGCACCGTGATGATGATCGAACGCAGATGCCGCGGCTTTTCCGGATCGCCCTGCTTGATGCGCTGCGCCGGGCTGTTGATCTGGCCGAGTGCGTGCACGAGGATCTCGGACAACAGGAAAGTCATCAGCGAACTGCGCGAGTATTTCGGCACGAAGACCGGCATGCGCTCCTCTTCGGGCAGCTCGTGCAGGGCCTCGCCGCGCTCGTTGATCAGGTTGCTGTACGGCGCGCCGGTAGCATGCGGTTCGATGTCTTCCTGGTTGAACGCGACATTGAAACGCCAGCCCGGCTCGTAACGGTCGTCGTCCCACAGGTAGCGCTTCGGGCTGGACAGCCCGGTCGAGCCTTCGGTGCCGCGCCGATGGTTGGCGAGCCGCGCGGCCTCGCGCCCGACGCGGGCGATCGTCGGCCAGACGAAGGCGTCGTTGCGGCCGCCCTTGCAGGCCAGATGTTCCTTGCCGAGCAGGGCCTGGGCGAACTCGACGCGGCTCTCGAAGGGTTCCTGATAGACCTTGTGCGGCTCGGACAGGTCGCGAATCGTCAGCTCGTAGCGGTTCTTCAGCCCGTCGTGCTGCTGCGGATGTTCTTCGATCAGGATGCCGCAGGTGCGACTGTTGCCGACATCCAGCACCAGATCGACCGGTATCGGTGCGTAGACGTCATCCGCCGCATTGCTGCGCACGCGGATCTGCGGCAGGCGGAGCCGGGTCGCGATCAGCGTCAGGAAGTTCAGATAGTGTGCGTGGTGCGCGAACTGCTCCAGTTCGGTCTCGATGTCCTCGGCCGGAATCCGCAGGCGCCGCGCGGCCTCGTCACGGTAGACCTCGCGCAGCCATTCATCGACCCAGGGCTGTTCCGGGAACCACGGGCACTCGTGCGCCCGATAGGCCAACTGGAAGCTCGCGCCGGTCTGCACGTCCGCTGGGGTCGGCGCCAGATAGGCCGTGTCGTCGCCGCGGTCCAGCACGTTGGTATCGAAGGCCAGCGTCAGCCGGTGGGTGTGGCCGCGCAGGTCATCACCGGCCGCGAGCCGGACGATGCGGCCACGCGCCCAGGTCGTCGGACCGTCGTCGAAACGGCGCTGCGCACCCGCGCACAGGAACGGCAGCGGCACCCAGCAGCCGTCCAGTAACTTCAGCGAATCGTCGACGCTGGCGCTGAAGCGAGGCTTGACGACGGCGCCTGGGTCGGCCGGATGCACGAAGCGTTCGCGCCGCTCGTCCCATTCCAGCCGCGCCAGCGACTGCTGGCTGCTTTGCAGCGCGAATTCACCGGGCGGTTCCTTGCGCAGATCGACCGACAGACCGAAATCCAGGAACTGGACGCCGCTGCGCATGATCAGCGTCGCGTTGTCGGAGAATTCGACCAGCTCGCTCAACATCCCGGGAAATCCTCGCGCGCTCGTATCACTGCTTGTTGATCCGGACCTGATACGCGGAACCGTCCTGGTTCCTGCCCTGGCATTCGGCGCGTCCCTGCGGGTTCGTCGCACACTCGACCGCGGAGCGCTGGAAGCGCGTCCCGTCGGGGCAGCGGATGTCGTCGGCCTGTTCGATCATCAGCTTCGACCCCTTGAACGAGGAACGCACGGCCGCGCTACATTCCTGTTCCTTGCCGCCCGCGCGATGCCGCAATTTGGCGGTCCCCTGCCCCTTCGCAAACTCATACTCCAGCCGGACCGGGTTGCCTTCAGCGTCCTGCAAGCCGGTCACCGACTGCCAGCGGCCGTTCATGAAATCGGTCGAGCCCGTCTTGGCTGCATCTTTGGGGATTGTCAGCGGCGCACCGGGAGCACCCTCCGGACCGGCCGCGCCGCCTGGGCCAGGCACTTTCGGTGGGGTCTCCCCAGCCGATTTATCGTCGGGTCCAGGGTCGTGCTTGCCGGCCGGATCGCCCGGCTGCTCCCCGGCGGGCTTCTCGTCTTCACCGGGCTGCTCGGGGTTCGGCGGTTCGGTGCCTGCCTCGGGCGGTTTGTTCGGCGGTTCGGGTTCATCCACGCCCGGTATCTCGGCCTCTGCTCCGTCAGGCTTAACCTCGCCTCCGGTGCGGTCGGACTCCGTCGCCTCGCGGCTTTGGTCGATGACAGCGGACGCGGTCGTGGACCGGTCGATCACGCCGCGGCGATGGATCTCATCGATGACGGTCCCATCCGGGGCGGTGTCGACCGGCTGTTCCACCCCATCGGGCTGCTCCAAAGCCGGGTCAGTGGTTTCGTCGGGCAAGACTGTCGGTTTGTCCGCGGCGGGCCCGAGCAACTCGGCGCCAGGGATCCACGCCGGGACGCACCCTCTGAGGCCGAAGAGCAGCGCGCCGAGCAGCAACAGCCCGAGCAACAGCGGCAGCAGCCACCAAGGCCAGGGCCACCAGCGGAAACGCGAGGTACTGCGCGCCGCACCGTCACTCACTGTCTCCGCGCCGACGGCGGCATTAGCGGTATCGCCGCCGACGTCCAGCATTCCCAGCACGTCCTGGTAGTCCGGCGCATCGCGCTCGACGAAGCCCCAGAACGTCATGACGGGCCGGCCGTCGACCAGATAGACATGGTCCTCGCCCGGAATCCGGGTCGCGAGTTCCAGCAACCGACCGAAGACCTGCTGCTCGCTGTTGTCGGCGTCCTGCAAAGCGCGGCTCTTCGCGCTCAATTCCTGCTGTGCCGCGAGCAGGCAGGCTTTCGCGTCCTCGCGTTCGGCGGTCGTCGCGGCCGTCCACGGCACGACGCTGCCTTCGCGCGGCGCATACCAGTCGATCGTGTCGCCCTTGTCGTCCTGCTGCGGAATCGCGAAGAAATCGGCGAAATCCGCCCCGAGTTGCCGGCGTATCGCGGCGCGGAGCTGCGAAGCGGCACGGTAGACCGGGTTGCCGGTCGCACCGAGCGGCTTGTACTGCTTGACATTGCCGGATCTGAGCAGCGCGCCAGCCATGTTCGCTTCCTGAAATCCCTCGTCGGCTACGATGGCGCCCGGGTGCACGGCCCTCCGTGTCACGGCGCCTGCGGGCGGAACGGCGCTGTCCGGATTGTAGCAAAGTCGTATTGGTGCCCGGCTGCGGACGCTTCAGGCCCACCGGCGCCGGGTAACCATTCCCCTCTTGACCGGCAGCAGGAGTGGGACTGGGGCGCCGAGACCGTCTGCGGGAGGGAACCCGCAGCCGAGCCTACAGGGAGGTATTCATGGCGTGTCTCGGCGCCCCGGTCCGCTCCGGCAACCAGCGAGGTCTAAACGATTACGCTACGTGTGGATCCCGCACGCAGCCGCGATAGCCGAGACGGCTGGGCACCACCAGATAGCAGCCTTCGTATCGGCGGGCTCACGGCAACTCCCAGTCTTCCAACTGCAATCCTTCCACCCGTCCGAACTCGTGGGTGTTGTGAGTCACCAGAACGGCAGCGAGTGATCGAGCATGGGCGGCGATCAGTATGTCGTAATGGTCAATCGGCTGACCCTTCCGCGCCAGCGCGCAGCGAATCTCAGCTGCCTCGATGGATTGCTCGTCGCTCCAATCCAGCACCTGCACATACTTGAGGAAGTGCGTCAGATTGGCTCGGTTCCTCTGCTGTTGCCGGGAATTACACACCCCAAATTCGAGTTCATAGCGGACGATCTGCGAAATCGTCACCGTTTCCGGCGGCATTCCTAACAGACGGTTTCGAAGAGTTGGCGGACTCCCATTGATGACGCCGATACACGCATTGGTGTCGAGCATGTAATGGATCATTCCAGGGATTTCCGGGGCGTGTCGGCAGCCAGTTCCTCGGTGATCTCGAAGTCATCGCTGAAGCCGCTTAGGCCTTCGGTAAACCCTTCCCAAGACAGCATCCGCGGCGTCAGTATCAGACTGTCGCCGGAGCGACTAATGAAGACCTCTTTCGCATCCAGGCAAAATTCCTTGGGTAGACGAATCGCCTGACTGTTGCCGCTCGTGAAGACTTTCGCAGTGGAAGTTGCCATAGGTGCTGCTCCCATTTTGTAAACACAAAAATATATACGCTAACCGATAAGAAATGACCATCCCCTGTCAAATCGGCGCATTTGCCGGCGCCGGTTCGATTACGGCGTCTTACAGCTCTGAATCAGTCGCCCGAGCTGCGCGGCCAATTCGTCCCGCCGCCCTACCAGCAACTCGCGTTCCCGTTGCAACGTGGCGACCTGATCCTGCAGCGCGCAGTGCCCGAGACTCGCGGCTAGCGCACTGTGCCGCTCGATCAGTTCGCGTCGGAGGCGCTCGCCCTCCGCGCGTTCGGCCTTGAGCAACGCGACATAATCGGGCCCCCACGGCGGCCAGCGCAGCAGCGAGAAATGGAACGCTGCCCACCCGGCGACACCGAGCAGCAACAGCACGGCCGCCGCAACAACCGTCCAGCGGGCACGACGGCCGGGCGCAGACACAGCGGCGCCCGCGTCAGGTTCGAATCGCGGCAGCACACCATAAGCCCAGAAAATCACGACGGGCTGACCGCCGACGACATAGATCGCGTCGTCGCCCGGGAATGCGGTCGCCTGCAGCAAGGCCGGCGCGTCGGTGCATTCCGGGTCGAGTTCGGGTAAACGGCGCGCCAGTTCCCGGATCGCTTCCAGCCGGGTGTCGAGCACCCGGCGGACCCGTGGCTGCTCGGGCTCCGGGAGATCCAGCAAGCGCTCGGGCTGACCGCCCAGCGGCGTGAACCAGTCCAGCTGGCTGCCGTCAGCGAGCGGAACCGGTTCGGCCAACACATTCGCGACCGCGAGCGACAGATAACGGCGGATCAGGCCGTGCAGCCGTTTGAACATGGCCGGGTCCGGCACCTTGACCCCGGCCGGCAAGGCATAGGCATCGGCTGCCGTGCGGGCAATCCGGCAGCGCGTCATCGCGGTGACTCCGGTTCACACGGCATGGGCCGATCACCGCGAGCCGCGCCAGCCCCTGGCGGCACCGAGATCTTGCCTCGTTCCATGTCGCCCGTATTCATTTGCAGTGTGCCGGCTTCTCGGCGTCGCTTGCGGCGCGCTTGACCAGTTGATCCAGATTCATGCCGGAGCGGGGTGTCAAAACATCGCCCCCGGTCAGGTTCGCGATGCAGTTCACCGCGCCATCGCCGACGATGTCGACCACATTGATCTTCAACTTGGGCTTGGCCGCCTTCAGCGAGGCCGCAGCCGCGCACGGATTGCCGCCGCAACTGTCCTTCCCGTCCGAGACGACGACCATGACGGCCGGCGCACGGACACCATCGACCCGGCGAGCCGCCTGCAGCAGTCCGTCCGCGAGCGGAGTGCCCTGGCGCGGCGTCAGCCCGTGCACCGTCTGCAACAAGCGGCGGCGCTGGGCGTTCTCGAACAAGCCGTAGTCGGTCGCACGCGGGCAGTCCTCCAGCACCGCGAGCGCCACGTCGACATCCGCCGGCAGCGACTGAACGACGCTGGTAACCGACTGTTGCGCCGACTGCAGCCGGGTCGGCCCGTGCGCGGTTTGCATGACCATTTCATACGCCGCGGCGAAGGGAGCGCACATCAGCGGACCCATCACGGCGACGCAGCTCTCGAACGCCGTGACCGCAGCCGCGCTGGCGCTGTCGAGCACCTCCGGCGTCCGCATGCTGCCGGAGGCATCCAGCACGATGGCCACATCGGGCGCATCCTCGGGCGGACGTTCGCCCGGACAAGGCGGCAACGCGCCGGCCTTGGCTTCCGGCGGTGGTGGGGGCGGCGGCGCGGGCGCGGCTGGCGCCGCCGGGGTTGGAGGCGGCTTAGGCTCCGACGCCGGTGGCTTGACTGGGACCGGTTCCGGCGGTGGCGGCTTGCTCGGGGGCGGCTTGACTGGTTCCGGCTTGGGTGGCGGAGGCGGCCGGTTGCAGGCTTCCCGCTGATCCTTCAGCCGCGCCCGTAAGCTCTTGAGTTTCGCCTGCAGGCGCCGGTGCTCCGCACGGGCTTCGGCCAAGGCCTGATCGCGACACGTCGCGGCCCGCTTGGCCAGGTTCGCGCGCAACTCCTGCAATCTTGCCGCCAGCTCGCGGGCTTCCGTCTGCAATCGCATGGTTTCGGCCTGGGCCGCGCAAAAAACGACTCGGTTCCGGACCTGCTCCCGCAACTCGGCGAGTTGCTTCGACAGCACGGTTCCTTCGCTATGCAAACCCTCGAGCGAGGTCTGCAGCGCACAGGTGCGCAGGGCTTCGGCCAACTGCCGTTCACGCTGCAGCAAATCGCGGCGCAGCTGTTCGCCCTGCCGACGGTCTTCCGCGAGGAGCGCGGCGTAGTCAGTCCTATCGAACAGCCGATCGAGCAAACCGAAATACCAGGCCGCCCCGGCCAATGCGGCCAGCAAGGTGCCGGCTAGCAGGGTGAGCAGCCAAAGCCGCGTTCGTGGCGCCCGGGGCGGCTCGATCCTGGCCGGCGCCGCGGCGTCCGGTGGCGGCTCACCGTAACCCCAGAACGTGACGACCGGCTGTCCGTCGACGACATAGATCGCGTCGTCCGACGGATAGGTCGTGGCCTGACGGAGCATCTGGGACAGCGCCTCGGACCGGATCACCGCGGGACGCGCCGCCAGCGTCCGTATCGCCTGCAGCCGGTCGCCGAGCAGCTTGTCGGCTCTTGTCCGCGCCGGGCCAGTCAGCGTCCGCAGCGGGACCGGCTGACCTGCCAGAGACGTAAACCAGTCGACATAGCCCGCTGCGGCGTTCTCGACCGGTTCGGCCAGCACGCTGACGACGGTGGGCGGCAAATGGCGCCGCAGGACGGCATTGATCTCGCGATAGGTTCCCGCATCGGGTCGCGGCACGCCGGCCGGCACGGGATAGGCGCCGATCGCCGTCCGCGCGAGTCTGAGGCGATCGGCCATTCCGTTCGCAACCGGCAGGGGTCAGCGGAGCCAGGCGCCGGACCGCTGGCGACTTGCGCCGCCCGAGCGCCGCTGCCACCGGCACCGTCTCATGTTTTGAGCCGGCTGGCGTAGTAGTCGAGCGCCCAGCGGGTCTTGCTCTGCTCGTCGGCGTCTTGCTGCGCGCCAACCTCGGCAATGAACGCCCGGAAACCGCCGATCGCCGCCGCAGCCTGCACGATCGACGCCTTGATGGACAGTTCCATCAACCGGTCGCCATCGTCGCGCTTCCACAATTCGGCGGTGATCTCCCACGGGCAGCCGGGATCCATGAATTGCCACCGATGGGCCTTCAGCGGCCCCAGCACGCTCAGCGCGTCGTAATCGATCTTGCGGTCCGCCATATCCGTCAGAAAGCGCTCCTGCTCCTTGCTAAACAGCTTGGCAATCGATTTGTCGCCGCTGGCAACCTTTTTGATCAGGCCCTTCTCGACCGGCATCGTGAACGACGCCGACTTGACCACGCCCTTCTCGCTGGCATCGGCCTCGATCTTGAAGCCCCGGTGCTTGCACCACTTGGCCGGGATCTCGGCCGGCACGACCGGCCGGAACTTGATCGTACTGTCGTGTTCGTCGCCGACGATGCGCCGGGCGCGGGCGATGATCCCGTCCTTCAACAGCGTCAACCCCGGCGTGTCGAAGAAATAAATGTACCGTTCCTCGTCGTTGTCGACGGTCAGACGATAATGCGCGAGCGCGGCGTCGATCTGATGTTCGGCCACGGTGGCCTTGATCTCGATCGCCTCGACGCCCGACACCATGCTCGCGACCTGGCCTGCCGTTGCAGCTGTCTCTTTCATCGTTCACCTCCTGTAATGGGTTGCAGATTCGTCATGCGGACGCGCACTCGGCAGGGACGATGATAACGGGTCCATTCCCAAAGGAAACAGCGCGGCGCCGTTTCGCTGCGTCTGCCAGCCCTTAAGTCGGCAACGCGGCTGTCGCGGGACTTGGACGGCGTAAGGTCGTTCCGGCACCGGATCGGCGTGGCGACGGAGGGCTTCAGGCGGCGTCGGCCAGCCGACCTTTGCCTTGAGCTCAGCCGCGCCCGTCGGGTATCGTTAACCGTATCGTTCCGCAACCGATACGCCGAGCACCCGCCATGTCGGATTCCATAGGCATTCTGCTGATCATCACCACCCTCGCCGGCGCCTGGCAGGTTTTCGAGAAAGCCGGCCGCGAAGGCTGGGAAGCCATCATCCCCATCTACAACATCTACGTGCTGACGCAGATCACCGGACAGCCCTGGTGGCTGCTGGTGTTGTCGCTGACACCGGTGGTCAACGTGTTCGCTACGGGCTTTCTGTATCTGAAGCTCGCCCAGCGCTTCGGGAAGGAGTGGCCTTACCTGCTGGGTCTGCTGCTGTTGCCGTTCGTGTTTTTTCCGCTGCTCGGCTTCGGCGACGCGCGCTATTCCGGCCCGCCGCCCCGCGCCTAATTCCGGATTCGGGCCCAACTGCTTCGCCTCCACCAACGACCTCAATCCCCTGCACGCGATCACAAACCATGCCGTCAGCTGCCCACCTACACACCACCGCACTCGTCGCCGGTTCGACCGGGATCGTCGGGCGCGAATGCGTCAGATTGCTGGCCGCCGACGAAACCGTCGCGGAGGTGCGGGCGCTGGTGCGCCGCAGCCGTCCGGATGCCGCGGCAGTGCCGCGGGTTCACGACTGTCTCGTCGATTACGAACACCTCGACGCGAGCAGCGCAGCCTTCCGCGTGGATCTCGTCTTCTGCGCACTGGGCACGACCCTGCGCGACGCCGGCTCACGCGAGTCCTTCCGGCGAGTCGATTTCGACTACACGCTGCGCGTGGCCGAAGCGGCGCGTGCCGCGGGCGCCCGGCACCTGTTGCTGGTCAGCGCCGCCGGGGCCGATGCCGGGTCGCGGTTCTTCTACAACCGGGTGAAGGGCGAGCTGGAAGAAGCCGTCGTTCGACTCGGTTATCCCTCGGTCACGATTGCGCGACCGTCCCTGCTGATCGGGGAGCGCAGCTCGATGCGCTTCGGCGAGGAACTCGGCAAGCGGCTGGCATGGCTGCTGCCGGAACGGTGGAAGCCGGTTTACGCTGCCCAGGTTGCCCTGGCGCTGGTACGAGCCGCACATGAGGATGTGCCGGGGGTCCAGTTCCTGGAGAACCCCGCGCTGCGCGCCGCTCGCTGACCGGGGATTACGATGCCGGCTGTTTGCGGATGGACGACACGACGAGGTGGAGTATCATCAATCCCTGATGAGCCCACAACACGGAGGCAATATGAAGACTTTCATCATTTCCGGTAGCCACGGCACTGACGACCCGACGATGGCCACGCTACCGTTCATCGCCGCGAAAGCGGCCAAGGAGCAAGGGCACGATGTCGTGCTGTGGCTTTGGAACGAAGCCGTGGTCCTGGCACGCAAAGGCGTCGCCGACCATGTCACGGGCGTGAACCTGACACCGTTGAAGGACCTGCTGGCCACGGTACAGGCCGCCGGCATCCCGCTCTGGGTCTGCGGCGCCTGCGCCGTGGCACGCCAGGTCGGCGACGCGGACCTCGTGGCCGGTTCGACCATCAAGGGCATGCCGGACTACATCGCGGCCGTGCTGGAGCGCGACAAGAGCGTGATGTTCTGAGGCCCGGGGGCGCGAAGCCGTTCTCCGGCCTGTGGTAAATCCCGGGCCGCGCAACACCTCGATCCCAGGGAAAACGACCAGACGGCGGCATAGATCGCGCCCCACGATGCGCCCGCGGCCCAGGCTGCGTCCCGACGACGCCGGGGGACGCGCACACTCAGCGGGGCCGGACCTCATGCTTCCGCGGATAGGCGGTAGCCTCCATGACCGTCCAGTAGGTCGTGCCGACGAAACCGTACGCCCACTGTTCGGTCACCTTGACGTCGGCAATCTCGTCGCCGGCTGCTTCCTGTAGCAGCTCCTCATAGGCGCGACGCTGCCGTGAATTCACATTGATCGGAATCACCAGCAGCAGCTGAAATCCGCCGGCCTCCGCGGTGATTCGCCGGCCCTGTGTCCGGTCGATCTTGCTGACATCAGTGACGCTGGCGATCTTGACGGGGTCTCCGGCACATCCGGCCAGCATCACAGCCAAAAGGCTTGCCATCAGGCTGCGGATCACGGTGTTCATCGCCGCTCCTCCTTGATCGCGTCCCCGGAAATCGTGGTGCAGCGTGTCGTCGCCAGCAACCACCAGAACCAATCATCCTGAAGTTCGACGTTGATCAGGGCGGTCGCGCCCGGAACCGACTGGACCGCCAACTGGTAAGCGCGCTCCACGCGGGAATTCAGTCCCATCGGGATCACGTAATAGGCCGTCCCCAGGATGCCGATCGAGCCGCAGGCCTTGCCCGTGGCCTTGGCCATCACGCGATACTTGGCCGGCGGCATGGGCGCGACCGTTACTGGCGCGGAGGCACAGCCGGACAACACCAGCACAGTCAGCACCATCAAGCCGCTGGCAAGGCATTTCATCGTAGTCATGGCGAGTCCCTCTTGTGCCCGGCGGCGCGCCCGCCGTCACGCTGGACGCGATTCCCCCTGAACATTCTTCTAATCGCGCACGCGGAGTGGGTCAATGCGTAGGACTTCCCATAGACCGGCAGTGGCAAGTCGGGGTAGCTTGGGGGGCTTGCAAGGCTCGCCCAGCCGCGCTTGGAAGCAAACAAGCCCGCACACGACGATTGGGCGAAGAGGGGAAAGGGCGCGCCCGGCTCAGGCCCCGGAAGCCTGCTCCGGCTTCGCGAGCCAGGCCGCCAGCACGAAGGCGCTGGCAGCACCGACGCTGACCGTGAGCCCTATTGCCCGCAACACCGGCGTCTGCGACAGCGCCAGCAGCCCGAAGGGCAACAGCGTCGTCATCGTGCAGACCAGCAGCGAGAACTGCGTGCGGCGATGCTCCTCGCGGTCGGCCGGCGGGCGGTTGAAGAACAGGCCGTAGTCCATCGCCAGGCCCATCACCAGCAGCAGCGAGACCAGGTGAAACAGCGACAGCCCGCCGCTAATCACCCTGATGACGGTTCCCGTAAACACCAGCGCCAGACCCATCGGTAGCACAACCCGCAAAGCCGCGCTCCAGGCACCGAGACCGGCACGCAGCAGCAGCACGATCACGACAGCACCGAGCGACAACAGCGTCAGCGTTTCCTCGCGATAACGGGTGATCAGCCGGGTCGACTCCTCGCGCAGATCGACGAGCCGCCCGCCGACGTCCGCGACGGCCTCGGCCAGCCGGCCCGGCGCCGTAGACACGCCTAGCGTGACGAGCCCGACCCACTGCGCCTCGAAAGGAAACAACAGCGGTTCCAGCGGCAAACCCAGCGACGTCTCGCGCAGATCGGCCAGCTCCAATGGCGACTGATTGCGCGCTGCGGTGACGGCTGCCACGAAAGGCTCGAAACTGCCGTGCCTAAACGGCAGCCCACGCGCGGCAACACTCAGGTCACGGCGCAGTTGGCCCGGGTCCGGCAGAACTGCCCGGCGTTCCAGCTGTCGGGCGGCACTGGGCAGGTAATGCGCGGCGAGGTCGTACCCCGCAAGCGCACCCGCACCAACCATTTCATCCAGCGAACCGGACAAGGCTTCGGTCCGCTGCAGCACGTCTTCTGCCGTCGGGCCGATGATCAGTGCGATCCGGTTCAACTCGGGCGCCCGCAGTTCGGCCCGCAGTTCCTGATCGAAGCGCTGACTGCTTTCGGACAGCGGGCTCAGATGCGCGATATCGTCGTCCCAGACCGGCATCGCGAGCCGCGCGTTCACCGCCGCAAGCACCACGAGTCCCAGCGGAAGCAGGGCGCGCAAGCCCGCCTGTCGGCCGCGGTCGAGCAGCCCAAATAAGGCCGGCCAATGCGGCAGATTCAACGCGCCGGACAGGAATGCCGGCATCACCCAACGGCAGACGAGACCCGCGGCCAGCAGGCCGGTAATCGAAAACACGCCGAGTTCGACGAGCCCCGGAAAGCCCGAGAACAGCATCGCACCGAAACCGGCCACCGTCGCGAGCACCCCCAGGCGAATTGTCGGCCAGACCCGCCGGATCGATGCGGCGACCGGTTCCCCGGCGTTCAAGTGGGTGAATAGATGAACGGGGTAATCGTTCGCGAAGCCGATCAGGGCCGAACCGAAACCGAGCACGATCCCGTTGAGGTTGCCCGAGTAGGCCGCGACGGCCGCCATGCCGGCCAACGCCCCGGAGCCCAGCGGCAGCAACGTCAGCAGCACGAAGCGCAGCGAACGGTAGACCCGCCACAGGAACAGGCTGACCGCGATCATCGTCAGCGTCGAGATGAACTCGGCGTCGCGCGTGATCCTGTCGTTGATCTCGACCGAGAAAGGCCCCGGTCCACTCAGCGCCAGCGTCATGGAGGGCGGATTGGCGAGTTCCGCGAACGCGCGGCGGATCCGGTCAACCGCCCGGCCTTGGGCATCCATGTCGAAACCGGCGGCCCGTGTCTGCGCGATCAGCAGCGCGCGGGTGCCATCGCGGGCGAACCACACGCCATGGCGTCGCTCCGGCTGCGCCTGCCCCTGCAGACGGCGGAACATCGCGAGACTCTCCCCGGTCGGATCGGCTGCGAGCAGATGCTTGGTCACCAGGCCCAACGTCGTCCCGAGTTCGGCGAGCCGCGCCTCCAGCGCTGCGCGCAAGGCATCGGGGTCGAAATGGCCCGGCGCCACGGCCGGACTCAGCAAGTAGCGGTGTTCCATGACGAAGCGCGTGTCGGCCTCCGACCACGCGGCCTCGCCATTGAGGACCCGTTCGAATTCGGGAGCCTTGCGCAATGCGCGGCCGAGTGCGGCACTGGCCGATGCCAGTTCGGCCGGCTCGGCACCGGCCAGCGCGATCAGCACCAGCCGCGACGGAAAGCCGCTGCGCAACTGATCGACCAGAATTCGCTCCTCGGTGCTCGGGTTGCGCGGCAGGAAGTACAGGAGGTCCTGGCTGACCGGCGGCGCGCGCCACAGCATCCAGCCGGAACCGGCCAACATCGCCAGCCACAGCGCGATGGCAAACCGGCTGCTCATGCGCACCGGCTCCGCTCGAGCGAACCAATGTCCGGCCCATCGTGCAGCGCGGCAACTGGAACCGCTTTCGTTAAAATGACCACGAGCGGCCTGACCCCGTCAGAAGCCGTCCGGGTATCGTGGCCTGCCTTACTCTGTCCCCCGATGCTGTACACCGGCCTGAAAATCGCCATCTTCGCGCTCTTGCTGCTCAACGCCGCATTCTATATGGCGCGCGCGGACGCCAGCAGTGCGCTCGACGAGGCGGCCTGGCTGCTTTTGCTGTTCCTGTTCGAGTGGGAAGCCTCGGGCCGCCGGCAACCGGCTACCGATCGCCTACGCGCTGTGATTCCCGCAGTCCGGCTGACCGCCGCGGCCGCCGTGGTTGTTGCGGCCATCGCCTTTGCGGCCGAGGGCTCGTGGCTGGACGTCACCAATTCGGGACTGTGGATCGCGGTGGTTGCCTTGCTCGAAGTCGAAGTCCGCTGGCCGCATCTGGTGATCATGAACGAACGGCTCTTCGTGACGACCGCCGCGCTGCTGTACGGCGGACTCGGCCTGCTGGTGCTGGCCTGGGTCTGGCGCGACGAGTGGCTGGATGCCTACGACGCGCTGCTGTGGATACTGGCTTTCGCGTTCATCGAGATGGACATGCTGCGCTTCTCACGGCGAACGGGCGGCGCGTCGGACGAGAACATGCGACCGGCCGGCAACATTCGCTGAGGCCTCGTCCCAGGTTTGACGCTCAGCCGCCTCACGCAAGTTTCGACGGCACCGGCCCGCGACCGGCCAGCAGCACGATGACCGCCAGCGCGCAGAATACCGCCCCGGCTACGAAGGTGCCGGACGCCCCGATGCCATCCCACAACACGCCGGCCAAGACGCTCGCGAGCAACATCGCGCTGCCGGCAACCAGATTGAAGAAGCCATACGCCGTGCCCCGCAAGTCGCTGGGCGCCGTGTCGGCGACCAGCTTCGCGAACAGGCCTTGCGTGACCCCGAGATGCAGGCCCCACAGCGAGATGCCCAGCCAGGCCCAACCCCAAGCCGGGCTGTACGCCAAGGCGGCATCTGCCGCGATCAGCAACCCCAGACCGAGCAGCAACAGTTTGCGGTGACCCATGCGATCCGACAGGCGCCCGAAGGGATAGGCGGACAGCGAATAGACCACGTTCATCGCGACCAGCACCAGCGGGGTATAGGCCAGCGGCAGCCCGCCCTGGGTTGCCCGCAGCACCAGAAAGGCCTCCGAAAACCGGGCCAGTGTGAACAGCGCACCGACCGCGACGACGCCCCAGTAAGCCCGCGGCAAACGCCGGAGGCTATCCCGGACGATGGGGTTCGTCCGCACGGAGCCAGCCGGATGCTCGGGCTCGGTGATGCCGCCGATCAGCAGCGCGACCGACAGCAAGCCGGGAATGATCGCGACCCAGAACACCGCGCGGATATCGTTCGCCCACAGCAGCATCAGTCCCATCGCCAGCAGCGGCCCGAGAAACGCACCGACCGTGTCCAGCGACTGCCGTAGGCCGAACGCGGCGCCGCGCAGCTCCGGCGGCGCGATGTCGGCGACCAGCGCATCTCGGGGAGCACCCCGGATGCCCTTGCCGATCCGGTCGCTCAGTCGCGCGAACAACACCATGTCGGCGCTGGCCGCAATCGCGAACAAGGGTTTCGACACCGCCCCGAGGCCGTAGCCGAGCACCGCCAGCCCCTTCCTGCGACCCCAGCGATCCGATAGCACGCCCGAGAACACCTTGACGATCAGCGCCGTCGCCTCGCCCAGCCCTTCGATCACTCCGACCGCGAGCGCACTGGCCCCGAGCGTCGTGACCAGGAATACCGGCAGCAGGCTGTGGATCAACTCCGAAGACACGTCCATCAGCAGGCTGACGAAGCCGAGGATCCAGATCGCGCGGGGCATGTGGGCAGCGGGTGAGGATGGGGGAACTGAAGGCATCGGGTTGTCCATGGGACTCGGCAGGACTTTGCGGCAGATGGCGGGACAGGGTATCACCGCCGGGGATGCGCGACATTGCACCCCAATCGCTTCCTGCGCCGCTGGGGCAGGACTGATCCGCGTCCAACGGCTTGCCAACCCGCGTTCAAAGCTTTGACGCCGGGGATGCGGAGGCTTCGAACGACCCGCGTCGATGCAACGCGTTCTCTCACATCACGCTCGGCGCGCTTTAGGCGTTGCATGACAGCGGCCACCGCCGACCGAACGCGCTAGAATCCGATGATGCCCTAAGCCCCGGAGCAAACCCGATGAGTGCGGCTGTCCCAAACCGAACGCCCACCGCTTACCAGCGACTGTGTGCACTGCCCGAGGGCATGACCGGCGAAATCATCGGCGGGGAGTTGCATACACAACCCCGACCATCCGGGAAGCACGCCCAGGCCCAGACCGGCCTGAACGTGGATCTGGGCGGACCGTTCGGCTTCGGCCGGGGCGGACCGGGTGGCTGGTGGATACTGCCGGAACCCGAACTGCATTTCGTGCGGGACACCGAAGTCGTCGTGCCGGATCTGGCCGGCTGGCGGCGCGAGCGCATGCCGGACTTGCCCGACGATCACCGTTTCGAAGTCGTACCCGACTGGGTTTGCGAGATTCTGTCGCCCGGCACCGTCAAGAAGGACCGCGTGCTGAAGCTGCCGCTGTACGCCCCCCATGGCGTCGGACATGTGTGGCTGGTCGATCCCATCGCACGCACGCTCGAAGCGTTCGAACTCAGGGAACAGGCTTGGGTGCTGATCGCCGCGCTCAAGGATGATGACCAAGTGCAGTTACCGCCATTCGAGGCGGTGAGCTTTGCGCTTTCGGACTTGTGGGCACCGGACGCGATACCGCCGACCGACTGATCAGCGGCCGTAGCGCGCGCAGGGCGCGCGACAGACGCCGGCCTGCCCTTCCGACGCGGCTGGCCCTGGCCTATTGGCCCCGTGAATGACCGGAATCTAGGGCAAGGCGGAACCCGACCTTATCGATTCTTTGGGACGGAATTTCTGCTGGACGATAGGCTGAGCGCACACCACGTGGAAGATCAATCCAGGAACCACCCCGCAGAACTCGCGAGGTGCCTTTCAACGGACCAGTCGGGTCCATCACTGCCCCCTCGGGGTACAGGCCGTACCAATCCGCACACCACTCCCAGACGTTGCCATGCATCTGGTAAAGGCCCCAGCGGTTAGGCGGAAACCTCTTTACAGGCATCGCACCACCCCTAAGCCTTGCGAAATTCGCCTCTTCCGGAGAGATTGTTTCGCCGAACCAGTAAGGCGTTCCCGTCCCGGCCCGACAGGCGTATTCCCACTGAGCCTCGGTCGGCAACCGGGCGTTCAAGCCTTCGACCGGTTCGTTCAGCCGCCGGACGAACTTCTGAACTTCCTCCCAGGACACGTTCTCGACCGGGTTTTCAGGATTGTCCTTGAACTGGCTCGGATTCTCATCCATTACGGCGACCCACAAGCCCTGCGTGCAGGCCGTATCCGCCAGCCAATAACCCCGCGTAAGCGTGACCTCGTGCTGCACTTCGTCATCGGACCGCTCCGGCTCGTCCTCCGGCGAGCCCATCAGGAACGTTCCCGGCTCGATCCACCGGAAGGTCTGTTCGGCGCCGCCGTATTCCAGCGTCATCCACAGGCCGTACTCGTCCTCGCCCCAGGCTGAGGCCCAGGCCGCGGGGAACGGGGCGGGGAAGTTCGCGGCAAGCGACAACGACGCGGCCATCACCGCTTCTTCGATGAGGATGTCTTGCGCCCTGGCGCGCGCTTTCCGGCATCGCCGCCGCGCTCCGACGCGGCGGGCCGACCGGGCGCGCGGCCGGATTGCCGCTCCGCGGCCTGCTCCGGGGATGCCGGGCCTAGAGCCAGACGCAAGCCATGCAGTCCGTGGTTGTCAGATGGATGAACGAAGTGTCGATCCGCGGAGCGCACGAACTCTTGCTTATCGAACCATGAGCCTCCGCGCGACACGCGGAGTCCCGACCCGGCCGTACCTACCGGGTCGACGAGCGATCGTTCGGTATATCGCCCGTACCAGTCAGCGCACCATTCCCAGACATTTCCGTGCATCTGATATAGCCCCCAAGCGTTTGCCGGCAAGGCCTTCACTGTGACGGTTCTCCCATAGACGCCGCCGAAATTCGCGGAATCCGATGTTATGTTGTCACCGAATGAGTACGCCGTATTTGTCTCAGCACGGCACGCGTATTCCCACTCCGCCTCGGTCGGCAGCCGCGCATCTAAGCCTTCGACCCGTTCGTTTAAGCGCGCGATGAACGTCTGCGTATCTTCCCAAGACACATTCTCGACTGGGTTCTCGGCGTCATCCTGAAAGTTGCTTGGGTTCTCGCCCATCACTGCGAACCATAGCGCCTGCGTACAGGCCGTGTCCGCTAGCCAGAGGCCCTTCGTTAGCGTGACCTCGTGCAGGATTTCCCGCCTTTTGGATCGCCCTAACTCATCCTGGGGCGACCCCATCATGAAAGTTCCGGGCTCGATCCAGCGGAAGCGCTGGGTGACGCCTTCGACCGTCAGATCCGCATACAGGCCGATCTCGTCCCAGCCGACCGGTCCAGAGCCGACCCAGCGGCCTTTCGGGTCGCGATCCCAAGCTTCGGCTTCAGCCCCACTGAGTGTATCGGCCCACGTGGGTCCTCGGGGTGGCTTCCACACCAGACGATGGCGCTCGGTCAGCCAGGTCACTTCAAGGAACTGGCCTGACCGGTCACGGCCCATCGCGCCAATGAACGGCCGCACGCGGTGCTCGATGAACAGCGTCTCGACACCGGTATCGATTTCGATACGCCTGACCCCGGCAAGCTGCTCCACCAAAGGCAGTGGCAAACGGCGGACCGGGAGGCGATCCGTACGTGACTCAGCGGCATCGTTCACAATCCGCAAAGCGACCGCATCGCCGCGCAAGGTGAACTGACCGTAGCGGCAACCTGACGCGGGTTCGTCCGGGTCACACAGCACAAGCCCCGGACCCTGCTGAACCAGCACGACCCGGCGCGTAGCCTCAGAGTCCCCACCCAGAAAGTACTCCACCTGCTCCGCGGTGACGCCCGGTGGATAGGCCAGCGTCGCGCCGGCCCGAACGGCCTCACGCTTGGACAAAGCCCATAGCGCAGCCAGCACATCGTTGCCGGCCCAGGCCGAATCCGCCTGCCGTTCGAGATGGCGACGCCACCAGTCTCGCAGCCCAGCCGGCACGGCATCCGCGGCACAGGTCTTCACTATGTCTCGGGCCCAGCGTTCCGCAGCCCGCCGGATATTCTCCGGCACCGATCCCGGTGCGAGCCGCTCGCAGGTCAGCAGTTCCGGGTAGCGGATCGACGCCGGCAGGTACTGGTGATGACGGAGCAACAGGTCGACAACCCGCTGCTGCAGGCGCGGGTTCAACGCTCTGAACGCAGTCTGCCAACGCTCAACTGCCCGCCGATTGGCGAAGCCGAAGCCCTGCGTCGAGGAGACGACATCCTCATGCCTCCAGACTTCCGCTTCGTCGATCGCCGCGGCTTCGTGCACGGGGAGCAGACCGCGCAACGCGCGGAGCAAGGCCGGCTCCACGCGAATGCACGGCGACGCCAGAACCAACAGGCGCTCCGTGGATTCAACACGAGAGACGGGTGTCTCGCGGCGCGGGGGGCGTGCCGGCCGTAGGAAGCGGCTGGCAGCATCCCATTCATAAACCGCAAACAGGCGTTGCAATACCGGGTCCTGACCGGGCTCCGGGATCGGGCAGAGCGCGATCGGGCGGCAACCTGCGGCGCGCAGCCGGATACCCAGCCGCTGCCAGCCTCGGCGCACTTCGGCATCGTTGCCGATCTGGCCCAGGTCGCTGAGGATCAGTAGCGGGGTCGATGGATCCGGAACCGGCCAGCGAAAGGGCCCAGGAAGATCGCCCCTTCGCACACGCAATTCGCGCCCGGGCGGTCCATCAAGCGAATAAACGTCCAGTCCCGTGGCCCCGTGCAGTTTCTCCAGGCCCGACAACAAGCGGTTGTAATCGTCCCAGAACGGGATCGTTCGAGGGCTGTAATCGACCAGAATCGAAATCCGGAGACACCAGCGCTGGCGTTCTTGCATCGGCACTCGCGACAGGACCTGCCCACGCGTGACGGCGCGGACCAGACGAGGTACATCGAGTTGCCGGGTCGTGGCCGTCTGGCCGAGAGACCGGCGCAGGAATGGCCACAGGCGACTCCAGCGTGTCAGCGGGAGCGGAGCCGGCGGCCGCATCATGCGCGGAGCCGGCTGCTCATCCTCCGTCAGCCCTCGGGCCGACTTGAACCAGGGCGGACCCTCCCGGGCCTGCTCGATCTCCGCATCCGTTCTGACCTCGCGCCTCGCCAGATAGAAGAACTTCGCGGGGGGCCGCCGGGGCCGGTTTTCGACAGTCGGCTGTGGAGGCAAGGTCTCACGATCGCCGGTCACAAGACCCGTATTTCGGGCTTCGTCCTCGCCATCGTCTTGGCCAGACTCCGCGACCTCGCGCTCATAACCCAGCAACGATGCCGTGGCTTCCAGCACCTCGGGACCACCCGACGCGAGTGCACGCAACAGATCTGCCCGTCCGAGGCCGCACTTGCCCGGACTGATTGCCGGTCGGGCGTTCATGCCTTCGGCGGCGGATGCTTCTTCAGCGCGAACACGCTGATCTGGTCGAGGAGTGCCTTCTGTCGCCGCTTGTTCGGTTCAATCGTGACGACGACCCGGAGCATGTCGAGATATTCGGCCTGACCGGGCGGCATCACGCCCTGATTCTCGGCCAGTTGTCGATCATCCCAAAGCTGCTCAGCCGCAGCACGATAAACAGACTCGGCACAAGACCCCTTGAAATGCGCCTTTCCGCGCTCGACGAGCGCCTCGACGAGTTCGTCCCTGCGTTCGGGAAGCTGAAGATTCAACACCAGGCAGCGCCGCACGAAGGCGGCGGGCAGTTCGCGTTCCTCATTGGTCGTGATCACGACTAAGGGTGTCGGAATGCCGGAGCGCGCTCCAACCGGCTCCTTTCGCCAAGGCACGCCGAACGCGCCATTCCCCAGGGTTTCAAGCAATCCGTTCGGCAAATCCGCGTCCGCTTTGTCGATCTCGTCGATCAGCAGCACGCTTCCCTGGGCCGGCTTCCAGTCATCGGGCGGTTGCGGGGCCGCGTATTGCCCGCCCCCCCGCGCGTGCTGTTCCAGCGCCGTGTCCCAGTCGAATACCCACCAAAGCGGCCCGGGACTGACGTAATTGCCGGGTTCCAGTCGTTGCCGAACTTCGTCATGTGAAAGGCCGGACGCGCCGAGCGCCTGTGCATCGCCAAGCCGGCCAACGGCGTCGTAGCGCCATTGCAAATCGCGACTTTCACTGCGGCTATCGACCACCTCGGCTACGAACAGTCGCCCAAGCACCTCGGCCGCGGCGCGCGCCAACTGGCTCTTTCCGGTTCCGGGCTCGCCACGCACCAACAGCGGCCGCTGCGCCGCCAATGCCGCTCGAATCGCCCAGGCCGCCTGTTCGGTAAAGATATGCACGGACTCGGGAAACGAACCTCGCTGGGCGAGGGGTATCTTGCTGCCGATAGGAATTTCGGGAATGGATGGCTTCATACCGGTCGTTCAATGTCGTGGTTGATTCCGGATGGTGCGAGGAATTTCCAAGAACCCCAGCACGGAGTCCATGAAGTCGATTTCGTCGCTGACACGAAGGACTGACTCGCCTTGCGCCGAGCGCACGTAAATTATTGTCAGACTCGGCAGCTTCTCCAGCACCTTCCCGTACAGTTCCCGCCGCATCCAGGGATCGTCCTGATCGGCCGGCACCGGGAGGTAGAGATGCCGCGATCGCTGCTTCTCGTGCCGAGCCAGGCGCGACCGCAGCTTTTGAAGATTCGCTGCGGAAAGACGCGCTCCTTTCTCACCGGGAAATACCCAGTTCCACACTTCGCTCAGCACAGTTTCCACTGCGAAATCGTCGTTCCACCCGGTTTCGAGCTTCGGTAATCGCATCGCGTCGTTACCGAGCACATCCGAAACCCCCGGCTCGGCGTTCAGTTCAGGCACCATCTGTCGAAACCGGGCACTGCCCAGCTCTATGCCACCCGGTGTCTGCACAGCCACTTCAAAACACAAGTCGAGAGGCTGCCCCCGAGCTTCAAGCGTTTCAACCCAATCCGTCTTCACCGCAAAGAGCAGCAGCCGGAACAGAATATCCTTGGCATCCCGCCAGATTGGCTCGAAGTCGTTCCCGTCCACTCCCTTCAATACATCCACCACGGCGGGGTAGAACACGTCGTCGACCACGATATCCAACGGCTGGTCACACAGTTGAGCCAAGCCATCGCCCACTGCTTGATCGCCACAGATTTCGGCCGCCTTTGCAGAAACTGCTTGCCTCAACGCGGCATGCTTGTCCAGCAACGCGCGAATTTCCTGCCGCTGGGCGTTTAGGAATTGCGAATCCTTACGCCGCTGTCGAGCGCCAACGGCATCCGTTCTAGCATCTGCTGCCTTCGGGTTGATGCGATCGAGCAGCGCGGCAAAATCCGAGTCGACATGAATACCTTCGGTCAGGGTGTTCATATCCCCGAGGATGGTGAACAAACGGTCTATCAGACGACGGAACTCGGCGTAGTCGTCCAGTTCGCGTTGTGACTCCTGGGTGTAGGTGCGATCAATGGTCTCCAGTTCGTTCTTCGTAGCGGTGACTTCATCTTCCCAATGCCGCAGATAGGGCGTTCGCTCACGCACTTTCCTAAACCGCGTACCCTCCACGACGATCGGATGCACGCGCTGCCGAAAGGCTTTCTCGTCCTGACTTCGCTCGTAGACGCCTTTCAGTTCGTACATGCAATCCGAAGACTTGAAGTACGCGTCACTGAGCACGAGTACGACGTGATCGCCCGCGGCGAGTTGGTCCATGAACTCGCGGATCGACTCGCCGTAACCGATCCTTTTGATATCGCGATGGAAGTCGATGCCGCGCGACTGGCAGGCGGCCTCAAGCTTCTCGACGATCTGCTTCTCCCGCTCCACCGACCAGGCGTACGAGACATAGACTTTTCCTGTCACACTCCCCCCGGATTCCGACCGTGACTCCCGACCGTTATAGTACCTGCCACAGGGTGGTCCGAGGGATAGCCATACAGCGGCCGTCTGGTGGCGCTTTGCCTGATACTCCAACGACTCGACGCGCAACAGCCAGTTCAAGACCCCAAACCCATGACCTCCTTCCACCACGAACGCCGCACGGGCATCGCTGCCGCCCTGGGCGCAGCGCTGCTGTTTGGGGCGGGCACGCCGGCGGCAAAGGTGCTGCTCGACCGGGTCGACTCGTGGCTGCTGGCCGCGCTGCTGTATCTGGGTTCCGGCATCGGCCTCGTGGTGCTGCGGGGGCTAACCCGGAGCCCGATGCCGCGACTCGCCCGCGCGGACTGGCTCTGGCTGTCCGCCGCGACCGTGGCCGGCGGCGTGATCGCGCCCTCGCTGCTGATGTGGGGGCTGCTCGGCATGCCGGCCTCCGACGCATCCCTGCTGCTGAATGCCGAAGGCGTGTTCACGGCCATGCTCGCCTGGTTCGTGTTCAAGGAGAACTTTGACCGACGCATCGCGCTCGGGATGGCCGCGATCGTCGCCGGCAGCGTGGTGCTGAGCTGGCCGGGAGAGGCGCGCCTGCCCGCGGCGCTACCGGCCGTGGCGGTGTTAGGCGCGTGCCTGGCCTGGGCCCTCGACAATAACCTGACCCGCAAGGTGGCGCTGGCCGACGCCTCGTTCATCGCGATGACCAAAGGACTGGCGGCGGGCGCGACGAATCTGGCCCTGGCGGTCACCGCGGGCTCGGCGATACCAGCCTGGCCGGATCTCGTCGGCGCGGTGCTGCTCGGGCTTGCAAGTTATGGCCTGAGTCTGACGCTGTTCGTCATCGCTCTGCGGCATCTTGGCTCGGCGCGGACCGGCGCCTATTTCTCGATCGCGCCCTTCGTCGGCGCCGCGCTCGCGGTCCTACTGCTGGGCGATCCGGTCACGCCGACACTGCTGCTGGCCGGTGGACTGATGGCGCTCGGCGTGAGCCTGCACCTGACCGAGCATCACAGCCATCGGCACGAGCACCACCCGATGGAGCACGGCCATTGGCACACCCACAGCCCGGGCGATCCGCATCACGACCACGAGCACGACGAACCGGTCCGCCCGGGAACCCGACATGCGCACTCGCATCGGCACGCAGCCCTGACGCACTCGCATCCCCACTTCCCCGACGCCCACCATAGGCACGACCACGATTGATCCGCAGCTGCCACCGCACACCCGGTGTCACGCGGCGTACCATCAATGCACGACCAAACGCGGCATTTGCCGGACCCCGCCAGGGGATTTGCCGCATCGCAACGTCTTGCGGCAAATTCGGGTCGCGAATTGCGCGGCACTCCGGAATGGCACATGCCTTGCTTTAGGTCCTCCGGCGACACGGATCGCGCAGTACGCGCATCGCATTGAGCGGGTTAAAACTGGGGGGCCGCTGAACCGATTGCGCGTCGCATGGACCGGGACGGGACGTCCCGCGGGGCAGGATGCCCCTTCCTCAAAAAGCTTCCTCTGACCGCCCCCGGTCGCAGCCGTCGCCCAGTCCCGGCAGGCACGCCAGGGACCCAAACGGGGACGCGGCAAATCAAACCTAGACAGCAAGGCTTACCCTAATGAAAAGTAAAATCCTGTTGATCGCTGCCGGGCTCGTCCTGACGGCACAGGCGTATGCGAACAACGATGACAGCTGTGGCCCCTGGGCGGCCAGCGGCAAATGGGTCATGTACCAGGCCGCGGTCAGCGACGGCTTCCAGCACACCGGGCGTTGCGAGCTGAAGATCAAGGACGGCACCGCCAACGGCCAGTGCGTGATGAGCAACGGCCTCGACGTCGCCGTCACCGGCCCGGTCACGGTCAACAAGAATTGCTCCGCCTCGATCAGCCTCGGCTTTGATGTGCCCAACGGCGGACCGCACATCGACTCGGATTTCAACGTGCAACTGACCCGCGACCGCGAGGCCTTCGCCGGCCAGTTCGTCAACACCTTCGGTGTGGTGGGCTTGTCGAACGGCGTTCGACGCTAATCCCACCAGCACAGCGGCGGCTTCCCGGGTCGCCGCTCTCCAACGCCCTCCTTAGCTCAGCGCCGCTCCAGGCGCATCCTGAGCCCGCCCTTCGGCCGCAAGGCCAGCACGATTTCAGGCTCCACACTAATCCCCGGAACCGGATCGAGCCGGAACTGCCGCGCGAGTGGGGCCAACAGCAACGCGCCCTCCGTCATCGCGAAATGATTGCCCAGACAGACACGCGGCCCGGCGCCGAAGGGCATGTAGGCCAGTCGGTGGCCTGGCGCAGGACTGTCGGCCAGAAAGCGCTCGGGACGGAAATGATCGGGCTGCTCCCAGAAGTCGGGATGCCGATGAATGTTCGCTATGTTCACGAACACCAGCGTGCCGCCGGGAATCCGGTAACCGCCCAGTTGCGTGTCCGCGACGGTCTTACGAACGACACCGATCGCGGGCGGAAGCAGACGCATCGTTTCTTCCAGCACCGCTCGAGTCCAGGGCAGCGACGGCAGGTCCTCGAGCGTCGGCGCTCGATCGCCGATCACCGCATCCAGCTCCGCGTGCAGGCGTGCGCGCACCTCGCGATTCGCTCCCAGCAGATGCCAGCACCAGCTCAGCGCCACCGCGGTCGTCTCGTGCCCGGCAATGAAGATCGTCAGGCACTCATCGCGAATCTGGCGGTCGTCCATGGCCTCGCCGGTCTCGGTATCGACAGCGTGCAGCAGCTTGTCGAGCAGATCGTCGCAACGCCGTCCGTTGGCCCGCCGCTCGCGGATCAGCGTCCCGATCAACTCATCCAGCAACGCCAGAGAGTTCCGGAACGCGCGATTGGCGGGGGTCGGTAACCACAGCGGCAACTGAAATGGGTTGCTGAGGTGCTCGGAGGAATAACGCAGCACGGTCGCGAGGGCTGGCGACAGCGCGTCGACCCGATCCAGCACGCTGACGCTGAACATCGTGCGGGTGATGATCTCCAGTGTGGCGCGCATCATTTCGTGCGCGACATCGACCGCCGCGCCGCGCCCCAGCGATGACCAGCGCTCCGCCACCCGCCCCGCCGCTGCGTTGATCTCCGGCACGAAGGACGGCAGCCGGCTGCGCTGGAACAGCGGCTGCATTAGCCGCCTCTGACGCTTCCACAGTTCGCCGCGACTGGTCGCCAGCCCCTGTCCCAGAACCAGCGCGACCCCGGCCGGGCTGTCGCGCTCGTACATCTTGATGAACTCGTTCTGCCGGGTGATCAGCACCTCCTCCGCCAAAGCCGGATGGCTGACCATGTGAAACTGCCGGCGGCCGAGCCGATACCCGATCAGGTCGCCGTAGCGCCCCCGCCAGTCCAGCATGTTCTGGAAGGGGTTGCCGCGAAACTCGAGCAGGCTGCCGATCAGCGGTAGGCTGGGCGGGGACGGTGCGGTGAGCAACGCGGATGCAGGGACGCTGGAAGCCATTCTGACGGAGACCCGAGTGGTTCGAGCCGGTAGTGTACGCAAACCCTCAGCCCCTTGGCTTGGCTGCAGGCTCGGCGAGGTTCGATTTGCGACACTCAGCATTTCGCGCCGACAACGCCATTGCGACCTAAGTCTCCCTATACTGCGGACTATCCTCTCCAGCGGCTCCGGATGCCGCGCGCACCCGGGCCGCGACACTCCGCCGGAGTCCGCTATGGCCAGTTCAATTGCATTCGCTCCTCAGCACCCGCCCATTCGCATCCTGATCGGCAAGGTCGGACTGGACGGCCACGACCGCGGCGCCAAGTATGTCGCGCATATCCTCCGCGACGCGGGGTACGAAGTGATCTACACCGGTATCCGGCGTGCGCCGGAGGAAATCGCCGAGGCGGCCGTCCAGGAGGACGTGTCCGTGGTCGGCCTGTCGTTTCTGTCGGGCGCCCATATCGCCCTGTTCCGCCGGGTCATCGAACAGTTGCGCCGCCGCTGCGCGGGACAGGTGGTGCTGGTCGGGGGCGGCACGATTCCGCCCGACGACGTCAGGACCCTGAAATCCATGGGCGTGGCCGAGGTGTTCACACCCGGCACGTCGGCGCGGACGATCGTCGACCGGATCGGTCAGTTGCTCGACAATCGGCAGGTGGCATGAATGTCGATGTCGAGGCGCTGATTCGCGAGGCCGGGACCGCGGGACCTGGCCGCATTCGCGCCGCGGCGCGGCTGATGACGATCGCGGAAGGCGGCAGCGGCGCGGCCGTCAACGTGCTCGGCAAGCTCGCCGGCGCACCCGAACCGCGCCTGGTGCTCGGCCTGACCGGCAGCCCCGGTTCAGGCAAGAGTTCGCTGGTCGACCGGCTGCTACAGCACTGTCGGGCCGAAAATCCGGACAGCCATATCGGCGTGATCGCCGTGGATCCCTCCTCCCCCTATTCGAACGGCGCCTTTCTCGGCGACCGCGTCCGGATGATGCGACACGCCGGCGATCCGAACATCTTCATCCGTTCGGCCGCGACCCGCGGACACATCGGGGGGCTGGCAGCAGGGGTCTTTGGCATGCTGAAGGTGATGGGGCTCGCCGGCTGCGATATGGTATTGATCGAAACCGTCGGCGTCGGTCAGATGGAAATCGAGATCGAGAGCCTGGCCGACCTCGTGCTGATCGTGCTGGCACCGGGCCAGGGCGATGCGATGCAGTTCCAGAAAGCCGGTCTGATGGAAGCGGGCGACGTGTTCGTCGTCAACAAGGGCGATTGTGCCGGGGCTGCCGAGTTTCATGCGCAACTGATGGCCTCCTTGCGGCTGATCGACCATGACCGGAAACAACGGGGGCCCGATGCCGTGCGACTCGTCAGCGCGCGCGAGGATCACGGTATCGCCGAGTTGCTCGACTATCTCGAACGGCTCCGCGACACCGAAGCGGCTCGGTGGCTGGCCCGGCGGCGGACACGGCTAGGCACGCACCTGCGGGCCGCGGTCCTGGAACTCGCGCAGCGCCGCCTGGAAGCGGAATGGAGCGGGCTCGCTGAAAGCGACCCGGTCGAGCGGGTCTTGCGCGGCGAAACGGCGCTGGCCGATCTGGCGGGCGAATTGCTACGGCGCGCCGTGCTGGACAACACTTGAGGACACTCAGGATGGACGAGAAGGACAGTGAACAGGCGCTGACGCCTGAGGAAGCCAAGCGGCAGTGGGAGACTGGCACTGTCGCCAAGACGATTGCCCGCTGTCCGGAACGGCAGGCGCAGTTCAGGACCGGATCCGGTCTCGACGTCGACCGCTTGTACGTCCCCGAACCGGCGGCGCACGTCGGCGAAACCTATCGGAACAAACTCGGCTTTCCAGGGACGTACCCGTTCACGCGCGGCATCCAGCCGACGTTGTACCGCGGGCGATTCTGGACCATGCGCCAGTATGCCGGCTATGCGACCGCGCAGGAATCGAACCGGCGCTTTCGCTACCTGCTCGAGCAGGGCTCCACCGGCCTGTCGGTCGCCTTCGATCTACCGACGCAAATCGGCTATGACAGCGACGATCCGCTGTCTTGCGGAGAAGTCGGACGCGTCGGCGTCGCGGTATCCACGGTCGAGGACATGGCGGCGCTGTTCGACGGCATCCCGCTGGATCGGGTCTCGACGAGCATGACGATCAACGCGACGGCTGCGGTAATCCTCGCGATGTACATCGTCGTCGCCGAGCGCCAGGGAGCCCCGCTGACGGCGCTCGCCGGCACGATCCAGAACGACATACTGAAGGAGTATTTCGCTCGTGGCACCTACCGTTTCCCGCCCAGACCCAGCCTCAGGCTGATCAGCGACCTGTTTGCGTACTGTGCCAGCACCCTGCCAAAGTGGAACGCGATATCGGTCAGCGGCTACCACATCCGCGAGGCCGGGGCGACCGCCGCGCAGGAAATCGGCTTCACGCTGGCGGACGCCGTCTGCTATATCGAAACGGCCATCGCCGCCGGCCTAGACGTCGACGACTTCGCGCCGCAGATCACGTTTTTCTTCGCAGCACACATGGATTTGCTGGAGGAAGTCGCCAAATTCCGCGCCGCGCGCCGCCTCTACGCCCGGCTGATGAAGGAGCGCTTCGGCGCGAAGAACCCCAAGAGCCTGATGCTGCGCTTTCACACCCAGACCAGCGGCGTCGCACTGACCGCGCAGCAACCCGACAACAATGTCGTGCGGGTGGCGATCCAGGCCCTGGCCGCCGTGCTGGGCGGGACCCAGTCCTTGCACACGAACTCGAAGGACGAGGCCTTGGCGCTACCGACCGAAGACAGCGTGCGCCTGGCACTCCGCACGCAGCAAATCATCGCGCACGAGACCGGTGTCGCGAATACGATCGACCCGCTGGGCGGCAGTTACTATGTCGAAAGCCTGACCGATCGCCTGGAGGCGGAGGCGGAAGAATGGCTGGCACGGATCGATTCGATCGGTGGCATGGTCGCGGCAGTCGAACAGGGCTATGTGCAGCGCGCGATCGAACAGGCGGCCTATGAGTACGGCAATTCGATCGAGACCGGCGACCGGACCATCGTCGGCGTCAACAAATTCGTCGAAGACAAGCCGCCGGCGATGGACCTGTTCTCGGTAGCGGCTGCGGTGGAGACGCGCCAGGCCGAGGCCGTTACCGCCGTCAAGCGCAACCGTGACGCCGCTGCCGTGGCCGCCGCGCTGAGCCGAATCGAGCAGGTCGCACGCAGCGACGAGAATCTGATGCCGGCGATCATCGACGCGGTCCGGGTCTCCGTCAGCCTCGGCGAGATCTGCAACTGCCTGCAGAACGTATTCGGCGAACACGTGGATGCGTTCAGTTAGTCTATCCACGCACGCTCGCTGTCGCGCCGTTGGCAACCCGCCTTGCCCCTTCCCGCAAAGGACCACGCCCATGTCTCTGACGCTGAAAGACCAACGCGATACCATCGGCACCATCACGCTGAATCACCAGGAGAAGCGCAACGCGCTGAGCAGCAAACTGATCGACGAAGTCATGGCGGCGCTGGAGGACTTCGTCAATGCCGGCGCTCGGGTCGTCGTGCTGCGCGCAGCACCGGGCGTCAAGGTGTGGTCCGCCGGCCACGATGTCGAAGAATTGCCACTATCGAACCGCGACCCGCTCGGTTGGGACGACCCGTTGCGCCGGCTGGTGCGCGCGATCGAGGAAACCCCGATGCCGGTCATCGCCATGATCGAGGGCAGCGTGTGGGGCGGTGCCTGCGAAGTCGCGATGGCCTGCGACATCGTCGTCGCCTGTGATACCTCGACCTTCGCGATCACGCCGGCCAAGTTGGGGGTGCCCTACAACCTCACCGGTTTGATGACCTTCATGAACGCGGTGCATCTGCACATCGTCAAGGAAATGGCCTTTACCGCCCAGCCCATCGCGGCACGCCGCGCCGAGCAACTCGGTATCGTCAATCGCGTCGTGCCGGCCGAAGAACTCGAGGCGACAAGCTACGGGCTCGCGGCGCACATCGCGCAGAACGCACCGCTCAGCATCGCCGTGATGAAGGAAGAACTGAACTTGCTCGCCAACGCGCGGGACCTGTCGCCACAAACCTTCGAACGAATTCAGGCCTTGCGGCGCGTCGTCTACAACAGCGCGGACTACCGCGAGGGGATTCAGGCGTTCCTGGAGAAACGCCGGCCGCTGTTTCGGGGCGAATGAGGCCAGTCCAGCCGCGAAGACCAAAACACAGTCGCGGCCGGCACCTCAGCATCTTGCGTCGGCCCCAGACCCGGCCTGCCGCTGCAGTCCCCGGCCTCTCGTCCGGTTTCTGTTCACCGCGTTCAAGCCCTGACTAAACGCGCTCCTCGTGAACTCCCTGCCCAATGGGCAGCTAAATCAGGTGGCATTCAGGCCAGTTCGACAACGCGGGGCGCCCTTACGTGATTGCACGCCTGTCGGGCCCGCCAGTAAGCTTCGCCCGACTCATGTTCGAGGCCACCGTGCGCCTTACCTGACCGATGAACGGACCTTGAAAGGTCGATTCCGTCAGGTAAGGCAAAGTCGCGTGTTGTCTCACCGGCTCTGAACGCCGCCAGAACGTCCCTATTCCGAATTTCCTTGGCGGGCAGACCGGGACCTGCCGTCCGCTACCGGTCGCCCGATCAATGTTTCCCGATCGTATCCAGGTCTAAACCCTGCCACCGCGCTCAGTTTCCACAGAGGATATTCTCCGGGCAGCCGGTGTTGATTTGCCCACCACGCCGTTTGATCAAGGCTACGGTATCGTAAAAGTCGTACGAAACCCCCGGATTCCACTGCTTTTTGAAGAACCACCAGAACAGATGGTTGGCATTGATTCCCGCCGGATCCGCGACCGCGAAATCGAACACGTCATCCAGGGTCAGGATACCCTCGGCGATAGGATCGTCGTAAAACGTCAGATGGGTCGCGTTCACGGCCATCAGAATGGGAGTCCTACGAGCGTACGCGGAGGACAAGGTCGGAACTATTGAAGTCTTCACGAGAGGACTGGTATCCGGGCCGCCGAAGCCGATTCCGTTGCGGTAGAGATGATCGACCAGCTCGGCTTGATGGGGTTCGATCCGGAAATTGAGTTGCATCGCAACCAAGGTGCTCGGATAAGCCGTTGACAGCGCTGAGCCGAGTCGTTTGAGTTGATCGACATAACTCCGCGCAGTCGCACCATTCGTGAACGCCGTTGATGTGGCACTTTCCTCGGTAACGATACCCTCGACGAATGGTTCCTTGTCGAATTGCGCCCCCAAGGCATGATGCAGCGCCATCAACCGATCCATGACAGCCGGAACCCAACGCTTTGCGATGCATCCACGCCGCCCTGTATTCAGCGTAATCGACACCTGACCGCCGAGATATTTCGAATCGGTTCGCATATCGGGCGGCACACAGGCATTCTCAAGTTCTGAACGATAGGTCTTATCGGCGATCTGCAGTACCAAACGCTTACCCCTGGCTTTCAGCAAGTCCAGATCGTGACGGATCCTGGAAAAATCATAGCTCCCCTTCTTCTTCTCGAGATTCCCCCATTGATAGGAAATCATGATTCCCTTTATTTCCTGGATCTTGGAGATTTCTTCAATATTGGCATCGTTATAAAGGACCGGCAGTTGCGCATAGTGCCCAGGATTCCATTTCTTGGCGCCACTCAGGGTTACCTGGTCCGAGCGCCCCTGCCCCTTCAGCTGGACAACAGCATCACCAAAGGACGCATCCAATGTTGCAGTACCAGCATCGTTTACGGCTGCCGCAGGCGCGTAGGCGATATTCATGGAGCAACTTCCACCTGGAGGGAGCCACCAGGGGCAATCGCTAGATACCTGCCTGAAATCGGTATCGCTCATACTGATCCCGTAGACTCTCTCATGCCACTGGGAGCTCGCATTTTTAAGGACAAGTCGCGCCGACCGGCTTTCCTTTCCGACTTCAACTGCCCCGAAGTCGATACTTGTCGGCGATACACTTACTCCGAACGCAGCGTGACTTATTAATACAAGAGAAAGCTGCACCAAAATATAGGCTCTGCGAATTTCTATTTTTCTCGATCTGTTCACGATGCTTGCCCTACGGCAATAACCCATGGGAATACCCGCGAAGAAAAATAACTAGGACAACCCCACGAGAGACATTCCTAAAAAAACTGAAATCATAAGACCTCAGTTCGCCTGCGGATGCCATTGGCAACCGCTTTGGGACATGTGCACAGGCCATGCCATAACAGTTTACTGCCCTAGGCGTACCGCTTACTGACGCGTGGTATACGGTCCGACATCCGTCAGCATTTGGGGCGCAAGGCGCTGCTTTATTTAGACTTAATGGGAGCTTACGCAAAGACACCGGAAACACGCGGCATCACGATGGAGCGGCTTATTGCCGCTCGACTGCGGACCGACTGGTCGCCGTCAAAGCTCGAAACTAATAGCGGACGTCGTGCGCCAACGACAGTTGACAGGGAGATTATCGGGATTCGGCCAAGTACCACCGTGTGGTCCGCCGGCCACGATGTCGAAGAATTGCCACTATCGAACCGCGACCCGCTCGGTTGGGACGACCCGTTGCGCCGGCTGGTGCGCGCGATCGAGGAAACCCCGATGCCGGTCATCGCCATGATCGAGGGCAGCGTGTGGGGCGGTGCCTGCGAAGTCGCGATGGCCTGCGACATCGTCGTCGCCTGTGATACCTCGACCTTCGCGATCACGCCGGCCAAGTTGGGGGTGCCCTACAACCTCACCGGTTTGATGACCTTCATGAACGCGGTGCATCTGCACATCGTCAAGGAAATGGCCTTTACCGCCCAGCCCATCGCGGCACGCCGCGCCGAGCAACTCGGTATCGTCAATCGCGTCGTGCCGGCCGAAGAACTCGAGGCGACAAGCTACGGGCTCGCGGCGCACATCGCGCAGAACGCACCGCTCAGCATCGCCGTGATGAAGGAAGAACTGAACTTGCTCGCCAACGCGCGGGACCTGTCGCCGCAAGAGGTGATCCTCTGTGGCGCCTTACCCTTGCAACTCCTCAAGAATGATCTCTTCCCGTGCTTGGGTTTCTGGGCCGAACTGGCCGGCAATCCAGCCTGTGATGCGGCGACAGCACAACACAGGCCACACCTGAGCTTGAAAACAGGCTCTACTACGTGTTAAGACGTACCTCTAAAGCACTATGTCGAGCATTACCATTGAAGATCGATCACGAGACTATAGCGAAAGACACACCCGCGAAGCCCCCCCCATTTCCTCATGACTTCCATGGACTCTCTGCCCGCAGCCTGGACGCGCCGGCGTCCGCAGCCCCTCTCGCGAGAACGAAGATAGGCGCAGGACTAACTGTTCGTGCCACACGGGCCAGCGACCATTCTTTCTGCGGCCCATCCCAGCCATGAACTGTGGCCACTCCTCCCGTCGAATCTCAGGTGAATCATTGAAGGGTGGCGATGAATTCGAAGCAGCGGATACACAGCGTGCCGCCGTCGAGCCTCCCGACCATTGCCTAGTCAGACTGCAACGCCTCCTCACGAGCGCTGCAGATCGATCCACCCGAAGCCCCCAGCTCTTAGGAAATAATCCCGATGGCGCGTCGTCCCAAAAATAGGCATTCATACCCATAGAAATGGCTACAACGGATGGTCAGACTATCCGCGCATACGGGACACGCGACCAGTACCGCAGCGACGGGCACACTGGTCAATAAGACTATTGATGGCCGCAACATGCAAAAGCTCAAAGCGAATAACCACCACCCGTGGACAACGGGGGACGATATCAGCTCGGGAAGGGCAGCAAAGCGGAGGAGATGAACCGGCGCCTTTTCAGCTCGACCAACGGGAAACCGCATCGAGCAAAGCTGCCCCACGATCTATGTGCACAGAGACTACAGTCATGAACTATCCAAATTGCCACCGTAATCTTTTACCCCAAAGCGCCGCACTCAACTTGCATCGACTCGCCCAGGCCGATGGTGATCTGCCGCCCGATACGGATCACGTCGAATCGCCGCTTGGGTGGCCCGGGAGTATTGATCCATTAAACTCTTGCCAGCCTGACCAGAAGCAACCGGAGCACTTGAGGAAACGGCATCGACCACTTACCGAAAAGCCATTGGGTAATACCGGGGCACACCGGAACCGGCTTCTGTCATCACTGCTGGGGATCAGCTTGTTTTCCGTTCTGCTGCCTCAAATAGGATGGTCCAACGAGATCCCGATTTCCCCCGGCACGCCGCCGGCCATCGCCGAGGACGGGCTCTGCTCCCTGATGGAGGCGATCATCAACGCCAACAACGACGCCGCCATACAAGTTGATTGTCCCGCCGGACAGGGCGCGGATACGCTCGTTCTGCCTCCGGCGAGCACCCAGGAGCTGACGGCGGTTCACAACCGGACGTATGGGGTCACCGGTCTTCCCATCATTGCATCGGATATCACGATTCAAGGGAACGGCAGCAGTATCGTTCGGAACAGCAGTGCGCCGTCGTTTCGTCTAATGGCGGTGACCGGCACCCTGACTCTCCGGAACATCACGCTTCAAGGCGGGAGACAACCGGACTGGGAGGGCGATGGCGTCCGTAACGGCGGCTGCGCCATACTGATTTATGAAGGCAGCGTTGACATCGAGAACAGCACGCTAGCCGACAACTCCTGTTTCTACCGAGGTGGTGGTATCTATAACGTTGATGGGCACCTTAAGCTGACGGATAGCACCGTCACGGGTAACACGGGAAGCACAGGTGGAGGGCTAGCCCAACTCCATGGCCAAGCAGAGATTTCTAGGGTGACCTTCTCAGGAAATACCGCGGCAAAAAACGATGGCGGCGCTATTTACGGCGGCGCCAGCATTCTGACGATATCCGACTCGACCGTCCGGGACAATAACGCATTTTATGGTGGGGGTATACGTCAGGAATGGGATAGCCAGGGAACAATCCGCAATTGCGTCATAAGTAACAATCTTGCAAGAACGTCGGGGGGCGGAGTTGAAAATGGCGCTTTCGCTACCATGACGATTTTTAACAGCACCATATCGGGGAACGTGTCCAACGGCCTCGGCGGAGGACTGACCGGAACGACTTCCCATAACGGACTCGTGGTCGTCAGCACGACCATCAGCGGTAACACGTCCCGAACGAGCGGAGGGGGACTCTCCGTCTGGGGCGAAGGCCTAACCACACTGACCCGCAGTACCGTCGCCTTCAATCACGCCAATACCCGGGGCGGTGGCGTGTATGTCTCGAACAGCCCTACCGTGCTTTCCAACACGATCGTCACCGGAAATACGACCGGCGGCAGCGGCCCGGAGATCAGTTGCACCGGGAATCTGTGCGCACGCTATGCCCTGGTCAATCACTACAACCTGCTCGGGCACAGCGGCTCCGCGGGGTTAGCAGGCGTCTCCGCCGGCAACCGGGATGTCGTGCCGACCCAAGCGCCGGCACAGATTCTGGATCCGAGTCTCGCCAATAATGGCGGTCCGACTCCCACACATGCGTTGCTGCCAGGAAGCGCGGCCGTGGATGCAGGCGATCCCGATTATCAGAAGGTTATCTATGGGCGTGACAGGATCTACGACCAGCGGGGTGAAGGCTTCCTGCGTATGCGGGGAGCGAATATGGATATCGGGGCTTTCGAAGTTCAACCGTAGGCGGACTCTGGCCGGTTGCAGGGGAATCAGAACTGGGGCAGCGGACCGGCCGTGGCGCGGCGCGCAAGGACGCACAGGACACCGCCAGCCAGGCCCCTGAGCGACAGAGATTCGGCAGGGCGCCGAGCGGTCCGGGGGTACCGGGCGCAGCCATCACGCTGGGCATGCCAAGGATGCGCGGGCAATGTATGTGACCGGACACGCCACTCGGACTGCAAGGACTCAGGCAGCCGCCCCTGACGAAGCGACGGGCGGCATCCCGGGTAGAATAGCGACCGGACTGGGGGGGGTAGGCCGCATTGGACTCGGTGTCCGATGCGACCGATCCCCTTTGGTGGCCCCGTCTGAGGCGGGGCCTTAAGGCTTCCTACTTCCCGCGACTACCGGATTTTCCGGATTCGGCGCGGCATTTCCCTCTCAGGCCGATCTTGACCTACTCCGCGCACAGCGTGTTTTCTGGGCAGGCGGTATTGATGTATCCACCACGCTGCCTAATGATCTCCAGCGTGTCGAAGAAGTCATACGACACACCAGGATTCCATCTCTTCTCGAAGAACCACCAAAACAGATGGTTGGCATTGATCCCGTTGGGATCGGTGACCGCAAAGTCAAAGACCTGATCCAGCGTCAGAAGCCCATCGCCGATCGGATCGGACGAAAAGGTCAGATGGGTTGCGTTTACTGCCATCAGGATCGGCACCTTGCCTGCATACGCCGCAGTCAGTTCGGGAACGAACTCGGTCACGACCAGGGGACTGGTATCAGGTCCACCGACGCCGATCCCATTGCGGTAGAGATGCTCCATGAGTTCATACTCATTCGGCGACGTACGAAAGTTCAGCTGCAGTACGCTCAGGGTGCTCGGGTAGGAAGTCGCGAATGCGGAGGCGAGCCGTTTCAGCTCATCGACATAAGTTCGCGGCGTCGCGCCATCCGTCAAGGCTACCGTCGTGGCGCTCTCTTCGGTCACGATCGCCTCGATGAACGGCTCACCATCGAATTCCGCCCCCAACGCCGCATGGAGCGCAATCAGCCGATCCATGACCGCCGGCACCCAGCGTTTCGCGATACACCCCGGCCGCTGCAGATTCTGAGTCGTGAACTTTATCATGCCGCCCAAATATTCGGGATCCGTCTTCATGTAATCCGGCGTGCAGGCATCCTCTCGTTCGGCGCGGTAGGCCTTGTCCGATATCTGCAACACCAAACGCTTGCCCCTGATGCGCAAGAATGCCAGGTCGCTCCGGATCCTGGAAAAATCGTACACACCTTTTGCCGTCTCAAGATTGCCCCAATGATAAGAGAGCATGACGCCCTTCATCTCCGGGATGGCCGCGATCCTGTTCAGACTGGTATTGTTGTAGAGCACGCCCAATTGCGCATAGTGCCCGGGATTCCACTTTTTGGGCCCGAACTGCGTGACAGGAGGAGCCACCGCCTGAGCGGAAAGCGAAATGGTCTGGTCGGCGATCGAACCGTCTACCAGCGCCGTGTCGGCATGAGTAGCAGCCTCTTCGGGTGCAAACACGATATCCATCGTGCAACTTGCCCCAGCCTTCAACCACCAAGGACAGGTGTTTGCTACCCTCGTGAACGCGGGATTACTGAAGGTGATCCCCCACACCCGCTCGGACCATTGCGCACTCGAGTTCGTTACCACGATCCGTACGGGTGCGCTCGTTTGATGAATCTGGACTTGGCCGAAGTCCACGGTGGATGGTGACACCGTAACACCCCAAGCCACATTACTCGCCAGCAACGCGACCAAAACGCGCGCCATGTGACAGTATTTGCTCATAGATCCCCCCAAAGGTCATTGATGCCTGTCTAGGCGAAACCGCCCGAAGCAAGCTCTGCAAATCCTTGGATCGGGCGTTCCTGGATGGCCGAAGCCAACCGCACCAACATCGCTGGATGCAGGCACAGTATATCTTTAGGCATATCCTATGCCACGTATTAGATGCGGCGCGAATAATGCATTTCGTGCCTGGTTACACAGCTTGTGAACTAGGGCGAGGGATAGGTATCTCTTCCGGGATATGTCTGAGAACGCTTCTCAGAAATAGTCATCGGCCTTTATCCGGCGGGCTTGCAGCCATCCGGAGCCAGGCAAACAACGCACTCGACAGCCCCCTAATCGCACCACGATCTGCTCCTTTTCCGCGGGTTTGGTCCCTTGGTCCGGTATTTCAATCACCCAAATATGGCATAGGCCTCAGCATCTCGCCGGCCAACAAAGATCAGCCTGTCGATCACAGCGATAAGAAGACGAGTCGAGCCCGCCCGTCACCCAGTAAAGACGTCACGGGATGTTCCACAAGGACGCGCTCATCCGGGCAGTGGCGGCTTAGGCGGTCGGTTAGCGTCCCGCGACGACCGGCCTGAACACGACAGACAACAGGCCCTAGGATGAAGAGTGGTTAAGATCTTTTACGGGCCATGCAGCCTGGAACGCGTGGACCCACACGGAGAACCTGCGGTCGTCCGGGTTAGTGGGCTTGAACTGGGAGACGATGCCGGTGTGGCAAGGACAGGGCGGGCAGTGGCGACAGGGAATGGAGCGGGACGCGAACCGGCGCCGCCCGCCACTGTTCAGCGGCGTGGAAGCGGGCGGATATCGACCATCGATGCTCAGATCAGGGGAGCGCCGACCTCGCGACCGGCGGCCCGGCAAGCCGGTTCGCGCGAGGCCTGAATCTCCTGATCAGTCAGATAACAGCCGGGGTCCTCGGCCCACGGGTCGCCGGTAGTCTGGTGGGCGCGGACACGCGTGTTCCCATTGCAGATGTCGAGATGGGCGCACGCGCCGCAGCGGCCCTTGACCGGCCGCGGATCCTGTTTGAGTCCCGCCATCAGCGGATCGCTCGTATCGAGCCAGATCGCCGAGAAAGGCCGGTCACGGACATTGCCGAGCCCGTAATGCCACCAGAACGTGTCGGGATGAACGTTGCCGAGATTGTCGATATTGGCGATGTTGACGCCGGAGGCGTTGCCGCCCCAGGCGGTCAGCTTGGCGCGCAGCGCGGGGACGCGGTCCGGGAAACGCGCCTTCGCCCAGTGCAGCAGGTAAACCCCGTCTGCATCGTTGTTGCCGGTCACGAATTCCGCCGGGTTACCCGCGCGAAGCCGTTCCAGGCAAGTCTCGAACAGCCGGTCCATGACCTGCCGGGTCATCAGGTAGACCGCATCGTCCTTGCGGTTGCGGTTGCCGCGGCCGCCGTAATTGAGATGCGAAAGATAAAACTTGTCTACGCGCTCCCGCTCCATCAGGTCGAGCATGCCCGGAAAATCGGCGAAGTTGTCGCGGGTCAGCGTGAAGCGCAGGCCGACCTTCAGTCCGTGGGCTACGCACAGCCGGACGCCGGCCAGCGAGCGTTCGAAAGAGCCCTTGCTGCGCCGAAAGGCGTCATGTGTGTCGCGCAGACCGTCCAGGCTGACCCCGACGTAATCGAAGCCAACCGCGGCGATGCGATCGATGTTCTCGTCGGTGATCAGCGTCCCGTTGCTGGACAGCCCGACATAGAAGCCGAGTCCTTTCGCCCGAGCGGCGATGTCATAGATGTCAGGCCGCAGCAGCGGCTCGCCGCCCGACAGGATCAGCACCGGGACGCGGAAAGCCTTGAGGTCGTCCATGACCGTGAACACCTCGTCAGTGCTCAGTTCACCCGGAAAGTCGATGTCGGCAGATGTCGTGTAGCAGTGCTTGCACGCCAGATTGCAGCGCCGGACCAAATTCCAGATGACGACCGGACCAGGCAGGACGCGCCGGCGCGGCACGGCCGGCGGCGGCGAGGGCGTCAGCAGTTCCTGGATGTAGGGGGTGATGCGAAACATGAGGTCGCGGCAGGGCTAGGACTGCAGCCGCAGCCCGGTTTTCTTCAGGATCCGCGTGCTGTACAGCACGCTACGGCCCCGCACCGCCGCACCGAGGACCTCGGCAATCCGATCCGCCTCACGCTCGACATCGGCCCGCGTCCGCCCGTGCACCATCGCGAACAGGTTGTACGGCCAGTCCGGCAGATGGCGCGGCCGGTGGTAGCAATGGCTGACCGAGGGCATCCGCCCGACCCGCTCGCCGAGTTCGTCGACGCGCTCGTCCGGCACGTCCCAGACCGTCATGCCGTTGGCCGTGTAGCCGATGCGGTAATGGTTCGGCACCACCCCGATGCGACGGATCACCCCTCGATCGAGCATGTGCTTCAGCCGCCTCATGACTTCATCGGGCGGCAGATCGAGCTGCTCGGCCAGCGTGTGGTAAGGCCTGGGCGTCAGCGGCAGACCGGCCTGAGTCGCCAGGATCAGGCGGCGGTCGATGTCGTCGAGGGCAGGCATCTCCATGGCTCAAACGGCAAAATGCAGGCCGACGAAGTATTCGGTGATCTTCGGCATGTCGTAGACGGTCAGGCCGGTAGCAGCCTCGATCTCGCGCAACACGGCGCGGCGCCGCTCGGGGGTTTCGGTCGCCAGCACGAACCACATGTTCAGCGCATGGTCGCGGGCGTAGTTGTGCGCGACCTCGGGGAACGCATTGACCCGCTCGGCAATGGCGTCGAACTCGGCCTCGGGCACTTTCATCGCGGCAAGGCTCAGTGCCCCCCCGAGCCGCTCGGCGTGGTACAGCGGCCCGAAACGGCTCAGCAGGCCCTGATCGAGCAGACCCCGAATGACACCAATCAACTCGTCCTCGCTCAGTCCCAGCTTCTCCCCGGCCTCGAGAAACGGCCGCTCGCAAACCGGGAATCCGCCCTGCAGGCGATTGATGACTGCCCGCTCGGTCTCGGTCATGCCGGGCTCATCCGGCCGGACCGTGTGTCGCCGGTGGGTACTTCCGCCAGATAGCGCGCCCCGCGCTGCTTGAAGCAGCGGTTGCTGAACAGCACGGCGCGAGGCGTATCGGTCAATCCACAGGCTTCCGCGAGCAACTCGATCTGGGCGTTCACGCTGTGACGGTCACGTCCGTGGATCATGCAGAACAGGTTGTAGGGCCAGTCCTCGCCCCGACGGGGCCGTCGATAGCACAGGGTTACAAACTCGTGGGCGCTCATCCGGCGCCCGATGTCGCCGACGCGGTCATCGGGGACATCCCAGACCACCATTGCATTGGCTCGGTAGCCCAGCGGGCGGTGGCGCACGACGACACCGAGCCGCTTGATCAGCCCTTCGCGCACCCAGCGCGACACGGTGTCGACGACCTCACCTTCACTCAAGCCGACCCGCTCGCCCAATGCTGCATAAGGGCGAGGCGTCAACGGCAAGCCGGATTGAATGGCTTCCAGCAGGCGCGCCAGCCTGGGATCTTCACGCGGATCGTTCACCGTCGCCACGCGTCAGTCCTCCCAGCGCAGCGGGAAACCGAGATCGATATGGAATTCCTCAAGCAGCGGCAGGGACAGGACCGGAAGACCGGTCGCCGCCTCGATCTGCGCGAGAACCTCGCTCAGGCGTGCCTCGTCCCTCGCGGTCAACACGAACCACAGGTTATAGCGATGCTCGCGCTCGTAGTTGTGATTGACCTCGGTAAAGGTGTTCACCAACGCCGCCACTTCCTCCAACCGTTCCGGAGGCACCGCGACTGCCGCCAGTGTGCTGGCACCAAGGCGGTTGGGCGCGAATACCGGCCCGACGCGGCTGATCACGCCGCCGGTCTGCAGCGACTGCAGGTGGGACAGCACGGCTTCCTCGTCAACTCCCAAGGCGTCCGCGATCTCCCGGTAAGGGGTCGGCGTCAATGGCAGGTCACGCTGGAAATCGTTCAGCAGATGCTGCTGCAAGACAGAAAGCGCGGTGGCCATGTCACAGTCCGAGACGGTGCGCGCGTGCCGTGAAAAAGATGCCGCTGGGCTTGTCTGCCGGCAGCCGCGCCTTCTCTTCGAAGGTCTCGGTGTCGTAAACGACCAGGCGGTCGTCATCGCGCGCGGACACCCAGATTTCCTCGCCCTTGGGCGTGAACTCCATGTGCAGCACCGCCTTGCCCGGTGCCAGCCGCTTGACCACGCTGAGGGTCTGGGTATCGATCACATGCAGCTTGTCGTTGTCGGGCAGCGCGAAATTGACCCAGATCTGCCGGTCGTCCGGCCGCGCGATCACGAACACCGGCTGGCCTTCGAGCGGGATGCGCTTGACGACCTCCCAAGAGCGGCGGTCGACGACCAGCATCTCGTGATGGCCGACCGCCGGCAGGAACCAGTAGTCGCCGACCAGCGCCCGGCCTTCGAGGTGCGGCATCTTGAACACCGGCAGTTTCTCGTCGGTCTTCGCATAGACCGGCAGAATCCGCTTGACCCCGGCGTCGAGATTCCACAGATCGAGCAGCGCCAAACCCTCCTCGCCGAACAGTCCGGCGATATAGTACCGGCCGTCCGGAGAGATGAGCGCATCGTAGGGTTCCTTCCCCGCCTTGAACTTCTGGACCTTGGGCGCTTTGGGATCATGCAGATCCGCGACCCAGATTTCGCCCGCTTCGAACAGGCAGAACACGAAGCGCTGCCCGGGCGCGTCGACCAGACCGACGACCTTGGACAACTGTCCGTTGCCGTACTCGGCCGGAATGTCGGCGACCCGCTCCAGCGTTTCGGCAGAAAACACCCGCACGCCGCCCGGCGTGTAATTGGACGTCGCGAGCAGGCGCCCATCCTGCGATATCGCGCCGCCGACGCTGTTGTGGGCCTGTTCGGCGCGCTTCGCGACGTTACCCGCCAACAGGTCCAGTTTGGTCAGCGCGCCGTCGCGGCCGAACAGGTAGGCGTAGCGCTCGTCACGCGAGAAAACCGCCGTCGCGTGGGACAGGTCGCCCAGGCCGGTAATCCGGCCGATGCGGGTCCTGTGGGTCGTGTCGACGATCTGCACGCTGCCCTCGGCGCGCTCGACGACGACACCGAGATCGCCGGTACCGCGAAGCTCGGCGCCGACCGCCAAGGACAGAGGGACCAGCAGAGCGAGCAGACGAACCAGGAACTTCATTGGGGGTTACGCAGTTGATTAACCAGCCACTCGGCTTCGTCCGCGGTCAGGAAATCCCGCCACGGAGGCATCGCCGTACCGGGGCGACCATTCATAATCGTATCGATCAGGGTCGAGTCGGGTTTGCCGGCCAACGCCTCGGGCAACAACGGCGGCCCGAGCCCGCCCTTGAATTGCAGCCCATGGCAGGATCCGCAATCCTGCTTCAAAAAGTTGAGCAGTTGCTGCTGGCGCTCCGCCTTCAGCGTCTCGGCGTGGACGACCATCGGCGCCAGCAACAACCCCCAGGCTAACTCCTTGAGCACCGGCTATTCGCAGCGCTTCAACGACGACAGGTACGCGGCGACATCGGCAATCTGCTCGTCCTTCAGGCTGGCCGCCATGTTGTTCATGATCGGCGCTTTTCGAGTCCCCTCACGGTACGCGGTCAGCGCCGAGCGCAGGTAGCTCTCTTTCTGTCCAGCGAGATTCGGAAAGGCATCGCCGGCACTGATGCCCGTGATACCGTGACAAGCGGCGCAGACCGACTCGACCGTGGCCTTGCCGGCCTCCGGGTTCGCCGCTGCCGCCTGGCCGGCAGCCAGCGCGACGATCAGTGCGAACGGGACACGCAATCTGGACATGGCATTTCTCCTGTCAGTTGGAGGATTACTCCAGGCACCCGGATCCGCGGGCGTCATAGGTCACCGGGCGCGAGCCCGCGCGTCATGAACTTCGCCCGCGCCCGCGAGAAGATGCCGGCCGGGCTTTCCATTTCGAATGAAGCCACGCGATTCAGGGTCTGTGAATCGAACGCCACGACCTCATCCCCCGAATAGCCGGCGCTGACGAAGAGGAGGTTGCCACGCGCGTTGTATTCGGGGAAGTAGGCATGCCCGCCCACGTCGAGGGTCTTCGCCACCTCGAGCGTGTTCTTGTCGATCAGCTGGATGGTCCGGGCCCTGCGGTCCTTGCTGATGATGTCGACCGCCACGTACGGCGCGTTGGGATGCGCGGCCGGAGATTCGGTGCCGCCGCTGACCGGCACCTGCTTGACGACTTCCATCGTATCCAGATCCCAGACACTGACGACCTCGTGGTCGCAATCGCCGAAATTGGTACCGAAACCGAGCGTCTTGCCGTTCACCTTCACGACCGATCCACCGCCTACATGCGGCACGCAACCGGCCGGCAACTTCTTGATGAGCTTGCGCTCTTCGAGATCGATCGCGGCGACGATGCTGTCGTCGTAGGACGCGACCATCAGCTTGCGGCCGCCGTGCGAAAGGAAGGCATCGTGCAGGTGGCGCCCGACGTCCTTGATCGCCGTGACCGGGAAATTGGGACTCTTCAGATCGATGACCCAGACCTGTCCGGCATTCTCCAGCGCGATCGCAAATACATCGGCATACGGCGTACCGGTGATCATGCCCGAATCGGAAGTCACGAACTTGCCGTCGGGATCGACACCTTCGAGCGCGAAGAGCTTCAGCGGCTCCAGCGTGTTGGCATCGAGAATGACCGCGACATGCGGTACGAACGAGCCCGCCATCAGGTAGCGGCCGTCGCGCGAAATACCGAGCGCCGGGCCATTCAGGCCGGTCTTGATCTCCCGGACGATCTTCATCGAATACAGGTCGACCTTGTACAGCTCGGCGGCATCGGTCTTGACATACGCCCAACGCGGGTTGACCGGGTTGAATTCGATGATGTGCGCCGCGGTCGCGGTCGGCACCTCGCCGACCTTGGTGTTGTTGGCACTGTTGATGAATACCGCCTTCGAGCCGGCGCCGCGCCCATAGCGGCCGCGCGCCGCGACGCCGAGCAGATCGTCCATGTTCTCGATCGCGTAGCCCGGCTTGTCGGGCAGCGTGGACTCATCCTGCACATGGACCTTCAGGGAACGCTTCATGTCGTCCAGCGTCCACTTCGGATCAAGCTTCGGAGTCGTCGAGATGTAGTTGACCAGCAGCTTGATCTGGTCGTCACTGAGCTTGCCGTAAAACGGCGGCATCAGGGTGTCGAACACGCCGGTCATGATCATGCTGCGCAGCGTCGTCGGGCTGCGGCCAGCCAACCGGGTCTGGTTCAAGGCTGGGGCAAGATAGCCGCCCAAGTCCTGCCCGTGGCAGCTGGCGCAATTGCCGTTGAACAGCGTTTCGGCCTGGGTCCGCTCGGCCGGCGTCAATTCCTTCGCCGTGCCGGAACCCACCGACAACAGCAGTCCAGCGACGAAGAAGGTCAGTAAGGCATTCCTGGCACGATGGCGTGTTGTCATTTCAGAACTCCAAGAGGACTGCGAAGAGCGGCTACTCGCCGAGCGACCGGCACCACCCTACCGAAAAGGGGCCCCGGCGGACCCAACTACTGGCCCAAACAATACAGTTTCGTAACGAAACCTAAGGCTACCGATCGCGGCCGATCCTGTCAAGCGAAGCGCGAGACATGGAACCTGTGCGAGCGACCTCCCCTGCCGAACGTTACCCGCCTTCGGGGTCCGAGCCTGATCAGCCCGCCGCGCACGACCATAACGTCGGGAAAAATTACCCATAGGGAATGTCACTCGATCACGGAGTGCTCGGGAGGCGAAGCTTATCGTCTAGCCACCCGGAACACCAGTGCATCGGGCAGCGGCGCAAATCCAGACGGCGCCACCCGGCACTGATCGTGAACGGCGACCTGCTTCAAACGGAACTTCACCCGTCGGTCCGAGGCTTCCGTAGGCTACTGATACAGCGTTGGGGAAGGCGGCTCGGCAGCCAGATCAGGTCCCGCCGGCGAGACCGGGGCAAGCTTATTGGGCAATTTCTGACCGGGCGAGGAGACAAACGATGAGCATCAAACTCGAAAGCAAAGAGACTGCGGAAACGCTCGTGGCGATGAAGATCGCCGGCAGTTGGCTGGCCGGCTGGAGCGGCGTATTGCTGCTGCTCGCGTTCATTTAACGTGAAAGAGTCGCGCAGGGAGACCGGGGCGCCTCTCCCTCCGGGAGAGGATGGGTGAGGGCAAGCGGTCATGCCATGCGTGCTGTCATCCTCCGGGGCGGCACGAAGGCCATGACCGTTAGCGCAATGACCACGACGACCTGTAAGTCCGATGGCCGGCCAGTCGATGCAGACCTTCCAACCCGGCACTCCGGCCGCACCCGGCCGGAAGCACATCCAGGCCGTCGACAACCCGCCTGCCCAACGACGTCAGGTCTTGGGCCGCCGCCCGTTAGGCGGCAGGCGCTTCTTTGGGAACCCAAGAACAGAAGCCGTCGCGGCTTTGTTCGGAGCCCGCGAGACACAACGCGGTTTCGCCTCACCTCACAGGATCAAACGTTGACCACGTTTGATCCGGGCGATTCATCCCTGCATCGCGGGAAGCTCCGAATAAATCAGGGTTTGCTTCTTGGAGACGAGCGGACAGGGACGGCTCAGGCGCCGCTCTTGCGCCCCGCGATGCGAAGCCGTAATGCGTTGAGCTTGATGAAGCCCTCGGCGTCCTTCTGGTCGTAGGCTCCCGCATCGTCCTCGAAGGTTGCGATGTTGGTGTCGAACAGGCTGTCCCGCTCCGACTTGCGACCAACCACGGTCACATTGCCCTTGTAGAGTTTCAGCCGCACGACACCGTTCACCGCGGCCTGGGAAGCATCGATCATCTGCTGCATCATCTGCCGCTCCGGACTCCACCAGTAACCGTTGTAGATCAGGCTTGCATAGCGGGGCATCAACTCGTCCTTCAGGTGCGCAACTTCGCGATCCAGCGTCAGCGATTCGATCGCCCGATGGGCACGCAGCATGATCGTACCGCCCGGCGTTTCGTAGCAGCCGCGAGACTTCATGCCGACGTAGCGATTCTCAACGATATCGAGGCGCCCGATACCGTTGGCTCCACCGACCTGATTCAACAGCTTCAACGCCTGCGCTGGCGAGACGGTGACACCATCGATCGCCACGATGTCGCCGCGCGCGTAGGTCAGTTCCATGTAGGTCGGCCGGTCGGGCGCCTTTTCGGGCGAAACCGTCCAGCGCCACATCGATTCCTCGGGTTCGTCCCATGGATCTTCGAGCACCCCACCTTCATAGGAGATATGCAGCAGGTTGGCGTCCATCGAATAGGGCGAGGCCTTGCCGCGCTTCATCTCGATCGGAATGCCATGCTTTTCGGCGTAGGCAACGAGAGTTTCGCGCGAGGTCAGATCCCATTCGCGCCATGGCGCGATCACCCGGATGTCGGGTCGGAGGGCGTAGGCACCGAGTTCGAAACGAACCTGATCGTTCCCTTTGCCGGTCGCGCCGTGCGAAATGCTGTCGGCTCCGGTCTCGTTCGCGATCTCGATCAGCCGTTTTGCTATCAGCGGTCGGGCGATCGAGGTGCCGAGAAGGTATTCACCCTCGTAGATCGCATTCGCACGAAACATCGGGAACACGAAATCACGGGCGAATTCCTCGCGCAGGTCGTCGATGTAGATCTCCTTGATGCCCATTGCCTGCGCCTTGGCGCGCGCCGGCTCGAGCTCTTCGCCCTGCCCGATGTCCGCGGTGAAGGTCACGACCTCGCAATCGTAGACCTCCTGCAGCCACTTCAGGATGACCGAGGTGTCGAGACCGCCGGAGTACGCGAGGATGACTTTCTTGATCGTGCTTTTTGCCATGGTGGAAGACGTTGCCTGATTCGATGAAAACGCGGCGATTATAGCGAAAGGCGCCTGGCCTCGCCGAAGGCGCCCGGTTTCGGGCGGTCCCCGAAACGACGCCAGCCGCGGGCTAAGCCTGTGTCAGACGAACTTCGGCCTCGCGATATTTTGCAGCAGTCTTTGCGATGATCTCGGGGGGGAGATGCGGACCCGGCGCACGCTTGTTCCAATCCAGCGTCTCCAGATAATCGCGCACGAACTGCTTGTCGAAACTCGGCGGACTAATCCCGACGCGATACTGATCGGCGGGCCAGAAACGGGAGGAATCGGGCGTCAACGCTTCGTCGATCCAGACCAGGTTGCCGTCGCGGTCGAGGCCGAACTCGAACTTGGTGTCGGCGATGATGATGCCGCGTTGCAGCGCATAGGCAGCCGCAGTGCGGTACAGCGTCAGGCTGACGTCGCGGACTTGCTCGGCGAGGTCCCGGCCGATCAACCGACAGGTTTCGTCGAAATCGATGTTCGCGTCGTGGGATCCCATCTCCGCCTTCGTGGAAGGCGTGAAAATCGCCTCGGGAAGCTGTTGAGCCATTGCCAACCCGGCCGGCAGCGGCATGCCGCAGACCGCGCCGGTCGCCAGATAGTCCTTCCAGCCCGATCCGATCAGATATCCCCGCACCACGGCCTCGACCGGCAGGGGCCGCAGTTTTCGGACCACCATCGAACGCCTTGCGACCAGCGCGCGTTCCTCAGGATCCGGCAGAACCGCCGCGAGATCGAGATCCGCGAGATGGTTGCCGATCACCGATGACAGTCGCTCGAACCAGAAGCGCGACACGGCCGTCAGCACGCGCCCCTTTTCCGGGATCGGATCCGGCAGCACGACATCGAAGGCGGAAAGCCGATCGGTCGTCACAATGAGATAATATTCGCCGTCGATATCGTAAATGTCGCGAACCTTGCCACGGCTGCGCAGCGGCAGCGCGGTCAGGGCGCTCTCGAACAAGGTGTCCATGTTAATCGCGTTTCCCGGTGGTCTGGACCTGCTGGTTGGCCCTCAATCATGGTAGTTTGCAGACCTTGAGGCAAGAAAAAATCAGTCATGGCGACATGAGCTGGCTCGGCAAGGTGCTCGGGGGCGCATTCGGGTTTCTGATGGGAGGCCCTCTCGGCGCCATCCTGGGCGCCGCCGCCGGACATCAATACGACCGCGGCCGGCGAGGACCCGAGCGACTGGAGCCCCGGCTCGAAATCGGCGACCAGCGCCGCGTGCAGATGGCGTTTTTCACCGCCACGTTTTCGGTGATGGGACACCTGGCCAAAGCCGACGGCGCCGTCTCCGCAGCCGAGATCAACGCGGCCAAAGCCGTCATGGACCGCTTCGAGCTGTCGACCGAATTGCGGCGGGCCGCGATCCAACTGTTCACCGAAGGCAAGAAACAGGGCTTTCCACTGAACGATGCGCTGGAGCAGTTTCGGAATGAGTGCCATCACCGCTACCCGCTGTTCCGCCTGTTCATGGAAGTTCTGCTGGAAATGGCCTACGCGGATGGCCCACTGCGCTTCAGCGAGGAGCGCCTGTTACTCCAGATCTGCGACCGCCTGCATCTGTCGCGACTCGATTTCTACGCCTTGAAGGCGCGGGTGGATGCCGCGCAGCGTCTGGCCCATACCGGTTATGAACGGACCCGTCCGCGGTCTCCGCCGCCGCCCCCGCGGCGCTCGGCTCTCGACGAGGCCTATATCGTCCTGGGGATCCGCCCGACAGCCAGCGACGCCGAGATCAAATCGGCTTATCGTCGCATGATCGGCCAGCATCATCCGGACAAGCTGGTGGCGTCCGGCGCGCCCGAGGAACGGGTCCGCAGCGCGACCGTGAAGACGCAGCAGATCCGCAAAGCCTACGAACTGATTGTTGAACAGCGCAATTTGAGTTGAGGAGAGTCCTGCCGATGCCGACTTTTGACGTGGTATCCGAAGTCAACCTGCACGAAGTTAACAACGCCGTCGATCAGGCGAACCGCGAGGTCACGACACGCTTCGATTTCAAGGGCAGCGGCGCGCAATTCGCCGTGGAGGACGATACCGTCCAGTTGCAGGCCGAGTCGGAATTCCAGTTGCAACAGATGATGGACATCCTGCAGGCGAAGCTGGCCAAGCGCGGTGTCGACATCCAGAGCCTCGACATCCAGAACCCCGAGGTCAGCGGCCGGCAGGCGCGGCAATCGGTGAAACTCAAGCAGGGCATCGACAGCGTGCTGGCCAAAACCATCGTCAAGACGGTCAAGGATTCCAAGCTCAAGGTTCAGGCCAGTATCCAGGGAGACAAGGTGCGAGTCTCCGGCGCCAAGCGGGACGACCTGCAAGCCGTGATCGCGCTGCTGCGCAAGGGTGAACTGTCACAGCCGCTGCAGTACGAAAACTTTCGTGACTGATCGCGCCGGCACAGACCTGCCGAGGTCTTAGCCGCGCAAATCACCCCACAACAACTGGGCGGCGGTCAATGCCGCAATCGCCGCCGTCTCGGCGCGCAAAATCCGGGGCCCGAAGCGCACGCGCATGAAGCCGGCCGCTTCGGCCTGCGCCCGTTCGCTGGGCGAGAACCCACCCTCCGGTCCCGACAACATCACGATACCTTCCGCGGTGGGCGTCACCTCGCCGATGGCATGCGTGCCGGCGGGATCCAGCAGCAAGCGGGTACCTCGAACTTCGTCCAGCCACTGCTGCAGCGGCTGCGGCTCCGCCAACTGCGGAATACGGTTCCGATGGCACTGTTCGCAGGCGCTCTGAGCCACCCGTTGCCAATGCATCCAGCGACTCGCCCGGCGTTCGTCATCGAGCCGAACCACGGTGCGCTCGGCGATCAGCGGGCTGATCACCGCGACACCCAACTCGACGGCTTTCTGGATCACCAGATCCATCCGGTCGCCACGTGAGATACCAAGTCCGAGATGCAGCGATAGCGGGGATTCGGCCGACCGCTCCCGCCGGCTACCGAGCCGAAGCCGGGATTCCGCACGACTCAGCAGTTCGACCTCCGCGTCACACTCACCGCCCGAGCCATCAAAAACCACGAGTTCCGCACCGACCCGCAAGCGCAGCACCGTTTTCAGGTAGTGCGCCCGCTCTTCCGACAGCACAAGCGTCGCGCGCTCCTCTAGCGCAACGGGCAAGAACAGTCGCGGCACGCGCATCGCTCAATCCGCCGTGGCGGAGTCGATCGCAACGCGCGCCGCCTCGGTCATCCGCGCTATCTCCTCGGGCGTGATCACGTATGGCGGCATGAAATAGACCACCGGTCCCAGGGGCCGCAGCAGGACCCCCTGCTCCAGTGCCGCCCGGTGAACCCGCAATCCGCGGCGTTCCTGCCACGGATAGGGCACCCGTCCGACCTTGTCTTGCACCAGTTCGATCGCGGCAATCATGCCAGTCTGCCGGACCTCGGCGACATGCGGATGGTCCGCGAAGGGCTCGCACTGGCGGGCGATATGGCCGGCGAGCTCGCGATTGCGCCCGATCACATCGGAGGCCTCGAACAACTCCAGCGTCGCCAGCGCCGCGGAGCAGGCCAGCGGATTGCCGGTGTAGCTGTGCGAATGCAGGAAGGCCTTCAGCGTGACGTAATCATCATAGAACGCGCTGTAGACCGCCTCGCCCGTCAGCACGGCCGCCAGCGGCAGGTAACCCCCCGTCAGCCCCTTCGACAGGCACAGGAAATCGGGCGTGATGCCGGCCTGCTCACACGCGAACAGCGTGCCCGTGCGGCCGAAGCCGACGGCGATCTCGTCCGCGATCAGATGGACTCCATAGCGATCGCAGGCTGCGCGCAGTCGCTCCAGATAGATCGGGTGATACATCCGCATGCCGCCGGCGCATTGCACCAACGGTTCGACGATCACGGCGCAGATCGAGTCGGCGGACCCGGCCAGCAGGCGATCGAGCTCCTCGAAGCGGCGCTCGGAACACTCCGCCCAGGATTCGCCCGGCTCCCGCGAAAAGCAATCCGGGCTGGGGACGGTCAGCACATCCATCAGCAGCGGGCGGTAGGTTTCGCGGTACAGGGGGACGTCGCCCACCGCGAGCGCCCCCAGGGTTTCGCCGTGGTAGCTGTTCTCCAGCGTGACGAAACGGGTCTTGCGGTCGAAGCCGAGATTGCGCCAGTAGTGGAAGCTCATCTTCAGCGCAACTTCGACCGCTGCCGAACCGTTGTCGGCGTAGAAGCAGCGTGTCAGCCCGGGCGGCGCCAGCCGGGTCAGCCGCTCGGCCAGCACGATGCCCGGCTCGTGCGTGAAACCGGCAAAGATCACATGCTCCAGTGTTGCGAGCTGATCGGCCACCGCCGCACCGATCGCCGGATGACAGTGCCCGAACAGGTTCACCCACCATGAACTGATCGCGTCGAGATAGCGGCGCCCATGATGATCCTCGAGCCAGACACCTGAGCCACTGCGAATCGGAATTGGCGGCGTGGCCTCGTAATCCTTCATCTGCGAACACGGATGCCAGACCGTGCTCAGATCGCGTTCGACGAGACTCGCGGCGTTGAGGGGCATGTTGCGATACCAGGGGGTTACGGCTAGCCGGTGGCGGAACAGGGGGTGGAACCTGCCCGAACCAAATTCACGCGCCATCTTAAGGTCGGGATTCGTCCCGACAAAACGTCTCAGCCAGGCGCCGAGACGTGACAGAAGATCGTCTTGAGGTAATCGGTCTCGGGAATCGCGGGATGGACGGGATGGTCTGGCCCCTGCCCGCCCTGCCAGAGAAACACGGCATGCCGATCCAGATGGCGGGTCAGGCCGCGCAGCATGTCGCTCAATGAGGCGCGCGACAAGTGATAAGAGCATGATGCCGAGACCAGCACCCCCCCCGAATTCAGGGCCTGCAGAGCGAGCTGGTTGAGCCGCCGGTAGGCTTCGGTGCCCGCCTTGAGGTCACGCTTGCGCTTGATCAGTGCCGGCGGGTCGAGCAGGATCAGATCGTAACGCCGGCGATCCTCCCGAGCATGTCGCAGGAACTCGAACACGTCGGACTCGATGAAGCGCATCCGATCCTCGACGCTGTTCAACGCGGCATTGTCACGCGCCAGCGCCAGAGCAGGCCCGGAGCTGTCGACGCAATCCACGTGCTCGGCGCCGGACACCGCTGCCTGCACGCCCCAGGCACCGCTGTAGGAGAACAGATCGAGCACGCGCTGGCACTTGGCCAGCTTGGCGGCCATCGCCCGATTGGCACGATGATCGAAAAACCACCCGGTCTTCTGCCCGTTGACCGGATCGATCCAGAACGCGACATCGTTCTCGCGGATCTGGGTCGGACCGTCGACCACTCCCTTGACGACGCGAACATAGCTGTCCAGCCCCTCGAGCGTCCGCAGGCTGGACACGTTCTTCAGCACGATGACCCGTGGCATCAGCAGTTTTTGCAGGATATCGACGATCGTATCGAGAAAGCGCTCGGCACCGGCCGTGCTCGTCTGCACGACCAGCACATCCCCAAAACGATCGATGACAACGCCGGGCAGGCCGTCGCTCTCGCCATAGCACAGGCGATAGAACGGCCGATCGAACAGCAGTTCACGCAGGTGCAAGGCCCGGGTCAGACGCCGGGTCAGGAACGTGTCGTCAATGACCGCTCTGGCATCGCGGGTCAGCACACGCGCGCAGATCAGGGACTCGGGATTGATATAGGCGACGCCGAGCGGAGCCTCGCGATGGTCCTCGATACGGACCAGATCGCCTGGCGCGAAGTCGCGCAGCGGCGTTCGTTCGACGTCAACTTCATTGCTGAACACCCACAGGTGTCCGGCGCGCAGGCGCCGTTCTTCGTTACGCCGCAACCGCAGGGACGGTAGGCTGCCCATCACGTCAACCTCTCTTTCGGCCCACGAGACGCACCCAGCCCTCGCGCTCCGCTACCGGGGCAAACTCGAAGCCCGCCGCGTAGGCGCGCGCGACATCGGCACCCTGGTCGGCAAGAATTCCGGACAACACGAGCCAACCGCCGGCACGCACGCGCCGCGACAATTCGCCGGCGAGGTCGATCAGGGGATTGGCGAGGATGTTCGCCATCACGATGTCAGCCGTGACGTCACGACCGAATTGGTCGGGCACGGCGCAGCGGACCCGCTGGGCGACACCGTTCTTGGCGGCATTGTCCTCGGTGGCGAGCAGGGCCTGGGGGTCGATGTCGACGGCATGGGCCTCGGTAGCCCCAAGCACCAGTGCTGCCACGGCCAAGATGCCCGATCCACAGCCGTAGTCGATCACAGTGCGGCCGGACAGATTCTGTCCATCCAGCCATTCGAGACACAGTGCCGTCGTCGGATGAGAGCCGGTGCCGAAGGCCAGGCCGGGATCCAGCGTCACGACGACTGCACCCGGTTCATCGACGGCAAATCCGGTCGGAGAGACCCAGAGCCGCTCGCCAAAGCGGACGGGGCGAAAATGTTCCAGCCATTCGCGTTCCCAGACCCGGTCTTCCAGCGACTCAACGTCACAGGCTGCAACCGCCTGTCCGAAACGACCCATCAGGTTGCGGCGCACCGAATCCAGGTCCGCCTCTTCCGAGAACAGCCCGATCACTCGGGTTCGGGCCCAGATCGGTGTCTCCCCGGGCTTCGGCTCGAACAGCGGCACATCGCCAGCATCCTGAAGGCTGACCGACAAGGCGCCGTCGTCCGACAGCGCATCGGCGATTGCCTCGGCGACGTGCTCGTCCGCTTCCACTGCGAGCTGGCGCCACATGGCTCAGGGCTTCAGGCCGAGTTTCTGTTCCAAATAGTGGATGTTCTGGCCACCGGCCTCGAAGGCTTTGTCGTTGACGATGTCGAGCAAGAGGGGAATGTTGCACTTGATGCCACCGACGACCATCTCGTGCAGCGCGGTCCGCATGCGCGCGATCGCGCCGAGACGCGTCTCGCCATGAGCGATCAGTTTACCGATCATCGAATCGTAATAGGGCGGCACGCGGTAACCGTTGTAGATATGGGTCTCGACCCGGATGCCCGGCCCGCCGGGCATGTGGAACTGTTCGATCAGCCCGGGCGACGGCATGAAGGTGACCGGATCCTCGGCGTTGATCCGGCATTCGATTGCATGCCCGCGCATGACGATGTCTTCCTGGCGCAACGAGAGCGGCTCGCCGGCGGCAATCCGCAACTGTTCCTTGACGATGTCGAAGCCCGTCACCATCTCGGTCACCGGATGTTCGACCTGCACCCGGGTGTTCATCTCGATGAAATAGAATTCACCATCCTGAAACAGGAATTCGAAGGTCCCCGCACCCAGATAGCCGATTTCGCGACAGGCGCGGACGCAGCGTTCGCCCATCTCATGCCGTTGAGTCTCGGTGATGCCCGGCGCCGGCGCCTCTTCTATGACCTTCTGATGTCGCCGCTGCGTAGAGCAATCCCGCTCACCGAGATGGATCACGTTGCCGTGCGTGTCGGCAATCACCTGGAACTCGATATGGCGAGGATTCTCGAGAAACTTCTCGATGTACACGCTGTCATTGCCGAAGGCGGAGGCGGCTTCACTGCGCGTCAGCGTGATGGCGCTGTGCAGATTGGCTTCGCTGTGGACGACCCGCATGCCGCGGCCACCCCCGCCCCCGGCGGCCTTGATGATGATCGGAAAGCCGACGCGGCGCGCGATCTTCAGCGACGCATCGTAGTCCTCCGTCAAGGGGCCGTCCGAACCGGGCAGGCAGGGAATGCCGGCCTTCTTCATCGTCTCGATGGCCGACACCTTGTCGCCCATCAAGCGGATGGTCTCGGGACGTGGACCGATGAAGATGAAACCGCTCTGATTGACCTTTTCCGCGAAGTCCGCGTTCTCGGACAAGAACCCGTAGCCGGGGTGGATCGCCACGGCATCGGTCACTTCGGCCGCGCTGATGATCGCCGGGATGTTCAGATAGCTGTCGCGAGACGCTGCGGGTCCGATACAGACCGACTCGTCCGACAGACGCACGTGTTTAAGGTCGCGGTCGGCCTCGGAATGGACGGCAACGGCCTTGATGCCGAGTTCCCGACAGGCGCGAAGGATACGAAGAGCGATCTCGCCGCGGTTGGCGATGACGATTTTACCGAGCATGGGGAATTAACCTGGCTGAACGGACGAGGCGGCGCGAGTCGGCTAGTCGATCGCGAACAGCGGCTGGTTGTACTCCACGGGCTGCCCGTTCTCGACGAAGACCTTCGCGACCACCCCGGCCCGGTCCGCCTCGATCTGATTCAGAATCTTCATCGCCTCGATGATGCACAGCGTGTCGCCCAGAGCAACGGTCTGCCCCACTTCGACGAACGCCTTTGCACCGGGGGTTGGTGCCCGGTAAAAGGTTCCGACCATCGGTGAGCGGACGACATGCGCGAACTCCGGCTCCGCCTCGGCCGCAACAGTCTCGGGCGGCAGGCTTGCAGTCGGCGCATAGGCCGCGGCTGCAGGCGACGGTGGCGCGGCAACGACCGGTGGCGGCGCCGTGTAGCGCGTGATGCGGATCGATTCCTCCCCTTCGCGGATCTCGATCTCCGCGATCTTGGACTCCTCGATCATCTCGATCAGCTTTTTTACTTTTCGGATGTCCATTTTTCTCTCAGGAACTCTTGGAAATCTCGCGTGCCGCCGCGGCCAGCGCGAACTCGTAGCCCTGCGCTCCGAACCCGGTGATCACGCCACGCGCGATGTCGGAAAGATACGAGTGGCGCCGGAACGCCTCGCGCGCATGGACATTGGACAGGTGAACTTCGATGAAGGGCAGTCGCGTACCCAACAGCGCATCGCGCAACGCGACGCTGGTGTGGGTAAAGGCTCCGGGGTTGATGACGATAAAGTCCGTCGCGTCTCTGAAGGCCGCGTGTATACGTTCGATCAACTCATGCTCGGCATTCGTCTGAAAGAACGCCACCGCCAGTCCATACTCACGGGCCACCTGGCACAACCGACGTTCGATGTCCTCGAGCGTGTCGCTGCCGTAGATCTCGGGTTCCCGCTGGCCGAGAAGGTTCAGGTTGGGACCGTTCAGGAACAGCACGCTCGGCATTGCAGTTATAGTAATTCTTGTCGCGCAGTTGAGCTTCGAAGCGGCGCAAATTTTGCCCAAAAAGACGAGAACTGTCCAGAAAATGCGCGATCTTCACTCGCAGCAGTCATTTTCGGTCACAACGGACTCAGTTCCGACCGAGCAGACGCCCGAACAATTCGGTCAGTTCGCTACGCGTGTAAGGCCCGGCCTTGGTTTGCACGACGCGCCCCGCGCCATCGAAGATCACGGTGAATGGCAACACCTGCAGCGTGTTCCCCAAGGTTTCGGCCCATTCCGTGCCACCGGCTTCGCCGATCAGGATCGGATACCCGACCGGCTTGTGTTGCAGATAAGCCCGCACGGCATCGCCGTCTTCGAGAGCGACGCCGAGAAACTGGATGCCCCGTGATCCGAACTCCTGCTGAAGCCGATCGAACTCGGGCATTTCCTCCTTGCACGGCGGACACCAGGTTGCCCAGAAGTTCACGATGAGTATCTTGCCGGACCACTCGGAAAGACTTCGCATTTTTCCCGTCACATCGGGAAACGCGATGTCGGACAGTGTCCCGGCGGCCGCGGGCGCCGGCACCGTGAGCGTGCCCTGAGAGACGTAACGGAACCCCCAGAGACCGGCACCGAAGGCGGCACCGGCAAAAAGGATCAGGAGCAGCTTAGCGCGCATCGGTGAACGCCTCTCGCACATGCTTCAGGAACTCTTCGGGCCCAAGGTAGCCGATGATTCGGCGGGTGGCATGCTCCCGTCCGTCCGGCCCAAAAAATAGTGTTGCCGGAGGCCCTACCAGGCCGAACCGCTGCAGCAGCGCCTGGTCTGCCGGACCGTTCGCAGTCACATCTGCCTGGAGCGGCAGCAGTCCGGCCAGGACCTCCGCGACGCGCGCATCCGCAAACGTGTTGCGCTCCATCTCCTGGCAGGAAATGCACCAGTCGGCGTAGTAGTCGAGCATCACCCATTGCCCGCGCGCACGGGCTTCTGCGAGGCGCGCATCGAGGTCGGCACCATCCCGCACTCGAACGAATGACACACGGGCCGCCGACTCCTGCCGTGCCGACTGCGCCAACAGGCCGCGCAGGGGTTGCAGTGGATCGTGATTGTCCGCGGCGACACCCAGCAACATCAACACGCCGTAGACCAGCATCACGACGCCAACCCCTTTCCAGAGCCGGTGCCAGCCTGACACGGCGGCCGGCAGCGGGTCGAGCGCGCGAAGGTAGATTGCGGGAATGATCAGCAGCATGCTCCACAGGGTCATGGCCGCCGGCGCTGGAATCACTCGCTCCAGCAGCCAGACCGCGACCGCAAGCAGACCGACGCCGAATACCGCCTTGACGCCGTTCATCCAGACACCGGCTCTTGGCAACAGCGTGCCGGCTGAGGCCCCGAGCAACAGCAGCGGAACCCCCATCCCGATACCGAGAGAAAACAGCGCCGCGCCGCCCATCCAAGCATCCCCGGTCTGACCGATGTAGATCAGGGCGCCGGCCAGCGGAGCCGCAACGCAAGGCCCCACGACGAGCGCCGACAGCGCGCCCATGATGGCCGCCCCCAGAAGCGTTCCATGTTTCTGCCGGGAACTGAGGGCCGCAATGCGGGACTGCAGGGCAACGGGGAGGTGTAAGGTGAAGAATCCGAACATCGAACAGGCCAGCAGCACGAATAGCGCGCTGAACGCGACGATGACCCAGGGCGCCTGGAAGGCCGCCTGGAGATTGCTTCCGAAGAGCCCTGCGAGCACGCCGAAGACGGTGTAGGCCGCCGCTGACGCCAGCACATAGGCAAGGGATAGCGCGAAGGCGCGACCGGTCGTGATGGTGGCGCCATGCCCAACGATGATGCCCGACAGAATCGGGATCATCGGGAAGATGCAGGGCGTAAAGGCGAGCAACAATCCAAAACCGAGGAACGACAGCATGGTCGCACCCAGTGAGCGGTCCTTGAGCGCCTGTGCGATCCGATCGTGCTCCGCGACGGCGGGTTCCCTGGCAGCCGGGATGGACTCTCCCGTCGTGGGCAACGCGGCACCGGCCTGAAGTGCCGTCCGCTCCGGAAGGTCCAGGTCCAGCGTCTTTTCCATCGGCGGATAGCAGACCCCTCGATCCGCGCAGCCTTGAAAGGCGACCTGCAGTCGTACCCGCACGCCTTGCGCGTCCGCGCGAACCAGGGGCAGATCGAAACCAACATCCTGATGAAAAACCTCGACGTCGCCGAATTCGTCATCGTGCTTGGGTTCACCGCGAGGCACTCGATACTCGCCGAGGTGTACGGCGGGCGGGGCAACGACCGTTACCTTGAATTTCTCCCGATAGAGGTAGTAGCCGTCAGCGATGCGCCACGACAGGTGCACAATGTCCGGCCCAGTGACATCGGCCAACACGCGGAATGCCTCGTCCGCAGGCAGCAACTCAGCCGGTCCGGACTTCAGCCCCAGCGCTCGAAACGCATCGGTCAGTCGACTCGTCACCGATGCCCCCTCCCCGGGAAGCGACGTGGGCGCGTCGGCCATTGCCAACTCGACGCTCCGGCGCTGTGGCGGATAGCAGATGCCGGCGTCGGCGCAGCCCTGAAAACGGATCTCCAGACGCAGGGGACCCGCAAAAGGGCCGGATGGCGCAACCGGCACGCGGACATCGAACTGCCCGCGATAGGTCTCGATCAGGCCGAAAAACTCATCCTGCTTCTGCTTGGCGGGCGGCAGAATCGGTGGGCCGAGCACCACGCCGTCAGACTGTGAGGTGAACTTGAACTTGTCGCGATAGAGATAGTAGCCATCGGCCACGATCCAGGACACGCGAGCTTCCCCGGCCGCATCGTAGACGGCGCTCAGCTTGAACGCCTCGTCGACCGGCAATACCGCGGAGATCCCGAAACCCGGAACACACGTGGCCAGCAAGAACAGCAACCGGAGGATCACGTCGGAACACCCGGTGCGACTGACGCATCGACCCAGGACAGGTAGGCGGCAAGCCCGTCCTCGATCGGCACAGCGACGATTTCGGGCACCTCGTAGGGATGCTTCGCAACGAGATAATCCCGCAATGCGCTGAAACAGTCGGTGCGGGTCTTTATCAACAGGAGACTCTCGCGGGTCCGCTCGAGGCGACCCTCCCAGCGATAAATCGAGGTCATTCCGGGTAAAATGTTTACGCACGCCGCCAGATTATGGCCAATCAGGCCCTCGGCCAGGGTCTTCGCCGTCTCGTCATCCGGGCAACTGGCCAGGACGATGCAGAAATCGCTGCTCACAGCCCACTCCCCTGCCACGATCGCCAATGAGGCTTCACGCCATGCTCTCCAGTCGCTACCCGTTATGGATCCTGATCGGCCTGCCGCTGCTGGAACTGTATTTGATCGCGAAAGCCGGCCAGATGTTCGGCTTTGCAGCGGTGTTGCTTTGGGTGCTGGTGTCGGGTGCCATCGGTGCCAGAATCCTGCAGTCCTGCAGCTGGACTATCTGGAACCGGGTTCAGCAAGCCGTTGCAGCCGGGCAGTCACCGGGACGCGAACTGCTGGACAGCGCTTTCGTCATCGCCGGCGGCATTCTACTGGTCGTTCCCGGTTTCCTGACCGACGTCCTGGCCCTGTTCTGCCTGCTGCCTCCGTCCCGAACATGGCTAGCGCGGCAGCTGCAAACCCGTTTCGCGGGCTTGACACCGTCGCCCCGGAACGGCGCCGACACGCGCGCGATCGATGGCGAGTTCCGCAGGGAGGATTGACGCGAGTGTCGCGCAGCCCAGTCAGCATGTGGAGACGGGCAACGCCGGTTGTACGAGACCGCAACGCGTTCGCGCTTCGTAACCGGCGTCAGTGCGTCGGCCCCGCCGATTCGGATGGGACTTCCTCGGTCGGATCGACCGTGCTGCGGCTCATGCCGGAATACACCGGACACCACCGGGTGTAACCGGTCGCGATCAGAACGATCCCGAGCAGCAGCAGCAACACGTTGCCCAGAAACACGGAAATGAAGGCCGCTGCAGCACCGGCATAATAACGCAGCTGGCGTTCCTTGAGCCCGACATTGAGTTCCCGGTGGAGCATGCGCTTGTAATCGAAGGCCATCTTCGCGATTCCTCGTGCGGTGGTTAAACGCCTGGATTTTCCTTGCTTCATTGAGTTTGCGCAAGCCGCATCCGTAGAATACCGCCATGGACATCACCCCGATCATCGCCCCGTTAAACGATGCCCAACGTGAGGCCGTCACGTCCCCGGAAGCCTCGCTGCTGGTTCTGGCCGGCGCAGGGAGCGGCAAGACGCGGGTGCTGGTACACCGGATTGCCTGGCTGATGCGGGCGGAGGAAATCCCGCCTCACGGCGTGCTGGCGGTAACCTTTACCAACAAGGCCGCAACGGAGATGCGTGGCCGCATCGAAGCGCTCCTCGGGATCAGCGCGCGCGAATTGTGGATGGGCACGTTCCATGGCATTGCCCATCGCTTGCTCCGCCGACATGCCCGCGATGCCGGGCTCCCCGACGCCTTTCAGATCCTCGACTCGGACGACCAGTACCGGCTGATCCGGCGCATCCTGAAAACACTGGACCTCGATGAGGGGCGCTGGCCGCCCCGCCAGATCCAGTGGTTCATCAATGGCTGCAAGGACGAAGGCCGGCGTGCGCGTCACCTCCCGGAAAGTTACGACCCGCATCAGGTCGAACTGCAGCGCATCTACCGCGCCTACGAGGACGCCTGCACTCGCAGCGGTCTGGTCGACTTCGCCGAACTGCTGTTGCGCGTGCACGAGTTGCTGCGCGACGATCCTGAGACGCTCGCGCATTACCAAAGGCGGTTTCACTACGTGCTGGTGGACGAGTTCCAGGACACCAACAAGATCCAGTATGCCTGGCTGCGGCTGCTGACACGGGAGCGGCAGAACCTGTTCGTCGTGGGCGACGACGACCAGTCGATCTACGGCTGGCGTGGCGCCAAGATCGAGAACCTGTTCAGCTTCCAAAAGGACTATCCCGGCCACCGGCTCGTGCGATTGGAACAGAACTACCGTTCTACCGACACGATCCTGAAGGCCGCGAACGCCCTTATCGGCCACAACGAGGGCCGCCTCGGCAAGACCTTGTGGACCCAGGGCAGCGTCGGCGAACCGATATCGGTCTACGGTGCCTTCAACGAAGCTGAAGAGGCTCAATTCGTCATCGAACGCATCCGGCAGTCAATCGAGCACGGCCACCGGCGTGCCGAGGCCGCAATCCTGTACCGATCCAACGCGCAATCACGCCAGTTCGAAGAGAAACTCGTCGCGATGGGCATCCCCTATCGCGTCTACGGCGGACTGCGTTTTTTCGAGCGCGCCGAGATCAAGGACGCACTCGCCTATCTGCGCTTGGTGGCCCACCGTGGCAACGATCCATCGCTTGAACGAATCATCAATACACCCGTACGCGGCATCGGCGCCAAGACGCTGGACCTCATCCGCGATCTGGCGCGGCAGGAAAACACCTCGTTGTGGGAAGCAACCGAGCGGCTGTGCAGCGATCCGGGCCTTGCGGCGCGGGCCCGAACGCCCTTGGCCGGGTTCATCGGACTGATCCGCGCCCTCTCGGACGAGATCGCTGAACTGCCGTTGTGGGAGCAAGTGCAGCGGGTCATCGCACGCAGCGGATTGCTGGATCACTACCGCAAGGAACAGGGCGAGCAGGCCGAAGCGCGACTGGAGAATCTGGATGAACTGGTCAACGCTGCGCGCCAATTCGACGCCGAACCCATCGACGAAGAACTGAGCCGACTCGACCAGTTCCTCGCACATGCTTCACTGGAGGCGGGCGAGAACCAGGCGGATGCATTCCAGGACTGTGTACAGTTGATGACACTGCATGCCGCGAAGGGCCTGGAATTCGACCTGGTTTTTATGGTCGGCATGGAGGAGGGGCTTTTTCCCAGCCTGCAGTCACTGGAAGAACCGGGCAGACTGGAAGAGGAGCGCCGACTGTGCTACGTCGGCATAACGCGCGCACGGAAAAAACTCTATCTCACCCACGCGGAGTGTCGCCGCCTCTACGGCAAGGAAACCTACCCCAGACCATCGCGTTTCATCCGGGAAATCCCGTCCGAACAACTGGAGGAAGTGCGCCTGAGGGGCACGATCGCAAGACCGGCCGTGGGTTTGGGGCCGACCAAGGCAACCGCCGTTCCCGGCGAAACCGGACTCCGGCTGGGACAACGGGTGCAGCACGCCAAGTTTGGTGAAGGCGTAATCCTGCAGCAGGAGGGGGTAGGCGCCCAGGCAAGAGTCCAGGTGAACTTCGCCGAAGCGGGCGCCAAATGGCTGATGCTGGCCTACGCCAAGCTTCAGCCACTCTGAGCGGCCGGGAATCGACCCGGCCAACGGTCGATTACGGCAACTCTTCGAGCTTGCCGGCCGGGACTGCCCCGTCGGAGCGGCCCTTCACGTACGCATAGAGTCCGTCGATACCTTCCATGACCTTGGTATTGTCCTTGTATGAAGGCATCGCGCCCTTGCCATTCGTCACTGTGGCGACGAATTGCTCCTTCGTGATGTTCTTCAACGCGGCGACGAGACTTGGGAAAGCTCCGCCACCCTCGGCAGTCTGGCCGTGGCAGGTTTCGCAACGCTCACGCGTGTAGAGCTTGTAGCCCGAGAGCGTGGCCTTGTCGACCTTGTTGCCATCGACCTTGTAAGGCGCTTCCTGGGCCTGCGCCGGAGACTGCATACCAATGGCGAAAACAAGAGCGCCGATGGCGGTCAAACCAGTAATAGGCGCCGTCCTGGTGATCTTACGCATAACATCCCCTCTTTTTCTGTTTGCAAATGCAACGAACAACGATTCATCGGGGCACGCGGATCGCCCGCTTCCCCTTGGGCGCACACATTAACCTGTAAGCCCGCAAAAAAAAAGCGGCTGTCGAGGGAACGAGTTCCCGTTTCCGGGTAACCCGTTTCAGCAACCGCCGCGATGCAAGTTGAGGTTATGCACTGCACCTAAAGGCAGGCTCCGTGCCAACTGCGCAACGCTGCATGCTGAGAGGCGGGCGGCAACCCTTACCCAACCGGGACGCGACGAGGCTGAGCCCTTTGACGCACGGCATACGATCTTTGACACACCGGGGCCTGACGGCCGCGCTGTCCGCTGGAGATTGCATGTCGGAAGGTGTTGGCGAGCACCTTGGCGGCCAGCGCGGCAAAGCGCGAATACAGGAAATTTTCCCGGCCCGAAGACGGATGGTGCGCCATTCCGGCAGGAGTCGTTACCGGCTATCGGGCGCACCGAAAATATCGCGGTAGGAGGCATAGAAAGACGCAACCCACACCGGCCCGAGGACGAGGAACCCCAACCCCAATGGCATCATGGCGACGACGCCGGCGAGGACCAGCAGCAAGGTATAGACGCTGAGGGGCCAGATGTTGCGCCAAACCCCGACAAAGCTCGCCCTCAGGGCATCCGCGACACCGCTGTTCCGCAGCACCATCACCGCGGGCGCGAACCAGGTAGCCATGGCGACGGGCACGGCGAGCAGCAGCGCCACGGTAAGCACCGCGAGGGTGGCCCAGATCATGGAGGGGTCGAGATCAACCGGCAGGGTATCCGGCCATTCCGGCGTCTCCGTCAGGGCCGAGCCGAAGTAGCCCATACCCATCATGGCCGCAAAGGGAGCGTACATCACCAAGAGGACAGCGAACCATGCCGTCGCAATGATGATGCCCAGCACGACCAGTGCCTTGCCCTGTGCTCGCCACCCCGAGAGCAGATGGGAAAAGGTCAGCCTGCCGCCGCCCTCGACCTCGCGGCAACCAATCAGCAGGCCGGCGAGCAGCACGGTCTGCAGCACGGTGGAGGCCAGCGGCCCGACTGCGGGCACCGCCGACACAGTCAATGCAGCGAGCAGATAGACGAGCAGACAGCCGATCCAGATCGCCGGATCCCTGCGAAACAACGTGAACCCTTCGATCAACCAGGACCAGCCACGACCGGCTTCGACACGCGCGATAGGCATTCGCACCTCCATCAGGAAAGCGTCCTCACCCCATGAATCAGGTTCCGATGAAGTGCCTCAACGGCTCCCGTCTTGCGAGCGTGTATGATGCCCTATGCCTTCGAACAAATCTTGCAACGAATACCTTTTATCGGCCGGCGTCGTCGTGGTGAGGCGCTGCGCCGACACGCCGCACTACCTGCTGCTGAGGGCCTTCAGTTATTGGGATTTTCCCAAGGGCATGGTGGAGCCGGGCGAGGATCCGTTCCAAGCCGCCCAGCGCGAGGTATGGGAAGAGGCCGGGTTGCGCGACCTGATGTTTCGCTGGGGCAAGGACTTCCAGGAAACGCCCCCCTACGGGATCGGCAAGATTGCCCGCTATTACCTGGCAGAATCGTTGAGCGGGAAGGTCGAACTGCACATCAATCCGCGACTCGGCAGGGCCGAACATGAAGAGTTTCGCTGGGTGGATGTTGCGGGCGCTCGGCAATTGCTCGTGGCACGCTTACAACCCATCCTCAACTGGGCGGATTGGCTGGTGCGGCTCGGCACCGACGACCCGCCGTGAAGCGATGACGGATTTGCCAAAACGCGCCTGACGACGCCGGCCAGCGGTTTCCGCTTGCCGTGACCGCAGTCTCACACACAGAGTTCATGGCTCTGGCGAGCCCAGGCAGGTGCCACCAGGGCAGCCCGTGCGATCGGGCCGGTTCCTACGCGACGTTCCCGAAGCCACGAGGGTACCCCGACCCATCGGTCTCGGAGCCCCCCATGGAGAGACAACAACCGGCGGCACTAGCGCCGCCGGTTGCCTGAAGAAGCAGATCGCAGGACTAGATACGGTAGCAGTCGGTTACCGGACCCGGATCGCGTACACAGATCTTTCCGCCGTCGATCCAGCCCTGGCTCGTCTCGCCGTCCCTGTCGACCGGCTTGACGCGGAATCGATAGTTGTGCGGATGATCATAGGTCGGGAACACGATGGACCACTCGGTCGAAGTGCCACCCGGATTGCTCAGCGTGGCTTCGATCTGCGCCCATTGCGGTTGCCACAACGTACCTTCCGGGAGCCCCGGGCAACCGGCAGGCCCACAGTAGTATTCGTTGTGATCCGAGTTGCGAACTTCGACGTAAACCCGCTGAACGCCCGGATTCGCGCCACGCGTGTCGGTCGCCGTACCCGTTACAGTGATGGGATAGACCTCTCGTCCGTTCGGAAAGCGCGAGAGCGGGTTCTGGCCCGCAGCCGGGTACGTGAACGCGGCGTCAGGCGGATTCCCCAGCGTTGGCACGGTGAACCTTGTCTGCGCGACTTCCGCGTCGTGCTGGGCGTCGGAATCGACTGCCTCCGCCTGCACATAGAATCTGCCACCCGCCGTAGCGATGGGGAATTTCGTCTGCCAAGTGACGTTTGAACCGCCCGCGGAAGGCGAGGTCGCGACCTCTGCCTGCATGAATACGGGCACCCAGGTCTTCGTGGCCGCATCCCACCATCGGCCGGTCGACGTATCCTGTACCGCCACCAGCACCCGACTGACCGACCTGTCATCGCTGGCGGAGCCGCTCACCGTGAGGTCAGCACCGACGCCCGGATGAGGCACGGTGCTGCCGGACGGTGAGGAAATAACGGTATCCGGCTTGGCACTCACACCGCCGCCGAGCCCGAACGCATACAGGAACCCATCGCCACTACCCACGAAGATCCGATCCTGAATAAGCGCGGCCGAGGCGAAGATCGGACCGCCAGTGTCATACGACCACATCTCCTGGCCCGCACCATTGACCGCGTGGAACCTGCCGTGGACGTCACCGTAGAAGATCGCGGCATCACCGATCCGGGAGCCGGAAGGGAAGGAAATCGCCGGCGAAGCGAGGACGTCGTGACCTTCCGCCTGGAAGTCGGCCGTCTTCCAGATCTTGGCGCCGGTCGTCGCGTTGAGCGCGTAGAGTCCGTAGCCGTAGCCGAAGATGATACGCCCCGGCAGGTAGGCGGCTGTCGACCGGACATGGTAATTCCCCGGCGAATCCGCCAGCACATCATATTCCCAGATCTGCTTGCCATCGTTGAGGTCGATGGCCCGCATCACCGAATTTTTCGCGGATACGAACCCGACACCACCCGGCGTGGCGGGCCTGACATGCGCTGCGGTCACACCGGCGCCAACGTCGAGGTCGTTGATGTTCGGGGCGGCCTGGAGTCGCCACAGCGGCACGTTAGTGGCCGCGTTGCCGGTAATCGCATTGATCGCGTAGACAGCATTGTCAGGGCTCGATCCCCCGAACAGGATCAGCGGCGGATGGCCGCCGCCCCAGCCGGGAGCGAACGAGATCGGCGACCAGGTCCCGGCCAGCGGTTGCGGCGCACCCGCCGGTCCATACCCGCTGAAGCGCCACTTCTCTTTACAGTCGGCCACATCGACCGCAGTGACATGGCCACCGTCGTCCGCTCCGGCCAAGCCGGCGTCACCAAAATAGATGGTCGGTGTCGCCGGACCCGCCCCATCGGGATCGGTGATCAGCGGAGAGGATGTGATACCGCCGGGGCTGACGTACTGGCATTCGATCGCCCCAGTCATGGCGTTCAGTTTGCGCAGGTATCGGTCCTGTCCGCCAACCCAGACGCTGTTGCCCCAGATCACCGGAGTCGAATACACGGTGGCACCAGTCCTGAGATACCAGACCCGGTCGCCGGTTGCGGCATCATACGCCGCTATCATCCGACTGTTGTTCCCAATGAAGACCAGAGTCTTCTGTATCGAAGGGAAGTACTTCGCGACCGGAGACGCCGAAACGGCACCGCCGGTGTTCGCCTGCCATTGAATCGCCAGACCGCCCACGTTCGAGCCCTTGAAGATCGCATCCCGGACGGTCCCGGTGAGCGATCGATCCCCCGCAAACTTGGTCCAGTCGCCCGCCTGTGCGCCCATCGCGCACAGACTCAGCAAGGTGACCGGACCCGCCTTTACCAGCATCCTTCGATACATACTTGAAACTCCGAACATCAATGGAATTACCTTCAGACAAAAATCAAAGCAAAACAAAAATCGCGGGGCACCAGACACCCGCCCGCATCAGGCCGTGGCGGCTCACAGCTGCAGCATTCGCGAGACCAGAAACCGGCCGAGCCCAGGGTGATTGGAGACGCTCCGATAGACGCTGCACTGTTGGCATTCAGGAGCCGTCCTGGCAGGCAGGTGATTTCTTGACTACGCGTGTGGCCCGCCTCAGTCCGGCAGCCTGCTCGAACCCCGCTTGCAGCCAGTCACAAGCGTTGGATGCTGAAAGGGATTTCAACAATCGTTCAAAGTTCACGCGGATGAAAAGCTATGTCAGCGAAAACTGTTGTAAAAAATCGTGACACTCGATAGGGGATATGGCGGTCGAAACGCCACGGCACAGCCTTAAACCGCTGTTCAGCGACATCCTCCGGACGCGGCAGGGCGGACCTGACCCGCGCTCCGGGCAAGCCTTATGCCGCAGCATCACTACTCCAGTGCCGCACAGGCCCACGCCCTCCCTCCACGTCGACGCCGCAAAAAAATGCCGCCAGAGGCGGCTTACGCAATCGCTGAGCCATGCTTTTTAAGTGACTGTTTATTAGGAGCGCGACTCGGAAAAATATGACCAGCTAACCCCCCTAAAAAAGCAAGTGTAAAGAAAACTGACACATGAACCACGTCAAGTCCCTTTCGAGGCTGGTCGAAATCGCCGGAGCCTGCGCTACGCCCGCCCTGCTACGATCAGGTGCCGGTCGCTCGCGACCGACACCTGGAGATGGCCCAATCCGGCCTCCCGTAGCTGCGCCTCCACCTCGGTGACGCGATAGGCCGCCCGCAGCGAGTTGCGAAAGTCTCTCCGCAGCAGTTCCGGCGCGTCCGCGGCATACCGCGCGACGAACTGCTCGACTTGCCGACTGTCCGTCGGTCGCAATAGGTCCATGACCAACACGGGAGCGCCCGGCACGGCGACTCGCTTAATCGCCGCCCATAGAACCATCGGATCCTGCAAATGGTGGAGCAGCGAATTTGAGATCACAGCACCATATTCGCTGCGCGGAGGATCATCGAGCGGAAGATAGGCACGCGAAAGACGAACGCGATGCGCCAGGGCCCGGCTGGAGACGGCCGCCCGTCCAAGCCGCAGCATGCTTTCCGCACCGTCGATGCCGTCGATCTCGACCGCGTCGAAAGCGTCGGCAAAGCGCAGGGTCACGTCGGCGGTACCACACCCGAGATCCAGCACCGGCCCCTGCCAGGAGCCCGCTTCGAAGTGCTGGCCAAACAGCGTCACGAAGTGGTTGTGCGGTTCAGCGAAATCAGCCAGATGATAGGCTTCCGCCTGGTCGTCATCGTCCATCAAGTCCGGTTCCGGAATTCGTTCCATCGCAACACCTCCTCGTCCGTCGCGAAGTTCTCGACACCTGAGCCCTCTCTTCCGCCGAGTTACCCTGACAGGGGCGGGGAAATACGGCGGCAGCGCCGTCGACCACAGGATTTCAGAACCATGCGTCACTGACAAGCGATCGAACACCGAGTAACCGTGGGCAGCCGCCCGCTCCGTGCGGTGCTTCCGACCGCCCGCCAGCGACCTGCCGGTGTCGACGCTCTGGCGCTTTTGCTGCTCGGAACAGCTAGAATCGAAAGCCATCGCCTGCCACGGAGGCACTCCCATGCGGTTTCCCATGCTTCAAGCCCTGCTTGTACTGGCGCTGTCCGGTCACGGGGCCGTGACCAGCGCCGCGACGCCCCATTCCTCCACGGCAGAAGCGATACGGGTGGAGGCTTTTTCGCCGCAAGGGACGGTCAAGCCGATTCGGCAGGTCACCGCCCGTTTCTCGGCCCCGATGCTGCGCCTCGGCGATGCCGTCGGGCCGCAGCCCTTCCGGATCGACTGCCCGGTGGCCGGCCGCGGGCATTGGCTGGACAGCCGTAACTGGATCTACGATTTCGTGACCGACCTGCCTGCCGGACTGCGCTGCTCGTTCACCGTCGAGCCCGCGCTCAGTTCACTCGGTGGCCGCCTGCTGAGTGGCAACCGTGCGTTTACTTTTGATACGGGAGGACCCGGCATCATCGATTCGCTGCCGGGCGAGGGTCACGGCGGCATCGACGCCGACCAGAGCTTCATCCTGGCGCTCGACGCCGCAGCAACCGGCGAGTCGATCGCCGCTCATACGCATTGCGAGGTGGAAGGGCTTGGAGAGCGTATCGAAACCCAGTTGCTGACGGGCACCGCCCGCGACACTCTGCTGACCAGTGAACTTCGACAGGAATACCGCTACTTCTTCGACCGATTTCCCGACGCAAAAGCCCTGCAGGAACGCCTCGTCGCACTGCAGTGCCGTCGCCGCCTGCCGCCGGACACGCCCGTGCGCCTGGTCTGGGGCAAGGGCATCGAGGCCGTCGGCAGCGGACTCGCAACCACCGAAGCGCGAACACTCGAATTTCGAACCCGCCCGCCCTTCACCGCCCGTTTCGAATGCGAACGCGTCAATGCGCAGGCCCAGTGCGTGCCGTTCCTGCCCATGAAGTTGTTCTTTTCGGCGCCGCTGTCGGCCGAACGGGCGGCCGCAATCCGCCTGGTTGCCGTGGCCGACGGGCGGACCTTTTCGCCCGAAGCCTTCGAGACCGGGAAGGCGACGATCGACCATGTGGTATTCAAGGGGCCTTTCCCAGAAGCTTCCAAATTTGAAATCCGGCTCGGGGCCGACCTGACCGATGATGCCGGACGCCCGCTGGAAAACGCTGCGCGCTTTCCTTTCCCGGTCGCTACCGACGAATATCCGCCGTTGGCCAAGTTCTCCGGGGAATTCGGCATCCTCGAGTCCAACGAAGGCGGCATCTTGCCGGTCACGCTGCGGAATGTCGAAGACGCCGTCACAGCGGAAATCCTGGGGCCCGAGGCAGCGCGGGGCGCTGCGCTGTCCGGGCAGTTACAACGCATCGACGACGATGATGCACGTATCATCGGCTGGCTCAAGACCGTCAAGACGGCGGCCGAGCGACGTGGAGAGTGGGTCGGGACCGGTACCGACAAGCCGCCGCACTGGAAGGAGCTGACCGGATCCACATCGGTGTTCGCCGGCACGCCGGGGACCACGCCGCTGTCCATCACCAAGCCGCTGGGCGGCGGGGCTTTCGAAGTCATCGGCATTCCACTGCCGACGCCCGGCTTCTACGTCGTCGAACTGGCCAGCCCGCGGCTCGGAGCGGCGTTGCTGGATGCACCGACGCCGCGGTACGTGGCGACTTCAGCGCTGGTCACCAATCTGGCCGTACATTTCAAATGGGGACGAGAGTCCTCGCGCGTCTGGGTCACGACCCTGGATCGCGCCAAACCAGTGGCGAATGCCGCGATACGGATCAGCGATTACTGCAAAGGCACCGCAGTCTGGACCGGCACAACCGACGCCGCGGGCCTGGCCACGATCGGCGGAGCAACCCTTACTCCCCCTAACGACGATCGTGACTGCGGCGACTGGAATGCTTCGCGCCCACCCCTGTTCGTCAGCGCCCGCCTCGACGGGCAACTCGGCTTCACGTTCTCCGGCTGGAACCGGGGCATCCAGCCCAGCGACTTCGGCCTGATGACCGGATCGGCCGAGCAGGCCCGTGTCGCCCACACCGTGCTCGATCGGAGCCTGCTGCGCAGCGGCGAGACCGTGTCGATGAAGCTTTTCCTCCGTGAGAAAGTCATGGATGGCTTTGCGGTTCCGGCGGGTACCCAGCCGAACCAGCTGCGTATGACCCACTCCGGCAGCAACCAGGAATATCCGCTGCCGGTCGCATTCGACGCGCGCGGGATCGCCGAGGCCAGTTGGACGATTCCGCGAGAAGCCAAACTGGGCGCTTACGACCTGCGGCTATACCGTGACGATCAGTGGCTCGCCGACGCCGGACAGTTTCAGGTGCAGCAGTTCCGGGTGCCGACGATGCGCGCGGTGATTCAGTCCGGCGCGGAGCCCTTGGTCAACGCGGCCAGCGCGACCGTCGACTTGTTCGTCAGGTATCTGAGCGGCGGTGGGGCGGGAGGCCTTCCGGTCGTGTTGCGGACACAAGTGCGGCCCCGCGCGCTGACCTTTCCGGCTTACGAGGACTTCAGCTTCGGTGGAGCGAATGTGGCCGAAGGGTTGATCGAGGAGACGGACGAAGCGCCCGACGAGGTCACGGCGCCGGCGCGTACGCTGCCACTGACGCTGAACGGGAACGGCTCGGCGCGAACCACGCTGACCGACCTACCGACCGCGCAGACACCCCAGGAACTGTTGGCTGAACTGGAATACCCGGATGCGAACGGCGAACGCCTCACGGTGGCACAGCGCATTCCGCTGTGGCCGGCGAAGCTGAATCTGGGCCTGCGGACCGAGAACTGGGCCGTGAGCCGCGATCGTCTGCAGTTCCAGGTCGTCGCACTCGGCCTGGACGGCAAACCGCTTGCGGGTCAGGCCATTCAGGTCGAACTGTTCGCCAAGAAGACCTTTTCCTACCGCAAACGCCTGATCGGTGGCTTCTACGCGTACGAAAACCGATCCGAGTTCCGGCGACTCCCGGCGCGCTGCGACGTACACACCGACCGCCTCGGGCTTGCATCCTGCGAGGTCCCACCGGCAAGCTCGGGAGCGGTCGTGTTGCGGGCGAGTGCGCGCGACGACCGCGGCAATATGGCGCTGGCCACCCGGGAAGTGTGGGTCGCCGGCGGCGACGACTGGTGGTTCGAAGGCCGTCCGAGTGACCGCATGGACGTGCTGCCCGAGCGCGCCGCCTACGAGGCGGGCGACACCGCCCGCGTTCAGGTGCGCAGCCCGTTCCGCGAGGCGACCGCGCTCGTCACGATCGAGCGCGAAGGCGTGCTCGATGCCTTCGTCACCGAGCTATCCGGGAAATTACCGATCATCGAAATACCCATCAAGCCACAATATGCGCCGAATGCGTTCGTCTCCGTGCTCGCGGTGCGCGGACGTGCGGTCGAGCCCCTCGGATGGCTACATGAACTGGGTCGCAAACTGCATCTGACCAAGGATAGGGAGAAGCTCACGGCCACCGTCGATCTCGACAAACCGGCCTACCGGCTCGGCACGCGCAGCATCGACATTGGTTGGAAGCCGTACCGGCTGGACGTGAAGGTCATGCCCGAACGGGAAACGTACAAGGTCCGCGAACGGGCCCGAATCAAGGTCGCGGTGAACCGCGCCGACGCCGGACCGTTGCCGGAATCGGCTGAGATCGCCTTTGCGGCGGTCGACGAAGGACTGCTCGAACTCAAGCCCAATCGCTCCTGGCAACTGCTCGATGTGATGATGGGACGACGCGGTATCGAGGTGTTCACGTCGACCGCACAGATGCAGGTCGTCGGTAAGCGTCATTATGGGCGCAAGGCGGTCCCGCACGGCGGCGGCGGCGGCCGGCAGCCGGCACGCGAGTTGTTTGACACGCTACTGCTGTGGCGCGGGCGCGTTCCGCTCGACGCCGGCGGGCAGGCGGAGGTCGAGGTGCCGCTGAACGATTCGATCACCGGCTTTCGTCTGACGGCGGTCGCCGATGGCGGCACCGGATATTTCGGAACCGGCAGCGCGACGATACGCGCGACCCAGGATCTGGCCCTACACAGCGGCCTGCCGCCGTTGGTCAGGGAAGGCGATGAAATCCTGGCGATCTTCACCGCGCGTAACGCCTCTAGTCGTGCCGTGACCGCCGACGTGTCGGCGAGTGTCTCCGCCCAATCCGGGCGACAGACGGTCCCGGCGTTAGCCCCGCAATCGCTAACCCTCAAGCCGGGAGAGGCGCAGGAACTACGCTGGGCGATGACGGTACCGACCGACACGGCACAGCTTACCTGGGACATCACGGCTAGCGAGCGCGACGGTGGCGATGCTCGCGACAACCTGAGATTGACCCAGACGGTCATCCCGGCACTGCCGGTGCGCGTGCAGCAGGCCACACTGGTGCAACTTACCCAACCTGTGCGCATCGAGACGGCCCGGCCACCGGATGCTGTTCCGGGAGCCGGTGGCGTGCGCGTCGAACTGCGGGAATGGCTGGGGGACGGCGGCGACGGCGTGCGCGAGTACATGCAAAGTTACCCCTACACGTGCCTGGAACAGCGCATCTCGCGGGCTATCGCCCTCCGCGATCGTGGGCTATGGGACTCCGTGATGGCCGAACTGCCGAGCTACACCGACGGGGACGGACTATTCCAATACTTTCCGGGAGACCGGCTCGCGGGGAGCGACACCTTGACCGCGTATCTTCTGGCAATGGCCGACGAACGTGGCTGGCCCCTGCCCGACGCGAGCCGCACCCGGGCATTGGCCGCGTTGCAGGGCTTCGTCGAAGGACGACTGTCAAGGCAGACGGCCCCCTACATGGCCGATCGGGTCGTCCGCAGACTGACGGCGATCGAAGCGCTGGCGCGGCATGGACAGGCGCGACCATCCATGCTGGACGCGCTGACCATCGAACCTGCTCTTTGGCCGACGTCAGCCATCCTGGATTGGCTCGCCATCCTGCAGCGCCTGCCCACCATCGCGGGTCGCGACGCCCGACTGCAGGAAGCCGCACAGACCTTGAGGTCACGCTTGAGCTTTCGCGGCACTACTGCCGGATTCTCCACCGAACGGTCCGACGGACTGCCGTGGCTGATGGCCGGCACCGACGCCAACCTCGCGCGGTTGATACTTGCCGTGTCGGGGCGTCTCGACTGGCGCAGCGACCTGCCTCGTCTGGTGACGGGCGCTCTGGGACGTCAGAGAAAAGGCCACTGGGACACGACGGTCGCCAACGCCTGGGGCACCCTGGCGCTCGAGAAATTCGCGGCGGCCTTTCGCGGCGGGACGGTAAGCGGCGTCACACAAGTGAAGCTGGCGGAGCAGCAAGCTTCCTGGCACTTTGGTCCGGACGCTACCCGCGGCACCGTGGATCTCCCCTGGCCCACGCAACCGGCGGCACTGGAACTGGAACATCAGGGGAGCGGCACGCCCTGGGCGACGATCCAGAGCCGAGCCGCCGTGCCGTTGCGCGCGGACGATTTCAATGGCTATGCGATACACCGGACGCTGCTGCCGGTTGAGCAGCGTCAGGCCGGGATCTGGAGCCGCGGCGACGTCGCGCGTGTCCGTTTGGAACTGGAAGCTCAGGCCGACATGGCCTGGGTGGTCGTCGACGATCCGATTCCGTCCGGAGCCTCGATTCTGGGCACAGGTCTGGGACGTGACTCATCTCTGCTGACGGCAGACGAGCGCCAGGATGGCGGGGCTTGGCCGCTTTATCAGGAGCGGCGTTTCGACGCTTTCAGGTCCTACTACGATTATGTCCCCAAGGGCCGGTGGACCGTCGAGTACACGGTGCGGTTCAACAATCCGGGCCGGTTTGCCTTGCCCCCGACGCGGGTCGAGGCGCTCTACGCGCCGGAGGTATTCGGTGAGAGCCCGAATGGCACGCTGGAAGTCAAGGAGCCATGATCAGCTGCATCCGCGCCGCGCTTGAGTGGGAGCGATTCGGCCCGAGCGCTCCTCGGATGCACCGAGACGAATACCGTGCATAGCATGCCGCTTGAGTGATGGGACAACCGATCGCCTCTTGTCCGCACGCCCCGCAGTAGAGTCTTCCATTTAGGTGCTTCGCCCGAAATTTTGGGGCGGATCCCTGCCACCCAGCGAGTCTCGCCCATCGTAATGGGCGACGGAGAAGCCAGAGCGCCCTGCGGACTTGATCCACCCGGCGCCTGCTTGCCATCGACCAGGCGGGAAAGGCAACCAATGACAACACAACGAATGGTGGCGCGAAGCACGCGCGCCACCGCCGGAAAAGCCTTCGTCAAATGTCTAGCGGGAACCCTCACTGGATTTGGAGGGTCTTCGCCACACTCGGCACACCCCGAGCGTCGAGGGCGAACAGCATCCAGTAACCCGGCAGAGCGGTACCGCTCTGCGCAGGAATGGTGAGCCTGTAACGATTCCTGACCGCCGCGCTGGTGTGCCTCAGCAGGACTCGCCGCTGGTCGTTGTTGACGGTATGGGTGGTCGATGACATGCGTACCATCGCCCACTCACTGACGGGCCGGTCGGTATCGACCGTGATGGTGGCACCCAACGCCGCTACCGCCGGTGCCTGGCTAATCACCGGCCGATTGGCCAGCGAGCCATCCTCGTTCAGTAAATAGGGGGGAGTCAGGATCTGCACGTCCGGATGATTCCCCGGGCAACCGGTTGATTGCATGGCATTGACGCCGCACAAGCCACTGCCGCCCGAAAGTACCCGCCCATCCTGCAACAGCAAGGCCACGCTGTGATAGTTGCGCGCTACCGCGATCGGCGCATTCAGCTTGGTGAACACCTGGGTCCGCGGGTCCCACAGTTCCGTCTCGAACACGGCATCGTCGTCATAGAACAGCCGAACACGACTCTGCCCGCCCACGACGATGACCTGACCATTGGGCAAGACCACGCTGTTGGAGAAGGTCCGCGGGTGATTCATGGGAGCGAGTCGCTTGACGGCAACGTTGCGGCTCTGGTTGATGTCTATCTGATAGGCCCGGTCGAAGGCGTCACCGGAATCGTAATTCGGAGCGCCGCCGAGCTTCAGGATCCGGCTCGTGTCACCGGTGTCGTATAGGACGAAGTTGCCGTTGATGCTGTAGGTGTCGTCCCCGCGCGGAATCCCGGCCGACACGCTGCCGCCGTTCTTCGTGTCGATCCAGTGCATGTGCGCACTTGGGCCGGCATGGAATACCCAACCATCGCGCTGCGCAAACAATGCGACATGATTGTCACCCCGGTAGGTACCGCCGAGATCAGGGCCAATGATGTCCGACGTATCCGGCAGCGGCACGCCTGACAACAAACTCCAGGCGTCTGCTGAAGTCGAGTAAAGTTCACCCGTCTTGTTGCCGATCCCGCCGCTCCACGATCCGCCTAGCGTGAAAACGTCGCCGGTCGACAGTACCGTGTTGCCCTGATACGCACGGTTGATGTTCATCTGCCGTCCCCGGATCCACGGGTCGGCTAGAGACTCGAATGGATTGAAGATGCTGGTGCGCCGGCTCGAACTGCCGCCCGAAACGAGGAGCCTTCCGTCCGGCAAGTTGCTGGTGCCTGGGCAGAACATATCGTGGTTGGTGTTCGATACGCGGTACTGGGACCAGTCGCCAGTACTGGGATCGATAACCACCGACTGAGTCTGTGCAGGCTCGCCCCAGGCCGGCACTTCGAAGTACAGCTCGGCCCCTGCAGACCAGCCAAGAACCCTGCCATCGGGGAGATTCGACACGGCCACAGGCACCAGCGGCAGATTGATCAGGTTGCCCCACGAGGCCCGCGGGTTGGCGATGGCCAGAGTCCAGTTTTGCGTCGGCGCCGCGTTGCTGCAGGCCGTTTGCACCAGCGCGGCACCTTTGGCGCGACTCGCGCCAGCCACGTCGAGGCAAAGCCCACTCAGATTGGATTCCAGCCGATAGGCCGAGCGAGACACCTGAGCGCGAAGCAGCCACTGTTCGGCACGCTGAGCGCTGCAGGCGACCTGGACGAGTCGCGCGCCGGACTGCATCCCTGCCCCGTCCGTCGCGACATCGACTGCCAGACAGGCCCCACTGTGGCCGGCGACGATCCGGTAAGCTCCAGCCGCCCCGGACGCATACGGTTGCAGTGTCCACTGTGTGTTGAGGGTCGTGCCACAGGCTTGCTGAACGACTGCAGTTCCCGCAGCGGACTGCGCACCGGGCACAACCGCACACAGGCCGCTTTCCTGACCGATCAGGTGGACCGGGGTCTCCGGCGTCACGAGCCCTCGACCGATCACAAAGCGCTTGTGCGACACATCGGTGCAAGGCTGCAGTTCCATGGCCGCCCCCCGCGTACGCGATGCGCCGCGCACCGTCGCACAGAGGCCGCTTTGCCGCGAAACGAGCTGCAAGCGGCCACCCGACGGAGAAACGTTCCAAAAGCGACTCGGCACGTTGCAGGCGGCCTCAACCAGAGAGGCACCGGCATCGCTGCCGTCTCCCTCGACTGCGAGGCAACGTCGCGTCTTGGCATTGATGATCACTGATGAGCCGGACCGGCGCTGTATGGTCCAGCGCTGCCCCGTCTGGCCCTGGCAGTCCCATTGTGCGACAGCATTGGGCGAACCGGCTACGCGCCCAAGATCCAGACATTGGCCAGAGCTTTCGGCGATGATGCTGTCGTACGCGGTACGGACCAGCGAGGTCGTGGCGGACGCCGATGAAGCGGCACCCAACGACATCAGGACAACCGCAAATAACCGTATCGCCCGCAAGGGAAATTGAACACTTTTCATCAAATGACTCATGCGTCGCGTAACCTCGATTGACAATATGCGTTCACGTAAATGACCCGAGTTGGACTTCACCCGGCTGTACTTCACCACCCACGCTCGGTAGGGCCATCAACTGGGCTCATGCTCCAGTCCAAACACCATGCAGCAAGCGATGGTCGGGGAGACGTACTGCGAATGGCGATCAAACCATCCGGGGTGTCGCTCGGAAAACGACTACCCGATAGAACAAGCACGTGACGTACCAACACCTATAACCCCCTTCCCCGCGACGACAAACAGCGTGTCACCGACGGAGGATAGGCGCACCGGCACCCGGAGTGTAAAAAATGCTGACGTCAGCAAAAGCAATATGCTGACGCGTCGATCGGCAGCGATCAGGATCGGCCTGGAACGCGGGACAGACTCACCGGCGCCACTACGCGCGAAACTCGATGAGGCGTCGGTGCCTCCTCATGGCCGGAATGCGAAAACCGCAACGGCAGCGCAATCCGTCCAGGGACGGCGCCGGCCGAGGCCGGCGCGGCGGAACCTGCGCTCGATGAAGTCGCGGGGGAAAACGAGCCCCGGGACAAAAAGCCCGCGCGTCCCTGAACCCGGACGCGAGACGTTTGCGGTCAGGTGATGACGGTCGGCTCGGTCATGCCGGTACGCTTCTTGACCTCGCACAGTCGTTCCGCAAGCTCGATCAGATCGCGCAGCGCCTCCTGGGTTTCGGTCCCGTGCAGCGCCTCGTCACGCACGTAGCGTTCCACGTAGATACGCAAGGTCGCCCCCTCCGTACCTGTACCGGAGAGCCGGAACACGATCCTCGATCCATCCTCGAAAAGGATGCGGATGCCCTGCTTGTCGCTGGTGCTGCCATCGACCGGATCCGTGTAGGAAAAATCGTCCGCCAAGCGAACGACCTGCCCGCCGAGCGTCTGACCCGCCAGACTCGGCAACTGATCGCGCAGCGACTGGAGAATACTGTCTCCGATCACGGAGTCGATGCCTTCGTAATCATGACGCGTGTAGAAATCCCTGCCGAACCGGCGCCAATGATCGCGGACGATTTCAGCCACCGACTGCCGGCGCACCGTCACGAGATTCAGCCAGAACAACACCGCCCATAAACCGTCCTTTTCCCGAACGTGGCCCGATCCTGTCCCGAAGCTCTCCTCCCCGCACAGGGTGATCTTCTTCGCATCCAGCAGGTTGCCGAAGAATTTCCAGCCGGTCGGGGTTTCGAAGCATTCGACCCCAAGAGCCCTCGCGACGCGATCCGCTGCCTGGCTGGTCGGCATTGAACGTGCGATACCGCAGATACCGTTCCGGTACCCCGGAATCAGGTGCGCATTGGCAGCGAGCACGGCCAGGCTGTCGCTGGGTGTCACGAAGAACCGTGCTCCCATGATCATGTTGCGATCGCCATCCCCGTCGGATGCAGCGCCCAGGGTTGGTGCCTTGGCTCCATACATCAGTTCGGCCAGTGCGTGCGCGTAGGTCAGGTTGGGATCCGGATGACCGCCCCCGAAATCCTCGAGCGGCACCGCATTCATGACACACCCGGGCGCGGCGCCCAAGCGTTCCTCCAGAATCCGCTTGGCATAGGGCCCGGTGACGGCATGCATTGCGTCGAAGCGGAGCGTGATCGTGCCGGTCTTCAGCGCCCCCTTGATCAGTTCGAAGTCGAACAGGCTTTCCATCAACTCGGCGTAATCGTCCACGGGATCGATGACCGTGACTGTCATCTCGCCCAGTTGGTACTCGCCGAGCCGGTCGAGATCGATCTCCTGCGACTCGGCGATCCGATACTCCCCAATTTCGAGGGTCCGCGCGTAGACCGCATTGGTGAAGCTCTCCGGGGCAGGCCCGCCGTTCGCAACATTGAATTTGATGCCGAAATCCTCGTCCGGCCCGCCTGGATTATGGCTGGCCGACAGGACGAATCCGCCGAGCGCCTTGTTCTTGCGGATCACGCAGGAAGCAGCCGGGGTCGACAAAATCGCACCGCGGCCGACCAGAAGGCGCCCCACGCCTGCGGCCGCCGACATTCGGATGATGATCTGCGAGGCTTGGCGATTGAAGTAGCGACCATCGCCCCCCAGCACGAGAGTCCTGCCGGCGACGTCACCGAGCGTATCGAATACCGACTGCACGAAATTTTCGAGATAGCCAGGCTGCTGGAACACCTTGACTTTCTTGCGCAGCCCGGAGGTTCCTGGCTTTTGGTCCGGATAAGGTTGGGTCTTTCTGGTCTCGATGAGCATAGTTATTGTCCGATGAGCTTAGGGAGTCGTACCATTTAATGGCGGAGTAATTCGCTTCGGTAAATAATGGATTTCAGCTTACGCAATTGCAAAAATGAGGTTAATGTCGTTGAGGCGCTATCTTTCCCTGTCATTGTGCGCAACGTTCTTCTGCTGCTCGGCCATTGCCGGACCTGCGAGCACGACCGACACTTGGCTGTTGATCGATACCAAGACACACGAATTGAATGTCATGGCCGGCGAACAGGTGGTGGAATCATTCCCCCGTATCGCGATCGGCCGCCGCGGTGCGAGTTTTGACAAGCAACGCGGCGACGACAAGACGCCGCTCGGGGAATATCGGATCGGCTGGATCAACGAGAACAGCCAGTTTCATCGATTCTTTGGCTTTACCTATCCCAATTTGCAGGTCGCTCGTCGTGCTTTCGACCGAGGCCTGATCGGCGGGGATACTCTGAATCAGATCATGGAAGCCCACTTCGGCCGGAATGTCCCACCGCAAAGTACCCCGCTCGGAGGTCGCATAGGCATTCACGGCGTTGGCCGCGGCAATGCGGATGTCCATGAACTGTTCGACTGGACGCATGGTTGCGTAGCCTTGACCAACCGTCAAGTGGACCGGCTCGCGCACTGGGTCAGGAAAGGTACGCTGGTGAGCATCCGGTGAGGGGGGGCTAAACCAAAATAGTTGTGGAAAATCCGCCGAAATAGCGGCAAACTAACGGGCGGGAGTCGTGAGTTCCCGCGTGGATGAACGACTCAATCAACCTCAGTAAGGAAGAAGGAAAGCTAGCTATGTTGAACGCAACCAAATTGTCCGTAGTGCTGCTGTCGACCGGTTTGTTGGTGGGCTGCGCCTCGAAGTCTGACGTTACCGCCCTGCAGACCCAAATCGATGGTCTGAAGGCCGAACAGGCTTCGATCAAGAGCACCGCCGAGGAAGCGCTGTCGGCTGCGCAGTCGGCTGAAGCGAAGGCTTCCAGCGCTGAATCTGCTGCTCGCCGTGCAGCGGCGGCTTCAGAGGAAGTCAATGCGAAGCTCGACCGCATGTTCAAGAAGTCGATGATGAAGTAAGCTTCGGCTTACTCGTCATACGAGAAACCCCGACCGGCCATCAAAGCCGATCGGGGTTTTTATTTTGCGGGGCGCCCCGCAAAAAGCGATCCACGGTTCTCGCCGCGAAGTTCCACCTGGCCCGCGCTCGGCACGATAGCCGCTCAGCCCGAGCCTCGGCCACCCTCCACCCGCGGCAGCGTTGCCGCTATGCGCGCGAAATCCTCCAGATCCAGGTCCTGAGCGCGCAGCCCCGTATCGATGGCGAGCGCTGCCAGCGTTTCGGGCCCCAGCAGCCCACTCAAAGAGTTCCTCAGCGTCTTGCGACGCTGTCCGAACGCGGCGAGCACGACCTTTTGCAGTGCCGGGAGGAAAACGTTGACTGGCGGCTGTTGATGCGGCACCAGTCGCACGACGGCGGACATCACCTTGGGTTGCGGAAAGAAACTCTCCGGGGAAACCTCGAACAGCGACTCCGAGCGACAAAAGTACTGCGACATGACGGTCAGGCGGCCGTAATCGGCCGAACCGGGATCCGCGGTGAGCCGCTGAACCACTTCCCGTTGCAACATGAAGTGCATGTCGACTACGCCATCTTGCTGCTCGAATAGATGGAACAGCAGCGGTGTCGAGATGTTGTAAGGCAAATTCCCCACCAGGCGCAGCTTGCGCCTGTCGGTCACCAACTCACGAAAGTCGAACTTCAGCGCATCGGCCTGATGGATGAAAACACCCGAATCAGCCGCATAGCGTTGGCGCAGTTCCGCGACCAGATCGCGGTCGATCTCGACCAGATGCAACTCCGCGCACGTGCTCGCGAGACGTTGCGTCAAAGCCCCGCGGCCGGGCCCGATCTCGACGACCCGGTCTTCGGGGCCCGGAGCAATCGCGTCCATCAGGGCCCGCAGCACCGTCTCATCGCGCAGGAAGTTTTGGCCGAAACGCCGACGGGGCGCGTGTGACATCACCCCTCCTCCGACACGCGCCCGCGCCTCACCAGCGTGATCGCCATCTCGAGAGCGGCCTTAAGGCTACACGCATCGACCCGCCCGGTGCCTGCGCGGTCAAGCGCAGTGCCGTGGTCGACTGAAGTCCGGATGATCGGCAACCCCAGTGTGACATTGACCGCGCGACCGAATCCGACATGTTTCAACACCGGCAGACCCTGGTCGTGATACATCGCCAGCACCACATCGACCTCCGCCAGTATCTCCGGCAAGAATGCCGTATCGGCCGGCAGCGGGCCGCGCAACTTCCAGCCCTCACCCCGCAACCGCTGCAGCACCGGCTCGATCACCTCGATCTCCTCTCGCCCCAGGTACCCTCCTTCGCCGGCATGCGGATTCAGGCCGCACACCGCAATCCGCGGCATGGCAAGGCCGAATCGTAAGCGGAGATCCCGATGGACGGTGCGGAGAGTCCGCTCCAGCCGTTCCGACGTGATGGCACCACTGACCTGCGCGAGGGGCATATGGGTGGTCACCAGAGCGACCCGGAGGCCCGGCACGGCGAGCATCATCACCGGATCGCCCCCAGTCAGCGCAGCAATGTGTTCCGTGTGACCGGTAAACGTGAACCCCGCGGCATTGATGACGCCCTTGTGTACCGGGGGCGTCACCAGCGCATCGAACGCCCCCCTCAAACAGGCACGCGCTCCCTCGTCGATCGTTTCTAGCACATAGGCGGAGTGGTCCCGCTCCAGCTGGCCGCATTGCGCCCGCACGCTGCGCTGCGTCGACCACACCGACAAGCAACCGGCTTCATGCCGGCCCGATGTGACGGCCGGCTCCGTCCGATGCACCCGGAGCGACGCACCCAGCTCAACCGCCCGGCTTTCAATCAAGGCCGGGTCACCAATAACGGTGAGTTGGCAGTCCCAGGCTTCTCCGGCAATAGCCACCAGCAGATCGGGGCCGATACCGGCCGGCTCGCCCGTCGTCAATAGAATGCGGGGGAGCGCCACGTCAGGGCGACGACGGCGACAGGGGATTGGACGGCAACAGCGATTCCGGCGCAGCCTCGGGCAGCCGGATCTCGACATACGCTTCATCCCGGATTCGACGCAACCAGAGCTCCGTCTCTTCCTCGACTTTGCGCTTGAAAAGCGCGTCGCGCGCCTGGTTCCTTTGCGCCTCGTTGTTGTCCGATGATTCCCGCCGATCGAGCACCTGGATCAAGTGCCAGCCGAACTGGGTCTGCACCGGCTCGCTGATTTCGCTGGGTTTCAGTTTGCTCATGGCTTCTTCGAACGGCGGCACCAACGCGCCCGGCTCAACCTCCCCGAGCTCGCCGCCCTTGATCGCCGAACCCTTGTCGTCTGAGTGGGCGCGGGCGAGGTCGGCGAAATCCTCTCCATTGGCCAGCCGCTCCTTGAGCCCGACCAGCTTTTGCTCTGCGTCACTATCGGACAAAGCTTCGTTCGGTTTGATCAAGATGTGACGGACACGGGTTTTGGTGACGGTCTGCTGCTCAGATCCCTTCACATCAATCAATTTGATGATGTGAAACCCGTTCGGACTGCGCATCGGCCCCTGCACTTCACCCTTCTTCATTTTTGGCACGGCTTCCGCGAACAAGGTCGGAATCTGAGCCAGCTTGCGCCACCCCAATTCTCCGCCATTCAGGGCTTGCGGATCACTTGAATTCTCGACCGCCGCCTGTTTGAAGTCCGCCCCTTTTACCAGTTCGGCAGCCAGCGCGTCGGCTTTCTCCTTCGCCTTCTGTACGTCTTCCGGAGACGCGGCCTGCGGCGTGGCGATCAGGATGTGACCAAGGAGATATTCGCTGTCCGCCCCCACCCCCGACTGTGCCTGCGTCTCGAGGTAGTGATCCACTTCGCGGTCGGTGACCTTGATCTGGCTGTTCACCTGACTGGAGCGGAAGCGCCCAAGTGTAATCTCGCTGCGAATCTGGTTTAGAAAATCCGCATAGCCGATGCCTTCCTGCTCCAGGGACGCACGCAGCTCATCGACCGAAATCTGGTTCCGCTGGGCAATTTGTTGCACCGCCGTCCGCAGCGTCTCATCGTCCACTCCGATGCCCGCCTTTTCCGCCAGTTGCAGTTGAATCTTCTCAAGGATCATCCGGTCCAGCACCTGCCGGCGCAGCACGTCGATCGGGGGCAGCGAGGTATTGCTTTGGTCCAGGCTGCGGCGGATGGTGCGGACCTTGTTATCCAACTCGCTTTCCAGGATCACGCCGTCTTCGACCACCGCGACAATGCGATCAATCGATTCGTCATAGGCTCGCGCCGGCCCCGCCAGGAGAAGGCCGCATGCAAGTAACAGCTGCGCCGCAGCGGCCGCGAGCTTCACCGTGATCGTCCGGATGGTCATCGCTTCGAGGTCTCTGGCCGTCATTGCTCTGGCGTCCGGTAGCCGCGGATGCTTCGCGTCAGGAGCTTTTCGAGCTGATCGCCCAGTCGGGTCAGACCCTTGAACTCGAACTGCACGAAAACGCCGTTGTTCGCCGTGGACGTGAAGCTGTTGGTGCCACTGACGCCATTCACGCTGTTGATGTAATGCCGCGCGACGACGCCCAGGCGCCAACAGCAGGTTTCCCGCTCGATACCGCCGAATGCTTCCAGCGTGATCTGATCGAGTAGCGAATACTGCCAGCGCCCAATCGCATGCCAACCGTCGCCGAGGAACGGGATCGGCAGACGCATCGAGCCGTCCAGCAAGTTGACCCGGAAGTCCTGATTGCTCGGCTGGTTCAGGTAGAGGTAGGTCAGGTTCAGCAAATCGTTGTTGCGCGCATCGTAGCGCAGCGAAATCTGGCGCCGCTCGAACTGATTGTCATACGGGTTGTACTGGCCCCCGACATCGACCCACCAGCGGTCGGTGATCGCCGCGCTCATATCGCCGATCACGTTCGAAAACGTCGTCGCCTGATCCGGGTAGTAGAGCGTTCCGACGTTCGAGATGGGCAAGGTCACGCGGCGCCCCTGGAAATAGAAGATCTCACCGATGGTCGCCCTGAAGCGGTCCCTGCCGCTGGCCAGATCGGACAGCCGGGAGGTCATTGCCAGCGTGACCTGATTGGTGTCGCCCAGTCGGTCGTTGCCGGTGAAACGGTTCTCGCGGAATAACTGGTAATAGTTGAAGTCGTAGTTGATCGTGTCGTAAAGCGGAAACTGATCCTGATCCTGATAGGGGATATACACATAGAACAAGCGCGGTTCAAAGGTGTGCGTGTACCCTGCTTTCCCGAGTTCCAGATCCCGCTCGAAGTACAGGCCACTATCCAGCGATACGATAGGCAATGCGCGCGTCAGACTGCTGTCGACGACCTGCTGGTTCTGTTTACCCCTGTCGGCAGGATCGTTCGGGTTGACCAGGTCGGTCATCATGTACTGCGTCAACTGCATGCTGACGCTCGGCGTGACGAAACCCGCCGCACTGCGCAGCGGAAACTGCAAGCGCGGCTTCAGGTTTAGGCGCTGACCCGCGGGATTGACATCGCTGACGAAATTGGCGAACTCGACGTTGGTCGTCACATTCATACCGGTGTCCGCGATCGGCAGGTAATGAAAAACGTTCGTCGCAGGGAGTCGATAGAAGGGACGTTGCTCTGGCGTGATCAAGGGATTGATCGTCTGGAACGTGTCGGCGGAGGTCGTCACGCCATAGGCGCCGAAACTGTCGGTGCTGCCCGTATAGGTTACCGACGCGTTACTGCGCACGAAGTTGAAATCGATCAGCGCGAGCTGGTTACTGAGTTGGTTCAGATACTGTTGATCGGAGACCCAGTTCAGGTCCACATGCGATCGCAGATTCTCGGTCCAGGTCGCGTTATCGAGCAGTCCGACCTCACCACGCGTCTGGTGCGTCTCCCAATCGTCCGGCAGAACCTCGCCGATCAGTCGCCCCTGGTTGTAGGGAGTCAGGTAGCGAAAATCGCCGTGCAACAGCACGCCGCGCTCGGTCAGCAGCCGCGGCCAGACGGTCAGATCGTAGTTCGGCGCGAGGTTGAAGTAATAGGGCACCGTCAGATCGAAACCGCGCACCGAAGAATAGCCGAAGCTGGGAGCCAGCAAGCCCGTTTGCCGCCTGTCGTCGGTCGGAAAAGACATGTAGGGCGTGTAGAACATCGGGACACCCTTGAACTCCATCCATGCGTGACTGCCGGATCCCTGGCCGGTGGCCTTGTTGATCTTGACCTTGTCGGCGTGCAGGACCCAGTCGCGGTTGCCGGGCGGGCAACTGGTATAGGCAAACTGCTCGTAGCGCGAGAGATCCTTGCTATCGAAGAAGGTCAGGCGCGAGGTGCCGCGTGCCGGGACGGTGGAAAGCACGAACTGTGAATTGCGCAGCACGCCCTTGTCCTTGCCGAGATCAAGAAAGCCGCTGTCGCTCGAGAAAGCCATGCCCTTCTCCACATAGGTCATGTTCCCGTTCGCATTCATCGTGTTCACAAAGGCATTGCGGCTCATGAAATCCGCCGACAGCTTCTGATCGGCGCGCGTGACCTGCGCCGCGCCGGAGAAATTGGCGACTTCATCGCCGTGCAACTCACCATAATCGGAACGGATCTCGATCGGTGCGCGTTCGCGCGCCGTCCGATCGGCAGGCGACAGCAGAAAGTCCGTGCCCCGGTACTCTTCCCGCTTCCCGCAATGCAGCAGCCAGGGATCGGATGGAAAGCTGCTCATCAGCGGCCGGAACCGCTTTTCGTCTTCGTCCGTGATATCGGTCTGCTCGGACCAGTTCTCGATTTCCTCCCCCGGCTCGCGCACCACGTGCGTTTCTCCGCGGGGATCCGGGCCGGCGAGGGAGCACTTCCATTCCTTTTCTTCGTCACCCTGGCGGCAGGTCCAGCCGGACTTCGCGTCCGTGATGCCTGCCGCACGGCCCTGCGGAACCTCGACATGCGCGACTTCCGCGGGCTTACGAATCACCATCCGTGAGGCGGGCTGCGCGTCGACGGATGTCGGCGCAGGCACCGCCATGGCCACCTGCGCACCGAAAGGCACGCACAGCCAGATGCCCGCGAGGCCTCTCAGGACCGGGACTAGGGACCTAGGGTGGAGAAAGTCTGGCAGCACTGAGGGGCGCAAGGCGTCCGAAAGCGGTCGAAGGACTGGGCATCTTACACGCAACGGCGGCCAGGCGCGCTGCCTTGGCCGTGCGGCCTGGTTTCTCTTCTGACTCGGGAACTCATACAATGCCCTGATTTTAACCCATCATTCCGCTCGCGAAGCAATTTTCGACGACCGCAAGAGACGCATGACCACTCCCCAGGACACACGCTGCACCGAATTGTCGATCTGGCTCGAACAGGCCTTGCCCGGTTGCCAGGGCAGGCTCGTTCCCGCCTCCGGGGATGCCAGCTTCCGCCGCTACTTTCGCACCCGCATCGCCGACCTGTCACGGGTCGTCATGGACGCCCCACCGGCTACGGAGAATCTCCAGGCCTTCATCGATGTTGCGAACTTGATGCGCGAGGCCGGCGTGACGGTGCCCGCCGTGCATGCCGCCGACCTGGAGCGAGGCTTTGCCGTTCTCAGTGACCTTGGCAGCCGCCATTATCTGGAAACGCTCGGGGCGGACAATTCGGACCGGCTCTACCGGGACGCGATCGCCGCGCTGGTTCGCCTGCAGGCGGGGATCGACACCGAAGACTGCGGACGCCCCGCCTACGACGCCGCACTGCTTCGACGCGAGTTGGATATCTTCCGCGACTGGTTCCTGGGTCGACTGCTCGGCAGTCCGCTCGACGGCGATGCCGCATCCCTGTTTGAACGTGTCAGCGCGACACTGGTGACCTCGGCCCTGGAGCAACCGCGCGTCTTCGTCCACCGTGACTACCACTCGCGCAACCTGATGGTCTGTGCCTCCGGCAATCCGGGCATCCTCGACTTCCAGGACGCCGTCGTCGGTCCGATCAGCTATGACCTGGCGTCCCTGCTGAGGGACTGCTATGTCTCCTGGCCCGAGCCTCGGGTAGCGCGCTGGCGACAAGCGTACGTCGAGCAAGCCATCGCAAGCGATCTACTGGCCGCCACGGACGCTCCCCGCTTCGAGCGGTGGTTCGATCTGATGGGCATGCAGCGACACCTGAAGGCCGTCGGCATTTTCGCCCGCCTCCAGCTCCGCGATGGCAAGGGCGGCTATCTGAAAGACATCCCGCGGACGCTGGGCTACGTCGACAGCGTATGCACGAAGTATCCGGAACTCGCCGAGTTCGGCGAATTCCTCCGATCCACCGCCGAACCGGCGCACCGGCGCGCCGTCTTCGCATGAAGGCCATGATCCTCGCGGCCGGCCGCGGCGAGCGGCTGCGGCCACTGACCGACCACACGCCGAAACCCCTGCTCGAAGCCGGAGGGCGGCCACTGATCGAGCACCTGATCGTCGCGCTCGCCAAAGCCGGATTTCACGAACTGGTGGTCAATCTGGCTTACTTGGGAGACCAGATTCGGGAGCACCTCGGCGACGGCCGCTGCTGGGGAGTCAGCATCGCTTACTCGGATGAGGGGCCGGAGCCCCTCGAGACGGCCGGCGGCATCCGCCATGCCCTACCGCTGCTCGGGCACGACCCTTTTCTGGTCGTGAACGGCGACATCGCAACCGATTTTCCCTTCGAGCAGCTGCACCGTCCGCCTCCCGGTGACGCCCATCTGGTCCTGACCACAAACCCGGAGCACCATCCGGTCGGGGACTTCGCCTTGCACGGCCAGACACTGATGCCCGACGGCGCGGAGCGTCATACCTTTGCCGGGATCGGCCTCTACCGGCCTTCGCTGTTCGCCAACCTGCCGGAGGGTCGTTGCGCGCTGGCGCCGCTCCTGCGCGAAGCCATGGCCCACGGGCGCGTCACGGGCCAGTTGTATCCCGGTTTCTGGATGGATATCGGCACGCGCGAACGCCTGCAGGAGTTCGATGCCCGCCTGCGTCAGACCCATACACCGACCGGAACATCCGATCGCGCCGCGCAGTCGAATATCCGACTTGTATCGGATTGACCCGGAGTTCGACATGAAGACACACCTCACGCAGCGTGGCGTCGCTTCCGTGAGTCACGCGGCAACGGTTCTTGCAGCATTCGCGCTATCCTCGTTCGGATCACCGCTCCGCGCCGAGAATCTCGTCACGGTCTCTAACATTTCGTTGGAACTCGCGCAAAAGGCCGCGGCCGCGAGTTTGCGACAGTGTCAGACGGATGGCCACCGCGTCAGCGTGACCGTGACCGATGCTGCCGGTGTGACCGTGCTGGCCGCACGGGCCGATGGCGCCGGACCGCACACCGTGGAAAGCAGCCGACGCAAGGCCTACACGGCCGCGAGCCTGCGCCAACCCACCCAAGTCATCGCAGAAATCGCGGCCGGCTCCGCGGAACTGGCCGGACTGCACGATATGAACGACTCGATCCTGCTGCTCGGGGGCGGCTTCCCGATCTCCCTGAACGGCGCCATCGTCGGCGCCATCGGAGTCGGCGGCGCACCGGGCGTGCGCCTGGACGAGACCTGCGCGCGAGCCGGACTGGCCGCCATCGGCGCTGAGCCATTCGGACCGCCGAAATAGCAAGCCACCGCGCCCCTCACACCGCGAACAAACCCGCTTATGGCCATGACCACAAAGCAACTGGCTCAAATTGCTTACCTGCTCCAGGCCGGCGCAGTCATTGCCGGCATCAGTTACCCGATCAGCGCGATCATCAGCCACACGCAGCTGCCCAAAGCGGGTGAGTCGTGGCTGGCATCCCACTTCCGCTGGCAGATCCAGACATTCTGGATCAGCCTCGCGGTGGGCGTCGCCGGAGCGCTCGCACTGACGGCTGGCCCGCTCGGCGTGATGATCCTCAGCGGCGACCTGATGTGGATCGTCTATCGCGTCGTTCAGGGCTGGGTCCGGCTGAGCCGCGAGCAAGCCGTGGGACCGTGATTCGTCCCCGCAACCGGCGTCACTCCGTCACGGGCGGCAACCGGTAACCGTCGGTCAGGGTCTGCAGGAATACCACGATGTCGTCGACCTCCTGATCAGTCAAACCAAGCTGGCCTAGTTCGTCCCGATTGACGTTGTGGGTCACCTCGGGCCGGGGCCAACAGCCCCTCCGCAAAGCTTCTGCCTCACCGACGAACCGTGACTTGCACGCCGGCCTGACGTCACGATCGTTGTAGAAGGCAACCACTGCCCGCAGGCTGGCGAAGTAACCGTTGTGCATGTACGGTCCGCTGACGGCGACGTTGCGCAGCGTCGGCACCTTGAACTTGCCGTCTTCCGAGGACCGCGCGAGAACCGCTCCCAACCCCCTGTCGACGAACTCCCGCTGCTCCGGATTGAACTCCGCGGGCAAACCGTAGAACGGATTGGCCGGATTCCGCGGCACGCCGAGATTGTCATAGGTGTAGTCGGTGAATAGCGGCGGGGTCCGACCCGGCCCCGGGGCACTGGGATGACATGCGGCGCAATTGCCCTTGGCTGGATCCTCGAACAGACGCAGCCCGTTCGCTTCGGCAGGGGTCAACTCGGCCTTCCCGGCGAGATATGCGTCGTACTTGGCACTGAAGCGGTTCATCAGGCGGGTGTTCTCGAACGCGGCAATCGCATCCGCTATACGGTCGTAGGCGCGATCGACCTCGGCCAACGCCTTGGGCCCGTAAACGGCGCGGAACAGATCGGCGTAGTGGGCTTGGCGCACCTTTCGGACGACTGTCGCCTTGTCCGGATTGGCCATCTCGAGCGGGTTCAGGAACGGCATGCCGGCCTGATCTTCCAGGGTCGCCGCCCGCCCGTCGAGGAACTGTCCGCCCACGAAAAGCCCCTCGGCAGGATCGTAATGGAATGCCGGAGCGAAGGCGGAGTAGGCAGCGGTGGGCGCGTTGCGACTGCCGAAGCGGCCGGGAATCACGCCCTTCGAGGTGGGCGTGCGCGGATCGGGATCCGAGAACCCAGCGTTCGGATCGTGGCAACTCGAGCACGACTGACCGGGCGGCGTGGACAGATCCGAATCGAAAAACAGTTTCTGCCCGAGTTGGGCCTTCAGCGGCAGGAATCGCTGACCGCCGAGAACCGGGCCTTCGGCCCAGCCCAGTGCGGGCAGCGAGACCATGCATGCCACGGCGGCGATCGGAAAAATAACGGAACGAGCGCGTTTCATGGCCGGCACCTGATTAGTTTTTACAGTTGATAAACATTACCATCTGTAATGCAATTCAATCAAGATCCCGACACACCATCACCCCGCGGCCGTACCGTCCAAGCCGAGTTTGACAAGAACCACCGCGGATCTTATTTTTAGGCGTTTTGTCACGGCGCCTCACCGCGTACACCCGCCCTCCCCCAACGACCTCTGCCTGCCGAGCCGCGAATGGAAGAATTTCAGCGCATCAAACGCTTACCGCCGTACGTCTTCAACATCGTCAATGAACTGAAGGCGAAGGAACGAGCGGCCGGCAGCGACATCATCGACTTCGGCATGGGTAATCCGGACAGACCGACACCCAAACACATCGTCGACAAGCTGGTCGAGGTTTCCCGCAAGGACACCAACCACCGCTATTCGGTATCGCGCGGCATTCCCCGCCTCCGCCGCGCCATCTGCAACTGGTACCGGGACCGCTTCGACGTCGAACTGGATCTGGACACCCAGGCGATCGTCACGATCGGCTCGAAGGAAGGCCTGGCCCATCTGGCGATGGCCACGATGGGCCCCGGCGACGCGGTGCTCGTGCCCAATCCCGCCTACCCGATCCATCCGTATGGCTTCGTGCTGGCCGGTGCGGATGTCCGCCACGTGCCGTTGATCGACGGGGTCGACTTCTTCGAGGAACTCGAAAAGGCCATCAAGACCTCGTGGCCGAAACCGAAGATGCTCGTCCTGAACTTTCCGGGCAACCCGACCACGCAGTGCGTCGAGTTGGACTTCTTCGAGAAGGTCATCGAAATCGCTCGCGAATACCGGATCTGGGTGGTGCATGACCTCGCGTACGCCGACCTCGTCTTCGACGGATACGTCGCCCCGTCGATCCTGCAGGTTCCTCATGCGACCGAAGTCGCCGTCGAGTTCTTCACGCTGTCAAAGAGCTACAACATGCCGGGGTGGCGCGTGGGTTTCATGTGTGGCAACCCCGAGTTGGTCGCCGCGCTGGCCCGCATAAAGTCCTATCTGGACTACGGAATGTTCACCCCGATTCAGGTCGCTGCGATCACCGCTCTGGAAGGCCCCCAGGATTGCGTCCACGAGATCTGCGAACTCTATCGATCACGCCGGGATACGCTTTGCAAGGGCCTGAACGACATCGGGTGGCACGTCGAGAAGCCGCGCGGCACCATGTTCGTCTGGGCTCCGATCCCGGAGCAGTACCGCGCGATGGGTTCGCTGGAATTTGCGAAAAAGCTGTTGCTCGATGCGCAAGTCGCCGTATCGCCCGGCATCGGCTTCGGTGAGTTCGGCGACGACCACGTGCGTTTCAGCCTGATCGAGAACGAACACCGGACGCGACAAGCCGTGCGCGGCATCCGTCATATGCTGCGACGGGACAATGAAGTATGATCGCCGGTCGAGATGCCACGTGAGGATCTGTCATTGAAGCCGGTAAAGATTGGCCTGCTCGGGCTGGGTACGGTCGGCGGCGGCACCGTCAACGTGCTGCGTCGAAATGCCAGCGAGATCAGCCGGCGCGCCGGCCGCGAAATTCAGATCGCCCGGATTGCGACTCGCAACCTCGCGCGCGCCCGAATTTGCGATACCAGCGGGCTGGAAGTCACCACCGATCCGCATGCAGTCGTCGACGATCCCGGCATCCAGATCGTCGTCGAACTGATCGGCGGCGAAGTACCGGCCAAAGATCTGGTGCTGCGGGCCCTGAACCGGGGCAAGCATGTCGTTACCGCGAACAAGATGCTGATCGCGCTGCACGGCAACGAGATATTCGCCGAGGCGAGCCGACGCGGGTTGATGGTGGCCTTCGAAGCCGCCGTGGCAGGTGGCATCCCGATCATCAAGACCTTGCGTGAGGGCCTGGCCGGCAATCGCGTCGAGTGGGTCGCCGGGATCATCAACGGGACCTGCAACTTCATCCTGACCGAAATGCGCGACAAGGGGCGCGATTTCGACAGCGTGCTGAAGGAGGCCCAGGCGCTGGGTTATGCCGAGGCCGACCCCGCCTTCGACATCGAGGGTACGGACACCGCGCACAAGCTGACGATCCTGGCCTCGATCGCGTTCGGCATCCCGCTGCAGTTCCAGCGCGTCTACGTCGAAGGCATCACCGGCATCACCGCCACGGACGTCGCCTATGCGGAAGCCCTCGGTTATAGGATCAAATTGCTGGGCATCGCGCGGCGGACGGAACGGGGCGTGGAACTGCGGGTGCACCCGACCCTGATTCCCGAGCGCCGGCTGATCGCCAACGTGGCGGGTGTAATGAACGCCATCCTGGTCAAGGGCGACGCTGTAGGACCCACGCTGTACTACGGTGCCGGCGCCGGCGCCGAGCCGACGGCGTCCTCGGTCGTAGCGGATCTGGTCGATGTCGTGCGCACGCTGACTTCCGATTCCGAGAATCGCGTGCCGCACCTCGCATTCCAGCCACAGTCGATCTCCGACATCCCGGTACTCGCCATCGACGAGGTCGAAACCGCCTACTACCTGAGGCTGAACGCCGAAGACAAACCCGGCGTGCTGGCCGACATCGCCCGGATCCTCGCCAACCAGGGCATCAGCATCGAGGCGTTGATACAGAAGGAAGCGCCCACGGGCGCGAGTCATCTGCCGATCATCATGATCACCCACCGGGTGCTGGAGCGGGAACTGAATGCTGCGCTGGCGCAAATCGAAGCCCTCGACACGATCCAGGGTCCCGCCGTGCGGATCCGCCTCGAAACCTTGAAGTAAGCGCGAGCCCCAAAGCCGGACTCGCGCGTTACGACAGACGCCCCAGCCTTTTCGCAACGACTGCCACCATGCCTTCAGCCAACCGCTACATCGGACTCATCCACCGCTACCGCGACCGTCTGCCCTGCACGGACAAGACCTGTCCGATCAGCCTCGGCGAGGGCAACACGCCGTTGATCCAACTCCGCAACATCCCGAGGCTGATCGGCAAGGATGTTGCGTTGTATGTCAAATTCGAGGGGCTGAACCCCACGGGCTCCTTCAAGGACCGCGGCATGACCATGGCCGTGTCGAAAGCCGTCGAGGAGAACAGCCGGGCGATCATCTGCGCGTCGACCGGCAACACGTCTGCCGCCGCCGCCGCGTATGCCGGACGTGCCGGCATCACGGCCTTCGTATTGATTCCCGACGGCAAAATCGCCATGGGCAAGCTGGCTCAAGCCATGCTGTACGGCGCGGTCGTGCTGCAAATCAAGGGCAATTTCGATGACGGCATGCGGATCGTGAAAGAGATCGCCGACCATGCGCCGGTCACGATCGTCAATTCGATCAACCCTTTCCGTATCGACGGGCAGAAGACAGCAGCGTTCGAGATCGTCGACGAACTGGGCGAGGCGCCGACCTACCATTGCCTCCCAGTCGGCAATGCCGGCAACATCACCGCCTACTGGAAGGGTTACAGCGAATACGCGATCGGCACCGAGCGCCATGCACCGGTGACCGACCGGCGACCGATCATGCTGGGGTATCAGGCAGCGGGCGCCGCACCTTTCCTGACCGGCGAAATGATCGACCATCCCGAGACCATCGCCACCGCGATCCGCATCGGGCACCCGCAATCCTGGGACGGGGCCTGGCGCGCGCAGCGTGAATCGGGCGGCTGGTTCGCCGGCTTCACCGATCAGGAGATCCTGGCGGCGCAAAAACTGCTCGCCGAGAAGGAAGGCATCTTTTGCGAACCCGCCTCGGCGATTTCGGTAGCCGGCGCGATCCATGACATCGAACGGGGCCGCATCCCCGAGGGCAGTACGGTCGTTTGCACTCTGACCGGACACGGCCTCAAAGACCCGGACACGGCCATTGGGCAATGCACGGTCAAGCCGCGCACTGTCGAAGCCCAACTCGACGCGGTGAAACGCGCTATCCTCGATGTACTCTAAGGGGGTGTGAAGAGTCCGGCCGCTATAGTGCCAGTACGCTCGCCTCCACAAACACTGAACGACAGCGCCAGGCGCACGACCTCACGATGGACTTCGAACACTTTCTGAACATGGGCGGCTATGCCGCCTACGTCTGGCCGGCCTACGGGCTGGCCGCGCTCGTGCTCGCCGCCAACCTGATCGCGGCGCGCCGCCGCCACACCCGTGTGCAGCGGCGATTCTCAGCCTTGTACCAACAGCGCAAGAGTTCCGCATGACACGGCGGCATCAGCGCATGCTGGCGGTGAGCGGCATCCTTATCGGGATCGCGGTCGCTGCATTTTTTGCTCTGTCCGCATTCCAGAAGAACCTGCTGTACTTCTACACGCCATCACAGGTCGCCGCGGGCGAAGCGCCCAAAGGCTATCCATTCCGCGTCGGCGGCCTGGTCGTTCCGGGCAGCGTGAAGCGCGATGCCGGCAGTCTGAAGGTGAGATTCGAGGTCACCGACGGTCCGGCGAGCGTCGCGGTCACTTACAGTGGCATCCTTCCGGACCTTTTCCGGGAAGGCCAGGGGATCATCTCGATCGGGCAGTTGAATCAGGACGGCGTGTTCGAAGCCACGGAGGTCCTCGCCAAGCACGACGAAAACTACATGCCGCCCGAAATCGCCGACACCGTGAAGCACGGCGCCGACGGCAAGCCCGTCCTCGATTACCAGGCCTGGCAACCGAAATGATCGCCGAACTCGGCCATCTGGCCCTGGTCATGGCCTTGATGATGGCACTGCTGCAGGCCGGTTTCCCATTGGCCGGTGCCGCGGGTGGCGTACCGCTGTGGATGGCGGTTGCCCGGGGCGCCGGGCGCGCACAGTGTTTCTTCCTGCTCGCGGCGTTCGGATGCCTGGCGGCCAGCTTCGCCCTCAACGACTTCTCGGTCGCCTACGTCGCACAGCACTCCAACAGCGCGCTGCCCCTCTACTATCGCCTGTCCGCGGTCTGGGGCGGACACGAGGGCTCGATGCTGCTCTGGGCGACCATCCTGGGGCTGTGGACGCTGGCGGTGACCATTTTCAGCCGCAGCCTGACCGAGGACTTCGTGGCCCGCGTGCTCGGTGTCATGGGGCTGGTCAGCATCGGCATCCTGCTGTTCATCCTGCTGACCTCAAATCCGTTCGAGCGCTTGGCGGTACCACCTGCGGACGGCAATGACCTGAATCCGCTGCTGCAGGATTTCGGCATGACGATCCATCCGCCGATGCTCTACATGGGTTACGTCGGCCTCAGCGTCGCGTTCAGCTTCGCCGTCGCCGCACTGCTGAGCGGATCGCTGGATGCGGCCTGGGCCCGCTGGTCGCGCCCATGGACATTGGTCGCGTGGACGTTTCTGACAGCCGGCATCACGCTAGGCTCCTGGTGGGCGTATTACGAACTGGGTTGGGGCGGCTGGTGGTTCTGGGACCCGGTGGAGAATGCCTCATTCATGCCGTGGCTGGTCGCGACTGCACTGATCCATTCGCTGGCCGTGACCGAGAAGCGCGGGGCGTTCAAGGCCTGGACGGTGTTGCTTGCCATCTTTGCGTTTTCGCTGAGCCTGCTGGGCACCTTCCTGGTCCGCTCGGGCGTGTTGACCTCCGTGCATGCCTTCGCGACCGACCCGGCCCGCGGACTGTTCATCCTGGTGCTGCTCGGCGTCGTGATCGGCGGATCTCTCATGCTGTACGGCTTGCGCGCACCCGCCGTCCGTGACAACGCACGCTACGAACTCGTCTCGCGCGAAAACCTGCTGTTGCTGAATAACATCCTGCTGGTCACGGCTGCCGGAAGCATCCTGCTGGGTACGCTGTATCCGCTGGTGGTCGACGCGCTCGGCCTCGGCAAGATCTCGGTCGGACCACCCTATTTCGATGCCGTGTTCGCGCCGGTGATGGCCCCGGTATTCCTGCTGGCCGGCACGGGTCTGCTGTTTCCGTGGCGCAGTGCCAATCTGACCGCCATCGCACACCGCACCCGCTGGCTGGCCCTGCTGAGCCTGGCCGCTGGGATCGTCACCATGGCCGTGTTCTGGAGCCTTCGCGACATCAAGACCTTGGCCACGATCACGCTGGCGATCTGGCTTGTGGTCACGGCCGGCTATACGCTCTGGAGCCGCATTCGTCTGCGCGAACACTGGCTGGCGGGCCTCCGCTCCCAGTCACGCGGCGTCTACGGCATGACCCTCGCCCACGCCGGGCTGGCCGTCGTATTGATCGGCATCGCCCTGTCGGGCCGCTACACGGTCGAGAAGACTGTCCGTCTCGCGCCGAACGAGACCGTGGCAATCGGCGACTACGTGTTCACCTTTCGCGGGACAACCCGCGTGGAAGGCCCGAACTACACGGCCTCGCAAGGCGAATTCGCGGTGCGCTCGGGTACCCGCGAGGTGATACTCAAACCCGAGAAGCGCGCCTACCGGGTGCAACGCAACACGATGACCGAAGCGGCGATCGACCCGGGCCTCACCCGCGACCTGTACGTCGCGCTGGGCGAACCGATGGACAACAGCGCCTGGAGCGTCCGCCTCTACTACAAACCGTTCATTCGATGGATCTGGCTGGGCGGCCTTTGCATGGCACTCGGCGGCGTGCTGGCCGCGAGCGACAAGCGCTATCGCGTCGCCGCACGCCAGAAGGCCGCGCTGTCAGCGACGCCTTCGTCGGCCACCGCCTGAACCCGGGGAACCCTGCCCTTGCGCCTGACTTTCCTGATCCCGCTGGTCGTTTTCGTGCTGATGGTCGTGCTACTCGGCGTGGGGCTGACACTCAATCCGCGCGAAGTGCCGTCGCCCTTCATCGGGAAGCCGGCACCGGCTTTCTCCGTGCCGCAACTGCATGCACCGGCCGAAGCGCTGAGCAGCGAGGTGTTCCGCGGACAGGTCAGCCTGTTGAACGTCTGGGCCTCGTGGTGCGTTTCGTGCCGACAGGAACACCCGTTGCTCGTGGAACTCGCGAAGACCAGCCGCGTGCCCATTTACGGCCTTAATTACAAGGACGAGCGGAATGCCGCCCTGGAGTGGCTGGCGCGGCTCGGCAATCCATATCGCAGCAGCGCGTTCGATGCGGACGGGCGCGTCGGCATCGATTGGGGCGTCTACGGCGTCCCCGAGACCTTCGTGATCGACCGCAAGGGCATCATCCGGCACAAGTTCACCGGCCCCCTGACGCGTGAGGCAATCGACGGCATTCTGCTGCCACTCGTCCAGCAACTCGAAGGAGAACCGGGTTGAAACACTCTGTCCGGGCCTGCCTGCTCGTTCTGTGCTGCGGCTGCGTTCCCGTTGCGAGCGCCACCGAAATCCGGACCTTCAAGGACACCACCGAACAGCTGCGTTACGAGCAGCTGGTCGAGGAATTGCGCTGTCTCGTTTGTCAAAACCAGTCCCTGGCCGACTCCGACGCGGATCTGGCGCGCGACCTGCGCGACGAGGTTTACCAGATCATTCGGAGCGGCAAGAGCGACGAAGAAGCGGTCCAGTTTCTGGTGGAGCGATATGGCGACTTCGTGTTGTACCGACCGCCGGTCAAGCCCATCACCTGGTTGCTATGGCTCGGCCCGTTCGTGGCATTGGCCGGCGGGCTGCTGTTCATCCGGTCCCGCACCCGGCAGCACGCCGCTACGCGTTCGCCCGAGCTAAGCGCAGCTGAGCGCGAGCGACTGCGCCAACTGGAAGGCGACACCCGGAAATGAACCGATGACCCAGTTCTGGAGTCTCGCAGCGCTGCTGGTGCTGTTCGGGCCGGGCCTCATCCTGCCAGCGTTGCTCAGCCGGGGTCGGCAGGCAAGCCTGGCCCGCCGCGATCTGAATCTACTGATCCATCAGCAGCGGCGCCATGAACTGGAAGCCGAGGATCTCGATGCCGGTCAGGCAGCGGCACTGCAGACAGAACTGGACCGCACACTGCTCGACGATCTGGATGCTGCGCCTGACGCAGTGCCATCGAAACCCGCCGCGGCGGGTCGCACAGCCGTCGTCGCCGGCATCCTGGGTGCCGTCGCGGGCGGCCTGTTATTGTACGGGCAACTCGGACGGCTGGATCTGGTGCGCGCGCCGCCCGCCTCCACCGCCGAGGCTCGCGAGTCCCTGCAAGCCACCGTCGAACAACTGGCCGCCAAGCTCGCAAAAGAGCCAAACGATCTGCAGGGATGGCTGTTGCTCGGACGCTCGCTCGAAGCCATGGGCAATTCAACGAAGGCGCTGACGGCCTACGAGTTCGCACGCAAGCTCGCTCCCGACAATCTCGACATCACCGCGTTGTACGCGCAGGCGCTGGCCGAGAACAACGGTGGCTCGATGGCCGGCGAACCCGCGAAACTGGTTGACGGCATCCTCGCGCGGGATCCAAGGCACCCGACTGGCCTGTGGCTGGCCGGTCTGGGCGCGGCAGAGCGCAACGAGATGGCCGCGGCGGCCGGTTACTGGCGCGCGCTGGCAAAGCAACTGCCTCCCGATAGCGAAGAGTATCGAACCGTCGCCGATTACATCGCGCAGGCCGAGGCTGCCGCCCCATCCAGCGACGCGCCCGCAGTGGCTCCCCAGCCGGCTTCCGGCGCCCGCATTGCTGTCCATGTGACCCTGTCCCCCGCCCTCAAGTCCAGAGCGGCGCCCGACGACAGCGTGTTCGTCTTTGCCCGTGCCAGCGAGGGCCCGCCAATGCCACTTGCGGTGGTGCGTCGTCAGGTACGTGACCTGCCATTGGAGGTGACACTGGACGATTCGATGGCCATGATGGCCGGACGCAAGCTCTCGTCCTTCGAGCGGATCGTGATCGGCGCACGCATCTCGAAGAGCGGCAAGCCGACACCGTCACCGGGCGACTTGCAGGGCCTCAGCGCACCGCTGCCCAGCAACACCACGACCGTTCAGTCGATCGAGATCCACGAGATCGTGCCGTAGCCCGTCCGGCGAAACGGATCGGGCACGACCGCCCTACCCTTTCGGCTGATAACCCTCGGGTCCGTTCAGGCACGGTACTGCAACCCGCTGAGACGCGCCGTCGAGACGCAGCGCGGTCAGTTCGCCGCCCCAGAGGCATCCGGTATCGAGCGCATGGCATCCGCCCGACACCCTGAACCCCAGCGTCGACCAGTGCCCGAACACGATTGCTGCACCGGCGCTGCGCCGCCCCGGGATCTCGAACCACGGCAGGAGCCCGTCACGCTGCGTACCCGGCAGCCCCTTATCGCGGAAATCGAGCCGCCAATCCGGCGCGACGTAGCGCATGCGAGTGAAGGCGTTGACGATGTAGCGCAGGCGATCCCAGCCGGTCGCCTGCTCCGACCAGCGATCAGGCTCATTGCCATACATCTGGCGCAGGAATGCGGCGCAGTCGGGCCCCCGCAGCACGGCTTCCACCTCGGCGGCGCGGGCGCACGCCTCGTCTACCGTCCAGTAAGGCGACAGACCGGCATGCACCAAGGTGTAGCGGCCTTCGCGATGACAGAGTGGTTGACGCCGGAGCCAGTTTAGCAACTCGTTGCAGTCCGGTGCATCGAGGACATCGTGGAATGTATCCTTCCGCTTCGTGCGGGAAATCCCGAAGGCCACTGCCAGCAGATGCAGGTCATGATTGCCCAGTACCGTGGTCGCGGCCGCTCCCAGCGACCTGACCAGGCGCAAGGTCTCGAGCGATCGAGGGCCACGATTGACGAGATCCCCGGTCAGCAGTAGCCGATCATGGGCCGGATCGAAGCGGATTTCGTCGAGCAGACTCAGCAGTTCGGCGTGACAGCCCTGCACGTCGCCGACGGCATGCAGCGCCATGCGCGGAGAAACTCAGTGCAGAACGCGGGGGATCGCGAGCACGAACGGCGCGATCTCGGCATCGAAATGCTGCCCGTCGTCCGAAACCATCTGGTATTCGCCCTGCATCGTGCCCAGCGGCGTCTCGATCATGGCCGCACTCGTGTAGCGGAAGGATTGCCCCGGCACCAGATGCGGCTGCTCGCCGACGACACCGTCACCGCGCACCTCCTGCACTTTCCCATCACTGTCGGTGATCACCCAGTGACGCGACAGAAGCTTCGCCGGAACGCTGCCATTGTTGACGATCGTAATCGTGTAGGAAAAGACGTAACGTCCGGCTTCCGGCGCCGATTGGGATTCCAGGTACCGGGAAACCGCTTCGATCTGTATGCAGTGCTTCTTGCTCATGTGACTAAAGGTGGCTACGCTACGGCGTCTAGTTTAAGCCAAACCGGGATCGCCACAAATCTTCACGCCGCGGCCGACTCGGCCTGATGCGCGGCAAAGTCCGCTGGCTCTCGTAGAACAACACCCACCGCGCTACAGCGATTTCGGCGAAGCCCCACGCCGGCACAAACTTCAGTCGTGCCACGGGCGGGGAATTCTCCGCCAGGCATCGCTGAATGCCGCTCCTTACGACAGGTATTGCCACTTGCACATTCATATCCTCGGCATCTGCGGGACCTTCATGGGAGGGCTCGCGATCATGGCCAAAGAACTGGGCCATCACGTCACCGGCTCGGACCAGAACGTGTACCCCCCGATGAGCACGCAGCTCGAGCACCACGGAATCGGCCTGATGAGCGGCTTCGCAGCCGAGAACCTTGACCCCGCGCCGGAACTCGTCATCATCGGCAATGCCCTGTCGCGGGGCAATCCCGAGGTCGAAGCCGTCCTGAACCGCGGCCTGGCCTACACCTCGGGCGCACAGTGGTTGCATGACTTCGTGCTGACCAAGCGGTGGGTTCTGGCCGTGGCCGGGACCCACGGCAAAACCACGACGACAAGCATGCTGGCCTGGATTCTGGAGCAGGCCGGGCTGGAACCCGGCTTCCTGGTCGGGGGCGTACCGCTCAACTTCGGCCTGTCGGCCCGGCTCGGCGGGAGCCGCTTCTTCGTCATCGAAGCCGACGAGTACGACACGGCGTTTTTCGACAAGCGCTCGAAGTTCGTCCATTACCGTCCGCGAACCGCGATCCTGAACAACCTGGAATACGATCATGCGGACATTTTCCCTGACCTCGCGGCGATCCAGCGACAGTTCCACCATCTGATTCGCAGCATCCCCGGTGAGGGACTGATCATTCGGCCCGCGGACGATGGCAATCTGGATGCGGTCGTGGAGATGGGCTGCTGGACTCCGGTGCAGCACACCGGTCTGACAGGCCTGGATCCATCGGGGTCGGCCGATTGGCAAGCGCGCCTCGCGACAGCGGATGCCAGCCGGTTTGAAGTGTTCTGGCAGGGCCGTTCCGTGGGTGACGTCGCTTGGGAACTCAGCGGGCATCACAATGCCCGCAATGCGCTGGCCGCCATCGCCGCAGCTCGCCATGTGGGAGTCGAGCCCGAGCATGCCACGGCCGCGCTCGGCAGCTTCCGCAACGTGAAGCGGCGGCTCGAGATCCACGCGACGGTCGACGGCGTCACGCTGTACGATGACTTCGCCCATCACCCGACGGCCATCGCAACGACACTGGAAGGCTTGCGGGCGCGGGTCGGTGAGTCCCGGATCATCGCGATCCTGGAACCGCGCTCGAACACGATGAAGATGGGAGTGCACGTCGATGCGCTGGCCGCATCGCTCGCCAGCGCCGACCGGGCGATCATCTACCAGGCGCCGGACCTGGGCTGGGATGCGGCGCGCGTCGCGGCAAGCTCAACGCATATCCGCGTATTGCCCACGCTCGACGCCATCATCGATCACCTGCGAACCGAAGCCCGAGCCGGCGATCACATCGTATTCATGAGCAACGGCGGCTTCGGCGCGGTCCACGCGAAAACGGCTGAGGCCTTGCGCACGCGACACTGAAGGCGGGCGGCGGACTGCCGCCGGAGCTACCGGGGCTCAGGGCGCAAACAGCTGTTTTATGAGTTCTGATCCAACCTGATCGGCGGTCGCCCGAAGCTCGGCGAGGTAATCGTCGCGTATCAGCTCGTCGGCGAGCGGCAGGTAGTATCCGGCCAGGCGCCGCAAGGTGAAAGCAGATACCGAGTGCACACCCTGATTGTTCCAGACGGCCGCGGTCAGCGCCGCCCAACTCACGACGATCGAGTGAAAGCCCTCTTTGCCGCGCGAAAAAACCAGCGATCCATAGGTTTGGACATGGCGGCGAAACGCCTTTTCCTGGCGTTCGATCTGCTTGGCAACCTGGGCCGTGTCCGTGCCGCAACTGCCGGCAATCGTCTCCGCATAGGCATCGACCAGCATCGCCGGGAAGCGGTCGGTCCGCCGCCTCGCGGCCTGGGCCAGTACGGCGCCCAAGTGACGGCGCGACTTTGCCAAGCGCTGCTCGATCGCCAGGGTGATGAAGGCCTGGTAAAGCTCGGTCGCCTGAGCGTCCGGGATATTGATCCCGAAATCCGCCAGTGGGAGTTCCTCGGCCAGGATAGCGGCCTTGCCGACCACGTAGCCTTGACCGGTCGTGGACGTCAGACTCTCCGTCATCGCGGTCGAGTTCGTGCCCCAGTCATCGTTTTGCGCAACGAACCCGAACCCAAACCCGAAGCTGGTCGGAGCGGACGTGCGCGCGTTCCAGAACGCCAGATACTGAGTGTGCGTGGCGTCGTAGAGTCCGGTCCGGCACCAGGCACTGCTGGTCGTTGAAAAGACGTTCACGCCGACCGCGCCGTAATAGGCCGCCAGACTGCCCCCATTCCGGCTCGAGCTGATGTCTTCGACCATCAGCGCCTGAGCGAGGAATCCCCAGCCGCCCGCTACAGCGGCGACCGGCGAAAGCGCGACTCCCAGTAATGCGAGCCTCAATGCTTTATACCCGTTCATCTTGAACCTCCTTTGCCGCGAACGGCACGAAATCGGTGACGCTGAACCCGACACAGGCAGTGAAGCGCCGCGGCAAGTAACAGTGTAGCGAAGGGGACGCTGTCTGATGACCAAGCGCCTTCGATCCAAGTTTCCTTATCTGGAGACTAATCCGCCACTGGCGCCATGGCAATAGGCGTGAATTCCCCGGTCGCCGACGAATCCATGGAAAGAGCCATCGCGGCAACCGGCTTGCTCCGCGGCGTCGGCTGCGCGATCCTCATGCTGCTGCCGCCCGACCCACCAACCATTCCAATGTCCGCATGTCCCCCAATCGACCCGACATTCCAGCTCCATCGCCGCAATGCCGTGATGAACTCGCGCCGAGCGCCGTCGCGGCACTGTTGAGCAGCTGCCTGCTGCTGACCGGGTGTGCGGCCTACGAAGCGCGGGAAGCGGCCATCGCGACGATCCCGGCCATGCCGTACTCGGTTCAGCAGGGGCCCGTCTCGCTCGGCGCCGATCCTCACGTACAGCCTGAACGACAGGAAGCGATCTTCGCCGCCGATTTTGCCTCGATCGCCGTGCTACCGGTCCAAGTCGTCGTCGGGAACGGCGGTGACGGCCCGTTGCACGTCGCACCCGAACAGTTCACGCTGGCCTTGCCCGGCGGTCAGACGACGGCGCCGCGCCCGGGCCCGGAGGTGGCACTGCTATTTCCGCCCGAACCGGGCGTAGCCCACTACGCCGTGACCGGCGCTGGCATGGTGGGTGGCTTGGCCGGCCCGATCGGCGCTCTGGCGGGCCGTGTTGCCGGTCTGCTGGGCTCTCTGATGTTGAACCAGCGCGACGACGAGGCCGCCAACGGCCGCCGTGAAGACTATACGCGGAAGGAGTTACCGACCGTCGACCTCCCGCGCGGTGGGTCCGCTCGCGGTTTCCTCTTCTTCGTGCTGCCGCATGGGACCCCGCCGTTCGACGAGGCGGTGCTGACCTACACGCCAAGCCCCGACAGCACCCTGCCGGCACTGCGCATCACCCTCAAGGCGCTTCACATCAACGCAGCCCCGGCGCCACCCGAGAACTCTCCATTCCGCTGACCGACGGTCGCCCGGCTATCGGGTCGGACTGTAGCGACGTCAGACTGCTCGCTTATCAGCGCAGCCCGCAAGCAGCGCCGCCGTATAGCAGCCATCCCGATCGCACCCCCGGTCCGGAGACGCAGCGGATATTGGACTGAACCTAAACCGTGAGTTCGGCTTGGCGAAACACCCCGGAGGCCCTCAAGGCGCGCGCGGCAGTCCCGCGGCGGCCTGAAACCAGGCCAGCTTTTGCCGCAAGCGGACGACCTGACCGACGATCACCAGGGTCGGCGCGCTGGCACCCACCGTCGCGACCTCTCCCGGCAGCGTGGAAACCGTGCCCAGAATGACTCTCTGCCCGGGCGTCGTTCCCTGCTGGACCAGCGCGGCAGGACGGTCGGGCTCGCAGCCGTGTGCGATCAACGCTTCACAGATCTGCTCGAGGCCCTGGAGCCCCATATAGATCACGAGTGTCTGCTGTGGCTGCGCAAGCCGCTCCCAGTCCAGGTCGCCGACCGACCCCTCCTTCAAATGCCCGGTCACGAACGTGACCGACTGCGCGCAGTCGCGGTGGGTCAATGGAATCCCGGCATAGGCCGCGCAGCCGGAAGCCGCAGTGATGCCGGGCACGACCTGAAACGGGATACCCTCATCCATCAAGGTCTCGATCTCCTCGCCGCCGCGACCGAAGATGAACGGGTCCCCACCCTTCAACCGCACGACATGCTGCCCCGCTCGCGCCAGACGTGCGAGCAGACGGTTGATATCCTCCTGCGGCAAGGTATGCCGGCTCCGTTCCTTTCCGGCATAGATTCGTTCGGCATCATTGCGGACCAAGGCCATGACCGCAGGCGAAACCAGGCGGTCGTAGACGACGACATCCGCTTCCTGTATCAGGCGAAAGGCCCGCAGGGTTAGGAGGTCCGGATCGCCCGGGCCCGCGCCGACGAGGGACACCATACCGACCGCCGACGATCGACCGGCCGCACCCTCGATCAGTCGTTCCAACTGCGCAGCCGCCTCGTCCTCGCGGCCGGCCAGCACCAGTTCGGCGACCGGGCCTCGCAGGCATTGCTCCCAGAACCGTCGCCGCTGATCGCCATTGGTCAAAACCTGCTTGACCCGTGTCCGGAACCGCTCGGCCAATTCGGCCAACCGCCCGTAGGCCGCCGGCAGCAGGGTTTCCAGTTGCGCGCGCACCAGGCGCGCAAGCACCGGTGATGCGCCACCGGTGGAGACCGCGATGATCACCGGCGAGCGGTCGACTATAGCCGGGAAAATGAACGTGCACAGTTCCGGGCAATCCACCACGTTGCACGCGATGCCGCGTTCACGCGCCGCTGCGACCACCGCCTCGTTGACAGCCCGCACGCCGGTAGCCGACACGACCAGCGCGACCTCTTCCAGGTCATCGGGCTCGAATGGCTTGGCAACATGCACGATGAGGCCCCGGGTCACCAACTCGGCCACTACCGGGACGAGCTCCGGGGACACGACCGTCACTCGCGCACCGGCGCGCAGCAGCGTGGCAATCTTGCGCGACGCCACTTCACCGCCGCCGACGACCAAACAGGTCTCGCCAGTCACCTTCACGAAAATCGGTAAGTACTGCATGGTGTCGCCTACGCCTTCGAATGCTTCACCGCGAGGCCCGCGGCAGAACCCAGGTACCCCAGTAATCCGGATGCAGACGGGTAAATTCGAGCTCAGGACGCTGTAGCCGCCGGCGCACGAATTCCCGGTCGGTGCGCCGCACGAGCAGGTAGACAGGCTTCACGCGCCCGGTCACCCAGCGCTCGACTTCGGGCTCCCGGACGGCTGCATCGGGCCAATTCGGATCCGCCAGCAGGCGAAATCGGATGTAGTTGCTCTCGAACTCGCGCCCATCCCGGAAGGTGATCACGGTGACCGGACGCCCCAGGTAGTAGGGCAGGCCGTTCGGGAGACACAGGTAGCAGGCCACCTCCACATCGTCGGCGAGCGGCGGTATCGCGCCCGCCAGCGCCTGAGCGGAACGCTGCGTTGCATACGGTCCGATGTGCTGAACCGTCAGCATCGTCAGCGCGAGCGGAAAAAGGACGAAGGCCGCAAAGCTGTAGCGTGGGTTGCGGCGCAGCGCGCCGAATACTGCGAGCCCCGCCGTGACTGCGAGCACGACCGCCAGCGGACCGAATGCCCCCTGTAGCGGCACGAGATGTTCCGCCACTTTGACCGGCAACCGACCCAGCCGGTCGGGATTCGCCGCAACGCTGCCGGACAGAGCTGCCGCGCACGACGCGACGATTGCCAGCCCCCACGTACCGCGCCGCACGATACCTGTCGCCCGCGTATTCCCCGCCGCGGCCAGCGTGAACAAGCGGGCCGTCAGCACGCCCAGCGCCACACTGGCCGTCAGGATATAGCCGGGCAACTTGGAACTGGACAGCGAAAAGAATACGACCACCACAATGGCCCAGACGACGAACAGTCGGTCCACGGCGCGGAGCCTGGATCGTCCGCGCCATACGGCGACCATCGCTTCAGGGAGGAGCGCGCTCCATGGAAAAAAACACAGCGCGATGATCACGCCGTAGAAGTAAAAGGGTGCCGTGCGGTGGAACTCGTCGGTCGTGAAACGCTGGACCGACTCCTTGATGATGCCGTAGTACGGAAAATCGGGGTGTTGCAGGCTCACGCCGACGAACCACGGCAGGAACAGCGCGAAGAACAACGCGACATTCCGCGCCGCGAACGCCTCGCGCCACCAACCCCTTGCGCCGCCGAGTGCATGATGCACCCCTATGACCAGTGTCGGCAGCAGAAACCCCACCGGTCCTTTCACCAGGGTTGCGCAGCCCGCGCAAGCCGCGGCCAGTGTGTACAACCGCGCCCGCCGCCGCGCCTCGTCTGCGCCGGCAGCCTCGAAGCACATCAGGATCGTCGCCGAGACGAAGAAGGCCAGCGTCATGTCAAAGATCACGATACGGGCGAACGCGATGTAGAGCGGGGTCGCAGCGACCACGATCACTGCCACGGCGGCAGTCGCGGCATCGTAGTGTCGCCGGCAAAAACGATACAGCAGCAACAGCAGCGCAGCCGCAAAAACCACCGAGGGCAGCCGGGCAGCCGCTTCGCTCAGACCGAACGCGCCTAGCGACAGGGCCACCGCCTTGAAGAAGAAAGCCGGTTTGTCGAGATACGGCAGACCGTCATAGGTCGGCACGAACCAGGCGCCCGACTCCAGCATCTCCCGCGCCACCTCGGCGTTGCGACCTTCGTCGGGCTGCAGGAGCGGATAGGCGCCCAGGCCAAAGCACAGAGTCACGGCGCTGACCAGCACCGCAAGGAGAGGCAGGGCGTAGCGCGGCATCGTCCAGTAAGTGAAAAGTCGGTTAGGCCGAGCACCGCGCTCCGACAGGAGCGGCCGGGCTCGAAAGGCGGTCATGGTGGCACAGTTCCCCCGCGAATCACACCCCGCCCGGAGCGAGCGAGGGTGACTGGCGCGCGGGGTTCGGAACCCAGGCGGGTTGCAGGTCCCGGGGGAATCGAACCCCCAGCGTGGAGGGAGGGCTACTCTACGGAGGAACCCTTCATTAATGGTGCCCGCTCAGCAACCTTCGCATGACCGCGTGCCCGAACCGCGCCACGAAGTACGGTAGGTAAGTCAGGTGCTGTCCCATGCGTCGGGCTGCCACCGAGTAGTCACCATCGCTCAAGGCCTGGGTGGTCTCGATATAAGCCTTCGCCCGGGCCAGCGTGGCGGATTGTTCGACCAATAGTTCGCGAGCACCGGGAAACCGATCCAGGTTCGGGTGCTCGATGAGAATCCGGTTTCTGAGCGTGCGGTTGGTAACGGAGCGCAACCCCCGCGACGTCGCTCCAATCGATCCCGGTCGAGCGACGAAATAATTGTAGCGAGCCTCCGGGCTCAACGCGTAGCGCGCCCCCGCCAGCAGACATTCGGCGTGAAACAGGCCGTCGTAGTTGCTCGTCAGGTCGGTCCGATAGCGAATGTGGTTCTGATCGAGAAACTCCTTGTTGATAAGCGGCTTGAAGTACCCCACCCCCATCCTCGACCGGCCGTAGGGATCCAGCGCATCAAGTTTCAGGAAATCGGTGAATGAAATGAGTGTCTCTTGGGGCAGTCGGCGCTCGTCCAGACACACACCTAGCGGCTGAGCGGTGCCGACCTCGGTCAGGCACAGGTTATCGGCGCACAGATCTGCCTCCCACCGTTTGGCAAGCTCAAGCAGATAATGCAGGCGGTCGGGAAGGAAGGCATCGTCCGAGTCCAGTACCGTGATCCAGTCTCCCCGGGCCTCGTCGATGGCCCGGTTGATGGCAGAGGGTCCACCCATGTTCCGGGGCTGGACCAACACCCGCAATCGCGCATCGGCGCTGGCTGCTGCCTGCGCAATCGCAACCGTGCCGTCGGCAGAGCCATCGTCAATGACAATCCCCTCGAAATCCTTGAAGCTCTGCGATTGGAGCGACTGCAACGCTTCGCCTATGAAGTCCTCCGCGTTAAAGGCCGGAATAATGACGGTAACGCTCGGCATCGTGCTGCTCGAAATTGTTGCGCGCCGCAGGGCGCATCATCGGCTGGCATCGAACTCATGCGAATGCTGCGAAGGAACGAGGACGTCGCCTTTTTCCCGCCCTCGCAACAATTCTGCTCGCCAGCCTGACCCTCTTGGTCTCGCATTAGATAGTACAGGAAAACCCGCCCCCCTCAAGTTTTGCTCACCAATTAATGCGATACGAGTGACTCTGGAGGACGGTTACGGTGAGGTTCCGCTCGGATCATCACCACATCAAATTGGGGGACGGCCAAGCGACTGATTTGTGTGTGCTGACTGTTTGCCCCGCATGCAACTTTCAGCCGATGGGCCCGAAACGGCTGTGCCCTGGTAGCGCAGCATCACTGGAGTTCTCACAAGGAAACACAGCGCCACCCAACAGATATCGCCTTCCTGGCAAGCACTTGGTGCAAAGTACAGGTTGAGCCGGCGGACGACGCGAGGCATCATACGAAAGCCCTATGCTGAAAGTCGTCACACCATGAAGGGGCGCCCGAACTGCTGTGACGGACGTTCCGAACGTCTGTCCGAAAGTCCGCTCTTAGGTTATGGTTGATCGCCGCCGGATTTCTCGCGTGCATACGGGCAGAAACGAAATACGAGCATCGACTTTTTTGACGTCTACCTGCGCGAGGAATTATGAAGCGACCCATCATCGGCATTGGAATCGACTCGGCGGATCCTGTTTTGATGGAGCGATGGATGGCGCAAGGCCATCTGAAGAATTTAAGAAAACTCAAAGAGCAGGGCGTTTTCTGCCTAATCGAAAATACGGTCAACCAAGCGGGCCACCCGGTCACAACCTGTTCGACCGAACGACTGTGGAGCATGACATGGACTAGTTGCCGTCCCGACAAGACCGGTTTTTGGGATACGACGAAATTCTTCCCTGAGGATTATCACACTTCCCGGGAATGCACCGAGATCGGTGTCGATTTCAAGGAATACCCACCCTTTTATGCCGTAGGTGAAAATTACAAGGTATCCGTCCTCGACCTGCCCGCGTCAGGCCTTTCCGACAACGTAAATGGACTCCAGATACTGGCCTGGGGTGGGCACTACCCATTCACCCCCAGCCACTCGAGACCCGCTGAGACCCTCGAGGAGATCAATAAAAAATACGGCAAGAATGAAGTCCTTGGGAATGACCATGGCCATTGGTCGGACCCGAAATACGCTCGCTGGCTATACCATGCCCTGCTGCGCAGCATCAAGACCCGCACAGAAATAGCCAAGGACTTGATGCGTAGGGACACGCTGGACCTGTTTCTGATGGTGTTTCCGGAAACCCATAGCGGTGGCCACGACCTTTTGCATCTAAGCCATCCCGACCACCCGGTCTACAACCGCTACAAGGATAAGGTCATCCCCGATGCAGACCCGCTCCTTGATATCTACGAAGCAGTGGACACGGCCCTGGGCGAAATCCTGGCGGATGTACCAGCTGATACCTATGTCTTTTGTTTTTCGATACACGGCATGGGTGTCAACGTTACGGATCTATTAAGCATGGCAGTCGTACCGGAACTCATGTACCGGTACAGCTTCCCGGGTCAGGTGGCGCTCGCAGCGGGCAACCCGTCCGCGCCTCCCCCTCCGGTCAAAACCGGAATCGGCCGCAAATCGTGGGCCGGCGAAGTCTGGGTGCTCAACGATGAACCCAATCCTCTGCTGAGACTCGTGAAACCCTGGCTGCCGAAACGGTTCATGCCGAAATCGGCAAACGGACTGGTGTCTCCGTGGGAACTGGGTGAACGCAAGGTGCGAGCAAACTGGATGCCGGCAATGTGGTACAGCGATCTCTGGCCACGCATGAAGGCCTTCGGCCTACCAGGTTTCGCCGATGGACACATCCGCATCAACCTGAAGGGACGCGATCGAAGCGGCGTCGTGGATCCGGCCGACTACGATGCCGTTTGTCAGGAAATAACTGACCTGCTGACCGGTCTGACTAACGCTCGAACCGGTGAACCCTGCGTGGACAAGGTGGTGCGAACCCGCCGCTACCCTACCGAGGATCAGGACCGCGACCGACTGCCGGGCCCCGACCTGATCGCCATTTGGAACAAGAACCCCAAGCAACCGGCGGATGTCGCAGACAGCCCTCAACTCGGACGCATCGGCCCCTTCCCGCACGCCCGACCCGGCGGACATCGGTCGACCGGTTTCCTGATGGCCTCGGGGCCAGGGATCGAAGCGGGCAAGGTGGGCCCGACAGTTGAGGGAGTCGACATCGGCCCGACCCTGCTGACACTGATGGGGGCCCCCGTCCCCGCTCATCTCGATGGGCACCCCATCGCCGACATCATCGCTGCGCTGCGGCAGAATGAAGCGGCATAAATGGCTTGCCAATGCTATCGGGAGCGGTACCGGCTCCCGGAGGCACCTGCCGTCAAACCCATAGGGATGTGAAGCGTAAGCCCGTCGCGTGGGATAGCCCGCCATCGTGGGGATTTTACTCGGGTATCAGGAGCGGCGTTGGGATGACGGGGGCATTAGCGGCGCCTTCAGGCAGCCCTGGGGTTCGCTCTCGTATCGGTATTGACCGCCGGCGATTGGCACAAGGCCATTTGAGAACAAGATGGCTACAACACGGCTGTCCTGGACTCGTGCGGCACCTCTCTGTGCGTGGACAGAGACGGGTAACTGTTCACGCCCCCCTCGTGGGAAGCGGTCCGGGAGTCCGAGACACGCCGTGAATCCGTCTCTGGCTCGGCTGCGGGTTCCCTCCCGCAGACGGTCTCGCCCTCCCGGCCCGCTCCGACTACCGAACAAGTCAGCAGGGTGAATGGTTACCAGAGTTGGTGAATGACTGAGAGCATCCCTTTCTCACCGCCGCCTGAAGCATCTGCTGGCTGTGGAAAGCCAGCTCCGCCGCCGCTAGCGGGCCGGCCGCGCGCCGTGCTGAACGTTGCCAATCCTGCCGAGCACGGATCAGGACACACTCATGACCCTAATCGATAACGCGACCGCCCTGCAGGCCGAGCTACGCCGGATCCGGTTCGTGCCCCCGGTCAGCCACATATACGACCCCCTGGATTACGCTTGGGAGCCACATCGAACCTACCTGGAACGCTACGGCCAGGGTGAGCGCGAGATACTGATGGTCGGCATGAATCCGGGCCCCTGGGGCATGATCCAGACCGGTGTTCCCTTCGGCGATGTGGAATTCGTCCGCGACTGGCTCCGCATCGAGGGTCCCGTCGGCCAGCCGGCCACCCTTCATCCCAAGCGCCCGGTGCTGGGCTACGCGTGCCTGCGTCGCGAGGGCAGCGGCCGGCGTCTGTGGGGCTGGGCGCGCGACCGCTACGGCGATCCGGAACGGTTCTTCGAACGGTTTTTCGTCGGCAACTACTGTCCGCTGTGCTTCTTTCTGGAAGCAGGCACCAATCTGACGCCGGACAAATTGCCGCTCGGGGAACGGCGCGCTGTGACGGCAGCGTGCGACCGCTCCCTGCAGCGCATGACCGCCATACTCAAACCGCATTGGGTACTCGGGATCGGCCGCTTCGCGGAACGCCGCGCCGCCGAGGCACTGGCCGGCAGTTCCGTGCGGGTCGGCGGCCTGCCCCACCCGAGCCCGGCGAGCCCGCAGGCGAACCGCGGGTGGGCGGAGCAAATGGACCTGGCGCTCGAGCGGCTCGGCATCGTGGTGCCATGAGCCTCAGGCCATGCGGGGGTAATCGCAGATCATCATTCCCCCTTCGATCGGTAACGGGAGCGGGACCGGGGAGACGGGACCGTCTGCGGGACGGACCCCGCAGCCGAGCCGACACGGACGTCTTCACGGCGTGTCTCGTCTCCGCGGCCCCTCCCGCAACATAAGGGGATTCAACGGTTCCGTATCGCAGTCCAGCGTGATGATATGGGACGAGATTTCGTCGCCATCCAGCCATAGCTCGCCGACCGCGACCGGCAGCTTGAAGCGTCGGCGCCCGGCACTGCCAGGGTTGACGTACAACACGCCGTCGCGCTCGACCACCGAAGGCCGGTGCGAATGGCCCGACACGACGACCCGCGAGGCCGGTGAGATATCGAGCGCGGCAAGGTCGTGCAGCACCTGTATCGTGACCCCGCCGACCACCAACTGGGCGCTATCCGGCAATTCGTCAGCCCAGGCTCCCCGGTCGTTGTTACCGCGAACGGCCGTGAGGGGTGCCAATGCCCGGAGCGTCACCAGGATCGTGGGATCACCAACGTCACCCGCGTGCACGATACGGTCGCAGCCCGTCAGCGCGGATACGGCTTCGGGGCGGAGCAACCCATGCGTGTCGGAGATCAGCCCGATGCGAAACATGCCCACCATTGCCCGTTCGCGCCGGTCGCTGAAGATACCCAAACCAATCCGTCATCATTACTAAGCGCATCCAGCCGGTACGGCTGACCGCCCCGTCGTTCGCCGAGCGCACGCTCCGCGACACCCCGCGGTTCCGGGCATTCCGGACACTGCGGCAACACGCCAAGCATCGTCGCGAGTACAACGGGCCACGCCGGCCAGCCACAACAAGGCCGACGCCAAGCATCCCTCATCGTCCTTGACAGAGATCGCGACAGCCCTTCAATTCCTACTTCCATACCGTCGAGGAGTTTGGACGAAAATTCGACCGATCGATGATCCCACATGCTCCAGACACCAGCAAAACGGAAAATCCGACACCCAGCGCACGGGCGCCGGCTGAGTTGACAAAGGGGCTCAGCCGGCTTAGCTTGCGTGCTGTCGCGCGGGTCCGATCCGAAGGCGGAGATACTTGACTGCACCCCCGCGATTAGCTGCGCTCAGCAGTCAGAGCCCCACGACCCCGATTGCCAACCTGACTCGCCGCTCGACCGGGGAAGTTCAGTCAAGGGGATTTCGCATTGCGCCACCCCGTAGGCACTCCACGACGCGAGTCAACGACCAACACATCAGTTCACCAGCAAGGAAAACCGACATGGCACACGTACACGGCGCAAAGGCGGCCGAAGTCGCAAAGAAGGTTGTGGAAGGAGCAGGCCGCCCGCTCCACGCCGCCACGGAGATGATGGGCGAAGGCGCCGGCATGAAGCACATGATGGGTGGCGCGATGGGCTCGATGATGGAGCACGGCGCCGGTATGGGCGCCATGGCACACTCACGTGCAGTGACTGCCGGTGTGGCAACCGGCGCGGCGATAACGGCGTCGACAGCCAGTGGACATTCGCTGTTGCGGCGGATTCTGACGCATCCGGTGGTCCTGTTCGGCGCCGGCATCGCCGTGGGTTACCTGATCCACAAGTATCGTGAGGAGATCCTCCAGCAAAGCGGAGAGATCGATATCACGGAATAGCGGCAAACCGTCGCCCCGACCAAGACCGGGAACCTCAACCGCCGCTCGCCCGCGCCATAACCGGCGCGGGCGGTTGCCTAGCAGCAGATACAACTCCCTATCGCATCATGGACCTCGCCAGGGACATCATTCTCCGTTATCGATCGCCGGGGCATGTCCGATTCGACGTTCCCGAGGCGATCTGCTTTCCCCAGACTGCCGCACGCCTCGTCGCCGAACTCAGACGCATCGAAGGAATCTACCGTGTCGATCTATCGCCACGGCAGCGAAAGCTCTCGGTCCGTTTCCTCGAACATATCTGTGACTTCAACGCGCTGGGCAAACAGCTTTACCGGCTCATCGCCGCAGTGGACGGGAAGGAACAGACAAGCCGAACAACCGAGGCCAGGCCACTCTCAGGCGGCGCAGGGGTACGGCCGCTGACGCCGATCCGATGGATACGCGGAAAGTGGCAGGAGGCCCGTGAAACGGCCATGGCGATGCGGGTTCTGGCGCGGCGGGCCGGCGTTCGGGAACGGGCACAGGTGATCCTCAACGAAGAGACCGTGATTTTTGTTCTGAATGACGTTCTTGCACTGTACCTGATCAAGCTCCATTGGCCTTTGATGGCGCAGCAGTGGATACGTAGTCCATGGGTGCATCGTTACGAATGGATGGCGTCGGGTTACCTGGTTTACCTGTTCGTTCGTTCCCGGCGTACCGCAGCGTGAGGCGCGCTTCCAAGGGAACAGTACACGCCACTCAGGCTCGATCCGATTCATCGCCGGACAGCCGACTCTCGAGTTCGTCCCAGCGTTCGAAACGGGCTTCGAGCCGCGTTTCCAGAGCCTTCAACTCATCGAGCGTGCGCTGCACGTCTGACTGTTCCCGGCGATAGAACTCCGGGGCGTTGATCAACGCGGTCAACTCGGCGCGCTGCGTCTCCAGGCTCTCGATTTCCGCCGGCAGTTCGTCCAGTTCGCGCTGTTCCCGGTAACTCAGCTTCTTGCGTGGACGGGAACGCTCGGGGGGCGTGGCTGCCGTCGCTGACGCAGACGTCGCGGGGGCGATGGCAGAGGTGCGTTGCTGCACCCAGTCGGAGTAGCCGCCGACATATTCTCCAATTCGACCATCGCCTTCGAACACGAAGGTGCTCGTAACAACCCGGTCGAGGAATGCCCGGTCGTGGCTGACCAGCAGCACCGTGCCCTGAAACTCGGCCAGCAGTTCCTCCAGCAGTTCCAAGGTTTCGATATCGAGATCGTTGGTCGGTTCGTCCAGCACGAGCACATTGCACGGTTGGCTGAACAGCCGGGCCAGCAGCGCGCGGTTCTGCTCGCCACCGGAGAGACTCTTGACCGGCGAGCGGGCGCGCGCCGGCGAGAAAAGAAAATTCCCGAGATAGCTGAGCACATGGGTGCGCTGCTCGCCGATGGTGATCCATTCCTGGCCATCGCCGACCGCCTCGACCAGCGTCTGGTCCGGATCCAATTGAGCCCGCAACTGATCGAAATAGGCGACCTTGAGATTCGTCCCGAGCCGAACGGTGCCGGAATCCGGCGGCAGTTCGCCGAGCAGCAGCCTGACCAGCGTCGTCTTGCCGGCACCGTTCGGACCGATCAGGCCGATCCGGTCACCGCGCATCACACTGGCGGAGAAGTCCCGCACGACGGGCTGACCATTGAACGCGAGGCTGATGCCCTCGGCCTCCATGACCAACTTACCGGAGCGTTCGGCCTGGTCGAGCGCCAGCCTGGCCGTACCCTGCCGTTCGCGGCGCGCCTTGCGCTCGTCGCGCAGCTTCTTCAACGCCCGTACGCGCCCTTCATTGCGGGTGCGCCGCGCCTTGATCCCCTGCCGTATCCAGACCTCCTCTTCGGCCAGTTTCTTGTCGAACTCGGCGTTGTGACGGCTCTCCTCCTCCAGCGCCGCCGCCTTGCGCCGGACGAAATCGTCATAACTTCCGGTCCAGGAGGTCAGCCGGCCGCGGTCCAGATCGACGATCCGGGTTGCGACCCGTTGCAGAAAGGCCCGGTCGTGGGTGATCAGCAGAATCGCTCCGGGAAACTGCAGCAGGTGCTCCTCTAGCCACAGGATTGCATCGAGATCCAGGTGGTTGGTCGGTTCATCCAGCAACAGCACGTCCGGCTCCAGCACCAGGGCCTGCGCCAGCGCAACACGCCGTTGCCAGCCGCCCGAAAGCCCCGCGGTCGGCTTGTCCTCGGGCAAGCCAAGCCGGCTCAGCACCGTCTCGACGCGCTGACGCAGATTCCAGCCGTCGTGACTTTCGAGTTGATGCTGCAGGCGTTCGAGCGGGCGCAGATCGCCGTCTCCATCGGATGTCAGCCGTTCGGACAGCCGGTGATATTCGGCGATCCAGTGGCCGATCTCGCCCAGCGCGTCGGCCACCGCGTCATAAATCGTGCCCTGCTCCGGCAGCGTCGGCGCCTGAGCCAGCAACGCCGTCTTCAAGCCCCCCTGGCGCCAGAGTTCACCGCTGTCCGGCAGAATCTCCCCGGACAGGATCTTCAGCAAAGTCGACTTGCCCTCGCCATTGCGCCCGACCAAACCGACCCGCTCGCCGCAGTCTAGCTGCAACTGCGCGCGATCGAGCAGCGGGTGGACACCGAAAGCGATAGAAACGTCGGTCAGGCGGAGCAGCGGCATGGGAAGTTGCAGTCAGTCGGAAAGGCGCCATAGTATACGGCGCGACCGCCCACCGGCACTGAAAACCCGGATCATGCACTTCCCAAAACCGGCTGAAGACAACCACTATCTGGCCAGCCATGTGGCACTGATGCGCTACAGCTTCCGGCACTGGACGCGGCGCGATCTGGTCGACCCGGGGCTGACCGACGCTGAAGCAGCGCGTTTCGTTTTCCGCGCCCGCTTCGTACTCGTATCCCACGACACATCGCCCGACCCGGTATTCAATTACGGCAACGAAACCGCGCTAAGCCTGTTTGGCATGCCGTGGGAGGATTTCACCGCGCTGCCGTCGCGCTTTTCCGCCGCCCCGGTCAGCCGCGAGGAACGCGCGCGCTTACTGGAACAAGTCACGACGCGCGGCTACATCGACGACTATCAGGGCGTACGGATCGCGCGTGGCGGGCGGCGTTTCCGCATCGACAAGGCCACCGTCTGGAACCTGGTGGACCAGACCGGCATGCTCCATGGGCAAGCGGCAAGCTTCGCGCACTGGACTTTCCTGGAAGACGAATAAGCCTCAACAACGCAGGACAGTGGCTTGGGGGTAGCGGGACGACACCGCTGCCCGCAGGACGTTTCGCCGCCTCCCCGCGCTAAGGTGGCCAGTTCGCATCGAGCGAAAGATGCGGTGTCACTCGGCGATTCGGCAGCCATTGTCCGCGGCCCGCCGCAAAACCGGCTGCAAGCGTATCCCACGTGTACGAGAGCGCCCGAAGAGCCGCGTCATCGATGCCGAGCCCCAGAGCTAGGCAGCCAGCGACGGCCGCCGCGAGCGTGCAACCGGAACCGTGGTAGCTGCCCGGCAAACGGGCGACACGCTGCGTACATACGCGCTCGGGGCCATAGAGGCGATTGATGACGTCTTCGCCTACCTCGTGCGTGCCAGTGATCAGCACCCGTCGACAGCCGCGACCGAGCAAGTGTTCGGCACATGCGTCGAGGGTAGCGAGTCCCGACAGCCGCCGCGCCTCGGTCGAGTTGGGCGTCAGGACGTCAACGCGCGGCAGCAGATACTCGTCGATCACCGCAGCCAGCGCTTCGGAGGCCAGCGGATGTCCGCCGCCGGCAGCCAGGATGGGATCGAGGACGACCGGCACGCCGGGCAGCACATCGAGCAATTCCACGATGACCCGGGCGATATCGGCACTACCGAGCAGCCCGATCTTGACGGCGGATACCTGCAGATCGGCGAGCAGCGTGCGCGCCTGGGCCACGAAGACGGCAGGATCTTGAGGGAATACCCCACGGACGTCGACAGTATCCTGTTCGGTCAGCGCGGTGATGACGGTACACGGATGGCAGCCGAAACTGAATAAGGTTTCGATGTCGGCCTGGATCCCGGCGCCGCCGGTCGGATCATGGCCCGAGAAGCACAAAACGACCGGCAGGGGCACGCGCAACCTCCGAGCGAGAGAGAGTGATGGACCGCCAGCGAGCGAAATCTCCCGGCGCCATCGCAGCACCGGCCATACGCGGCAACCGAGTGCGACCGGTCGCCGACACGACGCGAGCCCGGTAAGCTAGACTAGCGGTCTGAACAGTCGAAAAAAAACTCCACAAGAGGCGCCGAGTGCGTAACCAGGATCCTTCCGAGAACCGCTTCGCGGAATCCGTCACGGGCTTCTGTCGCCTGGTGGAAGGGTACGCGGCATTCGAAGGCGACAGCAAGACCTGGCTACACCAGATCGGAAACCTCATGCTGGAACTGGAACAGCGCATTCAACCCCTGCTGCGCAGCACGGCGGACGATACCGAGTACTCGATGCTACAGGACCTCGAAGCCCGCTTTGCCCTCTACCAGAGACTCAAGAGCTTCCTTGGCCCCTTCGATGACTATTGGTCGGAGGGCGATCTGGAGGCCGGTGACGGACTCAAGACCGGGAGCCTGGCGGACGACATCACCGATGTTTACTTCGACCTCAAGCGCGCACTCAATCTTCACGTCGCCGGACCGGACCACGAGGCCCATGCCCTGTCGATGTGGGTGTTCAGCTACCGAGTCCATTGGGAACAGCACCTGCGAGACGCCACGAAGCAACTGTTCGAGTTCAAGATCGCCAGTTGAACGGCACTGCCGCCACTCACCCCTGAGCATGACGGCCCGTGCCCACAGTACGTTTCCCGCCATAGAGACCAGCGCACCGCGGCAGGGCGACCGTTCGTCGACTTGCGCGTCGTGTGTCTACACCGTAAAGCCGCTAATTGCCGCTGCGCCTCGACTTCACCCGAACACGGCTCGCACGGTCAAGAGCAGCACTCGCGGGATGGACCGCAGGCGGTTACACTAGCCGCCGGAGTTGGCCAGGCAGTCGCTCTTCGCGTCGGCAACGACCGTGGAGGGAGGAAAGTCCGGGCTCCACAGGGCAAGGTGCCAGGTAACGCCTGGGGGGCGCGAGCCTACGGAAAGTGCCACAGAAAATATACCGCCCCGTGCCTTTACGGCGCGAGGTAAGGGTGAAATGGTGCGGTAAGAGCGCACCGCGTTGCCGGTAACGGGAACGGCACGGTAAACCCCACCCGGAGCAAGACCAAATAGGGGAGCGGCGGCTTCGGCCCAGCGTGCGGCCCGCACGGCTCCCGGGTAGGTCGCTTGAGGCGCATGGTGACGTGCGTCCCAGATGAATGGCTGCCCACGACAGAACCCGGCTTATCGGCTGACTCCTCCTTTATTCCCGGGATTCCGGGTAACACCCTTGCGTCCGAGCGGCGCACTTCCCCCTCAAACGCCGTGTGTCGAGATCGGATCAGTTCACGCGGGCACACACCCGATCGAGCCAGACGGCCGGCAGGCAGCGCTTCAGCGCGGCGAACAGATACGTCGGAAACGTCACGAAGTAACGCGGTTTCGGCCGCCCTGCTTCCAGCGCCTGAATGACCTTAGCAACCACCGCCTCCGGCCCGAGCGTGAACGGCGCGGCCGCGCCCTGCTTGGCCAGCCGTTCTTCCAGCTCACGGTAACGATCACGGTGAACGCTCGCATCGACATCGATCGTGCGCCGGTAGACAGCCATCGAGTTCTCACGGAAGCGGCTCAGAATGGGACCGGGCTCGACCAGCGAGACGAACACGTTCGATCCATCAAGTTCCAGGCGCTGAGTATCGGCCAAGCCCTCAAGCGCATATTTGCTCGCGTTGTAGGCCCCGCGGTATTTCAGCGACACCAGACCCAGTAACGAGCTGTTGTGGATGATGCGGCCACCGCCCTGACGCCGCATCACGGGCACCACCAGCTGGGTCAACTCGTGCGTGCCGAAGACATTGGTCTGAAACTGCTCGACCAGCACCTCCCGCTGCAGATCCTCGACCGCGCCGGGCTGACCGTAAGCGCCATTGTTGAACAGACCATAGAGCGAGCCGCCGGTGGCCTCCAGAACGAACGCCACGGCAGCACGAATCGACGAGGAATCAGCCAGATCCAGATGCACGGCTTCGAAACCATCTCGACGCAGCGCGTCGACATCTTCCGGCTTGCGGGCGCTGGCAAAAACGCGATAGCCGCGCTTTCGCAGCAGGTCAGCCGCGCAACGTCCGATCCCCGACGAGCATCCCGTGATCAGGATTGAACGAGCCGGCGTAACGGAGGCAACGCTCATCAGGAAACAGACCCGATCAGAACGCCTTGAAGGGAAGCCATGGAATGCCTTGATGAGCCTACGCGGGCCTCTCAGCGGAAGCGGCTGTCGGCACCATGGGTATTCCAGGCCTGAGCAAGACTGGCCACGGCCAGTCCCAGAAAGCACAACAACACCCAGGCCGGCATGCTAAGCCCAAACAAGGTCCAGTCGACCTTGGCGCAATCACCGGTTCCACTCAACATGGCCTTGACCGTATCGCCGATCGGGAAGTTCTCCAGCATGTAGCCGAGGCCCGGACCACAGGAAGGGACTTCCTCGGGTGGCAGGTGTTGTAACCAGACATGTCGCGCCGAGATTGCAGCGCCGCCGATGGCCGCCAGAAACCCGGCCACGGCATACGCGCGGGTACCCACACGGCCGGGTCGATGCAGTACGGCTGCCAGCATCACGACCCCCACGACCAGCACCATGATGCGCTGCGAAATACATAACGGGCAGGGTTCCAGCCCGCCACTGAACTGAAAGTACAGAGCCGCGGCAATCAGCACCGAGCAGAAAGTCAGCAGCAAGCCGAAATAGACGGAGGGAGGGTAACGAAGATCCATCGTTGTGTGGTCTATCAGTGTCCCACGCCGTGGGGTTTACGGAAGGGTGGCTTAGCCGGACAGTCCAATGGGAACGGAGCAAGACGACGGCCCGGGCGCGGACCGGCCCAGTCCCCTTTAGACCCCAACACGAAAAGCCGCATGTTGCGACATCAGGGAGATTTTGTCCATCGGACCAGTCAAGCACCTGACCGGTGCCTCGATCTCGCCGACCACCGTTTGTACGACTACCCACGGTGCAATGACGACAGCCCAGAACTGGCGGTCAGGCTCAGCGCTCCACGCCACGGCGTCGGAGTCACTGGCGCGTGCGATAAGGCCTTGTTCCAGCCAGACACCTAGCGTCGCCGCGTCGTCCTGCACCATGCTAACGGCCACCTCGACGAGGTCGAGCCTCGCGTCCACCTTGACGACGGCACCGCGCGCGAAATGCCGTTCGAGTTCGCGCCAGGATAGCTTGCCGGTCTCACCGTTCAGCTTGGCATGGAGGTGCGTCTGTAACTCTGACACGTCTGCATCTGAAGCCATGGCTGCGGCTCGGTCAACGGCGGCAGTGGAACTGGGGGTATCGCATGACCGCCCGGAATCCGATGCCCGCCAGCCCGGTCAGCCGCACGACGAATAACCCGGGGTATTGCACGACACCCAGCGTTCGCCGGCGCCGAGAGTTTCCTTCTTCCAGAACGGCGCACGGCTCTTCAATTCCTCCATGAGGTAGCGGCAAGCGTCGAATGCGGCCGCGCGGTGCGATGACCAGACCCCGACGAGCACAATCGGGTCGCCCGGCCATACCTCTCCCACCCGATGGATCACGAGGGCATCGATGAATTGCCATCTCGCCCTCGCCGTTTCGACGATCGCCGCGAGTTGTCGCTCGGTCATGCCGGGGTAGTGTTCGAGTGTCATGCGCGTCACCGTGTCACCTTCATTAAAGTCGCGCATCGTCCCAATGAACGTGGCCAAGGCGCCGGCTGACCGCCGCTGTTCCGCCATCGACTCGTGAAATCGACTTAACTCGGCAAACGGCTCGAACGGCGTCGGGCGCAACTCGACCGTCACAGTTAACCCCCCGTGACCGGTGGAAAAAAGGCGACCTCATCACCGTCTGCGACCAGCGACTCCGGCGTGGCGTAGTCCATGTTCACCGCGCACAGAATCTGTTCGGGCAGTGGTCGTCCTTCGCTGACCGCTTTCCAGACATCGGATACGGTTTCGAGCCCTTCGGCCGCCAAGGTTTCCTCGACACGGCCCATCTTTTCCCGGAGGCTGGCAAAATAACGCACTCGAATGGACATGGCGATCCTGGCGCGACAGATTTCGGAGAGGCCAATCATACACGCGGCAACCGGTCAGGCAAGCATCGGCCCAGTCGGCTACCAAGCGCCCGCTTTCCGTTCGTGACGCGCCCCGCAATTCACCCGGACGACAACAAATGACAGTGCAGATCACGACAGCCGGCGGAGCAATCGATCAGGGCTGGTTGAGCGCGGCGCGCCGCGGCGCAACGCCCAACTTCGACGACCGTCCTGATGAAAACGACATCAGCCTGATCGTCATCCACTGCATCAGCCTGCCGCCCGGGGAATTCGGCGGCGAGTGGATCGACCGGCTGTTTTCGAACACGCTTGAGCCTTCTGCCCACCCCTACTTCGAAGGCATTGTTCATCTACGCGTTTCCAGTCACCTGCTGCTACGCCGCGACGGCGAGATCGTGCAATACGTTCCCTTTCACAAGCGCGCTTACCATGCTGGAATCTCGCGCTACGGCGACCGCACCGCCTGCAATGACTTTTCGATCGGGATCGAACTGGAAGGGACCGAGACGGTTCTGTACACCGACGAGCAATACCATCGACTGGCGGAAGTTATCGGGACGCTGTTGGAAACGTATCCAAACCTGTCACCGGAGCGCATCACGGGTCATAGCGACATCGCGCCTGACCGCAAGACCGATCCGGGACCGTCGTTCGACTGGGGGCGGTTACGCGCCTTGTTGCAGCGGGGCTGAACGGCTATCGGCCATAGAACGAACGCCACTTACGAGTCCCCCAAGGCATGGCACCGTCCGGGCGCACTCTTGGGTCGACTATAGTCCGAAGCCTAACGCGACCACGAGGTTTCGCCGCTGAAGGCTCCATCGTTGTTCTTGTCCCAGCGGCGCGCGCCGGTATGATCGAGTTCCATGGCGCCATTTTCGGCCTGCGGACCGCCGGCAATCGGGGTCGCCTGAAGCGTGTAGGTGCTTGCGGCCGCCTGCAGCGCAAGGTTGTAAACCTTGGGTGCACCCTCCTTGGGCGCCTGCGTGAATGGCAGCGTGGGAGGCGACCCCACTGCCGTGCAGGTCGGCGCATATTCGCGCACGCAGAGGTAACTCATGTTTTCCGTGTAAAAGCGCTCCATGAAGTTCGCCAGTTCCATCAGTGAGCCTTGCGCCTCAGCCCTGCGGACATTGGCCAGATGGGAGGTGTAGCTCGGTACCGCAATCATCGCCAAAATGCCGACGATCGCTACGGTGATCATCAGTTCGATCAGTGTGAAACCACGAGGATTAAGCAAATCGTGATCGTTCATGGTCGTTGCCCTCCAAACGATGTGCCGCAGACGGTCAGCGCAACTGAATCCAGGTTTGGCGGCCACCCGCATCCGCCCCTGTTTCGGTCGTCACTTCCAACTCCCCGCTGGAACCGCTGGTGTATTTGTATTCCAGTTCTCCGCCTCCGATCACGCCCGGCGTCTTGATGATGCCGATGTTCGACTTCTTTCCGGAGGGCGCGAGATCCCTGGTGGCTGCCCCTATCATCGCGCTGACCAGATCTTGCGTGTTGATGACGCCATCCGGTGCTCCGTTCGCCCCGTAGATATCGAAAGGCGCGGAAGCCGACCGTTGGCCACTGCTCGCCGCCAGTTCCATCAACCAGCTCGTTCCGCCGTAGTCGCAGGGATTCGGCGATGGAATCACCGTAACGAAGATCACGCGTTCGCCGCGCAACAGAGGGTAGGTGACGACCCGCTCGCCCTGTTTTACTCCCGATGCCGGTTTGAGATCCAGATACCATCCCTTCTGGGGTTGCAGCGTTAAGTCGTTACCCGCTTCATCCTTGACGACAACCGCCGCATCAGCGTAGTTGACGGGATTGCTCGTCGTGACCCTGAGGTCGAACGCGCCCTTGCTCGTTTCAGCCACTATGGACTGTCCCTGGAGTTCACCGCGGCCGGAAATGGCGTCGAGCGTCCCGTCGTCCGGATCTGTATCCCAGAGGCCGTAAAAGGTCTGGAGTTGGGGATCTTCAGGGACGATGCTGTCGCCGTCCTCAAAATACTTGCCTGTCCCGAAATAGACCATCAGTCCACCGCCCCGCTCCACCTGCATCGCGTCCGTGGCCTTGCCTACCTGCGGCTTGCCGGTGATCGGCTGACGGTTGGCATCGCTGCAGGGAACCGTGGAAGAGGCGCACGCAACGAAGAACGGCGACGTGCCGCCCGCAACACCCCATGCCCCGGGATCAGGATCGCTGACATCGAATTTCCATAAGTTACCCACGAGATCGCCGGCATAGATGTAGTCAACGACTCGATCCTGATCCTTGTCGATCGCAATCGGTGTCGAGAGGCCGTTCTTGCTGATAACGGTATTCCCAGTGGCTCCGGTATCGATCTTGCGGATCACACTGCCGTCACGCAGATCAAGAATGAACAGCACCGCATGGCCTGCCGGACTGTTGTATCCATTGGCGACAACAGCCGCCCAAGATCCGTCCGCCATGTGAACCACCGATGGTTGCGGTAGCGTATACCCCAGGTCGGCGTCGCTCGTCGCCGTAAATTCCCACAGCACATTGCTGGCGCTGAACGCGGCGGGATTGGTCACATCCAGCGCGAACACCCCGCGGCCACCGGCACCGGTCGTTCCCACCAGAATGGTGTGCCACGCCCCGTCAAGATACGCATCGCCGGCACGGGGCGAACCATCGACAAAATAACGGTGCGCGTAAGGTTCGGAGGCCAAGGTGGCTAGATGACTGTCGACCAGCAGGCCGGGCAAGTAAGCGAACAACTCGGCTCCGGTATCGACTCGGAAGGCATGCAGCATCCCGTCGTTGGCACCGACATATAACATCTTCACCCGGCTCTCCTTGTTGGAGAGAAAACTCGCGTAGGCGCTGCCGCCAGCTGGTAGGGTCTTGTAGCCGAAGTTCTCGCTGCCAACAAAGAGGGGATCTGAGTTGACGATATCTCCCAGCACCGTCTCCCGTGGCCGGAACGGCCCGTTGTTCTTCTCTTTCGATTGATCACCCCGGAGGTAGGCCACCAGATCCAGCCCCGACTGGCTGTTGTCATCGGCCGTGCCGGCCAACGCCAGTTGCTGGGCATCGTTTAGATTGGTCCATTGGAACGCAATCCCACCCGGATCGGCAGGCGTCGGATCGTAGGAGAAGACAGCGCGCTCACCCGCCGCTGGCAGATTGTCGCGCGCATCCCACAGTGCATCCTTGGCGTCGATGATTCCGTCCCTGACACCGTTGATTGATCGGTCGGTGATCGAGCCATTCGAGCTGATCTGGAAAGCGAGCAACTGTCCGCTCCAATCCTCACTGTTGAACTTGGCTTGATAGATGTGCGTGCCGGTGTCGAGCCGAGTGGAGTTAGTGGCGATACTGGCCGCCGACCCCACGCGTGCCTTGATTTCGTTGAAAGCCTTGGTCAGTTGCTCCTTCAGCTTGCCGGCATTCGTGACCAGGAAATAACTGTCAGGGACGCCGTCGTGATCAAGGTCCCACTCATCACCATCGAGCTGATCGTTACCCAGGTTGGTGGAAGGATTCTTCTTGTCAAAGAAGCCACCCCACTTAGCCGCATACCAGAGCGGGTCATGCTTCAGGTAGGATGCCGAGGTCGTGCTGCCGACACTGAAGGCGCGCGAGGTAGTCAGCGGTAACCCCTGTCCGTCGCTCCACGTCCCTCCGGGAAGCTGCCCCGGTGGCGTGTCGAGGAAGTAGTCGACATCGCTGTTCGTATCGGAGTCCCGCACCTCGAGATAGGTTCCGTCCGCAGTGGTGCCGGAGATCACGTAACCCATGTGCTGTATGCAGCCGCCGGCCGCGTAGTCCGAACGCAGCGAGATGCTGACGGTATTGTCAGCCTGCACTGCAAACGTGTATTCGACGATGGCATCCATGTCGTGGTCCGAGCCGTACTCCGAATCCTCATAATTGATTCGGAACTTGCCGTAGGGGCGCCCCCCGTTTATGGACGCATCGTAGTTGACGGCCGCCGTGTTCCGAATCGTATCGACGTAAAAGTCGACGATCGTGTTGGTCGGCTGGTAGTAACCCTGATTTCGGTTGAACGTGCCGCAACCGCCAACCGTCTTGCCGAAGGGCACCAGCGTGACCGTCTGTCCCGCAACCGGAATCTCGATACGCGGCAGCGGCGAGGCGAGTACCACCGAAAAAGTATCGGTCTTCTGTGGCCCGCTGACGGCATTCAGGTCATGCGTCTTGCCGAACAGCGCCGCGGCGGCGGAATAGAAGCCACCCTCCCGCGTCGGCTCTTCCGGTGCCAACCCCCTAATATTATTGAAGCTGTTGACGGTCTTTGGGGTTGGCGCACCATCGTAACTTGGCGTATTGGCCTGTGATTCACCAATGAATACTCTTGTCGCTTCGGATTCACCGCCCCATATCTTCCCGGCTTCGGTGGACGCATTAAAGCCTGACAGGTCTCCCGAATAACTGCCGAAGCTGGTTCCAGGAACTCTATCCGTGTCATAGGACGGATTGATATCGCTGATGATAAGTTGACTGGGGCGCGAACAAGTGGGGTAGCCCGAGGGGTAGGTTGTCCCCATATTGCCCGCGTAAGGGTTTAGCCAGTTCGGCTTCGGCAACCCCAGGTTCGCATCGTCCCCCGAAGTCCCGATCGAGAAATCCGACGTTGGACCTGACTTCCCCGAAAAATATCGGAGGCCTTCATAGATCATTTCGCCGATTGGATTGCCCCACATGCGGCAGTAGCCCTCACGCAGCGGTTGGTTGACTTCCGGGACCGTGCAATTTTGGTCGTAGGAATAGCCCGATCCGAAGCCCACCGTCTTGAGCTTGTTGATCGTCTCGACAATCCCACCGACACCATTGATAAATTGTCCCGTCGCCGCATTGACCTCGTTTCTGAAAGACAGCACATTCTTGCGGATGATTCCGCCCGATGTATTCTTCGTATAAGAACCGGTCAACAGACCGAACATCATGGCGTCATCCTCGCCATGCTCATGGAGCAATCCCGTCGGCTTGTAGATCGTTGTGCTGCCCGACTTGTAGGCCTTGCAGTCGGTTTCCAGCAGACCGTCGACACAGGCTTTGACACGTACGGTGTAGTCGGTCATTGTCGATGCCGGGATCGTGCGTTGCCAACGCAAGTAGTAGTAGTCGTTACCGTTGCGCTCTTGATGCCGGAACCTGAAGGTGTGAGCCCCAGCGGCCAGCGTGACGCTGCCACTATGTGTCGTGCAGTCGCACTTGGAATGCTGGCCATACCAACTGGCTATGACTGAGCCGTCGATCAGCACATCGACTGCATCGTCACCATCCACGGCAAAGGTGTAGGTTCCACCGGCTCCCTCCGGAATGACCAACTGCCCATCGAACAACGTAACGTAATAGTCACCAGCGCCGAAAGGATTTCCAGAGCCATTTACATTCGCCGCCGGCCCCGAGCCTGAGCGATTCGCAGTGGTACCATACGTCGAAACAAGCGAAGTAAAGGCAGGGCCGTCGACGGGCGAACTCGTGTAGCCCGGTGTAAGGTAGGTCGTCTGCGTCAGATTCGAAAAGTATCCGGAAGGGACGATCTCCCAATACGTGGAACCGCTCGTGGCGCAATTGGCCCGAGTATTGTTTCCGGTTGCGCATTGAGTACCGGCAACAGGTCGCTCGATCGACAGCCATTCCCAGACACGGTAGGCACTGTCGGTCAGGACACGCAGCAGCGGATCGCTGGTCCCGTAGAGTGTCGTATTGGCGAAGAGGTGCCGTGTTCCGGGGTAGGGAGCGGACAGCGGTGTGTACTGAGAAATGTCGAAACCATTGGTCGTGACATCCTTGTATTCCTTGCCCCAACTATGCGCATCCTGCGGGATGAACACTCGCTCGAGAATCGTCTCGGCGGTCGAGTCCGTGCTGCGGTAGCCGCCATATAGAACCTTTCGCAGCGCATCCATGCGGGATGTCGTCAGATAATTCAGGAAGTCTCCACTCCACTCTCCTGAACATTTCTTCGTCATCGTTCTCGCAGTGGGCGAAAAGACGCCACTCCCATAGGAGTAGCACTTATAGGAATCGAAGTAACCGAAATAATCGATGGCAGGGTTATAGCCAACATCCAGGACACCGTCACCGTTCAGGTCGGATGCGTCGTTATAAGCCTCATAGTACAGCTTGTGGTCGCGCCCCATGGTAATCAAGACCAAAGGTGGGGCGTTAACGCCCAGAAACAGCGGCGACTGCGCAATGGCACCTGCCGAGGATGTCGCCGAATTTGCCACACAGATGGCGGCAAAGAATGCGCGACCGAAGGAACGACCGATTGAGCTTACGAAGGAAGTGTATTTGGTCACGGCAACCTCCGGAGCAGCCCCAGGCTCGCTAACGTTTATGAACCGACTGTAGAATAACTTCCGCGCTCGTCGTGCCCCCGATACCTCGTCCCGTTATCCGAAAGTAGCATCGCTCGACTGGAGCGACTTCCAAACTGACCGGCGCACACAGATAGGGAATTTCTTCGACGACATAGCGAGGTCCGACCGATACTGCCGCCAAGTTGGCTCCGCTGTAGGTCATGACACCCGATGAATCCCAGAACGACGCATCCAGCAGTGGGAGCGGATCGTTGGCTGTGGCATCGCGGTTATAGTCATTCTCGGAATATAGACCAGCGACGCAATCCTGAAGCCCGTTTGCTGCCGAGACACAGCGCTCTCCGGCTCTAAGTGCGGTCTCGGCAGCCTGGAACGCCACATTCCGATCCCGTAGATTGCCTGCCATCTTCTCTTCGAGATTCGTGACCCGCATCGCCGTTACACCAATCAGCGTCATGACCAGCAGCATCAGGAGGCCCGTAATTAGAGCCGCGCCGGACTGAGTAGTAGCATTAAGGCCAAGCCTGTCGGTCGCGTTCATGATTCAAGGCAGCTTATTGCGGAGTGCAATGGTCGTCTCAAAGCTGCGGCGCAGCCGGCGATCGGTAACCTCTACGCCATTGAACACATAGGTCTGTGGTGCAGCAATCAGATTGTCTTCAGAGCGCAGTTCGAAGCCTATCCTGACACTGACAACGTTACCCCAAGAACCAGCGGGAACGCTGATCGCCGGGAGATATCGGATCGTCGGCAACGTACCACCCGTGTATAAACCATAAAGCACATTGAGGTTGCCAAATCCACTGACTAATGGCTGCGGGCTCTTCAGGGTAATCGTTCTGGCTGTGACTCCAGCAGTAGCGGAACATTCATTCAGCTGCGGCGTCGCCTCGTTCTGCTCTTGTGTCATGGTGACGACTATCACGCTACATTCCAACTCGGCATCGTCTATGTCGGCTGCAAAGGTGTTTATCGCAACGTCGCATCGATCTAACGCAGCGCCCAGACAGTCCGCGACCCGATCATCGGCATCACCCTTGCCATCGCCCGCTCCTTGCAACCGGATGCTGACCGAATCTGCGGTACCGGTTATCACTTGCCCGGTGCTGAAACTCGGTACGGTGGCGCGCGCCGGAAAAGCAACCGGACCGGTATTCCAGGGAATGCTGCGATAGCCGGCAATCCGGATGTTCTTCTTCAGGAATTCGATCACAAAGCGCCCGTCCTCCTGCAGCCGCGCCTGCCCCTCCTGAAGCCGGTAGGTCTGCCGGCTGCCGAGATAGATCTGCCCAATGCCTGCGATGAGGATCAAGCCCGCCGTCAAACCGATCATTACTTCGACGAGCGAGAAACCGCCCATGCGACCCCAATCTAGACCGGGCCGGGGCGCAACATGTCCTCCGGATTGAGTCAGACGATGAGTCATGGCTGAAAACTCGTTACGAAGGCGGGATCGTTTGCGTCGACCGCACCGGAGCGATCGTCGTCCCATGAGATCCTGACCGCATAGGCGCTACCCTGCCCATCGCAATCGGCTGTCTCGGGTGTGCCGTCACGGCACACGGTACCGGTACCGAGGGGCAAATCAGCCGCCAGATGGTTTGACCATTGCGCAAAGTCGTAGCCCGCCATCTGCAGCGGCGTGCATGCGCTCGCAACGCAATCATCGGCGCTGGCGACGACGTTGTGATAGTTCCCGTCGGCGAGTCCGATCCGGTTGGCACGCATTCGATCGACCATATCGTAGGCCGCTTGCGTGGCAACCGATCGGAAATGAGCACTCTGGTTGTTGCGCAGGCTCATGACCTGCAAGCCGGCAAGCCCCAAAAGGCCAAGTCCCAGCACGAGCGCGGCGACCAATACCTCGATCAGGGTGAAGCCTGCTTCGCGCGTGCCGACCTGAATGGCGCTACGGGAATGTCTGTGATTCACGAGCACGACACCTTATTCACGGTCGCCCGCCCGGTGCGACTGACCACGATGGAGCGGCCCTGGACGCTGGAGATACCGGAACACAAGGTGAGCGTTCCCGCCTGGAAACCGCCCGAGGTGAGTTGAGTAACACCGGCACCAACGAACGAGATGTAGGAAGCGACAGAAGAGTTACCCGACAGGCTTGAGGTGCCGAGGTCGGAATGCACGGCCAGCGGCGATCCCTCATCCGCGGTCGCATTGTTGTTGCTGTCGACGATTACAATCCACCCCTGATCCCACGCACCCGAGCCGCTGCAACTCGCCCCATCGGCACTCTTGCAGAGGGTCACGCGTGTACCTCGCTTTACCGCCTCGCTGCGAGCGAGATTCAGAAATGCCACGAACTCATTGGCTTGGGCGCTCATGCGGTTGTTCTGAATCATTTGAGTGTAGCCCGGCACCCCAAGCGTCAGCACGATCGCTGAGATCGATACCGTGACCATCAACTCGATCAACGTGAAACCGAATGTCTTTTGCGCGTTCATGGCCCGGAGGTATAGGGCGGCTCGCCGAGCCCTGCCGTGACCGATGCACCACTTTGCGATCCGTTAGGCGGATCAAGGCCAGACGGCCACCCCGGCTCAGTTCACCATGATTTACCAACAAGGCGCAGCGCGAACCAGACCCGCGCTCTGCTCAGGGCAATTGAGCGCCCCGATCCGAATGGCCGAGGTGCCGCTCCGGCGCGATCAGGTCACGAACCCGCTGTTTCAATTCCTTCGCGTCCGGAAAGCGTCCCTCGTCTTTGCGGGACCAGACGACCACTCCATCCACCGCAACAACGAATACGCCTCCGGTGCCCGGCACGAGACTGACCGCGCCGAGTTCCTGTTCGAACGTGGTCAGCAACTCCTGCGCTAGCCATGCCGCGCGCAGCAGCCAGCGACATTGGGTACAGTACTCGATCTCCACACGCGGTTTCGACATAGCGAACCTCACTCGATGATCAACGGTCGCAGGGTTTGCCACAGCGCTGAACCCAGTGGCATTCCGCCCTGCCAGAGCAAGCGGGCACCGACACCGATCAGGATCAGCGCAAACGCCTGCTTCAGTCGTCGCGTCGGGAGCCGGTGCGCGAGTCGTGCGCCCACGGCGGCAGCGGGCACGCTGGCCGCGACGATGCCGACGAAGGCAGGCAGAAAAACATAGCCAATACTCGGCACGGGCATCGTGGCCTGCGACCAGCCTAGCAAGAGGTAGGTCGCCGTGCCGACGATTGCGATCGGAAATCCGCAGGCACCGGCCACGGCAACGGCTTCGGTCATTGGATAACCGTTACGCAACAGGTACGGCACGCTCAAGGTGCCTCCGCCGATACCGAGTACCGCCGATGAAAGCCCGATCAGTGTCCCGAAAGCGGCAAAGGCCGCGCCCGCAGTCGGGCGCATTGGGGCGCCGCGCCGCGTGTGACCCAAAGTCCGAACAGCCACCCACCACAGGAACAGGCCGAACAGCGACTTGAACACCGGCACCGGCAAATGTCGGGCGACCAGTGGCCCCACGATCGAACCGAGAACGAGGCCGGGCGCCAGACGCCAAACGGTGGGCCATGAGACCGCGCCTTGGCGGTGATGCGCGGAAACCGATGATATGGACGTGACGACGATGGTCGCCAGCGATGTTGCGACTGCCGACAGCATCACGAGAGAATCCGGGAACCCTTGACCTGGAAGCAACCAGGCGAGAAACGGCACGATCACGATGCCGCCACCGATACCGAACAAACCGGCCGCCAGGCCGGCGATGGCCCCACAGATCAGGTACAGCAGCAGGGATTCCCACATAGACCGTTACGCCCCGATTAGAATGCTCGAATCCTATCAGGTATCCCTTCAATAACCGCAAGATGAAGCGCTATCTCGTCGGCGGCGCCGTGCGCGACCAACTCCTGGGGCGACCGATTTCCGAACGCGACTGGGTCGTAATCGGCGCCACGCCAGAGCAGATGATCGCACTGGGGTTCAAGCCCGTCGGCAAGGACTTTCCGGTATTTTTGCACCCGAAAACGCACGAAGAGCACGCACTGGCACGGACCGAGCGCAAAACGGGGCCAGGATACCGCGGCTTCGCCGTGCACACCGGCCCCGACGTCACGCTCGAGGACGACCTGCTCCGACGTGACCTCACCATCAACGCGATGGCAATCGATGAGAACGGCCGGCTGATCGATCCTTACGGAGGCCAGCGTGATCTCGAAGGCCGCTGCCTGCGCCACGTGTCGCCGGCATTCCGGGAGGACCCGGTCCGGATTCTAAGGATTGCCCGCTTCGCTGCCCGCTATGCGCCCCTCGGATTTACCGTTGCCGACGAAACCCGGCGCCTGATGGGTGACATGGTCGCGGCCGGGGAAGCTGACGCGCTGGTGCCGGAGCGGGTCTGGCAGGAAATGGAACGCGCGCTCGGCGAAACGGCACCCCGAGCCTTTTTCGAAACGCTGAGATCCTGCGGTGCGCTGGGCGTTCTGTTTCCGGAGATCGAACGCCTGTTCGGTGTCCCGCAACGGCCGGAGCATCATCCGGAGATCGACACCGGGTTGCATACCCTGATGGTGCTCGACCAGGCGGTCCGTCTAAGCCAAGATGCTTGCGTGCGCTTCGCGGCATTGATGCACGACCTGGGCAAAGGCACCACACCGCCGGAGCTAATCCCGCGTCATCACGGACACGAACAGCGCGGGCTCGCCCCGCTCCGCGATCTGTGCACTCGGCTCAAGGTTCCGAATGCCTATCGCAAACTGGCCGAGAAGGTCATGCTCCATCACGGGACGTGTCACCGTGTCTTCGAATTGCGTGCCGCGACGCTCGTCGACCTGCTCCAGCGCATCGACGCCTTTCATCGCGGTGACGATACCGAGAACTTTCTCCTGGCCTGCGAAGCCGACGCCCGCGGGCGTGCAGGTTATGAGGACCGACCCTACCCGCAAGCCGACTGGATCCGCGCGGCGCGGACCGCCGCCCGCGGGGTAAAGACCGAGGCGCTGACGGGACGTGGGCTTAACGGCGAAGCCTTCGGACAGGCACTCCGCGAACTGCGCATCCGGGCCGTCCGCGCAGCCCGTCAAGACTTTTCCAGCCCCGCAACTTGACGTCGGAGCGGAGCGCTACTACGCCCGTTTCACTGCGCCGCAAGCGTTTCAAGACGAAACGGATCGAGACGTTCAAGCCCCTTCCGCTCGCGACATCTCCGGACCCACGGCCTGCGGCCACCCGAGCCCGTGCTGCAACGCACGCCCCGTTGCCATTCCCTGGCACGAAAGTAGCTGGCATTCCGGTGCATCGCCACTAACCCAACCAACCGCTTCGATGAGCCGCACTTCAACGCCAGACACCCACAGCGCACCGTTCGTCGAATACAGCGGGGGACAGCGGCGATGACCCTGATCGTTGTCCTCTCGGCAGGGATCGGACTGCTGTTGGGGCTGCTCGGCGGCGGCGGCTCGATACTGACGCTACCCATGTTGGTGTATCTCGTCCACATGGAGCCCAAGGCAGCCATCGCGACCTCGCTGCTGGTCGTTGGAACGACCAGCGCGGTGGCCATGATCGGTCGCGCCCTGCGCGGGAGTGTCTGCTGGAAGACCGGCCTTTCGTTCGGGCTCGCCAGCATGCTCGGCGCCTATGCCGGCGGGCGCCTGGCCGAGTTCGTTCCAAGCAGCGTCCTGCTGCTGGGTTTCGCGATGCTGATGTTCGGGACGGCGTTTGCGATGCTGAGCAGCTGCCGGCGGACACCCGAAAGTGAGCTCGGAGGCCCGCTGTGTCCAGCCCACCTGCCACTATTGGCCATCGCGTTCGACGGCATTCTGGTAGGCTGCCTTACCGGACTGGTCGGTGCCGGCGGCGGCTTTTTGATCGTGCCCGCCCTGGCCTTGCTCGGTGGGTTGCCGATGCAGTCGGCTGTCGGCACTTCCTTGATGGTACTGGCATTGCAGTCTTTCGCCGCCCTCGCGGGGCACATCCAGCACGTCAGCATCGATCTCGATCTGGCCGGCATCATCGTCGGCGGGACAGTCGGCGGCAGTCTTCTGGGCGCACTGATCGCACGCTTCGTCAATGGCACGGCGCTGCGGCGCCTTTTCGGTGTGCTCGTCATCGGGGTGGCCAGCTATCTTGTCTATCGCGAAGCGAGCACCGACCTGCTGCACGAGATTCGCAATCAACTGGGGGCCGAACTCATGACGCAGGCGGGAGCGCGATTGTTCTGGGTCTGGGTTGCCGACGCGATCCTTGCCGTACTGGGCATCCTGAGCCTTGGCGTCTGGCTGCACACACCCGCTCGCCCACGCAGCATGCACTACCCCTCCGACCTGAATCGGGGTAGTTCCTCACTGCGCAGCGCTCTTGAATGACGGGAGTCCTCGTCGAACTGCTGGCCTGCTGCCCCCCCCCAGCGGCAACCTGCTCGAGGACGATCCGACCAAGCGATCAGTTCAACCCCGCCGCAGTCCTTCTGATTGCGAGTCGCACCAAGCGCACGCCCCGACGCTTTCCCGGCGGTGGCTCAGTCAGTCCTTTGTCAAGCTGCGCGGACCCCGTGTAGTATCCGGGAGAGATGGCGCAAGCGGACCAGCCTGCCTGCTCATCGGCGGCGGCAGACGCTGCCGATCCACCAATAACCAAGTCTGAGAACGGAAACCCGATGATGAACATTAACGTCGCACCAGGACTGCGTCCGAGCTCGGTCGGAAGCCTGACCACGTTTCTTATAGCCTTTGCTGCCTCGGGTTGCGCGACCATGGATAAGGATCAGGTCACGGAAGTCGAACGAATGCTCATCGCTTCGGGATTCGAAGAGAAGCTCGCCGATACGCCAGAGAAATTGGCGCACCTCCAGTCCCTGCCACAGCTGGATATCACCGGGCACAAAGACGGCGACAAGCCCCGCTTCGTTTATGCCGACGCGACCTATTGCCAGTGTCTGTACGTTGGTGATCAGGCCGCCTACAAGCGGTACCAGGACTATGCGCGCAAAAACTCGAAGATGGACCAGCAGCGGCAACAGACCATGTGGAACCACGCCAACCGCATGCGTTGGGATATGTGGGGCCCGTATGGGGGGGGTCTGTAGGACTATGGGAACACGGTTAGGCACGAACCGGCCGGGGGTCGGCCAAGCCGAGGGCACCCGGCACGAAGTTCCGGCATAATAGGGCCTGGGCATTTCGTCACACGAGGGATTCGAGGAATGGGCATAGAGAACATCCGGGGCGTGATCATTGCGGCAGCCGTGGCCGGTCTGATGAGCGCGTGCGCCGCAATCGAGCGCAACGAGGTCACCGACATCGAGCAGATGCTCGCGGCGTCGGGCTTCCAGATCAAATACGCTGACACACCGGACAAAAAAGCCCACCTCCAGACGCTGACCCAACTCAAACTGGTTCCGCACAACGAAAACGACTCGGTGCGTTTCATCTACGCCGACGCCAAATATTGCCAATGCCTCTACGCTGGTGACGGCGCGGCTTATCAGCGCTATCAGCAGCTCGCCATACAGAAGTCGATTGCCGACGAACAGCGGCAGGCGGCAATGATGAACGAAGACGCGGCGATGAATTGGGGCATGTGGGGCCCATGGGGCTGGTAACCGGGTCGCTGGTGAGGCGTTACGTCTGACCAGGCGCATGGGCCCGTTGCCGTTCCCGCGCCGCGGTCTTTACGTCATCACGCGCGATGGTGAGCCGCACGCGGCGCTTACCGCCTCGGTCACGAGCGCCTTGCGGGGTGGCGCCGCTGTAGTTCAGTTGCGCGAGAAGCGGCCTTCGGAACGGGCCCGCAAAGCCGCGCTTCTGAGCGGCATCTGCCGGGAATTCAACGTCCCGCTCATCATCAACGATGACGCCGAGTTAGCGGCCAGCATCGGGGCGGACGGCGTACATTTGGGCCGCGATGACGTTTCGATAACGGAAGCCCGCGCCCTGCTGGGCGCGCGGTCGATCATCGGCATCTCCTGTTACGACTCGCTGGCACGAGCCGAAGATGCGGCGGCCCAGGGTGCAGACTATGTCGCTTTCGGCCGGTTCTTCTCCTCAGTCACCAAACCTCTGGCCTCTCCCGCTCATCTCGATACCTTGCGAGCCGCCCGATCACGGCTGGCAATCCCGATCGTCGCGATCGGAGGCATCACGAAGAAGAATGGCGGGGAGCTCATCGAAGCAGGCGCGGATCTGCTGGCCGTGGTCGATGCCGTCTTCGGCGAAAACGACCCTGAGACCGCGGCCCGCTACCTGTTCTCCCTGTTCGCGCACTGAGTGGAAACGCCCGCGCGCCATCCCTCTCCGTCCACAAACCGTTTCCCCCTTGGGGCATGGATACCGAGGGAGCGGTAAGACTATAATCCGCCGATTGTTCAAACCCCAGCGTACGTAAAGGCACACATGGCAGCAGTCAATCCCCTCACGCTCGCGCAAGTCCCACACGACCGCGATGTCGACCCCGGCGAGACGCGGGAATGGCTCGATGCGCTGGCCGCGGTCATCGAGCAGGAGGGAATCGAGCGGGCGCATTTCCTGATCGAGTCCCTCGTCGAGAAGGCTCGCCGCTCGGGCGCGAACCTGCCGTACAAGGCAAATACGGCCTACCTCAATACCATCCCGCCGCAAATGGAAGCCCGCATACCGGGCGACCAGGAAATCGAGGGTCGCATCCGTTCATACGTGCGCTGGAACGCGCTGGCGATGGTACTGCAAGCCAACCGCAAGTCGAGCGAATACGGCGGGCATATCGCCAGCTTCGCGTCGGCGGCCACGCTCTACGACGTCGGGTTCAACCATTTCTGGCGTGCACCCACCAAGGAACATGGCGGCGACCTGATCTACTTCCAGGGCCACGCGGCGCCGGGCATTTATTCGCGCGCTTACCTGGAAGGCCGGTTGACCGAAGAGCAGCTCAAACGTTTCCGCCAGGAGGTGGACGGCGGCGGCCTGTCTTCCTACCCGCATCCATGGCTGATGCCGGATTTCTGGCAGTTTCCGACCGTATCGATGGGGCTTGGTCCCATCATGTCGATCTATCAGGCCCGCTTTCTGAAGTATCTCCAGAACCGCGACATCCTCAAGACCGAAGAACGCAAGGTCTGGTTTTTCGGCGGCGACGGCGAAATGGACGAGCCGGAATCCCGCGGTGCGATCGGCCTGGCCGGACGCGAGAAGCTGGACAACCTGGTCTTCGTAATCAACTGCAATCTGCAGCGTCTCGATGGTCCGGTGCGCGGCGACGGCAAGATCATCCAGGAACTGGAAGCGGAATTCCGCGGCGCTGGCTGGAACGTGATCAAGGTCATCTGGGGCTCATACTGGGATCCGCTGTTCCTGAAGGACCATTCCGGCCTGCTGATCAAGCGCATGGAAGAGGCCGTGGACGGCGAGTATCAAAACTATAAGGCCAAGGGCGGCGCCTACACCCGCCAGCACTTCTTCGGCAAGTACCCCGAGTTGCTCGAGATGGTCGCCAACATGTCGGACGAGGACATCTGGCGCCTCAACCGCGGCGGTCATGACCCCCACAAGGTTTACGCGGCCTACCATACGGCCGTGCACCACAAGGGTCAGCCGACCGTGATCCTGGCCAAGACCGTCAAGGGCTACGGCATGGGCCGCGCGGGCGAAGGCCAGAACATCACGCACCAGCAGAAGAAAATGAACGAGGAGGCGCTGCGCGCCTTCCGCGACCGTTTCAACATCCCGGTCTCGGATGACCGCCTGGCGGAAATCCCGTTCTACAAGCCACCCGAGGATAGCCCGGAGATGAAGTATCTGCAGGAGCGCCGGCAGGTGCTCGGCGGCTACCTGCCCGCTCGTCGCGAGCAGGCGCCGTTGCTGCAGGTACCGGATCTCAGCCTGTTCGAGAGCCTGCTGAAGAACAGCGAGGACCGGGAACTGTCGACGACGATGGTCTTCGTCCGCATGCTGACGATCCTGCTGCGCGACAAGAAGCTTGGCAAGTACATCGTCCCCATCGTGCCGGATGAGGCCCGGACCTTCGGCATGGAAGGCTTGTTCCGCCAGTACAGCATCTATTCGTCGGTCGGCCAGCTCTACACGCCTGAAGACGCCGACCAGATCATGTACTACCGCGAGGACAAGACCGGGCAAATCCTCGAGGAAGGAATCAACGAAGCGGGCTCCGCCTGCTCGTGGATCGCCGCAGGAACGGCTTACAGCAGTTGCGGCGTGCAGATGATCCCGTTCTACATCTACTATTCGATGTTCGGCTATCAGCGGGTCGGCGATCTGCTCTGGGCCGCGGGCGACATGCAGGTACGCGGCTTCCTGATGGGCGGAACGGCCGGCCGCACGACGCTGGCCGGGGAAGGTCTGCAGCATCAGGACGGTCATAGCCTGCTGACGATGTCAGCGATTCCCAACTGCGTCAGCTACGACCCGACGTTCGCCTACGAACTGGCGGTCATTGTTCAGGACGGCCTGCGCCGGATGTATCAGGAAGGCGAGAGTGTCTTCTACTACATCACTGTCATGAACGAAAACTACGCGCATCCGGACATGCCGAACGGATCCGAGCAAGGGATCATCAAGGGTCTGTACCAGATCCTCGACGCGGGGAAAAAGGCCTCCGTACAACTGCTCGGCAGCGGCACGATCCTGCGCGAGAGCATCGCCGCGGCGAAACTCCTCGACGACGACTTTGGCATCAAGGCCAACGTCTGGAGCGCCACAAGCTTTGGCGAGTTGCGGCGCGACGCGCTCGAAAAGGAACGCTGGAACCTGTTGCATCCAGACCAACCAAAGCGAATCAGTTACGTCGAGGAATGCCTGGCGCCCACCAAAGGCCCCATCGTCGCGGCAACGGACTACATGAAGACCGTGCCCGACATGATCCGCGCCTGGGTACCGCGCCACTACACGGTACTCGGCACCGATGGCTACGGCCGCAGCGACGGCCGCAAGGCGCTGCGCCGTTTCTTCGAGGTTGACCGTTACTACATCGCGGTCGCCGCGCTTAAATCCCTGGCCGATGAAGGCCAGATCCCGGTGGAGAAGGTCACGGAGGCGCTGAAGCGCTACGAGATCGATCCGGAAAAGCCCAATCCTCTGACGGTCTAGGAATTCATCTATGGGTCGAGAAGCGGTGGTATCCGTTCCGGATATCGGTGACTACAAGAACGTCGAAATCATCGAGGTCCTGGTCAAGACCGGTGATGCGGTCAAGGCGGATGATTCACTGATCGCACTGGAGAGCGACAAGGCGGCCATGGAAGTGCCATCCCCGTTCGGGGGCACGGTCAAGGAAGTGAAGGTGCAACTGGGCGACCGCGTCAGCCAGGGATCTCCGATTCTCACGCTGGTGGTCGAAGACGGGGACGCGCCGACTGCCGCGAGCGAACCGGCACCGGCAGCTGCCGCACCGCCAAAGCCCGAGCCCACAGCGGAGCCGCCCGCTGCCGCCACGGCGCCCCCTTCCGCCCCGGCGGCGACGCCACAACCGGCTCAGGTTGCCACCGCGGTAGCACCGCCGCCACCGACAACCACTCCACCTAGCGAGGGGGCGCCACCGCACGCCAGCCCGTCCGTACGGAAGTTCGCGCGGGAACTGGGCGCCGATCTCGCTCAGATTCGCGGAACCGGCATCAAGGGCCGGATCCTGAAGGAGGATGTGCAGAATTTCATCAAGCAGCGCCTCCAGCAACCGGAGCGAACCGCAGCGTCAGGCTTCTCGCTGCCGGAGCCGGTCGAGATCGATTTCTCGCAGTTCGGCCCGGTGGACCGGAAGCCGATGTCCCGGATCAAGAAGCTGTCGGCCGCCAACCTGCATCGCGCCTGGGTGGGCATCCCACATGTCACCCATCAGGACGAGGCGGACATCACCGACCTGGAAGCCTTCCGCGTGTCGCTCAAGCAGGAGGCCGAACGGCGCGAGGTCAAGCTGACGCTGCTGCCGTTCATCATGAAGGCCGTCATCGCGACACTGAAGGCCTTCCCGAACTTCAATGCGTCTCTGGCGGCCAACGGCGAGGAACTGATCCTCAAGCAGTACTACCACCTCGGCTTTGCCGTCGACACCCCCGATGGGCTCGTGGTGCCGGTGCTACGCGATGCCGACCGTAAGAGCGTCTACGAAATCGCCGCGGAACTGGCCGAACTGGGCGTGCGCGCCCGCAATCGGAAGCTCCGCAACACCGATCTGCAGGGCGGTACCTTCACGATTTCCAGTCTGGGCGGCATTGGCGGCACGTCGTTCACACCCATCGTCAACGCACCCGAAGTCTCGATTCTGGGTGTTTGCAAGGCCCAACTGAAGCCGGCCTACCAAGGCGGCCAGTGGGTACCGAGACTGATGCTGCCGCTGTCGCTGTCCTACGATCATCGGGTCATCGACGGCGCCGAAGCCGCGCGCTTCGCCGCAACCCTGGCGCAATTGCTGAGCGACCTGCGGCGCGTACTGCTCTGATCTCTTGCTCGTTGCGGAGTCGTGGCTCCGCAACGAACGCGTCCACGGCGGTCACCGACTTCCTGCGGCAGCACGCGCAGCCCGAATTAAGGCCCGGCAGGGACAACACGAACTCCTCCGAGATACCATCGCACCAACGCTAGAGAGCACCATGGCCACCGAATCCTCCGCCACTACACCAGGGAATAGTCTGCATGCCGAGGTCGTCGTGCTCGGCGCCGGACCGGGCGGCTACACGGCCGCGTTTCGTGCTGCCGACCTCGGCAAGCGCGTCGTGCTGATCGAGCGCTACGCCGCGCTTGGCGGCGTGTGCCTGAACGTCGGCTGCATTCCGTCGAAGGCCCTGTTGCATGTCGCACACGTGATCCACGACGCCGAGGAAAGCGCCCCGTTCGGCATCCGTTTCGCGACGCCGGAAATCGATCTCGACAAGCTGCGGGACTGGAAGGGCCGTATCGTCAAGACCCTCAATACCGGTCTGGCCGGACTGGCAAAGCAGCGCCAGGTCACGGTCGTGCATGGCCTGGGCAGCTTCGTTTCGGAGCGGGAAATCCGCGTCGATTCGCCCGAAGGCGCAACGACGATCACCTTCGACCACGCGATCATCGCGGCCGGCTCCACGCCGGTGAAGATTCCGGGCTTTCCGTACGATGACCCGCGCCTGATGGATTCGACCGACGCACTGGAACTCAAGGATGTGCCGGCTCGGCTGCTGATCGTCGGCGGCGGCATCATCGGCCTCGAAATGGCGTGTTTCTATCACGCGTTGGGCTCGAAGATTACCGTTGTCGAGTTGATGGACCAGCTCATTCCGGGCTGCGACCCGGAACTGGTGAAGCCGCTTGCGCAGCGGATCCAGAAGCAGTACGAGAACATCTTCCTGAAGACGAAGGTCAGTTCCATTCAGTCCGAGGAGGCCGGTCTGCGGGTGGCTTTCGAGGGCGAAGGGGCGCCTGCGTCCGATCTGTTCGACCGGGTTCTGGTCGCCGTAGGAAGGAAGCCAAACGGCGCGATGATCGGGGCCGCCAGCGCCGGCATCCATGTCGACGAACGCGGGTTCATTCCGGTCGATGACAAACAGCGCACCAATGTGCCGCACATCTTTGCCATCGGTGACGTGGTCGGAAACCCGATGTTGGCGCACAAGGCCACGCACCAGGGTAAGGTCGCTGCGGAAGTGATCGCCGGACACCCCAGCGCCTTTCAGGCCCTGTCTATTCCATCGGTGGCCTACACCGACCCTGAAGTCGCCTGGATGGGGCTTTCCGAAGCGGAGGCCAAAGCGCAGGGGATAGAGTTCGAAAAAGCCGTGTTCCCGTGGGCCGCCAGCGGACGTGCGCTGGGCATGGGGCGGCGCGAGGGGCTGACCAAGATGATCAGCGACAAGGCCACGAAGCGTTTGCTCGGCGTCGGCATGGTCGGACCGCATGCCGGTGACCTGATCGCGGAAGCGATGCTGGCACTGGAGATGGGAGCCGACGTCGAGGACATCGCGCTAACTATTCACCCGCATCCGACCCTGTCCGAGACCTTTGCCTTCGCTGCCGAGATGATCGAAGGCTCGATCACCGATCTGTACGTCAAGAAGTAGCGCCGCTTCAGGCCGCGCGGTCGGACTCGACCGCCGGCCTGCCAAAGCTCCGGGGCGTTCCGTTCCAGGGCGCGATGAAGAACAGCAGCAGCATGCCCGGGGCCGCCGCCATGAAACACAGCCAGAAGAAGCGCTCCCAGCCAAGCGCCTCGACGTGGAACAAGGTCAGCCCACCCAGCTTCAGATCCCCCCCCTCGACCAAAAACCCGGTGAAGGCATTGGCCAGCGTCCGCGGCGTCGCGGCCAGACTCGTGAACAGCGCGAACTGGGTTGCGGTATAAGCCGGATTCGTCGTGCTGGCGATATAAGCCACGAACGCTGCGGTGCCAAGCCCGACGCCGAAGGCTTCGGCCCCGATAACCGACGCCAGACCTACCAGCGTATGCCCTGCCGTCGCCAGCCAAGCGAAGCCGAGTATCACGAGCGCCTGCAGCATGCCAAAGACCCACAACGCCCGGTGCGTGCCCAGGTAGACCATCCAGATCCCACCGAAAATGCCGCCGGCCACGTTTGGCCACAAGCCGGCATGTTTGGCGATCATGCCGATCTCGGTTTTCGAGTAGCCCATGTCCAGGTAGAAGGGCGTGACCAGCGCGGTCGCCATGCTGTCGCCCAGCTTGTAGAAGAAGATGAAGGCCAGCACGGTGAGAGCGGAAACCCAGCCGTTCCGGCCGACGAACTCCCGAAAAGGCTCGACCACGGCTCGCCGCAGGGTCGTCGGCGCCCTCTCGGCGGCCTCAGGTTCGCGGACCAGCAGCGTCAGCAGCAGACCAGGCAGCATGAACAAGGCAGTAATTAGATAGACCGTCTGCCATGACAGGTGATCCGCCAAAACCAGCGACAGCGAACCCGGAATCAAACTCGACACCTTGTAGGCATTCACGTGGATCACGTTGCCGAGACCCTGCTCGTCGTCCCGGAGCAGTTCGCGGCGGTAGGCGTCGATCGCAATGTCCTGTGTCGCGGAGAAGAATGCGACGACGACGGCGAGGGCGGAAATAGCGGCGAGATCCGGTTGTGGCGCGAACCAGCCGAAGGCCGGCAAAGTCAGCAACAGGCCCATTTGCGTGACGAGCATCCACGAGCGGCGTCGACCGAGCCGGAAACCGTAGCGATCGCATAGCGGCGCCCACAGAAACTTCCAGATGTAAGGGAACTGGACCAGCGCCAGCAGGCCGATCGCCTTCAGGTCGACACCCCCCTCCCGGAGCCAGGCCGATAGCAGACTGATCAGCACGAACAACGGCAGACCGGAGGAAAACCCGGTCAACACGCAAATCAGCATGCGCCGGTTCAGCAAGGCCTCACGCGGGGAATGGGTAGTCATAATCGATGGTCAGAGGGGCGTGATCGGAGAATCGCTCATCTTTGTAAATGGCCGCTGAACGGATACAGTCCCGGAGCGACGGCGTCACGATCTGATAGTCGATCCGCCAGCCCACGTTCTTGGCCCAGGCTTGCCCCCGATTCGACCACCAGGTGTACTGATCGGGCTCAGGGTTCACGACACGGAACGCATCGACCCAATGCTGCTCGTCGAACACCCTGTCCAGCCAGGCACGCTCCTCGGGCAGGAAGCCGGAGTTCTTTTGGTTCGAACGCCAGTTTTTCAGGTCGATCGGCTTGTGCGCGATGTTCCAGTCGCCGCACAGGACGTAATCACGACCGGACTGCATCAATTCGGCCATGACCGGCAGGAAGCGTTCCAGAAAGTCGAATTTGACCGCCTGCCGTTCCTCGCTGGACGAACCGGATGGCAGGTAGAGCGAGACGACGCTGAGCTTGCCGAAACGGGCCTCCAGATAGCGTGCCTCGCGGTCCATGTCCGGCCAGCCCAGCCCCTGGATGACTTCATCCGGTTCGCGCACGGAATACAATGCGACGCCGCTGTACCCTGGCTTCTCGGCGTCCAGGTAATAACAGCTCAAACCTTCCGGCCAGTACAAGGGATCCGTCAGCTGATGCGTCTGCCCCTTGATCTCCTGCAGACAGATGACATCGGCATGCTGGCGCGGCAGCCAGTCGAAAAAGCCTTTGCGGGCACCCGCCCGGATGCCGTTAACGTTCAACGTGATGATGCGCATGCTCTGGCTAAAGAACCGAAATGGCGGGGCGAATCAGTACGCAAGGTCGGTGGCCGAAGCGGCTGTCACCTTGGCCCGATTCGGTTTGCTTGATGCGTAGCGGTTAGTCAAGTAGACTTAGGGGCTTTTCGCGCCAGCCCAGTTGGGAGACCCAGTCCATGAAGCCCGATATTCACCCGGAGTACAAGACGATATCCGTGACCTGCAGTTGCGGCGCCACGTTTGAGACTCGCTCCACCCTCGGCGAGCCGCTACACGTCGAAGTGTGCTCGGCCTGCCATCCATTCTATACAGGCAAGCAGAAAATCGTCGACACCGCCGGCCGGGTCGACAAGTTCCGCCGCAAGTACGCCCGCGGCTGATCACTCGGGGCGGCGCGCTGCATCGGCGCGGCTCGCCGCGCCGACCGGTCGTTACCCGCGTCAGTCCACGCCTTGGACCTCGGGCCGGAACAACGCGGGCCGGCACATCCGCAGTAGCGCCTTCTCGCTGCCGCACTCACCTCAGGTAGTCCACCCGGTATTTCGGTCCGCCGACAAACCCGGCTGATCCTCAAGCAGCCTGCGCAACTCGGCCAGCGACAGCTTCGGAAGCGGGCTCTTGCGCCGCACCCAATGGCGACCCGCTCCGTCTGGAGCGAGGATCACGATGTCGACGCGCGACTGGCCGGCAAAAAAACGGAGTCCGGGCACTTCCACCAGACCCACCCGACCAGCTATCTGGTGGCTGGTCTCCCGAAAGGGAATGCGTGCATCGATCAACTTCGTGATGACCTGTTCCGGCGCTTCGGGGAAGACCTGTATCGTGACCGGGCTGTGCGGCCCGGCATCGCCGGCAACGGCATCACCGACGAGACAGGGGGAAAAGTCCTCGAGTTGCGCCATGATTTCCACCGCGATGCGCCGCAAGCTCAGCAACCTGCACTCGTGTGATGCATCCCGGTAGAGCCGGTGATACTCCTGGCGCGCGAGATCGATCACATCGTTGCGCGGCAGTTGCCGGACGTCACGCAACCCCAGCCGCTCGGCTGCCTTGAGCTTGGCCCTGCCATAATCCTCGACGCCATCCTCGATCATCACCCGAGCCGCTTCCTGGGCGATTCGGAACTGGACCCTGTCGCGAGCATTCACGGCGGTTCCCTGCTGGTGGCAAAGCGTTCGAAACGTTAAAAGAGGGACTCGATAGACCGACTGGAACCGCCACCACTGCGGCTGGGCGCCCGGGATGAGCCACCGAATTCGCTGAACTCCCCTCCCTCGCTGGGCTTCGGCTTGCGTTTGGCCGGCTTAGGCACCGCACGCTTTTTGGGAACCTTGTCCGATGGGAACAGTTCCATGACCCCAGCGTCCTGACCCTTCCCTGCGAGCATACCCGACTTGGGGTCGATACGGGTGGCCGTCAGTCCTTCCGGTTGCTGAAAGGATTCCTCAGGCACGTCGGCCAGCGCCGTCTTCATGAAGTCGACCCACATCGGCAGTGCCAAGTCACCACCCGTCTGTTTGCCCAACGACTTGAACGAATCGAAGCCCATCCAGCACACCGTCACCAGCGCCGGGGAGTACCCGTTGAACCAGACGTCACGCGAGCGGTTGGTCGTACCCGTCTTGCCACCAATGTCTTTGCGTTTGAGTTGCAGCGCCTTCTTCGCCGTACCGGTGCGAATGACGTCCTGCAACATCGAGTTCATCATGTAATGCACTTGCGGCGACAGGATTCGCGACGCGATCGGCTCCGCCGGCTCGGCGTCCATTGGGCATTCCGGGCAGGCCCTGGGCGGCTTCGCCTCGAAGATCGTTTCACCGTCGGGTGTCTCGATCCGGGCGATCACATAAGGATCGACTCGAAAGCCGCCGTTGGCGAATGGGGCGTAAGCCTGCGCCATCCGGAGCGGACTGGCATGACCGCTGCCCAGCGCCAGTGACAGACCACGTGGCAGTTCGTCGCTGGTGAAGCCGAAGCGGTTCGCCATCTCGAGCACCTTGTCGGTACCGACATCCTTCATCAGGCGCACCGAGACCAGATTTCGGCTCTTCGCGAGAGCCACCCGAAGCCGTACCGGCCCCATGAACTTGCCACCGGAATTTTTCGGGCGCCAGACCCCACCGCTTTGCGACTCGTCCTTGACCGCAATCGGACCGTCGACGACCACACTGGCCGGGGTGTAACCGTTCTCCATGGCCGTCGCATAAACGATGGGCTTGAAGCCGGAACCCGGCTGGCGCTGGGACTGAGTGGCGCGATTGAAGCTGCTCAACGCGAAATCGTAACCCCCCACCAAGGCAATCAGAGCCCCATCCTTCGGATCCAAAGCGACGATGGCACCTTCGACCTCCGGCACTTGCGCCAAGACCCAGGCGCCACCATCCTTGACCGAGAGCCGGACGATGGACCCGGGCTTGAGGCCTTCACGGGGATTACGCGCCCAACCGCTCTGATCGAAGTCGACATCCGTCAGTCCGGTACCGGCCACATAAACGGTTGCGGAACGGTCCTTCAGCGAGATCACGACCCCCGGCACGGTCTCGCCACCGCTGGGAATCTTGCGCAACGCCTCTTCCCAGTCCGCATCGGTCTTGGCCTTCTTCAGGTCGATGCGCTGCTTGCTGCTGCGATAGCCGCGGTGCATGTCGTAACGCCGCAACGACTTCCGGAGTGACTTTTCGGCTTCGAGCTGCAAGCGGCTGTCGATCGTCGTGTGAACCTGATAGCCATTGACGTAGGCGTCTTCACCGTAGCGCTGGACCATTTCATTGCGCGCCATTTCGGCGACATATGGCGCCGACAGTTCAATCGCACGAGTGTGCAATCGCGCGGTATTCGGCTGCGCGAGCGCTTCCCGGAACTGCTCCGGGGAGATGAAACCGAGCTTGCCCATCCGCTGCAGAACGTAATTGCGCCGCTCCAAGGCCCGCGGCGCGTCGACGATCGGATTGTAGCGGGACGGCGCTTTCGGCAGGCCGGCGATCATCGCAATCTCTGCGAGCGTCAGGTCGCGTATCTCCTTCCCGTAATAGATCTGCCCGGCAGCCGCGATCCCATATGCATGGTGGCCGAAGTAGATTTTGTTCAGGTAAAGCTCGAGGATCTGTTCCTTCGGCAGGGTCGACTCGATCTTGATGGCCAGCAAGATCTCCTTGATCTTCCGTGCCAGGGTCTTTTCGCTGGTCAGGAAAAAGTTTCGCGCGACCTGCATCGTGATCGTGCTGCCCCCCTGCCTCTTCTCGCCAGTGCTGGCAAACGTGTATACGGCTCTCAGCAAGCCCTGATAGTCCACCCCGGGATGATTGAAAAAGCGGTCATCTTCCGCTGCCAGAAAGGCCTGCTTCATGGCTTCAGGCACGTCGGCGATCGCGACGGGATAGCGTTTCGCCTCGCCATACTGAGCCATCAACTTGCCGTCGCGACTGAAGATACTCATGGGTACCTGGTAGCGTACGTCCTTCAGGCTAGCGATATCGGGCAGCTGAGGCTCCAGATAGGAGTACAATCCGAGCAACCCGACGGCGGCGAACAGGATCGCGAACAGAACGAAGGCTATAAGCCCCTTCAGCAATCTGACGAACACCGAGGAGCCAGTTTTCTTGCGAATTGCCACGCGTGGAGAGGAAGATTTGTGAAGCGGTGGGAAAGTGGGCGCAGGCTCGGCGCTGATCTGGACGGAGGCCCCGCAGGGGCCTGAGAGATTGTGTTGCGAAGGATCGGTTTACCAAGCAGATTACCATCGGGCGCAGGGTTGTACCAGTCTAACGCACCGATTAAGGCGATCCGGACCCCGGTTTCCTGATGGTCAGCGGACGCACGGAAGGCACACGATGTTTCAATTACAGAGACCGAAACCGGGACTGCTCGGAATCGACATCAGCACAGCGGCCGTCAAGCTACTCGAACTGAGCCGCGACAAAGCCGGGCTGATTCGTGTCGAGGCATGCGCGGTGGCTCCGCTGGCGCCCGGCGCCATCGTCGACCGGACGGTGGCCAACGTGGAACTCCTGGGCGATGCCTTGAAGGCGGTCGTCAAGCAATCCGGCACCCGACTCAAGACGGCAGCCGTCGCGGTACCCACCTCGGCGGTCATCACCAAGATCATCACGATGCCGGCCTCCCTGGGCGATGACGAACTCGAACTGCAGATCGAACTGGAGGCCGACCGGTACATTCCGTACCCGCTGGATGAAGTCAGCCTGGACTTCGAAGTGCAGGGACCGAATGCCCGGAATGCGGAATTGATGGACGTGCTGATCGTTGCCTCGCGGAAGGAGAACGTCGACGATCGTCTGGCCGCGCTCGACCTGGCCGGCATCAAGGCCGGTGTGGTCGATGTCGAGTCCTATGCGCTGGAAAATGCGTTCAGCGTCATGCTCGAGCAGCTTCCTGAACACGGCGCGGGCCAAACGACTGCCATCGCCGACGTCGGTGCGACGATGATGACACTCGATGTGGTGCATGACGGACGCAGCGTCTACGTCCGCGAGCAGGGGTTCGGCGGCAAGGAGTTGACGGAAGAGATCCAGAGCAAGTACGGCCTCTCTTTTGCCGAAGCCGGGCTCGCAAAAAAACTCGGAGGCCTGCCCGAGAGCTATCTGGAGGAGGTACTGGACCCGTTCCGGCAAGCCATGGCCCGACAGATCAATGTGTCGCTGCAGTTCTTCCGCTCCTCCGGCGCAAACCGCCAGTTGGACAGGCTGCTGCTGGCCGGCGGATGCGCCCAGATCCGCGGCATCCGCGAATACCTGGAAACGGCACTGGAGATTCCGACGCTAATCGCCGATCCCTTTGCCGGCATGGCCCTGGCGAACAGGATCAAGGCGCCGACGCTGCGCGCCGAGGCGCCGGCCTTGATGGTCGCCTGCGGTCTGGCATTGAGGAGTTTCGATTGACCGTTCACATCAATCTGCTGCCGTGGCGCACCGAACTGCGCCAGCAGAAGAAGCGCGATTTTTTCGCGCGGGTCGCGCTGGCCGTTTTTTGTACCCTATTGGTCATGATCAGTGTGCACCTTCATGTCGCTCGCACCATCGATCGCCAAGTGCGACGCAACGAGTTCATGCAGTCGGAGATCCGCGTGCTGGATGAAAAAATAAAGGAAATCCAGAACCTGGATACGCAGAAGCGACGTCTGGTAGCCCGCATGGAGGTCATACAGCAGTTGCAGACCAGCCGTCCCGCCGTCGTACACCTTTTCGACGAGATCGTGCAGACGGTCCCGGAGGGGGTGTCCTTGAGCGATCTGACGCAGACTGATCAGAAGATGGTGATCAACGGTAGCGCACAATCCAATGGACGCGTCTCCGCCTATCTCCGGAATCTCGAATCGTCCCGTTGGCTGACCCGGCCAATACTGAATGTGATCCAGACGGAAAAGGAGAAGGACACGAAGACCCCGCTCGCTAAGCAGTTCACGGTCCGCGTGGAGCAGATCTCGACCGTACCGGAAGGAACGCCCCGATGAACCTGGACCTGACCCAGATCGACTGGGATTTGGAGCGGGCCGGCACTTGGCCATTGGCGGTCAAGGCGCTGGTCATCGGCGTGCTGTGCATCGCCACTACCGGGGTCTGGTACTACCTCGATACACGGAATCAACTGGAACAGCTCGCCGCGGAAGAAGCGCAGGAAAGCCAGCTGAAGCAGACCTTCGAAATCAAACAGAAGAAGGCGGTAAACCTCGAAGCCTACAAGAAGCAACTGGTCGAGATTCAGCAGACCTTTGGCGACCTGCTGAAACAACTGCCCGACAAGACGCAGGTACCGGACGTTCTCGTCGACGTATCTCAGACCGGCCTGGCCAGCGGGCTTGAGTTCGAGTTGTTCAAGCCGGCGGAAGAAGTCAACAAGGAGTTCTATGCCGAATTGCCGATCCAGATTCGCGTCGTGGGTGACTTCCTGAAGTTCGGAACCTTTGTCAGCGGACTGGCCGCACTGCCCCGGATCGTAACGATCCACAACATCAAGATCTCGCGCCGTACCGAAGGCAACACGAAGGGCGGCAAGGAACAGTTGCTGATGGATGCCGTCGTGAAGACCTATCGCTACCTGGACGAAACCGCTGCCAAGCCTCCGGCACCCAAGGTGCCGCCCAAACCGACATAGCGATCCGGATTACGCGACCGAAAGGGCTCACTGACTACGAGCGATCATGACTGGATCAGGAACACAAACACATCCCCGGCGCCCGGGATGGGCCACGTTGTGGTGTGCCCTGGCAGCGCTTGCCGGCTGCACGGGCGATGAGATCAGCGATTTGCAGGCGTATGTCACCGAAGTGAAGTCGCGGAAGCAGGGCAGGATCGAACCACTGCCGGAATTCCATTCCATCGAGCCATTCACCTTCGAGGGCAGCGGACGCAGAGACCCTTTCGCCCGCGCAGAGGCGAAGGAAGAAAACAGCGAGCGGCCGCATCCGGTCGCTGGACCCCGCCCGGATCTTTCACGCGCCAAGGAAGAGCTGGAGGCATACGAACTCGACAGCCTGCGCATGGTTGGCACCATCAAACTTCAGGGGGCCCTGTGGGGCTTGGTCAAGGCAGCCGATGGAACAATCTACCGCGTACGCCCTGGTAACCATATGGGGCGGAACTACGGGCGAATCCAGGAAATCACGTCCGACCACATCTTTCTGGTTGAACTGGTTTCCGTGAACAACGGGTCATGGGAAGAGCGGCAGGCTGCCCTCGACCTGAATGACTCGGCCACCCCCGACGCAGAACGAAAAACGCGATGAAAGGGATACCCTGCCCCCCCACCCATACTCGCTTCCCCGGCCGCAGTCGCGTTGGACGCTGGCTGTACTTGGCGCTGGTACTGCTGGTCCATGCGGCAGCGCCCGCGTGGGCCCAGCTGAGTACGCTACGGGACGTCGATTTCTCAACCTCGGCCGACGGCGACCTGACGTTCCGGTTCAGCTTCGACAGCCCCATCGCAACACCCCGCATGTTCATGACCGAGAATCCGACGCGGCTGGCGATCGATTTCCCGGGTGCGCGGAACGGGCTCAAACAGACGCTCATTCCGGTGCGGTCCCACGGCGCGGAATCCCTGCAGGCGATCGAAGCCGGTGGGCGTACACGGGTCATTTTGAATCTCGCGTCGATGGTTCCCTATGCCGGCGAAGTCGAAGGCAACGGCTTCCGCCTGACACTGAAAACGGGAGACCAGTCGCGCGGCGCCTACCGGCGCGCGCCGACCGCACCGCCGGTGCCGACCCACCGCACCAGTCCAAACTATGCTGCACCGGCAGCCATGCGCGATCCGATCGGCGTTTCGCGGGTAAACCGCATCGATTTTCGCCGCGGCGATCGTGGCGAGGGGCGCGTGATCATCACGCTGAGCGACCGCGATGCCGCAGTCAACGTGCGTCCGGAAGGCGGACGCATCGTCGTCACGCTGCCGGGGTCGACGATACCGTCCCAGGTTGCCCGGCAGTACGATGTGACCGACTTCGCCACCCCTGTCCGCTCCATCGATGCGAGTTCAGGCACCAAAGTGGTCATTACGCCGGCGACGGCCGACTACGACTACTCGAGCTACCAGACCGATAACGTGCTGACGGTCGAACTTCGGCCGCTGAGCCGCGCCGAACGCGAAGAAGTCAGCAAGAAGCGGGGCATCAAGTATTCGGGCGAGCGCCTGTCGCTGAATTTTCAGGACATTCCGGTCCGCTCGGTGCTGCAAATCCTGGCTGACTTCACGAACCTCAACATCGTCGCCAGCGACAGCGTCCAAGGCAATGTCACGCTGCGTCTGAACGAGGTCCCGTGGGATCAGGCCCTGGATCTGGTGCTGAAATCCAAAGGCCTGGCCAAGCGCCAGGATGGCAACATCATTCGGGTCGCACCCACCGACGAGATCAATCGCCTGGAAAAGGAGGACCTGGAAGCCCAACGCATCGTCGAGGACCTGGAGCCGCTGCGCACCGAGATCATCCAGATCAAATACACCCGTGCCGACGAGATCAAGAAGGTGCTGATGGGCACCATCGACCAGACCACACCGATGCGTTCGGACCCGACAACGCTGAAGGACCTTCGCAACCTGAACGAACCACCGGAAGGACCCGCCACGGCCGAAGTGACGCAATCGATTTTGTCGGGCCGCGGGAACGTCACCGTGGACCCGCGCACGAACCAACTCATCGTCAAGGACACGGCCCGCAACCTGGAGCGGATCCGCGACCTAATCAATCAACTGGACAAGTCGGTTCGGCAGGTGTTGATCGAGTCGCGTATCGTGATAGCCCGCAACGACTTCTTCCGGGAACTGGGCGCCAAGATAGGACTCAACCGGGTCGTGCCCGGTGCCTTGCAAACCCAGCGCGCCTACCTGGTACCGACCGAGGGCGTACTGCCCGTCGACGCCACGCAGGGCGCAACCTACGGCAGCGCTCTGGTCGATCTCGCCGCCAAAGGCGGCGGTTTCGTGACACCGGCGGCAGCCGGATTCACGCTGCTGAAAGCCGGGGATTATCTGCTCGACCTGGAACTGTCGGCGGCACAGCGCGTCGGGCGCAGCGAACTGTTGTCCAACCCACGGGTCATTACCGGGGACCAGACCAAGGCCACCATCAAGCAGGGTGTCGAGATACCGGTCCAGATCACCCAGCAGGGCACGACCGGAGGCCTGCCCGTCCAGAATGTCCAGTTCAAGGAAGTCGTACTCGAACTCAACGTCACACCGCACATCACGCCTGACGATTTCGTGCTGATGGACTTGCTGATCAAAAAGGACACACCCGGCGGCACGACAACGAATGGCAACATCATCATCGAAAAGCGCGAGATTCAGACGACGGCCCAGGTCGCCAATGGCGAAACCGTCGTGCTGGGTGGCATCTACGAGACCGACAACATCAACACGGTGGACAAGGTCCCGTTCTTCGGCGATCTGCCCGGCATCGGTTTCTTCTTCCGCCGCGACGAAGTGCAGGACAACAAGCGCGAATTGCTGATCTTCATTACCCCGAAGCTGTTGAACGACAGCCTCGGTGCCGCGCGCTAACCGCATGCAGGCCCAAGGCGTCCGCCCCAGGCGGGGCAGCGTGCTATGATTTGCGCCCCCGTTTCGAGAGCTGTGCCGTCAACGTGAATATCTTCCTGATCGGTCCGATGGGCGCCGGCAAGTCGACCATCGGCAAGTTGCTCGCCAAGACTTTCGGACGCGACTTCGTCGACAGCGACCGGGAAATCGAACGACGGACCGGTGTCACGATACCGATGATCTTCGAATACGAAGGCGAAGCGGGCTTCCGACGCCGCGAAGCCGAGATGCTGGCGCAGCTGAGCGCGCGCGACGAAATCGTCCTGGCCACCGGCGGGGGCGCCGTCATCCTGCCCGAGAACCGTGCCCTGCTGCGACGGCGAGGCTTCGTGGCATATCTGAAGTGCAGCATCGAGAAACAACTCGAACGCACCCAACGCGACTCGCACCGCCCGCTGCTCAATACGGCCGACCCGCGCCAACGCCTCGAAGATCTGTTCCATGAGCGTGAGCCGCTCTACACCGAGATCGCGGATGTGACGGTCGACACGGGTTTACTGTCGGGACAGGCCGCCGTACGGTCCATCGCCAAGGCCTATCAGAATGCCTGCAGCGGGCGGGGCGACGCGTGAACACGCTGAATGTCGATCTCGGCGACAGGAGCTACCCGATCTACATCGGGGGTGAACTGCTCGATCGCGCCGATCTGCTGGCGCGGCATGTCAGCTCGCAGCAGGTGCTGTTGCTGACCAACACGACGGTGGCCCCCCTCTATCTGGCTCAGGTTAACGCCGCTTTGGGCGACCGCCGCATCGAGCAGCTGATCCTTCCGGACGGAGAGGCGTACAAGACACTGGATTCGGCAGCGCAAATCTGGGACCGTCTGCTCGAACGACGTTTCAGTCGCAACGCGACACTGGTCGCACTAGGCGGCGGAGTCATCGGCGATCTGGGAGGCTTCGCCGCGGCCTGCTACCAACGTGGCATACCTTTCGTGCAGATCCCCACGACACTCCTGGCGCAAGTCGACTCCTCAGTCGGTGGAAAGACCGGCGTCAACCACCCGCGCGGCAAGAACATGATCGGCGCCTTTTACCAGCCGCTGGCCGTCATCGCCGATACGGGCACGCTGTGCACTTTGCCCGACCGCGAACTGAGCGCCGGTCTCGCCGAGGTGATCAAGTACGGACTGATCCGAGACCCCGTGTTTTTCGAGTGGATCGAGGCCAACATCGAGGCGCTCGTGCAGCGCGAGCCGGAAGCGCTCGCCCACGCGATCGAACAGTCGTGCCGGAACAAGGCGGCGGTCGTCGCGGCGGACGAGCGGGAATCGGGGGTACGCGCGACCCTGAATCTCGGCCATACCTTCGGACACGCCATCGAGACTGGCTGCGGGTACGGTACCTATCTCCATGGGGAGGCGGTCGCCATTGGAACCTGCATGGCGGCTCGGCTGTCCCAGCACCTCGGTTGGCTCGGTTACGCTCAGGTCGGGCGTATCGAAAGCCTGCTTCGGTCTGCCGGCCTGCCGACGCAACTGGAACCGGGACAGTTGTCCGCGGGCCGCATGCTGGAACTGATGGCGGTAGACAAGAAGAACGTCGACGGCAAACTGCGCCTGATTCTGCTCGAAGGCATCGGTACCGCAACCCTGCCGCTCGAAATCGACTCGGCCACGGTCGAAGCGACACTGACCGAGATCCTTTCCAGTTGAGGCTCGGCCCCCACCCTTATCAGCTCGGGTTCGGACGACGCTCGGCCCGATCCTTCGCAGCCGCCGCCGGAACCCTGTCATGCTGCTAGAGAACGACACCCTGATCCGCGCACTGCTGCGCCAACCCACGGACCGGACCCCTGTCTGGATGATGCGCCAGGCGGGACGCTACCTGCCGGAATATCGCCAGGTGCGCGAACTCGCCGGGAGCTTCATGGGATTGTGTACGAACCCGGAACTCGCCTGCGAAGTCACACTGCAACCGCTGGAACGCTATCCGCTGGACGCAGCCATCCTCTTCTCCGACATCCTGACGATACCGGACGCCATGGGCCTCGGCCTGACCTTCGTCGAAGGCGAAGGTCCTCGCTTCAGCCATCCGGTCAGGCGGGCCGAGGACATCCGCAATCTTCCGATCCCGGACCCGGAGCAGAGCCTCGGCTACGTCATGGCGGCCGTGCGACTCATCAAGCGCGAGCTACAGGGGCGGGTTCCGCTGATCGGTTTCTCCGGCAGCCCGTGGACCCTGGCAACCTACATGGTCGAAGGCGGGAGCAGTCGCGACTTTCGCCGGATCAAGGGATTGCTCTACGAAAATCCATCCCTGCTGCACGCCTTGCTGGCGAAGCTGGCGGATGCCGTCGCGCTGTATCTGAATGCGCAGATCGCCGCCGGTGTAGACGCCGTCATGATCTTCGATACCTGGGGCGGAACCCTGGCCCACCACCATTATCGAAGCTTCTCGCTGGACTATGCTGCGCGAGTCGCAGAACGACTGAACCGTGAGAACGAAGACCGCCGGATTCCCGCGGTGTTCTTTACCAAAGGCGGAGGACAGTGGCTAAACAGCATGGCCTCTGCAGGATTCGATGCACTCGGCCTGGATTGGACCACCGACCTCGGAGAAGCGCGTGCCCGGGTTGGCGACCGGGTCGCACTGCAAGGCAATCTCGACCCGATGACTCTTTACGCATCCCGGGACGTGATACGCGACGAAGTGCGCCGCGTATTGCAGGAATACGGCCGCGCACCGGGCCATGTCTTCAATCTGGGTCACGGCATCCTGCCGGATGTAGACCCGGAACATGCCGGTGCGATGATCGCTGCCGTGCATGAGCTCAGCCCGTCGTTTCACCGCGACTAGCGGGACCGCATACCCAGGGATCAGACCGCGGCGGGCAGTTCCACCTCGACAACGACTCCCGGCCCATCCTCGCGATTCAACAGCCGCACATCCCCGCCGACCTGCCAGATCAAGCGGCGCACCAATGGCAGCCCCAGGCCGATGCCTGGCGTTTCTCCGGTGGCATACTTTTCGGCCTGATCGAACGGCTGAAACGCCCGTTCGATCTGTGCCGGGGAAAGGCAGACCCCATTGTCCGCCACCCGCAGCCGCACCTTGCCCGACCGCGCGGCGTCCACGCTGACGTCGATCACGGGCCGCCGCTCCGGGTGGAACTTCCGCGCGTTGTCCAGAATCTCGTGCAACAGCAACGACAGCGCGGAACGCTCGATCGCGAGACGAGACACGAAGCCATCCGACGCGAAGCGGATATCGGCCCGCGCGAACTCCAACGTGTCACCAACCTCACGGAGTACGGCTTCTGCCTCGGCAATTTCCAACCTGCCACGCTGGCGGTGCCCCATCGACACGCTCATGTAACTCATGATGTGAGCGACGGACTCGTTGAGCTGCTGAGAGGCGCCGCGTGCGATCGTCAGCAACTCGGTGGCGTCTGCCTCGAGCGGATGCCCCTTGAGTACCTCTTCCAGCAACGACAGGCTCATCGCAATGTGATTCAGGGGCGTATTGAGCTTGTGCGGAATCAGGCGGCTCAGTTTCGCGGTATCGATGACACTGGCCATCTCGGCGCTCACGTCACGCAGTTGCACCAAACGTCCGAGCGGCCCACAGTCGTTGCACTGCAGTTCATCCACGCCGATCCAGAATGCTGCCGCAACCTCGGATTCGGGACGCACCAGATACAGCGGCTCATGGGATTTACGAGCCTCCCACGCACCCCAGGCGGCCGGGGGCTCCAGGTTGTACTGCTGCCGCGCCTTGGCGAGGAAATCGCCCTGTTCTTCCAGATGCAATGGATCGACACCCAGAAACAAACACGCCTTGCGGTTCGCGTAAACGATCCGGTTGCTCGAATCCATCTGCACATAGCCGTCCTTGGACTGCTCGAGCAGCCAGCGCAGTTGGGACTCCTGAGCCAACAGGCGGCGGTAACGATTCAGCCGGGTTATCGTTCGGACCCTGGCGCGCAGCTCGTTACGATTGACCGGTTTGCTGATGAAGTCGTCCGCCCCCGCCTCGATGCCGGCGATCCGGGATTCGCGGTCGTCGAGCGCGGTGACCATGACGACCGGGACCTCGGCCAGAGTGGAGCTTTGTCGTATGCGCCGGCAAACCTCATACCCGTCCATCACGGGCATCATGACATCCAGCAGAATGAGATCGGGCGGCGTCGCTTCGGCCATCTCGAGACCTGAGGGACCATCAGCGGCGAAGTGGAGACAGTAGCCTTCGCTGTGAAGCAGCGCCTTGAGGCTCTCGGCACTGACCGGCTCATCATCGATGATCAGAATCTGGGGTTGCAGTTGCAATGGATTCCCTCATGAGTATGTCCGGGGAGCCGCGCCGCAGAAGTCCAGGTCCTGACGGTCCCTCCCTGAGCCGAAAGCCACACCGCCCGTCCGTATCGATAGCCACAGCAGATGCCCGAGCGCGTCGTCAGGACCTCAACGTCGTACCCCAAAACCCAGTCACCAATACTGCCATTGCGCGAAAGCACCACACCAATGCAGGCCAACGGAGCTGGGCAAGCGCGACGTCACAACTCGCACCCGCCCCGCGGTAACCCATCAGGCACTCTTCTTGGTAAGCAGATAATCCAGCCACAGTCCCGCCAGCTTCTCCTGGACCGAGTTCTGCCGCAAACGCGCGTAAAGATTCGGAAAATCGACCCGGTCGAGTTCCTGGTCCTGGTTGTAGCAGGAGTAGACGAAATACTCCTCGCCGGTTTCCGGATCGACGTGCTTGCACAGGCATTGAGCACAAACGCCCTTCATCATGCATTGCATCGGCGAATTGATCGAACCGATGGCGGTATGGTGAGGTTTCAAATAAGGAGCGAGCACACCGTGTCGCGCCGCCTTGACGGCCGACATCATGCGGTCGGAGCCGATCACGATGATGTGGTCGACATCGTCCAGATGAATCGGTGTTGCGCCGAGCTCACCTTTGGCGTAGGCCAGCATGGCCTCGATGATGTTGCCTACGAAGGTCTTATCCTGCGGTCGGAGCGGCGGAATCGCCTCGGCACCCGGCGTCTTGTCGACCGCCCAGATCACCAGGTCTGAAGCCGCCTCGATGTCGCGCACCTTGAATACGTCGCCGCGGTTGCGATAACCGGCGAAGTAGATGACCTGATTACCGGCGGCACGCAATGCCCGTCCAATCGAGAACAGCACGGCATTGCCGAGGCCACCCCCGACGAGCATCACCGTCCCACCCGTGTGAATCTCGGTCGGCGCCCCGGTGACACCCATTACGACCAGGGGATCACCGGGTTTCCACGTCGCGCACAGCCGCGATGAGCTGCCCATTTCGAGGGCAATCAACGAAATGAGACCCTGCTCCTTGTCAACCCAGGCGCCGGTCAAAGCCAAACCCTCAGTGGTCAGCACCGTGTCCTCGACGACGGGCGCCAAGGCTTCGAAGTTCTGGACCCGATAGAACTGTCCTGGGCAGAAATGCTTGGCGGACAGCGGCGCCTTGACGATGACTTCGATGATGGTCGGCGTCAGCCGGTTGATCTCAACGATGTAGGCGTTCAACGCCTCATCCAGCTTCCGCTGGAACGCCAGCAGGGCCTGATCGCGCTCCGCCTGCCGTCCGGGCTCCAGGGTGGCCAGTTCCTTCGCGAACAGCCGCACGACGTAAGGATGCCCATCTTTCGCGCTGGCCATCGCCTTGACGACATTGCCGGCATAGACCGGGTGATTGTCGCCGTAGAACGTAATGTAGCGCCCGCCGCGGCGGTAGGACGTGAAAGGCGCCGGCTTGCCGATCTTCGGCCACAAGGTGTCACTGACGGGCTCGAACTCGAACCCGGCCTCGGCCGCGATGGGCTCGTAGCGCTGATAGAATTTCCGGTCCATCTCGAAGGTATCGGGATGTTCGGATTCGTAGATCGTGTTGGGCGAGGTTCCGGCTGCGACGAAAAGACTCTTCAGCGGCACTTCGAGTTCGCTCGCCTTCTTCCAGCGGCCATCGGTCTCCTCGAGCTTCTCGAAGCGAACGGCACGCAGATGGCCATGGGCATCCTCCAGCGCCTCCAGCGGGCTCATGCCCTCGGCGAGCAGGATCCCCTCGTCCATCGCTTCCTTGATTTCCTCGTGGTTCTGCCGGTAGGCGGGCGAATCCTTGATACCCTTGCGGTAGAACAGCGTCACACCGCCCCACTGCTCCAGCAAGGGCACGAAGTTGGGCTTCTCGCCGGCCGCGTCGGCACGCTGCCGCTCGGCCTGGATGGCTCGACCGTGCGTCAGGAATTCATCGAGGATCTCGGTTTCCTCCGCGTCATAACGACTTCGCACGCGGTCCTCGCCGAACGCGGTACAGAGCTTTTCGTACCGGTGCAGCACCTTCTCGACCTGCACCGGATAATAGGCGAGCAACTCGGTTGTCGTATCGACGGCTGTCAGACCACCGCCAATGACGCCCGCCGGCAGGCGAACCTGCAGATTGGCCAGGGACGATTCCTTTGCGGCGCCGGTCAACTGTAGCGCCATCAGGAAATCCGAAGCCTTGCGGATACCCCGGATCAGATTGTTCTTGATGTCGATGACGGTCGGCTTGCCGGCCCCCGAAGCGATTGCAATGTGGTCGAAACCGAGATCCCAGGCCTCGTTGATCGTCAGCGTGCCGCCGAACCGAACGCCGCCGTAGACGCTGAAGTTGCGGCGCCGCGCGAGCGTCAGATAGATCACCTTCAGGAAATTCTTGTCCCACCGCACCGTGATGCCGTATTCGGCGACGCCACCGAAACCCAGCATGATCCGCTTGTCGAGATCCTCGTAGAGGTCACGGAAGTCGCGAATCGGCTTGGGCGGCGTCTTCCAGTCGCCGACCAGTTCCTTAGGCAGCGGCTCGATCTTCAGGCCATCAATGCCCACCACGCCGAAACCTTCGTTCGACAGATAATGCGCTAGCGTGTATCCGGCCGGACCCAGACCAGCGATCAGCACGTTCTTGCCGTTGTAGGGCAGCGCGTACGGACGCTTGACGTTCAGCGGATTCCAGCGCGTCAACAGGCTATAGATCTCAAATCCCCACGGCATGAACAGCACGTCGGTCAACGCATTCGTTTCGATCTGCGGAATGTTGACCGGCTCTGTCTTCTGGTAGATGCAACCTTTCATGCAATCGTTACAGATCCGGTGACCGGTACCGGGGCACAGCGGATTGTCGATCGTGATCAGGGCGAGTGCACCGATGTTGTCCCCGCGGCGCTTCACGAGATGCATCTCGGAGATTTTCTCTTCGAGCGGGCAACCGGTGATCGTGACGCCCAGCGGATTCTCCTTGTAGCTGCCGTCCTTTTTGTTCCGCATGCCCTTGGAACAGGAATCCGTGTCGCGGTCGTGGCAGTAGATGCAGTGGTCCACCTCGTACAGCACACGGCGCTCTGAGAAGCGCGGGTCGGTCAGCGCAAAGCCGTCGCGCCGCCGGTGATGTTCCGGACTGCCGGCCCAGGCACCGTAGCCGTCACGCTCCCGCACCTCATGCTCGACCAGATGAGTGAAATCGGTCTTTGCAGGAAACTTGAAGCTCACCCAGCCCCGCAGCTTGTGCTGGAAGGCCGGTAAGCGTTGAGCGGCGAAGCTCCAGCGGCGGATCAGTTGGAGCAGCGAATCGGCAAACTCGGCCGTATCGGTCAGTGCCAGCGTTTCGGACAAGGCCTCCCGCGCGATCGCTGAAGCGGCCAACTGCTCTCGCAGGGCATCCACGCGCTCAGCGGCATCATCGAGCGTGCCGGGCTTGTCCGACGCCACTGCCGCGAAGTGCCGCTGCAGCGACACGATGCGCGCAGCCAATTGGCCCATGCGGCTTTCCGCGTCCACATCGGCAGCGGTCGTCGCTTGCAACAGCGCCTGGACGCGGGCATCCAGCACATCGAGATCCGGCCACGCGGCAGGATCGACCCCCTTGAAGGCTTTATCCAGCGTCGCGACGATATCGTTGCGGTAGACGAAAACCGTATCGAACTCATTGCAGATCGCCCGGATCTGCTCTTCCCTCGTCGCTTCGACCTGAAACAACCGAGCCACGAAAGCACCAACATGGGGTGCGGCGCGGACCAGCAGATCCGAGACAACCTCGGGGCTCATCCCCTCGCCCTCGCAAGAACGGTAGTCGCGAAAAGCGCTGAAGAGTTCGGCGTCCCGTTCCTCGAGCTCGCGATCGAACTCACGGGACAGGTCGGCCAATCGCGCCGAGTCATAAAGGTCTGCGTAGGTGAAGCCCGGCACGCCGAGAGCGAGTTCTGTCATAGGGTTAGGTTTGTTCAGCGGGTTGATGAACGGGCTCAGCTGCGAGCTGAAGCATTACAATAACCCGTTAGTTTAACGAATCAGCGTTTTGAACGCGACTCTCCGTCGTGTGGTGCGCACCAGCGCACTGGCGGAACTCGGAGAGGGCAGCAGTGGGCCGGAATCCGCCGAGCCCGGCCGCTCGGCTGAAGAGGGATAGCGCGACGCCGCCAGAAGTGGCGGCACGCCGCGTGACTTGGTCGGCAGTTGCTTCGAGCCGCGGTTAGGGCCGCCCCCGAGTTGCTTTTGCCTACCTGAACGCAATCGAAAGAGCCGAGGGTGAGCGGCTATCGCGAACCCGATCGGGCGAGCGACGTGCCTTCGTAACTGTTCACGTCCCCCGCGCGGGAGCGGTCCGGGAGGCCGAGACAAACCGTGAATCCGTCCCTGGAGGCTCGGCTGCGGGTTCCCTCCCGCAGACGGTCTCGCCCTCCCGGCCCGCTCCCACTACCCAACACGTCAGCAGGGTGAATGGTTACCGTGCCTTCTGCGCCTGGGCACGATTCCGACGGGCTGGAGGGGCTCGGACCTATCTGGCCGTCGCCCCTCTCGGGATGAGACGAGTAAGGACGGTAAGGCTCAGTAACGTCTTCCGCCACCGCCGCCGAAGCCGCCGCGATCCTGCTGCGGACGCGCCTCGTTGACGGTCAACCGGCGCCCTCCAACTTCCTTGCCGTTCATGCCGGCAATTGCCGCTTTGGCATCCTGATCGCTGCCCATCTCGACGAACCCGAAGCCTTTGGATCGCCCTGTGGCCCGATCGATGATCACCTGGACCGACTGGACCCTGCCGTACGCACCGAACAACTGTTCAAGGTCCTGATCGGTCGTGTCGTAGCTCAGGTTACCGACGTATAACTTACTGCTCATAAAAGACACTCCAGAAATCCAGCACGCCAAGTGCGAAAACGCCGCCGGTCACGAAACCCGGCCCAACCCAATGCAACCGGGAGTCTCAGCCGCCGCGCCTAGCGGCGGCGGCCGCCACTGCTGCCGCGGCGCGCGCGCGGCCTTTCTTCGTTGACCCGCAGACTGTTGCCGCGAAGATTATATCCATCCAGGCCGGCGATGGCTGCCCTGGCCTCGTGGCCCTCCATCTCGACGAACCCGAACCCGCGGCAACGGCCCGAGAAAATATCACGCACCAATTCGATCGAACGAACGCGGCCGTAGGCAGCAAACAGCTCGGTAAATTCGCCGTCGGTGACGTCGGGGGGGAGATTGCCAATATAGATTCGAAGCATGAGCACGGTCCTCCATCGTGTGCCGAAACTCAGGGCCGCGCCGCGAGAGCGGGGCTTTCGCAGTCGTCGGCTTCCCGGTCCGGCCGGGTATTGCAAAATAGATCGCTCAGATTCGGTGAACCCGGCCACGTCACGACGATGAGTTCCGTCGCGGAGAAGCCGTCGATGATCCACTGGGAATGTAAGCGGGGCGTTCGTAGGCGCGTCTCGCCAAATCACGCCACAAAACTCTCCCAATACAGGTTGGGAGACTGCGATTCCTCGAGTTGCCAGCGCGCAGCTCAAGCGCTGAACGCGATCGACGATCCCGTGGCATCGGGCAGCCGAACCGGATTCGGCGAGCAGCCAGGTTTACCGCGGAGGGTCTTGGAGGATCAGGTGGGCTTTGCATACAGCCATCCGGGCACTCTGCCATGAGAGCTAAACCGGAACAGCCGGGGATTTGGCCTGCGAAGCAGCTAACCGCTTAACAGCTTATCCTGCTTCGTGTGCTTTGGCCAATCGATTTTTTCGGTAGCCCCTTCAAACGGTGCGTGCAGCAATGGCGACGCCCATCCGGGCGATCGGCCAGCCCACACCGGGAAGGGGTCGTCGACCCGACTGAATTTCCCGGCCCGAGCCTTTTGCGGCCCCGCGACAGCGACGCTCTGGTTACATCGGGGGCGCTCTGCAGACAGTGATTGCGCGATACCGTCCGCCCACTTTACGCCGCCGTGGGCAAGGCTTCGGGTGGTCATGACTCCGATCAACGCACGCAGCGGCTGCCCGCAAGGCTCTTCCGTGCTACGCGGTCGCGCGTCATCCAGAGAACAGGCGCGAAAACAAATAAGCGGAACTGCTGGCGACGAAAACGGCCCCCATCATGGCGAGCCAGTACTTTCGCGCCCGCAAACCCAGCGCACAAAGGAGCAAGCCGGCCAGCAACGAGTACGACGCTGTGCCGAGCATCATCTGTTCATCGACAGCGGCACCGACCTGCTCGGCCGAATTTTCACGGTAACGCATGGTTTGTTGGGGAAACGGCTAAATCAGTCAGGCAAAAACTGCCGCATTCGACGGGGCGCGGAGCATGTCGGTCGAAGACGAACTGCCTCATTCAGCGATTTCTGCGGTAGAGAGTCCAATCGCCAAGAACCTTGGCGGTAAACCATCCTTTCTCGTCTGGCAACGCGAACCGCATCTTGTCACACCGAGTCTGAACCCAGCCGGGGGAGCCCTTCTTCAGAGGCTTCGCAAAGACTTCAGACCACCATCAATAGCATCGCCAGAATGATCAGTCCACCTGCCAGGTAGAGCAGCTTTTGATACCAGCGTGCCGACCGCCACAAATCGATCAGGGCCGCGCGAGCATCGTGAACACTCCGTCGGCATTCGCCCGAGACTCGCTTGATCCATGGGGTCAACCGCCAGGCGCCGAACAAGGAAAGCGCGATGAGCAGGCCGACACTCATCCATGCGGCGCGGCCCTGCGCCTTTTCGTAGGGAAGGCCGAAGACGTTCTCCAATAACAGCATGAAAACCGTGTGAGTCACATCGACCAGCAATTCGACGAACTCCACCAGCAACGTGACGAGCATTTCGCCGCCGAACAGGATCGCGGCAATCGCTGTCGCGATCAGAATGATCTTCCACGGGATTCTCCGCCCCGACTCGCTCATCAACCCTCTCTGTCACGCGATTTGATGACGGACCGCGGCGGGTCCGCGAACACCCATCCTGTCTCAACCCGGCCCGGACAGCCCGGTTCAAGCGACCGGGCCGCCCGCACATGCCGTCCCGTCAGGCCATGGCAATCAGCGCACGCAGGACATCGACACGACTGATCACCCCGACGAGCACGCCGTCATCCATCACCGGATAGCTGCGATAAGGCTCCCGCATGAACATTTCCGTCACATCGAGGATACTCGTCTCCGGATCGATGACCGGGATATCCGTGGCCATGTAATCACGTACCTTACCGCCCGGATCCTCGTGGTAGCCAGCATGATAGGCGACCCGCAGACAATCGGACTCGGAAAAAGAACCGACTAGCTTGCCGTGGTCGTCCATGACAACCGCTGAAGTGATCTTGTGCTCTAGCATCTTGCGGATCGCTTCGTAGACGCTCATGTCCGGCGTGAACGAAACCAGACGCGTGGTCATGTAACTGCGGACGCTGATCTGTCGCAACATGGGGTTACCTCCTCGCTGTCTTGCGGCGGCGCACCGCGCCGTCGCGTGATCAAGGCGCGGTCCGGGTGCGCGCCATTGTCGGAGATCGTAGGCGGCGCCGCAATAGCCGTTAGCCGCACGTTTTTCAACGGTAGCTAAGAAGGTCGGACGAATACCGCAGTGCCGAAGCACCCAAACCGCTAGCCCCGAGGCGACCCGGTTCAGGCAGAGTCGATCCAGACCGAGCGGGATGCGCAGAACTCGAGCATGCCCTGGTGGGAGAGTTCCCGGCCATAGCCGGACTGTTTGATTCCCCCGAACGGCAGACGAGGATCGGAGAACGGCGCACGATTGACGAACACCGCGCCGGCATCCAGCTGAGCGCTCACGCATGCGCCCCGCTCGAGATCCCGGGTCCAGACCGATGCCGCAAGCCCATATTCGCTCGCATTCGCCACGCGGATCGCCTCGGCCTCATCGCGAACCCCGATCGACACCGCCACCGGACCGAATACTTCCTCACGCCCAACAGCCGCATCGGCCGTCACCCGGGTCAGCAAGGTCGGCGGGTACAGAAAGCCCGGTCCGGAAAGCACGCGCCCACCCAGCGCAAGCTGGGCACCTGCCTTCCGCGCCGCCTCGACTTGGCCGTGCAACTGCTCCCGCAGATCGCCGCGCGCCATTGGCCCCAGATCGGTTTCCGCCGCTCGCGGGTCGCCGACTCGCAGCGCCGCAAGCCGCTCCAGCAGCGCATGCTCGAAGGCTTCCCGCACCGCTTCGACCGCAATCAGGCGTTTGGCCGCGATGCAGACCTGCCCGCAATTCTGGAAGCGCGACGCCACGGCCGCTGACGCGGCCGCTTCAACGTCGGCATCCGCGAGCACCAGGAACGGATCGGAGCCGCCGAGTTCGAGCACCGACTTTTTCAGTGACTGACCGGCCAGACCCGCGACGATGCGTCCTGCCCTCACGCTACCGGTGATGGTCACCGCGGCCACTCGCCGGTCCGCGATCACCTGCGGAATACGCGGTGTATCGATCAACAGTGCGCGAACCAGACCCTCCGGGAACCCTGCTGCGCGAAACAGCTGCTCGATGTCCAGCGCGCAGCCGAACACATTCGGCGCATGCTTCAACAGAATGCCGTTGCCGGCGAGTACCGCGGGAATGCCGAAGCGCAGCACCTGCCAGAACGGGAAGTTCCACGGCATGATCGCGAGCACCACGCCGAGCGGCAGCAGATCCACATGGCTGTCGAATGCCTCGGTTGCAACGGCCTCGGGGCGCAACCACTCCTCGGCGCGCTCCGCAAAAAACTCGCAGGCTTTCGCACACTTCTCGATTTCGGCGCAACCCTCCCGCAATACCTTGCCCATCTCGGCAGCCATCCGGTCGGCGTACCGGTCGCGGCCGTCGCGCAACAAATGACCGAGCCGGAACACGCGCTCGGCGCGTTCCCGCACTGTCCATCGGCGCCACGTCAGCTGTGCCACGTGAGCTTGTTCCAGCGCATTTTCCAGTGCGGCCGGCGTCATTTCGGGATAAATCGCTAGCGGCTCTCCGGAGTAAGGATCGACGGTGGTGAACATCGGCTTGTCAACGAATGCGCAGGCTTGCCTGAGTGGCGCTCTCGTGCGACTCCGCCGCCTGCGCGCCCACAACGGTGAACGCCGTCATGTTGACGATACGGCGCACCGTCGCGCTCGGCGTCAGGATATGGGCCGGCCTGGCGGCACCCAGCAGGATGGGGCCGACCGTAATCGCGCCAGCCGCGGCTGCGCGCAGCAAGGTGAACGAGATGTTGGCGGCATCCAATGTCGGCATGACCAGAAGGTTCGCTTGGCCGTGCATGCGCGCGTACGGAAAAACCCGCTGCCGGATGTCGCCGGACAGCGCCGCGTCGCCGTGCATCTCCCCCTCCACTTCCAATTCGGGCGCGATGTCGTGGATCAGCCGCAGCACGTCACGCATCTTCTGGGCGCTGGGGTTTTCGTGCGTGCCGAAACTGGAGTGCGACAACAACGCAACTTTCGGCGTCATGCCGAAGTGGCGGATCTCCTCCGCAGCCAGCACGGTGATGTCCGCGAGCTGTTCGGCCGTCGGGTCGGGATTCACATAGGTATCGCAGATGAATAGGGTGTGGTCCGGCAACATCAGCACATTCATGGCGCCGTAGTTCCGGGTAGCGGGCTTGTGCCCGATGACGTTGTGGATGTAACGGAGATGCAGGCCGTACTGCGCGAAGGTGCCGCAAATCAGGCCGTCGGCCAGCCCGAAGCGGACCATGATCGCGCCGATCAGAGTCGTACGCCGGCGAACCTCCCGCTGGGCGAGCTCCTGCGACACGCCCCGACGCCACATCAGCTGGTGATACCACGTCCAGTATTCCTCATGGCGTGGGTTGGCATCCGGATCGACCAGTTCGAAATCCTTGCCGGCCTGCAGGCTGAGGCCGAGGCGCGTGATCTGCTTATGCACGACAGCAGGGCGCCCGATGAGGATCGGCTGTGCCAACCCCTCGTTCAGGACGACCTGGACCGCCTGGAGTACCCGTTCGTCCTCGCCCTCGCAGAACACGATCCGCTTCGGTTCGCGCTTCGCCTGAGCGAACACCGGTCGCATGACCAGGCCGGTCTGGTAAACGAATTCGATTAGGCTTTGCCGGTATTGTTCGAAATTGGCGATGGGACGGGTCGCGACCCCCGATGCCATCGCCGCGCGTGCAACCGATGGTGCGATCTCCGAGATCAGACGCGGATCGAAGGGCTTCGGGATGATGTAGTCCGGCCCGAAGGTCAGCGTCTCGGTCCCATAGGCCTCGCGCACACGGTCGGCCTGGCCTGCCTGGGCGAGTCCGGCGAGTGCCTCGACACAGGCCTTTTTCATCTCGTCGGTCACGGTGGTCGCACCGACGTCGAGCGCACCGCGAAAGATGAACGGAAAGCACAGCACATTGTTGACCTGATTCGGATAGTCCGAACGGCCGGTCGCGATCACCGCGTCATCACGCACCGCCTTGACCTCGTCGGGCAGAATCTCGGGTGTCGGATTCGCCAACGCGAAGATGATCGGGCGCTCGGCCATCCGGGCAACCATCTCCTGCTTCAGCACGCCGCCCGCGGACAAGCCGAGGAACACGTCGGCGCCGCCGATGGCCTCGGCGAGCGTCCGGGCGGAGGTATCCTTGGCATACCGCGCCTTGTTGTCGTCCATCTCCTCGACGCGACCGGTGTAGACGACGCCCTTGATATCGGTCACGAGGATGTTTTCCATCCGCGCACCCAGCACGAGCAGCATATCAAGGCACGCAAGCGCTGCGGCGCCGGCACCGGACGACACGACGCGGATCTCCTCGATGGGCTTGCCGACGATCTTCAGCGCATTCAGCAAGGCCGCGCCGACGATGATCGAGGTGCCGTGCTGGTCGTCGTGGAAGACCGGAATCTTCATTCGCTCCCGCAGCTTGCGCTCGATGTAGAAGCACTCTGGCGCCTTGATGTCCTCCAGGTTGATGCCACCGAAGGTCGGCTCCAGACTGGCGATGATGTCGACCAGTCGGTCCGGGTCGCGCTCGCTGATCTCGATGTCGAATACATCGATGCCGGCGAACTTCTTGAACAGCACCGCCTTACCCTCCATGACCGGTTTGGCGGCATGCGGGCCGATGTCGCCGAGGCCGAGCACCGCCGTGCCGTTCGTGATGACTCCGACCAGGTTGCCGCGCGTCGTGTAGCGGTAGGAGTTGGCCGGATCCGCGACGATCTCTTCGCAGGCAGCCGCAACGCCGGGCGAGTATGCGAGCGCAAGATCGCGCTGGTTCGTCAGCTGTTTGCTCGGCGCGACCGAAATCTTGCCCGGCTTCTGGTGCTCGTGATAATCGAGCGCCGCTTTGCGCAGTGCCTCTTCCATTGGGATCGACTCTGGAATTTTCTGGAGCCGCCATGTTAGCCCAGTCCCACCGAGCGGCGGCATCGGGATGGGCCCTTTTCGGGCCAATCCAGGAAACCGTGTGTCTACCAAGTGGCTCATTTCCACGATCGCGCCCACCGAACGGGCACGGCAAGCGATCGAACGACGTTGCGCACGGCGCGCCGGCCTGCGCGCGGCCGGGGATCGCCTGAACTCCGGCGAGAGAGGCATCGGGTCGGCAGCGGCCACCGACCTACCTGCGTCGTAGACATCCGCTACTCCTTCCGTGCACTGGGAGCATTTTCCTAGGCAATCGCGCCCATTTACGGACTAAACCCCAAGTGCTTGACTTATTCCGGCGACATTAAGCCTTAGTGAGGACTGAGCCAAACCCCGGAAGGCAAGAAAACAGGGCGTTAATGAGAGATCACTTTAGGAAAACCCAAACCAGGCAACCCTGAGCCTGGGACCCTGCAATGGAGATACCCACCCATGAACCACATAAAAGCGAGCTTCGCATCGCTCCTCACAGGGTATTTATGCCTTTTCCCGATGGCCGTGTCGGCCTGGATCTTCGGGGCGACATCCGATATCCATTCCAACGATGCAGTATACGGCTCGGCACCGACCGTAGTAGTCAATCGTGACCATCGACAACTACTCGATTTTCACGACAGCGGCGCACGGTTCATCATTCAAACAGGCGATTTGTTTGAAGGCATCTGGCTCAGCAACCAGAACATCCGCGCGACTTATGGCATTCCTCCGAACGGAACTTTCTCGCTGCCATATTTCATCGAAAATTGCGCCACCGTTTGCTTCGGGGACATCAAGAACCGCTTCGAAGGCCCTCCCGCCGGCCTGCCACTGATCAGCGCACTGGGTGACCACGAACTGGGTGACAACAACTGGCCATCAGAGTCGGAGAAAGCCCGTGCGATGGTCTATTTCAAGCAAGCCTTTGCCAAGGCGTTTACGGTGAATCCCGATGGCTCATCCCGCTATGATGGCTGGATTGGCACGGCACGGCAAAGGCCCGTCGGCACGCCCTACGAGAATACGTCCTATGCATTCATCGAGAACAACATCCTCTTCGTCATTCTCGATGTCTTCCGTTTCGAAGGCGCAAATCAAGTGCTCGACCCGCGTACCGGCGTCGTTTCGCCCGAGTTGGTTGGCGATCACCTCAACTGGCTCGATGCCGTGCTTGCCGCCGGAAGGAATCTGCCCGATATCCGGTTCATCTTTGTTGCCGGGCATACTCCAGCCATTCTGCCCATAAATCTGATCGATACGAGTGCCATGATTATCAAAGGCGCTGAAAGGTCGCCGCTCTGGCAGATCATCCGCAAGCATAAGGTCGATGTGTATCTGACCGGCGAAGTGCATTCATTTACCTCATCCGTCGATGATAGCAGCGGGACGGTACAACTGGTCAACGGATTCAAGGGATATAGCCATTCGCACTTGCTGTTCGACGTCACAGATAACCGGATCGACATCCAGCTTCGCGAGCACTCGGATACAACCTATACGACATTCGAAACCACCGGGACGATGACCATAACCAAGGGCGATGACAACGGCAACAACGTGATCACGGCAACAGGCAATCTGAAGCCGGTAGACCGCGCCGGAATCGTTCTCAACTACAACATGGACGGAACGGACTACTCACGCAACATTCCCAATAACGGGCAGTTATCAGAATACTATTACGGACTCGCCAAGAACGTAACGAGCACAGTGGGGATCGTTGGTAACGCAGGGCGATTCTCCGGCACATCACCGTCTTACATCGAACTTCCCGTTGCCAAGGCGCCCGTCCACCTGAATCCGATCATCTCGGACCACCCACGCAGCCTCGCGTGCTGGATCAACACGAGTTCCACCGGCAAACAGACCCTCATCTCGCTGGGATCCGGATCCAGCGCTTTTGCCTTGCAAATGAACAACGGGATACCCTCCCTGGTCGCCCATGGCAGTACAGTGAAACCGGCAGCCTCGCTACCCACTTTGAGCGATGGCCTCTGGCATCATGTCGCGACCACACATCCGGGGCACGGGGCGACCATGATGGCCGCCAAGTTGTATGTCGATGGCGTTGCACTCGCCGCCTCTGCGACCAATTCCGCGACCAAGCTGGATACGCTACCGTGGGGTGGCATTACGGTCGGAGCCGATGGGCAGAAGGCCAATGGCTTCAGCGGCTCACTGGACGATTGCGGCGTCTGGTCATCGGCGCTATCGGAAGGAATGATTTCGGCCCTGCACCGCTCCGGACGGGATCCCGGAATCGGGTTTGCCGCGGCGACGCTGGACAGGATCTTTACCGTATACCGCACCGGGAAAGCCGCCGAGGTGGACGGCGCGCGCTGGTCTCCGGCTGCAGGGCTGACGGGAGGCGCGGGCACCATCACGAAGGGGCCTTCCGGCGACTTCACCATCGTCCTCGGCCCCGACGGCTCGGGGGTAACGACCATCACCCATGATGGCCCGCCTCCCAACCGGCTCACGAATCCGGGCTTTGAAAACGATTTCGCCGGTTGGCAGGGCATAGGGAACGGCACCATTACCGGCGCCAACGTTCACAGCGGGCAGAAGGCCGCTCTCTACACTCGCCCGGTGGCCACCAAGACCATGCTATACCAGAGCCAAGGTGCCCTGCCCCCGGCAGCCTATACCCTCTCCATCTGGTACCAACGACTCAACGGCATCAAGTGGGCGCACCTGGGTGTCAAAGTACGCGATAACGCCACCGGTAAGGTCACGTATCAGAACACCGTTCCCATGAGTTCGATCGGCAGTTGGGCCGAAGCTGTTCTGGCCAATGTGCCGGTCACAACCGGGCAGACGCTGCAATTCAATATCTGGATGGAAATCAATGCGGGCGGGACGCTTTACCTCGATGACGCACAACTGAGATGACGCGCGGATCACGAATCGCCCGGGGCACCGATATCCCCCAGTCCCGGCGACGGGTCTTTTCTTCACAGGCGGGCACTCGGTCTTCGGATGCTGACCGAATGAAGTGGAGGTGGCGGTGTTTGTCAACATACATGTCGCACATCCTTATGCAGCGTTTTTTAATGGAGCCCTCGTTTGGGAGGGCGCCTT
>SEYW01000008.1 GCA_004168015.1 Methylolobus aquaticus
CCTCTCGCCCCGCACCAAGCTCCCAGACCAAAAGCCCCAATCACTCAGCACCAGACGAGCCGCGCATTATCCAGAAAACAAAAATGGGTGTCAACAGGCTGTAACAGTGTCCGGCGGAACTTCGCAATCTGGTGGTTCAAGCGGCTTGCCGATACGGAGCAAGCGACGCGGGGCGCGAACTGAAAGGAAGCCAGATAGGTACGCGTCCCGCGCACTAGGGACTGTAAGACAACAATTGCGATCCACGGTGAGGCCGGACAGCCGCCATACCCTCCCTCTGACTAAACGCTCGGTTCGAAGGACCTGATCAACTGGTCGAAGGGAGGCTGGAAACAAGGCCGCGCCGGCCCTGGATCAAGTCCCGGGCTGGAAGCCCTACGTCATTTCTTTGTCCAGGAAACTGCCCGGGAAGTCAACACCGCGAGCTGTCTAGTATCCTCTTCAAACACGGAATGCAGTTGCGCGCGGGTTTCGGGGAGCATGCTCGGAATCACGGCATCGCTATCGATACGGTTGGATGCTTCATACAAGCCCCTCAGCGGCGTACGCCCGAGAGCCTGCCACAACGATCTGAGCCCCAGGGCTTTCGCCCCGGTGCGGCACTTCTTGACGAATCCATCAAGCATGCGGTTCCGGACGACATAACTGGGGTTGGCCTTCACGTGTAGTGCCGCCGGCCGGTGATCCTCGGCGATATCGAGAAAGCGATATACCTCGCGAACCACCGCATCCGCATCGGTCCGGATGTCGTCCATATACACGATCAATAGCTGTTCGGGAGGAAATTCGGACAGCCACCGCGAAAGATGTTTCGCATAGAGACCCTGTTCGACATAGGACGGGTTTTGAGCCAGTCCCGCCTCGAAGCTGAAATCGGGTCCAGTGTAAAACCCCAGGCGGACGAGATGCTTATGGTGCGAGAGAGCCCGCTCGATCGGGTCACGCAGGGACACGATGACTTTCAGTTGAGAGTCGTATGCCTTGGCACGCGCCGGGGCATCGTAATCGTGGAAGTACGAGGGCGAGATCTCGCCGACTGCCTTCGCGACACTGCCGCAAGCGAAATGCCGCTCGTACCACTGATACCCGTTGTCGTAGTGATATGAGAAGAAATCCAGTTCTTTGCGCTCGGAGAGACACACCTCCGGATGGTCTTCCAGGATGCGGTAGATCCAACTGGAAGCACATTTTTGTGCACCGATACCAATGAATGTCGGTTTCATACTATCCAGACTCAACAATCGTCCCCAAGGAAAATGCAAGGCCACGTTGACCAACAAGACCGCAAGCGCCTGCGAACGCGCGCGCCAGCGCCCAGATCTCAGGCCGAAAATCACAAGGCCCTGCAGCCCATGCCCCTGCTCGCGCTTGCCTGGCTCCCGCCCTTCCGGCACCAGTCCGTCACCGCCCCACACCAATGTCGCGCAGATGACGTTCTTATAGTGGTGACGTCAAAAGTCCCTTTTCCTGCAGCGTCTTCTGCAACAGTTCGTAGTTCGATATATAGCGCGACGCGTCGCCCATCGACTGCCGAGCAATCTTCGCCTGCGACAAATCGGCGTCAGCCGGGTCCAACTGCAGGAAGCGCAATGCCTTCGAAACCGTCTCGGTGCGATCTCGAAGCAGATCTTCGTAACGAATCAGCAAGTACGGATTGGTTTCCACCAAAGTCGAGAGCATCGTGTCGACCCAGGCCTTGGACTGCAACCGCTTTACTGATGCCCTCAATGGAATGTCGACCCTCAGGTCGTCGGGATATTCAGTACCTACGTAGGCATTGGTCGCTACAGCAACGAACTTGGACTTGAGCCATTCCAGGTTATCGTGCCGAACGATGTGAATTATGTGCAAGCCGCGTTGCCGGCGGAACCACGACAGATGCTCGCCGAACCGATCGAAGAATAGGGCCGCGCTGAACCGCGGCGCAAACAGCCATTTGTCCGACGAACTGAACAGGCTCCGATAGCCAAGCCACTCGATGCGGTCCGAGAACAACCCCTCCATGTGTTGCCGCTCATGATTCATCAAGCCCGAAAAGTCACCGGAAAGGGCCTTCTCGGCAGCACTTATCTTTCTAAGCCAGGGTACGCGAAGCGACCATTCCCATCCGCAGGCCACAGCCGGATGCATCCCGATGGATTCGGCAAGCGCGCTGCTGCCGGTACGCTGGGTACCGACGATCACAAATTTATTCATCAGCTACGGCTTGATGCAGGTAATAAACTTTCAAAACGGGGAGGGCATTCGACGAGAAACGCGCCCAGCTCAATCATACTGATGATTGGGACCAGCGGGGCCGCCAGGCTATCTCTCACCGTCACACATGGACGATGACTGTTATTCCAACGTCCATTCGTTACGGCGGCTTGTCTTGCTTCAAACGTGCTGGCCTAGAATATCACAGGAGTGATGACGGGTAGTTCCGGTGTCACACTTTGCGCACGGACCTAAAAATTGGAGATCAGACCAACTCTAATTGAACCGGCGGAAGACCGGCTTTACCGAACGACCTACCGCATATTTTTCGAGACCTTCATCCAGAGCCCTCCGGTAAACCTGCAGGGCGCCGGCAATAGCCTCGATAGCCTCGTCGATATCGGCGTCCGAATGGCTGAAGCTGACAACAAGGTTGGGAGCCAAGACCCCGCGCTTCATCAATTCCGCCAGGAACAACGTGCGAAACGGCTGAGACGGCTTACGATCCTGATCGAATGTCCAGAAAACAAGACAGCAAGGGCGTCCCGCCAATCCGAAAAAGTCCTGAAGGTGCAGTTCCTCCACCGACTTGCGAATCCCGGCCGCCAACCGCTCGCCCTGCCGCGTCAACACATCCGCCACGTGCTCCCGCTCACACACCTTCATCGTTTCCAGACAAGCTGCCAAGCCCATACTCTCGGCACCATGCGTGGTCGACATCAGAAATACCTTTTCGCGGTCGTGCGCCAGCCCACCCAACTGCATGAACTCCCGCTTGCCCGCCAACGCGGCGACCGCAAAGCCGTTCCCCATGGCCTTGCCAAACGTGGACAAGTCGGGATCCAGATCGAAGATCTGCTGGGCCCCGCGAAGGTGATAGCGAAAACCGGTGATCATCTCATCCAGTATGAACACGACCCCATGTTGGCGGCAGAGACTCTGGACCTGATGCAGGAAACCTTTCAGTGGCGGATCGGTCTTTTCGGCTTCCAGAATCAGGCACGCGATCTGACCGGGATTCGCATCGAAAATGGCCTGCACGCTGCCGATGTCATTGTAGGCGTATCTGACCGTCAGGTCCTTGATGACCCTAGGGATTCCGGCGTCCATGGGGGTGGCCCCAATAAACCAGTCATCGACCGAGAAGAATGGCTGGTCGCCGCAGATCGCGACGAGATCCCGGCCAGTGTAGGCACGAGCCAGCTTGACGGCCGCAGTCGTCGCATCAGAACCGTTCTTGGCGAACTTCACCATCTCGGCGCCGCGAATGAGGCCGAGAAAATGTTCTGCCACCTCGCATTCGATGGCCGCCGGCCTGACGAAGTTAAGGCCCCGCATGGCCTCGCGGCATGCGGCCTGTACCACCGATGGATAGCCATGCCCGAGTATGACCGAGCGCAGCCCGCTACCGAATTCAATGTATTCGTTGCCGTCGACATCCCAGACGCGACAACCGTCCCCGCGTGCGATGATGGCAGGATACGCTTCTGGAAACTGGTCCTCACCCTTGGCGTATGTATGAGAACCGCCAGGGACCAACTCCTCGAGCCGCCTCTGCAGCGCGATGGATTTTTCGAAGTTCACGTTAAGACTCCGACCAACTGAAAGAAGACGCATCACGGGCCGTCTGACTGCCCGAGTGTTCCCGTCCGAGAGGTGGCCGCTACGACACACCGCACCTCTCCCCGGCTTCAACACCCAGGCCCCGTCAAATCTGCCCGCTCAGTGATCACCGACGATGCGAACGGCTGACGCTTAAAGAGAAAGCAAACGACGCTGGAATGCAGGCCTACGGATGCCCCGCTGAAAGTACGAACGCAACGGGTGAACAAGAGGTGATGCCAGCAACGGCACGACCACCGCTCCGCCTACCAAACATTCGCGCCATCGCGAAACGGAAGGGGGCTGCCGCTACAGCAGCCCCAATCACTTTAGAGACTCACTCGGGGGCGATAACGCCCGCACCAACCGTGTTGTTGGTCGCGTCATCGATCACGATGAAGCTTCCGGTAATACGATTCTCGGAGTACGAATCGACGAAGATAGGCTGCTGTAGCCGCAGCTTGACCCGAGCGATGTCGTTCATCCGCAACGTGTCCACCCCCGAAATCTTCTCCAGTGTGTTCACATCGACGCGGTACAGCAGCTCCTTGAATGACGCGCGCACCGTGCGGCTGGTGTGCTTGATCCAGTACTTGCGCTGGGGCGTCAACTCCTCCTCGGACAACCAGCACATAGTGGCCTCGAGATCCTGCGTCACGATCGGTTCGGCGCTGGCTGCCACCAGCATGTCGCCGCGGGAAATATCAATTTCGTCAGCCAGTTCCAGCACAACAGCCGAATCAGCCTGCGCCTCGGTCAACGGACCATCGGCGGTCAGAATGCTCTTGACGGTGCTGGTCTTGCCAATGGGAAGTACGCGCACGGCGTCACCTATCCGCACGGTTCCAGCCGCCACGCCACCCTGATAGCCGCGAAATTCGCCTTCGGTCGGCAGTCCAATCACCGCCTCCGCCTGATTACCCAACATCACACGCGTCACGCGCTGCACCGGGAAACGGAACGGATGATCCGAACCGTCGTGCAGAGCCGGCACCGTGTCCAGGTAGTCCACCAGCGTGGGACCGGTGTACCAAGGCATGCGGTCTCCGGTTTCCACAACGTTGTCGCCCTCCAGGGCGGACATGGGTATTGGCAGGATTTCGGTAAATCCAAGATTCTCGGCAAAGGCCAGGTAGTCGGTCCGGATCGTCTCGAAAACCTCTCGCGAGTAGTCCACGAGATCCATCTTGTTGATGGCCAGAACGACACGCGGAATGCCGACCAGACGCGCCAAGTACGAGTGGCGGCGGGTTTGCGGCAGAACGCCCCGACGCGCGTCGATCAGAATGATGCCAACATCGGCCGTCGATGCCGCCGTGACCATGTTCCGCGTGTACTGTTCATGGCCAGGCGCATCACCGATGATGAACTTGCGCTTAGGTGTCGCGAAATACCGATAGGCCACGTCGATCGTGATGCCTTGCTCACGCTCGGCCTCCAGGCCATCCGTCAGCAGCGACAGGTCGACCTGCGTCAGACCGCGCCGCTCCGAGGTTTTCTCGATGGCTGACAACTGGTCGGCCAGAATGCTCTTCGAATCGTAAAGGAGCCGCCCGATCAGCGTGCTCTTGCCGTCGTCGACGCTGCCGGCGGTAATAAATCGTAATAAACCGGTATGGGTACTCATGCTTGTTGAACCGACTCCGCGGGAAGTTGAAACGGGATGATGATCGATGTACCGAGGGGCCTTAGAAGTACCCTTCCTTTTTCCGGCGCTCCATTGCCGCGTCGGAGGTCTGATCATCCAGCCGCGTCGCGCCCCGTTCGGTGATCCGGGTCACTGCCGTTTCGCGCACGATGTCCTCGATTGTCGCCGCCGTCGACTCGACCGGAGCCGTACACGGAATGTCACCCACGGTCCGGAAGCGGCACGTGATTTTTTCGATCGTCTCGCCGGGTTTCGGCGGCGTCAGGTGCGTGACGGGAACCAGCACCCCGTTGCGGCGCACGATGTCACGTTCGTGAGCGAAGTAAATTTCGGGCAACTCGATCTTTTCCCGCAGGATGTACTGCCACACGTCGAGTTCGGTCCAGTTGGAGATCGGGAACACCCGCATGTTCTCGCCCTTATGCACCCGCGTGTTGTACAGTTCCCACAACTCCGGCCGCTGATTTTTCGGATCCCACTGCCCGAATTCGTCGCGGAAACTAAAAATCCGTTCCTTCGCTCGCGCCTTTTCCTCGTCGCGTCGACCACCGCCGATGCACGCGTCGAACTCGAACTCCGCGATGGACTCCAGCAAGGTCACCGATTGATACGGGTTACGCGCCTCGTCCGGCGATTTCATCCGGATCGTACCGCGCTTGATCGAATCCTCAAGCGACCGAACAACGAGCTTGCAGCCAAACTTTTCCGCGATTCGGTCCCGAAACTCGATAACTTCCGGGTAGTTATGCTCGGTGTCGACATGCAGCAGCGTGAAGCCGACCTTCTCTGGGAAGTAGGCCTTACGGGCCAGATGGAGAGCGACGGCCGAATCCTTGCCGCCGGAGAAGAGTAGCGCGGCGTTGCGACACTCGGCCGCTACTTCGCGCAAAATGAAAATCGACTCCGCTTCAAGAGCGTCCAAATGGCTGAAGTAGCCACCGGCGTCGCTGTGATGCTCGTCGAGTAAACCCGGGATGTTGTTGGCTGGTACGCTCATAGGCTCACTGGATTTTGGGTTGCTGGCAACCGTTTATGCGAATTTTTGCGAGTCTCTAGCATACCTAATCAGAGGGGTATCTGTCCAAGTGGGGAATGCGACCGCAGCCTCTTCCACCAGAGCCGTCGACCCGCCAACGGTTCAACCAGGCCGCCAGCAAGCCCTAATCCCGGGGGCGACGCCCGGACCGCGCGCCGTAAAGGGGCTGTCAGGAAACGCTCCGTTTTACCGTCTGGGCGGGAGACGCACAGCTGGACAGCAAATTGATTCGCCAGGAACCATGCTACCGTGCCACCCGTTCGTATCGGCACGGCCATTTCCGCGTGGAAGCCGGATTCCAGGGATCGCCTTCCAAATTGCTCCGTCTTCGAGCGGCCCCGCCGCGGGTGACCGGCGTCACCAGCAGATGAACATCATCGGTCAACACGAAGCGGCAATCGGGATGCGAACCGAGTCGGTTCGGTCGGAGCCAGCGCAACGACGGCCGCCGACACAGCACGGAGCAGACCCCGGGAAATAGGTCGCAAGCGGGCCGCCGCCGCGCAAAGGAATATATCGGACCGTCGGCTGAGGCAGCTAAGTCCCATCGGCGCATCCGGATGGCGGATCTTATGCAAGAGACGGGGCGCGTCAACCAGTAAACAGCAACCTGCGCTTGCTTTCCTGCATGTCAGACACAAGGACGCAACATAGCGGCTCGGGGACTGGCCCCAGAATTCCGGCGTTTCTCCGGCGACCATCCCCCACCAAACACGACGGATCAGCGGCAGCCGCGCCAGAGCAAATCCTCGCGCACCCAGCCGAGTTTCGAGCCACCGTCATAGTAGCCGAGTTGCACCCAGCCGTTGCGCTCGGTCATCACCCTGTAGATTTCGCCGCGCCTCACCTTTTCGACCAGGGGTGCGGTTTGTCCGGAACTCGCGCGGACATTCACATCGTCGGCCGTGATCACTGCCGTGCGGGTACCGTCGAGCAGACGGCGTGAGAGCCACGCGCGGTCGCCCTCCCAGTCCCGAATGCGTACCCAGTCGCCGAGAATCTGCTCTGCCTGAACAGGGTATCCGCGCCCTGCCTGGAACAGGACCTCGTGGTGGGGACCTGGTCCCTTGCGCGCGTTGACCCGATCGGCGGCGACACTGCACACCGATGCCGCGGCCAGTCCCTGTGCGTTGCCGACCGCCAAGACGATCGTCGTCAACAGAAGGTTCTTCATCACTACCTCGCTCTGCACACTGATCCGGAGCGTGTTCGCGCGTCCTGGGAGGCTCGCGGCCGATCCGGTCGTTGACGAGTCGGGTTCGGTTACTACCCTGGTCCGGGAACCACGAACCCGAACTTTTAGTTGTGCGCAAAGTAATTTGCCGGCAAGATATTTGTCAAGATCGAGAGGAGGTTTCGTGACAAGACCAGAACGGGGCCAAGCGTATTTTTAGAGACAGGGGCCACAGTCCCGATCGGCTGACGAACCTCTGCCGGCTCGGGGTCGCCCGACGCGGTCGGGCGTGGCGTCAGCGTTGCCGGCCGGTACTCAGGGGTTGCAATGCCGCGCCGTCGTCATCGATCTTCATCGCGGCGACGAGTGCGTCGAGGTTGACGATCAGGGATTGCAGGATTTCCGGGGAGAGCTGAAACAGTGCGGACTGCAGGATCCCGGTCGCCGGCGCCGGAGCCATTTCAAGCAGGTTCAGGCCCGCCGGCGTCGCGGTCAGCAATACGACGCGTTGATCGTCACGTTGCCGTTGTTTCTCGATAAGACCCTTCCGTTCCAGTTTATCCAGCAGATTGCTCGCCGTGGAGGCGTGGATCGACATCGCATGAGCCAGCTCCGAGACGCGTTGCCCGGGTTTTGCCGCCAGTTCGGACATCGCCCACAGTTGAGCGCTGGTCAGGCCGCAGCGCTGCTCCACCCGCAGAGAATGCTGCTGTACGGCGCGAAAAACCATGCGAAACCGCTTCAGCGCCTCGAACGACAGCGCGTGGTCCATCGGAGACATCGCATCGTTTAGTCGGCTGCCGTCGTGACTGGATGGGTTAGTGTCGAGTTCCATCGTATCGCTATGATCCGGGTGATGTTGATTGGTATAAGTCCGAGGCCGGTGCGCTCGCCGTCGCCGGGGTCCCAACGGGCCTGAGCTGGGCCACACTGTATCGCGGTTCGGCCTCTGCACCAGGGGCGCTATGGGCTGAGGAGTAACAAATGCGGCTTTCGCTTCGTTTCGTCGTTCCACTACTGGCGATACTGGCCGCTATCGCGTACGCGGTGCTGCCACTGGTCGACGGCCTCGCCCTGCGCTGGTTCGTGCGCGATCTGAACGTGCGTTCGCAGCTGATCGCCAACGCCCTGGAACAGCCACTGACCGAGAGTCTGGCCAGGGACTCCCGAAAGCACACGACCGCCTACCTCACACGTATTATCACCGACGAGCGCCTTTATGCTCTCGCGCTGTGTCTGCGAGATGGTTCGTCGGTCGTTGCAACCAACACTTTTCCCGAGTCGATCCGTTGCGACGACCTCGAACGTTTCGACCTGCCCCTCCAACGCCTGATCGACACCCCTCAGGGTTTGCTGCACGTTGCGGTCGAACCGTTGAAAAGAGACGGACTGCAACTCGGTGATCTGGTGCTGGTCCACGACATGAGTTTCGTGCAGCGTCGTAGCGAGGAAACACGGCGTTACTTGTACGCGTTCTTCGTGGCGCTGGGCCTCGTGATCTCGCTGATCACGGTGGTGATCGCGCAGCTGAGCTGGCGCGGATGGGTGCAGGGCACCCGCGCGCTGTTGCGCGGTGAAGGATTGGTGCGCCCAAGCGAACGGGGCGCATTGCCGGAACTGCGCATGATCGAGCGCGATCTGCGCGAACTGATGCGCGATTTGCGAACGGAGTACCGCTCGCGCGACCCGGCGCAGACCGATTGGTCACCCGACACGCTGCGAGACATCCTCCGCCGCGACCTGCGTGGCGAAGACATCATCGCTGTCTCGAACCGGGAACCCTATATTCATGTGCGCAAGAATGACGAGATCGAGGTATTGCGCCCGGCAAGCGGTCTGGTGACCGCGCTCGAGCCGATCATGCGCGCCTGTTCCGGCACCTGGATAGCGCACGGCAGCGGTGACGCCGATCGCGAGGTCGTGGACACCAACGACCGGGTCGCTGTGCCGCCCGAGCACGCTGCCTACCGCATCCGCCGGATCTGGTTGACGGCCGACGAGGAGCAGGGATACTACTTCGGCTTCGCCAATGAGGGCTTGTGGCCGCTTTGCCATATCGCACACGTACGCCCGGCTTTCCGCGCTGGCGATTGGCGAGCCTATGTCGAAGTGAATCAGCGCTTTGCGCAGGCCGTAATCGACGAATCACGGGATGCCAGTCCGATCGTGCTGGTGCAGGACTACCACTGCGCATTGGTGCCGCGCATGATCCGCGAACAGCTGCCCGATGCCACGATCATCACCTTCTGGCATATTCCCTGGCCGAACCCGGAGTCGTTCGCAATCTGCCCGTGGCGGGCCGAGCTGCTGGATGGCTTGCTCGGCAGCAGCATCCTCGGGTTTCACACACGTTTCCATTGCAACAACTTCGTCGATACGGTGGATCGCTTGCTTGAGGCCAGGGTCGATCGCGAGACGCTGGATGTGACTTATGGGGGGCTGTGCACCGCGGTCAAACGTTACCCTATCTCGATCGAATGGCCACCGCCGCCGGAGACGACGCGGAAGACCGTCGAGGAATGCCGGAGTGACATCCGGCGCCGCTACCGTCTGCCGGCGGCACAGAAGGTCGGTATCGGCGTCGACCGGCTGGACTACACGAAAGGCATCCTGGAGCGCTTCATGGCCGTGGAACGCCTGTTGGAGTTGCATCCCGAATGGATCGGTAAATTCTCGCTGATTCAGATCGCCGCACCGTCGCGGTCGAGCATCCGCGAATACCAGAGCTTCGAGGTGGAAGTACGTGCGCTCGCCTCCCGGATCAACGCGCGCTTCGCGCCGGGCGGCGTGCCGCCCATCGTACTGAGGATCGCCCACCACGGGCCGGCCGAGGTTTACGAACATTACCGCGGCGCGGATCTTTGTTTCGTCAGCAGTCTGCACGATGGTATGAATCTTGTTGCGAAAGAGTTCATCGCCTGCCGGGACGACGATCAAGGCGTATTGATCCTGAGCCAGTTCACCGGGGCGGCCCGGGAACTCCCCGAGGCACTGATCGTCAATCCCTACGACAACGAGCAGTGCGCTGCCGCCCTCCATCTGGCGTTGACGATGCCACCAAAGGAACAACAACTGCGTATGCGACTGATGAGGGGTCTGGTACAGCAGTTCAATGTGTTTCGCTGGGCTGGCCGCATGTTGCTGGACGCTGCAGGGATGCGCTCACGCGTGTACCTCGGCGACAAACCAGGACTTCCACCAAAGCGCGCGGTGCCCCGTGCGCGAGTTTGATCGGCTGGAGACGGCTTCCGGCATCGCCACGGGACCGGCTGCCGGGTCCTGCGCTCCGCACCATTGCGCTTTTTTTCTGGACTTCGACGGTACCCTGGTCGAGATAGCGGAACATCCTGCCTGGGTCGACGTCGATCCCGATCTCCTGTCACTGGTCGCGGCGCTGCACCGGGTGGCCGCCGGTGCCGTGGCGATCGTCAGCGGACGGCCCATCGTCGATATCGATCGCCTGTTCGAACCCATTCGGCTGCCGGCGGCGGGGCAGCACGGGGCCGAATGGCGCGACGCGAGCGGGAGCGTGCACCGACAGGCTTTCGATGAGCGCGGGCTCGCGATGCTGCGAGCCGCAGCACAGGAGTGGCGGCGACGGTTCCCGGAGTTGGTCGTCGAGGACAAGGGCTTGTCGATCGCCTTCCATTTTCGGCGTCAGCCCGAGATGGCAGGCGAACTCGAGGCCCTGCTATCTGAACGGATCCAGCAACTCGGCCGCAGTTTCCACCTCCAGCATGGGAAAATGGTGCTCGAGGCGAAACCGGCCGGGATCGATAAGGGCCGGGCGATCCGCCGCTTCCTGGACGATCCCCCTTTTCGCGGACGCCAGCCAGTCTTCATCGGTGACGATGCCACCGATGAACACGGCTTCGCGCTCGTGAACAGCCTCGGCGGCTTATCGATCAAAGTGGGGCACGGAGCAAGCGTCGCGCGGGTAAGGCTCAAAGATGTCGATGCCGTGCGCGGGTGGCTGCGCCGGATGCTGATGGAGCACGGCCATGACTGAGCGTTTGCAGAACCTGGAACTTGGCCTGATCGGCAACAGCACGGTCGCCGCGCTGGTCGATGAGCATGGCGAGATCGTCTGGGGCTGTTTTCCCCGCTTCGACAGTGACGCGGTGTTCTGCTCCTTGCTGCGTGGTGAACGCCGGCCCGACGATGCGGGTTTTTGCGCCATCGAGCTGATAGATCTCGCTGAGAGCAGCCAGACCTATCAGGAGAACACCGCGATACTCGTGACCCGGCTGCAGGACCGGCACGGCAACGCCATCGAAATCACCGATTTCGCACCCCGCTTTCGGCAGTTCGGCCGCATGTTCTGCCCGATGATGCTGGTCCGTCAGGTACGGCGTCTGGCCGGCACGCCCCGCGTGCGCTTTCGGGTGCGGCCGGCGCAGAACTACGGCGAAGGGCGAGCGCACGTGACCTGGGGCAGCCATCATGTTCGCTACCAGACCTCCGAACTGGCGCTGCGCCTGACTACTGATGCGCCTATCACCGCAATCCTGGAAGAGTATCCGCTGTTCCTGGAGACCGAGTACACGCTGCTGTTGGGCCCTGATGAAACCGTCGGGGAAGCCGTGGGACCGCTGGGGCGGCGCTTCCACGAGGAGACGGCCGGATACTGGCACGACTGGGTACGCTACCTTTCGATCCCGTACGAATGGCAGGAGGCTGTGATCCGGGCAGCGATCACGCTGAAGCTGAATGCGTTCGACGACACCGGGGCCATCATCGCGGCGGTGACGACCTCGATCCCGGAAGCGGCGGGTTCCGGCCGGAACTGGGATTATCGCTACTGCTGGCTCCGCGACGGCTATTTCACCGTCAACGCCCTGAACCGCCTGGGGACGACGCGCACGATGGAGCGTTACATCGCATTCATCGTCAACATCGCGGCAGGAACCGCCGACGGCTCGTTGCAACCGTGCTACGGCATCACCGGCGCGACGAATCTGGAAGAACGCGTCGTGCCGTCGCTAACGGGATATCGCGCCATGGGCCCGGTCCGGGTCGGGAACCAGGCCTACCGCCAGATTCAGCACGACGTGTACGGCTCGGCGATCCTGACCGCGACGCACATGTTTTTCGACCGACGTCTGACCCGTCGCGGCGACCGCGTCCTGTTCGCACGCCTGGAACGTCTCGGCGACCGCGCATTCGCGCTTTTCGACAAACCCGATGCCGGGCTGTGGGAACTGCGCGGCATGGCCCGCATCCACACTTTCTCGAGTCTGATGTGCTGGGCGGGTTGCGACCGGCTGGCCCGGATCGCCCGACAACTCGGCCTGGTCGATCGCGCGGACGAATGGGAGCGTCGCGCCGGGATCATTCGCGAAACGATACTCGCGCGGGGCTGGAGTGAAACTCGGCAGAGTTTCGTGGCCAGTTTCGAAGGCGACACCCTGGACGCCAGCCTGCTATTGATCAACGAACTCGGTTTCCTACCGGCCGATGACCCCCGCTTCGCGGCGACGGTTACCGCTATCGAAGGGGAGCTCAAGCGGGGCGATTTCGTGTTTCGCTACGTCGAGAGCGACGACTTCGGGGAGCCGGAGAATGCGTTCGTGATCTGCACCTTTTGGTATCTGTATGCGATCGCGGCGCTCGGCCGCAAGGACGAGGCCCGGGCCTTGTTTGAACGCCTGATCGCGTGCCGCAATCGGCTTGGCCTGATGGCTGAGCATATCGATCCCGCCACGGGCGAGCCGTGGGGAAACTTCGTGCAGACCTACAGCATGGTCGGCCTGATCAGCACCGCAATACGGCTTTCGATACGCTGGGACGAGGCGTTCTAACGCCCCTCCCACGCGCCGAGTGATCGGCACGCTCTCCTCGGGAACGACCGCGCCGTCCACCACGTAGTGCTACGTATTGACGGCTTTGGTCCGGAGCGCGACCCTCACAGTTGAAGGGAAGCAGCAAAGGCGCAACAGGGAAGGTCAAGAAGCGCCTGCGCCGGCACCCGGTCTTTCGCAAATCTCAAGATCCACCCGGGTACCGACTCACGCAATCGGAATGGGGGGATCGGCTCATGAAGCCATTTGCTTGGTTCGGCGCGAAGCGTAAACAAGCGCGCGATCGTCATCACGAGGCACCACCCGGTCGCGTAACGCGGACGGTGAGCACGCCGGGTCCGCTGCCTGCCGACACAGGCGCCCCCGACACGGCAGTTCGACCCGCTGAATCGCTCCCGGCAAAGGTAACTCCTTCACCACGCGGCCTGCTGCCCGGCTCCGACGGTGAACACCGGCTGCAGTGCGAATACGGCTCGCAGGAACGAGCCCATGGCTTCTACACCCGCCAGGTCCTTGACTACCTGTCACCGACGATGCAGGCGTTCATCGCACGGCAGGAAATTCTTTTCGTGGCAACGGCCGACCACCATGGCGAATGCGACTGCACCTCGAAATTCGGCCGGCCGGGCTTCATCCGGGTGCTGGACGAAAAGTACCTGATCTATCCCGAGTATCGCGGCAACGGGGTGTTCGCGAACCTCGGCAACATTACCGAGAACCCGCATATCGCGATGCTGATCATGGACTTGTACCGCGACACCATCGGCTTGCACGTCAACGGCCGGGCGCGAATCGTGACGAACGAAGAACTGCTGGCCTGCCGAGACGATCTGCCGACCGACGTCTTGGAAGAACTCGGCCTGGAGGGCAAGAAGCGGCCCGAGCGCTGGGTGATGGTCGAGGTGGAAGAAGCCTACATCCAATGCTCGAAGCATATCCCGCTGATGAAAAAGTTGGACAAGCGGGTCGACTGGGGGACCGACAACGTCGTTGCCAAAGGAGGCGATTACTTCCGCCTGCAGGAAATCCCGCTTTACGACCGTATCGGCGGCGACAAGGCGATGGAAGTCCTGGTTGACGACTTCTACCGTCGCGTTCTGAAGGACGACTTCGTCGGCCGCTTTTTCGAGGACGTCGATATGGAAGCGCAACGTCTGAAGCAGAAGTCCTTCCTGGCCATGGCCTTCGGGGGTCCATACCCTTACTCAGGCAAGGACTTACGCTCGGTGCACAAACGCCTGATCGATGAACTGGGACTCACGGACGCCCACTTCGACCGGGTGTTACAGCACTTTCGGGACACCGTGATCGAAGCACAGCTACCGGCGCCGGAGGTCAACGGGCTCTGCGAGATCCTGGAAGGGTTTCGCGACGATGTGATGAACCGCTGAATCCGAAAAGCCACCGCGGGGGTCGGGCGATGAACGAGGTCTACGAATCCGATGCCAAGTGGCCGAAGCGTCTTTTCGGCGACATCGGCCATCCCGACCTGGAGCCACCCGATCCCGGAGAGCACTCTCATACCCGAGATCCCCGCTCCGCACTGTGGGCTCGCAGTTTCTTTTCGGGCACCCGGCGTTGTGATTCGACCCAGTCCGACCGTCTGGTCGTGGTGCGACGCGGCATCCCGGTCCACGAGTTCGATCTGCGGCAACTGCCGCCAGAGGCGGTCATCGGGCGTCACCCGTCCGCCGCGATTCAGCTGGAGGCCTTCGGTCTCGGCATGTTTCACGCATGCTTGTGGCGCTTCGACGACGAGTTCTACATCGAAGCGCTGGAACCCGCTTGCGAGACGCGGGTAGACCGCAAGCGCCTCGCGCCCAAGGATCCGGCAAGGCTTTTCGACGGTACCGTCGTCGAGATTCCCGGCTATCAGTTGTTGTTTACGCTTGCCTCGATGGCGGCATCAAGCGTAGACGGGGACACCGATCGATCAGTCGCAACGCGCGCCCTCGTCCGGACCGAGGCGTCGTTGCCAGCGCCTCTTTCTCCGCAGCGGTCGGAACTGCTCGAAGATCGCCAACGACTGCCGCTGTGGCGTGAAGGCACCGCGCGGTTGCGCGTCGTCGATATCCTCGACGAGACCGCCGACACCCGGACCTTTCGGTTCGCCGGCGAGTCGCCAATGCTCTTCTGCTATCAGCCGGGCCAGTACGTGACCTTGCTGCTGGAGATCGACGGCCGCGAGGTACACCGCTGCTACAGCATGTCCTCCAGTCCCTCACGCCCGCACCTGTTGGAACTCACCGTGAAGCGCATGCCCGGTGGACTGGTGTCGAACTGGCTGTGCGACCGCATCGGAATCGGCGACGTGCTGCGCGCCCGGGCGCCCGCGGGTCGCTTCAGCTGTGTCGCGAATCCGGCGCGGAAGCTGCTTTTCGTGGGCGCCGGGAGCGGCATCACGCCCATCATGTCGATGTGTCGCTGGATCGTCGACACCGCCGCGGACGTTGACCTCACGCTCCTCGCGTCGTTCCGGAGGCCGGAAGACATCCTCTTTCGCCGGGAACTCGAATGGCTGTCGACCCGCCACCCGGCCTTCCGTGTCGCGCTGACACTCACCGGGGACGGGGTCGCGGCCCGGGGCTGGACCGGCATCACCGGCCGGGTCAATGCCGGGATGCTGTCGCTCGTCGCACCGGATCTGCATGACCGACAGGTCTTCCTTTGCGGTCCCGAACCCTTCATGGACGATGTCCGCACATTGTTGCGGCAACTCGACTTCGACTTCTCGGCCCTGCACGCGGAGAGTTTCGGGCCCTCCTACGTCGCCGCCCGCGCCGTTTCGGGGACCACTCCGTTGAATCTCACGGGGACACGGCATCGCGTGATCTTTCGCACTTCGGGCCTGTCCGTGGAAACCGACGAGTACACCTCATTGCTGGAACTCGCCGAAGCCCATGGCATCGGCATCGACTTCAATTGCCGCGCCGGGAACTGCGGGGAGTGCGAGGTCAAGTGCCGGGGCGAGGTCGCTTTTGCGCCGTCCTGCGAGATCGACGCGGCCTCGCGCGCGGCCGGCTTCGTCTGGGCCTGCTCGTGCACGGCTCGATCCGATCTCGAAGTGGACGCCTGACGGCTCGCCAGCGCGGAGGCGGGTCGAGCGCGCGGGCAAGCACCAAAATTCTCAGACATTTCCCGGGGTTCGGGCAAGGCTTGCCAACACCGACCAGCCGTCAGTGTATGATCGCCGGGCCGGGTGATGTTTGTGAGTCGAAACCTTGTAAGCTCGCGACCCACCAGAGCCTTTCGCCACCAGCGGAGGGGCAGGCGCAGGCATTGCCGCAGTACCCGCGGTCCCTCCCTGGCGATCGCCGCGGCCGCTGCCCTTTTGCGGCAGACCGCACTCGTTCACGACAACAACAACGACACGGTATCCGAGGATGTTCGACTACAAAAAGTACCGATGCATGGAATGTGAGCACATCTATGACGAAGCCAAGGGCGATCCCGACAGCGGCATCGCTCCGGGGACGCGATGGGAGGACATTCCCGAGAGTTGGGCCTGCCCGATCTGCGGGGCACCCAAGAGCTTCTTCGAGCGGATGGATTGACCGCCCCGACGCCCAACTTCAACCAGGAGGAACTCGCCATGAAATTCAAACCCTGTGTACCCGACCACTGCACCAAGGAGGGAACGCACTGCGAAGGCTGTGGTCGCTCCCATGAAGAGATTGCCGAGACGAAACAGATGATCATGGCGCTGGTCGGTTTCGCCCAGCGTCAAGGCTATTACAACGTGGACGAATTCGCGGAATTCGTCGCCAGAAGCGTGTCGGCCAAATTCAAGGCGGCGACGTAACGCCATGCTTGCCCTAACCGAAATGGATCGGCGGTGGCAGCGTCATGGCTTGTGGCTGGGCGCCTTCTTCCTGCTGTTCGAAGCGGCCGTCTGGGGTAGCGGGTCCACCGGCTTCCTCACTTCCCTGTTGTCCGGAATCAGCGCCTCGCTTTTTGCCGGTCTCATGATGCTGTTGGTCGCCTTCGCCCACTCGGCCGACTGACTGCGACAGCCGCGGGCGACGGTGATCACAAAAGACCGGCGCCCAGGCCTATCGGTCGCGCAGATCGCGGAAATCCGAGTCCGGGTCGGAGTGCTCGACGGACAGCACCTGTGTGATTGGACGAGGGCGAGTGTCGCCGTACCGTGCGGTGCGCTTCGCAGGTCACAGGGGGAACGAGGAGGGGAATCCGAAAGGCACCCAGCGGGAGGCGTCGGCTGGTCGGAAGCGAAGAACTGCCCCCCCATAAGGGTTAATTCGAGCCTGGCCCCTTTAATTGCTAATACCGGACCAATTTCGGTACGGGCCTCGGAGAGGAGCATTTTCCATATACGCCGGCAGGCAAAGAGCCAGCCGCCGGTTGCGAATGCGTCAATGGTGTCTGACCCGATACTCACGGCTCACGCAGCTCCAGTCCTTCCGCCACCTCCACCAAGTAGCGCGCCAAATGACCCTCGGGCAGCCACTCCTGCACCGAAGGCGGCAGCAGGAAATCGATGTCACGGTCGATCGGTCGGAAGCGGCTCATCGGTGCAGACCCTCGCGGTTGATACCGCGATTCTACCGGGACTCACGCGGCCCGGCAGTGGGAAAGTCCGACAGGCTGCTAGGCGCAGCTTCGGCGGACCGGCATCTACGGGGATGAGGTCCAACCGAATCCCGGCGTCAGCGGCTGCCACCAACCGCATCTTCGACCAAGACGCTCCCGGCAGTTCGCGATCCTAACGCAGGTTTGCGTGGCCGGTGCCTCTGCTGACATTCGCAATGCACATCCCACGCAATGGGGATTCCGGCGTACGGCTCTGCCGTAGTGTCTCCTATTTCGTAACTTGACACGGAACCATCGCCAAGTCATTCTCGTTCTGAGATCGGCGATAGCGCGCATCTATATTCCTTATCCGGCAACCGATCCCAATATCTTGCAAGACTTCTAAAGGGGGGAGTTTAAAATATGTTTGAGTTACGACCTATCGGGCTTGTATCTAACACTATCACGCTTCTTAAGCAATCGCGCACAGCCTCTCCTAACGCAAAATTTATCCGTGTTAGTCGTACATTATTGATTGCCAGTACGTTCTTAGTCTTTAACTCCCCCACTGCATATTCGGGCGCCGTGGATTCGGATTACGACTACGGCATTCTGCTTTTCAACTTCAGTAGTACGGCTTCTGCTTCTATCGCCGCTGGCGGTGGCGGACCTGCCGCGAGTTGTGTAGATAACTGGGGGTCTATCCCAACGATCAGCGTAGTACCGGGCTCACTCGATGAACCAACCAGCGCCAACCAGAACATCGAGTTCCGATCGAACACAGATTGTGATATTTTTGCAGACCACCCAGGGCCTTGGGTTTATCCCTTTGCCATTACCCTCAATGGCGAAAGCCAGGGCAACAGCAATTCCCTCGCTCTCAGCTATGGTCCATTAAATAACAAGGAATGTTCGCTTGCAAAAGATACGGCTGGCGTCGGATATGAATCTCTGACTGGCATTTCCCAGTGGATGGATTGCTATGCCTTTTCTGGCTCGCCCGATCACGGAATGGCAAACCTCTTCTATTCCAACACGCCCTCTTATCTTTTCCCGACAACTGCGAGCGGAGCGACGGCACCCTATTACCTGGTAGCGCAGATGATTGCCGGACCTGGATCTGGACTGCCCGTCAGCCAGTGCAGTGCGGGAAATTGGATAAATTGCGCCCTTTTCCAGATATACGATGCGGGTCAGGGGCCGTGCCCGCAAGGACTTGACAGTTGCACCACGGGCTTGACGGCCCCAACCGCGTCGCTGGCTTTTACACAGCCGTCAAGCGAAAGCCTGCAAAGCGGTCGCACGCTGGTGCGCTACAGGTATCGGCCGCGTCTTCTGGAGGTGCGCCTTCAAAAGCGGGGGGATCGGATAGCGATGATTGTGCCAGTCCATTTGGGCGAGATCCCCGACTCTGTTCGTAATAGCCGTGGCTGGAACAAGCCCAGAAGGCAATTAGACCTAACCGTGCTTGCGTCGTCAGCAGGAGGCAAAAAGTACCGTTCTGCCCTGAACAGATGGGTCTACCCAAAGCAGACGGAGGTGCAGCTCGTCGCTAATTTTGACGCCTCGGACAGCGCCATGCTGCTGGCAGAGTTAGCGAATGGCGGCCGCATTGGCATGGAACTCCAGCTGTATCAGGTAACATCCACGCGTGACGCAAACTTTGTTCTCCCCGCCTATAGAAAAGCTTATTTCAACTACAAACGCCCCCGTTGAAGAAGCGCTCGTTCTCCCTCACAGCGGATCCTTAGTCCGATTAGCGTTAGCGTAATCGGACTAAGGAAAGGCTGTAAGGCGGAACTGTTTACGGGTTCCGCCGTATGACGTAGGGTGCGTGTGATGCTTGGCTGTTTTCGTTGCGGTCTTTCCGGCCGCGGCGGTTAATGCGGCATTGGATTTTGGCGGATTGCCCTGTGGGAATCCGCCCTACGATGCTGAAATGCTGGGTTTATCAACCCAGCCTACCGTGCTCAGAGTGCTCGACGACGGACAGCGCATGCGTCGCCGGACGAGGGCGAAAGTCTCTGGATAGAGTGCGCTTGGCAGGGTCACAGGGAGAACGAGGAGGGGAATCCGAGAGACAAGCGGCCGGACGCGTCGGCAGGTCGAAAGTAAAGAACTGACACCCCCCATAAAGGTCAACTCGAGCCTAACCCCTTTAATTCCGCCAGCAATAACGGAAATTGCGAACAGGCGCGAGTAGCCTTTTCGTCCTATTGACCCCAGCTGGTTAAAGGGCGACCCCCGGCTTCCTGTGCGCCGCCCGGCTCGACGAGCGTCATGCCGATCCCTAAGCCGGTCACTTCTTGGGCGACCGATTCGACGAAGCCTTCAATCCCCCACTTGGCGGCGTGGCACAGGTTAATTCGAGCCTGGCCCCTTTAATTCCCTTGACCAGGACTGACTAATGGGTGGCCCCTTTGGAACTCCGAAAGCTTTATCCGTTTTCTGCGGGTTCGGTCGCCGTGCAAGAAACTGAGCCGTCCGCTCGCTCCGAGCACTTGCATTCACAACTGTTCACCTCCTGAGGCTGCCCGTATAGAATGGCGTTCGCAATGTCGGGTGCACCCGCCGCGACGCCGACGGGGATGCTGCTGCCGTTTGCCGTTGGCGACGGCACGCTGCACTTGGCGCAGCCCGAGTTGTGACATCTCCGGCCTACGGGGGCAGAGGGTGAATAGGGGCCGCTCACCTGATACCCGAGTGGGCTCGTACTGCCCGGTGTTGATGCGGTCGAGATCTGGGACGAGCACATGATCTGACCTGGCCTGAGCTGCAGATCGAAGCCGGGAAAGTGCTTACCTCTTGTGCTCGTAAAGCAGAAGGCGCCGTCAGCTTGCGCGTAAGCAACGGGCGACTCGACTCCGCCCTGTGTATTTTCTGACCCTGGACAGGTATACATCGCTTTCGCACCTCCTTTTCTTATCGCGGCGGGGAGGCTGTACGTGCTCAGCATATAACCGTTTAACGAACCTTGGCGATTAATGTCGCAGCCATTTACTTCCACGCCTGCCGGTGTCGTAAAAGCAGCGCTGCTGCTGATGCTATTGCCGTACTTGATGTCACACTTGCAGTACGCAACATTATCGTAAACGAAACACTTCGCTGTCGCGCAGAGCGCATAGGTCTGATTTTTACATATCTGTATCGGAGGCTCTTGCGTATGTTCCGAAACAGCCGGCTTTGCAAAAACGAAGGATGTTACTACAAGCAGCAAACACAAACTGAAATGGATCACCGCACTCACACCTCTTAAGTAAACATAACCAGGAAGTCTACCGAGCGCCGCAGCTTAGCAAACGCGAACCGGGCACCTTGCACTGGGGTCATATCAGAAAGCCGTTCCCGGGATATCCGTGCGGATCTGCGGTTATCCCAATATCGAGGACATGCTCGTATTAAAGCACAATGTGGGAGCGGCAGAGAAGTGCTCTTCCTGAATCCGTGTCTTGTGGTATCCGTTGACGGCCCTTTTCAGGCTGCCCGGTTCCAAGGGAGTTGGCGTGACGGATCGGTCTGGTAAAGGTGGTCGATGGGGCAGTCGGAGGGTGATGGGTTGTTTGCTGAGGCCCTGGTCGCAGACCTGGCGCAGCAAGTTGTAAGCACAGAGGTTGAGGCGGCGACCGCTTTCGGTGACCGTCATGACGCGGGCGCGGAACCGGTTGCCGCATTCGGATTGGCTAAAGAAGCTGGTTTTCCGCCAGATAACGAGGGCCGTAGGGCACGCTCGGCGGTGTTGTTGGTCAGGTCGATGCCGGGTGTTTCGAGGAAGCGCCAGAGCATCGACTCATCGTGGAGCAGGGCTTGGCAGGCGTTTCCGGAGCGCTGTCCGGCATGCTGGGCGAGGCCTTGTTCTAAGGCGAGGCGGAAATTAGCCGGGGCGGCGAGCAAGCGTCGCCGGTAATGTTGGGATTGATAGCCACCGCCACTGCCGCGCCAGCGGTGCTCGAGGCGGATGACGATCCGCGCCACCCGGGCCAGCCAGAGCCCCAGTTCCCCGGGGTCACCATTGCGACGCGACAGGCGTTCGAGGTTGCGGATCACATGCGACCAACACAACTGGCAGAGCGACGCCGGGTGGGCGTGGTAGGCCCCGTGCCAGTCGGTAATCAGGATCCCGGCGAAATCACCCAACAGTTCTTTGGCCGCCTTCATGAGGGCAAGGGGGTCAGTTCTTTCCTTGAGGGCAAGGGGGTCAGTTCTTTCCTTGACACCTAGCGACCTGTCGCGTGTCGCGCCGAGTGTCTTCCGTGTCCCCTCCTCTTGCTCTGCGAAGCGCACGAACCGGAGATACTCGGCCTAGCGATACTGTCGCGAAGGCTCGAGGTCAGGTCTTTAGTTTGCATTTGCGGGTACCCCAATCCCGGCTTCGCATTCACGCGAGAGTTGCCAGGCCCGCGGCCGATACCTGTCGAGCACCGCCAACCGTGGCGGTCTGGCCGCGGGAAGATGTCGTCTTCGATCCTGCACAGTGAAGCCCCGACCCCAATCACCGTTCTCGTCCTGTTGACACGAGCCGGCTAAAGGGTGACCCCAGGTTACCTTCAAGCGTCATACTCAACTCAGCGTTTTCACGAAGCTAACCAAATCGGGGGGGTAGGGGGTCAGTTCTTTACTTGAAACGTAGCGACGCGTCCGGACGAGCGTCTGTCGCGTTCCGCTCCTCGTTTTCCTTCTTACTCTGCGAAGCGCACGAATCGGAGATACACGGCCTAGCGATACTGTCGCGAAGGCTCGATGTCAGGTCTTTAGTTTGCATTTGCGGGTACCCCAATCCCGGCTTCGCGCCCCGTCCCGGCTTCGCATTCACGCGAGGGTTGCCAGGCCCGCGGCCGATACCAGTCGAGCACCGCCAAACGTGGCTGTCTGGCCGCGGGAAGATGTCGTCTTCGACCCTGCACAGTGTAGCCCCGACCCCAATCACTGTTTTCGTCCTGTTGACCCGAGCCGGCCAAAGGGTGACCCCAGGTTACCTTCAAGCGTCATACTCAACTCAGCGCTTTTACGAAGCTAACCAAATCGTTCAAATTTTTTCCAACTGCATCGGGGAGAACGCCGAGTTGCTCGCGGGGAAGATTTAACCGATTAACCCAGAATGTTGTATAGCCAAACGACTTAGCCCCGGCCGCATCCCACCCGGCGAACGCCGAGAAAAGGATTTCCTCTCTTGCAAGACCAAACGCGTCAATTGCCATTTGATATGCGCGCGGATCGGGTTTATAGGTTCTTATTTTATCGGTACTGAGAACATGCTCAAATAAACCGTCAAGGCCGGAGTTCTTGATACCGGCATCAAGTATCTTTGGGGTCGCGTTTGACAGAAACGCCAACCGGATGCCTGTTCTCTTGAGTGATTCTAGCGCCGCCGGAGCATCAGGCCACGCTTTGAGCCCAAGATAAGCTTCCGTCAGTTGTTTGCGCTTTTCTGGGGTTAGATCAAGGTTTAACAACTCGGTCGCGTATACCAGACTGTCTTCGGTTGCCTGCCAGAAGTCTACATACCGTCCGGATAAGGCACGCAGCCATTGGTATTCAAACTGCCTCGTGCGCCACGCATTGCTTAACTCAGTGCCCTGTCCGGGGAATAGCTTTTCGGCAAGAACAAAGACCGGACGCGGATCAAGAATCGGGAAAGCATCAAAGGCAATAGCTTTGATCTCGGGTTTTTTAGCGCCATGCGTCAATGGCATCGACGCCAAGCCCGCAGCCGCAACGCCTGCGGTAGCCAGGTTTAGGAACTCTCGGCGATTTAGTGGCATCACTAGCTCCTTCATAGCTGTGCCCGGGTCAGGGGGTCGGTTCTTTACTTGAAACCTAGCGACGCGTCCGGCCGCGCGTCTTCCGTATTCCCCTGCTCGGTTTCCCCTCGCGCGCTGCGAAGCGCATGAACAGGAGACACTCGCCATACTAGCGATACTATCGTACTCAAAAGACTGTCAGGGCTAAATACGGGACCAATCTCGGTGCGGGCTTCGGGGAGTAGCATTTTCCGTATGCGCTGGCAGGCAAAGAGCCAGCCACCGCTCGCGAATGCGTCAATGGTGTGTGAGCCCATATTCAAGAGGCGCGCCATCCAGTGCACTCATTCGTGAAGCGGCAGCGAAGTCCCCGGTAGCCGCTTAGTTCGCATCGACCCCAGGATTCTCGCTGTGCTTCCATGGAGTGATCTTCGCCAGCGTCTCGGCGAGTGCATCTTTCGCCAATGCAGCGTCATAGTCCAACTGTAACCCCATCCAGAAATCATCGGACATCCCGAAAAATCGGGACAGCCGCAGGCCCGTGTCAGCCGTGATGCCGCGAGTGCCTGCAACAATCTCCCCGATGCGGCGTTGTGGAACGCCTATCTCTTTCGCGAGACGGTATTGTGTGATTCGCATCGGCTTGAGGAATTCTTCCATGAGAATTTCGCCAGGATGTGGATAAGGGACGCTGCGCATGCTGGTGCTCGGTCAGTGGTAGTCGACGATCTCAACTCTTGTTGGTCCTTCGGGGGACCATACGAAGCAGATTCGAAATTGGTCGTTGATCCGGATGCTGTGCTGACCCGCGCGATTTCCGACGAGTGACTCCAGCCTGTTCCCAGGTGGAATTCTCAGGTCATCTAGTGTCGCTGCCCGATTCAGCATCGCGAGCTTGCGCATCGCGACGGCTTGCACGTTGACGAAGCGCTTGATCCTCCTACCCTCAAAGAGATCAGCTGTCTCGCGGCACGCGAACGATACGATGGTCACGCAGGGATAGTACCGTGCGGCGTTAGTATTGTGAAGCGTTAGTCTGAGGTGAAAGCCTGCGGGTCGACTGCGTGGGCTGAACAGCCGGGTCGGGTACTCCCTGTCGGACGTCCAGCGGTCAAGATTCAACTGCCCCCCCAATCCCCCAGCTTCATTCCCCCCGCTCCCGCTTCGCGAATTCCCTGAACCAGTCGAGGACCGGGGCCAGCGCCGGCGAGCGGTGGTCCCGTGCGGAGACCATGAACGCGGACAGCGTGAAACGCGGCGTATCGGGCACCGGGCGGAGCCGGCCCGTGGCCAGCAAGGGTTTGGCGACCCGGAGCGGCAGGAAGCAGGAGCCGCCATTCCGCAGCACCAGTTGCGCGGCCAGCCAGCCGATGTCGGCCTTCTGCGCGGCGGGTTCGAGTTCGGGAAAGCTGTTGCCGTGCTGCGCATAAAAGCCGGGCCCCCATTCGACGTATACGTAGTCGGGATCGGGCCATGGCGCATCCGGCTTGGAGCTCAGCAGGGCGAGGGTTTCGTCGAACAGGTGTTCGACGTGCAGGGCCGGATCGTGCCGCGGCGTGAACATCAGGCCGAGGTCGAGGCTGCCCTGGATCAGTCGGCGCAGCAACTCGTCCTCGAAGCCGATTTCGCTGCGGATCGAGACGTCCGGCAGGCGGCGGCGGAGCTCACCGACCCAGTCGGGCAGCACCGATTCCCATAGCCCGAGCCGGGCGCCGATGACCAGGTTGGCCCGGAAGCGGCTCGGCAGCCCCATCTCGTCGCGGGCCTGTTCCAGGCTGACGATGATCGCCTTGGCGTGCTTGACGAAGCGCTGTCCCTGCTGGGTCAGGCTCGCGCCGGTGCGGTTCCGCACGAACAAGGCCGCACCGAGCTCGCTTTCGAGCCGCTGGATGCGGCTGCTCACGGTCGATTGGGTCACGTACAGCCGGGCGGCCGCTTCCAGGAAGCTGCCGTGAGCGGCCACGCTCAGGAAGGTCTTGATCTGATCGATGTCCATGGCTTCGTATCGGCATATCCGATATCAAGGTTTCGAAAATTTCGCTTTTCCGATATCAAGCCCATCGATATCGTGTCGTGTCAATAACGAATCCGTAGCCAAGGTCGCGCCCGATCCCGGTTTGGCGCTGCACGTCAGCGGTGCTTCGCGCACCTCGCTCCGGGAACACCCGGTGAACCGAACCGGTGGACGCTCGTCGATGCTTCACGAATCCCTACACCACCTCCGGGGCTGGCGCTTCATCGCATTCAATCTATGCCTGGGCTTCGCCCACGTGCTGGTGATCTTCAACGCCGGAGCCTATATCGCGATGCTGCCGCGCGTCGCGGGCGGGCTGGCGATTCCCCCGAGCTTCGCGACCTGGACGCAGACCGACTATATGGTGGCGCTGGCCTTGGCCTATCCGCTCGGCGGCTGGCTGGCGCGGGCCGGCAGCCCCCGGCGGGTCGTGGTTGGTGCCCTGCTCGGTTTCGCCGTGTGCTCATGGCTGTGTGCGCGTGCAGATGCGTTGTATCCGTATCTGTTCGCCCGTATCGGCCTCGGCCTGTGCGGGGGGCTGAGTCTGCAGGCGGGGCAGTCCTTGTTGCTGGATGAGTATCCCGCCGCCCGCAAAAGCCTGGGCATCAGCGTGTGGAGCTTCTTCACGCTGATGCCGTTCAGTCTCGGCCCGCCGGTCGGTGGGTGGATCGCGGATACGCTCGGCTGGCGTTGGCTGTTCTGGCTGAACCTGCCGGTGGCCTTGCTCGCGGCAGCCGGCATCGCGCTACTGCTGCGCGGGCGGCCCGTAGCGCGCGCGGCGCGCAGCCCGTTCGACTGGGTCGGCTGCGCGCTGTGTTCCGTCGTCTGGCTCGGCGTGCAGACGCTGCTGAATCAGGGCAATGACCGCGACTGGCTGGCCTCGCACGCGCTGCAGGCGACGAGCTTCGGGGTGGTCGCGGCGGCATGTCTCTGGGTCGTTCATGCCTGGCATGCGCCGCATCCGTACGTGAACCTCCGGCTGCTCGCGAGCCGCAATTTCGCGATTGGTGCTGGCGCGCTGTTCTTCGGCTTCTTGTCGTTCCAGGGCTTGCTGTCGGCCCTGATCGTGCAACTGCAGCTCAACCTGGGGTACTCGTCCTGGCTGGCGGGTCTGGTCTTCCTGCCGACGGCCCTCTGTGCGAAGCCGGTGGCGGCCGTGATGCATCTCGCGGTGCGGCGCGTCGATGCGCGTCTTCTGGCCAGCCTCAGCCTGTGCGGCTTCGCGACGTGCTACCTGTGGCTCAGCCGCTTTGACGACGCGGCCTCGTTCGCCGCGTTGCTGTGGCCGAAGGTGCTCGAAGGCGCCTGTCTCGGTGCCTTCTTCGTACCGCTGACGACCCTGATGCTGCAGGGGCTGCCGGCCGAACGGCACGGTGCCGCGCTGGAACTGGCGAATCTGATGCGGATTGCATCGGGCGCGATCGGTATCAGCCTGCAAGGGGTCGTGTTGTACCGCCGCACACCTTTCCATTTACAGCGCTGGGCAGAGGCACGGGATCGATGGGACGGCGCGACCGCGCCGATGCTCGATGCGTTCGTGATGCTCGGCTTCGACGAGGCGCAGGCCGGCGCGCGCCTGATCCGATTCGCCGCGCGGCAGGCAGCGATCCGTGCCTTGAACGACGGCTTCTGGCTGGCGGGCGGTGTCTGCCTGGTGCTGGCGGTCGCGGTCTGGGTCGCGCATCCGCCGGTCAGGGCCGTCGCCGAGTCGCGCGCCGCCGCGCTGCGCCGCGACCAGGACGAAGCAACCGCGGAGGAGGCGGTATGACGCTGACCCGCTGGCTCGTGCGACCGCTGGCCCCGATGATGGTGCTGCTCGTCGGTTGCGTGCCCGTGAGTGAACGTCCGGAGCGGGCTGCCATGCGGGCCGTTCCGGCCTTCGGTGCGACCGTCGCCGAACTCGCGCCGCAGGCCGCCGTCTCGGGCACTGCCGCCCTCCCGGAGTGGTGGCGGCTGTTCGGGGACAGCGAACTGAACCGGCTGGTCGGCGCGGCGCTGTCCGGCAATCCGGGCCTGAAAACGGCCGAGGCCCGCTTGCGCGAGTCGCAGTCGCTGGTCGATCGCGCCGGGGCCGAGCTTTATCCGACGCTCAGTTCGCGGGTGACGTTCGCGGCCGAACGTTTCTCGGCCACCGACGTGCAGCTCCGACTGGCCGGCGACAACTTTCGCCACCTGCTGGCCGACCCGCTGGTACTGCGCTACCACCTGGATTTCTGGGGCCAGGATCGGGCCCGCCTGCAGCAGTCGATCGCGCACTCCCTGGCCATCGCGGCGGAACGGGACGATGCGCGGCTGTTGCTCGCGGCGAGCGTCGCCGCGGCCTATTTCGAGTTGCAGGCCGCCGTGGAACAGGCGCGCCTGGCGCGGGACGTGGTTGCGGAGGCCACGGCCTTGCAGAATCTGGAGCAAAGCCGTTGGGCGAGCGGCCTGACGACGAAGCCGCTGCTGCTACGGACGCAGGCCGCGGTCGAGGAAGCCGGGCAGCTGTCGGCGGGTGCCGAGGCGACGGTGCGCGTGCTGCGCAATCTGCTCGCGAACCTCGCCGGGCAGGGTCCCGACTGGGGCCGGTCGATACGCGCCGGCGAGCTTCCGCCGGAATCCGTGCCGGCGCTGCCGGTCGAACTGCCGCTGCATCTGCTGGCCACGCGCCCGGACCTCCGGGCCGCGCGGCTCGAGGCCGAGTCCGCGGCCGAAGCGATCGAGGTCGCGCGCACGGCGTTCTATCCCGACGTCAATCTGGTCGGCTTTGCCGGCTTGCATACCGTCACGCTGACCGATGTGCTGTTTCACGGGTCTAGCCTCGCCTATGCGGTCGGACCGACCGTGACCTTCCCGCTGTTCGAAGGCGGACGATTGCAGGCGGCGCTGACCGAGCGCGAGGCGCTCTACGATCTCGCGGTCGAACGCTACAACGACACTTTGCTGGGGGCGGTCCGGGAGACGGCCGACGCGCTGGTCCGGCTGCGCGAATGGGATGCGAAGCTGGACGAACAGGCGCGGCTGCTCGCGGAGACCGAGGAGGCGCAGCGCGTGGCCGAGGCGACGGTCAGCGCCGGGCTCGGGGATCGGACCGTTGGGCTGCGGGCCCGGCTCGATGTGCTGGTGATGCGTTCGCGCCTCGCCGAGCTGCGCGGGCGGCGTCTCCGGGCGGGCGTGGCGCTGTGCCAGGCAATGGGCAGCGGGTGGCGCAGGTTGCCGGCGCGGAGCCCGGCCTCGTGACACCCCGGCATTCCGAACCCACGGCGTCCTCGCAACGTCGGTGGCGCGCCGCGCGCCGCCGGCTGTCCGGCACCGCGGTCGTGCTTGTGCTGCTGGGGCTGGGCTTGTGGGGGTATTCCGGGTATCGGGAACGGCGTTGGGTCGGCACCGACGATGCCTTCGTGACCGGGCACGTGATACCGGTCGAGGTGCAGGCCGAAGGCACGGTCGTCGCGGTACTCGCGGAGAACACCCAGTCCGTCGCGCAGGGCCAGGTGCTGGTCCGGCTGGACGGGCATCATGCCGGGATCGCCCTGCAACAGGCGCAGGCGGAACTCGCGGCGACCGTGCGTCAGATCGCGGCCCTGCAGGCGCGGCAGGAGACACTGGCCCGACGCATCGCGGCGCGCACCGCGGCCCTGGAGGCGGTCCGCCACGATCTGGCGCGGTTCCGGCAGGCGGGTCTGGATGGCGCGGTTTCCGAACAGCAACAGCAGAATGCCACGGACAAGATCCTGGAGCTGGAGGCGGCGGTCGGCGAGGTCCGTGCCGAACAGAAGGAACTGTCCGTGCAACTCGGCGCGGCCGGCATCGCGCACCATCCGGCGGTCGAGGCCGCCAAGCAGCGGTTTCGCCGGGCCGCGCTGGACTTCCGGCGCCAGGAAATCCGCGCCCCGGTGAGCGGTGCGGTTGCCAAGCGGAAGGTGCAGGTCGGCGACCGCGTGGCGCCGGGCGTGCCGGTCATGGTCATCGTGCCGCTGGATCAGCTCTGGGTCGAGGCCAACGTGTTGGAGGGCGATCTGGCGGGCATCCGGCCGGGACAGGCGGCCGAGATTCGCGTCGATGCCCATCCGGACCGGGTCTACCATGGCTGGGTCGAAGGCCTGAATCCGGGTACCGGGAGCGTGTTCGCGCTGTTGCCGACGGACAATGCCACCGGAAACTTCATCCACATCGCCGAGCGCGTGCCGGTCCGCATTGCGCTGGACCCGCAAGAGCTCGCGCGCGGGCCCTTGCAGCCCGGTCTGTCGACCTACACCCGTATTGCGTTGAGTGAATCGCCCGAGCCGTCCCCGCGGACCTCCCTGACCGAAACCAAGACGCCGGCCTACCGCACGTCGGCCTTCGACCGGGAACTGGATGGTCTGGAGGCGACCATCGCCCGCGTCGTGGCCGAGAACAGCCGCTGACGCAATTTCTGGCGCGAGCCTGTCGTCTTGTGCGGAAGCTTCCTTTTCCCGAGCCTGCTTGTCGCATCGCAGGCCGCGTCGGGTCGGGCGGCGCACGATTGTCCGGCGATGAGATGCGGGTTATCTTCCCGGCCAACGAGGGCCGATACGCCCTTCTCACCACGAACGGAGCCGCACGATGCCAACACGTCCGGATATCGCCCCGGAACCGACGCGAATCGTGTTCTTCGGGCTGGGCGCGGTGGGCTCGGCGTTGCTGATCTGCCTGTCGGAACTGGCCGAGCGCGATGACGTGCCGGTTCGCTTCGTCGTCTACGTGCTGCACCCCGATGCAGCCCGGGATGCCCTCTTCCATGCCGAACGCCTGTTCGACCGCATCGACTTCATCGGCGTCGCGGACTTTGCGCCGGTGTTCGCCTACGAGGCCGCGCATCATCAGCCGTTGGCCGGCGCAGCGATGCTGGTCAATGCCGCGCTGCCGGAATTCAACGGTCCGATCATAGAACTCGGCCTTCGCATCGGCGCCCATACGGTCGATCTGGCCTCGGACATGTACGATGCCGTCACCGAGCGCACACTGACCTTCTCACAATATGACTTCGACGCGGCGCTGCGCGAGCGCGGCATCGCCGCGCTGATCAACCTGGGCATCTCGCCCGGCGTGACCAATTTCCTGATCGGCCGGCGGATGCACGAATTGCTTGCCGCGGACCGGAAGGAACTGGAGGTCGAGAGCATCGACCTCTACCTGCTGGAAGACATCGACTCGGACCAGATCATCTTCTCCTGGTCACCCCTCGTGGCGCTGGAGGAACTGGCCCAGCAGCCGCGCATCTGGAACAAGGGACGGATGCAGGTGCTGGAGCCCTTCACGGCCGCCCGCAACTACGACTTTCCGCACGAGCCGCAACCGATCCGGCAGTACCCGCTGTATCAGGAGGAACTGCTGTCGCTGCACCGCTCGTTCCCGGATGTGGACTCGATCGGTGTCTACACTGGCGGCTCGGAGGTCGAACTGGTCAAGGCGTTGTTCCAGCTCAACCTGCTGTCGAAGCGCAGCCTGCCGAACCAGCCGGAGCTGACGATCGAGGCAATGGTCCGCGCCATCCTGCCCGGCATGAACAAGCCCCGGCGTATCGAGGAGCACCTGAGAAACGGCGTGATCCGGCGCACCCATTTCGCTGCCGCGGCGGAAATCCGCATTGCCGAGAGCGTGCGCAACGAGCGTCAGACCGTGATCGAAACCGTGGGGCTGAGCTATCTGCGTTACCGCGATCTGCTGCATAGCCCTTACGCCGGTGCGACCTACATCTCGTATCCCACCGCCGTCGGCGCCGCGATCCTGGCCTGGCACGCGCTGGCCTTCGCTCGCGAGCAGCCGACGCAACTGGTCGGCGTCATTACCGGCGAGGATCTCGCGCGCATTCTGCCGCGCCCCGCTGCAGATGCGATCCGGCGGGACCTCGTCGCCTGGGACATCGACCTGTTCGAGAGCGTGCGTGATGCCTCCGAAACGTGAGCGGGTGGAGCCACGCGGACCCGCCTTTGGGCGGCGGCACAGATTCGCCGGGTTTGAGTGGGGTCCCTCAACCTCACCCAGGGGACTAAGCTTTTCCCTATTTCGTCGGCCACCGTACACTAGCGCCAAGCCTCGAGACGCGAGAATCCCGCCATGTCGACACCGGCGTCCCGTTTAGCGACCTATGAGGATCTGTGCCAGGTGCCGGACATCGCCGGCTGGCGGCGCGAGCGCCTGCCGGCGCTACCGGACAAAGCCTATTTCGAGGTGGCGCCCGACTGGCTTTGCGAAGTGTTGTCTCCGTCTACGGCACAAATGGATCGCGCGGACAAACTGCCGATCTATGCCGCCCGGGGAGTCGGCCACGTGTGGCTGATCGACCCGGACGCGCGCACGCTGGAAGTGTTCGCATTGCACGAGGCCCATTGGCGTCTCGAAGCGGTCTACCAGGACGACGCCACGGTCAGTGCCCCGCCCTTCGACGCGCTGAGCTTCGGGCTGGATGCGTTGTGGGCTTAGGTCAGGTAGCCTCCGGCCTGAGTCCGAGACTCTCTTGACTGGCGTGTGCTACCTGCGACACGGGGCTGGGTGACGCGGTAGCCGTCGCAGCGCCCGCTCACCCGGTCTGCCGCGTAAGCCGGCCCTACGATCACCCATCCAGCCCCTCCAGGGACAACAGGGTCCGCGCGACGTCGGCTATGCGCAGCCCTCGGTTCATCGCGGTCTTGCGCAGCAGTGCGTAAGCCTGTTCCTCGGTGAGTCCCTTGCGCTGGATCAGGATGCCCTTGGCCTTGTCGACGATCTTGCGGTCGGCGAGTTGCACCTTGGTGTCGGCGAGTTCACGGCGCAGCGCCTGGAATTCGCGGAAGCGCGCGATCGCGACGTCGACGATCGGCAGGATGCGCTCCTTGCTGAGGCCGTCGACCACGTAGGCGCTGACGCCGGCCTGCACGGCCTGACGGATGTACTCGCCGTCGCGGTTGTTCGAGAACATGATGATCGGCTTGGGGTTGTCGCGGCCGACCTCGCGCAGGTCCTCCAGCGTGTCGCGGCCCGGCGCCTCCATATCGATGATGACGACGTCGGGTTGGGCATCGGTGACGATCTGCAGCAGGCTGCCTTCGTCGACGGTCCGGGCGACGACGCGGTGGCCGGCATCGGTCAGTGCCTGCTCCAGCACCGCGCTGCGGGCCGGATCCTGGTCGACGATCATGATGCGCAGCATGTTCACGGGCGGCCCCGCGGTCCGAACAGTTCGGCCGGATCGAGCTTGCGGTGGTGCAATTCGCAGCCGAGCAGATAGGCAACGGGGTCCGCCGGGTCGAACACGCTGTCATCGACGAAGCGGTCGGCGCCCAGCGTCATCCCGTCGCGCTGCCATGGCGCGGCATGCGCGCCCTCGGATTTCTCATCGTCGGCCGGGCACGCGATCCTGAGTTCGCCGGCGGCCTGCCGATAGAGGTCGGGCCGGTACACCGTGTGTGCGATACCGCGCAGATCGATCGGTTCCCGGATCTGCCCCCATCGGACCATCTGCGTCAGCAGCCACAGCGCGTGCGAGCGCCACGGGAAGTTGGCCGCGTAGCGGGAAAACACATTGAAGTCCGGCATCGGGAGCGGCGCGGCGCCGGCGGCATAACGGTACGAACCGGTCATCGACATCGCGATGATCTCGGCCGGTGCACCGACGTAGTCCGGATGTGACAGCAGCTCGGCCGCTGCTAGCCGATTTGAGGGTTCGTCGAGCCAGCAGGCCGCCTCCAGCAGCGCCTTGATGACCGACGTGTGCGTCGCCGGATACCGCGCAGCCCAGTCGGCGTTGACGCCGAGGACCTTCTCCGGATGGTTGTTCCAGATGTCGTGACTGGTCGTCAGCACGCGCCCCAGTCCCTCGGCCACCGCAGCGGCATTCCACGGCTCACCGACGCAGAACCCGTCGATGGCACCGATGCGCAGGGCCTCGACCATCTGCGGCGGCGGGATCACGACCAGTCGCAGATCACGGTCCGGGTCGACACCGCCCGCCGCCAGCCAGTAGCGCAGCAGGTAGTTATGCGTCGAGTGCGGAAACACCATCGCGAACACCGGCGGCGTTCTGCCCGCCGCGTGGCGCGCATCGATGAGTTGTTTGAGGCGATCGGCTGCGACCGGCGCCTCGCCGGATCCATCCGGATCGAGCGTCGCCATCTCGTCGTAAAACGCATTCGAAACGGTGATGGCATTCCCGTTCAAGTCCAGCGACAGCGCGGTGACGGTCGCCTGTTGGACCTCACCCAGACCGAGGGTCGTCGCCAGCGGCATGCTGGCCAGCATTTGCGCGCCGTCCAGCAGGCCTGCGGCGACCTTGTCGCGAATGTTCGCCCAGGACGCTTCGCGCGACAGTGTGACGTCGAGCCCGTGGCGGGCAAAAAGGCCATGTTCCTGCGCGATGACCAGCGGCGCGCAATCGGTCAGCGGAACGAAGCCCAGCGTCAGCCGCGGCTTCTCGGGAACCGCGTCACGGTTCGGGGGCTCTGCCGAAGTCAATCGAGCGTCTCCTCAAGGTTCAAAGGGAATCGAATGTTCAATGCGCCCGCGTTCAGGAGACGCGGGCTTCCTGCAGCAGGATGCGCAGTTCCGGCACGCAGGAACCGCAGTTCCGGCCCGCTTTGAGCAGGTCTCCGATCTCGGCGGTGGTCGTCAGGCCGTGCTCGCGGATCGCGGTGCGCAAGGTGTTGATACCGACACCGAAGCAGGAACACACCGTGCGCCCGGGGTCCTGCCCGGCCGCGGCTGGCCTGCCCGACAGCAGCGCGCGGCGCGCGTCCTCCGAAACTGCGCCGCCACCGAACAACGAACCCAGCCAGTCCCGTGCCGGGAGGCTCGCACCGGTTTCGACGAACAGGCAGAACGCCAGTTGCGATGCCGACAAACGGGCGCAGCGGTAGCGCCCGGCACGCGGATCGGAGAATTCCAGCCATTCGTCCCCGTCGCCCCCTCCCGCGGCACGCGCGGTGGCGCCCCAATCGTCCGGCGCGCCATCCCCGGCCAATTCGTAGAGCCAGTGACCGCGCCCGCGAATGGCGACACAGTAGGTCGCGTCCGGAAAGGCCAGCGGCTGGCGCGATAACGCAAAGCCCTGCCATGCGGAACGATAGGCCTCGACCCGCACCGGCGTGAATTTCGACTCGGGCTCGCCGGACACCGGATCGCAAGCCGGGCCGACCAGCGCATTGACCAAGGCACCGCGCGCATTGGCGTCGGTCCAGTGCATCGGCGCGAACACCGAACCGGACTGTTGCGCGTCGGTGACCCGGGCGCGGGCCAGCATCGTGCCGTGCCGGCTGATCAGACGCACCAGCGCACCGTCCATGATTCCGAGGGCAGCCGCATCGCGCGGATGTAGTTCGGCATAGGGTTCGGACAGATGCGCGTTCAGCCGCGCCGCCTTGCCGGTCCGCGTCATCGTGTGCCACTGATCACGGATGCGGCCGGTGTTCAGGATCAGCGGATACTCGGGATCGGTCGCCGACAGCGGTGCCCGGAACGCCACCGGGACAAAACGCGCGCGACGCCCGGCGCGGTCGGTCATGGCGGGCATCTCGAGACGGGCGCTGCCCTCCGGCATTTCCGTCGTAACCGGCCATTGCATGGGTTGCAGGCCGTCATACCCCTCGGCGTCCAGCCCGGACAGGCCCGCAATGTCGAACACGCGCCGCCCGGCGTTCCGATACCCCGAGAGCACGGCATGTTCGCGGAAGATCTCGTCGGGACCGTGGTACCGGAACGCCTCCCCATAACCCATCCGCCGCCCGACCTCGGCCAGCATCCACCAGTCCGCGCGCGCCTCGCCGGGCGCCGGCAGGAAGGCCCGCTGGCGCGAGATCCGGCGCTCGGAGTTGGTCACCGTGCCGTCCTTCTCGCCCCAGGCCAGCGCGGGCAGTTGCACATGGGCATAGCGGGACAGGTCCGTTCCCGCCTCGCAGTCGGATACCACCACGAACGGACAGGTGCCCAGCGCGGCGCGCGCGGCGTTGATATCGGGCAGGCTGGCGACCGGATTGGTCGCGATGATCCACACCGCCTTGATCCGTCCTTCGCCGACTGCCCGGAACAGGTCGACGGCTTTCAGTCCCGGCCGCTCGGCGATGCGCGGCGAGCGCCAGAAATCCTGGACGAGCTCGCGGTGATCGGCATTCTCGATGTCGAGGTGCGCCGCCAACTGGTTCGCAAGCCCTCCGACCTCACGCCCGCCCATCGCGTTCGGCTGGCCGGTCAGCGAAAACGGCCCCATTCCGGGCTGGCCGATACGGCCCGTCGCCAGATGCACGTTGACGATCGCGTTGACCTTGTCGGTGCCGGCGCTGGACTGGTTGACGCCCTGCGACCAGGCCGTCACGGCCTTCGGCGTCCGCGCGAACCAGTGGTAGAAGCACGACACATCGCCTTCCGCCAGACCGCAGGCCGCGGCGACCGCCGGAATGGAGAGCGCGGTCTGACGCGCCGCGTTGAGTGCCCCGGCCAGCCCTTCCGTGTGGCGCTCAATGAAATCGTAGTCCAGGCCGTCGTTGCGCCGCAGGTAGTCCAGCAGTCCGGCGAACAGGATCACGTCGGTGCCCGGCGCGACCGCGAGATGCAGGTCGGCCGATTCGGCGGTCGCCGTGCGGCGCGGATCGATCGTCACGAGACGCGCGGCCGGGTTCCGCTCCAGGGCCTTCATCAATCGCTGATGGATGACCGGATGACACCAGGCCGCATTCGAGCCGACCAGCACGACGAGATCGGCCAGTTCCAGATCCTCGTAGCAGCCCGGCACCAGATCCTCCCCGAACGCGCGGCGGTGGCCGGCGACGCTGGAGGCCATGCACAGCCGCGAGTTCGTGTCGATGTTCGCCGAGCCGATGAAGCCCTTCATCAGCTTGTTCGCGACGTAATAGTCTTCGGTCAGCAACTGACCCGACACGTAGAAGGCGACTGAATCGGGTCCATGCTCGGCGATGGCCTCACTGAAGCGCCGCGCGACCGTGTCCAGCGCGGTGTCCCATGAAACGCGCCGGCCGGCGATTTCCGGGTACAGCAGCCGCGTGGCCAGCGACAGCGTTTCGCCCAGCGCCGATCCCTTCGAGCACAGGCGCCCATGGTTGGCCGGATGCTCGGGATCGCCCTTGATCCGAACCCCCTTCGGCAGCGGCGTCGCGAGCACGCCACAACCGACGCCGCAGTAAGGGCACGTCGTCCTGACCGGACCCGGCTCCGAGTGCCCCGTCGTCTCCGGCGCCACGTGCGTCATCGCCTCAGACCTCGGCCAGTTGCAGCAACACCCGGTCCGCGTCGAGCCGCACCGGAAACCGGTTCACACAACCGTGATCCGGCGCCACGGCCTCGCCCGCAGCCAGATCGATGACCCAGTTGTGCAGCGGGCAGGCCACCTTGCGATCGTGCACGATGCCCTGCGACAGCGGACCCCCTTTGTGCGGACAGCGGTCCAGCACGGCAAACACCTCGTCCTCCACGGTACGAAACACCGCGATCGGCCCGCGCGGACTTTCCAGCACGCGCGCGCCCTGCCGCGGAATGTCCGCCAGCAAACCCACCTCGATCCAGTCGCTCATGCCGCCAACCCCTTCCGGTCGATCCGGATCGGCTGAAACTCTTTGCGTTCCGCGCCGCGGGCGCGCTCCGCCCACGGGTCGACCTGCGCCGTGACCTGGGATTCCATGAAACGCTGGAACAAGGTCTTCCGGCCCGCCGCGTCATCGACGATACGCTGTTTCACGTAGGGCAGCCCGACCCGTTCGATCCACGGCGCCGTGCGTTCCAGATAGCGCGCTTCCTCGCGGTAAAGCTGCATGAAGGCGCCGCAGTATTCCTTCACCTGCTCTTCGGTTTCGACCTTGCAAAGGAAATCGGTCGCGCGGACCTTCACCCCGCCATTGCCGCCGACGTGCAACTCCCAGCCCGAATCGACCGCGACCACGCCGAAGTCCTTGATCGTCGCCTCGGCGCAGTTCCGCGGGCAACCCGACACCGCCATCTTGAACTTGTGCGGGGTCCACGAACCCCAGGTCATCTTTTCCAGGTCGATGCCCATCCGCGTCGAGTCCTGCGTGCCGAAACGGCACCATTCCTGGCCGACACAGGTCTTGACGGTGCGCAGCGCCTTGCCGTAGGCATGTCCGGACACGAAGCCGGCAGCGTTCAGATCGGCCCACATCCGCGGCAGATCGTCCTTTTTGACACCGAGCAGGTCGATGCGCTGGCCGCCGGTGACCTTGACGGTCGGCACGCGGTACTTCTCGGCCACCTCGGCGATGGCGCGCAGCTCGGCCGGCGTCGTCACACCGCCCCACATCCGCGGCACTACCGAGTACGTCCCGTCCTTCTGGATGTTCGCATGAGCGCGCTCGTTGATGAAGCGCGACTGCGCGTCGTCGCGGTATTCGGCCGGCCATTCGCACAACAGATAATAATTCAGCGCCGGGCGGCAGGACGCACAGCCGTCGACGGTGCCCCATTCCATGAACTGCATGACGGCCGGGATGCTCTTGAGCCCCTCCCGGCGGATCGCGGCGCGAACCTCCTCGTGCGTGCGCTCGGTGCATTTGCACAGCGGTTTCTTCGCCGGCGTCACCGAATAGTCGCTGCCCAGGGTGCTGTGCAACAACTGTTCGACCAGGCCGGTGCACGATCCGCACGAGGCCGAGGCCTTGGTGTGCGCCCGCACGTCCTCCAGCGTGAACAGCTTTTGCTGGACGATCGCATCGACGATGGTCTTCTTGCAGACCCCGTTGCAGCCGCAGACCTCCGCGTCGTCCGGCAGCAGCGAAGCGCGATTCTGGTCGCCATGGCCGGAATCGCCGAGGTGCGCCTGGCCGAACAAGATGCTTTCGCGGAAGGCCGAGATGTCGGTGCCTTCGCGCATCAGCTGGAAATACCAGGCGCCGTCCCCGGTATCGCCGTACAGCACCGCCCCGCGCACCCGGTTCTCCTTGACGGTCAACTTCTTGTAAACGCCGCGCGCCGGATCCTGGTAGCACAGTTCCTCGTAGCCTTCGCCTCCCTGGAAATCGCCCGCCGAAAACAGGTCGATGCCGGTGACCTTGAGCTTCGTCGACGTGACCGAACCCTGGTAGCGGGCGATGCCGAACTCGACCAGATGATCAGCGCAGACCTTGGCCTGCTCGAACAGCGGCGCAACCAGACCGAACAACTGGCCGCGGTGCTGCACGCATTCGCCGACCGCGTAGATGCGCGGATCGTAGGTCTGCATCGTGTCGTTGACGACGATCCCGCGTTCGCAGTGCAGGCCGGCCGCCTTGGCGAGTTCGATATTCGGGCGGATGCCGACGGCCATGACCACCAGATCGGCCGGGATTTCGGTGCCGTCCTTGAAGCGGACCGCGCGCACCCGGTCCTCGCCGAGCAGCGCCTCGGTCTGCGCCTCCATCATGAAGCGGAGCCCATCCTGTTCCAGCGCCCGCTTCAGCAGCGCCGACGCGGGTTTGTCGAGCTGCCGTTCCATCAGGCTGTCGAGGATGTGCACGACGGTGACCTCCATGCCGCGCTTACGCAGCCCGTTGGCCGCCTCCAGACCGAGCAGCCCGCCACCGATCACGACCGCATGGCGGAATTTCTCGGCGGCGTCGATCATCCGGTCCACATCCTTGACGTCGCGGAAACCGATTACCCCCGGCAGATCCTTGCCCGGGAACGGAATGATCACCGGGTTCGAACCGGTCGCCAGCAGCAGCCGGTCGTACGCCGTCTCGAGGCCATCGGCGGTCCGCACGAGACGCCGGCGCCGATCGATTGCGACGATCGTCTTGCCCTTGTGCAGCGTGATGCCGTTCTTCCAGTACCAGTCCTCATCGTTCAGCACGATGTCCTTGAGCGTCTTTTCACCGGCCAGCACCGGCGACAGCAGTATCCGGTTGTAGTTGCAGTGCGGCTCGGCGCCGAATACCGTGATCTCGTAGGCCTCCGGCGAGCGCTTCAGGACTTCCTCGACGGTCCGGATGCCCGCCATGCCGTTGCCGATCACGATCAGTTTCTGTTTGGCTTTCATCGCCACTCCTCGCGCGCTGCGCGATCTTTCGTTGGGTAAAACCGGTTCATCCGACCGCTAGCCCGGCAGGCTGCGGAAGCCGAACCAGAACAGCAGGAAAAGGAACTGCGCGATCGCCGCGATCTGCCAGGCCCGCGCGGGATGGCGGCGGAACCAGGGTGGCTGCGGCACCGGCGCACGCTGCCCGCCCTTCGCCAGGCCATGCTCCAGATCGAAGGCCAGTTCGATCGTGTCGGCATAGCGATCCTTGGGGTCGGGCGCCACCGCGCGCTGGATCACGGCACCGAGCCAGGCCGGAAGGTCCGGGCGGTGCTTTTCGAGCGGATGGAAGCCGACGAAACGCGGATGCGTGAACGGTTCGATCTCGCCGTAGGGGTAGTGACCGCCCGCGAACAGCCGGTAAAGGGTCACACCGACCGCAAACACATCGGTGACGACGCTCGCCCGCGCGTCCCGAAACAACTCGGGCGCCAGATAGCTGGCCGTGCCCGGCATGGGCGCCTCGGGCAGGTCGCCGCGTTCCGGCAGCGACGCCACACCGAGATCGAGCAGCTTGAGCCCGCCATCCTCGAGCAGGAGCACGTTTTCGGGCTTGATGTCCCGATGGATCACGCCGCGGCGATGCAGCGCGTGCACCGCGCGACACAGCTTCAGCGTCACGTCGAGGCCGGCATCGAAGCTGACCGGCGGCTGCGCGACGAGCCGTGACTCCAGGGTGTCGCCACGGTAGTGCGGCATGACCGAATACAGTCGGGTCTGGCGACCCGGCGCCTGCTCGATGATCTCGGCCAGCCAGGGGCTCTTGATGCGCAGGCCGATCCAGGCTTCGCGCGTGAAGGCTTCCAGGTACTCCCGTTCGCTGACGACGCACGGGTGCGGAAATTTCAGCACCACGCCGGAGCCGGTCCGCCGGTCGTTCGCGATGAACAGACAGCTATATCGCCCCTTCGACAACACGTGTTCGAGTACGTAGTCGTCGACCGTGTGGCCCACTTCGGGCAACTCCAGCACCGCCAGTTCGCCGAGGCTCTCGTACAACCCGTCGGTGCCCGGCGGCGGCAACGAGATCACGTCGACCACGGCAACCGTGATGTTGTCGCTGCCGTCTTCTTGCAGCGCGGCGTCCGCCAGGGAGTCGGCGCAGGCCTGCGGGTGCTGGCGTTGCCGCAATACCTCCCAGATCGCCTCGGAGGGTAAGGCCCCGTGCAGTCCGTCCGTGCACAACACATAGCGGTCGTGCGCTTCCAGCGGATGTACCTCGCAATCGGCCGGCACGGCGCTGTCGAAACCCACGGCCCGCGTCAGGACATGGTCCAGGCCTGGCGCGGTCAAGGCATGGTCGCGGGTCAGGCGGTCCAGGCGCTCGCCCCGCAACCGGTAGATGCGCGAGTCGCCGATATGCACGGTGTGGGCCTGCCGCCGGTCCAGCACGAGTGCGCTGAAGGTCGTCGCCATGCCGCGGTGACCCGGATCCTGGCGGCCCATCGCGTGGATCCAGCCATTGACGGCCGACAGCGCGCGGGACGCACGGCGGTGAGCGCCCAGGGTTTCGGGTAGTCCCGAGAATCCTTCGATAAATCCGCGCACGCACACCTCCGCCGCCGTGCGGCCACCGGGCAGACCGCCGCAACCGTCGGCAACGACGGCCAGCACCTCCGTGTGAGCGGTCATCCCGCCCGCCGGACAGACCAGGCCGACATAGTCCTGGTTGTCCGCCCGGCGGCCCTGCCGCGTCGCGAAACCGGCCTGCACGATCAGCCCCGAGTCCCGTGACATGCGATCGCGAAGCGCGGCTAGACCCGGGCGCCGGATACGGCGCCCCAGGTCGTCCGCCAGCGGCGCTTGACCCATGTCAGTCCGAGTAGCCCCAGCAGCGGCAGGCCGGCAAACACGCTGAAACCGGCCGCGAAGCCGTGCTGCAGATCCCAGGACAGACCCAAGGCCTTGGCCAGAAAGAATCCGCCGACGCCGCCGGCCGCACCGACCAGGCCCGTCATCACGCCGATCTCGCCGCGAAAGCGCAGCGGCACCAGCTGGAACACCGAGCCGTTGCCCATGCCGAGCGCCATCGCCCCGACGAAGAAAATGGCGACCGCGACCCAGGCGACCCGCGGCAGATCGCCGAGTGCCCATCCGGCGACCTTGGCGTCGGTGGCCTGCGCCGCTGCCGGCAGCGGCCCTTCCGGCAGGAACGAGATGGTGAGGTAGCTGAGCGATACGATCACGAACAGGATCTGCAAGGCCTTGATCCCGCCGATCCGGTCGGCGATCAGCCCGCCGACCGGACGGAACATCGACCCGCCGAACACGACGATCGCCGACATCATGCCGGCAGCGATCCCCGAGACGTGGTACCAGTTCGTGAAATACAGCGGCAGCGCATTGCCGAGGCCGACGAAGCCGCCGAAGGTGATCGAGTAGAAGAACATGAACCACCAGGTGTCGGCATCGGCCATCAGGGCCGCGTAGTTCTTCCAGGTGACCGGGCGGCGCTTTTCCGGCGCGTCCTTGACCAGCACCGCGTAGATGATCAGCACCAGCAGCAGCGGCAGGGTCAGGAAACCGAACACCGACTGCCAGCCAAAGGTCTCGGCCAGCCACGGCACGATCATCGAATCCAGCACGACGCCCATGTTCCCGGCGCCGGCGATACCCATGACAATCCCCTGATATTGCGGCGGATACCAGCGGCTGGCCTGCGGCAGGGCCACCGAGAAGCTGGCGCCGGCCACACCCAGCAGCAGGCCCAGCAGTTCGACCGCCAGCTTGGAATGCAGGCCGAAGAAGAACACGTAGACGAGGCCGGCAATGACCAGCGTCTGCGCCAGCACCCCGGTGCGCTTGGGTCCGAAGTGATCCGCCAGCATGCCGAGCGGAATCCGCAGGATCGCCCCGGACAGGATCGGGATGGCGACGATCGTGAATTTCTCGCCGACCGGGAGGCCCAGTTCCTGGGTTATGTAAAGGGCGAGCGGCCCCAGCATCACCCAGACCATGAACGACACGTCGAAATAAAGGAAGGCCGACAGCAAGGTGGGCCAGTGTCCGGCCTGCCTGAACTCTTTGAACTTCATGAAACACCCATGGAGTTGGATCGTGATCACGAGGTCCCGCGACGGGATGACAAAGGCTGACCGGCAGGCAATAAAAAAGGCGCCGGGCAACTGGTAGACCAGTCGCGGGACGCCTTTGTCCGCTGATTCGCCACCGCCATTGGCGCGAATCGCATGACCTTACGTATAACAACGTTCGTGCCATCGCCGCCCTAAAGTCGCAACACGTTGTTCTGAATAATTAAAACTGGACGCTGATACGGCGAGAGCGAAAGCGATACGCTTCGATCCTGCGCCATCGTGGGGCGCACCTCCCCGTTGTGTGGCATCACTCCGGCACTACCCCTCCAACCTACCCCGTAATTGCCCCCTTGCTGGCCAGGTAACTATTCACGCCCCCCTAGCGGGAGCGGTCCGGGAGTCCGAGACACGCCGTGAATCCGTACCTGGAGGCTAGCCTGCGGGTTCCCTCCCGCAGACGGTCTCGCTCTCCCGGCCCGCTCCCAGTGCCCAGCCAGGCTGGCAGGGTGAATGGTTACGCTCGCCAGCGGCGTCAAAGCGGTGCACGGACGGGCGACGATCCCCCAGAACGGCAGACCATGGTGCGTTCCGGGGTCCGTCAGCGCGGGGAAAACGCGTTGCCTGCGTGCGTTAGTGGCGATTAAACAATCGCTTGCAATTTACCTTGGGAGATGGCGCGATCTCTGCTTAATCTTAGCCAGTGCGCACCAATGCCGGTGCGAATCAACCCGGACAACGGCGTCCTGCTGCCCTGACACCAGCGCGGCACGACGCCTTTTTCGTGCCCGAGGTCGGGGCAGCCGAGCTTTCCGAGCAACGCTGACCGCACGAGGAGACCCGGGTGACCGTAACAAGCCTGCATTCCGCCGCTATCGCATCCACACCATCAGCAACTGACCTGACCCAGCGCGTCCCGCCATCGCACCGCTTAGAACGGCGTGGCAAAGGACGCCCCACCGCCCGGCGAATCGTCGCGCTGGCCGGGCTCGCGACCCTGGCGGGCCCCGTCTGGCCGGCTGATGCTCCGCCCCAACCGTGGAAAGCGGAGTTCACGGGACCGGCCGATTCGACCTTCCGCGTCGAATTGCATGAGCGCATTCGCGGCGAGTTCGTCGACTGGTTCGGGGATCCGGTCGTCAACGGGAACGCCATTCCCAAGGAGTCGACCTACAACTTCGTCGGCAACAAGTTCCAGCTCGGCGTCCGGGCCGCGAAGGGCCCGTTCGAGGTGTTCGCCCAATTCCAGGACACCACGATTGCGGCACTGCCCGAGAACGGTGTCGGGATCGGCGCCGCCTACTACGCGCAAACGCCACACACGACGCAGCAGAGCGCGTTCCTGCGCCAAGGCTATGCCAAGTTCAAGTCCGACGGTTTCTCGATCACCGGCGGGCGCCAGTTGTACTTCGACGCCGGGCAGGGCGTCGCGCGCAATAAGAGCCTGAAGTGGATCCAGGACTTCCGCTGGGCGCAGCGGCTGATCGGCCCGTTCGAGTACACCCACGTCGGACGCAGCTTCGACGGCGGTCAACTGGGTTATCAGACCGACGACTACGAGATCGGCGGATTCGCCTTCCTGCCGACCTACGGCGGCTTCGAGATCAACGGGATGCACGACATCAGCGGGATCAACGTCGCCGGCCTGACGGCCAATCTGAAGGACTCGGAAGCCGTTGGGAATACGCTGGCGCGCGTGTTCTGGACCTATTACAGCGACACGCGCGGGCTGGTCGCGACCGATAACCGCCCGGCACCGGTGCGGGCCGCGACCCGCGGCGACCCGATCGAGATTCATACGCTGGGTGCGGCGGGTGCGCACCTCCTGCCCCTCGGGTCCGGCAACCTGGACGGCAGCTTTTTCGGCTACGGTCAGGTCGGCAAATGGCAAAACCTGGATCAGAACGCCTGGGCCTACGGCGTCGAACTCGGCTACCAATTCTCGGAACTCTGGAGCACCCCCTGGATCCGCGCCGGCATCAACAGCGCCTCCGGCGACCCGAATCCCAACGATGGAGAGCACCAGACGTTCTTTCAGATGCTGCCCACGGCCTGGCTCTACGCGCAGTTTCCGTTCTACAACATGATGAACAACCAGGACGTGTTCCTGCAGGCGATCTTTGCGCCGGACCCGAAAGTGAATCTGCGGGTCGACTTTCATTGGCTGACCGTCAACCAGAGCCGGGATCTCCTCTACTCGGGGAGCGGCGCCACGAGCAACACCTACTTCGGCTACAACGGGGCACCGACCGGGGGCTTCGACCAGTTGGCCTACACCGCGCACATGATGCTGAGCGTCAAGCCAGTGGACCATGTGACCGTCAACCTGTTTTACGGTCACGCCTTCGGCCAGAGCATCCTAAACGCGCAGTACACTGGCAATCAGGGGAATTACGGCTTCGTGGAAACGGTCCTGGCGTTCTGAACGCTGGGCCTCCCGTGCGGCATGCGCGGACGGGACACGTACCGCCCGATTGGGGCATTTGGCGGAAATTGCGGTGCAAATGGGGGGGAACTGACAATGCTGATGCCGGCAGGGACGCCTTCCTGCCGCGTTCCGCGCCGGGCGGCGGAATGCCGCCCGGGTCCGTCAGCTCGGGCTTTCACGCCTCGTGCGGTACCCATGCCTAAGCATTTGGCGCAAGGCTTGCTTGACAATTGGCGATATCCTAAGTCATGCGAGCCAAATGAAGCCTCCGATACGACCCGAAGACACCCCTCCGACTCGACGCTATCCCCTGACCGCCCTGCCTCACCGCATGGCGCCCCCACCCACCGATACGCACCGCCTCCTCGTCCCACCGCCGTGCGCTTCCGCGTTGAATTGGTGCGGCGCGCTTGATTGCACCGCGAACACCCTGGATTGCTGCTCTCGATCGGTCTCCCCGCGCAGCGGCACCCGGACCTCGGCGGGGTGTTCGGTTGCCGTGACGGCCACCCTGATCGTTCTGTTCGGCCTGCTGCAGATCGCCGACGGCATCGTGACCTACCTCGGACTCGATCAGTCCCTGGTGGACGAGGTGAACCCCATGTTGAATGCCTGCGCGTCGTTCTTCGGCCTCGGCTTGTCGATCACGGTGCTCAAGCTGGCCGGTCTGGCCTTCATCACCTTCCTGTTCTTCGACCGGCACAAGATGAAAAGCCGCTGGATCACCGCCACGCTGGGGACTGCCGTGAGCTTCTATGCCTGGGTCGTCGCAAACAACGTCAGCCTGGTGCTGGGCGCTTAACCCGCCCCGAAACGCGGCAGCGCGCCCTCACCGGGCCGGGCTGCTTTCGGCGGCGGCTGGGCGGCGGCGCTTCAACTGAACGGTCAGCGTGCGCACGAGTTCGTCCAGCCGCACGGGCTTGGACAGATAGACGTCGCAACCGGCCTCGATGCAGCGCTGTCGGTCGCCCGGCATCGCCAGGGCGCTCAACGCGATCACGGGTGTTTCCGCCAGGCACGGATCATCCGCGGCGCGGAGTCGGCGCGTGGCCTCGAGCCCGTCCATCACCGGCATCTGGACATCCATGACGATGACGTCGGGCCGCTCGGTTAGCGCAAGCGCCAGGGCTTGTTGGCCGTCCTCGGCGAGCACGGGAGCGAAACCCTTGAGTTCCAGGTACTCGCGGTAAATGTCACGGTTGATCTCATCGTCATCGACCAGCAGCACTTTTCCGCGCCCTGGAGGGGCCGGATTTGCCGCCGGTTCAGCCACGCGTTCACCCGACTCGGCGGCCGGCGCACTCGCGAGCGGCAGATGCACCGTGAAGCGACTGCCGACGCCCGGCCGACTGCTTACGGTGATGCGCCCGCCCTGGAGTTCCGCGAGCCGTTGTGCCAGACAGAGTCCCAGCCCTGCCCCTCCATGACGACGAGCCAGCCGGCTGTCGAGCTGCACGAATGGCTGGAACAGCTTGGGGAGGTCCTCAGTCGCAATGCCGACACCGGTGTCCCAAACGGTGCACTGCACCTCGCCGCCCCCCGTTTCCTTCCGAACTTCCAGGCCGATTCGGCCGCCACCCGGCGTGAATTTGATAGCATTCCCCAGCAGGTTCAGCAGAATCTGCTTCAGACGGAGCGGATCGCCATGCACCCAGATCTGGGCATCTTCCGGAACGGTGATGTCGACCCCACGCTCGAGCGCGAGGCGCTGTATGGTCGCCAGTGCCGGTCGATAGGCCTCGCGCAGCAGGAAGTCCTCCCTCACCACATCCGCCGTACCGGACCGGATTTTCGCCAGATCCAGGATGTCGTTGATCAACCTCAGCAGATGCCGGCCGCTGCTCTCGATTATCCCGAGCTTCTCCTGCTGCTCCATGTTCAGAGGACCATAGGCTTCCTCCTGCAGCGCTTCGGCGAGGCTCAACACGCCGGTCAGGGGGGTGCGCAGTTCGTGACTCATCGTCGCGAGGAACTCGTCCTTCATGCGGTCCGCTTCGGCCAGCGCCGCGTTATCGGTCATGAGCCGCTCGTTCGCCCGGCGCAGCGCTTCCGCCCGCCGTTGTTCGGTAATGTCCTGCACGATCCCGAGGACACTGCCGGCGGAATTTCCATCTCCGGGCGCGAGTTCCCCGTAAAGGTGCAACCAGCGTTCGGTGTCGGCGGTGCCGAGCACGCGAAAGTCCAGTTCGACTGACTCGGCCAGATGGGAGCAACGCTCTATCACGTCGGAGAATCGACCGCGGTCATGGGGATGCACCTGCTCGCGCCAGCCGCCGAGGGTCGCTGTCTGGCTCGCACCGATCGGGAACAGGGCGAAGAGTTCCGGCGAGCCCGTGACGGTGCCAGAGCCGAGATCCACTTCGTAATACGCGATTCGGGCCAACGACTGTGAGAATCCCAGCCGCTGATTCGCCCGCGCAAGCTCGGATGCCAGTTGGCGCAAGGACTCGGCCTCGCAGCGAAGCTGGAGGTTCGCCTCATCGAGTTCGCCGCTGAGGGTCTGCACGCGGCGGCCGAGTTGGAACGGGATGTAGACGAAAACAGGGCCGATCAAAAGCCCCGTCAGACCGCCGATCAGCAGGTCGACGGGTAGCACGCTGCCCTTGAGCAGCAGATCGAGCGCCGCGACCAAGCCAACCGCGCACAGCACGATGAGGCTGGCTGCGATAGTGACAAACGGAAGGGCACCAAGCCGCTGAAGCGCATCGAGCTTCATGGCCGAATTACCGGATCCGAAGCGAAGAGCATTTCGTGTCGGCCCGGGTCGCCGAACCCGAACGAACCGTATCCCGGACTGAACGCCCCGGCGGCAAGCGCCCGGCCTGTCGAAAGATGCATGATCCCCCCGGATCATCACAACCCGCTTGATGGCAGCCGCCGTGTCGTCGCGGGCATGACGATCGAACGAAAATATGCAGGCGGTCGTTCGTGGCAGCACTGTTGCCGGAGCCGACATGGGACAATGCCGGTCGCCGGAGGCGTTGTCAACTCGCTCGACCGCTCGGATGGCGCGGATGAACCGCCGACTTCGGCCTGCGCAAGCCACCCTCTGTCGAGGCACGGCATGCTCCGGAGCGGCCCGACAAGCGGTGAACTATTGGGGATGCGCGCGTGCCGGACGATCGCCCGCCGGAAGTAAAAGGTCACGACGCAACGAATGGCCTGCGCGTTCGGCCGGCTTCGGTGCTCGGTGGGTCGCCCCCCCCACCCGTGGAGATACCCGCCATGGCTAACCGCGTCCTGATCGGCACCGCGTCCTGGACCGACAAGACACTGATCGACTCCGGCCTGTTCTATCCGGCAACAGTTAGAACCCCGGAGGAACGGTTGCGGTTCTATGCCGCCCATTTCCCGCTGGTCGAGGTCGACAGCTCGTACTATGCGATGCCTTCCGCTCGCAACTCGGTACTGTGGTCAGCCCGGACACCGCCCGGCTTCGTGTTCGATGTGAAGGCCTTCCGGCTCTTCACCCAGCATCAGACGCCGCCGGCCGCGCTGCCAAGGGATATCCGCGAGGCCCTCGGTACGGTCGGCAAAAAGAATCTCTACTATCGCGATCTGCCCGGGGAACTGCTGGACGAGTTGTGGCACCGTTTCCGCGAGGCGATCCGGCCGCTGCGCCACGACGGCAAACTGGGCGTCGTGCTGTTCCAGTTTCCGCCCTGGTTCGTGCATCGCGCGTCCAACCTGCAGCACATCCTGGCCTGTCGGCAGCACCTCGCGGACATCCCGATCGCGGTCGAGTTTCGGCATCGCTCATGGTTCGAGGCCCCGCACCGCGACGCGGTCCTGGCCTTCGCGCGCGAACACGGCCTCGCGCACGTGATCGCCGACGAGCCGCAGGGTTTCGCGTCCAGCGTTCCGTCCGTCTGGGAAGTCACCGCCTCCGTTGCGGTCGTGCGGCTGCATGGCCGCAACGCACTTACGTGGAATGCCAAGGGCCTGGCCTCGGCCGCGGACCGTTTCAACTACCGCTACGCCGAAAGCGAACTGCGTGAACTGGCAGACTCGATCCGCGAGCTTTCCCACCAGACGGGCCAGGTTCACGTGCTGTTCAACAACAACTTCGGCGATCAGGCGCAACGGAATGCAATGGAGTTGCAGGGCATGCTGAAGGCCTGATCGGCGGCAACGGACTCGCACCCCGGCAGGTGCCGTGTTACGTTACCGCGGGACGCCGGCCGTCGACGAACACCGGCTGCACGGTCCAGGGCCAGCCTGACGGTGGCCATACGAACGAACACGGCCTGGGCGCAGTCAATCCGCCTAGATTCATTGGGGAAGTAGCGTATGCCCACCGATTGGTCCGCGTTAATTGCGTTGGTCTTCACACTGGGTCTCAAGCACGGGGTCGACGCCGATCATCTCGCGATGATCGACGGTCTGACCCGCTATAACGCGCCGCTACGGCCGAGGCTGGCCCGCTGGTGCGGGTTGCTTTTCTCCTTGGGACACGGCGCGGTCGTCATCGCGATTTCGGTCTCGGTCGGCGCGTTGTCGAACCGCTGGGAGGTACCCGCCTGGGCGGCAGACACCGGCGCCTGGATTTCCATTGCGTTCCTGACGGTGCTGGGTATCGCGAACCTGCGCGCGGTGCTCTCGACGCCACACCACCTCCACGTCCGGACAGTCGGACTGAAGAGCCGGCTGCTGGGCCGTTTCCAGCACAGCGGCAGCCCGCTTCCGATCGCGTTGATCGGTGCGCTGTTCGCATTGTCCTTCGATACGCTGAGCCAGGCTTCGCTGTTCGCGCTGACCGCGACGCAGTATGGGGGGTGGATTCATGCACTGACACTCGGGGCGGTATTCACGCTCGGAATGCTGATCGCGGATTCGGCGAACGGGCTGTGGATTTCCCGCCTGATCAACCGCGCCGATCGCATCGCCCTGGTGGCTTCGCGGGTCATGGGTCTGACCGTGGCGGGCATCAGCCTGGGCGTTGCGTCCTTTGGCGCCGCGCGATACTTCGTTCCGGCGGTCGATTCGTGGGGCAACGGCAAGGAACTGGCTCTGGGCGGGAGCGTCGTTGCGGTCGTGGCGCTGAGCTTCCTCGTGGCGAACTGGCTCTCGCGGCCGCAGGGCGACGCGTCGGCAACGATCCGGAACTGATGTGGCCACGGCGCGGAACGTAGGGAATTGGGACTGCGCCCGAACAGCCGCGCTGCTACTGGTGCTGAGCAGTGTCATTGCGGATACGGTTCAGGCTAGAACCGAAACCGGGCCGTTCGGCCGCGACCTGCCCGGGGGCACCGACAGCGACGCGACGCTGGCGAGAGATCCGCCGCTGTGGGACGACCTGGGGCGACTGACCCATCCGGTCACGACCACCAGTCCGCTGGCCCAGCGTTACTTCGACCAGGGACTGCGGCTGGCCTACGCGTTCAACCATGCCGAAGCGCGGCGCGCTTTTCGGGCGGCGCAACGACACGATCCGGGCTGCGCGATGGCATTCTGGGGCGAGGCCCTGGTGCTCGGCCCGAACATCAATGCGCCGATGAACCCGACCGACGGGGCATCGGCGCTAACCGCCGTAGCGCAAGCGCGAGCGCGCGCGGCGACGGCCAGCCCCCGCGAGCAAGCCCTGATTGCCGCTTTGTCCACTCGTTATTCGGCCGACCCGCAGGCCGATCGGGTTGTTCTGGACCGCGACTACGCCGACGCGATGGCTGCGTTGACCTCGCGTTATCCCGATGACGACGACATCGCCGTGCTGGCGGCAGAGGCGCTGATGGACTTGTCGCCCTGGGATTACTGGCAGGACGGCGGCACCAAACCCAAGGGGCACACCGAGCAGATCGTCGCGATGCTCCAACGCGTGCTACAGCGTAATCCCGATCATCCCGGGGCCATCCACCTGTACATCCACATCGTCGAGGCCTCGACCGACCCGGGCCGCGCGGAACCCCATGCCGAGCGGTTGGCTGGCCTGATGCCCGGCGCCGGACACCTGGTCCACATGCCCAGCCATATCTTCTTCCGGGTCGGGCGCTACCGCGATTCCCTCGCCACGAACCAGGCGGCGGTCGCAACCGACGAGCGCTACCTCGCCCAGGCCAGTGCCAAGGGCATTTATCCCGGTGGCTACTTTCCGCACAACGTGCATTTTCTGATGGTCTCGGCGCAGATGGCCGGCGACGGTCCGACCGCGCTGCAGGCGGCCGAAAAGCTGGCGCGCATGGCGGCGGAGGGACGGATGGCCGATGCGGCATGGGTGCAGCCGATCATGGCGGCGCCGTACTTCGTGCATGCGCAGTTCGGCGATGCGGGGACCGTCGCGAAAGTCGCCGATCCCGGCGACCGCCTACCCTACGTCAAGGCGATGTGGCTTTACCTGCGCGGCGTCACCGCGGCTCGACAAGGCGACTTTCCCGCCGCCGAAGCCGCCGCAACGGCCATCGACCACCTGATCCGGAGCGGCGACTTCAATGCTCTGGAAGCGGCTGGTGTGCCCGGCAAGTCCGTGCTCGAACTGGCTGCACATGTGGTGCGGGCGCGCCGCGCGCAGCACCGGGGCGACCTGGCGGGCGCGGTCTCGCAGTTCGAAGCGGCCATTCCGCTCGAAGACCAACTCCCCTACCTCGAACCCCCGTTCTGGTACTACCCGGTGCGTCAGTCACTGGGCGCCGCGAAGCTGCAATCCGGCGATCTCGAAGGGGCCATCGCGGCGTTCCGGAAAAGCCTTGAACAGGCACCGCAAAACGGCTGGACCCTGTACGGACTGGCCGAGGCCTATCGACAGGCAGGGAAACGGGAGGACGCCGACGAAACACAAGCCCGGTTCCGGCGCGCGTGGCTGGGGCGGCAGGGTCCGCCGCGCTTGGACCAGCTCTAGGAAAACCCTGCATTCATGCCACGCCTGCAGGGATACTGCCGACTCCATGAAAATCCTGACGATATCGATTGACGGAGAACGCGGCGGCGCGATCACAGCTGGGCGCCAGGGCTCCGAACAAAACCCGGATGGCCGTCGTCCGGATGGTTCCTAGGTTGCCACCCGAGGCGCTGCGCCTCCGCCGATGGCGCTCAATGGCACCGCGCGGAGCGAGCGCTCCGCGCGGAAGGCTTCAACCTCCGCCACGCACGTTGCCGGCGACCACTGCAGGTGTCGCCCGAGAACGGCGGCAATACGGTCGACGACCGGGTCGGGCAAGTCGCGCAACTCTGCCCAGCGTGTTCGGCGCCAGAGGAAATCGTTGAGACCCAGCACCATCTCCTGATGCACCGCGTACGCGGCCTCGGCATGGATCCAAGGCTCATCCGGAAGCACCCGCTCGCGGCCTTGCGGTTCTGCATCAGCCCAGCGGACCACGTCTGCATACGCTGCTCCGTAACGACCGGTCAGGTGGACCAGCTGATCGTGTGGCCAGGTGCCGTGCCGTTGCATGGCCTCGGCCAGCAGGGTCGGCATGTCCGCGAAGTTGCCGCCGGGCAGAGCGGACAGCTGCCGCGCCGGCGGCGTGCCCGCTCGCAGCGCCTGCCAGGCCGCACGCGCGGCCTGCTCCCCGGCCTGCCGTCCCGCGGTCAACTTGACGCCCGGCAGGGACCACAGCCAGGCCGAGTCCTTAACGAGGCGATGCGCGCGCGAGACGTGGAGGGTCGGCCCGTCGGCCCGGAGCAGCGGCCGGATGCCCCAGCGCAGGCCATGTCCGTGAGTGGCCAGATAGTCCCGCCGGGCCCGCGCGTCCGAACCGTCTGTCGATGAAGTGGCGGGAAATCGGCGGAATGATTCGCCGATCAACTGAAGGATTTCCGCGGTGCCCGGCCGGACGGCATCCGGCGGGCCCGGCTGCGGCGTGTCGGTGGTGCCGATCAGCGACCGGCGGCCGAACGGCAACACGAAGAACACTTGGCCCGGAACGCGGGTCGAGAAGATCAGCGGATCGTCCGCCAGACGATCGACGATCAAATGGATGCCGCTACTGTTCCGCAAAAGGGGCTGTTTCAGGCCGGCCAGTGTCCGAATCTGATCGATCCACGCGCCGGCAGCGTTGACGATCAGGCGCGCCCGCAGCGAAAACTGCTGCCCGGTGATGCCGTCGCGTAGGTGCACGCATGCCGAGCCTCGACGGGGTTCATCGAACGAAACCACGGTTGCGCGCGTGATCATCCTGGCACCCAACTCGGCCGCGCGCTGCGCAAAGCCGAGTGTGAAGCGCGCATCGTCCAGGCGCGCGTCGACGAAGTATTCCGCTGCGCCCTGCAGACCGTCTGACGCGAGCGTCGTTACCCGCTGCAGCACCTCGTCCCGATCCAGAATGCGCATTCGGCGCGTGATACCCGCACCGGTTCCGAGGGCGGCGAGCCGATAAAGCGCCTGATACACGGCCGTGCCCCAGCGCACCTGACGCAGACCGTACGCATCGTCCCGATAGACCGGAAACAGGAACGGAAACGGCCGCACGCAATGCGGCGCCAGACGCTCGAGCTGCAGTCGTTCCCGTGCCTCCCGGAGCACATAGCCAATCCGTCCCTGGGCGAGATAGCGCAGCCCGGCATGGGCCAGGCCCGTCGAGTGGCTGCTCGCCCCGGCTGCGAAATCGGCCCGCTCGACCAGCACACAGTCCAGACCGAGCAGCGCGGCATGCGCCGCCAGGCTGCATCCGACCACCCCGCCGCCGATGATAAGCACCTCGGCACACCGCGTCGCACTGACGTCGATCGCCCGCTGCCTTTCCACCCAGCTGAAATTCAAGCGCCCCCCGTCTCGGCCATGAGCAGAACAAACCAAATTGGGAATAGTCCAATTACTGTGAGTATCCAATCACTGCGCCCGAGGTGCAGTCCATGGCTGCCATCCACAGGCCGCGCGTCAACTCCCGTGTAGCCCCCAAACCGCATGGCTCGTTGCTGTCCCGGATCTTCGTGCGCCCCTGGCTGGCGACGGTGCGTCGCGGTCTGCCGTCCCTGTCCGCAACCGAGTGCGAGGCGCTGCAGGCCGGAAGCGTCGGCTGGGAAGCCTTGCTGTTTCAGGGCCGTCCCGATTGGCGGGCGTGGCTGGCAGAGCCCGCTGGAACGCTGACCGCGGAAGAACAGGCCTTCCTCGAAGGGCCCGTCGATACCTTGTGCGGACTCGTCGACGACTGGGCCGTTACCCGGAATCTGCATGACCTGCCCCCGCCGGTCTGGCGGCTAATGAAAGAACAGGGGTTCTTCGGGCTCGCGATCCCGAAGGTCTACGGCGGACGCGAATTCTCGCCACTCGCCCAGTCAGCGGTCGTGGTCAAGATCGCCTCGCGTTCGCTGTCGGCCGCCGTCACCGCGATGGTACCGAACTCCATCGGTCCGGCGAAGCTGCTGCTGCGCTACGGCACCGACGCGCAGCAGCGCCACTGGCTGCCGCGACTGGCCAGCGGGCGGGAGATTCCCTGCTTCGCGCTGACCGGCCCCACTGCCGGCTCGGATGCCTCGGCTATCCCCGACACCGGCATCGTCTGCCGGCGCGACGGACGGCTGGGCATCCTGCTGAACTGGGACAAGCGCTACATCACGCTGGGACCGGTCGCGACCGTGTTGGGGCTCGCTTTTCAGCTTCGGGATCCCGACCGGCTGCTGGGCGATGCGGAGGGCATCACGCTGGCCCTGGTGCCGGCCGATGCACCCGGCGTCGAGATCGGACGACGGCATCTGCCGCTCGATCAGGTGTTTCAAAATGGCCCCACCCGCGGCCGGAACGTGTTTATCCCGGTCGAGCAGATCATCGGCGGCCCCGACTATGCCGGACGCGGCTGGTTCATGTTGATGGAAACGCTGGCTGGCGGACGGGCGATTTCGCTGCCCGCCTTGGCCGTGGGCGCTGGCAAGCTCTGTGCCTTGACGGCAGGCAGTTACGCCGCCGTGCGCCACCAGTTCCATCACCCGATCGCTCGCTTCGAAGGCGTCGCCGAACGCCTGGGCCGCATCGCCGGCAATGTCTGGCTGGCCGAAGCTGCTCGGCATGTGACCGCCACGGCGAATGGCCGGGGCGAACATTCGGCCGTCGTGTCGGCGATGCTGAAGCAGAACCTGACCGAGCGGATGCGCGTCGTCGTAAACGACGCGATGGATGTGCTGGCCGGCAAGGGCATCATGCTGGGACCGCGGAATCTGCTGGGCCGCTTGTACGAAGCCGTGCCGATCGCGATCACGGTCGAGGGCGCGAACATCCTGACCCGCGGGCTCATCGTCTTCGGCCAGGGCTCGGTCCGTTGCCACCCGTACCTGCTCGCGGAGATGGATGCCGCCGCGAGTACCCGCGAAGAGGCCGGCGAGACCGCCTTTGCTGCCGCGCTCGGCGCGCATCTGCGCTACGTGCTCGGGACCCTCGGACGCGTGCTCGGTGCGGGCCGGTTCGGATGGATGCCGTCGGGGCCGACGCGGGCGCACTACCGCTCGATCAACCGGCTCAGCGCCGCCTTCGCGCTGGCCTCGGAAGTCGCCCTGCTGACGCTGAAAGGCACGCTGAAGCGGCGTGAAATGCTGTCCGGGCGCCTGGCCGACGCGTTCGCGCACCTGTTCCTGGCCGCCTGCGTGCTGAAGCGCTTCGAGGACGCCGGGCGACCGGAAGCCGAACGCCCGCTCGTCGACTGGTGCTGCCGGCATTGTCTGGCACAGACTGAAGCAGCGCTGGACGGCGTGATCGCCAATCTGCCGCACCGCGGCGCGGCCGTGCTGCTGCGCCTGTTGATTCTCCCGTTCGGACGCCGCTGTGCCGAACCCGCCGATCGCCTGACACTGCAGTTGGCCGACCTGCTGACGAACCCCGGACCGCTGCGCGAGCAACTGACTTGCGGCATCTACCGGCCAAACGGCGCGGAGGACGCGTTAGCGGTGCTGGAACGGGCGTTTGCCGCCAGCATGGCGGTGCAGGACGCTGAGCAACGGCTGCAACGAGCCGTGCACGAGGGGCGACTGGACCGCGCCGACAATGTGGCGCAGGCGGTCGCGAGTTCCATCCTGACACCCGCTGACGCCGTATTGATCGAAAAGGCTTCCCGGGCTGCCCGTGAAGCCGAGCGCGTCGACGACTTTCCGCCGGATCTCGGTAAGGAGGCGTGATGGCCGCTGGAATCGAAATGCGACGACAGACTGGGCACGACACCCCGGTATGGGCAATCGACGGGGCCCGGACGCCCTTCATCAAGGCCCGCGGCGTCCCTGGCCCCTTCACCGCCGCCGATCTGGCCGTCGCGGCCGGGAAACCGCTGTTGCTGCGCCAGCCCTTTCCGGCCGCGGCGCTCGACGAAGTGATCCTCGGCTGTGTGATGCCCAGTCCGGCCGAAGCCAACATCGCGCGTGTCGTGTCCCTGCGCCTGGGCTGCGGCAACGGTGTCACCGCATGGACCGTGGGCCGGAACTGCGGCTCCGGCCTGCAGGCACTGGACGCCGCGCGGCAGCGCATCGCGTCCGGACAGGCCGACCTCGTGCTGGCCGGTGGTGTCGAAGCGATGAGTCAGGCCCCCGTGTCCGCAGGCCGCAATCTGCTGGCCTGGCTGGGACGCTGGCGGCAGACCCGGGGCTGGCGCCGCATACGCCTGCTGCCGCAGTTCCGATGGGTCATGCTGCAGCCGACGTTCGCGCTGCCGCGCGGCCTGACCGACCCGGTCACGGGGCTTTCGATGGGTCAGACGGCCGAGAACCTGGCCTTCCGCTTCGGCATCACCCGCGAGGCGATGGACGCGCTCGCACTCGCGAGTCACGGGCGCTTGGCCGCCGCGCAGGACGAACACCGCCTAGTCGAGGTGCAGACGATCTACGACGCGGCAGGGAACGCCTACACGCAGGACGATGGACTGCGCCGCGACACCGATGCGGCCCGGCTGGCCGCGCTGAAGCCGGCTTTCGAGGCTTACGGTCTCGTGTCGGCCGGCAACAGCGCGCAGGTCACCGATGGCGCTGCGTGGCTGTTGCTGGCATCGAACGCGGCCGTCGAACGCTACGGACTGCCGGTCCTCGGCCGCCTCGTCGATTGCCGTTGGGCCGGCGTCTCCCCGGCCGAGATGGGACTGGGGCCGGCGCATGCGGTACCGCCCTTGCTGGCCGCGCACGGGCTTACCCCGCAGGACATCGATTTCTGGGAAATCAACGAAGCGTTCGCGGCCCAGATCCTGGCGGTTCTGGCCGCCTGGCGCGATCGCGATTACTGCCGCGACGTGCTGGGCCTCACCGCGCCGTTCGGCGAAATCCCGACCGACCGGCTCAATGTCGACGGCGGCGCGATCGCGCTGGGCCACCCGGTCGGCGCCAGTGGCGCACGCATCGTGCTGCATCTGCTCGACGTGCTCCGCCGCAGCCACGCCCGGCGTGGCATCGCGGCGCTGTGCATCGGCGGCGGTCAGGGAGGAGCAATGCTGATCGAGCGGACGAGCGCGGGCAGCATGAAAGCCGCGGGAACGACCCGGACAACCGTTCGTCGCCGCACGGCACGCGGGGGTGGAGCATGAACTGGCGGATCGAACGCGATACACACAACGTGGCCTGGCTGCATCTGGATCAGGCCGGCTCCGGCACGAACGTGCTGTCGCAGCCGGTGCTGGCCGAACTCGATGAAATCCTCACGGCACTGCGGGAGACATCGCCGACCGCGCTGATCCTGCTGTCGGACAAGCCGAACGGCTTCATCGCCGGGGCCGACATTCGGGAACTCGCCGCCTTGCAGAGTCCGGAAGCGGCGCGGGAGCTGATCGCGCGCGCCGATGCGATTCTGGCCCGGCTCGAAGGACTGGGTTGCCCGACGGTGGCGATGATCCACGGCTACTGCCTGGGTGGCGGTCTGGAGCTTGCGCTGGCCTGTCGCTACCGAATCGGCCGGGACGATACCGGGACGCGCCTAGGACTGCCGGAAGTGCGCCTCGGCATTCATCCCGGTCTCGGGGGCAGCGTGCGTCTGCCGCGCCTCATCGGCAGCTTGCCGGCACTGCGTCTGATGCTGGCGGGCCGGCTGGTCGGCGCACGCGAGGCCCTGTGCCTCGGCCTGGTCGACCGCGTTGCGCCGGAGCGCGCGTGGCGGCGGGCTGCGCTCGATCTGGCACTACGGCCTCCGCGGCCGCACCGAAAACCGTGGCTCGACCTGCCGCGCTCACTACGCGGCATCGCAGCCGGATACATCAAGCGGCAGACGGCGGCGCGGGCCAATCCGGCGCACTATCCCGCGCCGGCGGCGCTGATCGATGTCTGGGCGCGTGAGCCGGCGAACTTGACCGCGGCGCTGGCGGCCGAAGCGCACTCGATGGCCGACCTGCTGTTCACGCCGACAGCGCGGAATCTGATGCGGCTGTTTACGCTGGAAACCCGCCTCAAGGCCTATGCGAAGGGCAGTGCTTCCGGGGTGCATCACGTGCACGTGATCGGCGCCGGCACGATGGGCGCTGCCATCGCCGCGTGGACGGCGCTCCGCGGCTACACGGTCAGTCTGTCGGACCAGAATCCCGCCGCCCTGGGACGCGCCGTCCGCGAGGCCGGCGAACTCTTCACGGCAAAGCTGCGGACCGAAGTCGAGCGCACCGCCGCCTGGGACCGGCTGATTCCCGATGCGGCCCAGGCCGGACTCGCCCACGCCGATCTGGTCATCGAGGCGATCGTCGAGAATGCTGAAGCGAAACGCAGCCTGTTTGCGGCCGTCGAAAGCCGGCTCAAACCCGACGCACTGCTCGCCAGCAACACCTCGGCGCTCCCGCTGGCGATGATCGGGTCGGCGCTGCGGGATCCCTCGCGGCTCGTCGGCATGCATTTCTTCAACCCGGTCAGCCGTGTGCGGCTGATCGAGGTGGTCTCGGGCGCACAGACCCGCGAGGACGTCCACCGGCGCGCGCTCGCCTTCGTGCTGGCCATCGACCGTCTACCCCTGCCGGTCAGGAGCAGCCCCGGCTTCGTCGTCAACCGCTGCCTGCTGCCGTATCTGATGGAGGCCGTGCTACTCGAGTCGGAAGGCATTCCAGCGACGCTGATCGACAATGCGGCCACCGCTTTCGGCATGCCGATGGGGCCGCTGGCGCTGGGCGACCTCGTCGGTCTGGACGTATGCCTGGACGTGATCCGCGAGCTGTTTCCGGCGCGCGTCCCTGCCCGACTGCAGGCGCTGGTCGAGGCCGGCAAGAAAGGTCTCAAGAGCGGCGAGGGCTTCTACCGGTACCGCGGCGGCCGGCCCGTGCGTAGCGACTCCCGTCCCGAATCGCCACCGGCCGACCTGACCGATCGCCTCGTGCTGCCGATGCTCAACGAGGCGGTCGCGGTGCTGAGCGAAGGGCTGGTCGGCGATGCCGACGATATCGACGCGGGCATGGTCTTCGGTGCGGGCGTGATTCCCCACCGGGGGGGACCGATGCAGTATCTGCGACATCGCGGCGAGAACGACGTGCGTCAAACCCTGGAACGGCTGGCAGCCGTGCATGGGGAACGCTTCGCACCGCATCCGGCGCTCGCACGGTCGCGAGCGGACGCAGCATGACCGAACCCCGCGACGGCCGTGTCGCGGTGGTTACCGACGCGATTCCGGCCCAAACCGCCGCCACGCTGACGGGACTGCTGCGGGAACGCGCAGCCCGCACGCCCGATGCGGTCGCCTACCGGTGGTTCGACGATGACGCCGGCCTGTGGCGCGCCATCGACTGGCACAGCGTGGCCCGGGAGGCTGCGCGACGCCAGGCCGTGCTGAAGGCGGAAGGCTTGCGGGCCGGCGACCGTATCGTCACGCTGCTGCCGAACGGCCTGGAATGGGTGTTGTTCGACCAGGCCGCAATCGGAATCGGCCTTGTCACCGTACCGCTGCCTCCGAAGAGTTCGCGGGACTTCGTCCGTTGGGCCGTGGAACGCGTGGGCGGGCGATTGCTGCTGGTCAATGCCGCGCAATGGACCCGCCTGTCGGAACTGCGGCATCGGCTGCCGCCCGTGCTATGCGTGGGCACGCCGCCCGACGAGACGCTGCCGGTGAAGACGCTCGCCGAGCGGCTGCCGGATCACCCCCACCCCTTGATCACGAGCGGGGGCCCGAACGATCTCGCGACGATCGTGTTCACATCGGGAACCACCGGATTGCCCAAAGGGGTCATGCTGAGCCACTGGAACCTACTGTCGAATGCTTCGGCCGGGTTGGTGCGCGAAGCGGTTTTCCCTGATGATCTGTTTCTATCGCTGTTGCCGCTGTTCCACACGCTGGAACGGACCGCCGGCTATTACCTGCCGCTGATGGCCGGTGCCGCCGTGGCCTTTGGCCGTGGCCCCGCCCGACTCCGAGAGGATATGCAGGCGCTGTCCCCGACGATCATTGTGACCGTGCCGCGCGTTCTCGAACGCATGGTCGATGCCCTGCGGTCCGGTGGCCGTGTCAGGCGCAGGCTGTTGACACTGACCAGCCGCATTGGGTGCGCGTGCTTCGAACACCGTCAGGGCCGGAGAGCGTATCCCCCCGGCGCGATACTCTGGCCGCTGCTGCGGGCGCTGCTTCCGCGCCGTCTGCGGCGGACCTTCGGCGGTCGGCTGCGGCTGGTCGTCTGTGGCGGCGCCCCGCTCGCGGCGGATACCTCCCACACGCTGATCGGCCTGGAAGTCCCGATCATCCAAGGCTATGGCCTGACCGAAGCCTCGCCGGTCGTCAGTGTCAACGCCCTGAACGACAACGATCCGGACAGTGTCGGGCGCCCGCTGCCGGACACCGAGGTCAGGCTGGGGCCCGACGGCGAGCTGCTGGTGAGGGGACCCGGCGTGATGCAGGGCTACTGGCAGGAACCGGACGCTAGCGTTCGCGCCGTCGATCGGGACGGCTGGCTGCATACCGGCGACCTGGCCCGACTCATCGACGGCCGGATACATATCGTCGGCCGGATCAAGGACATCATCGTGTTGTCCACCGGCGAGAAGGTGCAGGCGGCGCAACTGGAACAGGCAATCACGGCCGATCCCCTGTTCGAACAGGCGCTGGTGCTCGGGGATAAGCAACCCTGCCTGGCGGCGCTCGTCGTACTGGCCAAGGAGGCGATCCCGCCGGTCACCACCGTGGCCGACCCGGCGGCCCCCGGAGCGCTTCCCGATCCAACCTGGCAGGACCACCTCATGGGGCACCTGTCGCAACGACTGGCGGGATTCCCCGAGCATGCGCAGGTGCGCAAGGCCTTGTGGCTCACCGAACCGTGGACGGTCGAAAATGACCTGCTGACCCACACGATGAAGGCCCGGCGGGAAAAGATACTGGCCCGCTACCAGACGCTGATCGACCAGCTCTACGCATTACCCGACGACAGTCAAGCCAAGCCTTCATCCGACTTCGTCGACTCGCGGGCCCGGCATGACCACCGGGTCCATCAGCGCTCCGGCCCCGCTTCCGTGTAAGTCTTAACCAGGCCACACAAAGGCCGACGGGCCGATCAGCGCTCAGTCATGCAATGCGGTGTCGGGGGCACGAGTCCCCGTGCCTCGAGAAACGCGTCGATGATCCGCCAGGCGCCACCGATGTTCTCCATGAGTATCCCATGGCGGGCCGCGGGCACGAAGGCAGCCTGTTTATCCGAACTCCCGAGCCAGTCCAGCAGCGGCTCCACACTGTCGGGCAACACGATCGGATCGGCATCACCGTGGAGCAGCAACACCGGCTGCGAGATCGAGCCCGCGCCGCGCTCCAACTGGGCTATCAGCCGCCTCAGTTCGGCCAGGGCACGGATCGGGACACGACGATAATTGATGTGGGGATGCTCCGAGGGATTGACCACAAATGGCTTCAGCCCGCCCGAACCCGAGCCCCAGCTGAGCAGTTCGTTGCCGGCTGCCACCAGCGGCACGAGCATCAGCACCGGGTTTCTGAACTTGACCGGTACCGCCACGGCGACCGCGGCACTGATCGTCTGCGGATACTGCGCGGCGAGCAGCAGGCCAAGCGCACCGCCAGTCGAGAACCCGACCACGACAATACGGCTGCAGAAGGCGTTCAAAATCCGCAGATTGCGCTCGACCGAGGCATACCAGTCCTGCCAGGAGCGCTGCTGGAGGTCCCGCGGCGAGGTCCCATGTCCCTTCAGGCGAGCGCCCAGCACCGTGTAGCCGCGCCCCAGCAAGTAGTCACCATAAGGGACGAGTTCCGCGGGACTGGCCAGCAGCCCGTGAATCAGCAGGACACCCAGGTCGCCGGGCCGCTCCGGAAAGCGGAGAAACGGGGTGGCATCAGCGGTGGCAGTCTCCTCGGCCTCCACCGCGGCATCGCGGGGCTGCGGGCGATGGTCCCGGCTCCATTGCAGCGCACGGCATTCGTCATCGAAACACCACCGTGCAAGCGCCTGATCCGACAGCCGATCACACTGCTCCCGGATCTCCGCCAGCATGGCACCGACTTCCGGCAACGGCGCCACTTCGTTGGCGTACACGGCGATCAGATTCTCCATTCGGATCGCGTCGCGATCCTGCTCGGCGGCGACCTTGGGCAAGAACCGCAGGGTCTCGCCCTCCATGGCCAGCAGTCCCGCTGTCGTGGCCATGGCAAGGAAACCTTCGAAACGATCCCCCCGGCCTTGCAGCAGCCCTTCGTAGTCTTCCGGATTCAGCAGGCTGCGATGCAGATTGATGTGGGGGCAGGCCTGCAGGTTCTTGATTGCGACATACAGGGTCTTCAGGAAACAGCCCCGCTCGACTGACGTCTGTCCGGAGCGGACCGCCTGCATGATCAGTGCCGACGCCAGGTGACTCAGATTGATCGTCGTGGAGCGGTAGATGTCTGCCATGTATCGGTCGCGGATGACAGCCGCATACTCCTTGAAGCGGCGCGTCACCAGGCGCGCAACCAGCCCCCTCGGCGCATCGAACCCGTCGAACACTTCGTCGAGGCTGACGGGTGCCGGGCGCGGCATGTCGGCCAGCCATGCCGGTTGGCGGAAAGCGGCGTCATCGACGATGATCGGCGGCGCGAGACACAAGTCCATGTCGGTGTCCCGCAGCAGGATGTTGCCCTCGATCGTCAGCTCCTCGACCTGCCGCAGACTCAGACCCTGCGAGAACAACTCGACCAACTGCCGCAGCCAGTTGTCGGACGAGCGGATCGGATAAAACGTGATGCTCCCGGGCACGATCGAGGTCGGCTTCATCGCGACCGCCAGCAAGGATCCGATGCCGTCGAGCTTCAGGTCTTCGCTCCACCGGGCCAGCAATTCATGCTGCCGCCGCACATAGGCACTGCGGATCGCCGCCTTGAACGCCTCGATACCCTGGGCCAGAACGGCCGGCCCGGTGTGCTGCTTCCGGTAGCGTCCGGTCGACTGCGAATAGATGCGGTAGTGGCCATGACTATCGACGACCCGGCGGTCCTTGACCATGCCGCCCTCCGGAAAGATCACGACCTTGCAGCCCCTCAACACTTGCGTGGCGAGCAGCGGAAACAGGCGCGGATGATCGGTAGGCACGACGCCGACCCGGCTCAGGTAACGGCACAGCAGATCATCGTCCCGGAAGAATTGCGGAGCGGCGACGGCGCAACTCAATGCGCCGGTGGCCTCGTAAATCAGATACTGGGGAATGAATGTTTCGAAGCGCGAGAAGTGGTTGAAAACAAAAATGTCGCCTGGCCCAAGCCGGTCTTCGCCACGCAGTTGGATGTCGACACGCAGGAATTTTCGGATGACACGAAAAACCCGCGCCGACCAGTCATAGAGGCCGGTGTCGATCGCGTAGTCTTCGGGCGAAGCGTATGCCGGACGGGATACCATCGCAGACCCTCGTAGCGTGGGGCACGCGCGAAACGGTTACGCACGTTAGACTGCAAAACGCGCTTCGCGTTTAGCGCTCCCGCCGGCGCTCGACGGCGGTTACGCGCCGTGCCGGCACTCTTCTGCCCCGGTGCACAGGCTCTATGCAGCGCACAGGCAAGCGGGTGACGATGCGCAGGACCGGGCATGGCTGCTCCCTTTGACGGGCGGCGATCGGGGGCCTGGCTCCGGCGGGGCTGATCTCACGTTCGCTTTCCAACGACCCGGCCGGCCGGGTAACATCGCGATTCATGCGGGACGCGCCGATGCGAAGACCCGTGACCGGAGTAGGGAACAAGACGCTATGACAAGAATACCCCAGGGTTTTCACGCCTCGTCGGGCATCCGGTTGAGCGCTGCACTGCTGGTGTTCGCGGCGCTACTGTCCGGCTGCGGCGACATTTACCTGGATGCGCCCCGCGGTGCGCAGGTGAACTTGATGCCGGCCAAGAAGCCGGCGCAGATCCGCGACGAACAGGTCGTCTGGTTCAAGTGGTGGGGGAACGAACCCTTCCACGAGCCCGAGACCCATGCCGCGACGATCATCGAACGTTACCACCTGACAGAGGCCCGGATCCGCATGGTCAATACCTTCGCGGACGGGTTCATCAGTTTCTTCAGCGGCCCCGTCGGATTTCCTCGGCGCACGCTGGTCGTCGAGGGAAATCCCGGACCGACGGCCGCAGCGACACCGACCCCCAAGGAGTAGCACGATGCGCCTGATTTCTTGCGAGTCCAGTCGAAACTTGCAGCGCGTTGGCTTGCTGGCGGCACTCGCGCTGGCCTTGAACGGTTGTTTCGTGACGCGACTGGAGGCGCCCGACAACCAGACGGTACGGTTGCTCCCCAAGGATGAGCTCGCTCGTTACCGCACCGAGTACAAGAACTTCTACCTGCTCTACGGGGCGTTGCCGTTATGGCCGGTACAGCCGTCCGAGATCATCGCCAAGGAACACCTGGTCGAGGCACGGGCGCAAACCCGTGATACCGTTTCGGACGGGGTCATCACGGCAATCAGCATGCTGTTCCCGATCTCGGTTTTCACGCAGCATGTCGTGGTCGAGGGTAACCGCGCCGGTGATCTGGCCAGGGACCGGCTCATGCGCCACGATCTGGACCGGCTCAAACCCCCGAAGACCGCGCCCGATACACAGGCCCCCGGGCCGGGTGATGATGTGGCGCCCGCTCCCCCCGCGACGCGCTGATTCTGCCCGCTCAAGCTGGTGGGGTCAGGTCCTCTTCGCACGGCAGGCTTTCGACGTGCAGGGTCTGGGTCGGGAACGCGAAACGGACACCTTGGGCCTCCGCCAGATTCAGGATCGCGAGCATGATCCGCTCACGCTCGGCGAGTTCGGCCAGCCGGTCGGGCGCACGTAAGAGGCACTTCACCAAGATATCGAGGCTTGACGGTCCGAAGTCGTAGAAGGCCACCTGGATATTGTCCTTTCGTACGTCGGGGTTGGCAGCCAGCAATTCCCGCACGGCGAGCACAAAGGCCTCGAGCTTGTCGGGCGGCGTGTCATAGGTGAGTCCAAGGACTGTCTTGATCTCGCGGCGGTGGCGCCGGTCGAAGTTGTCGATCGTGCTGCTGACGAGCTGGCTGCTCGGTATCGTCACGAGCGAATCGTGGAACGTCCGGATCCTCGTGCTACGAAAGCCAACGTCCTCGACCGTTCCCTCGACCCCGTCCACCTTGATCCACTGTCCGATCGAGAACGGTTTCTCCAGCATGATGATCACCGAGCCGAGCAGGTTGGCCAGCGTCTGCTGCCCTGCCAGCGCGACGGCCAGACCTCCGACACCGAGGCCGGCGACCACCGAGTAGGCCGGCAGCCCGATCTGGTCCGCGCCAACGATCAGGATGGCTACGGCGGCGATAATGGTCACTAGGCGCAAGCCGAGACGAATTAACTGGCTGTCGATGCTGCTGGTCCTCAGCCGTTCGACCGCGATCACACCTTCGGCAATAGCTGTGCCGAGCACCCAGATAAGCCAGGTCGCGCCGAGGAAGAACAGTGTCCACAATGACAAGGTGAGTGTCTTGCCAACGAATCCGGACACCTTGAATACCTCATCGAGGATCACGGCTGCGGTGGGTGTGACTAGCATCAGCGTCATTGGCCGCAGCAAAGTACCCCAGTGCGCGCCGCGGCCACCGTTATGTCGCCACCGGCGGCGCAACCGGTAGGACAGTTGAAAGGATATCAGCGCGATTCCCAGCACGACCACGATTCCCGCCCAGCGCCACAACGGCTGATCCAGGACCGGCGATAGTGCCCACCGCGGCAGGGTGAGAAACCAGCGCGGCGGCACCCAGCGCGCCAGGGCGAGAGCCACTCCAGTGGGGCTATAAGCGGCCAGACCGTACAGACCCTCGGAGCTGCCGGGTTTGTAGGGCAGGTGCTCGATGCGTTCGTAGAACTCGGGAATGCGGCTGACCGTTTCCGGTCCGAACAGGTACTCGCCGGCCCTGCCCCCTGTTTCGATGCGCTTGATTCGGATCTCGGTGCCAGGAAGGGTCCAGCGCTTGAACTCCGCGTTAGCCATCGCGGCCGCATCCGGTATCGCCTCGAGAGGCGGAATCGGGATGCGATCCAGGACCTCCTTTAACTGGATCGTGAGTCGATGGGCCGACTGCGTGACCGTGGCCGGCGGCAGGCTGCTGAAATCGAGCGCGCGCTCGGCCAGCCGCAACATGCTATGCCCCAGGCGGATGGTCGCCATCTCGTCGGGGGACGGAAACAGCCGCGACGAAGCCAGATAGCCACGCACGGTCATGTAACCGTCAGCATACGCGCGGTTCATGAAGTCGATGAAGCTCCGCAGGGTCGCCCGTGGGCTGGAGGTGTCCACGGATGACAGGGGGTAGCTGTTGGTATCCGACACGTCCTCTGCGTGGACAATCCCGGGCGAACACGCCCACAGCCATGAGCACAACACCCAGCGCACTGCGCCGCGGTAGCGGTCTCTGGGCGGTACGGTGAACTGGAGCATAAAAGAACCTCGATGCCGGAAAGGGCTTGAATCTAGCGCAGTGGAATCGTCAAGGCGGGTGAAATGGATTTCGCGGCTCCCGCCTGCAACCGAAATAGCTGTGTCAGCAGCATGAACGTCGATTTCGATTCGAGATCGTTGTCGGCGATGTAGAACCAGCGGCCGCGGTACGGAATGGAGAGAAAGGCGAGGTCCGGTCGGTCTTCGCTCTCCCGTATGTGGAACAGTTTGCCGCCCAGTGTGTGCCGCCAGTCGAATTCTGCTCCGCCCGCGCTGCGCGTCACCGTCACCAGCCCGGCCGACTTGTGCGACAGGGGCGCATCGACGCTGTGCGACAGCAGGAAAAAGATGCTCATCAGGGACCGCGTGCGGATCGAGACCGTGTCCGGGTCGTGCCGCAGAAATTCGCCGCTGAGGCGGTAATTCTCGAGCGTCGGATCCAGGCCGAGCAGTTGTTTGATCTCCCGAATCGTGTCGGCGTGTTTCGCGTCGGACCGGATTTCCAGCCGGGGCTCTTTGCCCTCCGAGTCGAGACGAGGGATGATCAGTTGCTGGCCGCGGACCTCGTCCAGCAGGCGCATGAGCCGCCGGAAACCACCGTCGTGCTCGGGTGCCAGATCGGGCGTAGGACCGGACGCGGACGGCGCGTTCTCGAGTCCGTTGATCCGCTCCACGCACAGGCCGAATACCCGCCGCGGGTTCCAGCCGGACTCCGCCAAGGCGAACAAGGCTTCCAGCGGGATCGGACTCAGCACGCTCTTGACGAAGCTCTCCCCTTGCAGCGGCGCATAGGAGATGGTCGGCTGCGTCGAATAGCCGGCGCTGGCGCTGAGTTGCAGGATGTCGCTCGCGCTGCCGCTGAGCCCGAAAGCAGTCTGATCCAGACCGCCGGTCATTTCGAGCTTCAGCGTCGCGGCCACATTCGAGACATCGAGAAAATACGTCGGATCGCGGTAGCGCAGACGCACCAGGTTCTGCACGAACTGCTCGTTCATGCTGGCATTGATCGCCTCGTTGTACAGCGGATGGGTGCCCTTCAGGCCGTCGGGGCCGAACGAATGACAACCGTCGAGCAGTACCGCGAACATGATGAAGACCGGTAGTTGTCGCTTCACGAACACGGGGGCCATCCAAACTGGCACAAGACGAGCGATTGTCAGGGGCGAGTGGCCGTACCGTCCGCCGCGGCCCGGATCCGCTGCGAAAAATCCGGAGACTGGTCGGCCGCCTGGGCCGCGGCATTGATGTGAGCGCGCTGCATCAGTTGCTCGAACGGGATGCTTGAGTCGAGACGGCCGTTTTCGTACGCATACTCCGGTGCATGGCCGCTGGCGAGAATCTTCCATGAGTACGGAAGATGGCCCGGGTTCACGGCCGTGTGTGCGAGGATCATCGTCGTGCAGTTGGTCGTCAGCGTATTGTAGAAACGCGGATGATCTCGCAAGGTATTCATATCGCGCAAGTAATCCACGAAGATGCGGCGCGCATTCTCGATCGGCCCCGTGAGTCGGAACAGGTAGACCTGCTCCGGGGGATCCTTGCGGTAATTCGTTCTGACACGGATCAGGTCGCGCTCGTCGCCGGCGATATATACGAGTTCGTACTGACGGAAGAAGCCGGGCAGGGTCGCATAAGGTTTCGTGCGGTCCTTGCGCGCCTCGATCGAGACGGCCAGGTGTTCCTCGCCGAAGCCGAAGCTCAGGAACAAATGCGCGATGTCCGGCCCCATCCAGTACGAGGCCAACAGGTCGAGCCGGTCCAGACGTCGCAGGTCGAAGGTCCGGTCGTAATAGGCCGGCGTGAAGTCGGTTTCGCTGCGGTAGTCGAAATTCCGGATGTTGTGCACGGTCACGAGATCGCCATCGAAAGTCGCATACGGCAGCACGGCCACCTCCGGCTGCCAGTCGCGGTCATTCGAGGCCCGGGTGCCGAACCACAGCGTCAGGGCAACGGCGAACAGCGCTCCGCAGCCGCCCAGGGCCCACCAGCGGGTGCGACGCACGACCAGTGCGCTGATCACCGCGCCGCTCAGCACGCCAAGAATACCGGCGGCGACGGTGCGCGCGGATTCCGGGCCCGGCGCCAGATAGTAGACCGCCAGAGTGCTCCAGATAAGCGCAATGGCCACGGCCAGGCCACACAGGACCCAGCCCACCGTCGTTGCCACGTGACCCCGCCTCATTGACGCGGCGCCGCCGGCGACGCCAAGTGCTCCATCAGTATGCGCCGCACTTCTTCGATGGCCTCGGGCGTCGATTGCACGCTATGCCCGGAGTCGACGACCAGTTCGGACACGGCCTCCGGTATGTGGGCACTGCGGTAGGCGACGACGCCGTCATCGCCCTCTTCCTTGGGGCCACCGCCCTTCACCGCGATGATCGAATGCGCCTTGATGCGACGGTCGACCTGGATCGCCGCGAGCATCTGAATCCCCGGATTATCCGGGTTCATGTTATCGATGGCGTTGGGCGGCCGCCGCAGGAATTGCACCAGCTTCTCATCCCCGCTCAGCGTGGCCGCCTGCGAAGCCCGACTGAACAAATCCACCGGCAGCGTGACCAGCCAGGCCGCGACCGCACCGATCCGGCCCGTGGCGAGCAGCGCGCCATGGTGCGGGGTCGACATGAACACGACCCGTTCGACGAACGGCAGCGGCGTATAGAAGAACGAGCGCTGCAACAAGGCGTGTGTCTCCGGATCGACCTTGACCTGGTCCAGCGGCTTGTCGCTAATGCGGTCCCAGAACCGGGTACCGCTGTCGATGGACGTCAACTTGGTCAACAATCCGCCCTGACTGTGACCGATCACGATCATCCGGTGCAGGGCCGCATCCGTCCCCTTGGGATCGAGCTCATTGAGCGTATCCGCCAGCGCGACCCGCAGGCGGCCAGCCGAATAGGGAATGGGGTTACCGGAATCGTAGAAGAACACCCAGATCTGGTAATGCTCCCGGATTTCGGGGTCGCCTTCGAGTTCATTGACCAGCTCCGCCCAGCGCGCCGGGCTGGACGCCGTGCCGTGGACCAGTACGATGGGGATCTTGCCGCGCCGGTAGGGATGGAGCGTGAACAGACCGTCCTGTGCCCGATCCTTCGGAATCGAGCCGCGGAAGGCCCCGTTGCGCAGGAAACCGGCAATTTCGAGGTCGTAGATCGGGTTGCCCTCGAGCTGATAGGCCAGCGCCGCAGTCGGGTCGGACTCCAGGCGCTGTTGTCGTCCGTCGACCGAGACCGTCGAGACCTGATCCGCGGCGTACAGCTCGAGGCGACCGGCGATCTGGCCGCGGGCCAGATCGTTCCGGGCATGTTCGAGGCGCAGCAAGGCGGTTACGGGCACCTTCACGCGGGCACCGAGCCGGTCCGCGCCGGGCAGGTCTGACGCTGCCTGGCCGGCGGCGAGGCTCGCGGCCAGCGGTGCGCCCAGACCCGGACTGTGATAGCGATTCCGCAGTCCGCGGACTTCCAGCGTCGTCGTCGGGACGAAGCGGTCGAGCCTATAGCCGCCCCAGGTCATCCCGGACGGATCCAGGCTCACGCGCAATTGGCCGAAAGGCAGCGGAAACACACCCGGCTTCAGGTGGACCTCGTCGCCATCGCGACCATCCGCGAAGCCGTGGGCGACGGCCTGGTTGTAGAGGTCGTAGGTCTGCCGGTAGCGCGGATCGGCCGGGTCGAGCTGGGGTCCCGCGCCATCGCCCGGAAACAGCAGGGCCCAGGCATACACCGCCGACGCGAGGAACCAGCGACGGTCGTCGGCGCGCTGACCTTGCAGGAAGGACAGTTCCGCCAGCGCGAACAATCGATCCTCGTCATCCGCGGATTTCAGGGTGCGGTGCAATTCGGCCAGCACGGCGTCCGGCTGCTGGCCGAACCGGTCCAGCAACCCCTCTCGCCGCAGCACCGTCTTGGACGCCTCGGAGGGTTGCTCGGCGGACAGGGCACTCTCGTTCTGGATACTGTAGGCGGTGGGAATGTCGACCGGTTCGACCCCGACCGGGGTGGCGCAGCCCCCCAACAGCAGGGCGACGCACGCCAGACTCAGTGCGACCAGTCGGGTTGGGAATGACGTGTCCATCGGGACCGGCTGCGATGCGATCAAGTGCTGCTCCTCGTGTGGTTTAAATCATCGATGCGGCGGGACCCGCGCGGGCCTCGCACTACTCATTCCGCCTTGCCCAGAAACACGTGGACGATCCCGGCCAGGATCTCGTCGAGCGGGAACACCGTGGCGAGGAGCGGCAGGAATGGCAGCACGATGGCCACGACGAGCGGTAACACGCCTTCCTTCGTGATGGGCAAGGTCTTCATCTCCCGTGCGCCCTTGACGAGGGCGGCGAGGTCGGCAAGTGGCGAAAACTCCGGCTCGCGGCCGTGCCCGGACGCGGGCTCACGCGGGGCCGCTTCCAGCCATCGGTCGGTGAACGTTTGCCAGTGCTGCTGGGCCAGGGCTTCGTAGCGGATCAGCGCCTCGTCCTTGGCTCGGTAGGCGGGGCGAAAAAAGGCGAACAGCGGTCCCAGGAACAGAGCGAGGATCGCCAGCGCGGCCCCGGCGATGAAGCCCTTCAGCTCACCGAGCGGTGCGCCCTCGTTGAGCACGAAATCGGCGACCGAACCGGCAGCGGCACCTGCAAACGCCAGGGCCAGCAGCGCGAAGGCCTGGACCGAATCCCCCAGGAATGCCAGGCCGCCGCGCTCATCGGGGTGGCCGGGCAGGATGTTGAGATCGAGCCGCGACAGCCCGAACATGACACGCCACCACAATGACAAGCGATAAAACCAGCGATAAATCATGAACTGCAAGAGCGGCAGACTGACCCAGGCGTACCAGCGACCCGCCCAGGTCAGCTCCGGTCCGACATGGATCCAGCTCGCATGATGGCCATGGGTCGCGACGGTCACGGAGATCTGGGAGGTCGCAAACGCGAGCGCCAGGACCACCACTTCGGCTACCGTCGACTCACGGGCCCGCAACGCGCGCATCATGATGTCGACGAAACGCCCGTACGTGGCTTTCGGTACGAGGCCCGAGGTTACGGCGTGGCTCAAGGCTTGCTCCAACTGGGGGCGTACCGAATTCTCCGCCACGATCAGCAGTGGCAGCGTGACCAGAAAGCGTGCGTAGGTCGCGATGTGAGTCATGACCGAGGCCGTGGCCGCGTCCGCAGAGGGAGCGAGACCCTGCCACCAGGACAGAAGGACCAGCGGCACCCAGGTGATCGCGATGCAGGCCAGGACGCGCCGCCCTATCGCCGGGCGCTCATGGTCGAGCAGCCGGAGCGCTGCTTGCAGGCGATGAAACGGGCCGGAAGCCCCGAGGGGAAATACGATCGGTTCGGATTCGTGCGTCACGGCGGCCAGGTCGGAAAGGGTGGAGAAGAGGCAGGTCGGTGTGCCGGTCGTTCAGTCATCCAGATAGAGCGCCAGCGACAGGATGTGATGCAACTGATTCGGCGCCCCGTCGCGGTTGCTGAACTGGTTCAGGTAGCCGACTTCGGTGTGCATCGACACGCTCAGACGGTACGCCAGGCCGAAGAAGATGCGGTTCTGATTGAAACCTTCATTGGTATAGCTCGTGCGGTTCACGTTGATGAACAATTCGTCCGAGAGCACCCAACTCCAGCCCGCCCAGGCCGCGATCGGTTGCGAGAACTTGACCTGCTGGCGGAATCGCCAGCCGACCTTCGAATCGTCAGCGGGCCGGTAGCGTTGCTCGAGGCGCGTCCTGAGATTCCAATGGCCGGCGTCGCTGTGCGTACTCCACAGATACTGCTGCCACGAGCGCTGTTCATTGCGGCTTTGGTTGGTGAAGGGCTGCATCGTAGGTACGTAGGCATAGCCGAGCCAGAGGCTGCTGTGATCATTGAGTGCATAGCCTACACCGGCCCGCAGTATGCCTTGTGACAGCGTGGTCGAGTCGTTGCCGTAGCGTCCCTGGCCCTCCAGCCAGAAGCGGACCGGGTTGGTCGCGGGGTCCACCAGGCCGAGCGTGCCCTTGGCCGTGATCGCCGTCCAGATCTGAAAATCCTGAAAGGGCACGCTCGCGGCCCAGCCTGGCCCAATCAGCAATGCCCACAGGCACGGCGCGAGGCGCTGCACAGAACCTCGACGGATCACGGGGGATGATGGGTCGCGCTCGAATTCCGATGTTACCCGAAGCCAAAAGCCGGCGGCCGGATTATTCCACGCTGTACCCGCGTCCCTTCAGGCAGGCACCGTAGGCGCGCTGGAAATTGCCGACCTGTTCCGAGTGCGCCTGCGCCTGCTGGGCCTGAGCTTGTTGCTCGGCCTTTTGCTGTTGCCGCCGCTTCGCTCCGGCCATGAGCCCACCCGACGCGGCGCCGATCGCAGCCCCCTCCCCGGCATTGCCGGCAATCGCACCGATTGCCGCTCCGGCCGCCGCCCCGCGGGCACCGCCGCGCAGCAATCCGCCCCGCTGCGATTTGTCGGAAGGCGTGGACTGCGACGTCGTCGCCTCCTTCATCGGGTCGAACCCGGTTTGTTGCGTCGCCCAGCTTTGGCATGCCGCCTTGTCGCTCGCCATCTTCTCCGGGCTTTGACCCTTGGCGGGGTAGACGAAGGGTTGCTGGGCCTGGGCGGCTGTGGTGAATGAGATCGTTGCGATCAGCAGGGCGACCGGGCAACGGCGGGACAGGATTTTGGGGCACATGGGAGGTTCTCCTTATCGATATCAGGCAGGGGAAACGGAACCCGCACTCACTGGGAAGTGGCCGGGAGAACAGGCTGAACCTCCGCGCCTTGCGCGAAGGCATTGCAGTTCGCCGGGTCGCGACATAGCGCCATGTACACCGCCTGCCGTCCACACCCGCGCACTCCGATCGTGTATTCGGTCCAGGGACCAGCGTGCATTCCACCCCCGCGCCAACCATAGCCCTGCTGAATGGACTGAACGACCTTCTGCGACAGGATCGTCGTCTGGACTTGCGGGCAGTCGAGTTCGAATTTGGCCCGACTCTCCGTGGTCTGGGTCGCCGCCGAAGTGTTCTGCGCAAGAAACTGCGCATCGGTCACGCAGGCACTGATCAACAGTGCGAACAGCATCACGCCGGGAACGCGCGCTCTCGCGTGCATCAGCCGTTGGAATTCAAACCTGTCGTCGTGTGGCATCGAATACTTCCCCCGAATCGCAAGCATGAATGGCGGTGTGTCCGGTGGATCCGGTGAATCCGGGCGAATCCTCCGACGGAGCAGGCGTATCGCCGGGTCACCAGTGAGCCGTGAACCCGGCGAACGGGCCATTCAGTGTCGTGTTGGTTTCCATGCGCGGATTGGGCTCGGTCGAGATGCGCAGCGCGCGATAACCGAGTTCCACCGAGCCGGGCATATCGCCGACCAGAAAGCGGTAACCGACGAGGCCCTGCAGGGTCCCGGTGAAGCTGACATTGTCGGCACCGAAGCCACCCAGATTCCCGTCGGCCATCACGAACCAGTCCGGACTGAGATCGATACCGAAGCGGCCGCCGATCAATGGCGCCGTCACCGTCGCGTTGCTGGTCCGCTGGCCGAGACGCTTCGGGTCCAGTGTGTTCGTCAGCCACAGCGTGCGACCGGCGAGATAGACGTCGAGGCGGTTGGAATGAGCCATGCCCTGCCAGTTCGAGTGATCGGCCGGCGATGGCCCGAACAGGCGGTACATGAAGCCGTAGTCCATCAGACCCAGTTGAGTGGACAGGCCCACGCTGGCCAGCCCACGCGGCCCCGACTTGTCCTTGAAATCGAGATCCATGTAATTGCCGTCGAGATAGAAGCCGAACCGCTCGTAGTGCGCTTCGAACCGCCCCATGAAGGCCAGGGGCACCGAACTCAGTTTGCCGGCGATGTCGATGAAATTGACGTCCACCGACTTGCTCAAGGGCCCCGCGCTGTAATTACCGGTTACGCCGGGCAACCACGCGTAGGCCGTAAGGTTGAACGACCAGGGGCTGGTTTCGCCGGCGTTGGCCGTGGCTGCAGGCTCGTCCGCGGCGCAGTGGCCGGTCGCAGCGACGAGCGTCAGCGCACAAACCATGGACGCGCAGCAAAGCCGCGGAGTTGCTCGATTCTCTTTTTGCGCCACTTCGTTCCTCTCATGAAGAGTCCTCATCGGACCTCCACGGTGACCTGGTCGATCTTGCCGGTGAAGCGCGTCGCGCTGCCTTCGCCGATACCATCGACCACGGGCGTCGCGTCATCCATGCCGACATCGGCGGTTTCATCGGCCGAGAAGATACGCGGCTGCGTATGTTCGATGCGGCCTTCCGCCAGCATGCGACCGTTCGCCGACAGCACGCCGGTACCGCCCTTGCCGACACCCCCGCCGTCGTACTGAAAATCAAGCAGCAGCGTGGCCTTGCCGGCAGGCAGCGCATCCGGCGCCATCACCGTGAACCGCTCCAGGCCCAGATAGTTGTAGGTGTAGGCCGGCTTGCCATCCTTCAGGTACAGGCTCCAGCCGCCGAAGCGGCCGCCCTGCGCCAGGATCACCCCCTGGGCGCCGCCGTCCGGAATCTGCACGTCGGCGGTGATGCTCAGCGAACGGTTCTTCACGTCGATGAACACGTTTTCCATCATACCGGTCATGCCTTCGCCCAGTGTCAGCCGGGTCCGCCCTGCCATGACGTCGGGCCGGCCCACCGCGCTGGCCGTGAGGCGCTCCAGGAACCGGTCGTCCAGCGGCAGCACGTTGAACTTGACCGCTTCCGCGAGGAAGCGCTGTTGCATCTCGGCGAGCTTCTTCGGATTGTCCTTCGCCAGATCGCGCGCCAGACTGAAGTCATGCCGGGCGTCGTACAACTCCCAGACATCCTGGTCGAGCGGGTGCCGGTTCGTCGCTTCCCAGGGAGCCCGGTGCACCGTGCCGGCGAACCAACCGTCGTGGTATATGGCACGATTGCCGAAGATTTCGAAATATTGCGTCAGATGCCGATCCCGGGCCGTCGGATTGTCGAAGGTGTAGGCCAGGCTGACCCCCTCGATCGGCGCCTGTTTGACGCCATTGACGACCTTCGGCTCCGGTAGGTGCGCCGCTTCCAGCACCGTCGGTGCGATGTCGATCACGTGATGGAACTGGCTGCGCAGTCCGTTCTTGGCCTGGATGCCCTTGGGCCAATGGACCACCATGCCGTTGCGCGTGCCACCAAAGTCGGAGGCGACCTGTTTGGTCCACCGGAAGGGCGTGTCGAAGGCGACCGCCCAGCCGGCGGCCATGTGCGGGTAGGTTTCGGGTCCGCCCCACTGGTCCAGATGCTTGAGTTGATCCTGAACCGTCTCCTGTACGCCGTTGAAATAGGTTCCCTCGCTGAACAGGCCGGACATGCCGCCTTCGGCGCTGGCGCCGTTATCGCCGGAAATGTAGACGAACAGGGTGTTGTCCAGTTCGCCCAGGGCGGCCAGGGCATCGACCAACCGTCCGACCTCGTGGTCGGTATGTTCGGCAAAGCCCGCGTAGACTTCGGCCTGCCGCGCGAACAGGCGCTTTTCATCGGCTCCGAGCGCGTCCCAGGCCTTGATGGCCTCGGGCTTGGAAGCGAGCGTCGTGCCGGGCGGCACGACGCCGAGTTCGATCTGGCGTTGCAGCGTCTCCTCGCGCAGGCGGTCCCAGCCCTTATCGAACCGGCCCCGGAACTTGTCGACCCATGCCTTCGGGACGTGGTGCGGCGCGTGCGTGGCGCCCGGTGCGTAATAGACGAAGAACGGCTTGTCGGGCGTCAGTGCCTGCTGGTAGCGCACCCAGGCGATCGCCTGATCGGTCATGTCTTCCGTGAAGTGATAACCCGGCTTGCGTGGCGGCTCGACCTTCGTGACCCCGTCATAGAGCGACGGCGCCCACTGGTTGGTCTCGCCACCCATGAAGCCGTAGAACTTGTCGAAACCCTGCAGGGTCGGCCAGCGCGCGAACGGCCCCGACACGCTGATTTCCCAGGGTGCCGTTTCGTGCCATTTGCCGAAGGCCGCCGTGCTGTAGCCGTTGTGCCGGAGGATCTCCGCCAATGGGGCGACGCTGCCCGGCAGCACACCGGTATCCCCAGTAAAGGCCGTCGCCGTTTCCATGATCGAGCCGGTGTTGCCGGTGTGGTGGTTACGGCCCGTCTTCAGCGCCTGCCGGGTCGGCGAACATAGCGCGGTCGTATGGAAGTTGTTGTAGCGCAGGCCGCCCTGGGCCAGCCGGTCCAGCGTCGGCATCGGCACCGGCCCACCGAAGGTTCCGGGCACCGCGAAACCCATGTCGTCCAGCAGCACGATGACGACATTCGGCGCGCCGTTGGGGGCCTTGACCTCGAACCGCGGAGGCGGCTTGGCATTGCGCGCGTCCAGCGTCTTGATCGGGGCGTATTTCGGCTCGGGAATCGGCAGCACGGTCCGGTCGACGCGATGCGCGGCATTCTGCGGAATCGGACCCGGCGCAGCGATCAACACGCCGTGAAATCCGAGCAGCATCAACGCGCTCGCGCGTAGCCAGACGGTCATATCCATACGGTAAAGTCCTTGGAGGTGGTGGTTCGACGGTGGTGACGGCCTGGGGCGCGTGTTGTTCCGGAAATCCCGACTGCCGACCAGCGCGATGTGAACGGGTTTCCTACCGGTCTGCCGCTCGGAAGGCATGGGCAGACAACCTCGGGCAGCGCCTGTATCCGCTGTGCTCCGATATCCAACATAGAGGCTACGAAAATGCCGGACCCGGAGTCTAACAAAATTACGCATGGCCTCTCGTGAATGCAGCATCCTGTTTGGAGAACCGTGGTTTCGAATACATGCTGGTTGGCTCCCGTATTGCTTACCTAAACTGGCTCTTGGTCAGGCCACCTACTGCCGGGTGCCCTTCAAGCCTGTCCCGCGGTCCCGTAAGTGGCGCTTTTCCTCGGGGCCTTGGGATCCCAATAACGTTCTCTGCTGCACGGGTAATGGTTCCACTATCACGTTCGGAGTTTCTAAACCCACGGTCGGCGCGGGTGTTTTCCCCCATTCGATTGGGTGCCGTGGGGCAAATCCCCCGCTCTACCGCAAGGTCGATCGCGCGACTGGCTAGGCTGATTCCGGTGTTCCGGGCCTTCTGGTCGCGCCGACTGCCGGGTCCCCGAACCTCATCAGGGGGCCGAATTTGAGCGCGCAAACCTTACCGCCATTCGGCCTCGATCCCGGGCGGACCTGGACCTTCGTCTCGGCGACACCGACCGATACCGAACACCTGATCCGGCCGCTGCAGGCGCGCTATACCCAATCCGGGCGTGGCCGCTTCGAGCAGCGAATGCATGGCGTCTTACTCGATCACGCGTTGGTGGTGTCGGACTGGTTGAATACCCCGGTCCAATTTGCCGGACACGTGCTCGCGGATTCGCTCGCCTTCCAGTGCTTCCGCAGCCGGGCCCCGGTGCGCAAGTCGCATTCGCGGCTTCCCGATGAGTGCCTCCAGGAGCATTTGGTCATGTGGTCGGCCAGTGAGGAACTCGGGTTGGCATCGCAGGCGGAAGTGGAGGTCCTGTCGCTGTTCGTCGAGGAAACTTACTGGCATCAGGTCGCCGACACTCTCGGGATTCCGGTTCCCAAGCATGAGAGCCGACTGGTAGCCTTCCAATTCTCGGATACCGATCTGCTGCGCCTCCGTCGCCGCTGGCATTGGGTGTTGGAGGCCGCGGCAATCTATCCGAGGTGTTTTCAGCGCCCTGCCATACGTCGCGTGGCCGAGATGGGTCTGGTCTGTGCGATCTTCGAGTTGTTCGGACGGGCCCATCAGCAACGCATCGAGGAATCGGCGGGCATTTCGCGGCGACGCCAGGCGGTCGCTCGGGTCGAGGCGCATATCCGCGACCACTACTCGGAGCCGCTGACCTTGCCGGACTTGTGTGAGCTGTCCGGACTGAAGGCACGCGCCCTGCAGTACGCCTTTCAGGAAAAGCACGCGCTGACGCCGATGGCCTTCCTGAAGATCGTCCGCCTCAATCGGGCGCGGGAGCGCCTGCGCGAAGGCGACCCACGCACCACGAGCGTGACCTCGGTGGCCCTGAGCGTCGGCTTCTGGCATCTGTCCCAGTTCGCGAGCGATTACCAGGCGCTGTTTCACGAATTGCCGAGCGAGACCCTGCGCATGGGCAAACGGACTGCGTCGATCGACCGCGCAACGGGACCATAGCGGCGCCGCGGCGGGGCCATCCGTAGCGGTTCTGACGCCGCTCGGCCTGGAGATGGTGACGCACAGGCACTCCCGGTTTCGCGGCGTCAGCGGGTAGAGCGCTAAACCCCATGCGCGAGCCCAAGTCTTCCGGGCATTCCCGTTAAACGCTCGGCGCGCCCAGGCGAGCACAGGCACCTCCTGCTCTGCGCCGTTGGAACGGCAAATGACCCGAGCGGTACCATGACGCGCAAGGCCCACCTTCGGCCTGAATCCACAGCGGTGGGGCTCACACGCCATATCCGCCGCCCTCCATTCACGTAGCGCTCCTTCGAAGTTCTTCGACCTGCGAGGCTTTTCGAAGGTACGGTGGCTAGCCCTGATACGACAGCCGTTCAGTTCCTCACCGGAGCGCCATGGCCGCCGCTCAACGCATTTCGCCACAATACAGCAGGTTAGCAAACGGGGTACCTTCACTCATGGGGATGGTCCGCACCGCGAGGCCGAGTTCCCCCAAGCGGTTCACCCATTCGGTGCGGCTGCGATAATGGTAACGTTGCCGCCATTCGCAACGGCGCCAGGCGCTGATACGCTCCGCGGCGACCGTCGTGGCAAACCGCCATCCGGCCGCGGCATCGGCCTCGCGAATCACCAAGAGACCCCCGGGATTCAAACGCGCTGCCGCGCGCTCCAGCAGTTGATCCTGCTGCGCGGCGTTCAGGTACAGCAGCACGTCGATTAGCAGGATCAGTCGCGCGGATGGAAAGTCTGTCGCAAGCACATCCCCCGTCACGATCTCGGCTTCACCATCCATCACCGCGCGCGCGGCTGCGGCGTGCGCCTCCCGGCGCTCGATGCCGACCCGGTGCGGCCCCGTTGCTTGGGCTTCGCCCGAAAGTGCCAGGGCCGAGGCGCTGGCAAGCACCGCCAGCACAATCCCCCGACCGCAGCCGAGATCCACCACAGCCCCGTCGGCTGGCGGCAAACCGGCTTCGAACAGGTAGCGGTACACGGGATCATGGCGGAGTTTGCCGCGCACGAAACCCTGAGCGAACCGCCCGACCGGACGATACCGCGCCACAACGGCGTCTGCGGCTACCCGGAAGGATTCGGCAGGTGGCGCGCGGCGAGATAGGCCCATCGATAATCCGTCAGCGAAGGTGCAGGCGCATGGGACCGCATACCGGCCATGGAATACCGGGCCCAGCCGCCACCGCGGCCCATCCTGTACCCCGAGCCGGATACGGCTTCCAGGCCGCGTGAGCGCCCGCCGTCTTCCCCGAACTTGTAAGCCATAGGGCGAATGGGGAAAATACGGGGCCTTTCCTCATCGTCTTCCGAGCGGCTGTCGCCCTTACGGCGTCATCCGGCCGCGCATAGTAAATAGACTGCATGCTGTTCAATTCGCGGGAATTCATCCTGCTGTTTCTGCCCATCGTACTGTCCCTGTTCCTCTGGTTGTGGAAACGCGGCTGGAGCCGCGCGGCGGTCAACACGCTGACGCTCGCCTCGCTGTTCTTCTACGGGTGGTGGAACCCGGCCTACCTGGGCCTGATCATCGGCTCGATCACCGCCAATTTTCTGATTGGCCGCGCCTTGGCGCGCCCCGGCGAAAGTCACGGCGCGCGGAAAACCATCCTGGTGCTGGGGTTGGCCTTCAATCTCACGCTGCTCGGCTATTTCAAATACGCCAATTTCTTCGTGGACACGGTCAATGCGGTGGCGGGCACGGACTTCCGACTGGCCAAGATTACATTGCCCTTGGCGATCTCGTTCTTTACGTTTCAGCAGGTCTCGTTCCTGGTGGACACCTGGAAAAAGGGGGGGCTGCACTACTCCTTCGAGCGCTACGCGGCTTATGTGACGTTCTTTCCCCATGAAATCGCCGGACCGATCGTACGGCACTACGAATTGATTCCGCAATTCGCACTCGACCCATGGCGCGACGGGCTGTGGCAACGCCTGGGACGAGGCGCCAGCCTGTTCACCATCGGGCTGGTCAAGAAAGTATTCCTGGCCGATCCCCTGGCCGGCATCGTCGATCCCATCTTTGCCGGCGCGGCGAAAGCGGGCGTATTGGGAACCGGGGATGCCTGGATAGGCGCGATCGGCTTCTCCTGGCAGATCTATTTCGATTTCTCCGCGTACACGGATATGGCTCTCGGCGTCGCGCTGATGTTCGGCTACACGCTGCCGATCAATTTCGACCGCCCCTACCGGGCGACATCGATCCGCGAGTTGTGGCAGCACTGGCACATGACCTTGTCGCGCTTCCTTCGCGACTATCTGTTTGTGCCTCTCGCAACCAGTCACTGGCTGCCGCAACCCCGTTTCCTCGGCATGATCATCACGATGTTTCTGGCGGGACTATGGCACGGCGCCGCGTGGACCTTCGCGGTTTGGGGTGCCGTTCAGGGCCTTGCCCTTGCGCTGTATACCCTCATCGACCGACGGTTCCGCCGCAAACTGCCCGCGGCCTTCGGTTGGGCCCTGACCATGCTGTTCTGGTTCGAGACCTGCCCGTTATTCCGGGCCGACAGTTTCGGCACGGCGATGCAGTTCTGGCATGCAATGCATCAGGGGAGCCCGGGCAGTCAGGCCCTGAGCGTGGAGAATGCGGCGCTGTTGGCGACCGCCGGGGCGATCGCCATATTCGGACCCTCCAGCCAGGACGTTGCGTCGCAGCGCCTGCAACCGCGAGGGTATACCGCGGCGGCATTCGGCATGGCGGTGTTCATTGCGTTGTTCAGTACGTGGGGCGAAGTTGAACAGGAATTCATCTATTTCCAGTTCTGAGATCGCCTGGCGGCGCTTTTGCGGGCTGGCCCTCCTCGGAGCGCTCGCCCCGATCGCCGTCCTGTACGCCTTGATGTTGATCATCGACCCTTACGACTCGGTTCCGTTCTCGCCGGCCTGGGACCGTTATCCCGTCCGGAGCGATCATCGGCACTGGAACGCCAAACTGGTCCGCCAACCAGGCTTCGACAGCCTGGTCATCGGCACGTCCACGGCGATGCTGATGAAGCCGCAGGTTCTGGAAGCGGCTTTTGGCGGCCGGTTCGTCAATCTCGCCATGCCCTCGGCGACACCGTTCGAGTCGCTGCGTCTGCTGGAGCGCTTCCGCTCGTCCCGGCTCGCGGTACGCACGGTGCTAGTCGGGATCGACAGCCAGTGGTGCCAACCCGACATCTCGCGACCATTCACCAATGAAAAGCTGCGGAAAGCCTCGCCCGAATGGCTTTACGACTCAGTCCTGTGGAACGATCTGCCTCCGTTCAACAAGACCAGCCTGAAGGCGACATACGATCAGGCCCGTGCGATGCTCGGGCTGTTCGTCCCCTATCAACGCTGGCGGGATGGCTACGAGGACATCACCAAGAGCCTGCACAAGCACACCGATCCCGAGTCGGTGCGAAAGCGCATCTACGACGGCCCGCACGAAGGACGGCTGTGGCGCAAACAGAATTACCACGATCACCCGGCTTATCCGGGGTTGGCACAGTTGGCCGATGCCCTGGAGAGCTTGCCGGCGACAACGCTGAAAATCCTTTTCTTCGCGCCGTACCATGTGTTCCACCAGGCCGAGCCCGGCTCGGAACAGGAGGCCCTGTGGGAGGGATGCAAGCAGCGGGCAGCGGCGCTCGCCCATCGCCTACCGAACAGCGTGGTGGTGGACTTTTTGCGCCGGTCACGGATCACCCGCGACGACAGCAACTTCATTGACGGTTACCATTACACGACCGCGATCGCGGATGAACTGATGCACTACCTCGACCTCGCCGTACACGGCGATCCGCCCGAGCGCGAGGAGTACGCCGTCATCGCTCGCTCGCCCGTCGCGCTTGCTCCCTCTGCATCCCGTTGAGTTCATTGGCTCCCATAGGCGTTTTCCAGCGTCCGCCGGAGCAGCGCACCCCTCTGCCCAGGCTACAATGCGGCAGCCTGTCCCGCGGAAAAACGGATCGCAACCCGTGAGCGCCCTGAAAAAACTTGCCTCCCAGACTGCCATCTACGGCCTGAGCAGCATCGTCGGGCGGTTCCTGAACTATCTGCTGGTGCCGTTGTATACCTACCGTTATTCGACCGGTGAGTACGGCATCGTCTCGGAGCTTTATGCCTATGCGGGCTTCTTTGCGGTGATCCTGATCTTCGGCCTGGAAACCGGGTATTTCCGCTTTCGCCAGCGGGCCGGGAATGATTCGCGCAAGGTCTACGGCACCGCGCTGAACTGCGTGCTGATCGCCAATCTGACCTTCGTCGGGCTGTCCTATGCCTACGGCGACGATCTGGCGACCCTGCTGCTGTATGAGAAACACCCTGAATATCTGCGCTGGTTTGCCTGGTTTCTCGCTTTCGATGCGCTCTCGGCGATCCCTTTTGCCCAATTGCGGGCGGAGAATCGGGCACTGCGCTTCGCCGGGGTCAAGATCGCCGAAATCCTGGTCACGATTGCGCTCAACGTGTTCTTTATCGTCTATCTGCACGATCTGCATGCGGCCGATCCGGGCGCGCCCCTCGCGCAGTTCTATGACCCGGAAATGGGGGTCGGCTACATCTTCATCGCCAATCTGCTGGGCAGTGGCTTCAAGCTGTTGCTGCTGCTCCCGCAGTTCAGGGGCATCTTTGCCGGGATTGACTGGACGCTACTGAAGCGCATGCTGGGCTACTCGCTGCCGATGGTCGTGATCGGCCTGGCCGGCATCGTCGACGAAATGCTCGGGCGGGCGATACTGAAATTCACGCTGCCCTATGACCCGGAGACGAACCTGCAGCAGCTCGGGATCTACGGCGCCTGCTACAAGCTGTCGGTGCTGATGTCGCTGTTCATCCAGGCCTTCCGTTACGCCGGCGAGCCGTTCTTCTTCGCGCATGCCGACCGGAAGGATGCCAAGGCGATGTATGCCACGGTGCTGCGCTACTTCGTGATCTTCTGTGTGTTCGTGTTCCTGCTCGTAATGTTGTACCTGGACCTGTTCCAGTATTTCATCGGTGCGGAGTTCCGCGCGGGTCTGACCGTCGTACCCATTCTGCTGCTGGCAAGCCTGTTCCTCGGTATCTACGTGAACCTGTCGATCTGGTACAAACTGACCGACCGCACCCTGCTCGGCGCGGGAGTCGCCCTGTTCGGCGCCGTGCTGACGATCGTGCTGAACCTGCTGTGGATCCCGAAGCTCGGCTATGTGGGTTCGGCCCTGGCCACGCTGAGCTGCTACGTCAGCATGACCACGATTTCCTACCTGCTGGGCCGCCGGTATTACCCGGTCGACTACGACGTCGGCGCCATCATCGGCTACATCCTGTACGGCATAGGCCTCTATTTCGCGAACTGTGAACTGATCCTTGCCACCGGCTGGCACCCGCTGCTGACCGGGAGTGGCGTCATGGGTCTTTTTCTGGTCACTGCGGCAGCCCTGGAGACCCTTCGGGTGCGTCGCCTCCACCGCACGTCCGTCCGACCCGCCTGATCCCCAAGAGCCCAGGCCGCGGCGATCCTGCGCGGATCGCGGCATGGGAAATCGTGCCTATTGCCCTGCAACGCTCGCGGCAACAGACTGGATCCGGCGGGAATCCGCGCCCTCGAACAGGCCGGATGTGTTCGCCACCCGTCATCGGCACGGAGCAGCCAACGGTGGATACACGCGACCACAGCTCGTGGATTGGACGGTGCGCTCTCGCCGCACTGTGTCTGAGTCTCCTGTGCGCCTGCGCGACGACGCCCTCCCTCGTCCGACAGCATCAGGATTTTGCGGCCCACTGCGCGGGCATCCGGCGAGTGGCGGTCGTTCCGCCCAATGTCCGGCTGTATCTGGTTCACCTGGGTGGACTCAAGGAGGGCCTGAGCGGGCAAATGCCTCGCGTCGCCGAGGCGCTGATTCAGGTGATCGGCGAGGAGCTGACCCGCCAGGGATTCGAAGCCGCCACGATACAACAAGCCCAAGGGGCAAGAGCGGACTCCGCTGCGCTATTCCGCGAGGCCGAAATCTCCCGCCTCTATGCGCAGATCAGCAGTGAGATGGCCGGGAGACCCGGCACACCATCGCGCGATCGCAACATCGAATGCACGCTGGGTCAGGACGCGAAAAACCTGGCCGCATTCGCCCGGAGCGATGGGCTGATCTTCATCAACTTCGCGGGATGGAAACGATCCGGTGGTTCCGTCGCCACGGAAATGGCCTTCAAGGTCTTGCTGACCGTGGCCGGAGGCTACTTGCCCCAGGATCCGATCGGTGCCAGCGAACTGGAGATCGCTCTGGTAGAGGGCGGGACCGGAGACATTCTATGGACCAACCGCGTAGCGAATACCCGCTTCGGCTTCGACCGGCCGGATTTCGACATGCAGGAACTGCGGGGCATGACGAAGGAATTGTTCGAGGGCTTTCCGAAGCGATCGAAATGATGGTCGGACAAGACCGCCACCGAGACCGAGGCGACCGATGAGCACTCAGCCTGTCGAGACGCGCCAACGAGCGGCGCTTGCGCGATCATTTCCGCCTAGGGCCTCGGTCACCGCTATGACAAGGCGCGGCAGTCGATTCGCCGTCCGGGGCACCCTGCTGCTCGGCCTTTGCTGGACCTTCACCGCCTGCTCGAATCTCGGATACCCGCGCCCGGGTCCCGAATGCAGCGACATGCCCTTGCCATCACTGCCGGACTCGGCACCACGCCTGCACTTTGAGGCGTTTTCCATGTTGCCCCCGCAGGGACCGAACTGGTGCATGCTACTGGACAAAGGAAAGGGAGGCATGTTCCTCAAGAACCCTTTCGGCGGAAGGTACCTCGACAAGCCGCCGACCGAGCGAGAAACACGAAACACCCTCGTCGCAATGATCAGAATGGGCACTCCGCCCGGCCCGATCGACAGCGTCGGCGACCTCGAACGCATGGCGAACGAGACGCTCACGGAGCAGACGAACGGAATCGCACAAGGCAACGTGCTGCGACGTAAAGTCGCGCGCGAGGAGCGGATTACGGACGCCCTCTGCATCCGGCTCGACGAGACGAGGGAGGGTCGACTCAGCCGCACACAGCCGGGACAGACTTTCGTCATCACCGTCACGGAACTGACCTGCAAGCACCCGACGCGCCCCTTGCTGATCGGCATCGGGTACAGCGAGCGTTACCTCAAGGCACTTCCCCCGGAGCAACCCTTGGTGCAGCGCTATCGGCATGAACTCGAGCCGTTTCTGGGGAGCCTCCAGTTCGCTCGTTAGGGCGACGCGATCGGTTCGGCTCCGGGATGGGTGCCAGAATGTGCCGGCGATGGACGAAGTCGCTACGGCTATGGTCCGGATGACCCCGGTTCGCACGTACTGCCAACACTAATCAAAGGATCAGGTTTCCGGCGCCACGCGGACCACGATCTTGCCTCGTGCATGTCCTGCCCGGCTCTTCTGCAACGCGGGCAGGAGCTCGTCGAAGGGGAACACGCGGTCGATGACGGTCCGGAGCCGGCCCGCGGCCATCCATCCGGCCAGCCTCTCGAGCTCTCCGGCTTCGGGTTTCAGGAAGATCGACCGGGCCTGCTGCCGCGCGCAACACGGCAAGGTCAGCCGCTGCAACAGGACATCCCCGCGCGGGAGCAGCGTTACATAAGCCCCCTCCGGTTTCAGCCAGCGCCGCCACCGTTCGAAGCTGCCGAGACTCACCGCATCGAACACCCGGTCGAATTCAGGCACCGGACGGTCGACGTCGCCGCGAAAGTAATCCAGGACGCGGTCCGCTCCGAGAGTCCCCACCCAGTCGATGTTGGGGGTACTGCAGACCGCGGTCACCATCCCACCCAGCGCCTTCGCGATCTGCACGGCGTAGTGTCCGACGCCACCGGAAGCGCCGACGATCATGACCCGCTCGCCGGACATCAGCGGTCGCGGTGTGTTCAAGGCCTGCAGCGCGGTCATGCCGGCCAGCGGCACGCCGGCCGCCTCGTCGTCGGACACGTTCGCGGGCGTCGCGGCCAGTAGCGGCCCCGGTCGGGCCAGCAGCGCTGCGCGGGCAGCGCCGTCCTGTCCCAACCGGCACAGCCCGAACACGCGGTCACCGGTCTGGAATGGCCCGACCTTGGCCGTGACCACGTGGCCGGCGAAATCAAAACACGGGATTGCCGAGAACCGCAGCGGACCGAGCCAGCGCAACGCGCCCGTGCGGAGCTTCCAGTCGACCGGATTGACCGACAGGGCAGCCACCTCGACGAGCACCTCGCCCGAACACGGTTGCGGGCATGGCAAGTCGACCCGTCTGAGGCTGTCGAGCCCGCCGAAGGCGCTGAACTTCATCGCTTTCATGGTATGTTGCCTCCCCGGCAGCCGGCTTGTCCGCCTGCTTGCCGAGGCCGGCACACGGCCGCGCCGCCGGTGGCAGCCAGCCGCCGCGGCACCGTGTCCCGAGCGGTTCACGCATTTTCACGCCACCCCTGATTGGAGTCCACCGCAGATGAAGTTTGCCATCGTGTCCGGCAGCCACCGCCCCCAGTCCCAATCCGGCAAAGTCGCCCGTTTCGTCGCCGGCCAGATCGCAGCGCTGGATCCCAAATTCTCGAGTTATCTGCTCGAGCTTGGCAAGGAACCGCTGCCACTATGGGAAGAGGGCATCTGGAACAAGGACCCGAAAATGATCGAGCCATGGCGGCCGGTATCCGAAGCCCTCGCAGGCTGCGATGCCGCCGTGATCATCGCGCCCGAATGGAGCGGCATGGCGCCCGCCGCGCTGAAGAATTTCTTCCTTTTCGCCAGCGATGGCTGCCTCTATCACAAGCCGGGCCTGCTGGTCGGTGTGTCCGCTTCCCGGAACGGCGCGTATCCGATTGCCGAATTGCGGACCAGCAGCTACAAGAACTCCCACATCCAGTACATCTCCGAGCATGTGATCGTCCGCAACGTCAACGAAGTGCTGAACGAGGAAACACCGGTCTCGGAGGAGGATGGCGCGTTACGGCGGCGTTTCGACTACGGCCTCCGCGTTCTGGCGGAATACGGCAAAGCACTGCAGACGGTTCGGTCCAGCGGGGTTCTGAACCGCAAGGAGTTTCCGTTCGGAATGTAGCGTGCGGCGGACCCGCATCCGGCAAGCGGAGGGTTCGTACCACCCTGTCCCTGTTGAGACGCGAGGACGGCGCCGGTCCGGCACGCTTGACGCGGCCGCGGATACTCACGACAATTCAACAAGTGTTCATACGTTGAAGAGTTATGACGCTGAGCGAGGCGCAATGTGCGGCGCTGGCCGAGATGTACTCTCTGCTGGGTGACCCGTCCCGATTGTCGATCGTGCTGGCCTGCGCCGAGCAAAGCCGCCGGCCCGTCTCGGACATCGTGCAGGCAACGAACCTGTCGCCCTCGCTGGTCAGCCACCACCTGCGCCTGCTGCGAACGGCGGGGCTGGTGCGCGTCGAGCGGGCGGGGCGGAATGCCTTTTACTCGATCGCCGATGAACACGTTCGTCACATGCTCGCGGACATGGTCGATCACGTCCGACACGTGATCGCCTGACGGCGGGCCGGTGCCTTCAACTTTCCAGGCGAAAAGGTCAATACTCATGAACCCCTGTCACTGCCATCCAGATCACGAGCACCAGCACGGCGCTCACTGTGGTCACACCGCGATCCAGCACGCCGGTCACGTGGACTATCTCCATGACGGCCATCTGCATCATCCGCACATGGTCGACGGCAAGGTCGCGCATTACGACGAGCACCGGCTGGACGTCAGTTCCGCCAACCCCGAAGGCTGCGTCGACACGACCGCAGCCTGCTGCGGCACGGGACACCGGCACGGTCCCGGTTGCGGTCACGAGGCCGTCCCCCACGGCGACCACATCGACTATCTGGTCGACGGCATCTTGCATCACCCCTGCGGCGATCACTGCGACCGGCACGGCCCGGTGCACATCGTCTCCGGCTGATCCCCCCGCCCATCTGCCGGGCGGACGGTGTTCCGCCGGACCCGCCCGGCCAGACATCTGCGATATCGAGCCTCGCAGGGAACTCGTTCCTCCTCGAACGCGCCCCACACCGCGGATGGCCGGCCGAATGCCCGCTCGCGAACGGCGGCGATCATGCCGTATCATGAGTTCTAAGCCCAAAGCGATACTACGCTAGGGCCATCGGCAGAACTGAGCCTGTCGCGCCACTGTGGTCATCCGGCCGCAAGCGACCGGCTCGGCACCCGCGGGAGGCGGTCTCCGCGCTGTGGCCGTCACTCCAGTTGGCATGGGCGCGTCAAGGAGGCGTTCCCCGGTGGCAGGCATCGACGATCTCACGCTAGAGAACATCATGAGCCGGCGGATCGTCACCGCCGCGCCGGACTGTCAACTCGGAGCCGCCGCCGGACAGATGGTGGACAGGCGCGTCTCGTCGCTGGTCATCACGGAGGGAGGCAACGTTGCCGGCATCCTGACCGAACGGGATCTGGTCCGCCTGGTGCATCAGCGGACACCGCCCGAAACAGCCCTGGCCAGCGTGATGACCCACCCGGTCATCGCCGCCCCGCACGATCTCGACTTCCGATCCGGCTACGCGCTGCTGCGGCAGCATCGCGTGCGCCATCTGCTGGTTACCGCTGCCGACGGGGAACCGGTTGGCATCGCGACCGCGACCGACTTCAGGACACACCTCGGCCTGGAGGTATTCCGGAAGATCGATGATCTGCAGTCGGTCCAGGACCCGGTCGCCGCCGAGCTGTCACCGGCAGCGACGCTGGCCGACGCCGTGCAGATGATGATGAGCACCGGCTCCGACTACGTGCTGGTCGTCGAACAGCATGTCCTCCTCGGCATCCTGACTGAGCGCGATCTCTCCGGTCTGCTGGCCGGCGAGGCCGACCCACGCACGCTTCGTGTCGACCAGGTCATGACGACCCCTGTCCACTGCCTGTCGCCCGCCGCCTCCGTCGCCGACGCGGCGGCTGCCATGGCGCGCTTGCGAGTGCGGCACATGCCGGTGACGGATGCGCGCCACGTCGTGCAGGGCGTGGTCAGCCAGGCCCGCCTGCTGGAGAAAATCGGGGTCGAATGGCTGGACCACGATCACCGTGAGCGCGTCGACCTCCGTGCGGACAATGCCCGCCTGCAGGACCGCCTCAGCCTGACGCTCGAAGCCGCCGCAGTGGGCATCTGGGAGTATGACCATGCCGCGGATCGCGTCAGTTGGAGCCGCGGCTGCTGTGATCTGCTCGGTTACCGGGAAGACCAGGCCCCGACCCGGTTCAAGGACTGGCTGGAATTGGTGCATCGCGATGATCATCCTGATCTGTTGGCCCGCATCGAAGCCGCCCAAGGACCCGATAACCCGCTGTACAAGGCCGAATATCGCCTCCGCAAAGCCTGCGGAACCTGGTGCTGGATTCATGCCCGCGGGAGGGTCATGCATCGCTCGAGCGACGGCAGTCCGTTGTTGACCGCGGGCACGATGGCGGATGTCTCCGCCCGTAAACATACCGAAATCACCCTCCGGGCCCAGCACCAGCTTGCTCAGGCACTGGCCTTGGAAGCGGACCGACCCGCGTTGTGGGCAGCGCTGCTCGAGAGCGCGCTGATGTTGCCGGACATCGACTGCGGCGTTCTGTACCGCATCGACGGCGGGAATGGCACGCTGCTGGCCGAGAGCAGGCTCTCTGGGACGATCCGCGACCGGGACGTCGAGGCTTCTGCAATGTCCATGATGGTTGAAGCCGTGGCGCGGAACCAACCGCTCACGCGCAGCCTCGCCCCGGATCCGCAGGACGCCGGCAGCTGCCGGTTCGTGCCCGGGGTCATGGAAGCGGAAGCTCTCCGCAGTATCACGGCACTGCCGATCCGGATCGACGGGGAGGCCGCCACCTGCCTTTGCCTGGGGAGCCGGCATTGTCGGGAACTGCCGGCGGAAACAATCAGCGCACTGCAAACGCTGGTACCGCCGATCACGCTGGCGCTGCTGCGCATCCGGGCAAAAGAGGATGCGCAGCACCAGCGCAAGAATATCGAAGGCCTCTTTCGGGCGATGTCGGACTTCCTGTTCGTGACCGATTGCGATGGCCGGATCGTGCACTACAACGAGCCGGTCGCAACGCGACTCGCGCCGGATACCGGATGGCTGGGGTTACCCATCTGGCAGATACACCCGCCGGACGTGCAGGACGAGGCGCGGTGCGTGCTGAGAGACATTGCCGCCGGGCACCGCACGACTTGCTCGTTACCCTTGGTGGCACGCGACGGGACCAGGATCCTGGTCGATACCCGTGTCGTCCATGGCGAGTGGAACGGGCAACCGGCGCTGCTCGGGCTCGCCCGCGACGTCACCGAACTGATGGGACAGCGCGATGCGGTCATCCGCAGCGACACCCTGCTGCGCACCACGCTCGATTCCACGGCCGATGGTCTGCTCGTCTGCGGCGTGGATGGCGAGGTGCTGTTGATGAACAGCCGCTTCCGCGAACTGTGGCAGATGCCGGATGCACTCTGCGCGGCCCGCTCCAACAGACCGCTGCTGCAGCATGCCAGTGAGCAACTGGCCGATCCCGAGGCTTTTCTGGCGGGAGTACAGCAGTTGTACGGCTGTGACGACGAGCAGACCGATCACCTGGCCTTCAAGGATGGACGCATTTACGAACGCTTCACACGACCACTCCGACTCGGCGGCCAAGCGGCCCGTTTATGGTCTTTTCGCGACATGACTGAGCGCGCGCATGCGCGCCGTGCCGTCGAATACGAGCGAGCGCGGCTGAAGAGTCTGATTCGCACCATTCCCGACCTGGTCTGGCTGAAAGACCCGGATGGGGTCTACCTGGCCTGCAATCCATCGTTCGCGAAACGCTACGGCGCCCCCGAAGCAGACATCGTCGGGAAAACCGACTACGACTTCGTCGACCGCGCAACCGCGGATGCCTACCGGAAAAACGACGCCGAGGCCATGGCGCGTGGCGTGGCGCAGGTCGAAGAGGACACCCTGACCTTTGCCGACGGCGGCTACCGCGGGATTTTCGAAACCATCAAGACGCCGATGTACGACGGTGAAGGACAGCTGATCGGTGTCGTGGGCGTTGCGCGCGACGTCACGCAGCGACGGGAAATCGAGTCCCGTCTGCGCGACAGTGAACAGGCGCTGCGGGAAGCTCAGGCCATCGCGCTCGTGGGAAGCTGGACGCTCGATCTGCGGCGCGACGAGATGCGCGGTTCCGATGAAACCTACCGCATCCTCGAGGTTCCATCCGACACCGAACTGCGCCCGGAGAGTTTTCTATCGCGGATCCACACCGATGACCTCTCGTCGGTCCGCAAGGCCTGGGACAACGTCTGGTCGGGCCGCTCCTTCGACATCGAACACCGGATTGTGGTCCGTGACCGCATCCGCTGGGTACGCGAACGCGCCGAGGTCCGGCTGGACGAGCGCGGCGCAGCCATTTTCGCGGTCGGCACCGTTCAGGACGTTACCGAGCGGCGCAACGCCGAGGAACAGCTCCGCAAACTCTGGCTGGCCGTCGAACAGAGCCCCAACAGCATCGTCATCACCGATACCGAGGCGCGTATCGAATACGTCAATCAGGCCTTCGTCGACTCGACCGGATACTCGCGCGAGGATGCGCTCGGCCAGAATCCCCGTTTACTGGATTCGGGGCAGACGCCCAAGAGCACTCATCGGGCACTCTGGGCCGCCTTGACCCGGGGGGAGACCTGGGAAGGCGAGTTCATCAACCGCCGCCGCGACGGTTCGCTGTACACGGAGTCGGCGCGGATCTCTCCGGTCCGCCAGCCGAGTGGACAAATCACGCATTATCTCGCCGTCAAGGAGGACATTACCGAGCGCAAGCAGGCCAGCGCAGAACTGGAACGCTATCGTCACCACCTCGAAGAACTGGTCGCCGAGCGCACGGCCGAGCTTGCCGCGTCCAAGGACGCCGCGGAAGCCGCCAGTCGCGCGAAGAGCGCCTTTCTCACCAACATGAGTCATGAGATCCGGACACCGCTGAATGCGATCGTCGGGCTCACCTATCTGCTGCAAAGACGTATCGGCACACCGGAAGCGCAACGACAACTCGGCAAGGTCACCGAAGCCGCCAATCATTTGCTGACCTTGATCAATGACATTCTGGACATCTCCAAGATCGAGGCCGGGAAGCTCACCCTGAACCAAACCGAGTTCGAACTGACCTCATTGCTGGAACGGATTACAGCGCTGTTTTGGGAAAAAGCGGCGGAGCGGACGCTGGAAGTGGTCTACGACATCGATCCGGAGTTGACGGGGCACTTCGTCGGGGATCCCGTTCGTCTCGGCCAGGTGTTATTGAATCTCGTCGGCAACGCGGTGAAGTTCACCGAATCGGGATACGTCTTGGTTCGCATGCAGCGGCAGGCGGAGAATGGAGACACCCTGTGGCTGCGCTGCGAGGTCCGGGACACCGGAATCGGCATCCATCCCGACGACCAAAGGCGGTTATTCGCGGCCTTCGAGCAAGCGGACAGTTCGACCACCCGGCGGTATGGCGGCACCGGACTGGGACTGGCGATCAGTCGGCGCCTGGTCCGACTGATGGGCGGTGAGATCGGAGTCACGAGCGCGCTGGCCCGAGGTAGTACCTTTTGGTTCACGACCCGCCTGATCAGGCTGGGCGAACATTCCGGAGACGCGCGCGAGGCCTTGCGTAAGCGCCTGAGCGGACAGCGTGCGCTGGTCGTCGACGACCTGCCGGCCGTCCGTGCCGCGCTGGCCGGCCTACTGGGCGATCTCGGGATCACGGTCGACACGACGGCATCGGGTTCGCAAGCGCTGGCTTCCCTGGCGACGGCTCACCGGGCCAGGACTCCCTATGACCTGATGATCGTCGACCGACAGCTGTTGCAAGCCATCGCCCTCAACGCAGCGTGGTCCCTGGTTGACGAATGCGGGAAAGCCGTCACCCGACTGATTTCACTGGGTCGTGGCGATGTGCCGGAACCCCCCGCCGCGGCGGTGGCAGCGGATCAGCCCTGGGTTTCTCTGGCCAAGCCGGTGACCCCGTCAGCCTTGTATGACGCGCTTGGCCGGGCACAGGAACAGGCGGATGGCAGCACCACTGGCAGCAAGGACACTCGGGCCGATACCTCTGTTCCGACACCGGACTACGCCTCGCTGGCGTTGCTGGTTGTCGAGGACAATGCGATCAATCGAGAGGTGGTCACGGCCCTGCTCGATGAACTAGGCATAAGCCCGGACATCGCCCATCACGGGGCTGAGGCCGTAGATATGGCCTCCGGGCGCGCCTATGACCTGATTCTGATGGACGTGCAAATGCCGGTGATGGACGGTCTTGCCGCAACGCGGGCCATTCGCCGGCTGCCCGATTGCGCCTCCGTTCCGATCATTGCCATGACGGCGAATGCCTTCGACGAAGACCGCGCTCAATGCCTTGCCGCCGGCATGGATGGCATGCTGGTGAAACCCGTGGAACCCGCTGCCTTGTTCACCACCATCACGGGGTATCTGACTTTGCACGCGGCAGGATCTGCGACGCCTCAAAGGCCCCCTTCGGCTGGTGACGGCGGTGCCGCCGCGCCCTGCGGCCGAACCGTGCCGATCGACCCGGAACTTGGCCTGCGTTACACGGGCGGCGATGTCCCCCGTTACCATCGCGCACTGCGACGCTTCGCCGCCACGCATGACCGGGACCTGATGCGCCTGCGGAGCCTGCTGGAAGGCGGGGATTGGCAGCAGGCCGAGCATCTCGTTCATTCGCTGAAGGGCGTGGCGGCACTGTTGGGGGCGACCGAGCTGCAGGGGAGCGCTGCTGATCTGGAGGCCGCCTTGCGCGCCAATACGACAGGTGCTGCGCTGAACGCCCCACTGGCGGCGCTGGAAACCGCGCATCACACCCTGTTGGAGATCTTGCCCGAACTGCTCTCCGACTCAGGCGATCAGCCAAAGTCATCCATTGCGGAACGCAACCTCCGCCGTAACGAGTTGCTTCGGCTCGAGGCCCTGCTGGCCGAGGACGATGCCTCGGTCACCCAGCTCTACACCACCTGTGCACCAGGCCTGCGGAGCGCCTTCGGCGTGCGGGCCGACCAGTTGGCGCAGCTGCTGGACAATTTCGACTATCCTCTGGCCCTCACCCTGGTCCGTGAACTGCTGGCAGAGTTCCCGAGCAGCGACGAATACGACGCCTGAAACCTGCCCAGCCGTACCGGACCGCACGGAAGCCCGGGGCGATCATGCCCCCCTTGAGTTCCGAATCCGGAACGTGCACAGTGGCGAGCGTACAGCCATTCCACCTATGCCGAAGACCGCGGGGACAGGCATGAACATCGACCGTCGCCAATTCTTCAAGCTGAGCGCCGCATCCCTCGGTGGCTCGACGCTCGCGGCACTCGGTTTCTCCCCCACCGCCGCGTTGGCGGAGGTGCGAACCTTCAAGCTGGCGCGGACGACGGAGACGCGCAACACCTGCCCGTACTGTTCGGTAGCCTGCGGACTGATCATGTACAGCCTCGGCGACAAGGCCAAAAATGCCAAGGCCGAGATCATCCACATCGAGGGCGATCCCGACCATCCGGTCAGCCGCGGCAGCTTGTGTCCGAAGGGCGCCGGGCTGCTGGAGTTCGTGCACAGCCCCTCGCGTCTGAAACATCCCGAATATCGCGCACCCGGCAGTAGCGAATGGCGGCGCGTCTCGTGGGACTGGGCGATGGAGCGCATCGCGAAGCTCGTCAAGGAAGACCGCGACAGCAATTTCATTGCCAGTAACGAGCAGGGGCAGACCGTCAACCGCTGGACCTCACTGGGTTTCCTGGCCGCGTCCGCCGCGTCGAACGAAACCGGCTACCTGACCAACAAGATCTGCCGCGCCCTCGGCATCGTGATGCTCGACTCCCAGGCCCGGATTTGTCACGCGCCCTCGGTTTCGGCGCTGGCGTCCAGTTTCGGGCGCGGGGCGATGACCAACACCTGGATGGACATCAAGAACGCCGACGTCATCATCGCGATGGGCGGCAATCCGGCGGAAGCCCATCCGGTCGGCTTCAAATGGGCCGTCGAGGCCAAGGCGCGCAACAAGGCCAAGCTGATCGTCGTCGACCCCCGCTTCAGCCGCACGGCCTCGGTGGCGGACCTGTATGTCCCTATCCGCGCGGGGAGCGACATTGCGTTCCTGAACGGCGTGATCCACTACCTGCTGGAACACGGGGCCATCAACGAGGAATACGTCAAGGCCTACACCAATGCATCCTTCATCGTCCGGGACGATTTCCGCTTCGAGGACGGCCTGTTCAGCGGCTACGACGAGAGCGATCCGGAAGTCCGCTACGATCGCACGACCTGGACGTACGAACTCGATGGACAGGGCTACGCCAAGATCGACCCCTCGCTGCAGCACCCACGCTGTGTGTTTCAGTTACTGAAAGCCCACGTCGCCCGATACACGCCGGAACTCGTCTACGACGTCACCGGGGTACCCGCGGAATCCTTCCTCAAGGTCTGCGAACTGATCGCCTCCACCGCAGCGACGGATCGGACGCTGACCAGCCTTTACGCCCTGGGCTGGACGCATCACTCGGTCGGCGTGCAGAACATCCGCGTGATGGCCATGATCCAGTTGCTGCTGGGGAACATCGGCATGTCCGGCGGCGGCGTCAATGCCCTGCGGGGCCATTCCAACATCCAGGGCCTGAGCGACCTGGGTCTGCTGACCGAGATGCTGCCGGGTTATCTCACGCTGCCGCGGGACCACGAAACGGACCGCGCCGGTTACCTGGCCAAACGCACCTTGAAGCCGCTGCGGCCGGGCCAGTGGAGTTACTGGTCCAACACGCCGAAATTCCACACCAGCCTGATGAAGGCCTGGTACGGACCCGCGGCAACGGCAGAAAACGATTACTGCTACGACTGGCTGCCCAAACTCGACAAGCCCTACGACAGCCTGCGCCTGTTCGACCTGATGGCTCAAGGCAAGGTCAACGGCTTCATCTGCCAGGGCTTTAATCCGCTGGCCTCCTACCCCAACCGGCACAAGGTGGCCGGCGGTCTGGCGAAGCTGAAATTCCTGGTGGTGATGGACCCACTGGCCACCGACACCTCCGAGTTCTGGCAGCACTACGGCGAACACAACGACGTGGATCCCGCCGAAATCCAGACCGAGGTGTTCCGGCTACCGACGACCTGCTTTGCCGAGGAAGACGGTTCACTGGTCAACAGCTCGCGCTGGCTGCAGTGGCACTGGAAGGGCGCCGAGCCACCAGGCGAGGCGCGCACCGACATCGAGATCATGTCGGATTTCTATCTGCGACTGAAGGAACTCTACGCGACTGAAGGCGGCGCCTTTCCCGATCCGATCCTGCAGTTGCACTGGCCCTATCGGAAAGCCAAGGATCCGACACCCGACGAACTCGCGCGGGAATTCAGCGGCTATGCGCTGGCTGACCTGTCGGATCCCGCGGATCCGGCCCGAACTGCGGTAAAGGCAGGACAGCAGCTCGCCGGGTTCGCGCAATTGAAGGATGACGGCAGCACCGCCTGCGGCAACTGGATCTTCAGCGGCTGCTGGACCGAGTCCGGGAATCAGATGGCGCGCCGCGACACGGCCGATCCGACCGGCATGGGCATCGCGCCGGGCTGGGCGTGGTCCTGGCCCGCCAACCGGCGCATCCTTTATAACCGCGCATCCTGCGATCCCAGCGGCAAGCCCTGGAATCCGAACCGCACCATCATCGAGTGGAACGGCCGCCAGTGGAGCGGGCTCGACGTGCCGGACTACAAGGCCGACGTGCCGCCAGGGGCGGACATGATGCCGTTCATCATGAACCCGGAAGGGGTCGGTCGGCTGTTCTGCGCCGACCGCCTTGCCGATGGGCCGTTCCCGGAGCATTACGAACCGTTCGAGACACCGCTGGGCACGAATCCCCTGCATCCGAAGGTCGTCAACAACCCGGCGGCGCGGGTCTTCCCGAATGACCGGGCCATGCTCGGCGGCAGCGAGGAGTTTCCGTACGTTGCGACGACTTACCGGATCACCGAGCTGTTCAACACCTGGACCGACCACGTGCGCATCAATGCGTCGTTGCAGCCGGAGCAGTTCATCGAGATCGGCGAGGATCTCGCGCGCGAACTGGGAATCGCCAACGGCGAAATCGTCGTCGTGCGCTCGAAGCGCGGTTTCATCAAGGCCGTCGCGATGGTAACCAAGCGCATCAAGACGCTGACCGTGGCCGGCAAGCCGCTGCACCAGATCGGCATCCCGGTGCACTGGGGCTTCATGGGACTGACCCGCAAGGGCTACTTCTGCAACAACCTGACGCCCTACCTCGGGGATGCGAACACGCAGACCCCGGAGTTCAAGGCCTTCCTGGTCAACGTCGAGAAGGACATGAGCGAGTTCATGCCGCATAGCCATGAACCGGGACAAGGGCATGAGGAGCGGAAGCGGCCGGAGGCCGCACTCGCACCCGCGACACACCAGGCATCCTGGCTGACGCGTATCCTCACGGGCCGCACGGAGGTCTGACATGGCACTGCAATCGCTCGACATCCTGCGCCGGTCCGCTACCACGACGCCGACTCCGCAGCAGCGGCAGACGACCGAGGTTGCGAAGCTGATCGATGTGACCAAATGCATCGGCTGCAAGGCCTGCCAGTCGGCCTGCCAGGAATGGAACGATCTGCGCGAGGAAATCGGCATCAACGAAGGCTCGTACCAGAATCCCCACGATCTGACCGCGAACAGCTGGACCCTGATGCGTTTCGCCGAGACCGAGCAGAACGGTACGCTGGAGTGGCTGATCCGCAAGGACGGCTGCATGCACTGCGCCGACCCCGGCTGTCTGAAAGCCTGCCCGTCACCCGGCGCGATCGTGCAGTACTCCAACGGCATCGTCGACTTCCACGAGGAACACTGCATCGGCTGCGGCTACTGCATTGCCGGCTGCCCCTTCGACATCCCGCGGCTGTCGAAGAAGGACAGCAAGGTCTACAAGTGCACGCTGTGCTCGGACCGCGTGGCGGTGGGGCTGGAGCCGGCCTGCATCAAGGCCTGCCCGACGCAGGCGCTGGTCTTCGGCAGCAAGGAAGACATGATCGAACATGCCAACGACCGCATCACGGACCTCAAGGAACGCGGCTTCGAGAACGCCGGGCTGTATGACCCGTCCGGGGTCGGCGGCACGCATGTAATGTACGTGCTGCATCACGCCGACCAGCCGCAGCTCTACAATGATCTGCCGAAAGACCCAACGATCAGCCCGGTCGTATCGGTCTGGAAGGGGATCATGAAGCCGCTCGCGACCGCGGCGATGGCCCTGACCGCATTGGCCGGGTTTTTCCATTACGTGACGGTCGGGCCGAACGAGGCCGAGGGCGACGACGAGGAGCATTCCGCATGAGTGAAACGACACGCCCGAGCCTGCTGCTGCCGCGCTACAGCGCCGGCCAGCGGCTGAACCACTGGATCACGGCCATCACCTTCCTGCTGCTGACCTTCTCAGGGCTGGCGCTGTTCCACCCGTCGCTGTTCTGGTTCACGCAGTTCTTCGGCGGCGGTACGTGGACGCGTATCCTGCACCCCTACATCGGCGTCGTGATGTTCGTGTCGTTCAGTCTGCTGGCGCTGCAATTCTGGCGTCACAATCTGCTGAGCCGGAACGACGTGCAGTGGCTCAGGCAGATCAGGGACGTCGTCCAGAACCATGAGGAGCGGCTGCCGGAAGTCGATCGCTACAACGCCGGCCAGAAGCTGCTGTTCTGGGTCATGATCGTGACGATTCCGACGCTGCTAATCACCGGCGTCGTAATCTGGCGCCCGTGGTTCGCGTCCTATTTCGCGATCGATACGGTTCGTATCGCTGCACTGGCACATGCCATCTGTGCCTTCGTGATGATTTCCGGCATCATCGTCCACATCTATGCCGCACTTTGGGTCAAGGGGACGATCGGCGCCATGGTCCGCGGCACCGTCACGCGCGCCTGGGCCGCCAAGCACCATCCCGGCTGGTATCGGCGCGTGATCCGCGGCGAGGATCACTAGATCGCCGCGGCATCCCGGGCCTCCTGCCGGGGGACCACACCCGAGCCACCATCGACGCTCTAGGACTTCTCTGGATTCTGAGCGGCGACCGGGCGGCCCCACCGCCCGAAGAAACATGGCTGCGGAGTCCACTCGAGCTTGTTCCATCTCGTGCAGTTCAGACTGATTCGCGGCCGTGATAAAGTGTTGACGCTGGAGGGAACGGCTTTGATCCCGGAGCACGAGCGGTTCCGGGTCACGCAAAAACCTTCGAGCGTGTGAGACGAGGGCGAACGCCCCATTCCGATCTGGCTTCAGGCCTGCGGACTACGAGGCAGTGGACGCTTTTCGAGGTGGGTCCGAAAACCGTTCGCTGTGGGATAACGAACAGCAGAACCAGGATTTCTCGAACCCCATGTTCCCTGAGGATTCGGCCGCCGCATCGGCACCCTCTGCAACGGATGCATCAGGCACGGCGCAAGCCGTGACCTTGAAAAAAGAGCCCAAAATCATCTTCGGGCTGATGTCGGCCGTCGCGCAGATCGGGACCGTGGAACAACTGGTCGCGGCGCTGCAGCCGCATCTCGTCGTGGTCCACCACGACTTCAGCCAACAAATGCACTTTCGGATCAAGGCCGAGAATGCGCGGATGGTGCCGAATCCGAAACAAACCGGCTATGGGGTTTTCGCGTTTACCGAGGGAGTCATCCAGTTGCTCGCGTATTGCCTGCAGCACATCGACTTCGATTATTTCCAGCTGTTGAGCCCCGCGTGCCTGCCGATCAAGCCGTTGCACCAGTTCGCGGCCCACATCGCGGCCAGCCATGACGATGCGCATGCCGAGTTCGTCGACCTGGCGACAAACCGGGACGCGATGATGTCGTACGCGCCCCGCGCCTACTCGCCGTATCGATCCTGGCGCCGCAAACTGCTCCGCCAGGCGGGGTACTGGTATTTCGGCAAACACGCGATGGCCGAACCCGTGGCCGGCGTCCAGATCCTGCGCCGCAGCAAACGCATCGCAACCGACCCGCTTGGGCTCGCCGCCTACTCCATCACCAAGCTGGCATCACTCGGCGCGTTCGGCAGCTACCTGGCGGCACCCGGCCTTTACCCCAAGGTCGGCGCAGCCTGGTTCGGAGCACGACGCAGCGTCTGCGAATATCTGGTGCAACGCTTCATGGAGCCCGCCGTCTACGAGCATTATCGCGAATTCAATGACATCGCCGAAATCAGCTTCCAGACGCTTCTTGGCAACGCCCCGCTGCGTATCGGCCCACTGAATACCTTCGTCAATGCCTACGCTGGCTGGCATCCACACGTCTTCAAGACGGAGGACCTGCCGCAACTGGCCGCACTGCCCCAATGCTTCGCGCGCAAGTTCCCGGACGACCCCGATGCCGAAGTGCGCCGCCGCGTCCTCGAATGGGTGACCCAAGGATGATGCGCCGGGCAAAATCCTGAGTTATCCGATCGCGCCACCCGTTGAGCAGGCCGCAATGAAAGACTGGCAAACCATCCTCAGGAACCGCAAGCTTTGGACGATAGCCGCCGCGCTCGTCGCCGGCTATCTGCTGACCGGATTCCTGCTGCTGCCGTGGCTGGCCGAGCGCTACGTACCGCGCATTGCGTCCGAGCAGTTGCAGCGACCCTTGACCCTCGGCAAGGTCCGGTTCAACCCCATCCTGTTCAAGCTCGAACTGAACGACGTCGCGCTGACCGAACCGCAAGGCGAGCCGCTGGCCAGTCTCGGCCGACTGTTCGTCGATTTCGAACTGTCCGGGCTGTTCCGCCGCGCCTTTGCCTTCCGCGCGATCGAACTCGACAAGCTGCGGTTGCACCCGCAGATCGGCCCGGACGCACGTCTGAACTTCGCGCGACTGGCCGATGCCTTCCCTCCCCCGGAGAAACCCGAACCGCCGCCGGACGAAAAGTCCGAACTGCCGCGGCTGCTGGTCGACCACTTCGCATTGATCGACAGTGCGGTCGAATTCTCGGACCTGTCCAAGGAACCCGGGGTATCGGAACGTATGGAGTCGATCAACTTTAAGCTGGATGCGATCTCGACGCTCCCGGACAACGAAGCCTCGCATCACTTCACGGCAGCCTTCGAGGACGGCTCGGCGCTGGACTGGCACGGCCAGGTGTCCTTGAACCCGATCGCATCGGAGGGCGAACTTAAGCTGGAGGGCTTCAAACTGGCAACACCCTGGCCCTTCGTCAAGGATCGGGTCGCACTGGAACCGCCGGAAGGCCAGCTGACCGCGGGCGCCAGTTATCGCTTCCGCATGGACCGCGACACGATCGATCTGACGCTGAACGAGATCGCAGCCGCCATCACCGGCCTCAAAGCCGTGCCCGTCGGTGGAAAGGAGCCTGTACTCGCATTCGAGCAGATCCAGTTGGGTCACGGTACATTCTCGCTCGCCGATCAGGCAGTCAAGATTCCGGAGTTCGCGCTCCGCAAGGGTGTAATCAAGGCGGCGATCGATGAACGGGGAGCAGTGAACTGGCAGCAACTGGTCAAGCCGGCGGCGTCCCCGGCGGCCGCCCCGGCGTCCTCACCCACGCCCGCCTCGCCGACGGCCGGCAGTCCGCCGGCACCGGCCACTGAAACCACCCCGGCAAAGCCCTGGCACGTCGACCTCGAGGCCTTCCGGATCGAGGAACTGGCGCTGCAACTCATCGATGCCAGCCGCCAGATGCCACTCGACGCGAGTATCGGTGCCTTCGGATTGGGCCTCAAACTGGCCGCGGAGGCCGGTGCCGGCGAGCCCAAGGTGACGATAGGCGGACTGACTACGGAAATCCGGAAGATCGGACTGAGAGCCGTCGGTGCCAAGGACCCTGCGCTGGCCTTGGAGACCTTCCGGATTTCCGACGGCTCGGTCGATCTGGCAGCGCGCACCGTAAGCCTGCCAGCGATCGCCCTCCAGAAGGGTTCGATACGGGCCGACGTCGACGCGCGAGGCGTGATGAACTGGCAGCAGTTTGCGACGCCCCTCAACGCCGTGCCCGCGCCACCGAGTGCCCCGCCAGTCCCGAAGCCGGCTGCCAAGACAAAGAAGACGAAAACCGGAAAAGCCCCGAAAGCGCCCAGGACCGCGAAGGCAGGGGAGCCTGGAAAGCCGGACGTCAGTGCAACTGCCGCAGCACCCGCAACGGCGCAGTCACCCTGGCGGGTCAACGTCGATGCACTGAAGATCGAACAAATCGGCATCCACTATGCCGATGACAGCCGCCGGACACCGCTGGCGATGGACATCGGCAGCTTCGGTCTCGGACTGCGCGCCGCGATCGAAGCGGGGGCCGGAGCGCCGAAGGTTCTGATCGATGCGTTGCAGAGCGAGATCAAACAGATCGCGCTGCGCGAACGGCAGCGTGAGAAACCACTGGCCAGCCTCGAGTCGATCGCCGTGGGCGACGGCAAACTTGATCTGGCGCAGAACACGATCGGCATCCAGCAGATCACGCTGAGCGGGGGGGCGACGGCGGTGGAGCGCGACGAGAAGGGCGCGATCCGACTGGCGGAGGTCTTCTCGCCCCGTGACGAGGGCAAGGTTGCCGAAACCGTGAAGCAGGCCGACGTCACGGCCAAGCAGGAGGGCAAGCCCTGGCAAATGGCCGTTGGCGCCGTCAACCTGAACGGCTTCCAGGCCGCCTACCAGGATCGCAGCGTGACGCCGCCCTTCGTGATCGGGTTGCGCCCCGCCGACTTTCACCTGAAGAATGTCGCGAATTTCGGCAAGGCCCCGGTCGTCTTCGACGGCAAGATCCATGTGGTGCAGGGGGGCGACTTCAGCATCACAGGCCAGGCTCTGACAACCGGCGAACGCGGCCAGGCCGAGTTGCGCCTCGACCGCCTGGCATTGACCGGCCTGCAGCCCTATGTCGCCCAGGTGGGCGCGCTGAAACTGGAGAGCGGCAATCTCTCCACGCACCTCAAGCTCGCCTTCGAGCAGAAAGCCGGCAAATTGAGCCTGACCGCCAAAGGGGAGGCAGGCTCGGCCGACCTGATGCTCAAGGAAGCCAAGACCGGAAAGCGTTTCGCGTCCTGGGAGAAGCTGGACGTCAACGGCATCGAGTTCAGCCTGACACCGGACAAGCTGGCCATCCGGGAAATCAACGTGAGCCAACCCGGCGCGAATTTCGAGATCTTCGAAGACCGCTCAACAAACGTCGCCGCAATCTTCGCACCGCAGCCGGGGGCAGCGCCCAAGCCCGGCACCCCTTCGACCACCAAGGCGGCGGCCAAACCGGCAGCCAAGTCTGCCGCGGGCGCGAAGCCGGCCGCCGGCAAGCCTTTTCCGTTCTCGGTGCAGCGAGTCAAGGTCGAACACGCCATCTTCGACTTCAGCGACCAGTCGCTGGTGCTACCCTTCAAGACCCGGATTCAGAACTTCGGCGGTACCATCTCCGGGATTTCGAATGCGCCCGGGTCCCGCACCCTGCTGAAACTCGACGGACGCGTTGACGAGTATGGGGAAGCCAACCTCGAAGGCACCCTGGATCTGATGCAACACAAGGCCTTCAGCGACATTACACTGATCTTCCGCAACGTCGAAATGTCGTCGCTGTCACCCTACAGCGGCACCTTCGCGGGCCGGCAGATCCAGTCCGGCAAGCTGAATGCAGAGTTGCAGTACAAGATCGAAAACAGCCACATGAAGAGCAACGGCAAGATCGAATTGGATCAGGTTGCTCTCGGCTCTGAAGTCGTGAGCCCGAAAGCCAAGTCGCTCCCGCTGGACATGGCCCTGGCCTTGCTGAAGGACAGTGCGGGCAAGATCAGCGTATCGGTGCCGATCGAGGGCAACGTCGACGACCCGCAGTTCGCTTATGGTCCCGTGATCTGGAACGCCATCGCGACGCTGATCACCAAGGTGGTCACCGCACCGTTCACCGCCCTGGCCAGTGTTTTCGGTAACGGGGACCAGGATATGGGGGAGATCTTTTTCATCCCCGGCAAGAACGGCCTCCCGCCGGCCGAGATCGAAAAGCTCAAGAAGCTCGCCGCCGGCCTGGGCTCGCGGCCGGGTCTCGTCGTCAAGGTGACCGGCACCTTCGACCCCAAGCTCGATGCAGAGGCGCTGAAGTCATGGGATATCCGCACGGCGGTCACCGAGCGCCTCGGCATCAAGGTGGCGCCGGGGGAAGATCCCGGTCCGGTCGCCTTCGACAGCGCCAAGTCACAAAAGGCGCTCGAAGATCTGGCTGACGAAGCCGGCGGCGCCGGTGCGCTGGCGGCCGCTCAGACTGCATTCCGGGAGCAATTCGGACGCGAACCCAAGCGGATCGGCGGCTTGTCCTCCTGGATGGAAAAAGCGAGCGAGGACGCACAGTTCTATCAACTGCTGTTCGAGCGGCTGGTGCAGTCCGCCCCGCTGCCGCCGAATGCGCTGGAAGCCCTGGGGGATCGGCGCGGTCAGGCCGTCATCAAGGAACTGATCGCCCAGAAGGGCGTGGATCGGAGCCGGGTGCACCTGGACAAGCCCGCTTCCACTGGCGAAAAGGACGGCCGCATTCCCGTCAAACTGGATCTGGCCGCTGACGGTTGACGACCCCGGCGCCCGTCCATCGAAAAGCCTGGATACAACAACCTGAAGGACGTACCTGCCCATGAACCTGATCGATGAAATCTCCCGGCAATCCGCCCTGCTGTCATGCGAAAATCAGAGGCAGGTGCTCGACTTCGTCGAATACCTCGTCAAGAAATATGCCGCCGATGCCCCCACCGAGGACGAAGCCTGGGATCAGGTGTCGGGACGCGGCGCCGTGACCGCAGGCGCTCCTCCGACCGGTTCGCGCTGACGTCCAAGGCCGCGGCTGATGCGCCGCGACCGCTCCCGCGCCGGCCGAAACCTCAGTCGCTGCCCGCGGCGCTGAGCGCGGTATGCGCCGCCGGGCGTTCATCGCCGCCCGCGGACTCTGCTCGGCCGAAGCGGGCCACCGACGTGACCCAATAGACGACGCCCGTGTTCGAGAAATCACGGCACAGCGCTTCGATCAGCCGGTCGACCTCCGCTTGCGGCAGACAAATTTCGAAACGCACATTCTGCTTGCGGCCACTGACCTGCTCCGGAAGCGTCAGCCCTTCCGGCCGGCCCGAATGGCCGTTGACCGGGTAGCTTGTAAATCCGCAGCGAGAATCGAAGTCCAGCAGCCAGTCGATGAGCGACTCTTCGAGCTTGGGCGGAACAGTCAACGAGAGCAACAGGTAACCCTCAGTCATTCGGCACCCGCGGTGCTTCGCCGAAGCGGCGGTACAGTATCGGCAGCAAGATCAGCGTCAGCATGGTCGACGTCACGAGGCCACCGACACCGACCACGGCCAGCGGCCGCTGAATCTCGGAGCCAGGCCCGGTCGCATACAGCAAGGGCAGCAGTCCGAACGCAGCGATACTCGCGGTCATCAGGACCGGACGCAGACGGCGTACCGCGCCGATCACCACGACCTCATGCATGGCCATGCCGATCGAGCGCAAGCGGTTGAAGTAACTCACCATCACGATACCGTTGAGTACCGCGATGCCCAGCAGCGAAATGAACCCGACCGAGGCCGACACCGACAGGTACTCGCCCGAAATCCACAGACCGAATACCCCGCCGATCAGCGCCAAAGGAATATTCGACAGCACCAGCACGGCCTGCCGCACCGACCCGAAGGTTCCGAAGAGCAACATGAAAATCAGCCCGATCGACACCGGAATCACCAGTGTCAGGCGCGCCGCCGCGCGCTGCTGATTTTCGAACTGCCCGCCCCATGTCAGGTAGTAGCCCTGCGGCAGGCGAACCTGCTGCTCGACGGCCTGCTTGGCCTCATCCACGAAACCGACGAGATCGCGCCCCTGAACATTCGAGCGAACGACCGAATAGCGTTGCCCTCGCTCCCGCGCGATCGACACCACACCCTCGACGCGTTCGATGCGGGCGATCGCCGACAGCGGCACTCGATCGCCATTGGGTAGCGACACCTGCAAAGTCGAAAAATGGGCGGGATCACCGGCGCCGCGGATCAGCAGCGGCGTGCGCTGGATGCCTTCCTGCACGATGCCCAGGCGCAGCCCCTCGATTTGCGCCCGCAACACCTCCGCGACGGTGTCGACATCCAGGCCCAGCCGCCCCGCGGCGAGACGGTCGATGCGCACCTGCAGATACTGCATGCCGGCATTGCGGGCCGTGAACACGTCTGATGCACCGGTAATCCTGCGCAACACACCGGCGATCTCCTCGGCCTTTTCGTTCAGCACGTCCAACTCGGTTCCGTAGAGTTTGACCGCCACGTCGCCGCGCACGCCGGTCAGCATCTCCGTGACTCGCATCTGGATCGGCTGCGTGAACCCATAGGCAATACCGGGCAGCGTATCGAGCACGGTCCGGATCTTGTCGATCAGTTCCTCCTTGCTCCCCACACCCCACGTTTCCTCAGGCTTGAGCACGAGAAAGGTGTCCGTCTCGTTCAGACCCATTGGATCGAGACCGATCTCATCGGCACCAACGCGCGACACGATGCGGGTGACTTCCGGGACATGCTCCAGGATGGCTTTCTGGATGCGCTGATCCATCCGAATCGACTGGTCCAGCGTAATCGACGGCAGTTTCTCCACCTGCACGATGATGTCACCCTCGTCCATGGTCGGCATGAAGGTCTTGCCGATCTGGAAGTAGGCCAGTGCTGTCGCGGCCAGCAGCAGCGCCGCGCAGGCAATGACCACGCGCGGGTGCGCGAGGCACTTGACGAGGATGGGTTCGTACAGTTGATGGAGCTTCCGGGCCAGCCAGGGTTCGCCGTGCGCCACCCGTCCCATCACGAACGAGGCGACGACGGGAATCACGAACAGCGACAACAACAGCGAGCCGCCCATGGCAAACACGTTCGTGAACGCGACCGGGCGGAAAAGCTTGCCTTCCAGCCCCTCCAGCGTCAGCAGCGGGACGAACACGATGCCGATAATGATCGAACCCGAGACGACCGGCGCCGCGACCTCGCGCATGGCCCGGTAGATCAGATGCAGACGCGGCACTTTCGTGTCATCGCCTTCAGCCAGGTGGGTCGTAACGTTCTCCACCACGACGACAGCCGGATCGACCAGCTTGCCGATCGCGATCGCCAGACCGCCGAGACTCATCAGATTCGCCGTCAGGTCGAATTGCCGCATCAGCAGGAACGTGAACAGCGCGGCGAGCGGCAGGATGGCCGCAACCGTCAAGGCCGCCCGGATCTCGCCCAGGAACAGCACCAGCAGCACGACGACGAGGACCGTCGCTTCGACCAGGGCCCTGACCATCGTGCCGATGGCGCGATTGACCAGCTTGCCGCGATCGTAGAACACATCGAGACGAACCCCGGGCGGCAGCGCCGGCTGGATCTCGCGAATCTTTTCCTGCAGATCGGCCACGACCTGTCGCGCATTCGCTCCGCGCAGGCTCAGCACCAGGCCCTCGGCCACTTCCCGGTCACCGTCCTGACTCACCGCGCCGTAGCGGGTCAGCGCACCGATCCGGACCTCCGCCACGTCCCCCACCGTGATCACAATCCCATCGCGTTGGGCGACGACGATCGCGCGCGCATCATCCAGACTGCGAATGCGGCCCTGAACGCGGACCAGCAGGGTCTCCTCACCCTCGCCGAGCCGTCCCGCACCGTCATCGCGGTTGTTCGCATGCAACGCGGAAATCAGTTCATCGACCGTCACGCCGCGGGACGTCATCCTGGCGTTGTCGGGAATCACCTCGTAACTGCGCACCAGACCGCCGAGCACGTTCACATCGGCCACACCGGGAACAGTCCGAAGCGCCGGCCGGATCACCCAGTCCAGCAGGTTGCGCCGCTCCATCAGAGTCAGATCGCCGCCCTCGACGGTGAACATGAACATCTCGCCCAGCGGCGTGGTCATCGGTGCGATGCCACCCTGGACACCGTCGGGCAGGGAGCCCCATACGCCGTTGAGCCGTTCCGCGACCTGCTGGCGGGCCCAGTAAATGTCGGTGCCCTCGGCGAAGTCGAGCGTGATGTCGGTCAGTGCATACTTCGACAGCGAGCGCAGCATGACCTGCTTCGGAATACCGAGCAACTCGACTTCGATCGGCGCCGCGATCCGGCTCTCGACTTCCTCCGGCGTCATGCCGGGCGCCTTGACGATAATCTTGACCTGCGTGGGCGACACATCCGGGAAGGCATCGATCGGCAGTTCCATGGCGGCGAAGTAGCCGGCGCCCGCCAGCAGCACGGCGAGCGCCAGCACCAGCACGCGCTGGCTCAGCGCGAACTCGATCAGCCGCGTCAAGTTAGCCTCCCGGGCCCATCCCCAACCACGCCGCCTTCAGCGCCGCAACCCCCTGGACGACGACTTCGTCACCCTTCTTCAGGCCTTCATGCACGACGACATCCCGCGCCTCGACCCCGGCAACGGCAACGGGCCGAACCGCAAAGCCCCCCGGTGCCCGGACGAACATGTACTGCCGGCCTTCCTGATTGACGAGCGCGGCCGTCGGCAAGCGGACGATGTAGTCCGTGCTGGCATGGGAGATCAGCACGTTGACGTTCTGCCCCGCCAGGACACCCGAGGCGCGCTTCTCAATGACCGAACGGACCAACACGCTCTGGCTGTTCGGATTGATATTGCGACTGACCTGCGTGATCCGGCCGCTGAGCTTCGGCTTATCCAGCGTGACCCGGTCGCCGATACGGATTTCGTTAGCCCGCTCCTGCGGCACGCTGATTTCCAGCCAGAGCTCGTCAAGATTGGCGACGCGAAACAGCGGCGTCAGGATGTCGACGCGCTGACCGGCAACCGCCATGCGCTCCAGCAACACACCGTCGACCGGCGAACGGAGCTTCAGCGTGTCGCTGAGCCGCCGCGTCGCTTCGAGCTGCTTCAGCTCATCGGCGGGCAACCCGGACAAGGTCAGCACCTGCTCGGCTTCACGCAGCTGCGTTTGCGCCTTGTCGAAACGGCTCTTGGTTTCCTGCCAGCGGATGCGCGAAATGATGCCCTCGCTCAACAGGGTCTGATCGCGCTGCAACTGCCTTTCGGCCAGCTGGAATTCCGTCGCCGCATTGAGCAGGTCGCGCTGCTGGGCCAGAAGACTGGGGCTTTGCATCTCGGCCAACACCTGCCCGGCCCGCACCGAGGCCCCCAGCGCGACGTGGACCTTGCTGACCAGACCCGCCTGAGGCGCGCTGACGAGGAACTCGTTCTGCGGCGGCACGACGATGCGGCCCGGGGCCCAGGCCAGCGGCAGGGAACTGACGCGCTCCGGCACGATGGTCCGTATAGCGAGGTGTTCGATCTGTTCATCGGAAAGCCTGACCAGATCATCAGCCCTGACGCCGGTGGCAACCAGCGTCAGGGCGAGAACCAGCCGGGCGAAAATCAAGGGGTGACCCCGACGACCTGGTTGTAGACCGCGAGATCCCGCTGCAACAGGATCGCGCGCTCACGCGCATCGCGGATCGTCGTCTGTGCCGTGGACTGAATCTTCAGGAAGTTGATCAACTCGATCTCGCCCGATTCGAACGCGAGCTGGTTCATGCGAATCTGGGTTTCGGCAATCTCGCGCCGGCGCTCGGCGATCTCGAGGAGCGCGCGATCCGTCTCGATGCTGCGGCGGATCGCGGCCAGCGCCTTGTTCAACTCGCGCATCAGGGTGTCGCGTTCGACGATCTTCTGGTTCAGCGCCAGATTGGCCTCGGCCACGAACGGCTGATTCCAGTCGTCGCCGCCAATCGGGATCTGGACCACGAGATTCGAACCGCTGTTCATGGACTCGCCGTCGAAGGTGCGCGCGTGATTGGTGCCGACGAGAACACTAGGCTGATTGCCCTGTTTGTAGATCCGCGTCCATTCAACCTGGGCCTGGGCCCGCTCGATCATCGCATTGACTGCGGAAACGGAAGGATGGGATTCAACGATCGCATCCGTCGGGCTCTGCTTTTCGGTGAACTCGACCGGCACCTTTTGCTGGCGGGTCACATTGGTATAAGCCTGATAGGTCTTGATCAGATCCAGCTCCGTTTGCCCCACCAGTGTCTTCTTTTCCAGCGCATCACTTTCGGCCATCAGCAGGTCCGAACGGGACAGATCTCCCAGTTCGACCCGGCGCGCCACCGTAGACACCAGCCGCGTAGCCACCTCATAGACCTGGCGCGCCGTGTCATAGCGGTTCTCGGCCAGCTTGATGTTCCACAAGGCATCGCGCACCAGCCCCGCCACTTCGTGCTTGACCGCCTTGCCGAAGGCCGCCGTGCTTTGCGCCGCCTGGTCGGCCACCTTCTGACTGGCATCCTTCTGGCCCCACATCCAGATCGGAATCTGGTAGCCGCTCTGCACCTCGACGAGGCCCTGGTTGGACATGATGGTGTCGTCGATGTACTGCAAAAAGATCAGCGGGTATCCGGCGATCCAGCTCGAAGCCCGGGTCTGCAAAGCCTGGACTTCCTGTTCCGAGGCCTGAATCAGCGCCTGCTGCGGATAGTTCTCGAACGAGGCATCGACGACCTTGGCGAGCTTGAGTGTCGGATCGTAGGGCACGACCGGCGTTTCACCGGTAATGCTTTCCGCGCTCATGCCGCTCGCCGCGGCCCATGCGCTTAGCAGCAATGCGGCCCGCAACCGCGTTAGCGGAGGGGCCCGTCGACGGCGAGAAGACGAGACATTCAGCGGCAAGGAGGCAGCAGGAAGCGATCGCTTTGGCAACGGCAGGTCTCTCTCATTCATAGGGATGCGCGCGACAGAGGCGACACGGAAGCGTAGGCAAACAGCGGCATCAGTGACTCCACCCAACAGCGTCGCATCGCGATGGAGGGCCGCTGGGCCGGGGAAGTGCACGGATGTTGCTTGGCGGAACCGATCACTCGATATCAAATCTCAACGACAGTTGCGAGCATTTTAGCGAATGCCTGCCACCTGTGGGTTGACCGTTCCGAATCCGGCCTCATGACGACGCGCGACACGGATACTGTCCGTCATTGTTACACAGGGCGCTTTCGCTCTTGCGTCACGACCGGACCACTGCCGAGTTTCGCGGATTTGCGGAGCTTCGGGCTCGCACCGTCGTCGCAGCGGACTGGCGCCGGCGACCATGAGGCGCCGACGCTAGCGAACGGAATGGCCTGCAGGCGGCGGCGCGCTCCGACTCCCGTCGGGCGCGTCACTCGCGGCCCGTGACATAGGCATCTCCCTTGCTCCCCGGGGACCCTGATCCACCCGGCTTCAGGCTCGAAAGCAGTTGTGAGGCGATGACGCGAAACGGAATCTCATGTTCCCTTTCGAGCTCGGCGGCTCGTTCGAAGACCTTGAGTCGCGGCGGGAGCAGCACTCGCTTCAGCGCGCACGCGATCCGGTTGCCGCGGTCGTCGGACCGGACGGTCAGCATTCGGTTATCGAACGCGGTGCTCATCCGGTCGAGGTACTCATCGATGCCCTCGTCCGATTCCAGGAAGTTGGCAACGAGAACCCCGCCCTCGCACAACGCAGCGGCGCAGCCGTCGTAAAAATGTTGACTGCCCAGTTCCCGCGGCAGACCGACAATGTCGAAACCATCCAGCAGGATCACGTCGATATCGTGCGGCGGAGCGGCGATGAAGTCGGCTCCGTTGCCATGCACGACCCGGAACCGGGCGTCGTCCGGGGGAATCGAGAACCTGTCCCGCAGCGCGATCACACGCTCGTTGATTTCAACGCTCGTGATGCGCGTGCGCGGCAGATGCCGATAGCAATACTTGGACAGCGATCCGCCACCCAAGCCGATGATGACCAGATCGCGGGGAGCCGGCTGGAACAGCAGAAACGCCATCATCAGGCGCGTGTAGCACAGGACCAGACGATCCGGGTCGCTCCGGTACATGACACTCTGGACGGAGCGCCGATCGAAATGCAGAGCGATGCGCTCGGCGTCCTCATCGAGCACCGGACGACGCTGCGACTTGGTATTGGTTTCCGCAACGCGGGCGGCCCCGCGCTTGGGGTCACGCCTCGTCATGAGCCCGTGCCCTACCTGGACTCCGTTGCGGACAGACACGTGGGGGTGGCCATGGAACCCGGGACCGCCCCGGCTTTGGTGCGACCCCGCTGACCGTACTCGCGACGCCTGTCGTGAACCACCTTCGATGCCGTCCCGGCAAGGGCGTCGCCGACCGGCGAGGTGCCGTCGTCCCGACTACGCGAGTGGGGAACGAGCCCGCTTCACTGACTCGTACCACGGCCTATTTCAGCGCCTTCCGGCGCCGGGCTGCCAGAGGGTGCTCCGAATACGCGTCGTAGTGATCGAGCCCTCGAATTTCGCAGCGGCCGCCCCGCGCGATGTAGTCGCGCCGATAGCGGTCGAGGAAATCCATCACCGTGTGATCGATGAGCGAGGCATAGGTCAGATCGAAAATCAGCGTGTCTCCCTCCGGAATTTCCGTAAGCTCGCTCTTCAGCACGATGAAGTTGGAAAAGATTGCGGCTCCGTTGATCTTGATCCGGTAGGTGCTGCCACCCTCCCGTATGACCCGGTAGGACAGTTCGAACAGGTTCTTCAGCCGGACACCGCGCCCGCGATGGATCAGCAGCTTGACCCCGATCGCGATGGCCACCCCGGCCAGGATGTTGGTGGCCAGAATGCCGACGATCGTGATGACGAAGAGCGCCAGTTGCTCGATGCCGACGTCGAGCGAATTGGCGAAAGCCCGCGGCGTGGCGAGTCGGTAACCCGCATAGATCAGCAGCGCCGCCAGGGAGGCCAGCGGGATGTCGCGGATCAGGTGCGGGAAGAACGCGACGAACAACAACAGAAACAGGCCGTGGAAAAAGTTGGACCAGCGACTGCGCGCGCCATAGCCGATATTCGCGGAACTCCGCACGATCTCGGTGATCATCGGCATTCCGCCGATCAGGCCCGACACGACGTTGCCGAAGCCGATTGCGGCAATGTCCCGATTGAGGTCGGAGCGGCGCTGCTTCGGATCCAGCCGATCCACGGCCGAGGCGGCCAGCAGCGATTCCAGGCTACCAATGAAAAACAGGCTCGCTACCGACATCCAGAATGCCGCGGTGCCTGACTTCGAAAAATCCGGGGTCGCGAAACTGTCGACGAAACGATCGGGAATGTCCGAGAGGAACTGTATGGCGGTGACGTACACGTGCCGGTGGAGCAGATCGCTCTCCTCACCCTGCGATACCAGGTACAACTCGGCCTGGTTCAGATCGAAAGCCCGCCCCAACAGATAGCCGGTCAATATGACCAGCAGCGGTGCAGGCATCCGGCCCAGGCCGCGATTACCCAGCAAGGGCCAGACGAAAAGAATGACCAGACCGATACCGCCCACCAGTAGGATCTCGGAGTTCAGGTGCAGGAGGCTGTGAGGGAGATGCACAAAGCTCTGCCAGGGCGTTTCGAAATCGGGTCGGGTGCCGATCAGCGTATGAATCTGGCGGGCAATAATGATGATCCCGATGGCGGCCAGCATGCCGTGGGCCACCGCGGCCGGAAAGAATGTTGCCCAGCGCCCCGCCTTGAACCAGCCGAGCACGATTTGCAATCCCCCGACTATAACGATCGCGGCCAAGGTGTAACGATAGCCGGCCCACACGTCGCCGTCGCCCAGCGAGTGAACCGAAGCGAATAGAACCGTGATCAACCCCGCCGCCGGTCCATTGATGCCAAGTCGCGAGCCATTCATCCGGGAAACCAGCAGGCCGCCCACGATCGCGCTGATGATCCCGGCCATGGGTGGAAAGTCCGATGCCATGGCGATACCGAAGCACAGCGGCAAGGCGATAAGGAATACCAGGAATCCGGCAACGACATCGTGGCGCCAGTTATCGGTCAGTTCGGCGCACTCCGCGCGGATCCACCTAGGAACGGAATTCATGACGGTAGCCCCCCCGGAAATCAGAAAGGGGAGCCGCGGGTCGGCAACCCGACCAGCACCGGTAACAAGCTCAGATACGCGGACATACGGTGGCGGGTGCCTCGTTTTGCGGCCTTAGGCATTAAGATTTGATGTCTATCTCTTTCTTATATTATCATCACTCAGTGTCTAGTAAATTCTAATCAGATGTTAATACGAAACACATATGAGCACGATCGAGAATCGTACCGCACGACTGACCTTGCTGGTTGATCCCGACAAGAAGGCGACCTTCGAGCGCCTGTGCGCCGAAGAGGACGTCACGCCTTCACAGATGGTGCGCAAGCTCATACGAGAGTACATCGAGCGCCGACTGGGGCCAACCTGGCGGGACGAAGTGTTCAACGACCACAAAGCGTCCTAGAAGCGCCGCGACTCGACGGTACACGCCGCTACCTCCACCCACCGCGCAACTCAGTCGCCGTGGGCCCATCGCCTGAATCTATAGGAGTTCATCATGCTGAGAATCTACGCAGGAAACCTGCCTTCCGACTGTACCGAAGCCGAGTTCGCCGAACTGTTCGCCGCCTATGGCCGCGTCCGCGCGCTGGAATTGCCGCGCGATCTGTTCACTCATCGCTGCCGGGGTTTCGGCTTCGTCGAGATGGAAGGGCATGAGGCGCGCGCCGCCATTTCCGGACTGGACGGGCAATTGCTGCGCGGTAACAACCTGCGCGTCAATCTGGAACGTCCGCGCACCGGTCGCATGGCCAAGCGCCGCCGCTGACGACAAGCGCACCGGACATCGGTAGCAAGCTTCGCTCAAGCCACAACGGCAACCCCGCGCGCCCGTCATCGCCGACAGCCGGCGCGCGAAGCCGGCAAGTCGCCCCCCCCCCCCCCACGCATCGCACGCCAACGTCCCTGCCGACCCGGTGACAGCAGTCATCAGCGGTTCCCGAGCATCGGAACTGCCGCTCTATCGCAGCATCGGCCGGCAAAGAACGGTTGTGCGCAAGCAACACCCTCCCACCCCAAAAGCCAGCGCAGCCCGATTGTGCTGCGCGTCCGTCGTCACAGTCGGCCACGCCGTCCGAACCGCTGAAAGGGAGACCCACGGCCGCGCCCCGCATGCCCCCACCGTGACTATGTCGCCGAGGCTTCTCGCGGTATGATTCCGCGCTGACCACCCCTGCCTGGCGGCGCGGCCCATGGCTTCCGCGGTGATTAACGACAACCGCGCGACCGGCATCTCGCCGGACCATCGACTCCACCCTTTACTGGAAACGTCATGCGCAACTGGAAACGAGTGCTGATCACCGTCTTTTCGATCACGACGGTCCTCGCTGTCGTGGTGCTGGGCACCGGCGTCGCGCTGACCGGTTTTCTGATCGATCTGTGGTGGTTCGAAGCGCTCGACTTCGGTGGCTACTTCTGGCTGCGGCTGCTGTATCGCTACATCCTGTCCGGCGGCGTCACGGTCTTCTTCTTTCTGATCCTGTTCCTGAACTTCCTGGCCGCCTCGCGCTACCTCGGCGTCGACCAGGGGACGCTGGACGATCTGACCGACACCAGCGAGGGCCGGCGTTCCCGGCGGATGCTGGCCTTGTTCCAGACCGGATCGTTACGGGTTTTCACGCCCCTCGCCGTGATGCTGGCGATTGCGATTGCCTGGCCGTTCTATGACGACTGGGAGCGGGCTCTGCTGTTCTTTTTCGGCCCGAACTCCGGCGTAAGCGACCCGGTGTTCCACAAGGACATCAGCTTTTACCTGTTCGAGTTGCCAATCTTCAAGCTGATCCAGCGCGAGTTGTTGTTCGCCTTCGGCATCATGACGCTGGGCATCGCCGGCCTGTACTGGATGGAACACCGGATCACCGCACTGGCCGCGCGGCCGTGGTCGACGGGTGCGCGGATCCACCTGAGCGGACTGGGGATCATCACGGGCCTGATTCTCGCCTGGGGCTTCATGCTGGAGCGCTACACGCTGCTGCACGCGACGGCCCATGAACCGGTGTTCTACGGCCCGGGTTTCGTCGAGATTCGCTATTACCTGCCGCTGATCTGGGTCATGATCCTGAGCCTGATCGCCGGTGTCGTCGCCCTCGTTTTCTATTTGAACCGGGGCGGGAAAGGCCTGATGGTGTCCGGCGTCTGCGCGATGGTGTTCGCTGGAGCCTGGGGCCTGCGCCAGTTCGATGTCCTTCCCGACCTGATCAACCGTTTCGTGGTCAAGCCGAACCCGGTCAAGGCTGAGCGCGAGTTCATGCGTGCCAATATCGCAGCGACGCTGGATGCCTACGACCTGACGGATGTCGAAACCATCGACGTCACGGCGGCAACCGACTTGTGGGACATACTGGACCCGCACATCCGCCAGACACTGCATAACATCCCTGTCTGGGATCCCGAGTTCCTCGACGACGTCTACCAGCAAATGCAGGGCATACGCCCCTACTACCACTTCAGCGACGTCGACGCGGCCCGATACCAGCTCAACGGACGGCTGGAGCAGGTCAATCTGGCAGCCAGAGAAGTCAATACCGACCGCCTGCCGGCCGGCGCCCTGACCTGGGAGAACCTCCACCTTCGCTACACGCACGGCTTCGGCGCCGTCATCACACCGACTGCTCAGGACGGTGGGGTGCCGATGCAGTGGTATCTGCGGGACTTGAACCTGCGCTCCGACGTGGGTTTCAGCATCGACAAACCGGATATCTACTACGGCCTCGAAAAGCTCGACTACGCCATCGTCCCGAACCGGCTCGATCTCGTCGGCCTGTCGAGCTTCGATGAGATGTCGAGCCAGAACTATACCGGCGCCGGCGGCATCCCGATCAGCTCCCTGTTTCGCAAATTGTTGGCGGCGATCTACCTCCGCGATGAAAAGCTGTTCTTCTCTGTGGCCATCGACGGCAACAGCCAGTTGTTGATGCGGCGGAACATCGTCGAGCGAATCAGGACGCTGACGCCATATCTGAAGCTGGACAACGACCCGTACATCATCGTCACACCGACGCGCATGTTCTGGATCCAGGACGCCTACACGATCTCGGACCAATACCCCGAATCCAAGGCCTCTGAGTTCCGCTTCGGTGGTGACACGACCGAGCAGCGCTTCAACTACATCCGGAACGCCGTCAAGATCGTGGTCGACGCGTTCGACGGCAAAGTGGAGTACTACATCGCCGACCCGCGTGATCCGCACGTACGAGCCTACGCTCGGGCGTACCCGGGCGTGTTCAAGGAGCTGAACGACATGCCGCCGTTGCTCCGCGATCAGTTGCGCTACCCGCGCGACAGTTTCGCGATCCAGATGAAGATCTTCGCGCGCTACCATCAAACCGAGCCGGAGCTGTTCTATCAGCAGGCCGAGACGATGGAGATGGCGAAGGTCCAGGACCAGATCGTCAAGCCGTACTATCTGACGACTTACCTGGAGAGCTGCGCCGACATGAACAACTTCGTGCTGCTGAGCCCGATGACGCCGATCGGCCGCGGCAATCTGAGCGTGCTGGCCATTGGCGGCGCACAGCGGAACGACGAGTGCGGGATTCCCTATTCCAAGAACATCGTCATCTACAAATTCAGCAAGGACGTGCAGGTCGACGGCCCATCGCAGGTCAGCGCGCTGATCGACCAGGACAGCGAAGTCGCCCAGGCCTTCACGCTGTGGGATCAGAAAGGTTCACAAGTCATCCGCGGGCGCATCATCATCCTGCCGGTGGGCAACTCGATCCTCTACGTCCAGCCGGTCTATCTGGTTTCGCGAGCGGACACGCGCATTCCCGAGCTCACCCGCATCATCCTGTCCCTCGGGAACGTGGTCGTAATGGACACGACGCTCGAACGCGCGTTTACGCGCCTCGAGGCGCGTTTGAAGGAGGTCGCGCCCCCCGGATCGGCGGCACCCGCGACAACGCCAATCAATCATCAGAAGCGGCCGGAGCAGCCCGAGATGACGCCCATACCCTGAGGAACGCCGCCCGCCGACGATGGAAAGGCTGCACCGCCGCGGCCTTTCCATCTGGGCACGCCGATCTGGATATGGCAGAGTAAGGGCGTGTTTCACAATCGCCCCCCATCCCGAACGCCGTGGCCCCGAACCTCTGAGGGTTATCCGGTCCGGCAGGAGCAGCGCAAGTGACTAGCGAATCCGAAGGGCTCGAATGGCAACGAACGGCGCTCGCCGACAGGCGACGACGTCCAACACCCGCGATCAGCCGCTATTGGTTTCGCGGGCGCCGGCGGCACGTCCGGCGGGCCGCCGATGCCTGCGGCGGTTATTACGTCGATCACCCCGGCACGAAAACTCTTTGGGCCGCGGTGGCGCTGTTGGTGCTGACGCTGCTCGACGGCCTGCTAACGCTCCGGTTGCTGAGCGGCGGGGCTACCGAAGAAAACCCGGTGATGGCCTATGCGCTCTCGCTGGGCGTTTCCACCTTCCTGCTGACGAAGTATCTGCTGACCGTACCGTCGGTTGGTATGCTGCTGATCCACAAGAATTTCCCGGTGCTGCATCCACGCTTCCGGGTAAAGTGGATCTTCGTCGGCTTTCTGGGCATCTATGGCGCACTCGTCGGATACGAGTTGGCACTGTTCGGCGTGATGGAATCGTAGGACCAAGACGGTATCCACTCCATCGTCCAGATACGACAACGCCGGCCCGGGTTGCCCCGAGCCGGCGTTTGGCGGGGATGCGCTGAATAGAGGATCAGTGCATTTCGGCCGCGATTTGGCGGTGAAGTTCAGCCATCGCCTTGGCATCCGCTGCGCCCGCTTCGAAATCCCGCAGCATTGCGCCAGAACGCGCGCGCAAGTCCTTGATGCGACGGCCGTACCGATGAGGACGGGCTTGATAGTCGGCCAGGGCACGCCGCTGCTCTTCGGCGTTAGCTTCCTCTGTTGCGGCAATCTCGTCGAAGTGTTTAGCCAACGCTTCGTGGCCGGCAGCGGAGTCGGCATTTTCGGCTGCGGCAGCCCAATCCTGCGAGGGACTGGTCTTCGTCGCGCAACCGGCAGTCACCAAGGCTGCCAGTATCAGGGCCGGTATCAGGATCACTTTCATAGAATCGTTTCCTTCTCGGGTCAGACTATCGGGATGCGGCACAAGAACGCGGCGGTCCTCGCGGCTGCCATACGACCTGAACTGTACCCGAGCGTCAACGCCGAAGCAAACGATCACGAACGGCTTGGAACCCGTCGAGGGTACTGCCGAAGTCGTAGACACGGGCACTGACACCTCATCCGCCGGGTGGTCTTGCCGGCACTTCTCCGCGGATCGAGGCGGTCGATGAACGCCCCACATTGACAGCTTTTGTCGCATTCACACAAAATATTGTCTCAATTAGCCTTTTTTCAAAATTGTGACCGTCGCGGATCGCTCGATGACGAGCCGGATCGATGGTGCAGCGCAACAAGCCGCGGGGGCAGACATGGTTAATGTTATCTCGGCAGTAAAGACAGTGTTTCGCGGAGTGGGGCAGGTCTTCTTTCAGGAGAACGCCGTTACGGGCGCGTTGTTTACGGCAGGGATCGCACTGAGTTCGCCACCGATGGCGGTTGCCGCAGTCGCCGGGTCGGCCATCGGGGCGGTCACAGCCAAAGCCATGGGTTTCGACCGGGACGCATTGCAGGCCGGCGTCTACGGTTTCAATGCCGCCCTGGTCGGGCTGTCCACTCTGTTCTTTTTCGAACTGGGACCCGCAAGCATCGTGTTGATGGTCCTGGGCTGCGTCGCCACCACTCTGCTGGCGCGCCTGCTGCAGCGTCAGCTTCCGTTTCCGACCTACACCCTGGCCTTCATCGTCACGACGTGGGCGCTGTTCTATCTGGGGGTCGCCCTCGATCTGCCGCAGGTCGAGAATGTGGCTGGTCCGAAGGCCGATTCCCTGCTCGCCGCCATCGTTCGCGGTGTCGGACAGGTGAAGTTCCAGGCGAATGCCGGCACCGGTTTACTCTTCCTGCTCGGGATTGCCGTGAGCGACTGGCGCCACGCGGTTTGGGTCCTGACGGCTTCAATGCTGAGCGTGCTGGGAGCGGTGTTCCACAACGCGCCGACCGAGGGGATCGCTCTCGGCCTGTACGGCTACAACGCGCCCCTGACTGCGTTGGCGCTGTTCCTGTGGCGTCCGTCGTTGATCGCACCGCTGCTGGGCATCATGCTGTGCATCCCGATCACCGAATACGTGCCGCTGCTCGGTCTGCCCGCGTTGACCCTTCCCTTCGTGCTGACGACGTGGCTGGTGCTCGCGCTAGGAGCCCTTGAATCCCGGCTGTTCCGATCGGGCCGATAGGGCAGCGCTATTTGGGTCAGCGCTTCCCGCGATACAGGGATGGACTGAAACGAGCCGGGACGGCTCTGGTTCGAAGTTTCCGGAGAGTCCCGGGCGCTTTGCCTGACCTTATCTCCGAGGCGGTTCAGAACTTGATCAGGGCGCTGACCACGCCGGTCAACTGGTTCTGGTAGCGCGCTTCGCCATTGCCGCCGAAGGCACGGTCCCCGGCGAAGTCGCCGCGAATCTCGGGGCGGATCTCCAGATACTTCACCGGATGCCAGTTGACGCCCAGCGTCAGCGCGCCGTACTGCGTGTCGATGCCGGTCCGCGTACCCTTGATGTCGGCGAAATAGTCGGCGCGGGCCTGCAAATCCAGGGTCGGTACAAGGTGCAGGATGCCGATGGTGTAGAGACCGTACCACGAACCCGTGCCGACCGGCGTGTTGGCGTCCCAGCCCATGTTCGATTGCACGACCTGCGTGAAGCGTTCGCTCCAGTTATGCTGGACGCGCAGTTCCACGACGGTATCGAAGTCACCGGCCATGCCGGGTGCGGCGAAAATCGCGTTCTCGCCGGCATACAGTGAGCCGGTCAGCCGAGTCCGGTTCTCCTCGGTCAGCCAGTAATTGACCTGCCCGATGTAGCAGATCGAGTTGGCACTGCGTTTCGTGAAGAAGGTGTTGGCGCCGAAGGTCATGCCGTTCCAGACATCCAGTTGCCTGGTCACGTGGAGATTGGTCAGGATCCCGGTGAACGCCCCGTCCTGCGAATAGAAGAACTGGTAATCGCTGGAATAAAAGGGACGGTAGGGCGCCAGGAAACCGTTGTAGCCGATGATGGTGTTCATGCGGCCGACCTTGATGTCCATGCCGCCTTCGGTCAGCACCGGCAAGTGCGCGGACACGTACAAGTCGCGGAAATCGTAACCGAAGCGTGGATTTCCCGGCGGGTTGTCAATGCCGCCCTTGGGCTGGCCCAGCGCGGCATCGGCACCCATGAAGTAGCGGACGTTGAAGCCCACGTCAAACTGGTCCTGACGGAGCGGCTTCTGCAGCACGAAACCGATCTGATTCAGCAACACGGCATCGCCGAAGCGATTTTGTCGCGGCTGCACGTTCAATAGCCCGCCACCGCTGGTCGTGCCCGTGTAGCCACTTTCGATCCAGCCGAACGAGCGGATGCCGGTATCGCCGAACAGCTTGCCCAGGCGAAAGCCGTCCATCAGCACTTTCACGTCATCGACGGGCGTAGGCCCGAGCCGGTCCGATTCCGCGTCATCGATATCTTCGATCCATTCACCGGGCAGCGAGTGCGATTCCAGTCCTGATCCGGCAGTGTAGGGCGCGGCATGAGCGCCATTGTCGGCCGCCCGTGGGGTAATGTCCTGAGCTGCGACGGCACCCGATGCGATCACCCAGCAGGCGCCAAGAATCCTTCGTTTCATTGAGCGTACACCCCCTTCCGCAATGATCCGAGGCGCGGCGCTGTGACGCCCGGCCGTTATGACGCCGCGCCGTGTGGCTGCAACATGCCTTTCGTGATGATGAAGTCCTCGATCGCCGCAAGTCCCTCACCCGTCTTCAGGTTCGAGAACACGAACGGACGGTCGCCCCGCATCTTCCGGGCATCACGATCCATCACTTCGAGAGAGGCACCGACATAAGGCGCCAGGTCGATCTTGTTGATCACCAGCAAGTCGGAGCGCGTGATCCCCGGCCCACCCTTGCGCGGGATTTTGTCGCCCGCGGCGACGTCGATCACGTAAATCGTCAGGTCGGACAGTTCGGGACTGAAGGTCGCACTGAGGTTGTCGCCGCCGCTCTCGACCATCACGAAATCCAGATCCTTCCAGCGTTCGCACAACTCGTCGACCGCCGCCAGGTTCATCGACGCATCCTCGCGGATCGCCGTGTGGGGACAACCGCCGGTCTCGACGCCGAGGATGCGGTCCTCTGGCAACGCCTGGCTGCGGATCAGGAACTGCTGGTCCTCGCGCGTGTAGATATCGTTCGTGACCACGGCGATGTCGAACCGTTCACGCATGCGCTTGCACAGCGCATCCACCAGCGCGGTTTTGCCGGAACCCACCGGACCGCCGATGCCGAGTCGAAGTACCTGCTTACCCATCGTTGACCTCTTATGAACGGAATAATCGGGAGTACTGCATCTCGTGCCGGCTGCTCGCCAGCGCGAACGCGAAGACGCTGCCGCCGATCTGGTCATCGGTCAGCGCCAGGGCTTCATCCACCCGGGCCGGCAGTTGGTCAGCCAGATCGCGCAGCAGGCGCTGACCCGCGACCTGCCCGAGCGGGACCAGCTTGACCGCGCAGAGCACCTGGTTTTCCAGCCAACTCCACAGATAGCCCATCAGCGTTTCCCGTTTCGGGACGCCCCATTGGACCGCCGCCATGGCGAACAGGGTTGCCAGGGTCGCCTCCGGCTTTCGAGACCAGACCTGTGATTCGGCCAAACCCAGGGATTCGGACAAGCGCGCCAACGCCTGACCCGTCTGCCGATCCTCCTCCCGCAACTCGGCCGTTTCCCGATGCGCGATCAGGGTCCGTGTCCAGTGCTCGACGGCATCGCTATCGTCACAGGCCCAGGCGTCGTGCAGGCGCGCAACGATGGGCAGGTCGACGCGTGACTGACAGCGCTCGAGGATGCCACCGATCCAGCGGCCGGTTTCTTCCTCATTCGTCACCCAGCCGTCATCGATCGCCCGCTCCAAGCCCTGGGAATAGCTGTACATGCCGATCGGCAACCCGGGACTGACCAGTTGCAGCAACCGCAACAGGGAGAGATCAGTGATCATGACCTTGATAAGCGCCCGCTTCCGGCTCGAACGGCAGCGAGCGATGCTCGACGCGCAGCCCCAGCCCCTCGACCATGTGATCCAGCACATGATCGGCGAGGTAACGCAACTCGCCCTCCAGGATCTGCAGCGAGAGGTGCCGGTTACCCAGGTGATAGCAAGCCCGCGCCATCAACAGAGCGTCGTCCGAGCGCACGACCGAAAGCGGTTCTTCCGCGGCCTGCACCCGCACCTTGATGCCCTCCTGGCTGGTCAATACCATGCCCGAGCGCAGACACTGACCGCGCGTCAGCAGGAAAACTCCCACCGCTTTCCCGCCATCGGTGACAGCGGAAAAGCGGCTCTTGCGGCGCGTTTCGAAGGGCAGTGTCAGCGTGTCGTCATGCGACGCGCCGGCCTCTGCCACACCGTTGAGTTGCAACATGGTCAGAACAGGAAGTAGCGCTGAGCCAGCGGCAGCACGTCGGCCGGATCACAGGTCAACAAGACACCATCGGCACGGACCTCGTAGGTCTGCGGATCGACCTCCATTTTCGGCGTATAGCTGTTGTGGATCAGGTCCTTCTTGCTGACGGTGCGCGTGCCGCGTACGAGGCCCACGCCCTTGCGCAGGGCCAGCGCGGACGGTATGCCCGCATCGATCGCAGCACCCGGCAGGAAGATCAGCGATGTGGCCGTGGTGGCCCCACCGAAAGCGCCCCACATCGGACGGTAATGCACCGGCTGCGGGGTCGGGATGGACGCATTGATATCGCCCATCGGGGCCGCCGCGACCAGGCCGCCCTTGATGATCAGGCTGGGTTTGACGCCAAAGAACGCCGGACGCCACAGGACCAGGTCCGCCAGCTTGCCGGGCTCTATCGAACCAACTTCATGCGCGATGCCGTGGCTGAGTGCCGGATTTATCGTGTACTTCGCGACATACCGCTTGACGCGAAAGTTGTCGTTGCGGGCCGAGTCTTCCTTCAGCGCGCCTCTTTGCACCTTCATCTTGTGCGCCGCCTGCCAGGTGCGGGTGATGACTTCGCCTACGCGGCCCATGGCCTGGGAATCCGAAGACACGATCGAGAAGGCGCCGAGGTCGTGCAGAATGTCTTCTGCGGCGATGGTTTCGCGCCGGATGCGCGATTCGGCAAAGGCGACGTCTTCCGCGATCGATGGATCGAGATGGTGGCACACCATCAACATGTCCAGATGCTCGTCCGCGGTGTTGATCGTATAAGGACGCGTCGGATTGGTAGACGCCGGCAGTACGTTCGGCAAGCCGCAGGCGGTAATGATGTCCGGCGCATGACCGCCGCCAGCCCCTTCCGTGTGGAAGCTGTGGATCGTCCGACCCTTGAACGCCGCAAACGTATCCTCGACGAAGCCGGATTCGTTCAGGGTGTCGGTATGGATCGCAACCTGTACATCGTAACGATCGGCCACCGAGAGGCAGCAATCGATGGCAGCCGGCGTCGTACCCCAGTCTTCGTGGAGCTTCAGGCCGATCGCGCCGGCCCGGATCTGTTCTTCGAGTCCGGCCGGCAGGCTGGCATTCCCCTTGCCGAGTATCCCGAAGTTCATCGGAAAGCCATCGAGCGCCTGCAACATGCGATGGATGTGCCACGGACCTGGCGTGCAGGTCGTGGCGCTGGTTCCCGCCGTCGGCCCGGTGCCGCCACCGATGAAGGTCGTGACCCCGGAACACAGGGCTTCCTCGATCTGTTGCGGGCAGATGTAATGGATATGGGTGTCGATGCCGCCGGCGGTCAGAATCTGGCCTTCGCCGGCGATGATCTCGGTGCCGGGCCCGATGACGATGTCGACGCCATTCTGGACATCCGGGTTGCCCGATTTGCCGATGCCGGCAATGCGGCCGTTCTTGATGCCGACATCCGCCTTTATGATGCCGCCGTAGTCGACGATCAGCGCGTTCGTGATCACCAGGTCCATGGCGGTCAGCGAATCGGCCTGGCCCTGCCCCATGCCGTCGCGGATCACCTTGCCGCCGCCGAATTTCACTTCCTCGCCGTAAATCGTCAGATCCGCTTCGACCTCGATGAATAGTTCGCTGTCCGCGAGGCGCACGCGATCACCGGTCGTCGGTCCGAACATGTCGGCATAAGCCTGCCGGCTCATCTTGCTCATGGGGCGACCTCCAGCGGCCCCATAACGTCCTGGCGGAAGCCATAGACGATGCGCCGACCGGCGAATGGGACCAGATGCACTTCCCTTTCCTGGCCGGGTTCGAAGCGCACCGCGGTACCGGCGGGGATGTCCAGCCGGTAGCCGCGCGCCAGCGCGCGATCGAAGCGCAGCCCCGGGTTGGTTTCGAAGAAATGGTAGTGGGAACCCACCTGCACCGGACGGTCGCCGGTGTTCGCGACGAGCAGGGTGATGGTTTCGCAGCCGGCGTTGATCTCGATCTCGCCGTCCGCGGTGATGACTTCTCCGGGAATCATGGGGGCCTCCTACTGGATCGGGTCATGGACGGTGACCAGTTTGGTCCCGTCGGGAAACGTGGCTTCAACCTGTACGTCCGGTATCAGCTCGCTGATGCCGTCCATCACATCGTCCCGAGTCAACAGCGTCCTGCCGTAGTCCATCAACTCGGCGACCGTGCGTCCATCGCGGGCCCCTTCCAGAATGGCGGCCGAGATATAGGCCACGGCTTCCGGATGATTGAGCTTGAGACCACGGGCCTTACGCCGCTCCGCCAACAATGCGGCTGTGAAGATCAACAGCTTGTCTTTCTCGCGAGGTGTCAGTTGCATGCTTGCTCCTCCATTCAGGTTGCCCAAATCCGCGGTGCACAGGCCTTGTGCCCGATCACGTCCTCGCGCACACGAGTCCACACCTGCTGAAAGAAGGTTCGCAGGCGATCGGCCCTCATGTCGCGCCCCCGGCAGATCAACAGGTCGCCGATTCGAGTCACGCCGCGCTCGGGTTGATCCCCGATCAGCTCGCGGACGGCTTTGAGATGCTCTGCGGTGCTCGGTGTCGCGAACAGCGTTCCGAACGCCGAATGGCCGCCGAGGCCCCATGGGGCGGCATAGGCTTCCGGGTTCAGCAGCGTTCGTTCGAGATAGCGGGGCTCGGCCGCTTGCGTGATGCGCAATTCGAGCCCGACTTCACCGGCCGAAAAACCCTCGCCCGCGGCAGGCCGCCCCAGAACCGCGACGTCCCAGCCGAGAAAGCGGGCGCCGGCCTCCAGTTCGATCGCAACGCGGGCGCTGACACGTGCACCTTGGTAGAAGATCGTCTCTTGCGGCAGCCACTCCAGCGACGCGCCGCTCTCCACCCGAAGCGCAACCGACTGGCGTGCGAGACCACCGGCGCTGCGGTAAAACTTGCCGGCGGCGGGAGTGGTCACCAGTGCCGCACTGCCGTGCGCTGCGGCGAGCTCGATGCCCAAGGTATCGCCGGCGACCACACCACCCGGCGGATGCAGCAGGTAGACATGACAGACGGGACCTTCGGGATAAAAAGGGCGTTGGACGACCAGGGGGCCAACATGCCTTCGCTGCGCGATGATAGTCTTGCCGTTGCCGGGAGCGAAGCAAAGCGCCAACTCGGCGTTCCACCCTTCGGCAGCAACTGCCGACGGGGAGGTGCCGGTCAGGGTGCCACGGCCTTGCGAATCAACGAACATGACCGCCGGCCAACCGGGCTGCCGAGGCCAGATCAGGATGACTGGCGAGGTGGGACCGCGCGACTCGTGGATTTTTCATTCCGACGCATTCCATGCCGTGAAATTGCGGCTGCCAAGTGCAGTTTCGAGCAAAGCGAAACAGGACACCATGATTCCCGAAGTGGCGAGCTTTTGGAAAAGAGCAGCGAGCCTAGCACACGCATGTTTCGGGTAACAACATTCGTGTGGGTGAGATCGTGAAGCAAACAGGCCTGATCGGATCGCCCTGCGATGTATAAATTCAGCGGGAGGCCCGGGGCGAGCATCGACGCCCCCCTACGAACCGCACCTCTATGCGGCGCAAGCGGCCAACGTCAAGGCTCGAAGCGGGTAATCTTGGACCCTTGCAGGCCCAGGCCGGCCATCAAACCCTTTTGGGATGAGATGAAGGCATAGACGTCGCTCCTGAGGGTCGTTGTCGTCATCGCGTTCGCCACACCGCTGTCCACCACCACCAGCGTGGGGCCCGAGCCGACCTCCCAGCCCTGGCTTTGCTTGAGGTAGTCCAAGGCTTTCGGAGTCATGAAGAACATCGCGTAATCGTAGGACTGCACGCCGGCCTGCAGTCCGTACGAACCCGCGACGACGTTGTAGTACCCCGAAGTTCGGCCCCGCTCGCGCAGGGCTCCGGTCCCGAATTTTGCGCCCCCGATGAATCCTGCCCTGACGACACCGGGAAACACCAGGATGCCGCTGGCACGTTTGGCCAGTTCTCTGGCCTTGGGTGTCGTCGCGTAAAGACGCTGCAACGCCGCGTTCACGCTTCGATCGATTTCGGCAGCGGCTTCCGGCCCGCTTCGACCGGTCACGAGCGACTGGCAGCCGCTCAGCAGGAGCAGGCCCGTCAGTGCCAGGATGCACGCAAGCATTGGATAGAGGCGCATGGTCGGGTTCCGGTTGAAAAGCGGGAAACCGGAGTGTACGGATCCGGGACCTGCGAGGGAAGGCCCGTGCCCGCTGCATCGTCAGGCACCGGGGCTGCCTCCGGCATGAGCGCCCGAACGCACCGGCGCGTACCGCTTTTTGCAAGGTCCGACCGAATACCTGCCCGTCACTTGACCGTGATAGGTCGCAAGAGCATCATCCTCCGGCCGAGGCCACACCGATTTGCGAAAACCGACATCAGAAGGAATACAGGACCATGAATAAACGCCGTCTCATTGGCTGGATTGCTCCGGGGATCTGCAGCGCGGTGCTCGCCAGCTGCAGCGCTCCAGGGACCAAACCGACGATCACCGCACCGGCACCGGCTCCGGTAGCCGCCCGCTCGCCGCTGACCGTCCAGCAGGTCAACGACGCCCAGCAGGCGTGGTGCGATTCGCTGGTCAATATCGCCAAGACCTATGCCGCCGGTGGGGACTACAAGACCGTTGCCACGGCTGTGCTGACCAATCAGTACAACTACGACTACGGCATGGTGCTGTTCAAGCCCACGCTGACCTTCGGCGATCAGACGTTCCGACTGACCAAGGAAGGCGCCGCGGCCTATTTCATCGGCGGGAACCCAAAATATCCGGATGATACCGGGTTTGCGCTGAAGCCTTGGGTCGCGTGCCGCTACACGAATTCGGGCGGCGGCGACGGCGTGCTGATCGACGGGGATTTCGCGGCCACGATGGGGAACGTGTTCCTGACTGATGCCAAGGGCGGCGAAACGGTCGTCGACAAGTTCTTCGCCTTCAAGCGCGGTGCCGACGGCAAGCTGCGCATCGTCGTGCACAAATCCGCTCTGCCGCACCAGCCCCAGAAATAAACCCATGTTATCCACCCGGCCGACGTGTTCTGTCGGCCGGCGTCGGAGGAAACCCGGACGGAGCCTCGCGCGTTAGTAGTTCAGGAACAGTCCTAGCGAGAATACATGGGTCATCAAGTCTTCGGTCGTATCGCGATAGATGTACTGGTTCATGTAACCGACCTCGGTCCGGATGTTTTCATCGATGGCGTAGCCGATCCCGGCAAACACCCGGTTCTGGTCGAACCCGGCCGTGATCGCACCGGTGGAGTTCACGTTCAGGAACAGTTCCTCCCAACCGACGAGCATGAATCCGGGTGCAAAATCCAGCGGATAGGCCATCCGGACCATCTGTCGGAATCGGTACGAGACATCCGGCGCCCGCGTAAACCGCTGCTCGAAACGGGTCCGGCTCGTAATGGGCCCGAAGGGCGTACTCGGCGTCCACAGCAGTTGCTGCCAGATCCGGTTTTCGTTGAAGTCCACGCTGCTGAAAGGTTCCATCGTCGGAATCACGGCATAACCGAGCCAAAGACTTACGGTATCACTCAGCGAATACCCGAGGCCCGGTCGCAAGATACCCTGGCTCAGCGTCGTGCTGTCGTTACCAAAGCGACCCTGCCCCTCGAGCCAGAAGCGGAAGCGAGAGAGAGACGGGTCGACCAGTCCGAAGCTGCCGTTGGCGGTGATGTTCGTCCACGTCTGGAAGTCTTCGCGGAACTGCGGGGCGGCGGCCGCCGGCATCTGCAGCAGCAGCAGACAGCAGAGCGTCAAGCGCCATGGACGGAACCAGTGGATTCGATACAACATCGGCTCAAGGCGGGCCCGCAGGCAGGTCTGGGATGGAAACGCGGCGATCGGAAGTTTTGCGTAGCGACGCACACTCCCGGTGCAAACAGCATAAAGACCGACCCCGGTGTTGTCACCCCGTCACGGCCGTTGCCGCGAAGCCGCCAAACGATGCGACAATCTAGTCGTTTCGCCCTGTCTATCTGCGTCCCGTATACCTGAAGGAGTCACGCCCATGCGCAATGTCTGGAATGCCTGCCATCTGCTGTTATTCGTGCTAATGCTTGGCGGATGCGCCCGGGTCGAGGTGCGAACGGACTACGACCGCGCCGTGAACTTCTCCCGGTTCAACACCTATGCCTGGAAGCGACTGCCGGACTCGGGGAACTCACTGCTGAACGGCCGCATCGTCACCGCGGTGGATGGGCAACTGTTCGCGAGGGGTTGGCGCAAAGTGCCGGTGCAGCAGGCGCAGACCGTGCTGGCAGCCAGCACGACGACCCAGGACCGGCAGCGCGTAGAAACCCACCACAACAACTGGGGACCGGGCTGGCATGGTTGGGGCTGGGGCGGACCGGTCATGACGACGTCGCGGGTCGTGACCTACACGGTCGGCACACTGATTGTCGACATCTATGACGTGCAGTCTCGAAACGCCATCTGGCGTGGCACGGCCTCCGACATCATCTCCAACGATCCCGCGGCACTGCAGCGCTCCCTCGGCGAAGGCGTTCAGAAGATGTTTGCGCAATTTCCTCCCGGGAGCACGGCGGCTGGCCTGAACTAACCGCGAGTGACTCCGCCCGGATGACGTCCACTACATGAAGGACACGATGGCGACGCCACGCTGGCGCATCGCGAGATCCGGCAGCACGGACCTCGAACTGGCGCTGTCCGGGGACTGGGATGCCGCCAACGCGGCGGAGACGGATCCCAGTGCGGTGCTGGCCGAGTTCGACCAGCCGCCCGGCCTACGTTGCGTGCGTCTGACCGCAGCGGATCTGGGGCGCTGGGACAGCGTGCTGATGATCTTCCTGCTGGCCATAGTCGATCGTTGCCGCGAGCAGGGCATCGAGGTGGACGGCAGCCAACTGCCCGAAGGCATTCGGGCCTTGCTGGATCTGGCCTATGCCGTGCCGGAGCGCGCCGGAGCGCGCCGCGGCACCGTCCGGACGGCATGGCTGGCGGACCTCGGGAGCAGCGCGCTGCGCATTCGTGACGATGCGAAAGCCTTCACGCGCTTCCTCGGCGAAGCCGCGCTGTCGTTCGCGGCGCTGGCGGTCGGCCGGGCCCGGTTCCGCAAGATCGACCTGTGGCTGAACATCCAGGAATGCGGGCCGTCGGCCGTTCCCATCGTGACACTCATCAGCCTGCTGGTCGGGCTGATTCTCGCCTTCGTCGGTGCGGTGCAACTGGCCTTGTTCGGTGCCCAGATCTACATCGCCGATCTGGTGGCGCTGGGGATGCTGCGGGAAATGGGCGCGCTGATGACCGCCATCATCATGGCCGGTCGCACCGGAGCCGCCTTCGCGGCCCAACTCGGCACGATGAACGTGAACCAGGAAATCTCGGCGCTGCGCGTGATGGGCTTCGCCCCGCTGGAGTTCCTGGTCCTCCCGCGCATGCTCGCCCTGATCCTGGTCATGCCAGTGTTGTGCCTGTACGCGAATCTGCTTGGCATCATCGGCGGCGGCATGATCACGATCGGCTTCTTCGACGTCTCCGTGACGCAGTACCTCAATCGCACCCAGGAGGCCGCGCATCTGACGGATCTGGCCGTGGGCCTCGCGAAATGCACGGTGTTCGGCGTCCTGATCGCGCTGGCGGGCTGCATGCGCGGCATGCAGTGCGGGCGCAGCGCCTCCGCGGTCGGGGACGCGGCCACCTCCGCCGTCGTCACCAGCATCGTGCTGATCGTGGTGTCGGATTCGATCATCACGCTGATTTGCGACCGACTGGGCATCTGACGATGGGCGAACCGATCATCACCGTCAACCAGCTGACGATGGCGTACGGCGACTTCCTGATCCAGCGCGATCTGAATTTCACGATCAACCGCGGCGACATCTTCATCATCATGGGCGGTAGCGGCTGCGGCAAAAGCACACTGCTGATGCACCTGATCGGCCTGCAACCGCCGGCCCGCGGCGAAATCCTGTACGGCAACCGCAATCTCTGGAACACGAATGCGGCAGAGCGCCAACAGATCATGCGGCGCATCGGCGTGCTGTTCCAGAGCGGGGCGCTGCTGAGTTCGATGACGCTGGCCGAGAACATCGCGCTGCCGCTGGCCGAGTTCACCCCACTGTCCCGAACGCAGATCCGCCAGGTCGTCTCCTACAAGCTGGCATTGGTCGGCCTGGCGGGCTTCGAGGATTACTACCCGTCGGAGATCAGCGGCGGCATGCAGAAGCGGGCCGGTCTCGCCCGCGCGATGGCGCTGGACCCCGAGATCCTTTACTTCGACGAACCCTCCGCCGGCCTGGACCCGATCAGCGCGAAGCTGCTCGACGATCTGATCCAGAGCCTCCGCGACAGCCTCGGCGCCACGATCGTCATGGTGACCCACGAGTTGCCCAGCATCTTCGCGATCGGCACCAACTCGGTCTTTCTCGACCCGGAGACCAAGACCGCGATCGCCGCCGGCCCGCCCAAGCAACTGCTGGCGGAATCGAAAGACCCGAAAGTCATCCGCTTTCTGACCCGGGACGACGGCAGCGCCGAAAACCTGCCCGGATCCGACACCGCCCTTGCCGCAGGAGTCACGCCGTGAGCAAACCCGTCAACCCCATGGCCATCGGCAGCTTTTTGCTGGTCGGGCTGGGCCTGCTGATCACCGCCCTGCTCGTGTTCGGCGGCGGCGAGTTTTTCAAGCCGAAGCTCCAGTGGGTCGTCTACTTCGACTCCTCGCTGAATGGGCTGAACATCGGCGCGCCGGTGAAAGTGCAAGGCGTGCAGGTCGGCACGGTCGCCGACATCGTGCTGCAGATGGACATGAAGGACAAAAAGCTCGTAAAGCCGGTCGTGCTCGACATTGTCCCCGGCACGATCGTCAATCCTGCCGGCCAACCGATCGAGCCCGCCCTTACAGATGAGGAGCGTCATAAGCGGCTCAAGGCGCTGATCGACGCGGGTCTGCGGGCGCGCCTGGAAACCCAGAGCCTGCTGACCGGGCTGCTGTATGTCGACCTCAACTTCTACCGCGCGTCCGCGCCGACACTCACGGGGCTCAACTACAAGGACCTGCCCGAGGTGCCGTCGGTCCCGACCACGACCGAGGAGGTCAAGAACGCGCTGGAGCAAACGCTGCAGAAGGTCAAGGACTTGCCTATCGATACGATGGTGCAGAACCTCAATGCGACGCTAACCGACATGCGCACCATCCTGGCGTCCCGGGAAACCACGCAGTCGCGGGAAGCGCTGGCGCGCACGCTGCTCGAATCGGAGAAGCTGTTGGCCGATCTGAACCGGCAATTGCCGCCGCTGATCAAGGACGTCGGCCATACGGTCAAGGAGGCGAATGCCGCCGTCAAAGCCGCGGGCGGGCTGATGACCGACCTGCGTGGCGAGTCGAAACCCGTGCTCGCGGCAGCCGAACAGGCCCTAGTCAAGGCCACGGTCGTGCTCGACGAAACGCGGAATGCGGCCATGAACGTCGCCGATACCACCGGGAGCGATTCGACGCTGCAGCAGTCGCTCGCGGCACTGCGCGACGCGGCACGCTCGATACGCCAGTTGAGCGACACGCTGGAGCGCCACCCGGACTCGCTGATTTACGGCAAACCGAACTGACGGAGTTGACATGAGTACAGGCTGCGTTCGCCTACTGGCGTTTTCGCTCGCGCTCCCGGCCCTGTCGGGCTGTTTTCGCAACAGCGCACCGCCGCAGTTCTACATGCTGACGGCGGTCGAGGCCGGGCAGCCGCGCGCCACCCCGCTCGGAACGGAACCCCTGGTCGGGCTCGGCCCGATCCGGATCCCCGCCTACCTCGACCGGGATCCTATCGTTACGGCCGTTTCGCCCCAGGAGTACAAGCTGTCCGATGACCACCGCTGGGCCGAGCGGCTCGACGTCACGCTGGCGCGCGTCTCGGCCGAGAACCTGTCGCGGCAGATCCCGAGCGAGCGGATCGTGATGCATCCGTGGCCGCGCGACACGAAACCGGACTTCCAGGTGGCTATCGACCTGCAGGATCTGTATGTCGACCCCACCGGGACGGCCAGGCTGGAGGCCCAGTGGACACTGCGGTTCAAGGAAGGTAGGGCCGATAGCCGACGGTTTTCTTGCCGGCTGCCGGCCTCGGCGACGGACTATGGATTAATCGTGGCCGCACAAAGCCGCTGTGTGAGTCAGCTTAATCGCGCCATTGCGGAAGCTATACGTGCATCGACTCGCCCCTGAGGGCTGCCCTCGCGGTAGCAGCGATGATTCCTGGGTAAGTTCGAAGCGCTGGCGACAGCGATCTCCCCATCCCTGCACTGATAACGAAGGGAAATGCCGCCTTTAGGCCATTTCCTCGGCCACTCACCATTTTTCTTCGCACACCTCGCTGAGCGTGTCGGCAACCATACCCGACCGTGCAATTTCGTCACCTCCTAACGACGCTAAGCCTGATCAGAGCGAAATCCGCCGTTCGGCACCTGATGTTCTATTCCTTATGGCCTATTACATAAGGCAGGTTCTATGCGGCTTATGCCTTTTTGACCCGGCGCTTTTCCCCATATATTTTCTGGTGTATTTACCGCTAGCATAACCAGCGTGGTTCTCGGTGAGTGCAGCAGGCAGTGTCATCACGGTCGAGGGAAAGTCGGCGGCCAGTTCGCCAGATACCTTGCCGCACTGCATCCGAACATTCACGACCACGGGCGCTGACCCTTTGGCATCAGAGTGCCGGGCGTGGCCACAAGCGACTTCTGGACACACTCGATTCACCTGAGTCTGACGGCCATCAGCGAAGATGCTGGGCATTCGGCCCATCGCCGGCAAGACCCTATCCACCGGTAGCTTGCGACGGGTCACAGCCTCAGCGAAGTCGCATCGAAGCATGCTGATTTAGCGGGGAAGTTTCAGATGGATACCAGAAGCTTTACATTAAGAAAACTGTTGTCCCTGGCGGCCTTGTGCGGACTAATTGCGGTTTCAACCGAGGGTCTGGCCGACGCCACACGGACTCTAGGTGTGATCAATCGGGACACGCGAGCATACGATGGGTATAACCTATACAAACCGCTTGGCGGAACCGAAATTTACCTACTCAATAACGCGGGGAATCCGGTTCATCATTGGACCATACCAGACGACTTGCTGCCAAAACCAGAGGGCGTCCGCCCCGGTGGCGAAGTATTTCTTCGCAAGAACGGCGAACTGGTTCTTACTGCCGACTGGGGTATCGCAGCCCTGGACAAGGACAGCAATATCGCCTGGAAGATCGATAGCCGCACCCTGGGGGCCGATCGTTGGTTCGGGCACCATGAGGTGGTCGAACTCCCGAACGGAAACCTGCTCTTGCCAGGATTCATCGAAAAGACCAGAGCGGAAGCGGAAGCGGCGGGGTTTCCTGTCGCCCTCACCGATGCCTGTTCACCATCGGCTCCAAAACTCGAGAAGCTGAGGGTAGACAACCTATGGGAAGTCGCCCCGATAGATCGGAAGATTGGCTTTAAAAGTGGATGGAAAATTGTCTGGCGATGGAACACCTGGGATCACATGTACAATTCCGCCACCCAGGAACCCAATCGGCACCGAGCCGATATAGCCTATGTGGATCCGGCCGAGGGAGTCTGTGGCAATTTCATACAAGGTGCCTGGACTTTCGGACGCTATAACGCGATCGACTTTAATCCTGAGCGCAATGAGATCGCCCTGAGCGCCTCGCTGCAAAACGAAGTTCGAATCATCAGCCACGCACTGACGACCGACCAGGCAAAAACATCGGCTGGTGATTTTCTTTATCGTTGGGGAAATCCCTATGCCTACAACGCCGGTCAACCGTTTGCGAGCGCGACCAACCGGGGCGATCAGCAACTGTCCTTCCAACATCGAGTGTTATGGATACCGAAGGGATTTCCCGGGGCCGGCAATCTGCTGATCTTCAATAACGGCACTGACTGGGGTGAGTCCTCCGTCATTGAGGTGAAGGCCCCCATTGGAGCTTTCGGCTCCTATCGCCAGCCGTTTCCTGGCTTAGCTTATGGACCCAGGAAGCCCATCTGGCAATACGCCGAACCCGTGCAGGGCGAACCGCCACGGCCACCATTCTTCGCCCCGTTCATCTCGTCGGCGCAACGTTTGGCCAATGGCAACACGCTGATCAACAACGGACCTTATGGGTACTTCTTCGAGATAACGCGCAAGGGCAATAAGGTCTGGGAATATCTCGACGTCAACAGCGGCGCCTCCCAGGGCGATGTTATCGCAGTTCCTCGAGGCGCTTATCGGCTGTGGCGTTATTCGCCGGACTACGCGGGCCTGTTGCACATTCCGCTGGCCCCGAAAGAGCCGCTGGAATTTTATCCGAATGAATACGCCGTGGATGCGGTACCTGGATCCTGCACAAACAGCATCCGGGTGCCACGGGACTTGGCCATCGCCATTCTGGGATCGGCGGCACTCGATGTCACTAGCATTGATCCGGCGAGCATTCTGATTGAGGGAGTCCCCGCAGCATCCTGGACGATCAAGGATGTCAGCGCTTCGGGGAAATGCTATCAGCGAGACGGCTACCCCGACCTGGTGCTCTCGGTGAAGAGTTCGTCGATCTTCCCGTCAGGGGGGAAGCCGAGTCCTGGGCAAATGCCGCTCATTGGCAAGAGGACAGTGCGCTTGAACGGGTATTCGGGACAGGGATGGTTCGCCGGCAAAGATGACGTCTTCCTACTCAGATGAAACTGAAGATCAAGGTAGCGGGCATTTAAGCCGGAACGGATGGGCCCGCATGACACAAGCGGAGTACCCGGCCAGCGTATGCCGGGGTGATCGAGGCGTCTGGAGCTTTCCTGCGCCTCGATCCGACGAGGCTCCTGACGGTAAGCGTGCGGCTAGGTTGCCATGCGCGCGCCTCACCGCGTCGGAGCGACAAGCCAGCCTGTTTCCTGGACAGCAACGTGCGGCGCCTTGGGGCATTTCTGCCTCAGGTGCGCCCGTCACGTAGCAGCGGGCGTAGCGGCTACCCGCGGGCCATCCACTCCCCCCTCAGGCCGCGCAACGGCAGGTGCAAGCTCACGCCTCCAGTTGCCGCTGCTGGCGGCCCACCGATGGACGAATCGCTGCGCCGGCGGGACTCACTCCCTAGGCTCGAGGCTGGGTCAGTCCATCGGCTCCTCGCCGGCGGTTTCACCCTCGCCGGCATCCGGCGCATCGGACTCTTCGGAATCTGAAGCGCCCGGTCCTTCGGCTTCGTCGTCGCCCGGTTCGTGCCCCTCGGCGTCGTGGCCGTGCCCGTCGTCCTCGTCGTCCGGCGCGGCCTCGTCGTCCTCGGGTTCCTTGGCGGGCTCGTCCGGCGCTTTCTCGTTCAGCAGTTGCTTGGCAACGGCCCCAACCAGCTCGTACTTGAGGCCCCAGTCCTTGCGCGCCAGTATCAGTTCGGGTTCGCGCTTCACCAGTGTGAACTCGACGGCCGTACCGTCGGCCAGCCCGATACGGATCGGCTCGCCCCCCTCCGGCTTGTCCCACCGCTGGACATCGATGGCCCGGGCCGATTGCCAGGCATTCAGCAGTGCCGCGGAGACCGCCGACGCATCGCCGACCGGAGGCTCGAACAGCCAGCGCCCGCCCTCATCGAGTGTCGCCTTCAGCCCGGGAATCGCGATCGAGGTGATCTTGGCTCCCTCCGCCAGGAGCTTCTTGTCGACATAGTCGATGGCCTTGGCGTTGAGGTGATGGAAGAAGTCGTCGCGGACGAGGTATAGCGTGCTGCCGATCAGCACGTAGCGCCGCATGTCGATCGGATCCGACCCGCCGAACAGGATCGTCGTGTCGCCCAGGGTCATCGAAACCTTGGGCTTGTCGAGTTCGAACTTCGGCAGATCGTCGAGACTGACGGGATACTGTGCATCCGTGTCCGAGCGCGCGATGTCCAGCAACTGACGCACGCGAATCTCGTTTGCCGGCGCCACGAAGGGTGACTTCAACCACCAGCCGCCATTCTCGCGCTCGAACTCGATCGTCTCCTGATTGCGCAGCGTAAAGGATTCAACGCCGCTCTCCTCGATCGACGTCAGGGGATTGCTCTTGGGCTTGTCCTTGCCCGGCTCGAACACGGCCACGAGCGCCAGCGCAGCGACCACGCACACCAGCACCAGGTTCAACAGAAACCGGCTTTTCATCGATCAGCTTCTCCGCCGCTGAAACCACACGAAAGCCCCGGCGCCGATCAGCGCCAGCGGGAGCACGATCAGGAAGCCGACGGCGATCACGCCGAGGGCCGTCTGCGGCAGGTTCAGTGCGGCGTCGGGCGCCGTGCGGGCCGGAATGTTGATGAACTGATCGTTCTGCGCCAGCCAGTGGATCATGTTCATGCCGAGTTCCAGGTTGCCCCCCTCGCCGAGATAGGCATTGGTCAGGAAATCCCCGTCGCCGACCACGACGATGCGCTGCAGCTTCGGCTTCGCGGCGTCCTCCGGCTTCGCATCGGGCTTGGCCGGCTTCGGCGCCTCGGGTTTCGGCACGGAGCGGGTCAGCGCGTAAGCGATGGCCAGCGGCCCCTGCTTCTCGCCCTGGTTGGCATCGAACTGGATCTTGCCCTCGATCTTACCGGTCTCTGTCCACGAACGCGCCAGCGTGCTCAGGAACGCCTCGCCCTCGAAGGGAGCGCCGGGCGCGTCGGGCTTTTCAATCGCCGCGGACGCCGGGAACATCGTGACGTTCTGGAACTGGGTCGTGATCGCATGCGGCGGATACTCCGCGACCAGCGCGAAGGTCGGGTCGGCGATGCCGAACAGCTGCGTGGACGCATCGACGACGACGCCCGGCAGGAACTTGATGCCGAGTTGCTGTGCCAGCGGCGCCAGACCGTGCAGCTCACCCGGATCGGCCAGCCACAGCAGATTGCCGCCGGCGTTCACGTAGTTCTGGATCAGCGTGACCTCACCCGGCAGCAGGTTGGTCTTCGGCCCTGCAATCACCAGCACCGAGGTGTTGTCCGGAATCTCCGGCGTGACGGCCAGATTCAGCGCCGACAGCGTGATGCCCTTGCGCCCGAGCTCTTCCGAAAACTGACTCAGGTCGTGATTCGCCCGCCCCACGATGGAACGGTCGCCGTGTCCTTCGAGGACCACGACGTGTTGGTCCTTCGCCAGCGCGAGACGTTGCAGCGCATTGGTCAGGGCGGTTTCGGTGGCTTGCGGCAGCTTCTCGCTGCGCCCCTGGTATTCGACGAACAGTTCGCCATCCGTCGTGATGCCGAGTTCGCGAATCTTGTCCGGCTGCGTGTCCGGATTCACGAACTGCAGCGAGAGCGATGGCTTGGCACGGACGAAGCGGCCGATCTGGTCGTCGATCTGTTCGCGCAGTTGCCGGTTCTCGCGCGCATAGGCGGTGATCTTGACCGGCCCGTCGATCAGGTCCAGCACCTTGCGGCTGGCCTCGGACAGCGTGTGACGACCGCCGGCGGTCCAGTCGAACTGGGTCGAATAGCGCGTGCTGAGCCAGGCGAGCAGGCCGACGACGGCGAGGAACAACAGGCTGAACGCGAGATTCTGCAGGCGAATCTCGGTATGGAGCTTACGGCTGATTTTCATTGTTGCAGGCGGTCGTTATCCAGGCGATGCACGCTCAGAACCAGGAAAGTCGCGATGAACAGTACGAAATAGATCAGGTCGCTGGTGTTGACCAGCCCCTTCAGCAGATTCTCGTAGTGTCGCAGCATCGACACGTATTCCAGCGCGCCGCTTGCCGATTGCACCGCATTCCCGCTCCAGTCGACGATCCACAACAGCAGCAGCGCGCCGAACGTGCTGACCGCCGCTACCGTCGGCTGATTCGCGAGGGCCGAGATATACAGGCCCAGGGCGGCGAAACCACCCAGCAACAAAACCAGACCGAGCACGCAGGCCGCGAGCTTGCCGCCGTCCAGCCCGCCACCGGCCAGCAGCGACAGCGGCATCAGCGCAATCATGACAACCATGATCATCAGAAAGCCGAACACGCCGAGGTATTTGCCGAGCACGATCTCGGTCATCGAAACCGGTGCGGTGAACAGCAGGCTCAGCGTCCGGTTGCGGCGCTCCTCGCTGATCAGCCGCATCGTCAGCAGGGGCGTCACCAGCAGCAGGATCACGCCGGCATTGCCGAACAGCGGCGCCACGATCAGATCGGTGACGCCGGGCGCATCCTCCATGCCCGCCATCCGCGGCTGCATCATCAGGAACCAGTCGATCTGCGCCAGGAACATGTAGGCGAGAATGATCTGGATCACGGCGAGTATCGACCAGGCGAGCGGCGACAGGAACATCGTCCGCAGTTCGCGCCCGGCTATCGTCAAAGCCATCACGTCACATCCTCCCCTACACCGGTGGCGCCGGTCTGCGTCATGTCGATGAACACCTCTTCCAGCGAGCGCCGCTCCGGCGTCAGCTCCAGCAGCCCCCAGCCGCCGGTCACGACCAGCTCGGCAATCGCCTCGGCTGGCGTCGTGCCCTTATCGTGGAAGATACGCCAGACGTTGTCCTCAACCGCTTCCACCGACTGCACCCCGGCGACGGCGCGCAGGCGGTCCGCATCGACGGCGCGGCGGGTCGTCAGCAGCAGGCTGGACGCGCGCATCTGCAGCTCCAGGCCCTCGATGGTGTCCTTCAGCACCAGGCGCCCGCGGTGGATGATCTGTACGTGGGTGCAGGATTCCTGTACTTCCGACAGGATATGGGTCGACAGGATGATCCCGTGCTCCTTGCCCAGTTCGGCGATCAGCTCGCGTATCTCACGGATCTGGATCGGGTCGAGGCCCACGGTCGGTTCGTCGAGGATGATGACGGCCGGTGTATGCAGGATGGCCTGCGCGATGCCGACGCGCTGCTGATAGCCCTTCGACAGGTTGCCGATCAGCCGCGCACCCACGTCTTCGAGCCCGCAGCGCTCCTTGGCCTGGGCGCAGGCCCGGTTCAGGCGCTCGCGCGGCAGCCCGTGCAGTCGCCCGCAGTAATCCAGGTACTCATCGACCGTCAATTCGCGATAGACGGGCGGTATTTCCGGCAGGTAGCCCAGCGCGCGCTTGGCCTCCTTGGGCTGGTCCAGCAGGTCCACGCCATTGATGACGATCTGGCCGGAAGTGGGCGCGAGATTGCCGCAGATCATCTGCATGGTCGAGGTCTTGCCGGCCCCGTTCGGACCGAGAAAACCCAGGATCTCGCCCTTCTCCAGCGTGAACGTGACATCCTGGACGGCGCAGTGATCCCCGTAGTAACGGTAGAGCTGTTCGACTTGAACTAGGTTGGTCATGGCGCGCGTAAGATACAAAAACGATCCACAAAAACAAAGGGAATAAGGCATTCGGCCGCGCGGCGCCGCCGCGGGGGAAGGCGTCGGCAGGACCGCGCCGATGCCGGTGATCTGTTAAGCTTGCGGGTCTCCATGTCCCCTGCCGCGACTCGATGCTCAGCAACCCGCCGCTCAGCCTGTACATCCATATCCCGTGGTGTCTGCGCAAGTGTCCGTACTGTGATTTCAACTCGCACGGCCGGCCGGCGGCCCTGCCGGAGGCCGATTATGTCACAGCCTTGTTGTCCGATCTCGACCGGGAACTGGAGCGGGTCGCGGAACGCACCATCGAAACGGTCTTTATCGGCGGCGGCACACCAAGCCTGTTCGAGCCCGCAGCGATCGATCGGCTGCTCCGGGGGATCGATGAGCGCGCAACACTGGCCGGCACCGCTGAAATCACGCTCGAGGCCAACCCCGGCACTTTCGAGATGGACAAGTTCAAGGGCTTTCGCACCGCCGGCATCAACCGGCTGTCGATCGGCATCCAGAGTTTCGACGATCGCATGTTGCACGCCCTCGGCCGCGTGCATGACGGCGGCGAGGCGCTGCGTGCGGTCGACGTCGCCCGCGCGGCGGGTTTCGACAATCTCAACCTCGATCTGATGTTCAGCCTGCCGGACCAGGACGTGGACGCGGCGCTGGCTGATGTGACGACCGCCATCGACCTCGGTCCCGAGCACATCTCGTGGTATCAGCTGACGCTGGAGCCGGGCACGGCCTTCTTCAAGCAGCCACCGGTCCTGCCGGACGACGACACGGCCTGGCAGATTCAGCAGCAATGCCAGGAGGCGCTGGCCTTCAGCGGCTACCGCCAATACGAGGTCTCCGCCTATGCCCGCGACGGGCGCCAGTGCCGGCATAACCTGAACTACTGGACCTTCGGCGACTATCTCGGCATCGGCGCCGGGGCCCACGGCAAGATCACCGACGGCGCCGGCGACAGGCTGCTACGGACCAGCAAGGTCCGCAGCCCAGACGTTTACCTCGGGCTACGCGCCGGTGTGGAACCCGTCACCCTCGCGCACGAGATCGGGCATGACGAGCGGCCGCTGGAATTCCTGATGAACGCCCTGCGCGTGCGCGACGGCTTTTCCGAGAGCGACTTCCCGCGCCGCACCGGGCTGCCGCTGAGCGCGCTGGAGCCTTCCCTGTCGGATTGCCTCGGCGACGGGCTGCTGGAACGCGACGGCGGCGCGATCCGCTGTTCCGAGCGCGGCTGGCTGTTCCTGACGGACGTGCTGGGCCGTTTCGTTCACTGACCGCACACACCAGCGATCGTCATGCGCCCAGGCAACGCCCCTCCCTCCGGAATCACCGGCACACCCTCCGCGTCGGCATTGCCCAGCGACGACCGCGTGCGCCCGCGGCTGGACACGCTGGTCCGGTTGTCGGCGCCGTCGGCCGCCGTGCCGCTGCACCGCGCAATGGCTCGCGCCATCCAGAGCGGCCAGTACCTGTCGCGTTTCAAGGGCCGCGGTATGGAGTTTGCGGAATCCCGGCCGTACATCGCCGGCGACGACGTGCGCAGCCTCGACTGGCGGGTGACGGCCCGCACCGGCCGCGTGCACACCAAACTGTTTCGCGAGGAGCGTGAGCGCCCGGTGCTGCTCGCGGTCGACGGCCGCGCAAGTATGTTCTTCGGCACACGCCACGAGTTCAAGTTCGTGACCGCCGCCCGCCTGGCCGCGCTGATCGCCTGGAGCGCCCATCATCACGGTGATCGCGTCGGCGGCCTGGTCTTTTCCGAGCACGCCCGCGCCGAGGTCAAGCCCGAGCAGCACCGCCGCTCGGTGCTGAACCTGCTGCAGCACCTCGCCGACGCGGTCCCCGGTCACGGCCCCGGCGGCGCCGAGTCGGCCGGGCTCGAAGAGGCCATCGGCGGCATGGAACGGCATGCGCGCACCGGTTCATTGATGTTCCTGTTCAGCGACTTTCGCGGCTTCGACGACGGCATCGCAACGCGCCTCTCCCGGCTGCGCCGCCACGGGGAAGCGGTGCTGATCGCGGTCTACGATCCACTAGAGCGATCGGTACCCAGCAGCGGCCGCTACCGCTTCAGCGACGGTTTCAACGAGCGGTCGGTAAACTTCAGCCCGGACGCCGCGCGCGAGCACCGCCGGCGCTTCGAAGACCGTCTGCAGCGGCTGCAGTCGTTTGCTCGCGGCAACCGGATGCGAGTCATCGTCTGCGCGACCGACGAGGATCCGCTGCGCACCCTGCAGCGCGGCATGGCCGCCGACCACCGCCACCTATGAACGGCATCGCCGATCTGCTGCCGCTGCGCGACATCCACCTGCCGCCCGCCATCGGCTGGTGGCCGCCACCGCCCGGCTGGTGGCTCGCGCCCTTGCTCGCCGTCGCGCTGGTGTTTGCGGCAGTGTGGCTTTATCGGCGCCGGCGCCGCCGCGGCGCGATCCAGCGGATCGCGCTGAGCGAACTGGCGGCCCTGGAGCGCGATACCGACCTGAGTGCGTCGCTGAAGGCGCAGCGGCTGTCGATCCTGCTGCGAAGGGTGGCCCTGAGCGTGCATCCGCGGAACGAGGTCGCGCCGCTGCAAGGACGGGCCTGGCTGCAGTGGCTCGATCGGGCACTGGGCGACAGCGGCTTCACCGATGGACCCGGCCGCGCGCTGCTCGACGCTCCATATAGGCCAGACATTGGCAGCACCGACCTCGACGCGCTGTTCGCGCTGTGCCGCGACTGGCTGACCAAGATCGAAACGCGCCGCTGAACCCCGATGTTGCAGTTCGTCTGGCCCTGGCTTTTCCTGATCCTGCCCGCACCGTGGCTGCTGGGCCTGGTGCTGCCGCCGGCCGGGGATCCGTCCGGTGCCGCGCTGCGCGTGCCCTTCCTCGATGAACTGCCGCAGCGGGGCACTGCAGCCGCCCCGCGTAACCCGATCGCGCGACTGGCGCTGGCCTGGCTCGCCTGGCTACTGCTGGTGACCGCGGCGGCACGTCCGCAGTGGCTGGGCGAGCCGATCGAACAGACCGTCAGCGGCCGCGATCTGCTGATGGCCGTCGATCTGTCGGGCAGCATGGAGATGGAGGATTTCGTGCTAGCGGGACGCCCGGTCGACCGCCTGACCGCAACGAAAGCGGTCGCCGGAGAATTCATCGAACGCCGCGCCGGCGACCGTATCGGCCTGATCCTGTTTGGCGAGCGGGCCTATCTGCAGGCTCCGCTGACCTTCGACCGCAAGACCGTCCGCACCCTGCTCGACGAGTCGGTGATCGGGCTGGCCGGTGACAAGACCGCCATCGGCGATGCCATCGGTCTCGCGGTCAAACGGCTACGGCAGAATCCCGAGCACCAACGCGTGTTGATCCTGCTGAGCGACGGCGCCAACACGGCCGGGGCCGTGACCCCACTCCAGGCAGCGGAACTCGCCAGCCGCGAGCAACTGAAGATCTACACGATCGGCGTCGGTGCCGACCGCATGCTGGTTAGCGGCCTGTTCGGCACCCGGGAGGTCAATCCGTCCCAGGATCTCGACGAGGACACGATGCGGGCGCTGGCCGACAAGACCGGCGGGCGCTATTTCCGCGCGCGGGACACCGAGGAGCTGGCGACGATCTACTCGGTGCTGGACCAACTCGAACCGGTCGAGAAGGAGCACCTGTTCTACCGCCCGTTCACCGAACTGTTCCCGTGGCCGCTCGGCGCCGCCCTGTTGCTGGCCGCGGGCCTGCTGGTCCAGGCACTGGTGAGGCGATGACCGAAGCGTTTCATTTCCTCAGGCCCTGGTGGCTGCTGGGCTTCCTGCCGCTGGCACTGCTGCTGTGGCGGCTGGCCTCGCACCGCCGCGCGGCGGGCAATCTTGCCGAACTGTGCGACCCCGCCCTGCTGCCGCACCTGATGGTCGGCACACCGACCCGCAGCGGGCGAGCGTTCGGCACCACGCTGGCGGGACTGGGCGGCACGCTGGCGCTGCTCGCGCTGGCCGGGCCCGTCTGGGAGCGCCTGCCGGTGCCGGTGTTCCGCAGCGACGACGCGCTGGTCGTCGCGCTGGACCTGTCCTACGCCATGGACGCGACCGACCTGAAGCCGAGCCGGCTGGATCGCGCCCGCTACAAGATCACCGACCTGCTGCGCGCGCGCCGCGACGGCCAGACGGCGCTGGTCATCTATGCCGGAGATGCGTTCACGGTCACCCCGCTGACCGACGACGCCGCGACCATCCAGTCCCAGCTCAGCGCGTTGACGACCTCGCTGCCGCCGGTCCAGGGCCAGCGGGCCGATCTCGCGCTGGAACTCGCGGCCCGCTTGCTACAGCAATCGGGACTGCGCAGCGGCAACGTACTGCTGATGACCGGGGACGTCGATCGCGCACCAACCGTCGCGACCGCCGACCGGCTCCAGAGGCTGGGCTATCGCGTTTCCGTGCTCGGCATCGGCACCGAAAGCGGCGGACCCGTGCCACGGGGACGCAGTGGGCTGTGGAAGGACGACGCCGGCAACATCCGGGTTCCCAAACTCGACCCCGAGGGCCTGCGAGCGGTCGCCCAGGCCGGCGGCGGACTCTATCGCGAGGTGACTTCCGGACCGTCCGACATCGAGCGGCTGCTGGCGTCCTTCGAGCGGCCCGGCGGCCCGCAGGCCGAAGTCGGCGAGTCACAGGTCCGGATCGAACAGTGGATCGAAGCCGGACCTTGGCTGGTCCTGGCCTTGCTGCCGCTGGGCGCGCTGGCGTTTCGCCGGGGCGGCCTGCTGGCGCTACTGATATTGCTGCTGCCGCTGCCTCGGCCGGCCAGCGCGTTCGAATGGCGGGATCTCTGGACCAAGCCGGACCTGGCCGCATCCAAGGCCTTCGAGGCGCAGCAATACGACGAGGCGGCCGGCCAGTTCCGCGACGACGCCTGGCGCGCCGCCGCGCAGTACCGGGCCGGCAAGTACGAGGACGCCCTGAAGACCCTGCAGCGCGTGGACACGGTCGACGGCTGGTACAACCGCGGCAATGCACTGGCGAAACTGCAGCGCTATCCGGATGCAATCGCGGCGTACACGAAAGTCCTGGAGCGCGATCCGCAGCATGCGGATGCCAAATACAACAAGGAACTGCTGGAAAAGGCGCTGAAGCAAAAGGAGCAGCAGCAGAAAAAGCAGTCCGAGTCCGGGAAGGATCCGCAGGACAGTGGCCAGCCCGAGAAAAAGCGCTCGAACGAGGGCCAGGACGCGGAAAAGAAGGACTCAGACAAACAGGATCAGCCCGATCAAAAGGACGGGGATCAGGGCGAACAATCCGAGAACCAACAGGAGGAGCAGTCCGCCGAAAACTCACCGCCCAAAGACCAGAAGAAGGGTCAGGACGGCTCGTCCCAGCAACCGCTGCAAGAAGCCAACAAACCCGGGGAGCCGGATTCCGCCCAGGAAGAGCAGGGGGCGGATCAGTCGAAGGAGGCGCAGGCGGAAGGCACACCCGAAAACGCCGAGCCGAAAACCGGGACCCCCTCTGCGGCACCGGACCCGATGCAGCGTAAGGAAGCGCAGCAGGCCAACGAGCAATGGCTGCGGCGCATTCCGGACGACCCCGCCGGTTTGCTGAAGCGCAAGTTCGCGTGGCAATACCGGCAGCGGCAGCAATCCAGCGAGGATGACGAACAATGATTCCAGGCCTGCACCCAACCCGGCCCCGCTCTCTCTCGATTTCGCCCCTGGCGCTCGCGTTCGTCGTGCTGCTGATGTCACTGTGGCCGCTCGGCCCGGCCTGGGCCGTCGAGGTGAACGTCACCAGCGACCGCGACCCGGTGTCGCTGGAAGAGTCCTTCAACCTGGTGTTTTCGGCCGACGAAGACCCGGACGGAGAGCCCGACTTCTCGCCCTTGAACGAAGATTTCGACGTGCTGCGGCAGGGCCGGTCGACGCAGATCAACATGGTCAACGGGCGCCTGACGCGCCGCGCCGAGTGGACCGTGACGGTCATGGCGAGGCAGGCCGGGGACGTGACCGTGCCGCCGATCGCCTTCGGCAGCGACAACAGCCGGCCGATCCGACTGACGGTGCTGCCGGGCCGCGCCCACCGATCCGCGGGCCGCGAATCCGCCCCGCTGCAACTGGAAGTCGAGGCCGAGCCGAAAAACCCTTACGTGCAGGCTCAGGTCGTGCTGACCCTCCGGCTGCTGCATCAGGTGGCGCTGCGGAACGGGCAACTCGAGGATCCGAAGCTCGAGGACGCGATGATCCAGAAACTGGGCGACGATCGCCGCTATCAGATCGAGCGTGACGGCCGGCGCTATGGCGTCATCGAACGCCGCTTCGCCATCTTCCCGCAGAAGAGCGGCACGCTGCGCATCGAACCGATCGGGCTGGAAGCCGAACTCGCCGGCAGCGGCAATTCCATGTTCGACCAGTTCTTCGGCGGCGGTGGCCGGGTCACTAAGATCCGCTCCGAGGCCACCATCCTGCAGGTACGTGCCATCCCGGCCGCCTTCAAGGGCAAGCACTGGCTGCCGGCCGCCAGCCTGACGCTGGACCAAGCGTGGTCCAGCGACCCGCCGTCGACGAAGGTCGGTGAGCCGATCACGCGGACCCTGTCGGTCCGCGGCGAGGGCGTCACGATGGGCATGCTGCCCGAACTGATCGACCGCAGCGCCGCCGCAGCGGCCGAACTGAAGCAATACCCCGACCAGCCGGCCATCAGCGAGCAGCCCGGCCCTGGCGGCCTGACCGGCGTGCGACGCGAAAAGACCGCACTGATCCCGATGAAGGACGGGAGCTTCAAGGTGCCGGGCGTCGAGATTCCATGGTGGAACACCAGGACCGACAAGCTCGAAGTCGCGCGGCTGCCGGAAACGATGTTGAAGGTGCTGCCGTCGCCGGATGCCCCACCGCCGCCTCCCCTGCCGGAGGATGAACTGGATCTGTCCGGGCTGGCGCCGAAAACACCCGAGCCCAGTGCCACCGCACAGGCACCGGCCGCGCAACCGGTTCCATTGACCGCCAACCCGTGGTTCTGGGCTACGTGCCTCTGCGCCGCGGGCTGGCTCGCGACCGGGCTGGCCTGGTATTTCCGGGGCGGTCGAAAACCGGCTGCCACTGCGACGAAAGGCGAGCGGGCGCCTGACTTCTCGGGAACGCTAAAACAGTTGAAACGCGCCTGCGCCGACGGTGACGCCGAAGCCGCCCGCCGCGCGATCCTGGCCTGGGGCGCCGCCCGTTGGCCCGCTTTGCCGCCCGTCAATCTGGAGCAGATGGCCAGCCGCCTGGGGAGCGAGGCCCACCCGCTAATTCAGAACCTGAATCGGGCGCTCTATGCAAACGGGAAGGGCCAATGGAACAGCGAAGGCTTGTACGCGCTCTTCGCTGATCAGTCGCGTGACGGCGCGAAAAGCAAAGGCAAGAGCGATGGGGGCGAAGCGCTGGAGGCGCTGTATCGGACTTAGGGGGTTGGGCGTTCAGCGGGAAAGGACGGGGGTTGCACACCTCCGCACTGATTAACGAGCCGCTGCTGCTCATGCCCGACCCCAAGCACAGCAGGGACGAACCACGTTACCACGCCCTGGGCACAACCGATGATGGACGCTTTCTGCACATCACATTCACGGTGCGCGCCTCCGGCCGCCTGATTCGCGTCATTTCCGCCCGCGATATGCACCGCAAAGAGAGGACCTTCTATGGCCAAGCCAAAGAAAAGCCTGCCTGATTTCGAGACCGAGGCCGACGAACGCGCTTTTTGGGAAAGCCACGATTCCGCTGACTATGTTGATTGGGGGAAGGCAATGCCAGTGCGCTTTCCAAGCCTGAAGCCTTCAAGGGGTCACCATAGAAATATAGAAATAAAGTGATGAGCAAAAAGAGTACCATAACCCGATCTTTTAGCCCTCTTTTTTAAGTCACCAGCAGAACCATCTTTGCCTGAATACCACTAATGACAAGAAAGATCAGGCTCGCCGTTCTCTCTGCTAGCGCTGCGCAGTCTAGAGGCGTCCTCCGGCTTCAAGATGATAATTCAACATGCATCATCAGTGGGTATGGAGGGAAAAACAGCCCCGACTATATTTGCGGATACTGCGGCAGCATCCTCGCCAAGAAGCATGATCTAAAGCTATTAGCGAATGCTGCCACGATCTGCAACGTCTGCCAAGAATATAACGATCTGTGTAGACCCGCAAAGTTCCAAGAACCTCCAGTCACAATTCGCACCATAGCCAAGAACCAGGCACAGAAGAAGGCGTTCAGAGATTCCCCATTAAAGCAGGGCCCCATTCACAACAAGGATTTGGCCCTGCTCCGTGAGTCGCTTCAAGAATCATGGATGAAATACCAAGGAGAACGTCCAGAAATACTGTACCACTATACGTCATACGCAGGACTTCATGGCATTCTTAAAAGCCATTCCATTTGGGCAACAGATTGCGAATACCTAAACGATCCTTCGGAGGGTCACGTAGCCATTAGTCTAATCGAAAGTTACATTGACTCGATTAAGGGAGTCTCATCCCATTGCCAATGTTTACTTAAAAGCATTCGAGATAGACTCGAACACTATAAGCCGGATGCAGCACCCTTTAGCTACTTTATCGCGTGCTTTTGTACGAGTGGCGACCTACTTAGCCAATGGCGCGCATACGGCGCCAGTGCGTCAGGATATGCGCTTGGATTCAGCGCTGAAGATTTTGGCGGTTATGGACGAATGGACGTTCGGCGCATCATATATGATGGAGAGACTCAGGGCGCACTGATAAAGGGTGCGATAGATGGTGCTTGCGATGCGCTCGACATGACCATAAAGCACACATTACCTGATCAGCAGGATCCACAAGATATCATCACACAATTCTCAAACTTTTTGAGCGATCACTTGCATCAATTTATGCTGACATTCAAGCATCGATCATTTGCAGAAGAAAATGAATGGCGCATCGTTATCCCCTTCTCGCGCGACACGGACACAGATCTGTTACGGTTTCGCAGCGCTAATGGTTTACCAGTACCATATATCGAGTCCGATCTTGGGAAACGAAATGGTCCGAAAGGAATAATGCTTCCGTTAGTTGAGATTGTTCATGGCCCCACCCTGCACTCTGAACTCACAAAAAAATCACTACACCTTATGTTGCAGGCATATGGATACGATCACGTTGATGTAAGCGGTTCTGAATCCCCTCTTCGGACTTAGCTTGATTTTCTAGAAACCCGCCACAGTGAGGCGACGGCAAGAAGTCAGCCATTCGGAAAAGGGGTCAGGTTACTTTTCCGCGCCATCTTTCCGTTTGTTTGGCCGCCCCTGGGGAACAATCTTGGCGCGTCGGCCTGCCATGGCCGGGATCTCCTCCTGAAACTTGCCGGAGCCGAGTGCGCAATCCTTGGTTCGGATGCGCGCGTACTGCCTCAAGATCATAGGCCGCAAGCGGTTGCTTGAACAGTTCGCGATAAGCCGATGCAGGCGCCTCGGAGCTAGCCGCTAGTCGGCGATGATTCTCCGGCTCGGTTAGCCCGTGTATGGCGGCATCACCGACATGCGCGCGGTAGCTGGACCGGAGGTAATCCTCTGGGACTGGTCACAGGCCGGCGCGCACCGGGGAGAGCTCGATAAACCGTAGCATGTCAGCAGGTAGCGTTCGCTTTCCACCAAGCTCGACTTGGAGCACCCTTCGAACAGAGTTCCCGAGCGCCGGTAGGTCGCATTGAAATAGTCGCCCCTGCGGAAGGGCTGGAAGCCGCATGGTATATGGAGTTTTGGCGTTTAGCGGGGTATCGAAATCCCGCGGAATTTGCTGGGATAGGCCGCAATAGTTGAGGGATTTTGGGGCTGATGATGACTGACGACTTCTTCCGGGCACGCTTGGACCAGATGATCGACCTGCGGCACCCGCTGGCGGTGTTGGCAAGGCGGATGCCCTGGGGGCAACTCGAAGCGGTACTGGGGCCGACCTTCCAGCGGCGGGATCGCGCAGGGCGGGTGGTGGCGGTGGACGACCTGTTCGGTCCCAGTCTGCAGACGGTCGGCGGTGGCGTCAGTGCCGCGGGTCGGCCCCGGTTACCGATCCGCCTGATGGCCTCGCTCTTGTATCTGAAGCATGCCTTCAACCTCAGCGACGAAGCGGTGGTCGAACGCTGGTCGGAGAATGTGGTCTGGCAGTACTTCAGCGGTCAGGAGTACTACGAGCCGCGGCTGCCGTGCGATGCGACGCAGGTGGGTCGGTTCCGGAAGGCCATCGGTGAAGCGGGCGTGGAAGAGCTGCTGCGGGCGACCGTGGACACGGCGGTGGTGACCCAGGCGGTGCGGCCGCAGGAATTCGAACGGATCATCGTCGATACCACGGTGCAGGAGAAAGCGATCGCCCATCCAGTGGACAGTCGCTTGCTAGAGCTCGCCCGGGCGAAGGTGGTCCAAGCGGCCAAAGCGGTGGGGATCTCCTTGAAGCAGACCTACGCCCGGGAGGGTGCATTATTGCGGCGGAAGGCGGGCGGTTACGCCCATGCGCGCCAATTCAAACGTTTGCGGCGGGTGGTCAAGCGGCAGCGGACGATCCTGGGGATCGTACTCCGGGCGGTGCAACGCCAACGGGCCCAGGTCAGTGGCGTCGCCTCGGCGACCGCGCTGTCACACCTCGACACGCTCTGGCAGCGTGCGGAGCGCATCCGGACGCAGCAGCCGAAAGACAAAAACAAGCTCTACGCGCTCCATGCGCCGGAAGTGGAATGCATTGGCAAGGGCAAAGCCCGCAAACCGTATGAATTCGGGGTGAAAGCCAGCGTCGCCGTCACCTACGCACAGGGGCTGATGGTCGGGGCGCGGACCTTTCCCGGCAACCCCTACGATGGGCATCTGCTCCACGCCCAACTGGAACAGACGACGATCCTGCTGGAGCCGCATGCCATCGCGCCGAAGCAGGTGCTGGTCGACCTGGGCTTTCGCGGCGTCGATGCGGATAACCCCAAGGTCGAGATCATTCACCGCGGCAAGTACCGCTCGCTGAGCCGGAGGCAGCGGCGCTGGCTGAAACGGCGGCAGGCCATCGAGCCCGCCATCGGTCATCTCAAACAAGATCACCGCACCTAAAAGGGGTCAGGTTACTTTTCTGCGTCATCCCTCGGTTTCCTCGGTCGCCCCTGGGGAACAATCCTGGCGCGTCGGCCCGCCATCGCCTCGATCTCTTCCTGAAACTTGCCTGATCCGAGTGCGCAGTCCTTGTTCAGATGCATACGTATCGCCTCAAGATCATAGGCCGCAAGCGGCTGCTTGAACAGTTCGCGATAACCCAGTGCACGCGCCCCGGAACTGAGACCGAGCCGGCGATACTCCTCCGGTTCGGCTAGCCAATTCATGGCCGCTTCACCAGCATGCGAGCGGTAGCTGGACCAAGGGTAATCCCCGGGATCGCGCACCAAACCGGCCCTCACCGGGTTGAGCTCAATGTAGCGCATACACGTCAGCAGGTAACGTTCACTGTCCACCAGACTCGATTTGTAGCGTCCTTCGAACAGGGTTCCAGTGCGCCGGTAGGTTGCATTGACATAGCGCACATAGCGGCGGCCGACCGATTGCATCAAGCCGGAAACCCGACCCGGCGCCTCTCCCAACGCCAGCAGGTGGACATGGTTCGTCATCAGCACGAACGCGTAGAGCTTGCAGTTGTTCGTCACCAGCGCTTCGCGAAGGTAGGCAAGGTAGGTGCTGTAGTCGTCAGCGTGGAAAAACAGCGCCTGACGATTATTGCCGCGCTGCACGATGTGTTGCGGAACATCAGGCAAGTCGAGGCGAGGAAGGCGAGCCATCGCGCATGAGGATGAGCAAGAAGGGCTTCATCCTAACACAAAATGTAACCTGACCCCTTTTCCCTTCGTCTTCTATCGTGAAGCAGGCGTAGGAAAAAGTTGATCGACAAGTTCGGTGAGTTTGGGCTCGGTGCGGATGAACTTGTTCATATTCGCGCCGCCAGAAAGTGAGTCATACACCGCGCGACCAGCTTCCTTGCCATCGGCGAATACACGCAGGTCCGCTCGGGCCAGGTAGATGGCCATGTCCCAGCGATAGATTGCCTCGTAAGTAGTCAATAGTGGGCACGAATCGACTGGAGCATTATCAGGCAGGCTGCGGACGCGAAAACCCCTGCGCTCCAGGACTTTGGCGTAAACGTCATGAAAGCCATCCTGTACGACTTCGCTATTTCGCACAAGGCAGAGCTCCTTCGCAGATTGGCCTAGCTTGAACGGTGTAACTTCCTGTTTGATGGCGCAGCCAGCCAGAGTAGCGGCCACGATTATTGCGCAAGAGCGTGCGATCATCGAATCCTCCGCGACCAAAAAATGGGGCGTCAAAAAGGGGTCGGGTCACTTTTCCGCGCCATCCTTCGGTTTCATTGGAAAAAAGGGGCCAGGCTCAACTAATCGAACAGCCTTTTTTGACTCGTCACCATTTCGCCCTTGCCCGCTGTTGGCTTCCTCGGCCGTCCGCGTGGCTTTGCCCCCCGTCGCCGGCAAACGGGGTCCGGAAAACGGGGCCACCCATTCGCCCATGGGCCCTTTAGCCTAAGTTGTGAGGATTGGATCAGTAGGCCTTTGGCGGTGGTGGTCTGACCAGACAGATTCGCCAGGACGAAGATTTTGGCACCGAACCGCCGCGCGGGTCTGGCGCCAGTGTATTGAGCAGTTCAAGGAGCGGCGCTGACGTGAAGGCCTGTCTTGTTATTCCGCGGGTTCGGATCGACCGGCGCTGCGTTGACCTGGACGGAGTTGTAGATGCGAGTAGTGCCGCCGGTCCGCGGCGGCAGCTTTAGTGTCACGCTGGCACTGGTACCCACGTCAAGAAAGCCGAGATAACAGACCAATGGAGCGCCGTTGCTGCAGGTTCCTTGACTCGGCGTGGCGGCGCCGCGCAGCGGACCGTCAACCAGTGTAACTTCACTCGCGGCATCGGGGCCGTTGTTGACGACGGTCACCGTATAGGTGATCGGGCTCGACGGCGGAAATGGTGAGGGACTGGCGGTTTGAGTCACCGCGATGTCGGCGATCGCAGTGCGGTCCAGCACACGCTCGCGAACGAAAACATCGCGAGTGTTGTTAGTATCGTTCTTCACAAGATTTGTGGCGTACGATGAAAAGACTGCTAATCGTCCGTCGGATGACAACCGTGCATAGGGGTAAGATATAAACGAAGCGTCCAATCCGTTGGCTGGCGCCCCTTCCGTATCGACATCCAGCCGCGTCAGGCTGTTCGTCTGTCGATCGTACATGATTAACTTAAAGGCACTGCCACTGGTATCACCTGGGATGAGGTTGCCGGCATTCGACACAAAAGCAATAAAGCGTCCATCCGCAGAAATGGTTCCTACCCCTGAGTAGCTGTTACTCGCATTATCACCCGGCCCCTTACTGATTTGCGTGCTTTGTCCGGTCTGTCTATCGTAAACAAATACATCGGACGGATAGTCACCTGACGGTACTTTCACCCCTAACAGCACGAAGCGTCCGTCGCTGGAAAGGCCGGTCACCTCGGTATTTGCACTGAGATTTTCTTTTATCTGAGAAACGGGTATGAGTTCGGTCTGATGGGTTTTCCGGTCGTGTACGAAAGCGTGGGGCCTATCTCCCCTGCTGCCTGCGGCAAGATTGCTAGCATACGAAGTAAAGGCTACGAATCGCCCATCAGCAGAAATGTGAATGCTCCACGGCGATACGTCATTCGCTTGATTTCCATCGGAATCAACACTCACTCTGGTGGTCTCGTGAGTGTTAAGGTCATGAACAAAGATATCTCCGGCATCGTTGGTATCGCCAGGGACAAGATTGCTTGCGTCGGAGCGAAACGCAACGAATCGTCCGTTGTCGGAAATGGTCATATCATATGAGTCCCCGTTTGCCTGATTTCCGGACGAATCCACGCTAACGCGTGTGGTTTCATGAGTCACTCGGTCGTGCACAAAAACGTCGGAATGGAAACTAGTATCTGTAGGGACCAGATTTTTTGCCACTGAGAAAAAAGCGATTAATCGTCCGTCTGCAGAGATATCGACGTCCCAAGCATGCGATGGGTTCGCTGAAGGGGCAATTTGTTGCTGGCCGTTACTATCGACGCTGACACGGGTCGTGCGACCCGTCACCCGGTCATGTACGAACACGTCTTGTGCCTGGTTCGTGTCGCCCGGAACCAGGTTACTGGCATCGGATAAGAATGCGACATAGCGCCCATCGGCAGACACACTCGCACCATACGACTTGCGGTTCCCTTGCTGTCCCGACGAAGTGATGCTCGCTCGGCTAGTGTCTCCAATCGCCTCGACATCGGGGGCCATGCCTATGCCGAGCACGACGAGCAGGGGGATAGCGGTGCGGGTGTTGAAGTGCCCTGCTGCACTCGCAACCAGTGAGCAAATGAGGCTCTCTGCCGGAAACGTTCTCATGGTTCGGTACTCCATCTGCTTTGACTAAATCGATCCTGGTACCAAGAGGCCGCTGCGACCGCGCAGTTGGCCTGAAGTTGCCCACTAGTGGGCGAAAAACTTGGGTGCAAGAGTCCCACCCTGAAACTCAGCTTTCTACCATTAAGGACGCTGTCTGTACATATATCCTTGTATCACCAAGTCATCAGCACATACGGGTAAAAGGCCCAGGTTCGATTAATCGAGCGTCAGTCCTTCTTGACTCGTCACCATTTCGCCCTCGGCCGCTGTTGGCTTCCTCGGCCGCCCGCGTGGCTTTGGCTCCCGCCGCTGGCCGGTCATCCGCTCTGTCGTGTCCAAGAAGCGTGGACTGCCCACCGGCTGATTCCGTTGAACCTCCAGACGGATCGCGGCTAATGCCTCCGCGTCGAAGTGCGGCCGGAATAACGCTCGGTAGGCCTCAAGGCGACGGCTCTCATCCGCACCCAACGCCAAGTAGATCGCGTGAGGCGTCACCAGCCGATTCGCCCGTCCCTCCCCGCTACATCGGTGACTGCTCCACGCATAAGCGTCCGGGGCATTGACCATCCCGGCCCGCACTGGGTTGAGTTCAATGTAACGCAGACAGGACAACAGATACGCGTCGGCATCCACCAGCGACGACTTATAGCGACTGTCCCACAGCGTCCCGGTGCGCCGATAGCTGCGGTTGATGTACTGAACCCAGCGAGATCATCAGCCTGGCCATCGCGCCCGCCTCGGGCAGGGTGACTAAGAGATGGACATCGTTTCTCATCAGCACATACGAGCAAGAAAAGGGGTCCAAAAAAAGGGGGCAGGTTACTTTCCTGTTCCATCCTTCGGTTTCCTTGGCCGCCCCTGAGGAACAATCTTGGCGCGTCGGCCAGCCATCGCCTCGATCTCCTCCTGAAACTTGCCGGAGCCGAGTGCGCAATCCTTGTTCAGATGCGCGCGTACTGCCTCAAGATCATAGGCCGCAAGCGGTTGCTTGAACAGTGCGCGATAAGCCAGTGCACGCGCCTCGGAACTGGCAGCAAGTCGGCGATACTCCTCCGGTTCGGTTAGTCAGTGCATGGCGGCGTCACCGGCATGCGAACGGTAGCTGGACCAAAGGTAATCCCCAGGATCAGTGACCATGTCGGCGCGCACCGGTTTGAGCTCGATATAGAGCATGCACCTCAGCAGGTAGCGTTCGCTCTCGACCAAGCTCGACCTGAAGCGCCCTTAGAACAGGATTCCCGAGCGCCGGTAGGTCGCATTGACATAGCGCCTCAAGCGGCGCCCACCCGATTGCATCAAGCACGGCATCGCACCCCGCTCCTCGCCCGACGCCAGCGGTTGGACATGGTTTGTCGTCAGCACCAACGCGTGAAGTGACAGCGGTTCCTCACCAGCGCTTAGCGAAGGTATTCCGGGTAAGCGCTGCGGTCGCCAGCGTGGAAAAAGAGAGAGCCTGACGATTATTCCCGCGCTGCACGATGTGCTGCGGAACATCTGGCAAGTCGAGGCGAATAAGGCACGCCATAGCGGGTGAGGATCAGTCGGGACACTTCCAGGCCAGCACAAAATGTAACCTGTCCCATTTCTTTCTGTGACTTCAGTTCCGATCAGAAGGAATAGTAGCAGCCATCAAATACTCAAGATCATGACCAGTCCCGCCACTCGATCGGCCCAGCGATACGGACTGAACCACTGAGCGTGACCCAACATTACGCCCGTTCGTCGGCTAGGCAATCCGTACGAGTACGCATGTCAATTTAAGGACGAAGGGCGCATCCTGTCCCAGGATCCCAGGCTGGGGCGCGGCACCCATTTAACTTACTACCATTTCGGTTACTGAGGTGCCGTAAGTAAGCCGCTTCCCGAGCAGTTAGGCATGTACGCTTCTGGCGTTCTGTGGATTATCCTAGCCAAAATAATGTGAAATGGTGTAGCTGAAAAAGCTGGACATCTTGATCTTGCAGTTTATTGGGTTCCGCCCCACATCGACGTGTATAGCGTGGGATTTGTCCCTAGTATCTATTGGGCTCTGGTGAATCACATATCGGCTGCTATGAAATGCATATTTACTATCTAATAACCCATAGATGAGAGAAAAATGAATAGGAATTCGCATCTTGAGTCGAAACCATCTCGTCGGTCTTTCCTTCAACCGGGTTTCTGGTCGGCGGTCGATGTGCCGACGGTTGTCCGCCGCCGCATCGCCGCAGTGCGCAAGCACGCCCAAACGGCGCCCGGATACCGACCGTGCGTTGTTGCCCGGCTACTCTTCTTGGCCCAAATTGCTGTGGGGCTTGCAACGATCGGCCGGCCCGAGTCCTGCGAGGCCGCAACACTCCCCGTGGGATTTGCGGAGACCCAGGTCGCGAGTGGCCTGTTGCAACCTACCGCAATGTCCATCGCCCCTGATGGCCGCATTTTTGTCTGTCAACAAGGCGGCCGCCTGCGTGTGATAAAAAACGGCGTGTTGTTACCGCAACCGTTCGTGACTCTGGGGGTGAATGCAGTGGATGAGGGGGGGCTCCTCGGTGTCGCGTTCGACCCGAATTTCACCAGCAATAGGTTCGTCTATGTGTACTACACCGCCAATACAGCCCCGCCCCATAATCGCGTCAGCCGATTCACTGCCCAGGGGGACCTAGCTGTACCGGGCAGTCAGCGGGTCATTCTGGACCTGAATAATCTGACTAATTCCAGACACTACGGAGGCGCGATTCACTTCGGACGGGATGGCAAGTTGTATATCGCGGTAGGTGATAATGACGTCGGAACCAATGCTCAGACGCTTTCCAACCTTTTTGGAAAGCTGCTCAGAATAAATTCCAATGGTACGATCCCCTCGAATAATCCGTTTTTTTCAACAGCATTGGGAAAGAATCGTTCAATCTGGGCCTTGGGCCTGCGCAATCCGTTCACGTTCGCAGTACAGCCCGGAAGCGGCCGGATCTTTCTCAATGACGTTGGCCAATCGAACTGGGAAGAGATTGATGACGGACATAGCGGCGCCAACTATGGGTGGCCGGAGACGGAAGGTCCGACCTCGGATCCGAGATTCGTGTCTCCGGTCCATGCGTATCGGACTGGCAGCCTGGGTTCCTGTGCGATCACCGGCGGCACTTTCTACAACCCACCGATCAGGATGTTTCCGGCCGGCTACGTAGGGACTTACTTTTTTGCGGATTATTGCGGCGGCTGGATACGGCGCTACAGCCCTAGTACTGGCCAGGTGCGCGGCTTCGCCACCGGCATTGTCCAGCCGGTCGACCTGGACGTGGCAACGGACGGAAGCCTTTACTACCTGCGACGGGAGGGCGCAACGGCGCGCGGCGCGATCAGGCGAATACGATACGTCGGTCAGTGAGCTCAGCCCCGCCCTTGGGCGTCGGTGGTTGGCGCGCATTTAACGATCCGCTCATCGCGGTAGCGGGCGGAACGCTGATACCGAAGCGGGCGGACTGCTTCCCGGCTTACCGTTGCCCGACGCCGGGGGCAAACTGCCTGGGCGCGATAGTCTTAAAAAAAGAGAAAAGGGTCAGGTTACTTTTCCGCGCCATCCCTCGGTTTCTTCGGCCGCCCCTGTGGAACAATCTCGGCACGTCGGCCCACCATCACCTCGATCGGCTCCTGAAACTTGCCGGAGCCGAGTGCGCAGTCCTTGTTCAGATGCGCACGTATTGCCCCTAGATCATAGGCTGCAAACGGTTGCTTGAACAGTGCGCGATAAGCCGGTTCACGCGCCTCGGAACTGGCAGCGAGCCGGCGATACTCCTCCGGTTCGGCTAGCCAATTCATGGCCGCTTCACCAGCATGCGAGCGGTAGCTGGACCAAGGGTAATCTCCGGGATCGGACACCAAACCAGCCCTCACCGGGTTCAGGATGGCGATTGCACCGCAGCAGGTAGCGTTCGCTGTCCACCAAGCTCGATTGGTAGCGTCCTTCGAACAGGATTCCCGAGCGCCGGTAGGTCGCATTGACATAGCGCCCGAAGCGGCGGCCAACCGATTGCATCAAACCGGAAATCGCACCCGGCCTCTCGCCCACGTCGAGTCAGGTGGACGTGGTTCTTCATCAGCAGGAACGCGTAGAGCTTGCAGTGGTTCTTACCCTGGGCTTCGCGAAGGTCGTCGAGGTAGCCACTTTAGTCGGCGTCGTGAAGAAAGAACGCCTGACGATTGTTCCCGCGCTGCACGATGTGCTGCGGAACCTTCGGCACGTCGCGGCGATAAAGGTGAGTCACAGCCCGGCGAGGATGCGCTAGGATGCTTTCGTGCAAACACGATAAGTAACCTGTCCCCTTGCCCGGACCTCCAGTCAAATGTCACATGATGCGCTGATCCAGCTGGCAAGCATCCTGGTGCTGGGGGCAGCGGCCCAGTTGGCTGCCTGGCGGTTCGGCATCCCGTCGATATTACTGCTCTTGCTGACGGGCATCGGCGCCGGTCCCGTGACCGGGCTCGTCCATCCCGATGCCTTGCTGGGTGAACTGCTGCTACCCATCGTGTCGCTGTCGGTAGCGGTGATCCTGTTCGAGGGTGGTTTGAGTCTGGACATCCGCGAACTACGACACATAGGTGGCGTTCTGTCCCGGTTGACCACGCTGGGTGTCGTGGTTGCATGGCTGATCACCACCATCACGGCGCACTTCATGCTCGGATTCCGCTGGGGACTCGCCGGCCTTCTCGGTTGCATCCTCGTCGTAACGGGACCCACTGTGATCGGGCCTATTCTGCGGCAACTGAGACTCGGCGGGCGCATCGGATCACTGCTGCGTTGGGAGGGCATCACGATCGACCCGATCGGCGCAATCATGGCCGTCATGTTCTTCACCGCAGTCCGCGCCGGCGAGTTTCAGGCGGGGACCGTGAACGCTCTCCAGACGGTCGGTCTCGCCGCAGTGGTCGGGTGCGCGACGGGCTACATCGCGGGTTGGGTGCTGATCGTCAGCCTGACCCGGTTCTGGATTCCGGACGTGCTGCACAGCGTCGTGACCTTGTCCCTCGTTATCGCGGCATCGACTACTGCCAATCTGCTGCAGAGCGAATCCGGCCTGCTTGCAGTAACCATCATGGGCATAGTCGTTGCCAATCAGAAGCAGATGGCGATTCAGCACATCGTGGAGTTCAAGGAAAGCATCACGGTGGTCTTGATCTCGAGTTTGTTCATCATCCTGACCGCCCGTCTGCGTTGGGAGGAGTTGACCGCGCAGGGCTGGCTTGGGCTCTCCTTTGTACTCGTGCTCATCTTGCTAGGGCGTCCGGCAGCGGTGTTGCTCTCGACGGCCGGTTCGGCATTGACGTGGCGCGAACGCCTGTTTCTTTGCTGCATGGCCCCTCGGGGCATTGTTGCCGTGGCCGTCTCTTCCGTGTTTGCGTTGGAAATGGTGCCGCTCGGGTACCCGCAAGCCGGCGAGTTGGAACCGGTCACCTTGCTCGTGGTCTTCATCACGGTGTTGGTCTACGGACTGGGTGCGGCACCGTTGGCGCGGGCCCTCGGCTTGGTAGCTCACAATCCGCAAGGCATCCTGTTCGCTGGGGCTCATGCCTGGGCACGGGCTATCGCGCAGGCACTGCAGCAGGCGGGGCAGACCGTTCTTCTGGTCGACAGCGACCCGAACCTCGTGCGGGCCGCCCGTATGAGCGGCTTGCCGAGCTTCCATGGCAGCATCCTTTCGGAACACACCTTCAATGCCATCGACTACGGGGGGCTGTCCCGACTGCTGGCGGTCACGCCCAACGACGCAACGAACGCGCTGGCTTGCATGCGGTTTCGGGATGTTTTTGGCCGCAGTGAGGTCTACCAGTTGGCCCCGGACTCCGCCGACCCTGGAGCCCTGCAGAGCGTTTCCCCGCACCAGCTTGGCCGAGTGCTATTCGGCGCCGGTCACACGTACGCGAATCTGGCGTACTGTTGCGGTGCAACTCCCGGGGTTAAATGCACCCGTTTGACCGAGGCCTTTCAGTATCAGGATTTCGTCGCAATGCACGGCGACGGTGTGATCCCGCTGTTCGTGCTGAAGCCGAACGGTGCTCTGATCGTGTTTACGTCGGCTGAAACGCGCGAACCTGCCGCCGGAGACATGCTGTTCAGTTTCGTTTGCACTACCCGGGAAGCGGCGGCTGATCATTGCGAATGATCGGCGCAAGGGGCGCCCTCGCTCTCAGTTCTCCTCTCTGCGACTCACGGAATCACCCACCTGCGGGCGGTAGCTACGCCAATCTTAATCCCCCGGCTCGGTCACCATGCCCGCCCGCACCGGGTTTAGGTCGATATAGTGCATGCACCTCAGCAGGTAGCGTTCGCTCTCCACCAAGCTCGCTTTGAATAGGGTTCCCGAGCGCCGGCAGGACGCATTGACATAGCGTACGTGGCTGCGACCGACCGATTGCATCAAACCGGAAACCCGACCCGGCGCCTCGCCCATCGCCAACAGGTGGGCGTGGTTCTTCATCAGCACGAACGCGTAAAGTTTGCGGCCGTTCATCACTAGGGCTTCGCGCAGGTATTCGAGGTAGTCGCTGTAATCGTCGTTGTGGAAAAATAAACCTGACGACTATTGCCGGGCTGCATGAGGCGTTGCGGAACACCCGGCAAGTCGAGGCAAGGAAGGCGCGCCATAGCGGGTGAGGATGAGTCGGGACGCTTTCCGGCTGCCTATGGGCGACCCCTTGCCGGGACGTAAGCGGGTTCGGGGACCTAAATCTGGTAGCCTTTCGCGGCGCAGGGACGGATCGGAGCAATGGGCCTCCTCCGCGCGCCCTCGAACGGCAGGGGCCGCCCGACACGGGTGCGCCATCGTTCAGGCCCCCATGCCGGCGGAATGGCCAGCCAGTCGGCGCAGCCCCACTCGAAATCCACACTACCCTGACGGAACCCGGCTCATGCAACTCGACTATGAATTTCTCGCGCTCCAGGAAGCGGTCAACTATCGGAAAGCCATCCTGCGCGAGTTCTCCAGCGGTCTGAAAGGGGAGGTGCTCGAGGTCGGATGCGGGGTCGGCCAGGTCAGCCAGGAATTGCTGTCATGTCCAGGTATCACTCACCTCACCTGTCTCGAACCGGACAGCCAGTTCCTGGTCGAGCACGCACGTAACGCACCGGGAGCGGAACTGATCCACGGCGTCGCACGAGACTACGCGACGCGTTTCACACCGGACTGCATCGTCAGTGTCAACGTGCTGGAGCACATCGAGGACGACCAGGAGGAACTCGGGTTGTACCGCCGGATGCTGAGCGCACGGGAGGGCACCCTGTGCCTCCTGGTGCCGGCCTGCCCCGAGCTTTACGCCCCGATCGACAGGAAGTTCGGACATTTCCGCCGCTACGACCAGCGGGAGCTGCGGCAGAAACTTCAGGCTGCCGGTTTCAAGACGATCGACCTCCACTATCTGAACAGCGTCGGCTATATCGCGTGGGCCCTGGTGTTCAAGGGACTGGGCAGGACCGCCTTCGATCCACACAGCGTGCGCTTCTACGACCGCTGGATTTTCCCCTGGGTACACCGGCTGGAAACGACCCTCTGCCGTCCACCGCGAGGCCAGAGCCTGGTCGCGTTGGCGCGCTGAGCCCGCAGGACGGCGGGGCATGCAAGCGTCCGGTTTGCTGGTTCTGTTGCCGGTCGGATTCTTCGTCCTGGCCGGTAACGCCGGCCGGATCTGGGTACGCCAGCAGGTGGCGAGCGACCCGCGGCAGCGCGGGCTCATCGCGGCCTTCGCGCTGACATCCTGGTGGGCGGGCCTGGGAAGCGTGGTGCTGAGCTTCGGACACCATCTGGCGCAGCTCACGGTGGGCCTGTGGTGGCTCGCGGGGATCCTCGCGTTACTTGGCTTCGACCGGCTTCTGCGCAAGCGCTTCCGCCCACCCGCATCAGCGGAATCGCCCTACGGGCAACCGATGTCGACGGCGGAGAAACGCGTCACTGTCGCCCTCATGCTGTCTGCCGGCGCCGCCCTGGCCATGGGTCTGCTGTATCCGCCCAACAATGGCGACTCGCTCATCTATCACCTGCCTCGGCAACTGATCTGGATCAGTGAACGAACCGTGTGGCCCCAGGCCATGCCGTTCCCGCACATGAGCGTCATGCCGGCGCTGTCGGAGTGGGTATCGGTCCAGCTGTATGTGCTGGCCGGCAGTGACCGGCTGTCATTTCTGGTGCAGTGGGTTTCCTACGTTACCTGTTGGGCACTGCTGGATGCGATTCTGCAGCAGGATGGAGCATCCCGCACAGCGCGCCTTTATGCCGTGGCGTTTTTCGCCTCGCTGCCCGCCGCCTTCTATCAGGCCTCGAACAACAAGAATGATCTGTTCCTGACCGCGTGGCTGCTGCTCCTGTGGCTCGTCGCACGGCGCTGCATTGCGCTGAGGACGAACGGGCTCGGGGCGTCCATGCTTGCCGGGGTCTCGGCGGGCTGCGCGATGCTCGCCAAGGGCACGGCGGTGGTCTACCTGCCAGCCATCGGCATGGTCGCCGGGCTGCGTTTCATCGCCAGCCGGGCGCGCTTCAGCGCGATCGGCGGCGGCGCTTTCGTCGCTGCTGCGGCAGTGATCACCGCCTTGCACTATGTGCCGACCTTTGTGCTCTTCGCATCAGGCGACACCGCGACGGAAGACAGCGTCCTCAATGGCCGAATCCTCTCCGCGAGTTCGGCCGTGTCGGTCCTGGCACGCAACCTCGCCCTGCAGTTCGCGTTGCCTTTCGAATCCTGGAATCGCACGCTGGAGGCTGCAACGACCGCGGCCTTGGCGTTCCTGGGCCAGGGTCCATCCGATCCCGATACGACGTTCATGGCGACCCGGTTTGCCGTGATCTACACGCCCTTTCTCGAAGACTCCGCCACGGCACTCATTCACTTCGCGCTGGCCTTGTGGCTGTGTGCCGGCGGCTCTCTGCGTGTGCATCCCGACCCCCAGCGTCGCTGCGCGCGCGAATCGGCAGCGCTGTTCGCATTGTCCCTGCTCCTGTTCTCGGTCGTCTTCCGCTGGCAGCCATGGCACTCCCGGCTGCTGATCCCGGCCGTGGCCTTCGCCGCGCCGGGTATCGGCCTGATGATCGCGTCCTGGCGCCCCCGCCCGTGGCCCGCGGTCGCTATCGTTGCACTGTGGCTCTGGCTCCTGCCCGCGCTGTTTAACTGGCCGCGGCCGCTCGTCGGAAAAGTCACTCCGTGGATGCTCAACGAAGATGCGGCTGTCGGGCGCACAGGCCTTGGGGCCAACCTGCTGCCGCCGATCGGCCGTGTGTTGCGGGAAGCGTCGGCACACTCCGTCTGGCTCGCCACCTCCACCAGCCCGATGCACGCCGTCCTGCGCTACCTCCCGTTATCGACACAGTACGGTTTTGCGGCCCAGGGCGCGCCACGAAGCCGCTTCGACGCCGTGCTGACCAACCTGCCGGACACAGGGCTCTCACGCTACACGCGCAAGCTGATACAGGGACTGGTCCCGGTCGTGGACTTCGAGGGCTGGCGGCTGTTTCTGCGACGGGAAGCGTATCGCGATCTCGGCCGATTCGGCGCCCTGCCCCCGGTGACCGGCGTCGCGACCGTGGCGGGTCTGGCCCCGATGCAGGGCCCCTATCCCGAATTCAAACTGCCGCTCTTCGCCAACATCGGCCCTTCGGGCGCCGAGTTCCGGACTCTCGCCGGCACGCACCCCGACCGACTGGAAATCGCACTGGCGCGCTACGCGGGCTCCGCTCGCTTCTCCATCCTCATAGGCGGGGTAGTGGCCGGCAGCATCGCGGTGGACGGCACCCGCCCCACCGCGGCAGTGACTCTGAAACTGGATGCCAGTGCGACACCACAGCGCATCGAAATCAGGCCGGACCCGATCGATCAGACGACGGCGCAGACAGCCGTTCCTCCGGCGCGCCTGCTCAAGATCCAGGCCATACCGTCCGCCGGGCAATAGCAACGCGCCAGCGGAATATCGGCGCTCGCGTGCGCGCCCCCCCGAACCGAAGTCAGGCTACCATTCCGCGCCAGCCTGTCATTTCCCTGGCCACGCCTGGCGAGAATTCTTCGGGCGGTACCCGCCATCGCAGCGATCCCCTGCCGAACCTTTCCGGCACAAAGGGGCAGCTTTCATTCCCATGGACGAGAAGAAGGCCCTCGCTCGATTTCTCGCCGCTCAGCCACCGGCATCGCTCCGAATTCCCCGATATATGGCGGCGACCACAACTTCGCGACGTGGTCGTTAAGAAAGCCTCCGATCCTGATGACCCGCCGGCATTTGCCTAAACAGAAGGACTCCCTAAGGAACGTCAACATCGCGCCAGTGTCTGAACGGTTGACGTACCGGCTCCCGTTTTCAAACTCATCAAAGGACTTTGCCTGATAGACCAGCGATTTGAAATGCGACTTCAAGGCGTCCTGAATGTACTCGGAGTCCGTTACCAAAAAAACTGGAATCTCCTCGGTAAGGCGCATCAAAGGTGCCAAACACTCATCCAATTCCTCCGGAACACGATGCGGCCTTCGCGCCTGCTTCACGCCTTCCGTGACTCTGATCCTGATCCCGAGCCGCTTGAACAAGTGATGTTGGTCCGAAAACTCCCGGACCTCGCGCCCGATAATGGCAGAGGGCTGAGCGACCAGGGGCTCTGTCGACTGTCCACGCCGGCTTCCACGCCGCGCTAGGCATGCAGTGCCCAACAAATTGAACGCGACCATTCTTTTGCTCAGCTTTTTCCCCTGCTTCACAACCTCGTATAGGCGGCTTCCAATCCGTATACTGTCCTGTAGTCTCAACGCACGTATCAATCGCCGGTTCTCCCCCTCCGCGATGTTTGTGATCCTAATATTGTCAAATGGTGAGAACAATTCCTCCCACCGACAATATGCGACGCCACCGGTAACACCCCAAAGAAACTCCGCCTCATAGCCATAAACCCTTGCGAAGTCACTAATACGACGGAGGAGAAGAAAGCGGTGTCCAACACCGTTACCTGGTTTGCAAACCACGATAACCTTCTTTTGCATGCAATTCCCCTCTGCATGGTCGACTCATGGAAGTGAAGCGCGTTTGCGCGCTTATCCCATAATGTCGCATCCAGAGCCTCACAACGGCAATCGCACGAAAATTCTAGACCATTAGCCTTTAGTGCGCGGAACGGGAGGGTAACAATACCCAGACAGGGACTCGACTAGTTCGATATATTTACGCCACCAACTAACGGCGTACAGGACTCTGACGAAATAACATCCTTTCGATTAATAACAGGAGATCGCGGGCCGAAGCGAGGGAACGCGCGCCGCCTGCTCGCTCATCATCGTTTCCCATTGATGTTTCGGCACTTCCCATGCCTGTATCCGTATGTTGCGGGAGCAGCAGTAGAGGCACCTTGGGCTGTATCAATAATATGCTCCGGCCTGGTGGTTGCAAGGTGCAGCCGGAGATTCAGGGTCACCCTGCATGAAAGCGTTAACCTTAAGGCTCAGCGCATGTAGCCATCTTCTCCGTTGCGTATGCAACACAATTCTTGCAGTTCCGCCTGCATTTGAACCATGTTTGCGGGATGCCGCCCTCAAACCGGAAAGGTGCGCCTACGCCCAGCGCCGGGACGGGCCGCGCTAAGCCCTTATCACCTCAAACCCGCCGTGCGTAGGCTCCTGGCCCTGGGGCTGGCACTTAAACAAGCCTGTTCCCAATTCGCGCAATTCCTATTCCATGCCGAGCCCCTCCAGACGCCGCACGAACACCTGCCCGCGCCTTCTCTCTTCAGTCACGACCGCAGCGCATCGCGCACAGCGAGAGGCGGAATGGCTTTTCAGGACCGTGCCCCTGTTACCTGGCTAGGGTCATGCTAATGCCGTCTTTTAAAGTATTCCTTACCAAGTGCACCAATGCCCTTAGGAGTCCCCACGCCACATTTGAAATTGACATAGTCCGTGGGAGCATCGGTAACTGGATTGATCAATACTGCCAAATCAAACGCCCACAGCACATACCCGATTTTCTTTTCTTCCAGATAGTCCAACATTTGCCGGGCCAACTGAGGGAGCTCCGGCCGGCATCCCTTTCTGCTCGCTGTAGCGTTGAAGGCCGTCACCATAATCGGCACCTTCTTCGACATAAACCCCCAATCCCGTTCCCACGAAGCACGATCCCTGGCGTCCTTATTAATGAAAGGATGCACTCCGTATATAAGCTTCCGCTCCGGATCATTTAGAATGAACTCTTCACTCAGGTAGTGGGCGTTGCGCACCCCCTCAACAATAATTGCATTCTTGGCCCCTGAACCACGAATCGCGTCTATAACGGGCTGTGTCGCCTTCTTGAGCTTGGACCAATTCGCCGATGTGTTCTGCTTCAATCCCGGTTCGTTGAAAACCTCAAACATAACACCCGAATCATCCTTAAAGATCGGAGCCAATTGACGCCAGGCACGGACGGTGACCTCAGACGGAAGATATGGCATGCCTCTATCCGGATCATCCGCGCCATCCTCCGGTGACCACTTCACCATGTTTACAATCACGTTGAAACCGCGGGACCGCGCCAGCCTTACAGCACTCACATATTTTTCCTTGTAAGTTTTCGATCGACGTTTGTTTTCTGGGTCCAGTTCATCCTGATTCACATGCATACGGATGACATCCGCACCGTAGGCCCGGATCTTGTCCAAGGCTGGTATCCCAAATCGGGCTCTAGCTTTCGCGTACGCGTCCTTTATCCCCGCATCTGGGGGTGCAAATGCCGCGATGACGACGCCTTTTACCTGCCAAGGCACACCGTCCCTCAGAATGGTTGCTCCTGAAACGGATACCGTACCGTTCGCGGCCAGTAGCGAAGCGGGTGCTAACGCAAGAAGAACGAAAAGAAAATACGTGCCGAGCAACCTCAGCCTGGTTTTGAGAGTCGGTGGAGCCAGTGTCACTGAACGGGCAAAAAAAGCTCGATGGCACATAAGAACTCCGGCAAAAATAGAGCGGCCTAAGCGCGCAGAAAGAAGGGGCGACCCAGTTTTTCATAGCCAGGACGCTTTGGTTATATCAAAGCGGTAGAGAAACAGCGTACTTGTCTGCCCTTATGCGCCTCGCATAATGAACAACGGTTTTGCAATCGCAAAGGGTATTCTTGCCTACACCTTTGGTCTGGTGATCAGGTCGACTTTCGGGCCTTTCGAGAGTTCCGTCCGCTCACTTGGGTCACAAGGCAAGCTCCTGACTCAACCAGATAATGGCCTCGTCTCTTTAAAAGGGATGACCGCTTGGCGGTAGAAAATGTGCCTACAAAGCCGAATTCAGCCACTGGCGGGAAGGGAGTCTCGGACAGCGCCATCCGCTAGGCTTCGTTTGTTGGCCTCGCGCGACTTCTTCGCCAGTCGCCTTTTGGCTTGAACGTCTAGTCGGCGCGCTGCCTGCATCACTTCTCCGGCAACTGACTCCGGCTCGAGATAAGGGTAGAAAGGATAAAACCACAAGACGTGGTCTGGTTTCCGCGATACATTCGGGGCATCCACCACCGTCGGATAAAACGTTCTTGAGCGCACTCGCTCGACCAAATCAGAGCGAACATAGGACACCTCCAGTAACGGCGCGACAGTAATCCCATCAATATTCTTTAACGGTACAGCGTTATTCCCATGGACATGGAATAGCGTGTGGGTTCTGTTCAGCTTTCTGAGGACTCTGCAGGCCCTGGCGCGCGTTTTTTCATTACCCAATCGATCTAAACCGTGCAACTCCATGGTGATCTGCGAAAATTTCCGGATCAAACCGGAGCCGGCGGACGCGAGCACGCCCCACTCGGCGCCTTCAACGTCCATCTTCAGAATTAAATCAAGATCCCTGTGCCCCAGGCGGTCAATATGCTGCTCTAATGAAAAAAGCGCCTTATCAGGTTGGCTGACTGAACTGATTCCCTCGCGAAAGAAGTGAAAGCGGGGGTGCTCGGTTGGGAGTCCAGGAACCGTATGGTCAAATAAGTAAATATCATGACCACGTTCAGCCAACTCCAAATCAAACGTAACCTGCTTTCCTACGCCAAAGCTATAGACGTTTTGGTCCTTCAACAGCGTATCAAGCAGAATGTAGCCACCGTCCCCCTGAGCCCTCCCGACTCGCACCTTGGCTGGCCCGATTATGTCCCAAGGCGTCAGTAACGCCAAAACTTCGGTTATCTCCTTCAACTTCACAGCACGACACCCCCGATTCTGGCTAATTACCTGGGACGGCTAACATTATTTTGTGTTGCCTTATATTGCGGTCACTCATATTTTCGTGGCCTGCTATCTGGATCAAAAAAAGTGTCACCCTGACGCAGACACTCCGCACCCGACACTGATGGAAGGTGAACGGTCACTCGAAGTTCGGCAGCGGGGTATCGATCACCCAATCCTGTCGCTGTGCGTCGTAATGCCAATCCTGCTCGTCGACGACCATTTTCTCGGTGGGCTGCCCGATGTAGTGGTAGCGAATTTCGACCGTCTGGTGCAGGGTCTGCTGCGCTTTGTCTTCGCGTTGGGAAACGACGTTGTAACTAGTGACGCGCACATCCCTCAATCGGTCGGTCGCCCGACGCGGAGGGCTTACGCCATCATGAAAGGCAGCGGCCTGGTTGAAGTCACCCCAACGAACTGCGGACTGGTAAGCCCTGAGGGACTCGGTCCTTTTCATCAGAGCCGAATCATGAGCACAGGCCGCCAGCAACAAGCACGCAGCCGACGCGAGAATCGGAAGCGAGGGCTTGCCAGTTGCGTTCCCGGGACGTGTTGTAGGCCACAACCTCATTGCAATGTTTTTCCCATGAATGCGTACGCCGATTTTCGGCCAGCAGCCCGGGACGGCGTTCAGCCCCCCTGCCGGCCATGACGACTCCCATGCCGAGATCGCCGGTGCAGGGCGTCAAGCGCCCTGACCTGCTCGACCTGCTGTCGGAGCGAAAGGTAACCCATGCCACCCAAACCGCCGTTCCGGGTCTGAACCGGGAACCCCTGAGTACAGGGATGGCGAGGCCGCTGACATTCCTCTTTCTGGATGCCGACGTCCCGCCCGGCATGATGCCACCGGTGTAGCGGGCGACGATTGGATGCTATTGGCAGCCATCACGCACCGTCAATACGTCGATTTGCTTAGGTGCGCGGTCGGCATATATCGCCACGCCAGACCCGAGACCGTGACAGTCTTCCGCAACCGGAAACCTCGCGGCCTCTTCGATTTTGGCAGCGCCGTGCAGCCGAAATCGGCTGGGGTATCGCCACTCGCATCACACAAGGTCTGTCGTCGAGAGCGGCGTCCACCCGGCGAGTGACTGCACTCGATGCGGGATGCGGACGGAAACCGGCGCCTGGTCGTTCCTGCCTCCTCAAGCCAGGCGTCTTCTTTGGGTTCTTCAGCTCGCTGCCGACTGGAAATACGCCTTGATCCCTTCCAGTACATTGGCGGTCGCGATCGAGGCCAGAATCAGCCCCATCACCCGACTGACGATGCTGGCGCCCCCGGTTCCGATGATCTTCGAGATGAACCCCGCGGCCAGCATCAGCAGATACGACATGGCGATCACCGCAAGCATCAGCAGCGCGCAGATCGCTTGATCGAGCAGCGAATTGCTGGAATTCTCGGTCAGCAACACCACGGCCATCATCGCACCGGGCGAAGCCAGAGAAGGGGTCGCGAGCGGGAACACGGCGACGTCACTGGCGGAGCGCAGCTCCTTCTTTTCCGACTCCGGTTTGCCCTCGCCGAAGATCATGGTCAAGGCAAACAGGAAGAGCACGATCCCGCCGGCGATTTGAAAGGCGAGCAGCGGGATACCCATCGCCTGAAGAATCGGTTCGCCGACAACGATGAAGAACAGCAGTATCCCGGCGGCGGTGGCAGCAGCCACGAATGCGATGCGTCGGCGCTCCTTTTCCGACCGCCCCTGGGTCGCCGATATGAATACCGGCACCGTCCCGATGGGATCGATCACTGCCCATAGCAGCACGAAGGTCGTCAGCATTTCACTGGATGACGGCATGAACTCGGTTTTCTGAGTTGGCAAACGTTGACGCCCCCGGAACCGGGCGCGTTAACGGTCGCGGATCCGACCGCAGGGCTGAGTGTGCGGTCTGGGATGACACATTCACCTTGGAACCTCGCCCATCATGCTGGCTACGCCCGCCGATGCGCCCGCACGTCGGGAAAGAGAGAACGCTGCAGCGCTCCGGCAGGCGGGGACCGCGGATCGGCGGACAGGCAACCGGCCTTTCCGCGGCCACTGGATGAACCCGAGGTCAGTGCGAGCCCGGAGGCTTTCCGGCTTCCGAACCGGCCGGCTTTTCGGCAGGCTTGGCGCTGCCCGCCGCTTCGGTGGCCGCTTTCGGGGCGGACATCGTCCCGCCATTGTTCATCATGCCGCCCCCCTTCATCATGTTGGCGCCGCATTTCATTTCGCCCGCGCCTTTCATCGTGCCGGCGGCCTTCGCCGCGTCCGTCGCAGCGTCTCCGGCCGCTTCGGCCACTCTATTCACCGCATTCGGGCTGATCTCCTTCAGTGCGAACGGGTCTTTCTCCACGGCAACGGCAGCAGTGGAAGCTGCGCCTGCCAGGCTGAGGCTCAAAAACGCAGCGAATGGGGTCTTGTCCTGTTTCATTGGCTTTCCCTTGGTCAATGGTAAACGGCGGGAGGCGCAGACATTCAGCGACGCTTTCCCGACGGCGGTTGGAACGCCCGCATATGAAATGCGGAAATCGCGGGCCTTGCAAGTTTCCCGTGGACGGCAGGGACGTCGACGACCGGTCCTACCCGCGTGCGGCGGGCGTTGCTGGCCCGTGGATACCCTGGCCGACCGCGCCGCGATGTCGCGCAATTGATGGTGCCGAAGCCGTATTCGTGTCGATCGTGGCCGGAACTGTTGCGGGCACCGCACCACTGGACGGATCCGGCCGTTGCGTACGGGTGGCACCGGAGTGGATTCGACAGGGCTTCTGCCAAGACCAACCTTCGCGGCTCTGAACAGAGCCTCCCTAGACCCACCGTCACCATGCGATACGACGCTTGATCCGCCGTCTCCAGACTTTCTGTGAGCCAGTTCACAGTTCCGGGCAGACAAGGCCGCAGCCGCACTCGCCCGCTCAGGGCCGCTACTAGCCTTCGGTAACCGACACCCTCAGGGCGCCGGGTACAACTCGATGCGCACATCGGGTTGATGAACAAGAAAGGCCAATAACGAAAGGGTGAGACGACAATGAACGCCACGCATGAAGCTTCCTTGGATGCGCTTGCTTCGCTGATCGTACCGGCTGGCGGAATGGCGACTGCGCAAGCGTCATTCGGCGCCAGCCCTTACTTCGCGCCATCGGGCTATCACGAAATCGGACGAGGAGCGCGGAACGCCGGCTGCCGTCACCCCGCTCGGGCTCGCACGCGCCGAAGCCTTCTGCTCATCGCCGGGATGAGCCTCGCGATGGCCGGCGGCAACGCCGTCGCGGCGACCTATTACGTCGCGCCGGGCGGCAGCGATGCGAACCCCGGCTCCTTCGACCGTCCCTTCAAGACGCTCAACGCGGCCGCCAGAAAACTCGCGCCGGGCGACACCCTGTTTGCGCGCGGCG
>SEYW01000009.1 GCA_004168015.1 Methylolobus aquaticus
CGCAGAGCGCGATCGTCCGTTGTTGGACATGAAGTGGCTGACGTTTGCGTTGGCTATTTACACGGTGTTTTACATGTGGGTTCGCTGGTACGAAGGCGTCTACGGCTGGTCGGCCGGTCTGGACTCTTTTGCACCGGAGTTCGAGACGTACTGGATGAACTTCCTGTACACCGAGATCGTGTTGGAGATCACCACGGCGTCGATCCTGTGGGGTTACCTGTGGAAGACGCGTGACCGCAATTTGGCGGCACTGGCGCCGCGCGAAGAGCTGCGTCGCAACTTCACCCACCTGGTGTGGCTGGTTGCGTATGCATGGGCGATCTACTGGGGTGCTTCCTACTTCACCGAGCAGGACGGCACGTGGCATCAGACGATCGTGCGCGACACCGACTTCACGCCGTCGCACATCATCGAGTTCTACCTGAGCTACCCGATCTACATCATCACCGGTTTTGCGGCGTTCCTGTACGCGAAGACCCGTCTGCCGTACTTCAGCGAAGGTGTTTCGCTGCCGTACCTGATTCTGGTCGTCGGTCCGTTCATGATTCTGCCGAACGTCGGTCTGAACGAGTGGGGTCACACCTTCTGGTTCATGGAAGAGCTGTTCGTCGCGCCGTTGCACTACGGTTTCGTGATCTTCGGCTGGTTGGCGCTGGCGGTGATGGGTACGTTGACCCAGACCTTCTACAGCTTCACCAAGCTGATTGGTCGTGACATCTGCGAAGCGGTTGATCAGGGCTTGATCGCCAAATAAGTGGAGCGGTCGGGGCGGGTGGTGCGCGCGAGCGGGCCACCTGCCGCCGGCTAGCGCAGGGAAGCGGGAGCGGTGGGCTGGTCTGGGAGACCGAGCCACCGGGGGAACGAAAAGAAAATGTTCACTCTTTGGAGGTAACGTATGAGCGCTGCGAGTGGTGCAGTTCATTCTCACGCCGAGGCCGTCAAGGTTTCGCGTACGGTCGACTTGATGGCATTGTTTGTCGTCTTTTTCGTGATCGTGGGTTCCTACCACATTCACGCGATGTTGACGATGGGCGACTGGGATTTCTGGTCGGATTGGAAAGATCGTCGACTGTGGGTCACGGTGACCCCGATCGTGTTGATCACGTTCCCGGCGGCGGTACAGTCGTACCTGTGGGAGCGGTATCGTCAACCGTGGGGCGCGACGGTGTGCGTGCTGGGCCTGTTGCTGGGTGAGTGGATCAACCGCTACTTCAACTTCTGGGGCTGGACCTACTTCCCGGTCAATTTCGTCTTCCCGGCGATTCTGACCCCGGGCGCGATCCTGCTCGACACGATGCTGATGCTGAGCGGCAGCTACCTGTTCACGGCGATCGTGGGCGCGATGGGCTGGGGCCTGATTTTCTATCCGGGCAACTGGCCGATCATTGCACCGATTCACGTGCCGGTGGAATACAGCGGCATGCTGATGTCGATTGCGGACATTCAGGGTTACAACTACGTCCGTACCGGTACGCCGGAATACATCCGTATGGTTGAGAAGGGCACGCTGCGTACGTTCGGTAAGGACGTGGCGCCGGTGTCGGCTTTCTTCTCTGCGTTCATGTCGATCCTGATCTACTTCATGTGGCACTTTGTGGGTCGCTGGTTCGCGACCGAGCGGTTCCTGAAGCAGACCTAATCGGTTTGTAGAGAAGAGCTGAAACAGAGCGCTGGTCCACGGGTTCTGAGAAGACGGAAGCCCGGGACACACCCATCATGCAAAGACTCGAAAGAGGAGGACTCATGAAAAAAATAAAAGACCGGATTGCCAAGTGGTCGGTACTCGGCCTGTTGGCCGGTGTTGCGGCGACGAGCCTGTACGCCCCGACGGCGTCGGCGCACGGTGAGAAGTCGCAGGCGGCCTTCATGCGTATGCGGACGATTCACTGGTTCGACCTGACCTGGTCGAAAGAGAAAGTGAACGTCAATGATTTCGTGGAAATCAAAGGTAAGTTCCACGTCTTCGAAGGCTGGCCGGAATCGGTGGCCGAGCCGGACGTCTCGTTCCTGAACATTGGTATTCCGGGTCCGGTCTTCATTCGTAAGGAATCGTACATCGGTGGACAGCTGGTGCCGCGTTCCGTACGTTTGGAAATCGGCAAGACGTACGAGTTCAAAGTGGTGTTGAAGGCCCGTCGTCCTGGCGACTGGCACGTTCACACGATGATGAACGTACAGGGCGGTGGTCCGATCATCGGGCCGGGTAAGTGGATCACGATCGAAGGTTCGATGGGTGATTTCAAGAACCCGATCACCACGTTGACCGGCCAGACGATCGATCTGGAAGACTACAACCTGAGCAACATCTACTTCTGGCATTTCTTCTGGTATGCCATTGGTGCAGCGTGGATGTTGTACTGGTGCCGTCGTCCGATCTTCATGCCGCGTTTGTTGATGACGGATGCGGGTCGTGCGGACGAGCTGATCTCGTCGGGTGACCGCAAGGTGGCGATGGGCTTCACGGCGGCGACGATCCTGATCGTCATCTTCGCGATGTCGAGCGCCAACAGCAAGTACCCGATCACCATTCCGCTGCAGGCTGGCACGATGCGTGGCATCAAGCCGATCGAAGACCACAAGGCGACGGTGGCGGTGAAGGTGGAAGATGCTTCCTACCGCGTGCCGGGTCGTGCGATGCGCATGAAGCTGACGATCACCAACAACGGCAGCTCCGCTGTGCGTCTGGGTGAGTTCTACACCGCTTCGGTGCGGTTCCTGGACAGCGACGTGCTGACCGACAAGACCGGTTATCCGGAAGACTTGTTGGCGGAAGACGGCCTGAGCGTGAGCGACAACAGCGCGATCGCCCCGGGTGAGACGCGCACGGTGGAAGTGCAAGCTTCCGACGCGGCGTGGGAAGTGTATCGTTTGTCCGACATCATCTACGATCCGGACAGCCGTTTCGCGGGTCTGCTGTTCTTCTTTGACGCAGCTGGCAACCGTGAGATGGTGCAGATCGACGCACCGTTGATCCCGTCGTTCATGTAAGAACGGCGCACACCGCCCGGTGACGGGCGGGGTGACCTGAACCCCCGGCGGGCGCAAGCCCCCCGGGGGTTTTTTATGCTCATGAGATCATTGCGTGGGGAGCAGGGTGGACCGGTCGCGCTGGGCCCAGGTCCTCTCCGACAGATCCGCGACGCACGCATGGCTCCAAGAGGGATGCGTTTTGCGACACCGGATGCGTGGCGGAATAGCAGGGCGTGTGAGGCTCGCCCGACTTCGGCAGGAGCAACTGTTACTCAGGTCTTGAAACGGACCCGGACCCGTGTGCCGCCGGCCCGATTTCGCCGCCCTATTCGGACGTCCGCCTGATGCAAATCGGCGATCTCCCTGACGATCGCAAGCCCCAGGCCGCAACCCTCACCCGGAGTGCCGGGCACCCGATAAAAACGTTCGAAAACCCGTTCGCGCTCGCTTCTGGGCACTGGACTTCCGTCGTTCTCGACCATCAGTTCGGGGTTCGGGCGCGCAGCAAGTCTGACCTCGATCTGCCCGCCCGCCGAGCCATAAAGCAGCGCATTCTCTAACAGGTTATGCAGCAGCTCCCGCAGAAGGTGCGCGTCACCCACCACGATCAGAGGCGCTGATCCCGCATCGAATCCGAGCTCGACCCCACATCGCAGGGCCTTCGGGGCCCAGTCCAAACAGACCTCCCTGGCCAGCTCGGTCAGTTCGACAGGCCGAAAGGAGGATGGGGCGTCCAGGGCAGCCTCCGAGCGGGCCAGCGCGAGCAGTTGGCTCGTAAGGCGGGAGATTCGTTCGGCGCTCGACTTAATCTGCTCCATCGCCGTGCGTTGCAGGTCAAGGTCGGGCTCCCTGAGCGTTCGTTCGACTTGTACCTTAAGTGCGGCGACGGGCGTGCGGAATTGGTGGGCGGCATTCGCGATGAAGCGCTGCTGGGTTGCCATGGCGGTTGACAGCCGGCTCAGCAGGCCATTGATCGTATGCGTCAGCGACCGGACTTCGAGCGGAACGCGGGTATCCGGAATCGAAGCGAGGTCTCGCGGAGACCGCTGGGCGATTTCCCGTGTGAGAGCGTGCAGGGGACGCAGGCCTCGATTGATCCCCGCGGATACGTGAAGCCCGCCGATCAGCACGAGCAGGAGTTGCGGCACGAGCACGGCGGCGAGGATGTCTGCCGTCATGCCCCGGCGCTTGTTCACCGTCTCTGCGACCTGGACTATGACTTCTTCCGGGCTGTTTTTCGGCGCTATCGCCATTGAGACGACGCGGACGTTGAGGCCGCGCATCGCGCTGTCGAAATACAGCGGCTGTACACGAACCGCCGCCATATCCGGGGGCGCCGGGATATCCCGGTCCCCGGCCATGAAGCCGAGGTGTGAGGACTCGATCTTGAAGAACGTCTTGTCCACCTCGTCCCATTGGAAGACCTCCAGCGCGGTGGGTGGTAGCTCGAACACGACGCGGCCCTTCTGCGCCTTGACTTCCTGCGCCAGCGAGCGCGCGGAATCCAAAAGCCAGCGGTCATAGGCCACATTCGCGTAGTGCAGTGCCACGAAGTAGGACACGCCCGCGTCGAGTATGACGAATACGGCCATCGGGAGCGCCAGACGCGTCAGCAGCTGGGTGCGCAGACTGGTCGGGCTACGCATCAGCTTCGCGTTCCAGCAGATACCCCAGCCCTCGAACGGTACGTATCCGCACCCCCGCTGACTCGATGCGCTTGCGCAGGCGGTGGACATAGACCTCGATCGCGTTATCGGCGAGTTCCTCCCCGCTGACGGAGAGCCGCTGTGCGATGCGATCCTTGCTGACCACGCGCCCCGTCTGCACCATCAAGGCCTCGAGTACCCCGTATTCCCGCGCCGATAGCAGCAACGGCTCGCCGTCGACCATGGCCTGACTCCCAGAGGTGTCCAAGCTCAGGCGTCCGGCCTGCAACAGCGTGCCGAACGCGCCGCGATGCCGTCGGATCAGCGCGTGGATCCGCGCTTCCAGCTCGCGCAGGTCGAAGGGCTTGACGATGTAGTCGTCTGCGCCCCGCTGCAATCCCCGCACACGGTCTTCGATGGCATCGCGCGCCGTCAGGATCAGCACCGGGGTTGAGTCGCGGCGGGCACGCAGCCGTTCCAGCACGCAGGATCCGTCTCGGTCGGGCAGTCCGAGATCGAGAAGCACCAGATCGTACTGGTGGTTCAACAGCAGCCTGTCGGCGGCGCTGGCACTACCTGCGTTGGTTACGCGCATGCCGGCCTGAGCCAGCGCGTGGCTCAGGCCGTCAGCAAGGGCAACATCATCCTCGACAAGAAGGACGTTCATCCGGCGCTGGCACCTGAAAGCTCTGTGTAAGTTTCGGGGTTTAGAATCGGACCCTGGCTCGGTGCGCTGGACGGGGGCGACCGAGCGTGTCGGCTTCGCTCCATTCTGCGTGACCCGAATGTGTCACTGCAACCCAGCTTGTGGTCAGCCCGTGTCCCGCTCGCTACCCCCTGCCGCCAAGGAGGCTACCCCCGGAATGCTCGAAAAGCTGATTCGTTCTGCGCTGCAACAGCGCTTGGTCGTGGTGGTTCTGGCGCTGTGCCTGGTCGGCTTCGGTATCGCCGCGATCGATGATCTGTCAGTCGATGCCTTCCCGGATGTCACCAATGTACAGGTCATGATTGCTGCGAAGGCGCCCGGGCGTTCACCCGAAGAGGTTGAACGGTTCGTTACTGTCCCGCTGGAGATTGCGATGACCGGCCTGCCGGGCCTGACCGATATGCGCTCGGCGAACCGGAATGCACTGTCGCAGATCACGCTGGTGTTCACGGATGAGACCGACGTGTATTTTGCTCGCCAGTTGGTACTGGAACGACTGATCGAGGTGGCGGAGCGGCTGCCGCCGGGTGTAGCGCCCGTGCTCGGTCCGGTCTCGACGGGTCTCGGCGAGGTGTATCAATACACGCTGGACAGTCCGCAGGACGGGGACCGCGCACTGACCGAGGAGGCCTTGATGGAACGTCGGACGATCCAGGACTGGGTCGTGCGGCCCCTGCTGCGGGGGATTCCCGGAGTGGCCGAAATCAACTCCATCGGCGGCTACGAGCGGCAGTACCAGGTCGAGGTGAACCCCGACCGGCTCCACCACTACGGACTCACGGTCAAGGACGTCTACAGCGCGCTGACACTGAACAACGCGAATGCGGGAGGCGGCAAATTGCCCTATTTCGCCCAGCAATATCTGATTCGCGGCCTGGGGCTGATCGAGGGCGTCCAGGACATCGAGGATATCGTGCTCAAGGAGGCTGGCGGTACGCCGGTCTTCGTGCACAACGTGGCCCAGGTCAGCATCGGGTCGGCGGTCCGCTACGGCGCGGTGATCAAGAACGGTCGAACCGAATCCGTCGGCGGCATCGTCATGATGATCCGCGGTGGCAACGCCAAGCGGATCGTCACCGAAGTCAAGCACCGGATCCGCGAGATCAACGAGCAAGGCATGCTCCCCGGCGGTTTGCAGATCGTGCCGTACTACGATCGCACCGTGCTGGTGGATGCGGCCATCCACACGGTCACGAAGGTGCTGACCGAAGGGATCGTGCTGGTGGTGGTTGTGCTCTTTCTCTACCTGGGCGATATCCGCTCCAGCCTCATCGTCGTCGCCACCCTGATCGTCGCGCCGCTGGTGACCTTCATGGTCATGAACCGCTACGGGCTCTCCGCGAATCTGATGTCGCTGGGGGGGTTGGCGATTGCCATCGGCATCATGGTGGATGGATCGGTGGTCGTCGTCGAGAACGCCTTTCGCCATCTCGGTGAGGCGAAGGGTAGTGGCGAGGCGCGCAGCGTCATTGTGCTGCGCGCCGCAGCGGAAGTCGGCAGCCCGGTGCTGTTCGGCATCGGCATCATCTGCCTGGTCTTTCTGCCGCTGATGACCTTGAGTGGACTCGAAGGCAAAATGTTCGCGCCCTTGGCGTACACCATCGCGATTGCCTTGTTCGCGTCACTGATCATTTCGCTGACGCTGTCGCCCGTGTTGTGTTCCTATCTGCTGCGCGGAGGGGCCGAGCACGATACCTGGATCATCGCCCTGATGAAGCGGCCCTACCTGAGGTTGCTTCACTTTGCGCTGGAGCGGCCCCGGACCGTGGTTGCTTTCGCCATGCTGCTGCTCGTTGGCAGCGTGTCGCTGTTTCCGTTCCTCGGGACCTCGTTCATTCCGGAGATGAAGGAAGGCTCGATCGTGACCGGCATCAATCGCGTTCCGAGCATCTCGCTGGACGAATCGGTCGCCATGGAAACCGAAGCCATGCGCCTGGTCATGGAAGTGCCCGGCGTCGAGATGGCCGTGTCGCAGCTGGGGCGCAGCGAAAACCCCACGGACTCCCAACCGGAGAACGAGTCCACCCCCATCGTCACGATTGCGGACCGCGACAAGCTGCCGCCGGGCTGGGACCAGGACCGCATCATGGACGCGTTGCGCGAGAAGCTTCGCGTCATTCCCGGCGTGCAGATCGTCATGGCGCAGCCGATTTCCGATCGGGTCGACGAAATGTTGACCGGGGTGCGCTCGGACATTGCCATCAAGCTTTTCGGCGACGAACTCGAGGACCTGAAGGCAACCGCTGACGAGATCGTCAAAGTGGTCAATTCGGTTCCGGGTTCGGCCGACATCCGCGTCGAGCGGCTTAGCGGTCAGCAGTATCTGGTGGTGGATATCGACCGGCGCACGATCGCGCGCTACGGGATCAACGTGGCCGACATCAACGATGTCTTGGAGACGGCCGTCGCGGGGCGGGTCAGCACGGAGATCTATGAGGGCGAGCGACGTTTCAATGCCGTCGTGCGCTTCCCGCCCGCCTTTCGGGCCGATCCGAAGGCGATCGGTGCCATTCTGCTCGATTCGCCGAAAGGGGCCCGCGTGCCCCTGCGTGACCTGGCAAGCATCCGGCTGGTCGACGGACCGGCGCAGATCAGCCGGGAAATGGCAAGGCGACGAATCGTCATCGGGGCCAATGTTCGCGGGCGCGATCTGGGGGGCTTCGTGGCCGAATTGCAGCAGGCGATCGCGGACCGCGTCGACTTGCCCGAAGGGTATTTCCTGAAATGGGGTGGCCAGTTCGAGAATCTGGAACGAGCGATGAAGCGCCTGATGGTGATCATTCCGCTGACGATCGCCGCCATTTTTTTTCTGCTTTTCCTGCTGTTCAATTCGCTGCGCTTCGCGAGCCTGATTATTCTGGTCTTGCCCTTCGCGTCGATCGGCGGCATTTTTTCGCTGTTCGTTACCGGGGAATATCTCTCGGTCCCGGCCTCGGTCGGGTTCATCACCTTGTGGGGTATCGCGGTCCTGAACGGTGTTGTGCTGATCTCGTATATCCGCAGCTTGCGCGACGGGGGAATGCCGCAGCGCGCCGCCCTGATCGAGGGTTGCCAGCAGCGTTTCCGTCCGGTGATGATGACGGCCACGGTCGCGATGCTGGGCCTGATGCCCTTCCTGTTCGCGACGGGGCCCGGGTCAGAGGTGCAGCGACCGCTCGCGATCGTCGTGATCGGTGGATTGATAACCTCGACCTTGTTGACGCTCGTCGTGTTGCCGACCCTTTACCGTTGGTTCGAAGACCGTCCTATCGAAGCCTAGGAGCCCGCCATGAGAGAAATTAAAGCCGTCATACAGCCGCAGCGCCTCAGCCGACTTCGCTCCGCTTTCCGTAGAATGCACGGTTTCCCCGGCATGACGGTCGTGCATGCCGAGGGCTGCAGCTACCACGATGGTCCCGAGTCACACGAGGACGTCTGGTCGGAACTGACCGAATTCTCACCGAAAGTCCGCATCGAGATCATCGCGCCGGAGGAAAAGGTCGTCGAGATCCTGGGGATCATTCACGAAACCTGCCATACGGGACAAAAGGGCGACGGCATCGCCTGGGTCACCGACGTTGGCGCTTTCCGGCAGTTGCGCTACGAACCGATCTAGATGCCAGGGGCTCCCCTGGCTCTCGTGTAATGCGTGGAGCCCGCCGCCGAATCCGCTCTGGCCGCGGGGGTTGACGCCGCACCCACGTGAACCGTTGTGGTGCACAGCGACGGCACCGAGGGCCGGATGAAAGGTTCGTGAAAGGTTCGGGGCGTAAACTGTTTGCCGCTTTGTCGGGCGAGGTGCGCGACGCGGGGCGGACCGCGTTGGGCCCTGAGGCCGGCGCGCACTGCCCGAAGCAGGGCAACCAGACCTTTCTCGCTTCCATTCAGCCCAATGCACCATGTCCGTCCTGACCAACCCAGCGGCAATGTCCCGAAATCTGACGCTCGATTTCTTCCGTGGCGTCGCGTTGCTGATCATATTCATCAATCACGTTCCGGAGAACGAGGCGTTGCTGTTCACGCCGTCGCGATTCGGCCTGAGCGATGCGGCCGAGATATTCGTCTTCGCCTCCGGTTTCGCTGCGGCGCTCGCCTACGGCAAGACCTTCCGTGCCGCCGGACTCGCCCTCGGCAGTCTGCGCGTGTTTCACCGCTGCGGCCAGATCTATGCCGCTCATCTGGCGCTGTTCGGGTTACTGGCGGTGACCTGTGTCCTCGGCAACAGCCTGCTGGATACCCGGGACTACATCACACACCTCAATATCCGCTACTTTTTCGACGATACCGAGGACGCGCTTCGTTCCCTGCTGGCTCTGCGCTACGTACCGCATTACTTCGACATCCTGCCGATGTACCTGGTCATCATGCTGTGGATACCGGGTGTCCTCGCAGTGGCGCAGATAGGACGCGGACTCGCGATGACGTTGCCGGTTGGGGTCTATTTGGCGATGTGGGTGTGGGATCTCGAGTTCCTGGCGGATCCGGTTGGCGACCGCCCCTGGTTTTTCAACCCCTTCGGCTGGCAACTGATCTTCTTCATCGGCTACGCTTTCGGGGCGGGTTGGTTGCGCCCACCGCCACCGACGCGCACGCTGGTGGTGTTGAGCCTCGCGATCATTGCGCTCTCGCTGCCACTCAGCCCCGAGCCTGAACTGCGCCCGACGGTGTTTCTGCAGGAGCTGCACGCCAGTCTGTTGCCCTGGTTGGAAAAGACACGTTTCGGACCGCTGCGGCTAGTCCATTTTCTGGCGCTGGCGTATCTGGCCAGTGTCGTCTTCCGCGGCCCGCAGCTTTGGCTGAGCCGCCCGGCGGGGCGGCTGATTGTGCAGATGGGGCAGCAATCCCTCCCTATCTTTCTGCTCTCCATGGTGCTGTCCTATGTGGGAGGTATGGTTTTCGATCTGGTCGGGCATCACCCGTTGAGCATCGTCGCCATCAATCTTGGCGGTATCGCGATAATGATTCTATTCGGTGCACTGCTGGTCTGGTTGAAGTCGAGCCCGTGGAAGCGCCTCGATCCGATGGGGAATGCGGCCGGGTCGCGCGCGACGGGGGCGGGTGGGCTCTGGCCAGCCGATAGCGTTTCGTGGCGGCGTTGGGTGGAACGCGCGGCCGCCATGACGGTAGTTTTGGCGGTCAGCGCCGGCCCCATTCTGCTCGGTGACCGGCGGGCCTCGCCGCCTGCGCCCGCGGATGTGATTCTCGCCGGCGACGAATGGACAGCGGCACGGGTATCGTTGGAGCGTTCCGTGGTGCCTGGCGTGGCCGAGGCTCCATAGCGCGCACCCGATGCCCTGTCGGTGGGGGCGATCCGGCAGGGTATCGATTCGGCAAGCTTTCAAGCTCGGGCGATCGCCCGGTTGCACGGAAGAATGTCGAAGTCCTGTGGACACCTACTTATTCGTCTTGTCATCTCGGCGAGCGATACTAGCCAAGTCCGCCTCGACGCTTCGCTCTGTCATCATCAGATTCACGCTTGCGCCATCACCTCAGGCGAAGCCCATCCGTCCGGATGCGGTGCATTGGATGGATCGGTTGTCCGCTGGTCAATTCGCCGACAGTGCGCGTAAACTCGGGCAGGAGTCGAAGCTTGTCGTGGCCTGCACCACGTGACAAACCCTTGCCTGTCTCCGCAAAGGCCTGGCGTGCTGAGCCACTCCTCTAGCGGCGGGTGCCCTACTTTGGCCCGGTTCGGTGCGGACAGGACTAGCCGAACAGGACCCGGATCGCGTCCGGGCGCTAGTGCTCTGCCTTGCCGCAGAAGGCATGCAACGGTGAGGGCGCACTGCTCGTGTCAGGCCGGTCTCTACTGGGCGTCGCGAAGGGCGCTCGGCCGAATGGAGCCCGTCAGGTGTCAGTCACCCTGAAAGAGAACCGCTGGCGCAGCGTACACCTGATCAGCGCCACCGCCTCGACCGCCAGCGTGTGCGATGGCGATCAAGGCCGGCCAACTCAGTTCCCCGTACCCCAAAAATCATTCCAACTTCGAACTGGCATCCCATGATCCGAAAACACGTCGACTATTACGTCGGACATCTAAAGAACGATATCCCGGCAGGCATCGTCGTTTTCCTGGTGGCCTTGCCCCTGTGTCTGGGCATCGCGCTCGCGTCGGGAGCGCCGCTGTTCTCCGGACTCATCACGGGTATCGTCGGCGGTATCATCGTCTCGTGGGCGAGCGGCTCGCAACTAAGCGTCAGCGGTCCTGCCGCCGGTCTGACGGTCATCGTGCTGACCGCCATCGAGACGCTCGGCAGTTTCGATAAGTTCCTGTTGGCCGTCACGCTTGCGGGGTTGATCCAGTTCGCGCTCGGCGTGTTGCGCGCCGGTCTGATCGGCGCGTACTTTCCCACCTCGGTGATCAAGGGCATGCTGTCAGCGATCGGAATCATCTTGATCATGAAGCAGTTGCCGCATGCCATAGGCTATGACGCGGAACTCGAGGGCGACGAGACCTACATGCCTCTCGATGCCGAGGGCACGGTGCTGGACCTCTTCCGCTCATTCGGCCAAATCTCCGTCGGCGCCGTGATCGTCAGTGTGGTGGCCATAGCGATCATGCTGGCCTGGGAAACGGCCCCGTTCAAGCGCAACCGCCTGCTGTCGCTGGTGCCCGGTCCCCTGGTCGCCGTGGTTTGGGGGATCGCCTATAACCTCATCACGGCCCACTACTTCCCCGGCCTGCAGATCGTACACGAGCACCTGGTGCAGTTATCGGAAGTCGCGGGGCTGGCGGACTTCATCAATCATTTCACGCCCCCGGATTTCACGGCCATATTGAATCCGGATGTCTATGTGATCGCGGTGACCGTGGCCATCGTCGCGAGTCTCGAGACCCTATTGAGTCTGGAGGCGGTCGATAAGCTCGATCCGCTGAAGCGGGTGGCCCCAACCAATCGCGAACTGTGCGCCCAGGGTCTTGGCAACTTCCTGTGCGGGCTGATGGGCGGTTTGCCGATGACCGCCGTCATCGTGCGGAGCGCGGCGAACGTCAACGCCGGGGGACGCACCAAGGTCGCGGCCTTCGTCCACGGGGTGCTATTGCTGCTGAGCGTCAGTTTCCTGACCTGGGGGCTGAACCTGATTCCACTGGCGACACTTGCGGCCGTACTGCTGCTGACGGGCTACAAGCTGGCGAAGCCGGCGCTGTTCGTCGAGATGTACCGCAAGGGGATGAATCAGCTGCTGCCGTTCGTGATCACGATTGCCGCGATCCTGATCAGCGACCTGTTGAAGGGCATCGCGATCGGCATGGTGGTCGGCTTGTTTTTCGTGATCCGGGCTAATTTCCATGCCGCGATCACTCTGACCCGGGATGGGAAGAACTATCTGCTGCGGCTGCAGAAGGACGTGTCCTTTCTGAACAAGGCCTTACTGCGCACGCTCCTCGACAGTATCGACGAGGGAGGCAATCTGATCATCGACGGCAGCCGTGCCCGTTTCGTCGATCAGGACATCCTGGAGGCCATCAACGATTTCGTTGCGGCTTCCCGCGACAACGGCATCAGCGTGGAGGTCAGGAACCTCGCTGGTGGTGCCTGAGCAAGCCAGTGAAGCGGTGCGGTAAACAGTGCAATGGTCTCTGCCGGTCAGTGGCTGGCTTGAACGACTCGATGGAGCCACCACTCTATTACAAGAGGGCGCCGCGTTAAGAGTTGTCCCGGGATACCGCGGATTTTGAAGCCATGACACTGATGTTCCATTCCTGGTTTCTCGACATGTTGCTGTTGCTTGGGTGCACGGTCGGCGTGGTGTTCCTGTTTCAGCGACTGCACATTCCGTCGAGCCTTGCCTACCTGCTGGTGGGGGTGCTGCTCGGTCCCCACACGGCCGGGCCGGTGATCGATCAGCAGCACATCAAGAGTGCGGCGGAATTCGGTATCGTATTTCTGCTGTTCACCATCGGCCTGAGCTTTTCGCTCTCACAACTGCACGCGCTGCGGCATCTGGTGCTCGGGCTCGGTACGGCGCAAGTAGCGCTGACCACGGCTGTGATTGGGGCCGCGGCCTGGCTGGCTGGATTGCCGCCCGCGGCAGCCTTCGTGGTAGGTGCGGTTTTCGCGCAATCCTCGACCACCGTGATTAGCCAACAGCTGTCCGAGCAGGGTGAAGAGCATAGCCGCCATGGGCGCCTCGGTGTCGCGCTCTCGGTGTTCCAGGATGTCACGACCGTGCCGCTGGTCGTGGCCATTCCGGTGTTGGGCCAAGCCCTCGAACTGGGGCTGATGGACTCGCTTACCGGAGCGCTGGGCAAGGCCGTGTTGGCGTTCGCGCTGATGTTCGCCGCGGGACGGTGGCTGCTGCGTCCGCTGTTTCATGCGGTCGCCGAGCGCCGCTCGGCGGAGCTGTTCACTCTGACGGTGCTGTTGACCTGTCTGGGGGCGGCGTCACTGACCCATCTGCTCGGTTTGTCGATGCCGTTTGGCGCGTTTCTCGCCGGGATGATGCTGAGCGAGACCGAGTTCCGCCATCAGATGGAAGCCACGATCAGGCCGTTCCGGGATGTCTTGCTGGGGCTGTTCTTCGTGGGAATCGGTATGCTCGTGGATCCTTCGGCGATCCCCGCGATCGGGCACTGGGCCGTGGTCGGCGCCCTTGCGTTGCTCGGCGTCAAGACCCTGCTGGTCGCCGGGCTGGGAAGCTGGGCCGGAATCGACGCGCTGACGGCATGGCGCGTCGGGTTGCTGGTCGCGGTCGGCGGAGAGTTCGGCTTCGCTCTGCTCGCACTGGCACTGGGCGCCGGCATCATAGCGGAGGAGCCCGCGCAGATCGTGTTGACCGCCGTGTTGTTCTCGATGATCGTCGCGCCCTTACTGATTCGCTTCAACAGGGCCATCGCCGGCGCTCTGGTGGGAGAGGGTCGCTCAGTCCGACCCGAACTCAACAGCGCGGTATCGTTTGATGAGCTGGGTGAGACGCTGCGCGACCATGCCATCATCTGTGGTTATGGCCGCATCGGCCAGAGCGTCGGGCATCTGCTGGAAAAAGAGCGGATCGCTTATGTGGCGCTGGATCTGGATCCCTCCCGGGTCCGGGAGGCGCGTATAGCCGGCGAACCCGTCTACTACGGTGATTCCGCTCTGCGCGACATGCTGGAGGCAGTCGGCGTACGTACGGCGCGTCTGGTGGTCGTCAGTTACGACGACCTTGCCGCAGCTCGCAAGGTATTGGCGAATGTCAGGACCCTGCGCCCGGAACTGCCGGTCATGGTGCGCACGCGCGATGAGGCTCATGTCGAAGACTTGAGGCAAGCCGGTGCGACCGAGGTCGTTCCGGAGACGCTGGAGGCGGGGCTGATGATCGCATCCCAGGCGTTGCTCCTGCTGGATGTGCCACTGTCCCGGGTGATGCGGCGCGTCCGGGAACAGCGGCAGGAACGTTACCTGTTGCTCCGCGAGTTTTTTCGTGGTGACAGCGTTTTTGCCGACGAGCCGGACGCGGCCGGCAGCGACCGTTTGCGACCCGTGTTGGTGCCGCCGGATGGCGGTGCCGTGGGACGTACGCTGTCCGACCTCGGGCTGGATGGCGTGGTGTCGGCGGCGTTGGTCCGGCAGGGGGCTCGTGTGCTGGCCCCGCCGCCCGACACCCGGCTTGAAGCAGGTGACGTCATCGTCCTGTTCGGCCCGCCCGGTGACCTGCAAAATGCCGAAGCCCGGTTGGTCGGTTGAGGGCCGGTGCAGGCGCGTCTGCGCCCCGTCAACGCGGGCGGTAGCCCCGACCTGACAGGCCTTCGGCAGGAATCCGAACCGGCCCGCCGGATGATTTGGGAATAAGAGAGTACGCAGCGGCGTGATCCGTCGCTCCAGGGGCAGGGTGAGCAGATGAACCCGTTTCGCACATTGCTGGTCGCAACCGATCTGTCCGCTCCGGCGCGGCATGCCGTCCACCGGGCCGGCTTGCTGGCCGCCGGCTGCGGCGCCAGGCTCGTGTTGCTGCATGTCGTGGACATGCGCTTGATCGAAGGGCTGCGCCATGTCCTCGGGGACTCTGGCGAACTGCGTGAGCGGCGCCTGCTGGATGAGGCGGCACGCGTGTTGTCCGACCTGGCCGATGGTCTCGGACGATCCCATGCGATCGACGTCGAGGCGCGGCTCGTCACCGGTTCGGTGCTGCCGGAAATCGTCGCCTCTGCCGAACGCATCGGCGCAGACCTGCTGGTCATGGGGGCTCGCGGCGCCGGCTTCGTGCCGGAGCTGATGATGGGTACGACGACCGAGCGTACCTTGCGCATGACGCGTCGCCCGGTGCTGATCGTCAAGCAGACGCCGCATGAGCCGTATCGCAGGATTCTGGTGCCCGTCGATTTCTCAGGTCATCCCGAAACGGCGGTCGATCTGGCCCGCGCAGTTTCAACTGACGCGGAACTGTCCCTGATGCATGCGTTCGAGCTGCCTTTCGAGCGAAAGCTGCACTATGCGGGGCTGACCGATGTCGAGATGATCGAACTGCAAGCGGCCACCCGAGCCGAGGCGACGCTGAAAATGGAGGCATTGGCGCGGTACGCGGCACTGTCCGGTCCGGTTTCGCCCGCGGCGATCGTCTACGGCCGGCCGACGACGCGAATCCTCGAGCAGGAGCAGGAACAGGATTGCGACCTCATCGTTATCGGCCGAGGCGGTTCCGGTCTTCTGGCCGACTGGCTGTTGGGCAGTACGACCAAACGTGTGGCGTCACTTGCGAACTGCGACCTGCTTGTGACGGATCTCGATCGAGTGACTCCGGAGCCGGTGGCACCCCAGTAGCGCGGAGGCGTATCCGGGGGATGAAGTTTGCCGTTTCGATGGCCGGACACGGCCGTGCCCCGGCATGCCGGCTTGACGGATCGTCCGCTCCGGGGTGACCGCGGCCGCGACCCGGACGGTCATCCATCTCGGCTGTTACCAAGCAGAGGCAATTATGAACACTTCGAAACCAGGGGACGCGTCGCTGACGCAGTCCACCCATCCGGTTGCCTGGCACGCACTCACGGTGGATGCGGCGATCGAGCGCCTGCAGGCAGACGGCGAGCAAGGCCTGAGCGAAGCGGAGGCCGAGGAGCGTCTGCATCGCTACGGCCCCAATCGCCTGCCACAGGTGCGGAAGCGCGGCGCTTTGGTGCGCTTCCTGCTGCAGTTCCATAACCTTCTGATTTATGTGTTACTCGCTGCCGGCATCACGACCGCTCTGCTGGGTGACTATGTCGATACGGCGGTCATCGTGGCCGTGGTGGTGCTCAACGCGCTGATCGGATTCATCCAGGAAGGCAAGGCCGAGGCGGCGCTGGAAGCCGTGCGAAATCTGCTTTCCCCAACCGCGACCGTGGTGCGCGGCGGGCGGCGGAGAACGGTGCCTGCCGAGACCCTGGTGCCGGGTGACCGGGTGTTGCTGCAATCCGGCGACAAGGTTCCCGCAGACCTGCGGCTGATCGAGGTTCGCTCGCTGCGTATCGACGAGTCGGTGCTGACCGGCGAATCGGTTCCGGTGGAGAAGGCACCGGAGCCGGTCGAGTCGGGCGCGCCTGTGGGGGACCGTGCCGGCATGGCGCACTCGGGTACGCTGGTGACCTACGGGCAGGGTGCGGGCATCGTCGCGGCGACCGGGTCCGCTACCGAGATCGGCCGGATCAGCTCGATGCTGGCGGCAGTGGGTGACCTGGCGACCCCTTTGCTGCTGAAGATCGAACAGTTTGCACGCTGGCTGACGGCGATCATCCTCGGGGCGGCCGGCGCCACCTTCGTTTTCGGTTGGCTCACTCACCGGCTCGGACTCGAGGAATTGTTCATGGCCGCGGTGAGCCTGGCCGTGGCGGCCATCCCCGAAGGCCTGCCCGCCATCGTGACCATCACCCTGGCGGTTGGCGTGCGACGCATGGCCCAACGCCAGGCGATTCTGCGCAAGCTGCCGGCCGTCGAGACGCTCGGTTCGGTCACGGTGATCTGCTCGGACAAGACCGGTACGCTGACCTGCAATGAGATGACCGTCCAGACCGTTGCGACCGCCGCGGAGGAGTGGCTCGTCAGCGGAGCCGGGTATTCCCCGCACGGTGGTTTCAGCCGGGACGGCGTCGATGTCGCGGTCGCCGACAATCCAGACCTGATCGAACTCGCGCGGGCCGCGCTGCTGTGCAACGACGCGGCTTTGCATCAGGATGGCGGTGAATGGCGTCTCGAAGGCGATCCCACGGAAGGGGGGCTCGTGGTGCTGGCGCTCAAGGCCGGATTGGCTGCCGACTTCGAACACCAGGCCTTGCCGCGTGACGACGCCATTCCGTTCGAGTCCGAGCACCGCTTCATGGCCACGCTGCACCGCGACCACTCCGGCCATGGCCTGATCTTCCTGAAGGGTGCGCCGGAAGTGGTGCTGGAGCGCTGTAACCGGCAGCGGTTCGAGGGCCAGGATCAGCCGATCGAGCCGGCACTGTGGCATCGGCGGATCGAGGATATCGCGGCCCGCGGGCAGCGTCTGCTGGCCTTGGCCGTCAAGCCGCTGCCGGCGGTGTCCGGCATGCTGAACTTTACCCACACCGAAGGCGATTTCAGCTTGCTCGGCGTGGTGGGCATGATCGACCCGCCGCGCCCGGAGGCCGTCGAGGCGGTCGCCCAGTGTCGGCGCGCCGGCATCAGGGTCAAGATGATCACCGGCGACCACGCGGCGACCGCCTGCGCGATTGGCCGTCAACTGGGGATCGGTGATGGCATGAGCGCGCTGACCGGCGCCGACATCGAGACGCTGTCCGATGCCGAACTGAAGCAGCGGGCTGCAGCCGTAGATGTCTTTGCGCGCGCCAATCCGGAACACAAGCTGCGCTTGGTGCGGGCATTGCAGGCGGATGGGCACGTGGTCTCGATGACTGGCGATGGCGTCAACGACGCGCCGGCGCTGAAGGCTGCCGACATCGGCGTGGCCATGGGCCATCGTGGCACCGAGGCGGCCAAGGAAGCGGCGGAGATGGTGCTGGCCGACGACAATTTCGCGACCATCGCCACGGCCGTCGAGGAAGGCCGCACGGTCTACGACAACCTGCGCAAGACCATCCTGTTCACGATGCCGACCAATGGCGGGGAGGGCGGTGTCATCATCGCCGCAATCCTGATGGGCGCCGAGCTTCCGGTCACGCCTCTCCAAATCCTGTGGATCAATCTGGTCACGGCGGTGACCCTGGCCCTGACCCTGGCCTTCGAGGCACCGGAGGGCGATTTGATGGAGCGCCCGCCACGCGCGCCGGGCGAACCGCTGGTGACCCGTTACATGTTGTGGCGCATCTTTTACGTGTCGCTGTTGCTGATCGCCGCGACCCTGGGCCTCTATGAATGGGAACTGAGCCGTGGCGAGACGGTGGAGGTCGCGCGAACCGCCGCCGTTAACGCCCTGGTGGCGGGCGAATTGGTGTACCTGATCAACAGCCGCTACTTCATCGCCAGCAGCCTCTCGGCCGTGGCCTGGGTTGGGAACCGCTACGCGGTGATCGCGATGAGTATTCTCGTCGGTGTGCAGCTCGTGTTCACGTATGCGCCGTTCATGCAGACCGCCTTCGCCTCGCGCGCGCTCAGCGGGGGCGCGTGGTTGCGCATTCTCGCCGCGGCGGCCCTCGTGTTTCTGATCGTCGAGGCCGAGAAGGCGGTCGTGCGATGGCGCTCCGGCACGCGGCTGCTGGCGCCGCCGGTTGCGGCGCGTCCATCGGCACCCTGGGGCATTTCGGCGGTGCTGGCTGCGGTGATCGGGCTGGTCCTGCTGTACCAGTTCGTCGCGGTGGCGGGAGCGCTGCTGGAGCCGTTGCGCAGCGGCTGGTTCGGAACGGGCGTAGTACTCGCTGGCCTTATGGCGCTGTTGGCCGTCAGCCTGCTGGCTGATGCGGTCCGCGGTCTGTTCGCCCGGGACGCATCGCGGGCGGCCATGAAGATGGTGGCGCCGGCATTGCTGCTGGCGGTCGCCGAGCATGCCCCCGAATACCCGTTCACGGCCGTTCAACTGCCCTGGCTGCTCGCAGCAGCGACCGCGGTGTTGGCACTGGGGATCGTGTTTCTCGCTCTGGAGAGGATTCGCGCGGAGCCGGGGGGCAGCGCCTCGGGGCGGGGCTCCGAGGGTAACCGGGACTGATGGGTATGGGTGCCCGTTCATGTTCGCGGTGACTCCAGCGCCAGAGACGGGTCTCGGCCAGTGGTCCGGCGCCTGTCTCGCTGCCGGGGCAGGTGTGCGGATCCAGGGTGTATCGGCTCCGGATCGCTGGGCACCGGCCCCGCTGTGTCGCGCCATGGTGGTCGCGCTGCTGGCGATGCTGGTGGCCTGCCACGACAATGCAGGTGATCGCCCCGAACTCACCTGGTGGGTTTTCGACGAGCCCTCCGGCGCGTTCCGCGCCGCCGCCGCCAACTGCTCGGAGCGTGCCGCTGGCCGCTACACTCTCCGGGTCGAGCCTCTGCCCGCCGATGCCGATCAGCAACGCGAGCAACTGGTCCGACGACTGGCCGCGCGCGATACATCCATCGACCTCATCGGTATGGATGTCATCTGGACCGCGGAGTTTGCCGCCGCCGGCTGGCTGTTGCCCTGGGATGCCGCGGCCGCGACGCGACTCGCCGTGGGACGCTTGCCCATTACCGTCGAAAGCATCCGTTATGGTGGCCGGGCTTGGGGTGCACCGTTTACCTCCAATGCGCAGCTGCTCTGGTACCGCATGGACCGGGTCCGCTCACCCCCGACCACCTGGGACGAACTGCTCGGGACGGCGGAAGCGGCTGGGGGGGCGGGCAGCGTGCAGCTACAAGGCCAGCGCTACGAGGGGCTGACGGTCTTCTTCATTGCCTTGCTGGCCTCCGCCGGGGGGGCGGTGCTGGACGAGGCAGTACAGGGCGTGGCCCTGCCGGAGGGCCCGACCCGCGAGACGCTCGCGCTGATGAGGCGTATCGCCACCTCGCCGGCGGCCGATCCTTCCCTCGACGTAATGATGGAAGATCAGACGCGTCTCGCCTTTGAAACCGGCCGGCCCTGGTTCATGCTCAACTATCCGTTCGTCTGGCCGAGCGCCCTGAGCCATGCGCCCGCCGTAGCCAGGCAGATGGCGTTCGCTCCGTGGCCGGGGTTCGACCGTACTAGGCCCGGGCGGGTCGCGCTGGGCGGGCTCAATCTCGCGGTCGGAGCGTACACGCGCCATCCCGCCGTTGCCTTCGAGGCCGCAGAGTGTCTGACCTCCGCCCCGCACCAACTGCTGGCGGCGGTTCAAGGCGGATTGCCGCCAACCCTGGAAGATCTCTATGATCTGGCCGAGGTGCGGCGACGCCTGCCGTTCGCCGACGTGCTGCGCGATGCGCTTCACCGCGCTGTCTTGCGGCCGCCGACACCGCTGTATCACGATGTGTCGCTGGCCATTAGCCGGACCTTGCATCCGATGCGAGCGATCGACCCGCAGCGCGACGTGCAGCGGTTGCGCCGCGCCGTGACGCGGGCGTTGCGCTCGGAGGGCCTGCTATGACCGAGAGAGGGCGCGCCGAGCGTCGCCTGGGCTGGTGGCTGTCGGCACCGGCACTGGTCGCGATGGCGCTGGTCACGGTGTATCCCATCGCCTACGCGTTCTGGTTATCGCTGTTTCGTCACGATCTGCGATTCCCGGAGCAGCGTGGCTTCGTGGGTTGGGCGAACTATGCCAGCGTGTTGAGTTCGCCGGTGTGGTGGCAGGCGCTGACCAACACCTTGCTGATCACGGCCGCCTCGGTCGCGGTCGAGCTGGTACTCGGATTCGCGATGGCCCTGCTGATGCACCGTGCAACGGTAGGCCGGCGGACCGTGCGGGCGTCGATACTGGTGCCTTACGCGATCATTACCGTGGTCGCGGCGCTGGCCTGGAAGTTCGCCTTCGATCCCACGACGGGCTTCGTCAACGCCTTGTTGGGTTTGCAGCAGTCCTGGTTGACCGAGCGCTGGTCGGCTTTTCTCGTGATAATCGCCACCGAGATCTGGAAGACCACACCGTTCATGGCGCTATTGTTGCTGGCGGGTTTGACGTTGATCCCGGAGGATCTGCAACGGGCTGCGCGAGTCGACGGTGCGTCGGCCTGGCAGCGCTTGCGCCGTATCACGCTGCCGTTGATGAAGCCGACGATAGCGGTAGCGGTTTTATTCCGGACCCTCGATGCGGTGCGCATCTTTGATACGGTTTATGTGCAGACCCGGGGCGGGCAGAATACCGAGACCCTTTCCCTGGTTGCATACGACACCCTGATCGTCCGGCTGAACCTGGGGCTGGGTTCGGCCGTTGCGGCATTGATCTTTGTGGTCGTGGCCCTGATCGCCTGGGGGTTCCTCCGCAGTTTCGGCGTGTCCCTCGAGGAATCGCGATGACCGGAAGGACGTCGGCCCGACGTCTCGGAATGCTGGGGGAGTCCGCGGCGATGCTGGCCGTGGTCGCCTACGCACTGGCGCCGCTTGCGTGGATCGTTTCGCTGTCGCTGAAGCGCCCCGGCGATCTGAACGACGGACGCTTCCTTCCCCAAGCCGTAACCCTCGAGAATTACCGGGCGGTCTTCAACGATGTCCAGTTCCCGGCGGCTTTATGGAACTCGATCGGTATTGCATCGATGGCAACAGTGGTGTCGGTCGTGCCGGCGGCGTTTGCCGCCTACGCCATCGTGCGCCTGTCGTTCCCCGGTCGTCGGCTGTTGTTGGCCGGCGCCCTGGCTATCGCCATGTTTCCACCGGCGGCGATTGTCGGTCCGCTGTTCAACTTGTGGCGCGCGCTCGGTTTGTTCGACACGTGGCTCGGCCTGGTCCTGCCTTACGTCAGTTTGACGCTGCCGCTGGCCATCTGGACCTTGTCGGCTTATTTCCGGACGATTCCCAGGGATCTCGACCAGGCGGCGCGGGTGGATGGGGCGACACCCTTCCAGACCCTGCGCTATGTGATCGCGCCGCTAGCCGCGCCGGGGCTATTCACGGCGGCGATTCTGGTCTTCATCTTCGCCTGGAACGACTTCCTGTTCGCGACCGCGCTGACGTCCACGCGAGCGGCGCGCACGGTGCCCGTCGCCATCGCGTTCTTCACCGGGAGTTCCCAGTTCGAGCTACCAACGGGAGCCATCGCCGCGGCCTCGGTCGTCGTGACCCTGCCGGTAATCGTGCTGGTCGTACTGTGCCAGCGCCATATCGTCTCGGGCCTCACGGCGGGCGCAGTGAAAGGGTGAACGGCCTTGGCCACGATCGAATTGGAAAACGTCAGCAAAGGTTTCCGCGGCGGTACGCCAGTCCTCGATGACATCACCCTCACGATCGAGGATGGCGAGTTCTTCATCCTGGTCGGACCCTCCGGGTGTGGCAAGTCGACGCTGCTCAATGCCATCGTCGGCCTGGAGCAACTGAGCGCCGGCGAGATCCGGGTGGATGGGCAGCGCGTCGATCACCTCGATCCGAAGGACCGGGACATGGCGATGGTTTTCCAGAGCTACGCGCTCTATCCCCACATGACCGTCCGGGAGAACATCGCGTTTCCGCTGCGGCTGGCCGGCCTGCGGAAGGCCGAGATTGCGAGCCGCGTAGCCGCGGCGGCCGAGATGCTCGAACTTGCGGCGATACTGGACCGAAAGCCGGCCCGGCTCTCGGGCGGACAGCGGCAACGGGTGGCGATGGGGCGGGCGCTGGTCCGAAAGCCCAAGGCCTTCTTGCTCGATGAGCCTCTCTCCAACCTCGACGCGCGGCTGCGCGTGCAGACGCGCAGCGAACTGGCGCGTCTGCAGCAGCGGCTGGGTGCGACGATGATTTACGTCACCCACGATCAGACCGAAGCAATGACTTTGGGGCATCGCGTGGCCATACTGAACGGCGGGCGCATCCAGCAGGTCGGGGCACCGCGAGAACTCTACCGGAATCCATCGAATCTGTTCGTCGCCGGGTTCCTGGGCAGTCCGGGCATGAACCTGATTCCGGCACGGATCGATGGCGCAGGCCTGGTACTGCCGATCGGCACGATTGACTGGAAGAGCCTGCCGCCGGGATTCGCAGGCCGAAAGCAAGCCGTGTTGGTGGGTATTCGCCCGGAGCATTTTCATCGCGCCCGAACGGACGAGTCACCTCCGCATGCGCTCAGGGTGGAGGCCCGGGCAGAATGGGTCGAGTGGCTCGGAGCGGAAACCTTCGTGCAACTCGGGCCGCAGGTCTTCGATCTACCGGCCGGGCCGGGCGGTGTCGGAGAACTGGCGGCGGGGCAGTCATCGACGGTAACGTCGGCAGCGCCCATCGTCGCTCGGCTCGATGGCACAGAGCAAGTCGCTGTCGGCAGTCCGGTGCGGCTCTGGGTCGATGCGGAGGACATATACTTGTTCGATGCGAACTCCGGGATAACCCTGTCGCCGTCACCGAGCCAAAGAACGTAGCCTATTTCTGCCACCGTTGCTAATCACACGAGCCCAAGCTGAATTACGGCAATCCGGCCGTTCACGACGCAATTTGGAGGTTCTGGATCTTGGGATGGGACTCGGTGTCGATGGCCTTCGTCTGGACGCCATCCCCTATTTGTACGAGCGCGAGGAGACATCGTGCGAGAACCTTGCGGAAATCCATGCCTTTTCAGAAGATTGCCCGCTTTGATCACCACATCCTGTTGGCGAAAGCGAACCATTGGCCGGAAGATGCGGCTGCCTATTTTGGCGATGGTGACGAATGTCACAGGAATTTCCACCGCGGCGGGAATGGTGGTGGCGCTTGCCATCCGCGACGAGGCGGGCGAGGTGCTAGGACAGAAACTGGAAGCGATCGGCTTCGGTTTCCTAGTCCCGATTTTTTTCATCTCGGTCGGCATGCCGTTCGACCTTACGGCACTGTGGTCCGGGCCCTCGGCGCCCGTTCAAGTGATGATTCTGCTGAGCGTGTTCATTTTGGTGCGTGGCGTGCCGCTGGTGGCGTACCCGGGGGGTGTTGCAGGCTGGGGAGAGACTGCCGTTTGTCCTGTATTCAGCGACGGGGTTACCACTGATCGTTATGAACTCCGAGATTGGTGTCTCGTCCGGAGTGATGAGCGCGGATCGGGCCGCGGTGTTGGTCGGTGCCGCGATGATCTCGGTGCTGTTATTTCCCGCCCTGGTGGCACGATCGGAACGCACGACATCGGGTGGTTCCGGGGCGTGATCATTCCGGCATCGTGGCGGGTCGCAAGACACCCGCATGGGGCACGGCACGGAACCGCCGGACGTCGGCGCCTGCCGACCCCGTGTGTGACAGTCGGGGCGGGTAGCAGGGTCACACACCCATGAAATACGTGGAAGTGGTGCTGGATGACTCGAGCACGCGAACCGTTGCCACGATCGCCGGGAAGGCGAGGGCGGTCGATCTCCGCGTTGGGCCGGTCGGGCCGGATGGGCTGCGCACGACGCGTCTGTTGGTCGGCGACGATGAACTGCAGTTCGTGCTCGACGCCTTGCAGAGTGCACTGGGGGCCCAACCGGGTGCACGGATCGTGGTGCTGGCGGTGGAAACCATTCTCCCTCAACCGGATGAGGCAAAACGCAGGAAGGAGGATGCGGCTATCGCGGCGCGTGAGGCCCTGTACGAATCCGTTGAGCGAAGCGCGCAACTCGACCTGAATTTTCTGATGCTGGTCATCCTGTCGACCGTCGTTGCAGCCATCGGCCTCATCGAGGACAACGTGGCAGTCGTCATTGGGGCCATGGTGATTGCCCCGTTACTTGGTCCGAACCTGGCATTGAGTCTTGCCACCGCCTTGGGTGACACGGTCCTGATGCACAAGGCGGTAAGAACTCTCATCGTGGGGATCGCCGTAGCTGTGGCACTGGCAGCCGGAGTGGGGATGCTATGGCCCGAGCCCACGGCGAGCCGCGAGTTGTTGTCCAGAACCGAGTCCGGTGTCGACGCGGTAGTCCTCGCACTGGCATCGGGCACTGCGGCCGCGCTGTCATTGACGACTGGCTTGTCAAGCGTGCTGATGGGCGTCATGGTGGCGGTTGCGTTGCTGCCCCCGGCGGCGACACTCGGTATCATGTTGGGCGATGGCAACCTCGCGGCCGCGATGGGTGCAGGGTTACTCTTGTTGATCAACATTGTCTGCGTCAACTTGGCGAGCAAGCTGGTCTTCTACCTGAAGGGTATTCATCCGCGCACCTGGGTTGCCAAGGAAAGCGCCCGCAGGGCGATGCGGGTTTATGTGATTGGCTGGATTGTCACACTCGTTATCCTGGTCATGATCATCCATGCTCGGTCTTCGTTCCGAATGTAGGGGTGCGCGCGACTGTTTGCGGGGTTGACGCAGGCTCTGTCCAGCCTGAGGTCTGGCGCGCAGGGGTCAATCGAGGAGGCCATGCTGGCCCGATGCCTTCAATCGTTCATGAATCTCGCGCTGAATCTCGATGTGACGCGTCGTTCGGTGTGGTCCCTGTTGGCCATCGCGATGCTCGCGGTCACTGTTTTGCTCGATCTCGTGTCGGGCGCTGAGTTCACGTTTGCCTTGTTCTACGTGTTTCCGGTACTGCTGTTGGCATGGTCGCAAGGGATCGCGGTGGGCATCCTGGCGGCTCTGGCGGTCGGTGGCGCCTGGCTTTACGTGGACTACACGGCAGGTCGCCACGCTCTTGCGTCAGGCGCCTACGTCTGGAGTTTTTTCTCACGCTGGGTGTTACTGGCCTTGCTGGCCATGCTGACGGCTGCCCTAAAGAGTTCGCTCGCCCAGCAGGCGGCGCTGGCACGGACCGACCCGCTGACCGGCCTGCTCAACGGGCGGGCGTTCCGCCGCGCTGCCGGGCAGGAAATCATTCGTAGCGGGCGGTACCAGCGGCCCTTGACATTCGCCTTTCTGGATCTGGACAACTTCAAGGCTGTCAATGACAGCTTCGGGCATCGTTGCGGAGACGAACTCTTGCGCCGGTTCGGGGCGGTCCTGGCCGAAAGCGTGCGGCGCAGCGATCTCATCGGCCGGCTCGGCGGTGACGAATTCGGGATCGTGTTTTCGGAGTGTGGCCCGGACGAGGCACGTGCCGCCTCGGTCAAGGTCAGGAATGCCGTGTGGAAGGTATGCGCCAGTCAGCGCGCTGCGGTCGCCGTGAGCGTGGGTGTGGTGACGTACACCGCCCACTCGATGGCGGATTCGGTCGATACCATGATCGAACAAGGTGACCGGCTGATGTACGAAGTCAAGAGCGGGGGAAAGGACGGCATCCGCTACCAGGTTGTTTCTTGAGTGCTCCGGCAGTCGGAACAACGAGGGGCGGGCGGAGTCTCCGGAATGGCGTTGGGGCGGTGGGCATCGTACTGACTGCAGCCGATCCGGCGGCGGCAACCGCGGCGCATCGATACCGGTGCCGCTCAGCGCTTCGTGCTCATGTGGCAACGCAGGAGGCGCTATGGAGGTTCACACCTTCTTTCTGCATCTGATGGTGATACTTATCGCGGCACGGTGCTGCGCGGAACTCGCCGCGTGGTTGCAAACCCCGCCCGTCGTGGGTGAGCTCTGCGCCGGCATCGTGCTCGGGCCCAGCGTCCTGGCTTGGCTGCAGCCGGAACCGGTGCTCAGGTTGCTGGCGGAGATCGGGATCATCCTGCTGCTGTTCGAAGCCGGTCTCGATACCGACATTCGTCAGTTGGCGCGCGCGGGCGTGAAATCGGCGCTGGTGGCCGGCGCCGGGTTTGTGCTGCCGTTCGCGCTGGGTTGGGGGCTGTGCGAGCTGGCGTTCGGCCTGCCGCGACTGGTCTCGCTGTTCGTAGGCGGCACGTTGACGGCCACCAGCATCGGGATCACCATCCGCGTGCTGACCGACCTCAAGCGCAGGCACCAGCGGGAAGCCCAGATCGTGCTGGGTGCCGCCGTCATCGACGACATTCTGGGGGTCGTGCTGCTTGCCGTCCTGTACGAGTTTTCCATCGCCGGCGCGGTGCAATGGTCCAACGCCGGCAGGGTCCTGGTGTTCGTCGGCATTTTTTTCGTCCTGGCCCCGGTCATGGCGAAGTTGCTCGCCTTGCTGGTGCGCCATCTGCATGCGGCATCGCGGACGAAAGGCCTGATCCCGACGGTGATCGTTTCGCTGGTATTGTTCTTCGCCTGGCTGGCGCACGAGGTCGGGGCCCCGGAGATGCTCGGCGGATTTGCCGCGGGCCTGGCGCTTTCGCGGCGCTTCTTCCTGCCGCTCGGCGTTGCATTCCATACCGACAGCGACTTTGCCGAGCGCGTCGAGCAGGACATGCAGCCCATCGTTCAGTTGTTCACGCCGATCTTCTTCGTCATGGTGGGTTTGTCGTTGGACCTGACCACGGTCGACTGGGACTCGCCGTTCATCTGGATGTTCTCTGCCCTCGTCTTTGCCGTGGCGCTTGCGGGCAAGATGGCCGGAGCAGCCTTTGCCGGTGAGCGGCCCCTGACGACCCTGGCCATCGGACTGGCGATGGTTCCGCGTGGCGAGGTGGGACTGATCTTCGCTCAGCTGGGCCGCAGTTCCGGCATCCTGAGCAACGAGATCCATGCGGCGCTGGTCATCGTGATCGCGCTGACCACGCTATTGCCGCCGTTTCTGATGAAGGCGTTCTACGCGCGGTTCGGACACCGCTTGAGCCGCGGTGGTTAGATCACGGCAGGAATGGTGGGCGTGCTTGCCGCAGGGCACGAGAGCGTGAGATCGAGCGGGTGGACGCTTCGCCGCGCGCTTGGCGACGTTTGCGGCGCGGTTAGACTGAGCGCCGGGGTCGCAAAAACCGACGAAAGGCAAGAAGAAAGCGCTTTGGTGACTGGCGGAGAGAGAGGGATTCGAACCCTCGATACGGGTTTAGCGTATACACACTTTCCAGGCGTGCGCCTTCAACCACTCGGCCATCTCTCCGTAGCCGCACATTCTACCGTTTCCTGACGGCCTTGTCAGCCGCCCGGAGGGCGGACAATTCGGCCGACCCCGGGGCTAGGGGCCAGTCGTTACTGCACCAGCGCGAGCAGCACGCCAGCGGCGACCGCGGACCCTATCACGCCCGCGACGTTCGGCCCCATGGCATGCATCAGCAAAAAGTTGTGCGGGTTGCTTTCCTGGCCGACCTTGTTGGCGACCCGGGCCGACATCGGGACCGCCGAAACACCAGCCGCGCCGATCAGCGGATTGACCTTGTTCTCGCTGAAGCGGTTCATCAGCTTGCCCATCATGACCCCCGACGCGGTACCGAATGAGAACGCGATGGCTCCCAGCACCAGGATGCCGATCGTTTCGGGGCGCAGGAAGCTCGCGGCGCTCAGTTTCGAGCCAACGGCCAAGCCAAGGAAGATCGTGACGGTGTTGATCAACTCGTTCTGGGCGGTTTTGCTGAGGCGTTCGACCACACCGCACTCGCGCATCAGATTGCCGAGGCAGAACATGCCGATCAGCGGTGCGGCGGAGGGCAGCAGCATCGCGCTGAGGATGAGCAGAACCATCGGGAAGATGACCTTTTCCTGACGGCTGACCAGGCGTAGCTGCGCCATCTCGATCAGCCGCTCTTCCCGGGTGGTCAGCGCGCGCATGATGGGTGGCTGTATCAAGGGTACCAGCGCCATGTAGGAATAGGCGGCGACGGCGATGGCCCCGAGCAGTTCAGGCGCCAGTTTCGATGCGACGTAGATTGCCGTCGGGCCATCGGCTCCGCCGATGATCGCGATCGCTGCGGCGTCCTTGAACGTGAAGTGCATTCCGGGAATGAGGTTGAGCGCCAGCGCGCCGAACAGCGTGCCGAAGATGCCGAACTGCGCCGCCGCACCCAGCAGCAGCGTCTTCGGATTTGCGAGCATCGGACCGAAATCGGTCATGGCCCCGACGCCCATGAAGATCAGTAGCGGAAACACCCCTGATTTAATTCCGAGATACAGGTAGGAAAGCAGCCCGCCCTCCTCGGCGATGCCCGCCACCGGGATGTTGCTCAGCACGGCCCCGAAGCCGATCGGCAGCAGGAGCAAGGGCTCGAACCCCTTCCGTACGGCCAGGAAGATCAACAGGAAGCCGACGCTCATCATCACGGCCTGGCCCCACTGGAAATTCGAGATTCCCGTGCTCAGCCAGAGTTGCGATAGTCCTTCCATCGGTGTGTGTTCCGCGTCAGGCCAATGTTACGAGAGCGTCGTTGGGACCGACGCTGTCACCCGCCTTGACGCTGATGTGGGTTACCTGGCCGCCAGTGCGCGCCCGGATCTCCGTTTCCATTTTCATGGCTTCAATAACGACGACCACATCACCCGCGGCCACGGTCTGGCCCTCGCGTACCGCGAGCCGGAGCACGAGGCCGGCCATCGGCGCCCGCACGGTCTCGGCGCCCACAGCCGAGGCACTGGCCGGTGCGACCGGGAGCGGTTGCGGGGTAATCGACCGGACCGCATCGCCCGGCCCGATTTCCACATGATATGAATTGCCGTTCACGCGGACCGCATAGGAGCGGATGCCCTCGGCAGCCGGGGTTGAGGCTGCGGGCTGTGGCGCTTCGGTCGCTGCCGGCGCTGTGCCGGGCATGGGTTCGAATGCGCTCGGATCATTGCGATGCTGCAGGAAGCGCCAGCCCACCTGGGGAAACATGGCATAGGTCAGCACGTCATCAACCGGCGAACTGGCCAGTTGCACGCCGTGCTCCCGGGCCAACTGCGTCAACTCTTCCGACATCCTGTCGAACTCCGGCGCCAGCAGGTCTGCTGGTCTGACGGTGATGGGGGCGGTCGTTCCGAGCGCTCGCTGCTGCAATTCGGGGTCGACGGGCGCGGGCGTCGTGCCATACTCGCCGCGCAGCACGCCAACGGTCTCCTTCGTGATCGTCTTGTAGCGTTCGCCGGACATCACGTTGATCACGGCTTGTGTGCCGACGATTTGGGAGGTGGGGGTGACCAGCGGGATATAGCCGAGTTCACGCCGGACGACGGGAATCTCCGCCATGACCTCGTCGAGGCGGGACAGCGCGCCCTGTTCCTTGAGCTGGCTTTCCAGATTGGTGAGCATGCCGCCGGGAATCTGCGCGACGAGGATGCGGCTATCCACCCCTTTCAGCGACCCCTCGAAGGCGGCGTACTTCCGGCGAACGCCGCGAAAATACAGTGCGATCTCTTCAAGCAGTTTCAGGTCGAGCCCCGTTGCGCGGGGGTGGTCCTCAAAAGCGGCGACAACTGCCTCGGTGGGACTGTGGCCATACGTCATGCTCATCGACGAGATGGCGGTGTCGACATTGTCGATACCGGCTTCGACGGCCTTGAGGATCGTCGCGGTGCTCAGGCCGGTGGTCGCGTGGCACTGCATGTGCACCGGAATCATCAGCACGGACTTGAGTTTCCCGACCAGTTCTTCGGCCACATAGGGTTTCAGCAGGCCGGCCATGTCCTTGATGCAGATGGAATGCGCGCCCATGTCCTGCAGGCGGCGCGCGAGGTCGACCCACATGTCCACGGTATGGATCGGGCTAACGGTGTAGGAGATCGCGGCTTGTGCGTGCCGTTCGACCGCGACGGTCGCCTGGATCGCGCGTTGAAAATTTCGCTCGTCGTTGAGCGCGTCGAAGATGCGGAACACATCCACGCCGTTGACCGCGGCCCGCTCGACGAACTTCTCGACGACGTCGTCGGCGTAATGGCGATAGCCAAGCAGGTTCTGGCCGCGCAGCAACATTTGCAGGCGCGTCTTAGGCAGGCTCGCCTTCAGGCGGCGTAGCCGTTCCCAGGGATCCTCACCCAGATAGCGGATGCAGGCGTCGAAGGTCGCGCCACCCCAGGCCTCGAGTGACCAGAAGCCCACCGCATCCAGTTTCTCGCAGATCGGCAGCATGTCGTCGGTGCGCAACCGAGTCGCCAACAACGACTGATGAGCATCCCTTAGGACGACATCGGTGATACCTAATGGCTGCATTGCGTTCAGTTCTCCCCGTTGGTGCGGTGTTCGTGCTGATGGACCGCAGCGATGATGGCGGCGACCACGGCCTGATTGTCGGGGCCGCAGCTATTGGCGAGCAGTTGCGGCTCCTCGGCAGGGGCCGCAGCCTTTGCTTCCCAGCGCACAAGCAGGCCATGGGTGCGTTGAATGATCCAGACCAGCAGCAGCAGGAACGAGAAGACGATCCCCATTCCAATCAGCATCAGGTTCACGCCTGAGAGCAGCAGTTCCGCTAACGGTGCTTCCATGATGATCGTCTTTTTGCCAGCCAAAAAACCGTGGAATAATACGGCGCCGCCGGCGCAATGTCGAACCGGGCCCGGCCTCGGGCGGCCGGGCAATCCAGCGATGCGCGGTCTGGCAACGGAACGCTACGGGAATTTTTGGCGGTTCCCAGGGGTCGTAAAAGCGGTCGGTGCGAGGGTAGAAGTGCGGTGCGACGTGCGTACTGGACGCGTGGTGGCATCAAGCACGCTGCGGAAGCATCTCAGATTCAATGAGGATTACGGAATATGTTGTTATTTCTGAAAATATGCGCTGTGGCATCGGTCGTCATCCTGATCGTCGGGTTGATCAAACCGAAGTGGGTTTTGTTCTTCATGAAATATCCCGATCGATTGACCGTCACCTCGCTGGCCATGGTGCTGTTCATGGCTTCGTGGACCGGGATTGCCAAACTGACCTTGAAGCCCAAGGAGCGCGTGGCCGAGCACCGATCTTCCGAGGACGTCAACCAGTTGAAGTTGGACCGACAGTGAGGTCGCGCTGTGCCGTCTGAGCTACAAGCCTGGTGTGATGGGGCCTCATGTAAGAGACCAGGCCCCGGCAGGAACGCGAATCTCAGGTCGGCCGTTTCGATCCGAGCTCTCCGTCCACGACCAAATGCAGGCAGCAGCATTCCTTAATGTAATGTCTTGACATGGACCGCGGGAATTTGCGAACCTCTACGGCCGCACATGCGGGCGGTTAGCTCAGCGGGAGAGCACTGCCTTCACACGGCAGGGGTCGTAGGTTCGAACCCTACACCGCCCACCATCAAAACAATAGCTTAGACTCTCCTCGCTCATCCGTACGGAATCTGTACGGAAAACGGCTTTCGATCGTGATCTCGTTTGAGGGAGAAAACGGCGCTTTCTCCCGCCTTGGTGATGTCGGCGTGCCGCCGAATTACACGGGCCTGATCCGGTTCATGTCGTTCAATCCGATCAGTAGGTGGCTGCGGCCGCCGTCCATTCCTACCGGTCTCAATATGTCGGCCAGATCGCCAGGGACCCGGTGCCGGGAAAGTTTGCTTGCAGCGGACTCTTAATCCGCTTGTCGTAGGTTCGACCCCTGCAGGGCGCACAAAATAATTCAAAGGCTTGCAGCGATGCAGGCCTTTATTATTTTTGTGGGGTTAGCGTAGAACGAAATTGAGCGTCGCCGGCCGTCGTGTTCAGGCTTCGCACTGCGTACGTGGCGCGTGCCTACGTTCCCAAATTTCCGGCCGTAAAGACGCCAAACTGTACCTTCCACGCGGTTCTTTCGGTTCGATCAGGTGCCGGGCGTCGACTTGTTTCAGTCGAAAGTGATAGCTCACCCTCGGATGTGATTTCGACGCATCGCCTTTAGCATTACACTGGACAGGCAGCGCCTTTGCCGCATCAAAACGACGGGGTCTCACTGTGTCTCCTTCCCTCTGTGGCCACTGCACATAAGGACAATGTCATGGAACAGGACGGACACAATTCTCCGCGAATCGACCTCTTTTTCCCCGTGACGGGAAGTGAACTTCCGGTTGACCACGGCTACCAACTCTTTGCCGCCTTGGCGCGGGCACTGGAAACGCCGAGCAACACGTGGCTTCATGACAGCGACGCGTTTGGCATTCACCGGATCCGTGGCCGATATCTGGGTCAGGGGAGACTATCCGTGCCACCCGGTGCTCGGCTTGGTATCAGGCTCCCGGCCGCATTTATTCCCTGCTGGCTGCCCCTCGCAGGCAAGCACCTGCTGGTTGGGAATGATCGCCTTGCAGTGGGCATTCCCGTGCCGTACGCGCTCAAACCCGCTTCCAATCTGTATTCCCATCTCGTGACCACTCGCAATGGCCATGACGAGTCACGTTTCGATGCGGAAATCAGCCGACAACTCGAAGCCTTGGAAATCAATGCTCGGTTCGCTCGGGGACCACGGCGCACCTTTCGGGCGAAGGAGAAACAGATAGTGGCATACACCCTGTGGGTGAGCGATTTGACCGCAGCGGGGTCGATTCGTTTACAGGAAATGGGGCTGGGAGGTAGGCGTAAGCTGGGGTGCGGGCTTTTCGTGCCGGAGGAGTAATTGCTTGGCCGAGTACAGAAACCTTCTAGCAAAAAGTTGGGATGTCAGTCTCGCGCCTGAACCGCCTTCACATTGCCGCCTGTTGACCCATCTGAAAGCCGTGCAGGCGGCGGCAGAAGCCATCGCCGACAGTGTCGGAGCGTCGATCCTCGCGAATCTCGAGCTGGACTTAGGTCTTTGGGCACCACGACTGCGAATCGCCTTGTCACTGGCCGGCATGCTCCACGATTTGGGTAAGGCCAATGGTTATTTTCAGGGCATGGTACGCGGCAAGGCGGAGTACCCCGCCACCGCGCAGCCCATTCGCCACGAACTGCTAACAGTCCTCATCGTGTTAAACAACAGCGGCGGCATGGCCGACTGGCTGCTGCGGCGACTTGCCGAAGCCGGGCAAGAAGCGGTAGCCGACGCAATGTTCCGGACGGTAATCGGGGCCATCGCGGGGCATCACATCAAACTGGATGGCGAGTGGAGCAAAGCCTTCCCGCGCCAAGGTGGAGGTGGTTCCGCGATCGATATCTACCTGGGCCACCTTGATCTGGCGCCCCTGTTCTGCGACGGGCTGCCGCGTCGGAACGAATCCTGGTCACTGCTCGTCTCGGATCCGCACTATCCAGGCAAACTCCGGTCTCGCTTCAACCAAGAAAGTATCGAATGGCAAGACTTTCTGGATGCCAATCCGGATTGGAAACGCTTTGCGACCGCGGTTAAAGCCCTGACAGTGGCGGCAGATGTGGCCGGTAGTGCGCTGCTGCCCGAAGGCGTCGGCATCAAGGGTTGGGTGCGGGATGCCTTGGATCGCCGAACTACAGCCGAAAGATTGGACGGTGTAGCCCGAAACCGACTCGGCCAGCGCCCGGCGCGTCCGTTTCAATTGGCGATCGGCACCAGTTCAACACGGGTAACGCTGGTCGAAGCGGGCTGCGGCAGTGGCAAAACCGCCGCTGCCTACCTGTGGGCAGCGCAACAACTCCGCGGCCGCAAGCTTTTTTTCTGCTATCCCACAACTGGGACCGCCACGGAAGGATTCCTTGACTACGTAGCGCAATCGGACGTTGAAGCCGCCTTGATCCACTCCCGGGCTCAAGTCGATCTAGAACAGGTGGCCATGAGCCGGGATGGCTTGCACGCAGACGAGAAACAGGATCAACGGCTGCGTATCGCCTCGCTCAACGCCTGGGCGCCGGAAGTTGTGCTTTGTACCGCGGATGCAGTGTTGGCCCTCGCGCGAAACAACCGACAGGGGCTGTACCGGTCACCCTCGCTGCTCGCCGGTGCCTTCGTCTTCGACGAACTGCACGCTTACGATGACGCGATGTTCGCCAGCGTTGTGGCGCTGATAAAAGCTCTGCCCGGCGCACCTTTCCTGTTGATGAGCGCTTCCCTGCCCACAAACCGTAAAGAATTTTTGCGCCAAACGTTGGGAGAGGTGGGCATCGTAGCGCCTCCCGCCGAACTCGAAGCGATCCCACGCTATTCGATCGCGCGTGCCGATCCCGCCGCCGCCTTCACGCAGGCGGCTGAACGGGTAAGCCAAGGTGGGCGCGTTTTGTGGGTGTGCAATGTTGTAGCCCGCGCGCAGGCCACTTTTGACTGCGCGAGCGCGGTGGGACTGCCGGTCGTCGCGTACCACAGCCGTTTCCGGTACCAAGACCGGGTCGCACGTCATCGGGAAGTTGTGGAGGCATTCGCCGCACCAGTGGGTGCCGGATTGCTGGCGGTGACCACCCAGGTGGCGGAAATGTCGCTGGATTTAGATGCTGACCTGCTCATCAGCGAATTGGCTCCCGTCCCAGCGCTCATCCAGCGCCTCGGCCGGCTCAACCGACGGGTTTCAGAGCAGGACCCAGGCCGCCCTCGCACTGCCCTGATGCTTCGCCCGGACAACGAGCCTCCTTATGAACGCCCGGAATTAGACGCCGCCGACGCCTGGCTCGACGGACTCATGGAACTGGCCCGCCCACTGTCACAACGCGATCTGGCCGACGGCTTTTTAGCCCTTACGGATGACGGTCCGCTTAGGCTCGACCTGAGAATGCCATGGCTCGATTCCGGATGGTGCGCCACGCCGCAATCGGTGCGGGAGCCAGGTTTCAATGTCACCGTTCTTCTCGCAGCGGATGCCGGCAGGTGTCGCGTTGACGCCAAGGAATTGGTGAAGCGTAGCCTACCCATGCCCTATCACGAACGCATGGAATCATGGACCAGGCTGCACGGAGCCTTCGTCGCTCCACCTAATGCGATTCGATACGATGCACACCGAGGTGCCACTTGGGCCGATTGACCTGCGAACTCCATCGACCGGGCATGACCGCCTTGCACCGGGTGGGCCTGGCTGGCCTTTACATGACCCTGGACGCTTTCGACAACAATCCGGGCGACAAGGCTGCCCTGAAAGCAGCGGGGCTCACCTGGACCTTGGAGGAGCGCAAGGTAACGCTAGATTTCGGCGAGGGAAAAGCGCAGGCAGGGCTGAGCAAACTGTTGGAGCTGGCCTTCCAACTTGAGAATGGCTTTTTCAAGCTGCCGGGGTTGAATCGCGGAGCACCGCCAACACTAGAGCAGCAGTGGCTAATTTATCAGGCGCTGTTGGGCACTTTTCTGCAATTTGGCCCCCATCGGCCAACAGGGAAAAAGGACACCCTGATTATTGAGGTCGACGACAAGCAACTGAGACTTCCCGGCTTTGCCCCCATCACGCGCTATCGCCACCAGGAGGCTGCTAAGGATTTTCTTACCGGGAAAGGAAAATTGGGCGAGAACGTGGAATTGGTGGGATGGCTATACCCCGGCGGCTCGCAGCGTCATGTCGCTTGGGCAGAGTCCACCCTTGAGGAGCCCGCTGAGCTGGCCTTTTGCCTGCTCTTCGCCCCGGTGGGCGCCATCTTTTTCCACATCGCCTCGCGTCGCAGCGGGGGCAAAGCTCGTACTGCTCTGGTCCTGCCTACCGTTTCCAGCCTCTTGGCCTATGCCCGACTCCGGCGTTTCGTAGCGGAAAGTGGTGTGCTCAGCCTAACAGCAGCGTCGCCGACCGATGCTGCTCTGCAACTGGCGGTGCTGGCTCGGGGCCAGGAGTTGACTGAAGATCTTCAAGGCCCGATCCGCGTCATGGCCTTCGGCATCGTCGCCTGGAACAAAAAGCAGAAGAGCCGCACCGCTGCTTATTCGATCAACGTGGCCCGACTTCCGGGCCTGCGCAACTATGAACTGGCCAGCGGCATCTTCCGGAATCGTTGGCAGACCATTGCGGCCAAGCGGGATCGGAAGGGCAACGTGAAGGAGCCCGAATCTGCTTTCGTACGCCCCTTCACCGCCCGAGAAATCATCGCCAACAATGTGGCCCTTCGCCGGCCGTGGTATGCCGGCTTCGCTGAAGACATGGTCCACCAAGACACCCGGTTGGCACTGCAATTCGAACGAAAGGAGCTGTACCAGATGACCGAAGAAGCCGAATACGATCACCCCAACGAACGTATCTTCATCCGGACCTGCCACGAAGCATGGCGGCGGCGCCTGGGACAGCTGGGAGACCGGGCGCGCCGCGAACACATCGCTTTTTCCCGTCTGGCCAGCGGCGAGTATGAGAAGCTCCGGGTTGCCCTGGCGCGCTGCAAGAACGCCACCACACTCCGCGCGACTCTGACCGATTTCTGGTCCCGCGCCGGCTCGCTGCCCACGCTGCAAACGGGCTGGGTCACCGTTCTGCCGCTGCTTGAAGAGGCACATTGGCGCAAGGCCCGCGATCTAGCCCTCCTGGCTCTCGCCAGTTATCAGCCAGCCAATGAAAACGAACGGTTTGACCTGGCCCAAACTCCCACCGAAGAAGCAGGAATCGAACCATGAGCAGACACCTTTTCGGTCTCATCGCAACCCCATACGGCATTGCTGCGAACAATCGGGGCGAGAACGATGGCAACATCACAACCCTGCAAAAGCTCCTCTGGAATGGTGAGATCCATACCACCGTATCCGCGGAAGCGATTCGCTGGGCTATCCGTTACTACTGGCAGCGAAAGGGCTTGCCGGTCAATCGGGAGTGGCTGGAAGAGGAAAACGACCACCGCTGGACAGACCCACGCTGGTTAGCCTGGACCGACCCGGACGGAAAAGGGAAGGGGAGAAAGCGGTGCATCGACGACGATGTTCTGGGATACATGGTGGCTGAGGCTGCCAAGGAAGACGGCAGCGATACACCCGGCTCCGCCATCAAGCGGCGCGGCCCACTCGAAGTGACCCGTGCCATCTCGCTGACACCGTTTGCCGGGGATATCACGTTCAACGCGAAGAGCGGCACCAAGACCAACACCAGCCTGTACGGCACGGAAGTCCACGCCACCCGCTATCAATATGGATTCGGACTCACACCTGCTCACCTGCACGACCCGGCCCATGCGCTGGCCGTGGTGGAAGCCGTTGGCGGGCTGTCCGAAGTGGCTGGCAACCAGAGTCGTTTCCTTTTCGACTTCTCGCCTGAGGCGGTCATCTTCCGCTGGACGGAGGATTTCGCCCCCCGGATGTTGTACGGCTTCCAGTTGGACGAACACGGCCGATTGGACCTGCCCGCCGTACTTGGACGGGTGCTCTTGGGCGATCTCGACCCCGCGGAATTGGTGGTAGGCCTGGGTCGTCCGGACCTGCTCGCCGAATCCGCCAGCGATGCGCTCAAGCGCCATGGGATCGAGCCTGTTGGTATCCGTCAGGCCGCTGCCACGGTCTGTACCCGCATGACGCAGGATTTGGCTCTACCGGAGCCCGGGACATGAGTCAGCCCATCGGGATGTTCATCTCGGTGCCGGTGGCCGGCTTCCGCGCTCCTCACGCGCGCGAATATTTCGAGACGCTGCCGGTGCCACCTCCCTCGACCGTATACGGTATGTTGCTGTCCCTGGTGGGTGAAGTTGAGCGCGGGCGCCACGAAGGGGCCGAACTGGCACTGGCGATGCTGTCGGAGCCATCGGTTTCAGTGGTTCTGCGCACTACCTGGCGGGTCAAGGACAAGAAGCAGGGACCGGGCTTGGGCAGCAATCGTCGGCCGGATTTCCAGGAGCTCCTGACTGGTCTGCACCTTGCCGCCTGGGTGCGGGCAGGGCGGAACGAAATTCGCAAACCCACGCTGGTCGAACGGGTCCGGGACGTGCTCGCCGATCCCTCCGCAAGCCACCGGTTCGGCGCCCTTTCCCTGGGGGAAAGTACCCACCTGGTGGATGAGCTACGCCCGCTCCGCGACGGCGATCTGGCCGGCGCCCGCGCCCTGATTGAGGACGTCGAGGGTGATCTTTCCCTTACACACTGGCCGAACCACGTCGGCTCCAGAGGTACGGCCTGGGGACAGTATCGCCTGGATAAAACTATGGGTGCAGAACTGCCGCCCGAGGGCGCCTGGATCGCCATCTGCCGCGCCAACTGACCGATACGTTAGGCCGAGACCGATATGGATTCTCCTGATCCCCTGCTCCTGCACATGTGAACCGATATCTGATGCCGAAAGGCGTTGAGCACTAATTGATCGGGATGATCGGGGTACACTCGAACGAGATCGTGAACCGATATCTGATGCCGAAAGGCGTTGAGCACACCGAAACCCGCACCATCTCCATCCCGGTGTACCGGTGAACCGATATCTGATGCCGAAAGGCGTTGAGCACTTCCACCGCAACGCTTACACGCTGGCGTGTGCCGAGTGAGCCGATATCTGATGCCGAGAGGCGTTGAGCACTTCATCAGGCGCTTCATGGGGACCGATCAAAACTCGTGAACCGATATCTGATGCCGAAAGGCGTTGAGCACACGCAATTGGTCCAGGCTATGCCCCAGGCCGGTCGTGAACCGATATCTGATGCCGAAAGGCGTTGAGCACAATGACTGGACAAAGTTGACCATCGACTGGGTCAGATGAATCGATATCTGATGCCGAAAGGCGTTGAGCACTCACACAATGCAAAAGACGAGAAAACGTTCCTCTCCGTGAACCGATATCTGATGCCGAAAGGCGTTGAGCACTCGTCGTAATTGACCGGGGAAGGTTCCGCGCTCACTGTGAACCGATACGGGGCGAAGATCAGCAACACAAAACAAAAATCAGGTCCGGATCCGGATCAGCGGTGACGGCTCGGGAACGTAGCTTTTATCGTTAAGCTGCGCCCGCATCATTTCGCCGATCTTTTCGAGTTCTTTGGCTTGCGTGCGCTCCGCGGCAGCTTCCTCAACTGCCGCCCACTCACCGGGGTCGATCCCCGCTTGGCGCAACGTCTTCGCCAGCGCTTCCGGATCTCGGCGGGGTTGGGGTGTCGGGGGTTGAATATCTTCTGGCATCTGGTCACCTCACTTGCTGGGTACGGGATTGGGGCGCAGCACCGGGGCGGAAAACCAAAAGGTGGGGGGAAACCGCCCCGAGCGCGCTATTCGTTGCTGAGGATGATGGACGGGTCAGCATCCAACCGCCTCGGGATCGTGTCGCCTTGAGCCTCTAGGGCGCATATGGCGCGTTCTTCTTCCGCTTCCAGGCGGTAGAGTTCCGCTTCCAGCTTCCCGCGGAGGTTGTCCCTCTGACTAGTCGGCACGCTCCCGGTGGCGTAGGGCCTAGCCAGGCTGTCGAAGACCTCCCGAAGACGATCCGGGAAGGCCAGGGCTAGGAAGCCTAAGACCTCATCGCCAGAAAGCGCTATCCGCTCCGCATTGGCTAGTTCCACGCCAAGGCTGTTCCGCTCTTGGAACCGCTCGGAAAGCTCGGAAAGCTCGACCTCGATATGTTCGGCAAGCTCACCGGGGGCCAGCGGCATGAAATCCAATTCACGCAACCGAGCTTTAAGCGCGGCAATCTGTTTTCGGAGTGCGTCTAGTTCGCGGGTGTTTGCCATGTTCAGACTCCCAGCCGGCGGGCGTGCCGATCCACTCGGTGGAACCAAGCCATTTCGCTTAACCGCGCCTTTGCAACTTCCAGGTTCGTTTCAGCCATAGCGGTTTGATCCAAGACCCTTTCGAGTTGCGTTACAAGATCACCAATCGAAACAAGTCCGCGACGCCGTACTTCCTTGATGAAATTCCGGGGATCGCGGTAAAGGTCTTTCAGGAAATCCGAGTATGGTTCCAACCGCTGCCTAGATCCTTCCGGTTCAATCCGCATGCGGCACCGGGAAATAGATTCCTGAATGAAAACTTGGTCTTTCCGAAGATCCGCAAGCCGCGCTTCCGCCGCTTCGACAGCGGTGGAAAGGGCGGCGTGACGGTTCCGGAACCGGTAGAGCTTCTGGGTATCGATGTTCATGGGACACAGGGTAGGCCCGAGTTTCAACTATTTGAACGCTCCCCATTTCGAGCCCGATAGATGATGCCCGCGAGCGTCGATAATGTCACCGGTGGAGCCCCGCCGGAAGCCTCATAGGCGCGGCGTATCGCGGCCAAATAGGGGGTTGCAGGGGTCTGCGAAGCGCGCCTCTGCCGCTTCAGGTCCTCGGCAATCTCCTTAGCGAGACTGTGCGGCGTACGCTCCCTCTCCGGGTCCAAGCATTCGGCAGCTTCGCAGATCGCCCTATGCGTCTTTCGCGTTTTCACGGCGTCAGGCAAGCCCCGCGGAAGCTGGTTAATCCCTAGCGCCTTGATCAGCGAAGTCTCACCGGAAAGGTGACTCCGGAATCCCTCCGAAAGCCAACGCAACGCGGCAATGCTCGGGTTTTCCTCGGCGATTTCCTCGGCAAACCGAATAAGCCGCTCGGAGTGCGGCGCTTTAAGCATTGTAGTCTCTCGCCCATGACGGTGGTTCGAAATCAATCTCCCCGGGCTTTCGTCCTAAGAAAGCCTCGATTTCGTCACAGAAAAATTTCCATAACGCCTCCATCGCGTCGGACGTGCATTCGTCACTCAGCTTCAATCCGATTGTCATAAAATTGCCGACTTGTTGCGAAAACGAGCCTTCGAAGAGTCTTGGAATAAGAACATTAACTAGAGTGTGCTCCAGGAACTCGATCTTCGCTCGATTCTCGGCGGAGTTCTCGCCACCAGTGAGGATTGCCCGCAATGCCGGAGCCCGCGGATAGAGAATTTTCCGGCCATCCTTTTTAACCGGTTTGACGTTCGCCGCTTCCAAACGTAACCGAACAGTTCTTGCGCAATGACCGGTATCCGTAACCAACTCTTCTAAACAACTGAAATCGTTCATAATGAGAACCTCATACAAATTAGGAATTTTTGCGAAAAGCGCGAGGTTCCAAACCCCGCTCCGGAAAAACCCGGTGGAAGGACCCGACTTATTATCACCGGGGGTATTTTGTCGGTTGTGTTGCGCGCCATGCCGTGACATTTACCAACAAAAATAGATGTTTACATGGTCGCGAGCCTGCGCTAATCTGGAAATCACCCAGTTCACTGACCAACGGAGCATGTAAGCGATGACTATGAAATTCACCATTGAATTTGAATCGGTCGAAGACCTCGTTTGTAAATTGGAAAAAGCGGCAAAGCAATTTCGCGAAATCGACTCTTCTGCGGAAGACGGACGCGCCGAAATTGACGGAGACGAATTTCCGGAATTGCGCCGCTTGTTCTACCGAATGACAAAGAAAGTCGGCCATACCAATTTGCTCCAAAATCTGAATGATCTCCTTCCATCCGAATATCAGCTTTGCTATGTGACTCGCACCCCGTGGAGTCGGGTCATGAAGCGCAGCTACGTTGCCAATCAGCGACCCGCGTAATTCCGGAATTGCAATTTCGGAATTTCGGAATTTCGGAATTGCCAATTCTTCACCGGGGGGCATAGGGGACCAAAGAAGCTCACACTTCCCGACGTCTTTTTTATGGTCTTCTTTGTATATATATGGTCTTCTTTGGGTGTGTTGGTCCTCTTTGACGAAGAAGACCAAGTTGACGAAGAAGACCAAGAAGACCAAGAAAAAGGAGTAGGGGCTAGTGGTCTCCTTTGAGCAAGTACCCCTCGGTGAAAATTAGCCAATTCCCGCGCCCTCAATTCCGAAGTCCGCCGCCGCGGCATCCGGGGAGCCCTCTTCCGGTAGCCTCCAAACCCAGCCAGACTTCTTCCCAAAGCCTTCTTTATTTACGAGTACGCCAAGCGCCTCTTTTGCTCGTTTGATCGTGGACCAAGCATAGCCTTCCCGTTCGGCTAACTTTCTTAATTCTCGCGAGGGGATCGGCTCATCCTTCAGAACGCTTTTTAGGAATTCTTCCGCCTCTTCTTTCGCGGATCGGCTTCCGGAATCCTCTGCTTCCGCTTGTGCCAAAATCTCTTGCGCGGTGCCCTCAATTGCCGCGCCCCAAACGACAGCGGTTGCGGTAATTCCCGGATGTTTCGGAAGCGCTTTTTCTTCGATGTCGTAGCGAATCCCGCCATCGTCCTTTCCCATGTTGTTCTTGCCGCGCATGATTGCGCGCCCGCCCCCTTCCTCTTTTGGCATTCGCACCACATGAAAGACGAGCCGGGAACAGGCAACGAATGCTTGGGAACCAATCACCCGCTCATTCGGACTCTTGCCCGCGGTACCTTTCGCCAAATGACTAATACCAAAAATTGCGATTCCGGTCCTTTGCCCTAAATCGACCAGCGGTTGAAGTCCTCTTCGAACTTCAGAGTTTTTATGCGAATCACCCGCGACCGCACTAACGATAGGATCAACAATCAGCAAGGCTACATCGGTAATTTCGGACAATTTCGATTCAAGCAAAGCGCAATCGGTGGCAGGATCAAAAGGACGGGATTCGCCTTTTTCGATAACGCCGCTCAAGAAATGCACCTTTTTTGAATCGGCGCCGGAAGCAATTAACCGCGGAACCAGAGTGTCTTTAATGTCGTCTTCACCGGACCAAATTAGGACCGTGCCTTTAGGCGCCTTCGTTCCATCCGGCCAGCAGCCGCCAGAAGAAACAATTGCCGCCAACGAAAGGGCAAGAGTGGTCTTGCCACAACCGGGAACGCCTGCGGCGATATGAAGTTTCCCAGCGGCTAACCAATCGCGCCAAATCCAATTGATCTTTTCTGGTACCACGTCCGCTGCACACATTAGGGTTACGCCTCTTTTGCCTCGGGGGAGCACCCCGGTGAAATCATCGTTTTCCGCGACTACGTCGAAGTGCGCTTGCGGGGATTCCCGCGAATAGGCAGGCCACGCGCAATACTTCCACAACCACTCCACATCGGGCCGCTTCTCGGTGCCGACTAGGGCAGACGAACCGTGGCAATCGAGCAATGTCGCATAGACCTCCTCGGCGGACAGGCCCGCTTTCGCAAGCTCGATAGCGGCAAGATAGGCAGCGCAGGAACCGTCCTCGCACTTCCCTTCCGCTAGGAACAGCCGGGAAGCTTCGGACAACCCCAAAGCGCCAATGTCTGCCGCCAGGGGCAGGAACTCCTCGGGGGGAGCCGGGGGAATCTCACCATGGGGCTTTGAGGAGCCTTCTTGTGGGCCCTTTCCATGCCAGCGATCACGCCAACCCTCTAGGAACGCTCGTGAGGGGCTTGCCAGCGTCGGGGAGAAGCCTTTTAGGTCATCTAGGGCGTCCCCGGTGAGCGTCACATAGCGATGCCCGTCTGATCGGTACATGTCTCGCTCCCGGTTTCTGGAACAGGCCACGCCCCCCTCCGGTGGAGTGCGATAAAGGACCCGGATGCCGTCACCGGAAGGAGAACGCTCCGCGTAGCTTTTTGCCCCTCGAATGAACTCCAACACATCGGGATCGATTTTTCCGTCTTTGATGCAATGGTCGAAATCAATCGCCGAAATGCCGGTTTCGAGGGTCAAGACCAAACCAACCCCGTCCATGTTTAAGCGGTCCTTTGCTTCAAGCGCTTCGGCGAACGAAACGAAATCCTTTTTTTCTTCCTTAATGGAAATCTGTTTGCCGGTTTTCGGGTTGTGCGGGGGCTTCGTGAATTTCTTCTTTTCGGCGTCCCATTTCTTTTTCCAGACGATAAAGGCACGCGCTTTTAAGTTCCGAACCTCGTCAGGCAATTTTGCGTAAGTCGCGGAAATGTCAGCTTTCACCGGTGGTTGCTGCCCCTTCGGCGAAGCTCGTTGTTTCCGTGTTGCGGCGGTCATTTGCATAAATCGAAATGCGTTAAATTTGAATTCCCTCGGTGTAAAAACCGGGATTCCGTTTTAATCATTTCACGGTGTCTAAGCCGCGTGACCAGATTCGTAAATCACTAACGCGCCAACCGATGGCGCGGTTAGAAACGCGTCTTGGTTTTGGGAATTTTCCATCTGCCACGCGCCGATAAATCACTGCGCGTGACAATCCGGTGTATTCGCAGACTTGGTCTAGACGCAGAATTGCGCCGTCATCAAGAAGGGTAGAGTTGCTTTCATGTTTCATGGTCATATAGGGTATTGTTGATAAGTCAGGATCAAGGATAGACACACAACAATACGTATTGCAACTCTTTTGAGACGCTAAGACATAATGTCCCAGATACTAGGACAAATTGTCTTATGTCCCGCCTTGCTGGCGAGGTTATAAAGTATTGACTGGCAAAGGGAATCCGCCAAGAAGGCGAGGGGGAGCCGGGACACGCCGCGAGTTGCGGCGTCGGGCAAGCGGTGTCGGGGAGGGGCGGGAGCGGGGGAGCCGGTGCCTAGCGATTAGGCACCGGGGGGTATGGGGTCGGACGTACCGCTTAGAACATTTTCACGGAGTCTAGCTTGGCCCGTGTAAGGTCATGTCGCAGTTTCCCATAATGTTTATCGATCATTGCGGTAGACGTTCCGGCCAATTGTGCGACTAGGTGCGAATCCATCCCGTGAGCGATCATTTCGGAAATTGCGGCGTGCCGAATATGATAGAGAACAATTTCCGAAGGGAGCTTTGCCGCTTTTACTGCGTTTTTGAATTGTTTTTTCCATGCGTCTTTATTCCACGCGGAACCATCGGAGCGGCAGAGAAGGGGAGCCGCACCGATTTTGTTTTTTGCTTGTCGGGTAAAAAACTTCACCGCGTTGGATGAAAGCGTGACAATGCGTCGCCCGGTTTTTCCCTCAAGCGTCAACGCCAATGCCGTTAAGTTAAGGGGTTGTGATAAAATGCCCGTGTAACTCATTGAAAACGCAGGATAAACTTATGATCGGTTCTTAGCAAGGTCCATGCCGCAATCCTCGCCGACCTCGCTCGGTTGCTCCGCGACCCCGCCTTCATCGCCGCCCATCGTACCGACGACCGGGCCTTCACCCGCCAACGCATTCTCACCTTTCCGGTCCTCGTCAGCTTTCTGCTCTGCGCCTTCAAAGGCGGGCTGCAGACGCTGCTGGATGAACTCTTCGCCACACTCGATGCCGCAGGCGTGCGCGCCGTGACCAAGAGTGCACTGTCGCAAGCCCGACAGAAACTGAAGGCCACCGTCTTCGAGGCGCTGAACGAGCGGCTGCTGTGCTCGTTGGCCGCCTTGCAACCCGAACTCCGCTGGCAGGGCCTGCGCCTCGTCGCCACCGATTCGACCACCCTGCGCCTGCCAAACTGGCAGGAAAATCAGGAGGAATTCGGTGCCCAGTACGACACCGCCGGACAGCCTTACGTCCTGGCGCGCGCCTTGGGGCTGTACGCCACCGATGCCCGACTCATGCTCAAGGCCACCCTGGCGCCTTACCTGACCGGGGAACGGGCGTTGTTGGCCACGCTGCTCCCGCACCTGGACAGCGACGATCTGCTCCTCATGGACCGTGGCTTTCCCGCCGTCTGGTTGTTCACCTTGTTACAACAACGCGGTCTCCCGTTCCTGGCCCGTCTCGACGGCACCCAATGGCCGTGTGTCGCGGACTTCCTCCGCTCCGGTCAAGACGATACCGTTGTAACGCGCCGCGTTGGTGCCGAAGCCCGGGAACAAGCCGCGGCGGCCGGCCAAACCCTGACCGACAAAACCCTGACTTTCCGCTTGCTCAAGGTGGTCCTGCCCAATGGCACCGTCGAAGTCCTCGCCACCTCACTGACCGACGCCGAGACCTATCCGGCCGCCGCCTTCGCTGACCTCTATCACGCCCGCTGGACCATCGAGGAAGCCTTCAAACTGCTCAAACACCGCCTGTACCTGGAACAGTTCACCGGTGAGTTGCCCGAAAGCATCCGCCAGGACTTCCACGCCAAGGTCTTCACCGCCAATCTCGCCCAAGCCTTGGCCCGCGCCACCCACGAAGCCTTGCCCGCGGACAAGGCCCAACGCTACCGCCCCAATCTCACGCACCTCCTGCAGTCCCTGAAGCCCCGGCTGTTCGCCTGGCTCATCCAGTGCGTCTCGCCGGAACAGGTCCTGACCCTACTGGAACTGGCCGGAAATACCTTGGAACTCCGCCGACCCGGTCGCTCCGCACCCAGACCGCTGTATCGGCTCAACCCACGACCTCGGCGGCAGTACAGGTAGCCACTAACTTAACGGCATTGGCGTCAACGCCCCGGTGTTTCTGTCGAAGTCGGCAACGGTTGCCGCGGCAATTTCACCGGGGCGGCAGGCGGTCAGCAGCAAAGCCTCAACAAGAAGGGCGAGATCCGCGGGGCAGGCATCCAAAAGCGCGTTGCGGTCTGCGGCGTTAAGGAAACGCTCTCGCCGCTTGCCGACCTTCTCGAACCCGGTGACAGTTGACCAGCCGCTATCGCTCGAAACGAGACGATCCCGGTGTGCGAGGTTCAGCGCAGCTTTCAGCGTTGAGAGGTTGCGGTTAGCGGAATCCTTCGCTTTCCGAATTTCGTCTAAGTCGTCTTCGTCCGCACTGGCGATTTGGTCTTGAAGCCACCGCTTGAGTTGCACCGGTTGCAGCTTGAACAGCGGCAACGCGCCGAATTTGGTTCCGTACACCAAACGGGTAAAGCGCCCCTCGGCATCTGCCGCAGTTTGCTTTCCCTTCACGGCTAGACGGTCGGCAACGTAAAGCCGACAGGCTGTCTCAACGGTTGCCGCTTCGGGCTTGGCACCCCCGGCTAATTCTCGGAACCACGTTTCGGCCTCCTTCTTGGCTTCTGTGTAGTCAGCCAGCGTGCCGAGTGCTCGATAGTTCTGTTTTCCGGTGTCCGGATCGCGCCAACGAGCGATCCAGGTTCCTTCACCTTCGGGCAAACTGCGGTAGCCAAGGAAAGCCCCGGTGTCGATTCGCGCCCAATACGGTTCGCGGCGAGGGGGCAGAGCGGAACGGGCGGATTTGGTGTCGATTTTCATGGCGGAAGTCCGTACGGAAACTGTACGGAAAGCCTACATGAAACGGGGTGAGGCTTAAAGAGACGAAAAAAAAGAGGAAAAACAGAGACTTGCGAGTCTCTTGAGGTATCGCTACGTATCAAAAAATGGCTGTCCCGGCCTTCACACGGCAGGGGTCGTAGGTTCGAACCCTACACCGCCCACCATTTTCAAAAGCCTTGCCCCGATTTTGCCCCGTTTAGGCGGCTTGGTACACGCGGCGCAGGACGGCAGACGGACGATTCGACACGTTCGTCAGTAGGTCCACACAGTGAAACAAGCGTTCCAACGTGGCTCGTGAGTAATGGTGCGTCACGGTTCGCCGTTTGTGCCCAAGCAGGTCTTGAATGTCGTCCATGGGAAGGCCCGCGTCCCGCAACCGCACCGCGAAGGTGTGGCGCAGATCGTGGACGCGAACGTCCGATAATTCCACGCCCGCCCGTTCCATTTTCCAGGCCCGGTTGTTCATCCGATCGATCCGGTGTCCCCGGTAGGTGAACACCCAGTCGTTGGACTTTCCGCGTTCGGCATCAACCACCGATTGTGCGAAGCGGTTCAGCGGAACCATTTTTTCCTCCCCGTTCTTGGTGATCGTCTCCGGCAGGATGAACACCGAACGGTCGTCCATGGCATGTTCCCATTCCCAGCGTAGCCCGCAGATCTCCTGATCTCGGCAGCCGGTGTTGAGGGCAAACAAGGCCATGCAGGCCAGGTAGTCGGGCAACTGCTTGAACAGGACCTCCTGCTCTTGCCAGGTGCAGATCGCGGCCAGCCCGCTGTGGCCGCTGTTCCGCCACAAGCCCTGGCAGAAGCTGCTCAAGGACACCTGGGCCAAGCTGGAAAAGGGTGACTACGACTGGGCGCACCTCGCGATGAACTACTGGCCCGAGCGGGTGCGCGAGAAGTCCAGGCACGACAAGTCGCTGGCCATCGCTCACGGCCTGGAAGCCTTGTACGTCGAGCCGGCCTCCGCGCCGAAGAAAGCGCGGGGACGCAGGCCGCTGTAATGTATCCACTCACTCCCCCAGCCGATCGGCAGGCGGAGCGGGACTGGGGCGGCGAGACCGTCTGCGGGAGGGATCCCGCAGCCGAGCCTTGTACTTTGTTTCGCGTGATGGCTAGCTCTGGAATGCAGGGGGGAGCTGAACGGTTACACTGTGACGGTGCCCAGAGAACGAGCTCTGACGGGCACGTCACACGACTGACTGGAGGTAATGCGATGCAAGCACAAAGATTCGTTACGCGTATCGTCGACTGCAACCTGTCCCTCCAGCTTCCGGAAAGCTTCAATCATCAACGCGTTGAGGTTATCGTTTTGGAACTGGACGATGGCGAACCGACGCCGACACGACGCGAACCCCACCCGGACATTGCGGGTCGCGTGCAGATCATCGGTGATATCGTCTCTTCCGTTCCCGAAGAAGCGTGGGATTTGCCGCGGTGATCGTACTGGATACCCACGTCTGGCTCAGGTGGATTCAGAAGGATCACACCCTGCTCAAGTCGCACTGGGTTGAGCAAATTGCTGACTCCGAACGGGTGGGCGTGTCTGCAATCTCCTGTTTCGAGGTGGCTTGGCTGGCGCAGCATGCGCGCATTCAGTTACCTGAGCCCCTGGATAGTTGGTTTGAAAAGGCACTTGCTGGATCTTCTATCGACCTCATCGCCCTAACCCCGCAGATTGCGCGTATCGCGGTGCAGTTGCCTGAACATCATCGCGACCCGCAGGATCGTCTCATCATCGCTATAGCCTTGGCTCACGATGCCATGCTGATCTCGGCTGACCGGAAATTCCCGCTTTACAATGAGCTGCAAGGTCGCTTGCTCTGATGAGGCGATCTAGCGCCGTTACCAACCTAATTCGTCTGGTAATGAGAGTCAGGGATCTGGAGGACGTGGAACCCAATCGCCGATTGCGGGTTGTCGATCACGAAGCGCCGTTTCATGCGCCACAAAACTGCTTGTCATGAATTCATGATCTACGAGTCGCGGAGTAACCATTCACTCCCCCACCCGATTGGCCGCCGGAGCGTGACTGAGGCGGCCAGACCGTCTGCGGGCAGCACCCCGCAGCCGAGCCGGGAGGTATTCACGGCGCGTGTCGACTTCCCAGCCGAACAGGCAACAGACGGGCTGTGAACGATGACGGTCGCACCAACGGCCTTGCCAAACTGTGCGCTTGGACGGCGGCAGGCGTGCTGATGGAGGAATCCAGCCATGGGAATGTTTGACACACTGCACATCGAACTGGATGGCCGTGATCTGAAGATTCAGACGAAACGCTTCGAGTGCTCTTTGGGCAATTACCGGCTGGGCGACTGGATCTTCGGCAGTTTGCCGGGCGTTCGCGTCTATTTTGACCAGATCCAACTGGATGCAGCGGGCCAGCGCGTTTACGGCGCCGATGCCGAGTGTGCGCGCCAGATGACGGTGTTCATCGTCCTGACCCAGGGCGTCTTTGTCGACTACCTGGTCAAGGAAGGCGAACTGGCGGCGGAAGCCATCGAGACCGTCCTGCGCGAGTTGCGGGAACGTTGGAGCGATTCGGCGCGCCTACAAGCGTTTTTGGTTGAGACCTTGCGGACACAGCAACAGCGGATGGTCGCCCTCCAACAACGGCTTGGCCGCGTCCAGTCGATCATCACCACCGCGCGCCGCCTGAAGGCTGGAGAGGCGCTCGACGGCATATTCGGTTTGATCCACGAAGAAGACCGAAAATTGGCGGCGGGGGACGACCCGTTGGAGGTGATCGCCTGGGTTCTGAGCGATATGGCGCCCGGCGCGCCATTCTGTGGGGAATGCACGGCTCCCGATCCGCTTGAAGAATATCGGCTCTAAAAGGGGCGGCAGAGGACACCAGCATATGGGAACGCACCACTCCGGATTGGGCATCCCCCGAATCGAATCGCTCAAGGTTGAAAACTACCGGGCCTTGCGCAGTGTCGAGCTCGCAAGGCTGACCCCGGTAACGGTCCTGTTGGGCCCGAACGGCAGTGGCAAGTCGACGGTGTTCGATGTGTTCAACTTTCTGTCGGAATGTTTTCAGTTCGGCCTCCGTCACGCATGGGACAGACGTGGACGCGGCAAGGAGTTAAAAACCCGTGGCTGCGACGGTCCGATCAAGTTCGACCTGAAATACCGCGAAAGGGCCGGGACACCTGTCATCACTTACCACCTGGCGATCGACGAGGGCGGCAAGGGGCCGGAAGTCGTCGAGGAATTTTTGCAATGGAAACGTTCGAGCCATGGTCGGCCGTTTCGGTTTCTCGAGTTTGCCCGTGGCGAAGGGGCCGCCGTCAGTGGCGAAATGCCGGATGAGGATGACCGGCGCGTGCCGCAGAAGCTCCGGTCTCCCGATCTGATTGCCGTAAGCACCTTGGGACAGTTTGCTGACCATCCCAGGGTTGGCGCGCTACGGGAGTTTATAACCGATTGGTATGTGTCTTATCTGGCGATAGACCAGACGCGGAGCCAGCCCGAAGCCGGTCCCCAGGAACGCTTGAGCAAAGGGGGAGAGAACCTTCCGAATGTCATCCAATACCTTAAAGAGCAGCACCCCGAACGTTTGGAGCATATTTTCTCGGTTCTGAGGCAACGTATTCCCCGTCTGGAGCGAGTCGATGCCGAGCCTATGCCGGATGGCCGGCTATTGCTGCAAATCAAGGATGCGCCCTTTGAGCAGCCGGTGATGTCCAAGTTCGTCTCCGACGGTACGATGAAAATGCTGGCCTACCTGACCGTTCTGTACGACCCGGAGCCACCGCGCTTCATCGGCATCGAGGAACCCGAAAATTTCCTGCATCCACGTCTGCTCCCCGAGTTGGCGGAGGAATGCCGGGCTGCCTCAGAGCGGTCACAGTTACTGGTCACTACACACTCCCCGTTTCTGCTCGATGCGATGCGCGCGGACGAAGTGAGAGTTCTCTATCGCGATGACTTGGGATTCACGAAGGCCGTGCGCGCCGTCGATATCCGCGGCATCCCGGAATTCATTCAGGCGGGAGCATCGCTCGGTCACCTCTGGATGGAAGGCCATTTTGGCATTGGCGATCCGCTCGTCAATCAGGGTGGTCCGCGGTCTCAGAAGAGGGGCGGGGCTTGATGTTGGGGAAGCTGATTGTCCTGGTCGAAGAGTATTCTATGGAAGCCACGCTCGAACTGATTCTCCCCAAGCTTTTGGGGGACACGGCATTCGAGATTCATCGCTTTCGCTGCAAGGATGATTTGCTGAAGCAGTTGCCGGCCCGGTTGAAGGCCTATAGCGCCTGGCTCCCAGCTGATTGGGCGATACTGGTCCTTGTGGACCGCGACGATGACCACTGTGAGCAATTGAAAACGCAGTTGGAGCACATCGCGAAAGTGTCCGGTTTGCTCACCAAAACCGCTGCAGGCGATGGCAATCGCTTCCAGGTGGCGAATCGTATCGTTATCGAGGAACTTGAATCATGGTTCTTCGGCGATTGGCAGGCGGTGCGAAATGCCTATCCTCGGGTGGCTGCTACCATTCCGCAGAGAGCCGCTTACCGCGATCCGGATGCAATCGCCGGAGGTACCTGGGAGGCCATGGAACGCGTACTCCAGCGCGCAGGTTATTACAGGACCCGGATCAGAAAGTTGGAGTTAGCGCGCTCGATCGCGCCACATATGGAACCCGAGCGGAATGCGTCGCACAGCTTCCATATGTTCTGCCAGGCCGTGTCAGCGGCGATGGCCTGGAGCTGAGTAATGAGGTTATCGAACAATGTTTGCGACAAGTCCCCGAAAATGGTCTCGTCTCCCCGGTCCCGCCGCGCTCCGTCAGCATCTCGGAGCAGTGAATGTTCAAGGGAGTACGTCGCAAGATGTTGACCGAGCTTGCCATCCAAAATGCTGCCGAGCGTCTGGTTGCGGCGGCGCACGACCCGATAAAGGTGATTCTGTTCGGGTCCTATGCGCGCGGTGACGCCCGCGAGGATGCCGATCTCGACCTTTTGCTCGTGGAGAAGGAGGTTCCTGATCCGACGGGCGAGTACCTTCGGTTGCGGGAGGCGCTGGGACCCATAGGCGTCGGAGTGGATCTGCTGATCTACCCCCGGGAAGAGTTCGAGCGGCGCCATGACTGGTGCAGCACGCCGGTCTTCTGGGCCGTTCGGGAAGGACGAGTGTTGTATGACGCCGCAGCTTGATGAGGCCGGGCAATTGCTCGGTGCGGCTGAACGTGATGTCGTCGCGTTCCAGATCCTCGCCGCGAACGCCGCGGCTCCGCCCGAGATCGTTCTATCCCATGCCCAGCAGGCGGTCGAGAAATTCATCGAGGCCGTCTTTGCCGCTCACGGATTGGTCTATCGTCGTACGCATTGCGAAAGTGCCTTGAGACCAAGGTCGATGTGTTTAGGGTGGCGTGACAAGATCTGTAGCCATGGGCGTCCTGTGTCGGACCATGCAAATGGGCCTTTGTGGGCGCTGCAACGAGTGGGCCTCGGGCGCATTTCAGTGGCCGAGCAACACGCGTTCGACGAACCTGTGGACTAGCCGGTTCGACTCCGGCGTCTCTGCAGCCGCGTTCAGAACACGCTCCAGGTGGGCATCGTCCTGGGTGTATTGCGCCTTGTGGATCGTCAGGCGTTCCACCAGACGGGCGCGACTGACCTCCGGGTGGAACTGGAACGCCCAGAACGGCCCTTCCCCAACGCGAAACGCATGAAGGCATCGGTCGGAGTAGGCCAGTGGCAGACAGCCCGCCGGGACCCGAGTCGCGCGCTCGCGGTGCACCGATACCGCCAGAAAACCGTCCGGCACATCGCAAAACAGGGGGTCGCCACCCGCGTGCCTGGTAAGACGGATCGGGATCGTGCCCATCTCGAAGTCTCGGTCGTCGCGAATGATGCGCCCGCCCAGCGCCAGCACGGCGAGTTGGAACCCGAAGCAGGAGGCAAACACGGGAAATCCGCCCATGGCCCAGCGGCGCGTCAGCTCGATGCAGGACCTGATGAACGGATAGCGTTCCGGCTCGAGCACGCTGGCCTCGCTGGCACCGCCAACGAACAGCGCGTCGTAGCCGTCTGCCACGTCGGGTAGGAAGTCGGGCTGGTCGAACGCGTTCAGCACGTCGATCTGGCTGGCTTCGAGGCCGCTGTAGTCACAGAAGCTCGCGTACTCCTCCGCGCGTACCCTGCGGTCATCGCGAATCTGCAGCAACAGGATACGCAGGTCGGCGCGAGTGCTGCACCGCAGGCCAGCACGCGGCAACGGAAAGCGGCAGGCATAACTCATCGGCAACGTCAGCCCTCCTGAATCCAAAGCGCCACCGGAAATGCCGCGAAAATTTTCGCCGCCGGAACGCGGCCGGCTATCCGGATGCCGAAGCGCCGGCCCGTGAATACGTCCCGGAAGACGCCGAGCGCGGACCGCGGCCAGGGAATGAAGGTATCCGACCAGATCTCCGGATCGTTCAAGGTGCCGCCGCGCCCGAGCAGGCTGCGGGTCCAGCGCGGTACCGCGACCCAGATCATCCGCTGCTGGTACGTGCGGCTGAAGGCGCACACGTGGTGACTCCGCTGGCCTTCCACGAATACTGGCTGATAGTCGGCGTGCTTGAATAGCTCCGGGTAGCTCAGACGGAGTCGAAGCGCGCGGCGCGTAACGTACAGTTTGATGCGCCCGTCTTCCATCAAGTCCTGCATCTGCGTCAGTCGAGGGCCGAGAGCATCCGATGAAAGGGCATCCCAGGACCGCTGCTCGTCGAGCAGATGCTGTCGCAGCGCGTAATCCACGCTGCGGCGATTGTCCGGATCGACCAGGCTGAAGTCCCACAGCTCCTGCCCCTGATAGATATCGGGCACGCCCGGTACGGTAAGTTTCAGCAGTAACTGGCTCAGGCTATTGAACAGCCCGGGACGGACAAGGCCGGCGACGAACGACTCGAAATCCCGGCGGAAAGCGTCGGCTTCCGCACCGCACAGCAGTGACCCGAGGAAACCCAGGGTCGCCTCCTCATAGTCGTCATTCGGGTTCAACCAGCTGGTAAAACGCTTGGCCTCCCGCATGGCCTTCAGGAGATATGCGTCGACGCGGCCCCGATAGTCCGGGAGCTTATCGACCTGCACACCCCCTAGCGGCCAGGTACCGACCAGGGTCTGGTAGATCAGATACTCGTCGCTGGGATGCGGTGCGGGATCCTGCGCGATGAGACGATGCAGCGGCCGATTCAATTCGCGCCAGCGGGTAACCCGATCCCGCCATTCATCACCCAGCTCCGACAGCACATTCAGCCGCGCACGCACGTCCTCGGAGCGCTTGGTGTCATGAGTCGAGGTTGCCAGCAGGCTGTGGGGCCAATGTTCCGCTCGCGACTGGTTGGTGCGATGGAAGTCCGCGACCGTGCACCCGAAGCGCCGAGGATCTCCGCCCACCTCGTTCAGCGAGACGAACCTATGGTATCGGTAGAACGCGGTGTCTTCGACGCCCTTGGCCATCACCGGACCGGTCAGTTGCTGGAAGCTCATCGCAAACGCAACGGTGGCTGTCTGATAGGCCTCGGGCTTTCCCTCGGCTTGCCGCGCCAGCAGGACGTCCCGGATGAAATCGAACACGGAGATGTCGTCAGCGCGACTGCATCGCTTCGCTCCGGCGACGGCACGCTCGATGGCCGCGATGTCAGATGCGGCAATATCCCGATCCCTGACATAGCTGCGGTACACCGGAAAGCAGCTGATGATCTCCCGCAGGGCGTCCCGCAAGCTATTCAGCGTGAAGTCACGCGTCGTGCGGTCGGCCTCCGCGATGCGGCTCAGCTGGTTGGCCAATACGGTCAACTCGCTGGATAGTGCGACCCGAAGGATCATGCGCTTCGATCGATAGACCAATTGATCGAAATTGGTCTCGCCGTCCGCGAACACCGCCCACAGATCGGAGAAGGCGGCTTCCCCACCGGGGCAGATGAACAGCTCGTTGAGCTGACGCAGGAAGTCGTAGCCCGTCGTGCCGTGCACTGGCCACGTCGCGGGCAGCGGTTCGTCGCACGCCAGTATCTTCTCGGCGACCACGAAGAACCTTGGGATAGAAGCCTCGGCACCTTCAGCCCCTTGCCCCGCGGCCTCGGGCGCACCCGCCAACTCCGCGATACGGTGTTGCAGAGTCTCAAGATAGCCCTGCGGGTCATAAAGACCGTCGGGGTGATCGATGCGCAGTCCCGAAACCTTGCCGCCGGCGATCAGGTTCAGAACGAAACGATGGGTCGCGTCGAAGACCGCCCCGTGTTCCGTGCACAGACCCGCGAGATCATTGATGTCGAAAAACCGACGGTAGTTGATGTCGTCGGCCGCGACACGCCAGTAGGCGAGTCGATAGGCCTGCCTTTCCAACAGCTCGTGCATCAGTTCGAAACTGGCGGGAACGCCCGGGATACCGTTTAAAAGCTTCAGGTTGCGCCCAATGAACTGGGCGATGTCTGGGCTGGCCCGACATAAGGCGGCCAGATGGCGCTTGTGCACTTCCTTGTCGCGATGCCGCTCTTCGCGTGCTCCCGGCGACAGCTCCGAACGCGCCGGCAAATGCCCGAAAGCAGTGATCAGGCTCTGCAGTTCGATCAGCGGGCGGTGCTCCACACCGACTGCAGCCTCCAGTTGGTCGAGGCGGTAACCCAGAATCACCGGATATTCGCGGGGATCGACCGGAAAGCGATGCTCGCCATACAGGAAGTCGAAGTGCCCTGTTTCGCCATCGAAGGCCAACTGAATCTCACCGGCTTCCAGGGCGATGCCGTAGGGTGAACCCAGGGCCGGCAACAGCACCTTGCCCCTAAGATTCTCGCTGATCGGCGACCATTCGATGTCGAAGAAATTCGCGAAATCGGACGCCGGACCATTTTCCAGCACATCCATCCACCACCGGTTGTCACTTCCCATGACCCCCATATGGTTCGGCACCAGATCGATGATCTGCCCCATACCGAAACGATCGAGTTCGGAAAGAAAATGTTCGAATTCCTTGGGACTCCCGATCTCCGGATTGACTGCGCCATGATCGACGATGTCATAGCCGTGGCGACTCCCGGGACGGGCTTTCAGATACGGCGAGGCATAACAATGGCTGATGCCGATCTCACTGAGATAAGGCAACAATTCGGCCGCCTGCCGAAACGTGAAGTCACGATTGAATTGGAGGCGGTAGGTAGCCTCGGGAATGCTGTACCGGACTCGCGGCGACGCGGACGCCTGCGGCTGGTGTGATACGCGGGCCGATCTGTCCAGCTCGCTGAACACCGTCGCCAGCGCGTCGAACTGGGCCTCCTTGCGCCAGTCGTCCAGATCCAGGCGCAACTTGCGTCGCCAGTTGGGGTAATCGGGTGGGGCCCCGGGCAGAAATGCCCGCTCGCGTTGACTGAACAGGTCTTCGGGATTGACGAGGAGCGCGGCGGCGGGGAATTCCGCCAACAGCCGGTAGACGGCGCGCACCAGGGCGGGCGTCATATCCGGTGCCGAGATCGGATCGAGGGTGATATCCGGTGGCAGCAGCCGTCTTTCGTCGAGGCGGGCCAGCAGCCGGGCCCGCTGCAGCGCGCGTGCGCTGATCTCTTGTACGCGGGCGGCATCGTCCTGAAAAAGCCCGAGCGATCCAAGCTCATCCAGATCGGTCCCCAGCCAGAATCCGCACAGCGGTGGCTCGCCCGGCAGCGCAGTGGCGATCATCTGGTTAGTCGGGTGATCGCGCTGGACTTCCGGTTCACCTCGCCGCAACTCACCGAGCAGCGATCCGACGGTCAGGTATCCGCGGTCCTGCAACTCGGCAACGGCCGCCGAGTACTGGAGGCCGCCGCCGACGCAGACCAGGCACTGGTTACGGTGGCTTTCGAGAGCGATGATGCCGAGCAGTTCGCGCGAGGGCTGAATCACGTACGTGCCGCCGGGACGGTCGGAAGCGACCGGGCTGTAATACTGCCGAAACAGGTCGTCGCCCGGATGGAGCAACAGGGCCCCACAGTGCCGCATGGCGTTCCTCAACGCCGCGATGAAGGGAACGTAGGCCTGCTCCCGAAGAACCTCAGGGTGAACCGGGGCGGATTCCCCGGCGGTTTCCTCCGCACCCGCCGCATCGGCAGGGAGACCCAAGCGCAGTCGGGCCGCGTACAAGGACGGTGACGCCCAGGCCTCGGCACCGCATGCGGCGGGACGGAGCGAGAAGTCCAGCGACAAACCGACGCCCAATCCCTGCTGCAGACAGCGGCGACCCACCGCTTCGAGTTGCAGGTCGGCTTGCCAGTACAGATAAGCGAAAAACTCCACCCGCTCCCTGTTCGCTTCGGCAAAGGCCTTCACTTCCGACGAATCGGCCCGGCGATACGCATCGAGCCAGGCTGCCAGCGCCGGGCCTGCTTCGCCGTCCCGGGCCCAGTGCTCGGACAAAGCATCGAATACGCACTGCCGCTCGAGTTCCACACCCGCGTTGTCCTGAAAAGTACGAAACGCTTCCGATCGGTCCATCCCGCGCCGGTCACGGCTTTCCCGAAAATGAGCGAACAAGGCCTCCAGCACCTCCAGCTTCGCTTTCATGACGCTGCGGTAGTCGACCAGATCGGCACCGCGCAACGCGCGGAGCCGAGCCTGAAACTCCGGAGCGAAGACCGCCATGCGCGCGGCTTCGCAATCGGCAAATTCGGCCACGGCCTCGACGTCCACGTAGAGGAAGTTCGTCACTAGGCGACTGGACGGCTGGAATGGATCGCAGCGCTCGGGGTCGCCCGGCCAAAGCGCATGCAAGGGCGTGACGGAAACCAGGTCGGCGCCCTTTTCAGCCGCGAAGTCAACCAGACTCGACAGATCGGTGAAGTCCCCCACGCCCCAGTTTCTGCTGGATCTCACGCTGTACAGGGGGACGCTCACGCCCCAGATCCGTCTGGCGTCCTGTAATGCGGCCGGACGATATGCCTTCTCCGGCACGACGATCAGGGACTGCGTGGCTCTCGGCTCTCCGCCCTGTAGCGCAACGCAGACGCGATGGTAGCCGCACGGCGGCATGTGCGGCAGGCCCAGTTCCATGCAGAGATAGTCCACACCATCGATCGAACGTTGGGCCAAACGTGGCAAGCTGGCTGCGATGCAGCGGCCGCTGAAGCGCTCCCCAGACTCCAGATCGAGGGTCCAGTCCAGCGCTGTGCCTTGCAGGCTAGCCGCGAGGCTGATCGGAATCGTGCAGGCCGGGTCGCCAACAGATTGCACGCGAACGATATCCACCAGCCGCAGCCAGGACCGATTCTCCCAGGTCTCGCAAACCTCCCGCAGTTCGGCATCGCCCTCGGCCGAAAATCCCATTGCCGTGAGTACCGCTCGCTTGATCTCGTCCGCGACCGGCACCGTTTCGCCCGGCGAACCTGCCAGCTCCGTCGCGACGCCGGCCAGGGCGCACAGCCGGTCCAGATCGCTGCTCATGGTCCGCCCCCGGGCTCGCCGTCGGACAGAAACCACGCGGTGGACCATGCCGGCAAGATGCCCCGCTTGAGGGCTCCGGCGACGTCATCGTCGCTGGCGGCAATGAGCTTGCCTGGGGGGCGCCGAACGCCGGTCAGGTCTTTCGCCCCGAGATGACTGCACAGGGTCAGGCGCTCGCGAGCCCCAAGCTTCCAGATGACCATCAGCCCCGCGTCGCCAAGCGTTTGATAATGGGCTCGTCCCGGAACAAGCTCACTCAAGTGAGGGGCGACGAAGGTCCGGCGGAGTTCCAGCAGATGGCGGTAGAACATCAGCCATGCCGCCGATTCGGGCTGACACAGCGCAGTCCAGTCCAGCTTTGACGCAGCAAAGGTGGCGGGATCGCAAGGATCGGGAATCAGGCGACGGGCCGCCGGGTCGGAAAACCGGTTAACAGACCGGAATTCGCTCCGCCGCCCCGCCGTCACCGCAGCGGCGAACTCTGGCCCGAAATCACAAAAAAAGCGAAACGGCCGGGTACAGGCGAAATCCTCCCCCATGAACAGCAGCGGCGGCGACGGCGCCAGCAATGACAAGGTTAGAGCCGCGCGCAGGGGACGTGGGTCGATCAGTACGCTTAGCCGCTCGCCGAACGCCCGGTTGCCGATCTGGTCATGGTTCTGCAGGAAGCCGATAAAGGCCGTGGGCGGCAAATGCCGGCTCGGTTCGCCCCGTTTGCGTCCGCCACGATAAGCTGATGCTTCGCCCTGATAGCTGAAGCCCTCGGCCAGGGCTCGCCCCAGATGAGTGGCAGGGGCATCCGCGTAGTCTTCGTAGTAGCTCTCGGTTTCGCTTGTCAGCAGACAGTGCAACGCATGATGGACGTCGTCGTTCCATTGGGCCGTGTACCAGCGCGGCGAACCATTCATGTTGCGCTCCAGATAGCGCGCCGCATTGTCATCGTTTTCGAGAATAAGGTGGATCGGGCGGGTGCGTCCGGGCCCATCTCGTACGCGTTCAGCGAGTTCCACGAGGATATCGGGTACGGACCGATCGGCGATGGTGTGTACGGCATCGAGCCGCAAACCGTCGAAGTGATACTCCTCCAGCCAAAACAGGGCGTTGTGGATAAAGAACTCACGAACCGGGCGGCTTGCCGTTCCATCGAAATTGATCGCACTCCCCCACGGTGTCACGCGCGTCGCGTCGAAGAACGGCTTGGCATAGACGTACAGGTAGTTTCCTTCCGGTCCGAAATGGTTGTAGACAACGTCCAAGAATACGCTGAGACCTTTGCCGTGAGCGGCCTGGACGAGTCGCTTCAAATCGTCGGGCGACCCGTAGCGGCTGTCGGGCGCAAATGCCAGCACGCCGTCGTAGCCCCAGTTCGCCCGGCCCGGGAAATCGGCCACGGGCATCAGACTGATCGCCGAAACGCCCAGCATGGCCAGGTGGTCGAGCTTCAGCATCGCCGCGCCGAAGGTGCCCTCCGGCGTGAAGGCGCCAACATGCAACTCGTAGATGACCGCTTCTTCCCACGGTCGTCCGGACCACTGATCGTCTTCCCAACGGAAGCTGCGCGGATCGACCACCAGGCTGGGTCCGTGGACGTCATCGGGGTTGTAACGGCTGGCCGGATCCGGCACCTCCAGACCGTTCTCCAGACGGAACCGATAGCGACTCCCCGCACGAGCGTTCCGGCTGACGAGCTCGAACCAGCCGTCGCGTAACGCATGCATGCGTTCGGCGGCGTCGGGTCGATCCCCGATACACAGTTCGACGCGCCGCGCATTCGGCGCCCAAAGCCGGAAACGCACCCCGGTCGCCATCACCTCCGCGCCAAACGGCATGGCATGACTCCGCATCATGGCCGCCCCTCCGCAATGTCCGGAGCGTAAGCCACTACCGTTGTCACATCAGGAGAGCTCGATCCGATCTTCCGCGCCATGTGTCAAGCCCAAAATCAGCGTCAAGTAGTCGCGCAGATGGCGGGTGATCAGAAAGTTGTCGCGGACGAAATCGCGTGCCTTCTGACCCATCTCCGACCGTTTAGCGCGATCTCGCAGCAGATACCGCATACGTAGCGCTGCTCCCTCCGGCGTACTGACCAGAAATCCGGTGTGGTAGTCGACGACTTGCAGCCGGATACCCCCGGTATCGCCTCCGATGACCGGCTTTCCCTTCCACATCGCCTCGGTGACGGTCAGGCCGAACCCCTCACGCAACGATTTCTGCACGACGACATCAGCTGCCCGCTGCAAGGCATTGATCGTGCGATGGGCGTCGGGGGGCAGATGCAGGACATGCAGATCGGGATCGCCTTCGGCCAGCTGCCGAACCTCGGCGAGCACCACTTCGCCGTCAGGATCATCGGTGGCGCTGCCGCCGGCAAGTACGAGTTGCAACGCGGGAACGAAAGTCTTGGCCAGGCGGTAGCCGTGGATCACACCTACGGGGTCCTTGAAGCGATCGAAGCGGGAGACCTGCAGCACGATCGGGCGATCCCGGTCGATCGCGAAGCGCTCCAGCGCGGCCACGATCTCATGATCGGGGAGGTCGACATTTTTCTGCGCCAGCGGATCAATGCTCGGCGGGATGATGTATTGGACGTGCGGCAATGGTTGGGCAAACGACGGCAACGAGAAGATGCTGGCATCGTAGAGGCTGATGAAATCGCGCAAATAGCGCCATACCGGGCGATACGGGCGATGGATGTCGATATGACAGCGCCAGATCCATCGGCCCTTCCGATCCGGGAACAGTTTGAGCAGAGGAGCCGGCTGCGGATCATGGATGAAGACGACGTCTGCCTCCCGGAGTATGGGGCCGAGCTGCTCGGCGTTGACGGCATTGGTATCCTCGAAAATGCGCAAGAGGCCGGGGTCCACGGACACCGCGACCCCTTGCAGGGCGTCGTGGAAACTCTTGGTACAGCGATAGAACTCCGGAGTGCCGGAAATGACTTCCCAGCGGGTGTCGATGCCCAGCTCCCGTGTCAACGGAACCAGTTTCTCGAGAATCTCGGCGACGCCTCCGCCGAGACGCGTCGAATTGACATGCACGACCCTGAGCCCACTCAACGAATCAGCCACCTGAAAAAGCTGTTCGATCACATCGCGTCCAACCACCTGCGCATACGTATCCAGAAGACTACTCACAGATCACCTCGCAGAGGCACTCTTGGAAGCGATCGGCGAGTTCGTTGCGGAGTTCCGAAAGCGACGTGAAATAAGGTTCGACGGACCCCAGGAGCTCTGTCATCACCGCGTACGCCTCGCCGAAGGACGCCAGCCAACTGCTGAAATCGTCCTTGCGACTGTCGTTACGCCCGCGAGCATCGATGAAGTGGTAGAACAAACTGCCCAGGGAAAGCTGACTGATCCGGCTTGCCAGATCCTCGGGCAAGAGCAGTTGCTGGCCCGTCTGAAAAACGACGATCTGTGATCGAATGAACTCGAATTGCTGATCCGGCTGCGCCCAGGCCAGCACTTCTCGCTCGTCCAGGCGTTCCTCGATGACCTCGATGAGTTCCTGACGCAGATCGCCCAGGCTTCCGAAGGCGGTGGGATCGACGACGCTCAGGCGCTCCGCGAGCGTCTTGTCATGAATGGAGCGGTTCGCCCAGGTCGCGAAGTCATTGTTGTACTCGCGAGCTTCGAAGCGTGGATGCAGCAAGCCACCCCAGAAGTGGTAGTAGACGCATCCGAGGTGGATGCTGACCAGCTGTTCGCGCAACTCCTTGAGATTCTGTGCCCGCTTGCCGGTCGCAATCATCAGCAACGCGCAGTCCTTGACGACGAATGGGACCGGTCCGGGTTGTGCCATCACCATCCAAGCGCTCCTGATATCCGGACTAAGACGATGACTGCGCTCGATCGCACAGTGCTCCGGTACTCGGCCCGCCAGCGTTAGTCGCCTCTCCTCGCAGGAGGCCTTGAGCTACGGAGTCGTTTCTGACCTCTTGCTTCGGGTAGAGCCCCGAGTCGTTCTCCCTCCATCCTCCTGATCGTCAGGACGCGCCGACGAAGGCGCCGCCCTTCGCGCGTGACCGCCCTGGTCGTAGCGATGCGCACGTGCCATGGAAGAACAGTCCTCGGTGCGTCCGGACGCTGCACGCCGGCTTTCCTGCAGAGCGCTCGATCAGCGGTCCGTCGGTTCGCCGGGAAATGCAAAGACCAGGTCTGCTCCACCCCGTCCGGAACCCAGCGCGACTTTGTGAGTGATCTCGCGTCCTCCCCGTTCGGCCGCGACGACGTAGCTGCCCGGCTTCAGCCGCAGGAACATGTGGGGCCCGTCAGTTCCTGCGTCGAGCACAGTCCTGCCTGTGGCATCGTCGATCCGGACTTGCACATTCGCCACATAGGCACCGGACCCTCGAACGGCGAACAGCAAATGCAGGTTGTATTCGCTACGGACGCTACGAAGATAGCTTTGCTCTTCCTTGCCGACACCACCGGTGATGTAGGTCACAGCCCCCTGCGTCTGTTCCTTGAGGACGGCATGCCCCGCCACTGCGACGCCGCTCAGACACAGCAGGAACCACATGATCGACGACAATAGCGGTTTCATGCTTTTGCTCCGATAGGCTTACGGTCTCGGCATCGCTGCTCTGTTGCCGCCAGCAGCGGAGCGGGAATAGGGGCGGCTGCTCTGCCACTGCGGGCCTAATGGCCAGCGCGAATCGCCTTTGACCTCGGCAATCAATGCTGAAATGCCCCGTCAACAGGCTCGATGGCTGATCGGCAGCCAATACCTAAAGCCGGAACGCCTCGCCGATCTTGCGAAGGGCTATAGGCAGCGTAGCAAACGGTGGATTTTCGGCACATCCGTACGCTTACCGAGCCCTAGTGCGGATTTCCGGCTTCCGATTCCGGACCCACACCAAGCGGCCCCCAACAAACCGGTCAATCCCCGGAGTGCTGCCGTCGGCCGCGAAACGCAGTGCGGAACAAGGATCAACGGAATTGCTGCTGGCTGCCTCCGGGAGGGGTATACGCGGGGTGACGGCGCGATTAGTCTATGGAGCCTGGGGTGCTCGTCGAAGTCATGAGACCGGCGGTGCATCCCTGCTTTGGCTCTCCGGCAATCCAACGCGCTCCCCAGGCCTATGACCGAGACCGCGCCCACTGTCTGGCAAGGTCGCCCATACCCTCTCGGTGCCACCTGGGATGGGGAAGGCGTGAACTTCGCGCTTTTCACCGAACACGCGGAAAGAGTGGAACTGTGTCTGTTCGACGGCAAAGGCCGACGTGAACTCCAGCGGATTCCACTGCAGGCGCAAACCGGTCATGTGTGGCACTGCTATTTGCCCGAGGCGCGTCCCGGAACGCTCTACGGCTACCGCGTGACCGGTCCCTACCAGCCGCTTCAGGGGCACCGCTTCAACCCCCATAAGCTGTTGATCGACCCCTATGCCAAGGCGATCGCCGGGAGCTTGCGGTGGAGCGATGTCCAGTTCGGCTACAGGGTGGGCCATAAAAGCGAAGACCTCGCCTTCGATCGCCGGGACAGCGCGTCGAGAATGCCGAAGTGCCAGGTCATAGACCCCGCATTCAGCTGGGGTGACGACCGGCCGCCGCGCATTCCGTGGCACGAAACCATCATCTACGAGTTGCACGTGGGCGGATTCACCGCCCGGCACCCCGACGTGCCGCCGGCACTCAGGGGGACCTACGCAGGCCTTGCGACAGCACCGGTGATGGCGCATCTGAAGAAGTTGGGCGTCACCACGGTTGAACTGATGCCAGTGCATACCTTCATCGACGATCGCCATCTGGTCGACAAAGGCCTGAGCAACTTTTGGGGTTACAACTCCATCGGTTTCCTGGCACCCGATGCGCGCTATGCGGCGGGCGAGCCGGTTCGCGAGTTCAAGACATTGGTCAAGACTCTGCACTCGGCGGGCATCGAAATCATCCTGGATGTCGTCTACAACCACACTGCCGAAGGCAGCCACCTGGGCCCGACACTTTCCTTCCGCGGCATCGACAACAAGGCGTACTACCGCCTGGCATCCGAGAATCCTCGCTACTACACGGACTATACAGGTTGTGGAAACACGCTGAACATGACGCAGCCCTGTGTACTGCAGCTGATCATGGACAGTTTGCGATATTGGGTACTGGAGATGCACGTCGACGGCTTTCGCTTCGACCTCGCCTCGGCGCTCGCGCGAGAGTTGCACGAGGTGGATCGTCTCGGCGCCTTCTTCGACATAATCCACCAGGATCCGGTGTTGTCACAGGTCAAGCTGATCGCCGAGCCCTGGGACCTCGGCGAAGGCGGCTATCAGGTGGGCAATTTCCCGGTCGGTTGGGCTGAATGGAACGATCGGTTCCGCGATGTGGTGCGTGCTTACTGGAAAGGTGAAGGCGGCCTCATCGACGATCTGGCTTTCCGTCTGACCGGTTCAAGCGACCTCTATGGACACAATGGTCGTAAACCGTACTCCAGCATCAATTTCGTCACGGCGCACGACGGATTTACGCTGCATGACCTGGTCAGCTACAACCAAAAGCACAACGAAGCCAATCTCGAGGACAATCGCGATGGCAACGACAACAACTGCAGCTGGAACTGCGGTGCCGAAGGGCCGACCGATGGCGCGGAGATCAACCGCTTGCGGGCCCGCCAGAAGCGCAACTTTATCGCGACCTTGCTGTTGTCCCAGGGTGTGCCCATGTTGCTCGCCGGAGATGAATTGGGGCGAACCCAACAGGGCAACAACAATGCGTACTGTCAGGCCAACGAAATCAGTTGGGTCGATTGGGAACTCAGCGCTGACAATCAAGCGCTCCTCGAGTTCGTCCAGCGCCTCATCCACTTCCGCAAACAGCATCCCGTATTCCGCCGCCAACACTACTTTCACGGGCGTCCAATCCGCGGTGTCGGTATCAAGGACATCATCTGGCTCAACCCTCTCGGCGAAGAGATGAGTGACGCCGAATGGAATCAGTCATTCGCCCGCTGCTTGGGTGTCTACCTGTTTGGCGAGGTGCTCGATGAGCGTGACCCGCGCAATCAGCCGATTACTGATCAGAATTATGTGCTGATGCTCAATGCGGACGACCGTGCAATTCCATTCGTTCTGCCAGCCTATCAGCCGGATGCGCGCTGGGCGCTCGTGTGCGACACGGCGCGGCTGAACCCAGAGTTACCCGAGCCGGAATACCTGCCCGGCGCAGCTTTCCCATTGGAGTCGCGCTCGTTGGCCTTATTGGTACAAACGCCTTCGCCGTGACAAGGCCTTGGACATATCTCTACCCCAAGCCAAAAACCTGTCGTTCCCAGGTGCTCAGCGACGGTTTGGTCGCGAATCGATATGGGAAACCTCTTGCTGGTTCTGGGGTGCAGGCTCCTCTCACGGTTCGTCGCGGCTGGCGGCTTCTCTCTCGGTCTTTCGACCGCCAGACAGCTTTTAAGAGCCGACGCCGGCCTGGTGATACTCATCCTCGCGGTGGTTTTCGGGCTTGTTAGCGCGCTCCTGGCATTGGCCGTCCAAGGATGGACCCAAGTCCCAGCGGGATTTTTTGCCGGGGAATTGGTTGCCGTCACGATCATATGAGGCAGGGGCTTTATCGGGTGATGTCAGCCTTGGATATGCAATACCTCTGCTTGATGTGTGCTGGGTGCCTTCTCTCGCATCGCGCAGCGTCCAACGCGTCAGCACGTCCGGGAGGTTGTTCCTGGGGTTTTTCAGGATATGGTCCGGCGCGAGCTCAAGCCAGCGCTAGAGTTGCAGGGGCCGGGGTTTATCGTCTATCCCCCAAGCGTCGGCTTGCATGTGGCAGAACCCGACTTGGTTTTTACTGCCGGAATTCGGTACATGATCGCGCGACGGTGCTCGCTTCCGCCTCATCGTCAAGTTAGAGTGAGAAGAATGACCGCGTTCACCCTGGCAGTTTCGAGATTCTGATACCCAATGCGCTGGGTTTATCTGTTATCCGTACCGATAGGTGAGTGGCATTTTCGTTGGCGCCCCTATGCCCGGTATGCGCTTGCGTTGGTGTTGGTGCTCGTCGCACTCGGTGCTCGGTTCCTGATGAACCCGCTGATCGACGCCACGACCGGGAACCTAGCCTTCATTACCCTTTATCCCGCTGCCCTGCTCGCTTTCTATCTCTGCGGGACGGGCCCAGCGCTTGTGGCGATGTCTCTTTCGGGCCTTGCCGGTGAATATCTCTTCAGACCTCCCATCATGGGATTCAGCAACAGCCCTGCCAGTTACCTTTCCCTGGGTTTCTTTTACTTCAACATGGCTCTGATCGGCCTGGGTATCGCGGTGATCCGTGACCAGGCTGCGCGGATCCGTCAGAGCTACGCGAGGCTTAGCGAAAAGGAATCGCAGTTGACCCATAGCCTCGAGGCCATGACACGGCTTCATCGCCTGGGACAAATGCCAATCTGGCCGGGGCATCTTGAGTCTTTTTTCACTCAGGTTGTCGAGACGGCGGTAGCGATCACCGCTGCGGATTTCGGGAACATTCAGTTGCTGCAGCCGGAGTCCAAAGATCTCAGGATCGCTTGTCAGATCGGGTTCCCCAACTGGTGGGTCGAGTTCTGGGATACCGTCTCACGTGGTCAGGGCGTTTGCGGCACGGCACTGGAACACGGGGAACGCGTCATCGTCGAGGACGTCGAGCAAAGCGCGATCTTCCAGGGTACGCCGGCGCTGGATGTGCAATTGCAGGCCGGCGTGCGCGCGGTGCAGTCGACGCCACTGTTCAGCCGCCAGGGGCAGCCGCTCGGCATGTTCTCTACGCACTACCGAACCCGCCGATCGTTCGACCCACGCGAATTGCAGCTATTGGATTTTCTGGCCCACCAGGCGGCGGACATCATCGAACGGGCGCATGCCGAAGAAGTTTTGCGGCAGAGCAAGGATGACCTGAGTCGCGCTCAGTTGGTAGGCCAGATTGGGAGCTGGCGGTTGGATCTGGGCAAGAACATCCTGACGTGGTCCGACGAGAACTATCGCATCTTCGGCGTGCCGATCGGCACAGCGATGAGCTATGACAGCTTCCTGGAGATTGTGCACCCGGAAGACCGCGAATACGTGGAAGCTCGATGGTGTGCCGCCCTGAAGGGCGAGCCGTACGATATCGAGCACCGCATCCTGGTCGACGGATGTGTGAAATGGGTCAAAGAGAAAGCTTTCCTCGAGTTCGACTCGGGCGGCGCCTTGAGCAGCGGGTTCGGGATTACCCAGGACATCACCGAACGAAAACTCGTTGAACTCGAGCGGCTTCGTCTGGCATCGATCGTCGAAAGATCACCGGATTTCATCGGTATTTCCGACCTCTCGGGTAAACCCAGTTTCCTTAACCAGGCAGGGCGCCGCATGGTCGGCCTCGATGGCGACTTCGACGTGAGCCTCACGGAAATTCGGGAGTATTTCGTGCGCGAGGAACGAAACTTCGTCGATCGCGTGGTGCTGCCTGCTGTCTTGAGCGAGGGGCGTTGGTGTGGTGACCTCACCTTCCGCCACTGGCTGACCGACGCGCCGATCCCGGTCCTTTATGAAGTCTTTCGTATTGATGACCCGCAGACCAGGAAGCCCCTGTATTTCGCGACCGTGACGCGTGACATGACCGAGCGGAAACAGGGTGAGCATGCATTGCGCGCCAGTGAGCAACGTTTTCGCGCGGTCTACGAACACGCTGCGATCGGCATTGCCATCGGCGATCCGGAGGGACACTTGCTGGAGTGCAATCCGGCTTTTCAAACGCTGCTCGGTTACACTCCGGAGGAGCTTCGCCAACAGACATCTTCCGATCTGGTCCACCCCGATGACCGAGCGACGGATCGCTTCCAGATTCGTTGTTTGCGTGCGCAGGCGTTGCCATCGTTCGAAACTGAAAGCCGATACATTCGAAAGGATGGCCGTGTGGTTTGGGTCCACAAGTTCGTGTCGCTGCTGCGCGACTCGGCCGAAAGGCCCATCCGTCTCGTGATATTGGTCACCGATATCACCGCGCGTCGACAGTTGGAGGAAACGCTGCGCGACGCCGATCGGCGGAAAGACGAGTTTCTTGCGACGCTGGCCCACGAACTCCGCAATCCGTTGGCACCCATCCGTAGCGGCGTATCGGCGTTGCGGAAGACCCACGCCTGGTCGGAGACAACCGAGGCTCTACTGGAAATGATGGAGCGGCAGATGATCCACGTGGTACGGCTGGTGGATGATCTGATGGATGTGTCGCGTATTACGCTTGGGAAGATCGAATTAAGGAAGGAGAGGACCGATTTGGTCGGAGTCGTGGAAGAGGTCGCCGCAGCCTTTCGATCGTCGATTGCCGCCGAGCATCATTCGCTGAATGTGTCACTCCCCGCGGAACCTGCCTGGGTCGATGCGGATCGGGTTCGTATTGCTCAGGTACTGGACAACCTGCTCAGCAACGCCATCAAGTACATGGATCCTGGGGGCTCTATCCGTATGACACTGGAGCGGCAGGATCACGAAGCCCTGATAACGGTCCATGACAGCGGCGTCGGGATACCTGCCGACGCGCTGCCCCATGTCTTCGACCCGTTTACGCAGTTCCATCAGGGTTCCGCGAAGGTTCAGGGCGGCCTCGGTCTCGGACTCTCCCTCGTACGGCGTCTAGTCGAAATGCATGGCGGACAGGTCGCGGCGATCAGTGACGGCCTTGGACAGGGCAGCGAGTTTTCGATCCGTTTGCCGTTGGCACCGGCTCCATCTGAACCGGAATCACCGGCCAACTTGCTGCCTGCACGGAGTTTCCCGCGTCGTGTCATGATCGTCGATGACAACCGGGACGTCGCGGACAGCCTGGCAGTTTCGTTGAAGTTTCTGGACATCGATGTCCTTGTGGAATACGACGGGCTAGCCGCCTTGAATGCACTCGACGCCTTCCAACCCGAGGTCATCCTCCTGGATCTCGGTATGCCCGGTATGGATGGGTGTTCGGTAGCCCGATGCATTCGCCAGCGTGTCGATGGCTCCTCGTTCCGTTTGATCGCCCTGACCGGGTGGGGCCAGGAGCAGGACCAGCGTCGCAGTCGGGAGGCGGGATTTGATCACCATCTGATCAAGCCAGTGGATCTTGATCTGTTGGAGACCATTTTGGTGGTACCTGAGGTCCGCACAGCCGAGACGAAATAGCAGGTCCCATGGGGTGTGGGCCGTGATGTGATGGACCCTGCCGCACTGGACCCGATACCGGAGCTTTGTGGGAAAGCCAACTGCCGCGGGGGAAGATCGCGTTGGCTGCCGCTGCAACAATCAGTCGGTATCCGCTGGTGGTCCGATAAGCTCCGCTCACGCTCAGCCGCGTGTTGCCCACACAAAGCGGAAGGTCGTCTAGCGTAGTCGCCGCCGGCCCTCCGTGTGCGCACGGAGGGCCGGGCCCAATCTACGTGCCCGCCCGGATGTCCCGCCAGACGCATTCGGGTGTGAAATCAGCATCTGGGGATATGGCGATCTGAAGCGTGTTTCGGTCGTGCATGCAAAATCTCCGTCTGATCTCAGCGTTGGGGGGTGATCCGATGAATCCGCGCCCGCTTTCGACCGCGCAGTTGGCTAATCCGGCGATAGATACCCACGGCAGCTTTCTGTCGATCATGGATTCGATTCTGCCGTGGGCCCGCTTGCGGGAACTTATCCTGAGCGATACGGGCGAGATTCCCGCTGCGCCGCTGGAGCGTTTATTGCGCTTGTACCTGGTGCAGTGCTGGTTCGGGTTCCGCGATGAGGCCGCCCTGGCTGCGCTCCAGGATAGTTGGTCGATACAAGCGTTTGCGGGCTTCACGAGGCGCGAGCTTGCCTCCCTCATTCCATCGGAGCTGACTGACTTCCGCCAACGCCTGGAGGTCAACGGCATCACTCAGAAAGTGAGGGCGATGGTCGACAGCTACCTTTCCGCGAACGGATACATTCTGGAGGCGGGTTCTCATCGCGATCCGCTGCTGATCGCTGACGAGGAACACACCGCAACGCTTGCTCCTCTGGCCGAGCATTTCATGCGCATGGCGCGCCCTTATGAGTTGGAACCCATACTGGAGTTCAATCGTATCTATCGCCATGTTTTTTATGCGTTGAACCCAGCCGAACGTCGGGTCGCTGAGCGCTATGTGGAACGCCTCATCGGGAGCGTCGCGGATCCCGGGTACATACCCCGGATTTTTGGCGTCGTGTGACTGAAGTTAGCGGTGTTCCGTGTCAATGCCTGGTTCGCCAGTCGGGAGCCTTCCGATGGTTGTGTTGATGCGCGCTTGCGCGTGAGGGAAACATGGACGCAAACGGTCGTCACCCGCTCAGCTGGCTTCTCGCTCTTCAACGGAGCTACCGGGACCAGATTCGCCAGGGCCGATTTTTTGCGATGCTGCGCGCAGCATCGACTCCGGCACACTTTCAGTGGATAAGACAGCTCTACTTCCTTTCCGAGGACTTCACCGGAGCCGTAGCGCTCCGCTACGGCAGCTGCCGTGAGGACGCCTTCAGGGACCAATTTGGTGAACATGCTGCCGAGGAAGTGACACATCCTGCGGAGCTCGCAGCATGGATGCGAAAGTTCGGGTTTATCGGTCGGGACGAAGATCCGAAATCGGTGATGCCCACCTTGCACACACGGGCAATCGGTTCTTACCTGGTACGATCGGCAATTCGTGAGCGCCTCCCGCATCAAGTGATCACGCTGAACCTGGTGTCCGAGGGCATTGCCTGTGATTTGTTCGCGACTGCTAATCCCAAGCTGGCTGAGCTCGGGTTGACGCCGGAGGGCTACTGGGCTGCGCATGCCAAGGCGGATCTGAAACACGAACTGCTGGGTCTTGATCTCATTCCGGCCTGTAGTAGGGAGAGCCCAGGCGGGATCGCCTATGGCTGGATTGCCTGGGAGGTCGCACGCCTCTTTCGCGACGCCTTTGATTCCTGGGCAGACTGGGATTCCGCGGGCCCGCCACATGTTCCCCATCGCCTGTAGGCATGGCTGAACGACTGCGATGACCCGCGGCCAGCACGGAAAAATGGATGCGGGGGACTGTTGCCGTAGCGGCGCTCGCTCATCACGCCAGGGGCAGTCCCATTCGATCTGCCCCGGCAGGTTCGGGTCTCGGGAGCGGTGGCGAAACGGCGATGCGGATTTTCAAGTATCGCGAGAGCTTTCGTCCTGCTCGAATAAAGGTGCAACGGCCAGCATCAGTTGTACCAGAGTCTCGACACCGATCTTCCGCATGATCTGACCTCGGTAGACCTCGACCGTGCGGTGACTGATGCCCATCTTCTTGGCCATCTGCTTCGAGGAATCGCCATCCACAATGTACGCTAGCACCTGCTTTTCCCGGCTACTTAAACGCTTGTACCGTTCTGATATCGGGTGGACCGTCGATCGGCCGGTTCGCTGATCTTCTGCGCGTGCAAGTGCTTCGGCGACGCGCTCCAGTAGCACCTCGCTATCGAAGGGCTTCTCCAGAAAATCGAGGGCGCCGGTGCGGAACGCTTTCGAGGTCGTCGAAACGCTCCCATAACCCGTCAGGAAAATGTGGGGGAAATCGATGCCGCGCTCGACCAGCCTGTCCTGAATGTCCAAGCCAGAACAATCGGGTAAGCACAAGTCGAGGATTACGCAACCGTGCGCGCTTGGGTGCAGCGCATCGAGGAATTCCCGCCCGCTCCGAAAACAACGGACTTTGTAACCCTCGGTCTCGAGAATCATCCGCACTGCATCCAACAGCGCTGGCTCGTCGTCCACCACGAAAACCGTGGAATCGGAGCGTTCGTGCGGGGAAACCGGCTCGCTACTACTGGATATCGGCATAAAGCGGAAAAACAAACGTCGGGTCGCTGAACTCGGAAGTCGGGCCCGGAGTTCGCTGTCGAAAGTGACGAAGATGCAAGGCTGCTGCTGGAGGGCTCACTGTCGATCAGTCGTCGCCTGTTGACGACCCGTGCGACAAGGGGGCCCGGACGCATTCGCACATCGCAGCCATGTCCGGCGTCCGGGGAGTCTATCACGGCACCGGGAAGCGAAGGCCGAGCCAAATGAAGACGGGTCTCAAGGCGGGCCAGCGGTCCTTTCGATCAATGCTTTGGTGATGAGTTCGTTGGCGCCCGCCTGAATGAATGCCTCAAGTTCGCGCCTGCGGTACGGCAAGACCCCTGATACCGATGGCCGGAAGCGTAGTGAACTCGCGTTGTGAACGGATCGATCGGCAGCAGAGCCCATAGTCATTCATTCCCGGCATTCGGACAGCCGGTAGAACTGCATCTGGAATTTCCTTTTGGGGAGCTCGGTAATCGTGCGGATAGAGAAGTGCTGCCCGTTATGGTTAAGTAAGGCGTGAGCGCTGTCATGGATCTCCGTTAAGCCCAACGACGTCCCGCCGTTGTCGATTGGGTTCGTCGAAACGAGGCGGTCGCGAAGCGATCGAGTTCCCTTTGGCTTTACTGCCCTTGGTCGCCGGAGCATTCAGGCTCCCTTCATCCCCAGGGTGCTGGGAACGTGTTCAGATTCAACATCTGGACTTGGTGCTTGTGACCCGATTCAGCGCATTGCCGCCGCCCGTGCCCGCGCGGGGCCTTTCGGCGGAGCGATGCTGGTCGACGTGCGTGTGCTTTCGCCCTCCGCAGCACACCACTCTCAGATCCTGTAGCGATGCTAGCCGAGGTCACAAGTGGGCGCCAAGTCGGGAGCAATCAGTGGCGCGCCGAGTGTGTGCTTAGCACCGCGCATTTACGGAACGCCTGGCGGCATGGCGGAGCATGGGACTCCGCGATACAGGCGCTTGCGCCCCAGCGCTTTATGGGAGTTGAAGATCGTGAAGCCCGGCGCATCGCTAGCGTATCGATTGCGAGCCCCGGCTGCGATTCGAGCGTGCTTAGTATCGGGGGTGTTCGCTCCCATCATCCGAACCTTGCCTACCCTGCAAGGGCGTGATCGGCGGTCCCACTCAGTCTCTTTACGACGCATGCTGCATCGGGTATGCGACCAACACTACGTTTTTCCCTTCTATGCATGAGTACCGCAACGACCTGGGTCGGGATCAACAGTCGGGAACCTGCGGGTTCGGCGTGCTGGACACGGACTTGCGATATTTGTTTGCCGATTCGGCACTTTCGGCCATCAGTGGTTCCCCGGTCGAAGCCCTTGTCGGCCGCTCTATTCGGGAAATCCAGGCGGGGTGGGCGAAAATCCTGGAGCCTTTGTGCCGAGCCGCTCTCGAAACGGGCGAATCCGTCCCGGACTTTGTCCTCGGCACGGCGAAGTCCGTGGTCAATCCGGACGAGCCGGTATGGCGAGGCCGGCTCAGCGCGCTACGGGGTTCCACGGGTCGCGTTTCGGCCGTGATGCTGTTAGTTGAACCGCTCGAACGGGCAGGGTGCTTGCATTCCCCCACCGTCGTCACCGACTCGGAAGCGCATCTTTTCGCAGCACTGGAAATGCTGAGCCACGATTATCGGAATCGACTCGCACCCATCTTCAGTGCGGCGCAGATGATTCGAAAATACGGGGCGGACAAACCTGAGGTTCTTCTCTGGGCTGGAACGAGTATTGAACACCAGGTACGAGCAATGACGGATGACCTGAATGACCTTATCGACCTAGCACAGTTGATTCTGGGGAAGGTCGAATGGCATATGCATGACCTGGACTTGAATCCGATACTCCATCGCGTGAGTGAAATTGCGGTCGGAATGGCTTACAAGCTCGACAAGCGCTTGAACATCGATCTGGACCTTCAGTCATCGACGGTATTCGGTGACCCCGGCCGGCTTGAGCACGCGCTCGGGCGGCTTTATCGTCAAGTCATTGAGTCCGCTCCACCCGCCGCGGTTGTTGAATCCTCCGTTAAGCGGGAAGGGGACTACGTGTTGATACATATCGGTGAGGGCCATTCCGGTGCTCTCGAGCGAACACCGGAATGGTCATTCAAGTCCGCTTTTGACACGCAGCCCCTGATCTTTGCGGGCCCTGGCGGATTAGGGCCGGGGTTCGCGTTCGCCAACCAGGTGATCCGGCAACACGGCGGCACTGTGAGCAAAGTCAACCTCGGGCTCGATCGAGGTATTGCGGTCATGGTGCGGCTCCCGAGTTTGACTCGGAGCGCTGATCCGGTCGAAGGACAGGGGCGCGATGTCTCTTAGTCCATCGTGTTCGTGGCGAATAGGAAGTTTCTGTAGCTGTCTCCGACGTTCGACCAAACGCCTTTCCGGCTTCTCGCCTCTCGCGTCCCCGCGCTTCTTCTTTCGATAAGGGCTGTTTTCCCGCTCAACGCAAACTGCGTAACTGGGTACGTCCGCTCTCGCCGAATTCGGCTTGATCTCTGCCGCGGTGCCCCACGACTGCTCACGGCGCTGCGCCTCCGTGCGCTTACGAATCCCTTATTGCTTCCTCGCCTGCTAGGCTGGCTGGACGGAGGTTCGCGCCGAATCAGGTTTCCCGTTGGTCAAATCAGCTGCATTCGGAGGCACTGCGTGATTAAGGTAAATGACATCGCACGGCATCAGTGGACGGAATTTTGCGATGAGTTCAGTCTGGAACACCACGGCTGTCTGGTCGCGACGTCCGTCATCGAGCAGGAGGCCCCCTTGTCGCCAGGTGAGACCGAGCATCCCCACGCACACCTGACGGCGCGGGACTTTCCCTTTGCGGGACTTCATGTGCTGCCGAATGGTCGCGGCCTGGAGCTGTCGCTCGGGGACGGTAAGCTGCACATCCATGAGTTGATCTCCGAGGTGTCAAGTCTCCATCTGCTGGAAACGGCGGAGGGCCTACACACGGGCTTGAGGATCGACAAGCGGAATGGCAGCAGTGTCTTGCTGAGCTTTCGTTTTCCCGCACGTCCCGCGACGTTGAACCCGCTCAGGGCTGCGGGGGTGTGAACGGCCGTTGGGAGCGAGGGGATGAGGTACGACTCCGCTGACCGAACGAAAGGGGCGGGGAACGCCCGCGTGACGGGTCGGCACATCATCAATCCCAGAGCGGTATGACCGCAGTCCCATCATCCACGAGTCGGTCGTGCCGCTTCGCACGCCACGCAGCGATCGCCAGGCCTCGCCGACGGTGGTCTCGCATCCGTATTCAGACGGATAGTCTGCGGTGACCCTCGGCGGTAGCGTGACCACGGTAACCTGGGTGGATAGCAACAAGCGATGCCTCGAACTTGCTGGGCGAGCTGATTCGGGAATGTGCGCGGCACGTAAGGCGAATGCTCCCGCCTTTAAGTACCGCCTGAACCGCATGGCCGAGACAGTCTGTGCCCGCTAGGCCGAAAACGAATTTTTGGCGTGATCCACCACGTTCCGCTCCCGAAAATAATGGACAGCCCGCCGTCTATCCCGTCTCAGTGCGTTCAGCGATTCCGTACGAAAGAAAGCGCGGACAGGGGAATGCATAGGCAAACTTCACAAAATTGGTCAGATCAGCACATCACTTTATCGACACCGGCAAACTCGACATGTACGAGGCCCAAACCAGTTGCGCTGGTGGCTCGAACCGCAGACCCGTGCCAGGCTCGAGGGTGGGAAATAGAGTCCATTCAGGCGGTTCAAGACCGGCTCGAATTACTATTGGCATTGGAAGTGCCCTGTGAGGTCAGGGTCGCCATTCCTTCGGGGTATGCAAATCTGGGGCGCGAAATCCGGCGCTCCCAGCGTCAGCAAGGCCTGTTCAGCCTCATCGGCAAATGCTTTAGTTTCCACATGAATGAGCAAGGCCTGGAAGCCGCTTACGTGGCAACGGGTCGGTCCGGTGATGGAGCATCCAATGTGCTGGAACTCCGGGGTTCTGACGGCCGGATCTGCGCCACAATCATGTGTCCACTCGCCAGTGTTGCGGCGACCTGGTGTGACGTCTGGGATAGCCTCATTTATCAGGGCCGGACCGGGTCGCGAGAAACCACACGCGGAGAGATCGAGTATCGGTGAGATGGAATCGAAAACGCGTCGTTCTCCTTCATTCGGCCAGCGGTGACGACGGCTTATCCGTGTTTTCGTCGCGGTCTTTGCACTTGTGCTGAATACCTCGAGCGAGTGTCGCCTTGTGTCACTGAGGTCGCTAATAACTACTGGAACAAAGGTCTGGTTGGATTCCATAGATCCGGAACTGGGCGAAGGGCACCGCGTTCTCGGCTCGACGTCGGGTCCCATCACCAACACCGAGGCGAGGGGGGTTGAACCAACGGTTCCGGAGCCACAAGGGAATACCGTTGTAACACGAGCTCATGCTTGCGAGCAGCGGTACCGAGAAAGCGTGGCATTCGCCAGAGAAAGCATGTTGCGGCACTCGCGGGCAGTGATTGTGGCTGTCTCCTTGTCACGCAGAGTGCTACAGGCACGCGTATGAGCTGGGTTAACGGAGCGATCAACACGCCGATCAGCGTGATTGATCGCCGCAGCTGCCCTCCGCAAGTCCAACGCCGACATCTTGGCGCTCAGTATTCGTACGGACGTGCTCAACCGGAGGGGCTTCGCGAAACCAGCCGCTGGAATGTCAGGTCAAATAAGCAAGGCCGCGAAACCATCATGATTTCTGTAGGCCCCAGGGCCTGCTCGCCTTCCAGCTCCGTCGCATCGGTCGGGTATCGAACATACGCAATCCGGTCAATCCGGTGAACCGGCCCTCGCCCGTTATAACCTCTGAACGGAGGACAACACGATGGCTACCCAAACCAGTGAAGAAATCGGTTCAGTAGTAGCCCACAGATGCCCATTATATTCATTACTGGCCTGTCTGACCGTGCTCGGCATGTACAGTCAAGCAGAAGCAATATCGCTGCAAACACAGGGTAGGGTCTCCTACGTCAGCGGCGGCGTTGGTCAGGATGAGGTTTGCCAGATCAAGGGCATGAAAGCCGCGTTCAATCTGCATCTACTTTTCGCGGAGACACCTGCCAGTCAATTTTTGGCGGATATCCCGGTCAGGATAATGAGTCAGGATGGTGCTACGGTGCTCGACACGCGCTCTGAAGGTCCGTATCTGTATGCACACCTGGCGCCCGGCAGGTATAAGATCGTTGCCGAAAACGGTGATCGAATACAGACACGGCAAGTGCGCATTCTCTCGCAGATGCGGCCCACCGCGGTAAGCTTCTTGTGGAAGAGCACCGAGCCGCGATCATCTCGGATCCGTGTCGACTCACTTCCGCATTGCTGACGCGCGCCTGAGCGGTCGGCGGTCTGCTCTTTGTCCTTTAGGGATTCGATGTCGAAAGTACAGCGGTTCGAACGCGGTGGGTAACTGCGGCGAGGTTTATGAGTCGCTGTCTTTGGGCATCGGCGGCGCAGGGTTGGAAGACCCCGCAGTGCTAAGACGAGCGGTTGATCGGGGCAGTGGCTACACACGGGCGTTTCCGTGTACTCGAACCTTGAGCCCTCAACTGAACTCTACTCGGTCCGGCGTATGGCCTTCCATACATCGGACGTGTTCCCATGCACGCGCTTGCGCTCACACCCCGTTTGACCGCGTCAACCGTGTTGGAACTGGAACCTGAGATATTCGGCTGGGGAAAGGTTTCGCCGAATCCGAGCGAAAAAAGAGGACCCGTCTTACACGGGTAAAGGTTCCGGCCTTCGAAACCGCGAGGCATTGAACGGAGAAGGAACCAGCGGGTTTCCTTGCCGGGAGCCTGTGCGTAAGGATACGGAGCTGAAGCTTGCGCGACTATCCCTGGTGATACGTAGTCGCTGTCACTGTGTGCTCTGGCGAAATGCTGACGTGAGTGGCGCGGCGCACCTCATCCGCCCCATGCGCAACCCGGCGCGCTACCTAAGTGGATATACGAATGGCGCAACGCTTTCGGAGACTCGAACATATCCTCGCCAAAAAACAGAACCTGGCAGGGGCTTCCCTGAAATGTCGCGGGGCCGCATCAAGTGGCCGGATATTTTTGGCGTCCAAACCGTTGGATAGAGAGAGACGAGGTAACGCCGTGCGTATAGATCAGATTATGAGCAAGCGAGTCCATACCTGCCAGCCCGACGACTCCTTGGAGCGTGCCGCGCAGTTAATGTGGGATTTTGACTGTGGGGCGGTTGCGGTATGTGCCGGCAATGGCGCAAGCCAGACGGTGGGCATTGTCACTGATCGCGATATCGCGATGTCCGCCCTGCTCAAGGGCCAGCCCCTTCGCGATTTATATGTCAAGGATACGATGTCGCGTGACGTCTTGACGTGTCGTCCGGATGACTCACTCGCCGAGGCGGAACAACGGATGCGATCGGGGCAGGTCCGAAGACTTCCGGTCGTAAACGACCAAGGCGCTGTCATCGGCATGATCTCACTCGCCGACTTGGCCCAAGAGGCGATGCGAGAGTGCGGAGAGCAAAGCAAGGAAATCACCGAGAATGAGATCGGCGATACGCTCGCGGCAATCTGTGCGCCTCGCACCCAGGAGTCCCCAATCGCCGACGCGTGATGGTCCGAGCATCGCCCTCCGCGAGCTGTTGAGCAGACCGGAGTGAGTGGACTCGCGTCAGCGGTGTCGCGCGGTCGCCTCGGGATCAGGTGTGGTCATGGCCCTGGTTTTTCGCGGATGCTCGGTTCACTCCTGTATTGGCTGTCAGGGTACACGCTGAATCGACGTAATCCCAGGTGTTCCATGACAGCGTAAATTCGCTGTTGTTGGCCCGTGAAGTCCGCTCCGGTCAATAGGTCAGCCCAGCAGTCGATCGGTAACGCCGCAGCATCTGTCAGGTGCGCCGCGATCATCGTAGGATGCCGTTTGAGTCGGGCAATAAGACTTCGCGTCATTCGCGGTCGCTCGAAATCAGATAGGTTGCGCTGCGTAGTAGCCCCGCGCCTTCCTTTCGGCTGGGCGCTGGGCGTATCGTGTGCTCGCAGGAGCGCTCGCGAACCGATGGGGACCGCGCCATACCAACGTCTGATTTCGGCCCGCCGCTCGGGATTCCACAGGAGCTAGTCATGTGCAGCTAATGGGTGGTGCATGATGTCTTCCTGCGCAATCACGTCGGCGATGGTCGGTTCCCCGGCCAGCGCGCGAGCGATCGCCAACTTGGTCGCCTGATAGTTCCAGTCCTGGATCTTGTTGTTGTCCTTGGCGTCCCAGTGAATGAATACCCCGATACAGATGAATACGTGATCGGCCTCATCTCTCGGGATGATGCCCTCCTTGACCGAGTCCACCACCGCCTTGGCGATGCCTCGCTCGGCGGGCCCGAACATCTGCGTGACTTGCCGCTCGTCCTTGATCTCAACCTTGTTGAACATCACCGTTGCAGGCTCCGCCATCAGGTTCGGTGCAACCAGGGCCAACAGCGCACTGTCGCCTCGTTTCTGGTTGGTCAAGGCGGTACAGAAGGCGATTTCGGCTGCGCTACCGCGCGGTCCCATGATCAGTTCGATATGTGCGACTTCGTTCCCTTCGCCGACCAAGGCTTCCGCTACCAGGACGTGATTGATCTTGTAACCGTTCATTGCCTTTCTCCTACCCAAGCTGTCAGAGTACCGCGCTAGTCCCGGAGCGGATCGGTGCAGGCGCCAGCGGCCGACAGCCCACGTTCCTGATATCTGCCGTCACGGTTTTGGTTCACCCCTGAACATCGCGGGCGGTCCAAGCCGCGGGCCGCGCGATCGCGACGCGCGAGCCGGTCACTGGCTGCCAGTTCGAGCTTATAGATCGGGCCGGCTTCGACGGCAATCCGTACAACCCCCCCCAGTAGCCGTACGGATGATCTGTGTTTCTTGGGCCTGCTATGGTTCGACGAGTGGCTGGTTTCCGGGGTATAGGACGTCGCGACCTGGCGCTAGCCCGTATTCGTCCGCGCCGCTTATCGCTCTCGATATCCTAGACCTGGATGCCAACCGTCTCTGGGCGTCGCGCGCTGGAGACACGCAAGTAAGCAAGCGCCAAGTTGGCGGCCCACCCCAGTGCGTCCTGGATGCCAGACTGATGCATATCCTAGAAGTGCACGAGCGTCAGTTAACAGTCAAGGAGCAAGGTGCCGATCTCCGCGGCGGCGACCAGGCTGTCGAATGCAGCGTTCGCGCGGCTCAATTCGGCGACTCGTTCACAACCTTCCCGGTTGAGTGCCGTGAGCCTTTCGTTCGCTGTCTGGAACTCTGTCCGGCTCGGCTTCCGAGTCGCCTCGTGCGGTGCCATCGATGATTCGCCTGTGCGATGGACACGCCCTGAATTTCACACTGCCTCCGGCGCCTTAGGAATATGGATGAGACGGCGAGACCCCGACGGTTCCGCCGACAGGTATCGTTCGTCAGCGAGGGTGTTGCCAAACCAGCGTCTCTTTCGGGCAGACGGGCTGGACCTTGCGGCGGACTATTTGGTCCCGCTCGGCCCGGCATTGCAGGTTGGTGGTTGCTGCAGGGCCAAATCGGTTCCCGCCCGCTATCCGACAAGCGGTGCGGCGTGACTATCCGTGCTGTCACGTGCGTGCTGCCCGTAACCGGCGAGCGAAGGGGCGGGGTCTGGGCTGCAGCGCCTTGGGCTGGACGGGTTGCAGCGACGCACATCGCTTGCCGGGAACCTTCGATACCGAGGGGGCAATCCTACGTAGTCAGGCTGATGGTTAGGGACGTCAGGTTTGGCTATAAGGGTCCAACCCCTTCAAGCCTCCGCTCGGAACTCGACTGCGGGCCCTTTCGCCGAGAGACGAACATGAAGCAGAACGTCGCCCAACAGTTGATTTCGAGTCACCTGATCTCAGGTTGCCTGGCCGAGGGCGAGGAGATCGCTCTGCGCATCGATCAGACCCTGGCACAGGATGCAACCGGCACGCTGGCCATGCTCGAGTTCGCGGCCATGAACCTTCCGCGGGTCCGCACTGAGCTCTCGGTGCAGTACATCGATCATAACCTGCTTCAGGAAGACTACCGGAACCCGGATGATCATCTGTTTCTGTACAGCGCGTGCCGGCGGTTCGGTCTGTGGTATAGCCGTCCCGGTAACGGTGTCAGCCACCCCGTCCACATGGAACGGTTCGGTGCGCCGGGCAAGACCTTGCTCGGATGCGATAGTCACACCTGCGCCGCCGGTGCTCTGGGCATGCTGGCGTTCGGTGCCGGGGGAGTGGAGGTCGCCATGGCCATGGCCGGTGAACCGTTTCACCTGCGCATGCCGCGCATCTGGGGTGTCAGGCTGCACGGGACGTTGCCTGCCTGGGTCAGTGCCAAGGATGTGATTCTGGAAATGCTTCGCCGACATGGGGTCAGCGGCGGCCGTGGCCGGATCATCGAATACTACGGGCCGGGTCTCGACCGCTTGACCGCGATGGATCGCCACGTGATCGCCAACATGGGCGCAGAACTCGGCGCGACCACAACGGTATTTCCGGCCGACCCGGCGGTTCGGGTTTTCCTGAGGGCGCAGGGGCGGGAGGCGGCGTTTCGCGAGATTCGGTCGGATCCTGGTGCGACCTATGACGAGCACGATGAGATCGACCTGACGAGTCTGGAGCCGCTGATCGCATTGCCCGGGAGCCCGGGCAACGTCGTCCCGGTAAGGGAAGTGGCGGGCAGGGAGATCTACCAGGCTTACATCGGATCGTCCGCTAATCCAGGTTTGCGTGACTTCGCGATTCCCGCCCGGATGGTCGACGGCAGACAGGTGCATCCGCGTGTCTCCTTCGACGTGAATCCGACCTCGCGCCAGATTCTGGAAAACATGATCGAACTCGGGTTACTGGGCAGGCTGGTGCGGGCCGGTGCGAGGCTCCATCAGGCCGGCTGCAATGGCTGCATCGGCATGGGTCAGGCGCCGGCAACCGACCGCATCAGCCTGCGCACCGTACCCCGAAACTTTCCGGGGCGATCGGGTACTCGTGACGATCATGTCTATTTGTGCAGCCCGGAGACGGCCACGGCCTCGGCCCTGACCGGGGTGATCACCGATCCGCGAACGCTCGGGATGGTGTATCCCTCGTTCGAGGAACCGGACAGGCCCCTGATCAACACGGCGATGTTGGTGGAGCCGGACCCTCGAGAACTCGGGACGTCGTTGGAACTAGGTCCCAACATCCAGCCGCTGCCCTTTCTCGAGCCTCTTCCGGACTGCCTGGAAGGGCCTGTGTTGCTGAAGGTTGCCGATGACATATCCACGGACGAGATCCTGCCGGCCGGTGCCAAGGTCCTGCCGTACCGCAGCAACATCCAGAAGATCAGCGAGTTCGTGTTCGCCCCGATCGATCGAAGCTTCCATGAGCGAGCGCTTCCGCATCGCGACTCGGGCTTCTTCGTGATCGCCGGCGACAACTACGGTCAGGGATCCAGCCGCGAGCATGCCGCGCTCGCGCCGCGCTATCTGGGACTCCGCGCGGTCCTCGCCAAGGGCTTCGCGCGAATCCATAGGGACAACCTGGTGAATTTCGGCGTGCTGCCTCTGCGCTTCATCTACGCCGCCGATGCCTATGACGTTCGACCCGGCGACAGGCTGCGGATCAAAGGGGTGCGCGCCGAATTGGAACGGCATGCGCCGATCACGGTGGAAAACCTCAGCCGACAGACCCACTTTCAGGTTCTCCACGAACTCAGTGATCGGGAGGTCGGGGTAGTGTTGGCGGGCGGCCTGATCAACTGGGTCAGCCACGAACGAGGTCAGTAACCTCTACATCGTCATACAGGGCGCATCGGGCGAGTTGTTCAAACCGTGCAGGCGGGTGGGGCAGCGGGCGGCAGAAGCTGGCTGCTTGCCGATGCGCCGGCTGGTGCCCATGCCGGTGCGCTGATCTATTCGCTGGTCGAAACCGAAACCGTCAAGGCCAACGGCGTCGAACCGTACCTGTGGCTGCACCCTGTCTTGCGTCGCTTGCCCACCGGACCACTGCCGAACACGTCGAAGCCCTGCTATCCTGGAGTTGCCAACCCGTGGATTTGATCACCACCGGATCCGCACCGAATACCTGGGGTTTGTGCGGCGCTTACAGGCAAACCACGATCGGCAACTCGCCGAGCAGACGGCTACCCTAGCCTGACTTAATTAACCAGCCTCCACGATTCCCGGGGTGGTTCAGTGCATCGCGGGGATCGGACGTCACTCCTACTCGTCGACAGCGTTTGTATGTTCTGGGCTGTTGCCTTCAGTGGCGGCATGCCGGCGAGCCAGGCGCAGGAATGAGGTTAAACTTAGTTTGCCGAATTCTTGAGGAACTGCTTCTCTCGACCCGCTGTCATCGGTACAGGAAGACTTTCCACAATTGGGCGAGGCCGGATTCTCCCGCATTCGGTTTGTTGCAGCGGGAAAAGGAACATACTCTAGTTGAAGTTCTTTCCACGCAACTATACCATTCGCTCACAGCTACTCTGTAGGGTCTTGCTGTTTTTTTGGTATCGATCGCTTCTTGAAGAACGCGGGCGAGACAGGCCAAAAGAAATTTCAATTTAACCGTGAGAGAAGCGATGAGTAAAAAATACGTCGAAATGACCGAAAGGGAATTGGAATCGATGATCGAGGAAGCCGCGCGGGCTCTGAAGGAGAAGCAGCAAGGAAAGCGGAAGGAGGTTTTGAGTCAGATGAAGCAGCTTGCGGCCTCGATCGGTGTTGCCGTGGAGATAATCGACGGGCCCTCTGCCGCTCTTGGGCGCAAGGGCCGCAAGGTTCCAATCAAATATCGGAATCCAGACAATCTTGCCGAGCAATGGAGCGGCCGGGGTGTGAAACCCAAGTGGCTGCAACAGTTGTTGGCCCATGGGCGAAAGCTGGAAGAGTTCGAAGTGGCGTCGTAGCGAAGGCGACTCATGCCGTGTGACGGTTCAAGGGTTCCGGGGGCACGGGGCGCGTTTCCGAGAGACCTCAGTCTCTGAAACGCTTTACGATGTCACCATAGGCATCAATGCGGCGGTCCCGGAGGAATGGCCAAATCCGTCGTACGGATTCCGAGCGCATCCGGTCGATTTCGACCCGCAGGACCTGCGGTCCTGTGTCATCGGCGCGGCTGAGCACTTCCCCTTGAGGGCCGGCAACGAAACTGTTACCCCAAAAGCGGATACCCGGTGTTGTGCCACTGGGGTCCATTTCCTGACCAATGCGGTTGCAAGCGGCCACCGGAATACCGTTTGCAACGGCATGCCCGCGCTGTACCGTGACCCAGGCTTCAAGTTGGCGTTCCCTTTCCTTGGGTTCATCCAGCGGATTCCAGCCGATTGCAGTGGGATATAGCAGGATGTCGGCTCCTGCGAGTGCCATGAGTCGTGCGGCTTCCGGGTACCACTGATCCCAGCAGACCAATATCCCGAGTCGGCCGACGGAGGTATCGATCGGCGTGAAGCCCAGGTCGCCTGGCGTGAAGTAAAACTTCTCGTAGTAACCAGGGTCATCTGGAATATGCATTTTTCGATATTTGCCGGCGAGCGTTCCATCGGCATCTAGAACTATGGCGGTATTGTGATATAAGCCGGCGGCGCGCCGCTCGAACAGGGATCCGACGATCACGACGCCGAGTTCTTTTGCCGTCGCGGCGAGCTTTTCGGTGGTTGGTCCGGGAATCGGTTCAGCCAAGTCGAATTCAGTGGTGTTTTCTGTTTGACAAAAATAAGGTCCGAGATGAAGTTCCGGCAGCAGGATTAGCTTGGCTCCCAGGGCTGCAGCCTCGCGGATACCGGCCAGCGAGGCGGCGAGATTGGTGGCAGGGTCGGAAGCATTGCAACGCTGCTGTACGAGGCCCAAAATCACGGTGTCTTTCATGGCGAGGTCAGTGAAAAGGTGTTCGGAAACTGCATGGTCATGCAATGCAGGCTCCCATATTGTCGGATCAGGATGCGGCAGTCGATCGGCACGATTTCGCGTCCGGGGAAGGAGCGGTCCAGGCGCTCTATCGCAAGCGCATCATTCGCATCACCATAGATCGGCACCAGTACGGCCTCGTTGATGATCAGAAAGTTCGCGTAGGTGGCCGGCAGCCGGGTTCCATCCGGCGCGAGAATCGGTTGCGGGATCGGCAGGGGGATTAGACGATAGGGTAGGCCGGTTCGGGTCCGGAAGGAACGCAGTTCCTCGGCCATCGCGGACAGGCTGGCATAATGCGGATCGCCAGGGTCGTCGCAAGCCGTGAACGCGATCGTGTGTTCGTCACAGAAACGTGCCAGCGTGTCGACATGCGCGTCGGTGTCGTCACCCGCGACGTGACCGTGGTCGAGCCAGAGCAGTCGGTCAATGCCGAGGCGCTCTGTCAGTTCCGCCTCGATCGCGGCGGCCGACAGATCCGGATTTCGGTTCGGGTTGCTCAGACAGAAGCGCGTGGTCAGCAACGTGCCCGCGCCGTCGGTCTCGATGCTGCCGCCTTCGAGCACCATGGGGCTCGTCTCGTTGCCCACACCGCGAAAAACGCCCGCGTGCACGACGCCGCTGCCGAATGCTGCGTCATTGGCGCAGTCGTACTTTCCTCCCCATCCGTTGAAGCGGAAATTGAGCAGGATTGGTCCTGCGGTCGTTTCGATGCTTAGCGGAGCGGTATCGCGAACCCAGATGTCGTCATAGCGCACGTCGACGAAGCGGACGCGCGAGGTGACTCCTTGCGAAGCTTGGATCCGATCGAGTATCGACGCCTGCAAAGTGGCATCAGGGCAGGCGATCAGAACGTGTTCGCGCCGGCTGATGGCGGTGGCGATATGGACATAGGTTTCGACTGCTTCGTCGAGGCAGTCGGCGAAGGCGCCGTCCCTGGTCGGCCAGGCGATCAGGACGGCGCTTTGCTCGGCCCATTCGGGCGGAAAATGGCGATGGGTCACGGGTTCCCTCAGTTCGTTCTTGGCTTCTGGATGAGCGTGGTGGCGGGGCGGGCGAGAAGCTTTGCTCCGACTTTCAGGAGAGGGCTTGCGCCAGCATCTCCTCGGCGTGTGCGAGCGTCTGTTCGGTGATTCGGACGCCGCCGAGCATGCGAGCGATTTCCCGCGTTCTTTCGATCGGGCTGATCGGACTGACGACGGTTTGCGTGACATCGTTCTGGGTCGACTTCGCGACCAGCAGATGGTTGTGTCCCTGGGCCGCGACTTGCGGCAAGTGTGTTACGCACAACACCTGCCGATCGGCGGCCAACAGCCGCAGCTTCTGTCCGACGATCTCCGCGACACCGCCCCCGATGCCGGTGTCGACTTCGTCGAAGATCAGGGTGGGCGTGGACTTGTAGGCCATCGCGCTGACCTGTATTGCCAGACTGATGCGGGACAGTTCGCCGCCCGATGCGACTTTGCCGATGGGACGTGCCGGCAGGCCAGGGTTGGCCGTAACCGAAAACTCGATCCGATCCATTCCATGGGGCCCCATTTCGGAGTCGTCCGACGGTTGAACCGAAATCCGGAATTCGCCATAGGGCATGCCGAGTTCACGGATCACAGCCGTAATGCGTGTGCTGAGCTGCGCAGCGCCGATGTTCCGCTGCTCGGACAAGCGACGGGCCGATACCTGGTAGCGTTCCAGCGTATCCTGTACGGCGCGCTCCAACTCTGCAACCTGCTCCTCGCTGCGGCCGAGGCTCTCCAGCTCGGCGCTCAGTGCCGCATACTGCGGTCCCAGTTCGGCCGGCGTCACCTGATGTTTGCGGGCCAGGCGATTCAGATCGCCGATGCGCTCTTCCAGCCATTCGAGCCGCTTTGGATCCGACTCCAGCCGGTCGACATGATGACGGATCGATGCGGCCGCTTCCTTGATCTGGATCTGCGCTTCCAGAAGCATTGCCATGACCTCGCCCAGTTCCGGGCACAGCGCGCCGAGCTCCTTCATTGACGTAACGGCCTGCGCCAGAAGCCGGTTGGCCGAACCGGTTTCGTCGTCGTACAGCAGGTCCAGCTGCTGCTGGCTCAGTGCCAGAATGCGTCCGACGTTGGCCAGCCGCGAGTGCTCGGCGAGCACTTGCTCGTAGTCGACGGAGCAGACCTCATGGCGTTCCAGTTCCTCGACCTGATAGCGCAGCAATTCCTCACGCGCGGCCCGCTGCGCCGACGTCTGGCGACGCTGCGTGAGCTGGTCCTGCAGCGTCCGCCAGCGTTCGTAAAGTTCGCCCACCTCGCCGACCAGAGCGAGCGTTCCTGATGACTCGTCGAGGAGTCGTCGCTGTTCCCGAGCCTGCAGCAAGGCCAGATGAGCGTGTTGCCCATGGATCTCGACCAGCAGTGAACTGAACTCCTGCAGTTGCTGCAGCGTCACCGGCCGGCCATTGATATACGCCTTGGATCGGCCGTCACTACCGATGGTACGGCGTATGAAGCATGAGTCGAGATCGTCGACCAGTTCGTGTTCGTCGAGCCAGGCCTGGGCTGTCGCAAGGTCGGACACATCGAACTGCAGCGTGACTTCGGCCCGGCTGGCGCCCGGGCGCACCAGCCCGGAGTCCGCGCGGTCCCCGAGCGCGAGGCCCAGCGCATTGAGCAGTATCGACTTGCCGGCGCCAGTCTCGCCGGTCAGCACCGTGAAGCCGGACGCGAGTTCCAGTTCCAGGGCTTCGACCAGAGCGAGGTCGCGTATGCTCAGGCTGGTTAGCATGGTTCAGTTGCGGTTGCCGCTGCTCCAGTTCAGCTTCGACCGGAGGATGGCAAAGAAGTCGTGGTCGACGGGATGCAACATTCGGAAGGGGCGGTCATGCCGGGTGATGCGCAGGCGATCCGTGGCCTCGACGTCAGGGATCGAGACATTGTCGCAGTTGACCTGGGCACGAAACTGCTTGCTGGGCCGAAAGCCGATTTCGATGAGACTGTCGCCGCCAATGACGATGGGTCGATTGGTCAGGGTGTGCGGGTTGATCGGAGCCAGCACGAGGGCGTTCAGTCCCGGATGCAGTATCGGACCGCCCGCCGACAGGGCGTAGGCCGTCGATCCGGTCGGGGTCGAAATGATCAGCCCGTCGGAGCGCTGCGTGTTGAGGAACGCGCCGTCGATCCAGGTTTCGATCTCGATCATGCTGGTCGCGATGGCGCTGTGCACGACGATTTCGTTCACTGCGACCCGGTCGTGCACGACAGTGCCGTTGCGGGACACGCGTACGCGGAGTAGGGCACGTTCCTCGAACTGGTAGTCGCCGCCCAGAATGGCGTCGAGCCGCGTGCGGACCTCGTCCGGTGAAATGTCGACCAGAAACCCGAGTCGGCCGAGGTTGACGCCGATCAAAGGGATTTCGTGGTCGACCAGGAGCCGCGCCGCTCTCAGCAATGTGCCGTCGCCGCCGACGATGACTGCCGCATCGCAACTTCGGCCGATCTCGTCGATCTCACAAACGCTCGAGGTGCCCGACACGAAACCCGCGCAGCCGCGGTCGAGCAGAACGCGGAAGCCTTGTGCGGTCAGGTGCTGGTGTATGTGTTCGAGCGTGGCCGAGATACGTTCGGCGTCCGGCTTGCCGATCAGCCCTATGGTCTTGAATTGCCGCTGCATCGGGGCGATCAGCACGAAATCGGCGACGGCCTCATCAACAGTGTGACTGCAGATAGTTCTCGAGTCCCAGCGCCGAGATCAGGCCGAGCTGTGTCTCGATCCAGTCGATGTGCTCTTCCTCGCTGCTGAGAATCTCCTGACACAGTTCCCGCGACACGAAGTCCCCGACCGTCTCACACAGCGCAACCGCGTCCTTCAGCACGGTGTGCGCCTGTTGTTCCAGTTGCAGGTCCGCAGCCAGCATTTCCGGAACGTTTTCACCGATGCGCAGATGGCCGAGTTCCTGCAGGTTCGGCAGGCCCTCCAGGAAAAGGATACGTTCGATCAGTCGGTCGGCGTGCTTCATCTCGTCGATCGATTCCCGGTACTCATAGTCATTGAGCTTGTGGTAGCCCCAATTCTTCAGCATCCGCGCGTGAAGAAAATATTGATTGATGCCAATCAGTTCGTTGCCGAGGACGCGGTTCAAACAATCGATAACCTTGGGGTCGCCCTTCATGTGGTTACTCCGGAAGATCAGGGGATGAGTGGCACAACTGCACGCCTTGGGGACTTGATGCGCAGATACCGCGGCCCCGCACATCCGCGGGCTATGGTATGAGCTTATTGACACATAATCTAGGGGTTGCTACCTTTAGCACTCTCACGCCGAGAGTGCTAAAAGTCGTCCCCTGCGTGTCTAATCTACCGGAACTGAGCGATCGGGCCCAGCACCTGTTCAAGGTGTTGGTCGAACGTTATATCGACGACGGCCAGCCGGTCGGGTCGCGTGTCCTCGCGCGAGATGCCGGTCTGAATCTGAGCCCGGCAACGATACGGAACGTGATGGCTGACCTGGAGGAGCTGGGGTTGGTGACGGCGCCGCATACGTCGGCCGGGCGCATGCCGACCGTTTCGGGGTATCGATTCTTCGTCGATTCGCTGTTGACGGTGCGACCTTTGCAGCAAGAGGTGATTGCCCAGTTTCAGGGCGACCTGGAGACACAGGATACCCCCGAGGACTTGTTGGAGGCGGCCTCGAGGCTGCTATCCGACGCCACGCACATGGCCGGTCTCGTGACCGTACCACGCTGTGATGCGCCAACCTTTCGGCACATCGAGTTCGTGCCCTTGTCGGATCACCGCGTCCTGGTGATTCTGGTGACTAACGACCGTGAGGTGCACAACAAGATCATCCATACGGCGCGCCCGTTCAGTGCGGCGCAGCTCACGGTTGCCGCCAATTACCTCAACGCGACCTGCGCCGGGAAGGACTTGAGCGGCATCCGGGACGGCCTGTTTCGTGACCTTCAGGAGTCGCGCGACCGGATAGGACAGGAGATGATCGACGCCGCGGAAATGGTCAAGCTCGCGCTGAATCAGGGCGGGAAGAAACGCAAGCCATTCGTGCTGGCTGGCGAGATCAACCTGATGGAGTTTTCGGAACTGGCGAGCATGGAACGCCTGAGAGGCCTCTTCGAGATCTTCCAGCAGAAGGAAGACATCGTGCATCTTCTGGATCGCTGTCTGGAAACGCCCGGTGTTCAGATCTTCATCGGTGAAGAGAGCGGGTGCCGCTCGCTCGAGCCGTGCAGTCTTGTTACGTCACGGTATTCGATCGACGGCCGCGTGGTCGGCGTATTGGGCGTGATCGGCCCGACGCGGATGGAATACGAGCGCGTGATCCCTCTGGTCGACATCACCGCGAGGTTGCTCGGTTTGGCGCTTTGCCGGAGATCCTAGCGCACCGGTCACTAAGGAAGCGGACCCTCGATCCCCTTCGCGGTTGCGGTCATCGCCACGCGGCAGCGCGGGCGATGCTTGCCCTGCCGCCTTGCATAAAGAGAATTCGGGAGACATTGCCATGCAACAACAAGAGATGAATCATCCAGTCGACACCGCCGAGGCTCCGGAACCGAACCTCGAAGTCGCCCGCGAACCAGCCGCGTCCGTCGGCGACGCGAATGAGCCGCCTTCCATCGAGTTGATGGAGCAGCGGCTGAACGAGGCGACCAAGAAGGCCGAGGAGAACTGGGAGCGGTTCGTGCGCGCCCAGGCTGAGATGGAAAACGTTCGGCGCCGTGCCGAGAAGGATTTGCAGAACGCGCACAAGTTCGCGCTGGAGCGCTTTTCCAAGGAGTTGCTCGCGGTGGTGGATAGCCTGGAACTGGGATTGCAGGCGGCTTCCGCCTCCGACGCGAATGCCGACGGGGTGCGGGAAGGTATGGAGCTGACGTTGAAGCAGTTGGGTGCGGCGCTGGAGCGTTTCGATGTCAAGCCAGTCGATCCGCTGGGCGAGCGCTTCAATCCGGAGTTCCATCAGGCGATGGCCGCGGAACCAACGGCGGATGCCGAGCCGAACACCGTCATTCGCGTGTTCCAGAAAGGGTATCTGCTGCACGACCGTTTGCTCCGGCCTGCTCTCGTCGTTGTCGCGCAGCCGGTTCCCGTGCCGGCCGAAGGTCAGGCTTGAAATCCCGCTCGATGCACCCCAAGACCCCGGCAGTGACCGATTCACGAACTTAAACAACGAATACCGGAGCGCATTCAAAAAATGGCAAAAATTATTGGTATCGACCTCGGCACGACCAACTCCTGTGTCGCGATCCTTGAGGTGGACAAGCCGCGGGTCATCGAGAACTCAGAGGGCGGCCGGACGACGCCGTCGGTGGTCGCCTTCACTTCGGATAGCGAGGTCCTGGTCGGCCAGTCGGCCAAACGCCAGGCCATTACGAATCCGACGAACACGCTGTTCGCGATCAAGCGACTCATTGGACGGCGCTTCAAGGACGACGTCGTGCAGAAGGACATCAAGATGGTGCCCTACAAAATCGTTGAGGCAGAGAACGGCGACGCCTGGGTCGATGCGGGCGGAAAGAAAATGGCGCCGCCGGAAGTTTCGGCGCGCGTGTTGATGAAACTCAAGAAGGACGCGGAAGCCTACCTTGGCGAGGAAATCACCGAGGCGGTCATCACGGTGCCGGCTTACTTCAATGACTCCCAGCGGCAGGCGACCAAGGACGCCGGGCGCATCGCCGGCCTCGAAGTCAAGCGCATCATCAACGAGCCGACCGCGGCAGCGCTGGCCTACGGCATGGACAAGAGCCGGGGCGACCAGAAAATTGCGGTGTACGACCTCGGTGGCGGTACCTTCGACATCTCGATCATCGAGATCGCGGAAGTGGACGGTGAGCACCAGTTCGAAGTGCTGTCGACCAATGGCGATACCTTCCTCGGCGGTGAAGACTTCGACCTGCGCATCATCGACTACATCGCCGACGAGTTCAAAAAGGAAAGCGGCATCGATCTGCACCACGATCCGCTGGCCTTGCAGCGACTCAAGGAATCCGCAGAGAAGGCCAAGATCGAGCTGTCTAGCAGCCAGCAGACCGAGATCAATCTGCCCTACATTACGGCCGATGCAAGCGGCCCGAAGCACTTGAACCTGAAGCTGACGCGAGCCAAGCTCGAGTCGCTGGTCGAGGAGCTGATCACGCGCACGAAAGGGCCGTGCCTTACCGCGCTCAAGGATGCCGGTTTGAAGGCGGCCGAGGTCGACGAGGTGATCCTGGTTGGCGGTCAGACGCGCATGCCCAAGGTGCAGGATTTCGTCCGTGAAATCTTCGGCAAGGAGCCGCGCAAGGACGTGAACCCCGACGAGGCGGTAGCCGTCGGTGCGGCGATCCAGGCCGGCGTACTGGGCGGCCAGGTGAAGGACGTGCTGCTGCTGGACGTGACCCCGTTGTCCCTGGGTATCGAGACCCTGGGCGGCGTCATGACCAAGCTGATCGAGAAGAACACGACCATCCCGACGAAGCAGCAGCAGGTGTTCTCGACGGCCGAGGACAGCCAGACGGCGGTGACGATCCACGTCCTGCAGGGCGAGCGCGAGATGGCCAAGGACAACAAGTCGCTCGGACGCTTCGATCTGGCCGACATCCCGCCGGCTCCGCGCGGCATCCCGCAGATTGAAGTCACGTTCGATATCGACGCCAACGGCATCCTGCACGTGTCGGCCAAGGACAAGGCGACCGGGAAACAGCAGTCGATCCAGATTCGCGCGTCGAGCGGACTTTCCGAAGACGAGATCAAGCGGATGGTCAAGGATGCCGAATTGCATGCCGAAGACGACCGGAAGATGCACGAGTTGGTGAATGCGCGTAATCACGCGGACGCGATGATTCACGCGACGAACAAGTCGCTGCATGACCTCGGCGACAAGGTCGATGCGGATGAAAAGAGCCGGATCGAAAGCGCCATTGCCGAGCTGAAGGAAGCCATCAAGGGCGATGACCATGCCTCGATCGAGAGCAAGACGCAGGCGTTGATGGAGGTATCGGGCAAACTGGCGGAGCGGGTGTACGCGCAGAAGTCCGATGGCGATACCGGCGCCGCGTCGCACGAGTCCGCGGGTTCGTCCGAGCAGACGGCGCACGCCACGGCGGATGATGTCGTGGATGCCGAGTTTGAGGAAGTGAAGGACGACAAAAAATAACCGCTCTGCCGGCCGCGATGGTCGGTAGATTCATCAGTCGATTACCGCCGGCGTAAGCCGGCGGTCGTGTTGCATCATGGCCAAAGAAGACTATTACGAATTGTTGGGGGTCGCTCGCAACGCAAGCGATAGCGATATCAAGAAAAGCTTCCGGCGGCTTGCGATGAAGTTCCATCCGGATCGCAACACCGACAACCCGAACGCCGAGGAGCAGTTCAAGAAGGTCAAGGAGGCCTACGATGTCTTGTCGGACCCGCAGAAGCGGGCCGCTTACGATCAGTTCGGACACGCCGGCGTCGATCCTTCGATGGGCGGCGCAGGCGGCTTCGGTTTCTCGGGCGACAGTTTCAGCGACATCTTCAGCGACGTCTTCGGCGACATCTTCGGCGGTGGGAAGCGCCGCGGTGGGGGCGGCAGAGCGCAGCGCGGTGCCGACCTGCGCTACAACCTCGAACTGACGCTGGAAGACGCCGTTGCCGGTACCGAGGTCAAGATCCGGGTACCGACTTGGAATACCTGCCAGGAATGTGGAGGCAGCGGCGCCAAGAAGGGGTCGGGTCCCGTAACCTGCACGACGTGTCAGGGCCATGGCGCGATCCGGATGCAGCAGGGATTCTTCTCGGTGCAGCAGACCTGTCCGGCGTGCCGCGGCACCGGCCAGCAGATCAAGGATCCGTGCCGCTCGTGCCAGGGGCAGGGGCGCATACAGGACACCAAGACCTTGTCGGTCAAAATCCCTCCGGGCGTGGATTCAGGCGATCGCATCCGTCTCGCCGGGGAGGGGGAGGCAGGCGACCACGCGGGGCCGCCCGGCGACTTGTACGTCCAGGTCGCGGTCAAGGACCATCCGATCTTCACGCGCGACGGCGCCAATCTCTATTGTGAAGTGCCAATCAGCTTTCCGGCCGCATGTCTGGGCGGGGAGTTGGACGTACCGACGCTGGATGGCAAGGTGGTGCTGAAAATACCGCCGGAAACCCAGACCGGCAAGCTGTTCCGCCTGCGCGGCAAGGGCGTAAAGCCGGTCCGCGGCGGGCCGCAGGGCGACCTGTTATGTCGGGTGCAGATCGAGACGCCGGTTTCTCTCGATAAGGATCAGGTCGAACTGATCAGGCGTCTGGATGAATCCTTGAGCGGCGGCGGTAGCCGCCACAGCCCGCAGGCTCACGGTTGGCTCGACGGGGTCAAGCAGTTCTTCGATAAATTGGGCTTGTAGTGGCGGCCATCGTCTGCTGCCGAGTGGCTGCGCGGATAGTCGATTCCCCTTGGGTCAGGCCCCTGTGGGGCAATCGGGCGATAAGCCACGGAACCGCGATTTTTTGTTTCGGGAGATCAGTGTGGCATTACGTATTGGGATAGCCGGCGCTGCCGGCCGGATGGGCAAGAGCTTGATCGCCGCGTGCCAGGAGTCCCCCGGCCTCGTTTTGGCGGCTGCGCTGGAGCATGCGCAGAGCCCGTACCTGGGGATGGATGCCGGCGAACTCGCCGGGTTGCCAGCGGTCGGCGTTCCGGTGGCGACCGGCCTGGAGAGCGCCTGCGAACAACTCGACGTGCTGATCGATTTCACGCGGCCGGAGCCCACTCTCGGCCACGTCGCGATTTGCCGCGCTGCCGGGGTGCGCATGGTCATCGGCACGACCGGGTTTACCGCCAAGCAGCGGCAGACGATAGAGGCTGCGAGCCAGTCAACGGCCCTGGTTCTCGCCCCCAACATGAGTGTCGGTGTCAACCTCGTGCTGAAGCTGCTCGAGCTTACAGCGCGTACGATCGGCGATCAGACCGACATCGAGATCATCGAGGCGCATCACCGGCACAAGGTCGACGCGCCATCGGGCACGGCGCTGCGCATGGGCGAAGTGATCGCGGCAGCGCTCGACCGCGATCTGGCGGAGTGCGCCGTCTATGGGCGCGAAGGGACGACTGGCGCGCGCGACCCCAAGACCATCGGCTTCGCGACGATACGCGCCGGCGATATCGTCGGCGAGCACACGGTGATGTTTGCCGACGACGGTGAGCGCGTTGAAATCTCCCACAAGGCGTCCAGCCGGTTGACCTTCGCGAAGGGCGCGCTGCGCGCGGCGCAATGGGTCATGGGGCGTGAGTCCGGCCTTTACGATATGCAGGATGTACTTGGTTTGAAGTCGCTCTGAGGCGGCCCTGCCGTGGACACGAGGGGGGGCGGTTGCGTAAAATTACACGATTAAGTTCGTACGCGGATTGACGGGACGAGTCCTCCGGGCTCCTCCCGTTTTGCACGTCTAAAGGTGGCTTTTTTGGATAGACCCGCATTCCTGGCTCTCGAAGATGGAACGGTGTTCGATGGCGTCGCCGTCGGTGCCGACGGCTGTACTGTCGGTGAAGTGGTGTTCAATACCGCGATCACGGGCTATCAGGAGATCCTGACGGATCCCTCCTACGCGCAGCAGATCGTCACCCTGACGTATCCCCATATCGGCAATACCGGGATCAACGACGAAGATGCTGAAGCGGTGCGTCCGTTCGCCGCAGGGTTGGTTGTCCGCGATGTGCCGGCGCGGTTCAGCAACTGGCGGTCCGGCCGGAGTCTCACGGATTTCCTGCGAGCCTCGGGGATCGTCGGGATCGCCGGCCTCGATACCCGCCAGTTGACCCGGATCCTGCGGGACAAGGGTGCGCAGCGCGGGTGTCTGGTCGCCGGGGGTGAGATTGTCCCCGAGCGCGCGATCGCGCTGGCACAGGAATTTCCCGGACTCAAGGGCATGGACTTGGCGCGGGAGGTCACCGTCAGTGAAGAGTACGCGTGGACCCAAGGCGCTTGGCAACTCGGCGAGGGGCATCGAGATCTGGCCGAGTTCGGTTATGAGGTCGTGGCCTACGACTTCGGTATCAAGCACAACATCTTGAGGCTGCTCGCCGACCGCGGGTGCCGCGTCACCGTGGTGCCGGCGACGACGCCGGCCGCCGCCGTTCTCGCGCGGCGCCCGGATGGGGTGTTTCTGTCGAACGGTCCGGGTGATCCCGAGCCCTGCACCTATGCGATCGAGGCGATACGCGCCATCGTCGACGCCGGAGTCCCGGTCTTCGGCATCTGCCTGGGCCACCAACTGCTGGCACTGGCCAGCGGCGCAAGGACCGTCAAGATGAAGTTCGGCCATCATGGCGCGAACCATCCGGTGCAGGATCTTGCAACGGGGAAGGTCATGATCACGAGCCAGAACCACGGCTTTACGGTCGATGAAGACAGTCTGCCCGTGACGCTGCGCGCAACCCATCGGTCTTTGTTCGACCAGAGCCTGCAAGGCATCGAGCGGACCGACCGGCCCGCATTCAGCTTCCAGGGTCATCCGGAAGCCAGCCCGGGTCCGCATGACCTGAGCCCCTTGTTCGATGCCTTCATCGAGAGAATGAAGGGTACGAGTCGCCGAACGTAGCAGAGCACGACATGCCGAAAAGAACCGATATCGAATCCATTCTGCTGCTGGGCGCCGGGCCGATCGTCATCGGTCAGGCCTGCGAGTTCGACTACTCCGGGGCGCAGGCCTGTAAGGCCTTGCGTGAGGAAGGCTACCGCGTGGTCCTGGTCAACTCGAACCCGGCCACGATCATGACCGACCCGGAAATGGCCGATGCGACCTACATCGAGCCGATCGATTGGCAGACAGTCGCCCAGATCATCGAAAAGGAGCGCCCGGATGCCTTGCTGCCGACGATGGGTGGACAAACAGCCCTGAATTGCGCCCTCGATCTCGATCGGGAAGGGGTGCTTGATCGGTTCGGCGTGGAATTGATCGGTGCCAAGAAGGACGCGATCGACAAGGCCGAGGACCGCGATCGTTTCCGCAAGGCGATGAACCGCATCGGGCTGGCGACGCCCCGCTCCGAAGTCGCGCACACGCTCGATGAGGCGTTGGAGGTGCTCGACCGCATCGGGTACCCGACGATTATCCGTCCTTCGTTCACGCTGGGCGGCAGCGGCGGTGGCATCGCCTACAACCGCGAGGAGTTCATCGAGATCTGCGAGCGTGGGCTCGATCTGTCGCCAACCCGGGAACTGCTGATCGAAGAATCGGTGCTCGGCTGGAAAGAGTTTGAGATGGAAGTCGTGCGGGACCGCAACGACAACTGCATCATCGTCTGCTCGATCGAGAACTTCGATCCGATGGGCGTGCATACGGGCGACTCGATTACCGTTGCACCCGTGCAGACGCTGACCGACAAGGAATACCAGTTGATGCGGGATGCATCGATCGCGGTGCTGCGTGAGATCGGCGTCGACACCGGCGGGTCGAACGTGCAGTTTGCGGTCAATCCTGAGGATGGCCGTATGGTCGTCATCGAAATGAATCCGCGCGTGTCCCGTTCCTCTGCCCTGGCCTCTAAAGCGACCGGTTTTCCGATTGCCAAGGTCGCAGCGAAACTCGCGGTCGGTTATACGCTCGACGAGTTGCGCAACGAGATCACCGCCGGCGCGATGCCGGCATCGTTCGAGCCGACCATCGATTACGTCGTAACAAAGATTCCGCGTTTCACGTTCGAAAAGTTTCCGCAGGCGGATGATCGGCTGACCACCCAGATGAAGTCGGTGGGCGAGGCGATGGCGATCGGCCGCACCTTCCAGGAGTCCCTGCAAAAGGCCTTGCGCAGTCTCGAAACCGGGATAGACGGCCTGGTCAGCCGGCTGGATCCCACGGCCGGCGATGCCCGCGAAAGCCTGCAGCGCGAACTGCACTACCCGGGGCCGGAGCGCATCCTGCATGTTGCCGATGCCTTTCGCAGCGGCTGGACACTGGACGAGGTCCATGAGCACAGCCGGATCGACCCGTGGTTTTTGGCGCAAATCGAAGACCTGATTGCGACCGAGGCCGACCTGGTGGGTCGTCCTGTGTCAGGATTGACGCGAACGGAGCTGTTTGCTCTGAAACGCAAAGGCTTTGCGGACTCTCGCCTCGCCTTTTTGCTGGGCAGCAGCGCCGACGCGATCCGTTCCGTGCGCCGTGGTTTCGGTATCAAGCCAGTCTACAAGCGTATCGATTCCTGCGCCGCCGAGTTTGCGAGTTCGACGGCCTACCTGTACTCGACCTACGAGCAGGAGTGCGAGGCGGAGCCGTCGACGCGGCGGAAGGTGATGGTGCTCGGTGGCGGGCCGAACCGGATCGGGCAGGGCATCGAGTTCGATTACTGCTGCGTCCATGCTGCGATGGCGCTGCGCGAGGATGGCTTTGAAACCATCATGGTGAACTGCAATCCGGAAACGGTCTCGACCGATTTCGACACCTCCGACCGGCTCTACTTCGAGCCGCTGACGCTAGAAGACGTGCTGGAGATCATCGATCTCGAACAGCCGTACGGAGTTGTGGTGCAGTACGGAGGACAGACGCCGCTGAAGCTCGCGCGAGCGCTTGAAGCCGCGGGCGCGCCCATCATCGGCACGTCGCCCGATTCCATCGATCTGGCCGAGGATCGGGAGCGCTTCCAGCTCTTGATCGAGCGTCTCGGTCTGAAGCAGCCGCCCAACAAGACGGCTCGATCCCTGGATGAGGCTGTGGCCTGCGCGCAGCAGATCGGTTATCCGCTGGTCGTGCGACCGTCGTATGTGCTGGGTGGACGGGCGATGGAGATCGTCTTCAACGACGACGAGTTGCGCCGCTACATGCGCGAGGCGGTCAGCGTCTCGAACGAGTCGCCGGTTTTGCTGGACCGGTTTCTGGACGATGCGATCGAGATGGATGTCGATGCCGTTCGGGACGGGTCGGAGGTTCTCGTCGGCGGATTGATGCAACATATCGAGCAGGCAGGAGTCCATTCGGGCGATTCGGCCTGCTCCATTCCGCCTTACGATCTGGATGCCGCCATCCAGTTGCAGATTCGCGAGCAGGTCAAGCTGCTGGCCGAGTCGCTGAACGTGGTCGGCCTGATGAACGCGCAATTCGCGATCCAGGGGCGGGATGTCTTCATCCTGGAAGTAAACCCCAGGGCCTCCCGCACCGTTCCATTCGTGTCGAAGGCAACGGGTTATCAGCTCGCCAAGGTCGCCGCGCGATGCATGGTCGGGCGTACCCTCGCCGAGCAGGGTATCCTCGAGGAGCGCGTTCCGTCCTATTTCTCGGTGAAGGAAGCGGTGTTTCCGTTCATCAAGTTTCCGCGCGTCGATCCGGTACTCGGTCCCGAGATGAAATCCACTGGCGAGGTCATGGGGGTCGGCACCACGTTCGGTGAAGCCTATGGCAAGGCGCAGCGTGCCGCGAATGTGCGTCTACCCACCAGCGGTGTGACACTGATCAGTATCCGCGATGCGGACAAGGTCAAGATTGTCCCGATCGCCCGCGACCTGGTGTCGAAGGGCTTTTCCCTGGTCGCCACTCGGGGGACCGCGCAAACCCTGGTGGATGCGGGCGTGCCTTGTGAGGTGGTCAACAAGGTCTACGAGGGCCGTCCGCACATCGTGGACATGATCAAGAACGGGCAACTGCATCTGATCATCAACACGACCGAAGGCGCGAAGGCGATCGCCGATTCCTTCACGATTCGGCGGCAGGCGTTGCAACGTCAGGTGACCTATACGACGACGGTCTCAGGCGCGCGCGCGATCTGCTTCGCACTCGACGAAGCGCAATCGGCTGGCGTTTGCAGGCTGCAGGATCTCCATGGGGACTTCTGAACGGCGGCGATATTTCCATCCGCATCCCGAACCAAAACCATGAACAAAACGCCGATTACCACTCGCGGTGCCGAGAAGTTGAGGGAAGAACTCAATCACCTCAAGTCGGTGCGCCGTCCCAAAATAATCCAGGCCATTGCCGAGGCCCGTGCGCACGGCGATCTGAAGGAGAACGCCGAGTATCACGCGGCTCGCGAGGAGCAGGCGTTTACCGAAGGGCGAATCAACGAAATCGAGGCGAAGCTGGCCAACGCGCAAATCATCGACGTCACGCGAGTCAATGCGGACGGGAAGGTGGTTTTCGGCGCGACGGTTGACCTCGAAGATCTCGCGACCGGGAACACGGTCACCTATCAGCTCGTCGGCGAGGACGAAGCCGATATCAAGCAGGGATTGATTTCAATCTCGTCGCCGATCGCGCGGGCGCTGATCGGCAAACACGTCGAGGATGTTGCGACCGTGCAGGCTCCCGGTGGCGTCAGGGAGTACGAGATTTTGCAGATCCGGTATATCTAGTGCGTTTTTTCGGGAGGCTGCGGCCCTTGAGGGGCTCCGGTGGTTTCTCCCGATAGAGCGTGACGACATGGCCGACGGTCTGTACGTGGTCGGCCTGAAGTCCACTACAGACCTCGGCCGCCAGCGCTGACCGTTGCTGTGGCGTATCGGCGTTGATCCTGACCTTGATCAGTTCATGATGCTCGAGCGCACGGTCGATCTCGGCAGTGACCGCAGGGCTGAGTCCGGCTGCGCCGGTGATGACGACGGGCTTGAGGGTATGCGCCCTCGCCTTGAGAAGTTTCTTCTGCTGGGAAGTGATCATGCCGATGTTGTCTGGTGAAAGTGTTCGGATGTCCGCTGCCGCCGGAGCGTTCCGATTTGGCTAGACGCCCCACGAGCAGCCGTTGGCTCGCCGAGCATCACAGCGACGAATATGTAAAGAAAGCGAGGGAACTGGGCTACCGCTCGCGCGCAGTGTTCAAGCTCGAAGAACTGGACCAACGTTTTAGGCTGTTCCGTTCCGGAATGACCGTGGTGGACCTTGGCGCGGCCCCTGGAGGCTGGTCGCAGTTTGCGGTCAACCGCATCAGCCCGGGCGGGGCGATTATAGCGCTCGACCTCCTGGCCATGGAACCCTTGCCCGGGGTGACCTTCATTCAGGGCGACTTTCGTGAGGATGCGGCGCTCGCTCGCTTGCGGGAAGAACTGGCCGGGCGGCCGGTGGACCTGATCTTGTCCGATATGGCTCCCAACATGAGCGGCATACGCGGGGTCGATATACCGCGCTCGTTATACCTGGTGGAACTCGCGCTGGACTTGGCGCAACAGGTCCTGCGTCCGGGCGGCACGCTGGTCGTAAAGACGTTCTCGGGTACCGGTTTCGACGAATTTCTGCGCACGGTCCGCGCGAACTTCAGCCGTGTAGCGCTCAGCAAGCCCAAGGCGTCGCGGAGTCGTAGCCCGGAAACCTACGTCGTCGCAAGCGGTTACCGTGCGTCGGTAGGGTGACGAACAATCCACCTGATCCTTACTGGAACCATCCCGCGGGGGCCTTGTCCTATTTTCGGTGCGCGGAAAAACACCGTGCACCCGCGGTCCGGGTTACAAACTTAGAATTTCGCTAAACAATGAGATACACTCGGGTTCCAATCCGAATTAGGGAGTGGTGGACGTGAATGATATGTTGAAGAACATTGTCCTGTGGGTGGTTATTGCCGTCGTGTTGATGTCTGTATTCAACAACTTCGGCAATCGCAAAGCCACCGATTCCAGTATGTCCTACTCGCAATTCATCGCTGCGGTGAATGAAGGGCAGGTCAAGCAAGTGACCATCGACGGACCGATGATCAAAGGTGTCCTCGGTAGCGGCGAGAAATTCGCCACTTACACTCCCGAAGATCCTCACATGGTCGACGATTTGCTGAAGAACCATGTTGAGATCAAGGCGCAACCGCCGGAGCAGCAGTCGCTGCTGATGCAGATCTTCATCTCGTGGTTCCCGATGTTGCTGCTGATCGCCGTCTGGATTTTCTTCATGCGGCAAATGCAGGGCGGCGCCGGTGGTCGCGGGGCAATGTCCTTCGGTAAGAGCAAGGCGCGGCTGATCGAAGAAGATCAGGTGAAGGTGACCTTCGCCGACGTGGCAGGTGTTGAAGAAGCGAAGGAAGATGTGACCGAGATGGTCGACTTCCTTAAGGATCCGAGCAAATTCCAGAAGCTGGGCGGCAAAATTCCGCGCGGGGCTCTGATGGTGGGTCCGCCCGGAACCGGCAAGACGCTGTTGGCTCGTGCCATCGCCGGCGAAGCAAAAGTTCCGTTCTTCTCGATCTCGGGCTCGGATTTCGTCGAGATGTTCGTGGGCGTTGGTGCCTCTCGCGTTCGGGACATGTTCGAACAGGCTAAGAAACACGCTCCGTGCATCATCTTCATCGACGAGATCGATGCCGTGGGCCGTCATCGTGGTGCTGGCCTGGGCGGTGGACATGACGAGCGGGAGCAAACGCTCAACCAGTTGCTCGTCGAAATGGATGGCTTCGAGGGCACGGAAGGCATCATCGTGATTGCGGCCACCAACCGACCGGACGTTTTGGACCCGGCCCTTTTGCGCCCTGGTCGCTTCGATCGTCAGGTCACGGTCGGCCTGCCAGATGTGCGTGGTCGCGAGCAGATCCTGAAAGTGCATATGAAGCGCACTCCGGTGGCCGACAACGTCGAGCCGAAATATCTGGCTCGTGGTACGCCGGGGTTCTCGGGCGCCGATCTTGCCAACCTCGTCAATGAAGCGGCTTTGTTCGCAGCGCGTAAAAACAAGCGCGTGATCGACATGTCCGATTTCGAGAAGGCCAAGGACAAGATCCTGATGGGCGCCGAGCGTAAGTCCATGGTCATGAGCGAAGACGAAAAGCGGCTGACCGCCTATCACGAGGCAGGGCATGCGATCGTCGGCCGACTGGTCCCGGAACACGATCCGGTCTACAAGGTCAGTATCATGCCGCGTGGTCGGGCCTTGGGCATCACGATGTTTTTGCCCGAGCGCGACCAGTACAGTGCCAGCAAGCAGAAGCTCGAGAGTCAGATCTCCAGTCTTTTCGGTGGCCGCATCGCTGAAGAAATGATCGTTGGCAAGGAACGGGTGACCACTGGCGCTCAAAACGACATCGAGCGGGCGACGAATCTGGCTCGCAGCATGGTGACTCGGTGGGGTTTGTCCGAGCGGCTGGGTCCCCTGGCTTACAGTGAAGAGGAGGGTGAGGTATTCCTCGGCCGATCCGTGACGAAGCACAAATCAGTTTCGGAAGAGACGGCACACCTGATCGACGAGGAAATTCGTTCCATCATCGACAGGAACTACGAGCGGTCGGAGCGTATCCTGCGCGAGAACATCGACAAGATGCACTTGATGGCCGATGCCCTGATGAAGTACGAGACCATCGATCGGTTGCAGATCGACGACATCATGGAGGGGCGTGTACCGCGCGAGCCGCAGGGCTGGGAAGACCAGACCCCGCCCAGTGGGGGCCAGACGGCTGACGCGCCGCCTCGCGCTGACGATGCGCCGACGTTCGGTCGTCCTGCCGCGCAACACTAGCCCGTTGCGCTGAAACCAGGCCCCCGGGCGCATCGCGATGCGCCCGGGGGCTTTTTTTTAGCCTGCCTCCCCGGCGATCACGCGACCTTCGGTGACACGCCCGCGCTCGGTTCCCGTTCCCTCCCTGCGAGGATTTTCGCTACACTCGCTCCTGTTTCGTGATTCCTTGGACAGGCGAATCGGCGTTGGGGGAATGTCCGGAGTCTGTAGATCGTTAAATTAAGGCGGATTGTTAGATGCAATCAGTGCCGCGCCCGCCATAACTTCACCGTTACGCTGTCGCGTTTTCCTGCGGTGATCCGGCCAATCCCTGGGAAGGGAGGAGAATACTCATGAAGAAGCGCTTTTTTGGGACCGACGGTATACGCGGTACGGTCGGCACCTATCCGATCACACCGGATTTCATGCTCAAACTGGGCTGGGCTGCGGGCAAGGTATTTGCCGGAGGCACCGGACCGCGCAAGGTGATCATCGGCAAGGATACTCGCATCTCGGGCTACATGTTCGAGTCTGCGCTGGAGGCCGGGTTAGCCGCGGCGGGGGTCAATACCCAGTTGCTCGGCCCCATGCCGACACCCGCTGTCGCCTATTTGACCCGCACCTTTCGGGCCCAGGCGGGCATCGTGATCAGCGCTTCCCATAACCCGTACGCGGACAACGGGATTAAGTTCTTTTCCGGGCAGGGATTGAAGCTGCCCGACGATGTCGAACTGCGTATCGAGGAACAGATTGATCAGCCCATGACCACCGTGCCCTCATCGGGGCTGGGCAAGGCCGCTCGCATCCAGGATGCCGCGGGGCGCTACATCGAATTCTGCAAGAGTACGATCCCGGCCGGTACGGAATTCGCCGGGCTCAAGGTCGTTGTCGACTGTGCCAACGGAGCCACCTACCACATCGCTCCCCATGTGTTCGCTGAAGTCGGCGCGAAAGTCACGGCGCTCGCCGTTTCACCCGACGGGCTCAACATCAATGACGCCGTGGGTGCGACCCAGCCGGAGCTCTTGCGCCAGGCCGTGGTCGAGGCAGGTGCCGATCTCGGGGTCGCCTTCGATGGTGACGGGGATCGCGTGATCATGGTGGATCATCGTGGTGAAATCGTGGACGGTGATGAATTGTTGTACATCATCGCGCGTTCCCGCCTGGATCAGGGGCAGTTGCGGGGCCCGGTGATCGGTACCTTGATGAGCAATCTGGGGCTGGAGCATGCGCTTGCGGCGATCGATGTCCCGCTGCAGCGCGCCGCGGTCGGCGACCGCTACGTACTGGAACTGATGGAATCGCACGACAGCATGCTCGGGGGCGAGGGCTCCGGGCACATCATCTGCCGTGACCGCACGACGACGGGGGACGGTATCGTCGCGGCCTTGCAGGTGCTTGCCGAGATGAAGGCGCAGGGGAAATCCCTGCACGAGCTGAAGTCTGGCATGACCAAGTATCCGCAGTGTCTGGTCAACGTTCGTGTCGACGTGAGGACCAACCTCGAGTCCCATCAGTCCATCCGGCGTGCGAGGGAAGATGTCGAAGCTCGGCTTAAGGGAAGGGGGCGCGTGTTGTTGCGCTCATCCGGAACAGAGCCGCTGGTACGCGTGATGGTCGAGGGTCAGGATCGCGAACTCGTCGACCAGCTCGCGCATCGCCTGGCGGACGATGTCCGCGCCGCTCTGTCGATCTGAGTCGCTCGCAGGCCATCGCCGGTCGTTACTGCCAACGGGAAAACTCATGCGTTTGCTACATACGATGATCCGGGTCGGAAACCTGGAACGCTCGATCGACTTTTACGTCAATGTGTTGGGTATGAAGCTGCTGCGGCAACATGATTACCCAGAGGGTCGATTCACCTTGGCCTTTGTTGGCTACGGCGACGAATCCGAGCATACGGTGCTCGAATTGACTTTCAATTGGGGCGTGGAACGGTACGAACTCGGGAACGCCTTCGGCCACCTGGCCGTAGAGGTTGATGACGTCTACGCTGCGGTCGAGGAGTTGCGTAACCGGGGAGCGCGGATCGTTCGGGAAGCCGGCCCCATGCAACACGGCCGTACCGTAATTGCTTTCGTAGAAGATCCTGACGGATACCGAATCGAACTGATCGGTCGTTGCTTGGAAAACCCGTGAATTCGGAGCGCCGTTACGAAACCGGCACCGGCAACGAAGGGTAAGCCCTAGGTGTCGGTCTTGGATTGCCGCCGGTTCAGGGCTTCGAGTTGCTCGGGAGTGGCTTCGCGCTGAAATTTTTCCTTCCACCGAGCGTAGGGCTCTCCGTAGACCCACTCGCGGGCGGCGCTCTCGTCCAACGGTTCACCGGCTTGCTGCGCGGCCTCCGTCAGCCATTTGGCCAGGCAGTTCCGGCAGAAGTCAGCCGTGATCATCAGGTCGATGTTCTGGACTTCGGGGTGTTCTCTGAGGTGCTGCAGCAGGCGGCGAAAGGCCGCCGCTTCGATCGCCGTTTGGGTGGATGGATCCAGTGACACGTTGGGTCTAAAACCTTGGGAGCTACAGGGAATGTGCAAGTGCCGGCTGAGGCCAAGCCACGCAGCGCATCTAATGGAAACGTCAGTCGACGACGTTTTCTTGTATCATAGCGACCTGCTCAGGCAACGCAAGGCCTCGTCGATGTTCGGGAAACCGAGAGTCGACACCGCATTCAGGGCCGGTCCGCCCTATCAGAACGTTTGCTGACCATGCCCTTGGCGTATTGGCGCCCGCCGTCGGCAGGACTTGCAGTTAGGAAACACTGTTATGACGCAGGATCCCGCTAATCGCTGCTCACCATGAAACTTCTAGTCGATTTTTTCCCGATCCTGCTGTTCTTCGGTGCTTTCAAGGTCTACGGCATCTATGTCGCGACCGTAGTGGCGATCATCGCGACCGTCGTGCAGGTCGCTTTCGTCTGGTTTCGAACCCGACGCATCGAGCCGATGCACCTGATTACACTGGCTGTGATCGCCGTCTTCGGTGGCGCAACTCTATACTTTCAGGATGAGCTGTTCATCAAGTGGAAGCCGACCGTCGTGAACTGGCTGTTCGGTGTGGCGTTCCTGCTCAGCCAGATCTTCGGGCGGCGGACCGCGATCGAGCGCTTGCTGGGTGGCAAGGTGGAACTCCCTTCGGGGGTGTGGAAACGCCTCAACTTGATGTGGGCTTCTTTCTTCATCGTCGTCGGCTGCGTCAACCTGTTCGTTGCCTATCGCTTCGACACCGACACCTGGGTCAATTTCAAGCTGTTTGGTCTGATCGGGCTGACGCTCTTTTTCGTGATCCTGCAAACCCTGTACCTGCACCGGTACGTGGCTGAACCTCATCAGGAGTGACTTGGTGCTGTACGCGATCCTGTGTGAGGACGTGCCGGGCAGTGGCGCATTGCGTCGGAAGGCGCGACCGGACCATCTGGCCCGCCTGGAGGTGCTCGCGGACGAGGGGCGCCTAATTCTCGCCGGCCCGCACCCGGCAATCGACGCCGACGATCCGGGTGATGCCGGTTTTACCGGTAGCCTGATCGTGGCCGATTTTCCTGGTTTGGCGGAAGCCGAAGCCTGGGCCGCTGCAGATCCGTACCGTCGAGAGGGCGTCTACGATCGGGTCGTCGTCAAGCCCTTCAAGCGAGTGTTTCCGAGATGAGTGCCCGAATCGAGCGGATCCGTGCGCGCTTGGAAAAGGCCCTTGAGCCCCTGCACCTCGAACTGTTCGACGACAGTGCCGCCCACGCAGGTCATGCCGGAGCCAAGCAAAGCGGTGGCGGACACTTTTCCGCCATCATCGTGGCCGAGCCGTTTGCCGGGCAGAGTCTCGTCGCGCGGCACCGGCTGGTATATCAAGCTTTGGGCGATCTGATGCAGACCGATATTCATGCTTTCAGCATGAAAGCCTATGCGCCCGACGAGTTCGACCGAATTGAAAACAGACAATAGGGAATTGCAAGATGAATAAACGCCTTTTGGTCCTGGCCGCGTTAAGCGGTGTTTCACTGTGGTCCTGTGACCAGGCCGGCAAGACCTCCGCCGAGGGAGCGATCGTGCTACCTCCGGTTTCCCGCGATGACACGGCGGTACTCGTGAACGGCCGTCCGATCAGCAAGCAGTCGGTCGACATGCTCGCCAACGAGATCGCTCAACGGCGCGGTGGCGAAGGGGTGCCGAAGGACAAGATCGTCGACGAACTGGTCAAGCGTGAGATCCTGCGGCAGTCCGCCGAGAAGGACCAATTGTTGAAGGATCCGTCGATAGCGGCGCGGGTCGACAATGCCATCCGGATGACTTTGTCGCAGGTGGCAGCCGAAAGCCTGCTCAAGAAGCTGACGCCTACCGAAGAGGAAATCCGGAAGGAATACGACCAGCGTGTTGGCGCGATGAAGGCGAGTGAATACAAGGCCCGGCACATCCTGGTGGAAGACGAGAAGACGGCTCTGGATGTTATCAAGCGCCTCGGCAAGGGTGAGAAGTTCGACGCGCTCGCAAAGAAGCTGTCCAAGGATCCGGGTTCCAAGAACAATGGTGGTGATCTCGGGTGGTTCTCACCGGACCAGATGGTTCCGCCCTTCGCGGATGCCGTGATCGCGCTGAAGAATGGCGAAACGACCAAGGCCCCGGTGAAGACGGATTTTGGGTGGCACGTTATCCAGCGGGAGAGCTCGCGGGAGCAGGAAGCGCCGAGCTACGAGTCCGTGAAGCCGCAGGTCCAGTCGTTCCTGCAGAGTGACAAGCTGCAGAAGTATCTGGATGAACAAAAGAGTCAGGCGAAGATCGAGACGCTGATCAAGTACGACGCCCCCGCGGCCGGCAAGCCGGGGCAGCCGCCCGCTGGCGTGGCACCTGCGGCGACCGGGGCGCCCGCTGCGACCGAAGTGCCGGATGACAACGACGAATCGACCGAGGCTGGCGGACCGGTTGAGGTCGAGGAGGAGACGGTCATCGAGGAGCAAGTTCCACCGGAGGAGGAAGTACCGGAGGACGACGCTCAAACACCCGAGCAGCCTGAATAGGAATTCCTCGACTCCGGCCGGGTGCCGCACGGGGTCAAGCTCCGCGCGGCATCCGGCCCAAAGCCCCCGACCTATTTGAACGACCTCAGTCGTCTTCCGCGAATAGATCCAATTGCGCTGCGTGCTGACGCGGCGGGCGGAACAGCGAGGAGTCCAGCGGTGGCAACTCGCGGCGCAGTCCCGATTTCCGCAGCGCGATTGCGAACCGCTGTCGCAGCAAGTCAGCGAATATCCCGGTGCCGGTCTGGCGCTTGCCGAATTGCGGGTTGTACAACTGACCGTCATGCAGTTCGGTCACGCAGGCAAGCACGCGGTGGGCCCGGAGCGGAAAGTGGGCCTCCAGCCATTCCCGGAAAAGGTCCTTGATTTCCAGCGGCAGCCGGAGAACGATGTATCCCGCCGACTGCGCGCCGTGGCGCGCGCCTTCGGTGACCAGATTCTCCAGATCCGCATCGTTGACGAACGGGATCAACGGGGCAACCATCAAGCGCACCGGCACACCGGCATCCGCCAGTGTCCGCACTGTCGCCAGGCGCCGTGCAGGCGCAGTGGCGCGGGGTTCCATGACCCGAGCGAGTTGTCCGTCCAGCGTCGTGATGGAGATTTGCACCTCGACCAACCGGCGCTCGGCCATGGCCACCAGCAGGTCGAGATCACGTTCGATCAGTGCCGACTTCGTCGTGATCGTGATCGGGTGTCGGCAATCGTGCAGGACCTCGAGAATTTCCCGCGTCACGCGATGGATCCGCTCGACCGGCTGGTAAGGGTCGGTATTGGCGCCGAGCGCGATCGGTTCGCATCGGTAGCCCTTGCGCCCCAGCTCGGTAGACAGCTGCTCTGCGGCGTTGCGCTTGACGACGAGCTGCGTCTCGAAATCCAGCCCCGGCGACAAGCCCAGGTAGGCATGTGTCGGTCGGGCGTAGCAATAGATGCAGCCGTGTTCGCAGCCGCGGTAAGGGTTGATGGACCGGTCGAAAGGAATGTCCGGCGAACGGTTGGTCGAGACGATGGAGCGCGCGTATTCTTCGGTGACTTCCGTTCGCGGCACTTCGATCCCGATGCCAGATTCTGCGGCCTCGTCGGGCTCCCGAACGGCGGTGTCGAACCGTGATGCACGATTGGTAATGGCGCCCCGACCTTTGATGGGTCCGTTGACCATAGTGACTTAGTGGGAAGTCCGACTGAATCCTCAACGGCGCATGGTAGCATCGCACGTTCCTTGACGCGCCTTAAACTGAAAGCCGAGATGAGTTGCGACGACATCGTTGACCAGCAGAGCCTCCCGGTCGATCTGGCTTTGCACGCCATGCTGTCAGAGGTTGCTCCGGTGTCCGCCTGCGAGCGCGTCCCGCTCTGGGAGGCCGTGGGGCGGGTCTTGGCCCAATCCGTTGTCGCTCCCAGGCCGGTCCCCGCTCATGCCAATTCCGCAGTCGATGGCTACGCCGTGCGCGCGAGCGATCTGGCCGAAGGGGACAGCTCTTTTCGGGTCGTCGGGGTCGCGTATGCCGGGTCTCCTTACCACGGCGATCCGCTAGCGGCCCACGAAGCGGTTCGGATCATGACTGGCGCGGTCATGCCCGACGGCGCTGACACTGTCGTGATGCAGGAACAGACGCAGGCGCTGGATGACGACCACGTGCGTTTCGCACCGCCGCTGCGTGCGGGCGCCAACGTGCGGCAGGCCGGTGAGGATTTGCGCGCAGGTGAGGTCCTGTTGGCGTGCGGACGCTGGTTGATGCCCGCGGATATCGGACTGCTGGCTTCGGTAGGGCTGGTCGAGATTTCCGTTTACCGGCGCTTGCGCGTCGGCGTCCTGTCGACCGGTGACGAGGTGCGCGGTTTGGGTGATCGGCTGACACCCGGGATGGTGTATGACAGCAATCGTTACCAGCTTTCGGCCGCGCTGCGGCGTATGGGAGCCGAAGTCTGCGACCTCGGGATCGTCCGCGACGATCCCGGCGAACTGGTGGCCTCGCTGCATGCGGCGGCGAGGCATGTGGACCTGATCGTGTCCAGCGGCGGCGTGTCCAGCGGCGGGGCCGACCGTATCCGCGAGGTCGTGGCTGATATCGGGCGGATCAGTCTGTGGCGAGTGGCGATGAAGCCCGGGCGACCGTTGGCGTTCGGGTCTGTGGGGAACGCGATCTTTTTCGGATTGCCGGGCAACCCGGTCGCCGCGTTGGTCGCGTTTTGCTGGTTCGTGAGGCCGGTGCTGGAAAAGCGGATGGGGGTGGTCGACCGCCCGCTGATTCCGCTGATCAATGCGACGGTCGACACGCCGCTGCGTAAACAGCCTGGACGCATGGAGTTCCAGCGGGGCATTCTGACTCCGCGGGCCGGCGGCAGCGGATATCAGGTGCGGACTACCGGAAATCAGGGCTCGGGGATTCTCCGCTCGATGAGCCTGGCCAACGGCCTGATCGTCCTGCCAGCGGCCGAAGGGCCGGTTGCCGCGGGCAGTCAGGTGGCGGTGCTCCCGTTTTCCGCGGTGTTCTAGCCGACATGTTCAGGTCGTGTCCAACCGCGGGCGTCGAAGCGTCCCGGTCCATCCCACGCAGCGCCGTGACGACCGGCTTCCCACGGGTCAGCGCCGGGTGGGACTATCGCACTCTGTGTCGCCGCTTGGCCACCGACGACGATGCGCCCGAACTGTTGTCGATGGCCCGCGCCGCACTGGAGACGCGCCTGGCAAAGCTTGTGAAGCGGGACAGCAAGCGACCGGCGACGCCGGCCGGTCCCGGGTCAAGTGCCGGCGTTGACGATTTGCGCTACCTTTTGCCGTGGCTGGCCGGAGCGGGAGCCGAACTGTGCCGTATTGCACAGGCGGCCACGGGCCATCGGCAGGCGCATGCCCTGTTGTTCGGCATCTATGTCCGATGCTTTGCGCCGGGAAGCCCTTCCGATCAGCTGCGGGCTGCAGCGCAAGCCGCCGATGACAGCCAGCCAGCGACGGCTGGCGGCGTCGTGGACTCGGCCTCTGAGCTGCTCCATGAAGCGGTATTCCTGCGCCTTGGCCTCGGCTGTTTTCCGGTCGCATTCTTCCCCGAGATTCTGGGTTACGCGCTCGCCGAGCTTCGCAGCGCCGCTCCGCAGTGCGAAGGGCTACGTGATGTCACGCGGGAGCACGCTGGCGTATTGGAGATTCTGCAAACTCAGGTGCGTTGCCTGCAGGGCGAACGCCCGGTGCTGGCTGCTGCGTGGAAAGCGGCGCGGCGCAGCGCCACTGGCCAGACCCGAAGCCTGCTCAATGCGCGCATGGTCCGCGGTATTGCCCTGTATCAATCGCTGACCGAGCAGGCATGGCAAGCGCTCGAGGCGCATCGTCATGACGCAGTGGATGTCATCGGCGCGATGCGCCGATTGCTGCTGAGCAAGGCACCGTTCGCGACCGGGTATCACGGCGGCGTGATGATCGGCGGACGCAGTCTGGACGCCTGGTTTGCTGATCAGCCATTCCAGACCGACGCCTTGCTGTCGGCATTGGCGGCATCGGCATGGATCGACCGCGAGGTCCCCGAGCGGAGTCATCTGTTGAGCCTGTTCCGATTCGGCGGGCCGATGTTCGGGGTACTGACCGCCGACGAGGAAGCCACGCTGCGAGCCTGGCTCGCCGGACTCAGACGACCGGTGTCAGATCCTACGTACAAGATTCCGATGGCGGTGGAGTCGGGAGATAGAGCTGCTGCTGGGGGTGGTGGCGCGCCGCAGGTGGTCGCTGAGGTCGGCGTCGGAGCGTTGGTGCGGCGGGATGCCCGGAGGTTGCGCACGGTTCCCAGAGGCCTGTTTCACGCGCTGGTCAATCCGGAGGAACAGCAGCCGGGGGCGTTCTGCTCGGCACGCCGCTATATCGAGCGCTGTCTGCAGCGGGTAGCCCGCGATCTATGGCACCGATGCGACCGGTTTCCCTATTCCGAGGCAACCTTTGAAACGTGGTTGAACGCGCTCTACCGGCGCCAGACCGACTCAGCCTCACCAAAGCCGCGAAGCGTACCGAAGCTGCCTCGTGGTGCCTATGTGTTCGGTATCGAACAACTGGCCCCCGCGGTTCTGGTTGATGGGTGCTGGCTGCAACGGGTGGACGGTCTGGCGCGCGTGTCCCCTGGGGTTGCGCGGCGGCTCACCACCATTTACGCCGACGAACTGGGCAGCGGTAACGTCGTTCAGAATCATCCCTGGATCTATCGGAGGCTCTTGGTCAGCCTCGGCATCGATTGTCCGGCGGTCGACTCCATAGACTTTCCATCAAGTCCCCGTTTTCTCGATGCAGCCTTCGAGCTTCCAGCGCTGCTGCTGTCGATATCGGTTCACACCCATCGCTTCCTGCCCGAGTTGTTGGGTCTGAATCTGGCGATCGAGGTCAGCGGCCTGGGCGCGTCGTACGGACGGGTCGCGCGCGATCTCGAATACTGGGGCATCGATGCCCAAATCGTCAGGCTGCACCAGTCGATCGATAATCTTGCGAGCGGACATGCCGCGCTGGCCAGGGATACGATCGTGGTTCATCTCCGTCAGGTGCGTGGCCTGGGTGGCGAGGCAGCAGAACAGGAGCACTGGCAGCGCATCCAGCGCGGGTACGACCTGCTGCGCGTCGTGACCCGCCCGTTCAAGTGGCGGCTCGCGGCCGCTTACCTGACACGCGGGTGGGTCCCGCGCCTTCGTACCCGAGTGATGGGGCCGCAGCCAACATGAAATCAGGACAGCCTGTTCGGGCGCGGGCCATGCGTTCCCGGTCTTCTCCGTGAGTCGTTCCGAGGTCCGGAATGGCGAGAGGCCAGTGCGCGTTGCCCTCGGGATCGAGTACGACGGCAGTCGCTTCGCGGGCTGGCAATGGCAAAAGGGGCGCAGGACCGTGCAGGAGGTTCTCGAAACCGCTCTGAGTCGCGTCGCGGCCATTTCCGTTCGGGTGCATGCGTCAGGGCGCACCGACGCCGGCGTCCATGCCCTGCAACAAGTCGTCCATTTCGATTGCGCGGTAGAGCGCCCAATGCGGGGCTGGATCATGGGGACCAACAGCGCGCTGCCTGACGATGTCAGGGTGCTGTGGGCCCGGGTGGTTCCGTGTGACTTTCATGCACGTTACAGTGCGATCGCACGGTATTATCGCTATGCCATACTGAATCGCCCGATGCGTTCGGCGCTATTGCACCGCAGGACCACCTGGTGTTTCTACCCGCTGGACGAGGTACGTATGCAGCGTGGGGCGGAGCATCTGCTCGGGGAACATGATTTTTCGTCTTTTCGGGCTCAGGGCTGTCAGTCGAAAAGCCCCTTCCGTCGGATGCACTTGCTCGACGTGAGCCGCGACGGTGATCAGGTCGTCGTGGATCTAGTTGCCAACGCATTCCTGCATCACATGGTTAGGAACATCGTCGGTGTTCTAATGACAATAGGTGCGGGCAAGGCTGAACCCGAGTGGGCCCGGGAAGTCCTCGACGCCCGGTCCCGGTCGCTCGCGAGTGTCACCGCACCGCCGGATGGGTTATATTTCGCCAGCGTCATGTACCCGGCCACTTTCGCCGTGCCACAAGATTCGATCTTTTCGCGCCTGCCCCCGGGCGTGGACCGCTTCAGACCCCATCATCCCCATGACGGCGTATCCCTGGCAACGAACTCGCGTTAAAATCTGCGGCTTGACTCAGCCCGGCGATGCCGAGCAGGCCGTGGCGCTGGGCGCCGATGCGATCGGACTGGTGTTCTACCCACCAAGCCCGCGGGCGGTCGATATCGATCGCGCACAGGCCGTGCTGGCGGCGGTCGGGCCGTTCGTGACGGTGGTTGGCCTGTTCGTCAACGCGACCGGGCACGAAGTGGACGGCGTTCTGTCCAAAGTGCGCATCGACCTGCTGCAGTTCCATGGGGACGAGTCTCCCGAGTATTGCGCCAGCTTTCGAAAACCGTATGTCCGGGCGTTACAGATGGCGCCAGACATCGATCTCGCAGCGGAGTTTGCCCGGTTTCCCGATGCGCTGGCGCTCTTGCTCGACGCCTACCACGGAGACATTCGGGGCGGTACCGGGCAAGCTTTCGACTGGCAGCGCGCGGTCGCGCCGCCGGGGCGGCAGCTCATTCTGGCGGGCGGCCTGAACCCCGACAACGTGGGGCAGGCGCTGGAAGTTGCAAGACCCTATGCCGTCGACGTGTCGAGCGGTGTGGAGAGCGCGAGGGGCATCAAGGACGCCGCCAGGATCGCGCGTTTCTTAACAGAGGTTTATGACTTTGATCAAAGACAGCGGTCGCGTTAGCGGACCCTACAATCTCCCGGACGAAAGGGGGCATTTCGGCCCCTACGGCGGTATTTTCGTCGCGGAAACGCTGATGGAGCCGCTGACCGAACTGCGTGCCGCGTATGAACGCTACCGCACGGACCCCGATTTCATCGCCGAACTCGATCACGACCTCAAGCACTATGTCGGCCGTCCATCGCCCGTGTATCACGCCGCGCGATTGAGCCGGGAGGTCGGCGGAGCGCAGATCTACCTGAAACGTGAAGACCTGAATCACACCGGCGCGCACAAGGTCAACAATACGGTTGGCCAGGCGTTGTTGGCGCGCCGCATGAACAAACCGCGCATCATCGCCGAAACCGGTGCCGGTCAGCACGGGGTCGCAACGGCAACAGTGGCTGCGCGCCTCGGTCTCAAGTGCATTGTGTACATGGGGGCCGTGGACGTCGAGCGGCAATCCCTAAATGTTTACCGCATGAAGTTGCTGGGTGCCGAGGTGGTGCCCGTGGAATCGGGTTCCCGGACTCTGAAGGACGCGCTGAACGAGGCGCTAAGGGACTGGGTGACTCATGTGGACGACACCTTTTACATCATTGGCACGGTGGCCGGGCCGCATCCGTATCCGGCCATGGTTCGTGATTTTCAGTCCGTTATCGGGCGCGAGGCAAAACAGCAGATGCGGGAACTGACGGGGCGACTACCCGACGCGCTGGTGGCCTGCGTCGGCGGCGGGTCAAATGCCATCGGCTTGTTCCATCCCTTCATCGACGACGGCGAGGTCGCGATGTATGGGGTGGAAGCGGCCGGCGACGGCATCGAGACCGGCCGGCATTCAGCCCCGCTCAGCGCGGGCCGGCCCGGGGTGCTGCACGGCAACCGGACGTATCTGATGGAAGATGAGGATGGCGAGATTATCGAAACCCATTCCATTTCTGCCGGGCTGGACTACCCCGGCGTTGGTCCCGAGCATGCCTGGCTGAAGGACAGTGGCCGGGCGACGTATGTGGGCATCACCGATGCGCAGGCGATGGAAGGCTTCCACACACTGACGCTGACCGAGGGCATCATCCCGGCTCTGGAATCCAGCCATGCCGTGGCCTATGCGATCCAGCTGGCCGCCACGATGAGGCCCGATCAGCAGATCCTCGTGAACCTTTCCGGGCGCGGTGACAAAGACATCAACACGATAGCCACACGAGAGGGTATCCGCCTGTGAGCCGGATCCAGAACACGTTCGCTGCGCTGCGGGAGTCGGGGCGCAAGGCGCTGATTCCATTTTTGACCGCCGGTGACCCGACGGCCGAGTTCACCGTTCCTTGCATGCATGCGATGGTCGCGGCAGGGGCCGACATCATTGAACTGGGCATTCCGTTCTCGGATCCCATGGCCGACGGGCCGGTGATTCAGCGTGCAAGTGAGCGCGCACTCGCTCACAAGATGAGCTTGCGCAAGACGCTCGCCCTGGTGGAGGCGTTCCGCCGAACCGACACCGTTACGCCGGTGGTGCTGATGGGTTACCTGAATCCGATCGAGAGTCTGGGCTACCGGACTTTTGTTGAACGCGCACGGGAAGTTGGTGTCGATGGAGCATTGACGGTTGATCTGCCGCCCGAAGAGTCAGGTGAGCTGCTGCCCTTGATGCTCGAGGCCGGGCTGGATCCCATTTTCCTATTGGCACCGAATAGCGGTCCGGAGCGCGTTCAAGAGATGTCCGATCTCGGTCGCGGTTACCTCTACTACGTCTCGCTGAAGGGCGTAACGGGCGCGTCGAATCTCGACCTGGATGATGTCGAACGACGCATTCGAGCGATCAAGGAAATCAGTTCATTGCCCGTCGGCGTCGGGTTTGGCGTGAAGAATGCCGAGATGGCGGGCACGATTGCGCGTTTCGCGGATGCGGTCGTGGTCGGGAGCGCGTTGGTGAGCCAGATCGAAGCCTTCCAGGACAGTCCGGATCAGGCGCAGGCCCAGATCGTTGACATCCTCAGGGCCATGCGCGAGGCCATGGACGCAAGCGCCGCGAGGGACGCATGAGCTGGTTTCAAAAGTTCGTTCCGGCAAAGATCCGGACCGAGGCATCGACCAAGAGTACCGTTCCCGAAGGCCTGTGGTCGAAATGCCCACACTGCGGCGCGATTCTGTATCGGGCCGAGTTGGAGCGGAACCTCGAGGTTTGTCCGAAATGCGCCCACCATCTGCGTATCAATGGGCGACGTCGCCTGCATTTCTTCCTTGACCCCGGCAATCGTCAGGAGATCGGCGAGCAACTGTCGCCGGTGGATCCCCTGAAATTCAAGGACAGCAAGAAGTACAAGGATCGCCTGGTGCAGTCCCAGAAAGGCACTGGCGAGAAAGATGCGCTGATCGTCGTTCGGGGCTATCTGAAAGGACTTCCCATCGTATCCGCGTCTTTCAATTTTGAGTTCATGGGTGGCTCGATGGGGTCGGTCGTGGGCGAACGTTTCGTCCGCGCCGTCAACGAGAGTTTGCGAGAACGTATCCCACTGGTCGTGTTCAGTGCGAGCGGCGGCGCGCGCATGCAAGAGTCGCTGATCTCCCTGTTTCAGATGGCAAAGACCAGTGCTGCCCTGGCGCGGTTGTCGGCTGCGGGTGTGCCGTTCATCTCGATAATGACCGATCCGACGATGGGCGGAGTCTCGGCGAGTCTCGCCATGCTGGGCGACATCAACGTGGCAGAGCCGGCGGCCCTGATCGGCTTCGCTGGTCCTCGGGTCATTGAGCAGACGGTCCGCGAGAAGTTGCCCGAAGGTTTTCAGCGCAGCGAATTTCTGTTGGAACACGGCGCGATCGATCTGATACTCGATCGGCGTGAAATGCGCGACCGTATCCACCGGCTGCTGTTGCTGCTGACGGGCACCCAGGCCAGGGACAAAGGGCGCGAAGCGGACCTGTCCCGACCGGAGGTTGCCGCCCCGACGTCAGCCTTTCGCTCGGCGCTGGATAGTCCCGAAGCCAACTGAACAATGCGTTTCGGGAGGCTGGCTGACTGGTTGGCCTGGCAGGAGACGCTGCATCCGCGCACCATTGACTTAGGCCTGGACCGCGTCGAGTCCGTGCATCGACGGCTCGCTGCGCCGTTTCCGGGGCCGCCTCCGGTAACTATCACGGTTGCAGGAACGAACGGCAAAGGCTCGTCCGTAGCCTATTTGTCCGCTATCCTCCGGGCGCAGGGCTACCGCGTCGGCAGTTATACCTCGCCTCACCTGCTGCGTTACAACGAACGCATCTCCATCGATGGGGAGCCGGTTGGCGATGCCGCTATCTGCCGAGCGTTCGCGGACATCGATGATGCGCGCGGCGAAACCACACTGAGCTTCTTCGAGTTCGGGACCCTTGCGGCTCTGGATATTTTCGGTCGGGAACGCGTCGACGTTCAGGTGCTCGAGGTGGGGCTTGGGGGCCGCCTGGATGCCGTGAATATCGTAGACGCCGACGTGGTTTTGGTGACCAGCATCGGTATCGACCATGAGGAATGGCTCGGCGACTCCCGCGAGGCGATCGGCCTGGAAAAGGCCGGTGTGATGCGGCGCGGTCGTCCGGCAGTGATTGCCGATCCCGAGCCACCCGAATCGATGCTGGCTCATGCTGACAGCCTCTCGGTCGACTTGCGAGTCATCGGGAGGGACTTCGATTTTCTCGAATCCTCTGCCGGGTGGTCGTGGCGCAGCCGTGCGGTTCGGGTGGACGATCTTCCGCTGCCGCCCCTCGGCGGCACCCACCAACTTCGGAATGCGGCCGGAGCGTTGCAGGCCATCGATCTGATCGCGGGCGTGCTGCCGGTCAGCGAATCGGCCATCCGGGCAGGCCTGTCGGGGGCTCGCCTTAGCGGCCGGTTCCAGGTGATTCCCGGTGACCGTCCGGTCGTGATGGACGTGGCTCACAACGTGCAGGCCGTCGGTGTGCTTGCGACGCAATTGCGAGAACGCTTTCCCGAGAAGCGCTTACATGCGGTCTTCGCCTTGATGCGCGACAAGGACCAGATTGGGGTGGTGACGCAGATGAAGGATCTGGTTGCGGCCTGGTATCTTCCTCGCTTGCAAGTGCCGCGCGCCGCAACCCCGGAGCAACTGAGGGATGTGCTTAGAAGTTCCGGTGTGGAGAGGGTAGAATGTGGATTCAGCCGGGTCAGCGATGCCGTCGCGGCAGCACGCGCCGGAGCGGTTGCCGGTGATCCTATTGTCGTCTTCGGTTCCTTTTTTCTGATTGCCGAGTACCTTGCTCAAGATGGCCGATCGATTGGGTGAATGCCATTGGATGATGAATTAAAACAGCGGCTCATTGGGGCGACAATCATCGTCGCACTGGTCGTGCTGTTCGTTCCCTTGTTGTTCGACGCAGCGCCAGATCCGAGTACGGAAGCCGTTGACGGAACGGCCGCGCAGTCGCTGCCTCCGGGCACCGAGGTCGTTGAGCCTGTGGCTGGCGTCAGCGAGCCATCGGTCGAGGGTGACGGGTACAAGATCATCCCCCTCACCGACTCGGCCGGCTCGGAACCCGTGGCCGTTACCCCCCGGAGGGATGAACCGTCAACGGCATCGAGTCCAGAGCAACAATCCGAATATTTGGAAGACGAGGGCGCCGGGACCGTTGAAGTCCCAACACCTGATAGCCCACTGGGACAGGGTGCTCGCGGCGTCGCGCATCTTGCCCCTGCCGCAGAGAAATCCTTGGCGAAGAAGAAGCCGGCGGGCGAGGCGCCCGGCAACGACCTGTCGCATGGCGCTGTAGCGAAGGTGCCGGATGATGACCGGCCGGTCAAAACTCAGCCCGCTGCTGGTAAGGCCGCTCCACCGCATCCGAAAGCATCGGCCGAGGTTGCCAAAAAGCCGACAGCGGCCAAGGCGCCGCCTTCTGCCCCGCCACCAGCTCCGTCCCATTCCGCGGCCAAGCCTGCCGCTACCGGCGGAACGGCGCGGCGGGAGGAGAAGAAAGCCGCGGTAAAGCCCAGTGAGCCGGCGAAGTCCGCCGCACCCTCGAAAGCGACGAGCCCGGCGCCGCCTCAAAAAAAGAAGGTCGAAGTCGCAGGTAAATCGGCGACGACCGTCGCAGAGGCTGGCACTGGCGAGGGCGCAGCTCCGGGTTCTGCGGTTACTCAGCCCGCGAAGGCGCCCGCCCAGGCCAAGTCGATGGTGGCCCGGAAACCGAAGGGCGAGGATGCTCCAACACGCTGGGTTGTCCAGACCTCAAGCTTCACCAGCGAAGCGAGCGCCAGGGCATTGGCAGAGAAATTGCGCAAGAACAAGTTCGATGCTTTCGTAGAGACCATTCCCGGGGCCGGGGGTGTCAACTACCGGGTGTCGGTGGGCCCTGAGCCGGACAAGGGACGTGCCGAGCAGGCCCGCAAGCGTCTCGAATCGTCGGTAGGCATGAGCGGAACGGTTAGCGGCCGCAAATGATCAGATCCGCAGGGTTTGCCTTTGCCGCTATGGGTAGCGGCACGATGGGTTTGGCCCGCGACTAGGTCTGGCGCCGGTCATGCATTTCACTTGGGCCGACTATGTGATCCTCGGCATACTCGTCATTTCAGGCTTGCTCGGCCTGATGAGGGGTTTCGTCCGGGAAATCTTTTCGCTGGTCGCCTGGGTGGCGGCCGTTACGCTGGCGGTGCATTTCAGCGATCAAGTGGCGGTTTATCTCCAGCACTTGATCGAAGCAGCCCCGCTGCGCAAGGCCGCCGCTTTTTGTCTGATCCTGTTTGTAGTGCTGATCCTGGGCGCTCTGATTGGCAGTCTGCTCGCCGGAATCCTCTCCGGAACCGGGCTCTCGGGGACGGACCGTATTGTCGGTCTCATCTTCGGGGTGTTCCGCGGCGGTATCCTGGTGGCTTTGCTGGTTCTGGTCGGGGGTCTGACGCCCGCGCCGCGTGCAATCTGGTGGAAAGAGGCAACACTCATTCCCCCGTTCGAGAGGGCAGCGTTGTGGATGCGAGACAGGATGCCGGCCAGTTGGCTGAGCAATTTGAACTATCACTGACGGCTCACTGAATCCGGAGTACGAAGTTATGTGTGGCGTAGTCGGTATGGTTTCCCATGGCGAGGTCAACCAGGAACTCTACGAGGCGCTGACGGTGTTGCAGCACCGGGGTCAGGATGCCGCCGGCATCGTGACCTGCGAGCATGATCGCCTCTACCTTCGCAAGGAAAGCGGCCTGGTCCGGGACGTGTTCCATGCGCGCCACATGCTGACGCTGCGTGGAACGATGGGGATCGGACACGTGCGCTATCCGACCGCGGGCTGCACCAGTTCGGCCGAGGCCCAGCCCTTTTATGTGAATTCTCCCTATGGCATCTCGCTGGCGCACAATGGCAACCTGACGAATGCCGAGGTCTTGAAGCGGGAGCTATTCGTGCAGGATCAGCGGCACATCAACACCGACTCCGATTCGGAAGTGCTGCTCAACGTCTTCGCCCACGAATTACAAGAGTTGGGGAAGCTGAAGATCAACGCCGAGGATATCTTCAAGGCCGTAGCTGGGGTGCACCGTCGCTGCCGCGGAGCCTACTCGGTTGTCATGATGGTCACCGGCATCGGTGTGTTCGGTTTTCGTGACCCCTATGGCATCAGGCCGCTGGTATTCGGTGAGCGCGCCATCGGGCATGGTCGCAAGGACTACGCGATCGCGTCGGAGAGCGTCGCGCTGGATGTGCTGGGATTCAAACTGATACGCGATGTCGCTCCCGGTGAAGTCGTGCTGATCGATAACGATGGCGTCCTCCACACACGTCAATGCGCCGAGCATGTTTGGCACTCGCCGTGCATCTTCGAGTATGTCTATTTCGCGCGTCCCGACTCGATCATCGACAATATCTCGGTCTACAAGGCGCGCCTGAGGATGGGCGATAAGCTGGCCGACAAGTTGCTCCGGGAACGTCCCGACCATGACATCGATGTGGTGATCCCGATTCCGGACACGAGCCGTACGTCCGCATTGCAACTGGCCAACCGGATCGGCGTCAAGTACCGTGAAGGTTTCGTCAAGAACCGGTATATCGGTCGGACCTTCATCATGCCCGGACAACAGCAGCGCAGTAAATCGGTTCGGCAAAAGCTGAATGCGATCGACCTGGAGTTTCGTGGCAAGAACGTGCTGCTCGTCGACGATTCCATCGTGCGGGGCACGACCTCGATGCAGATCATACAAATGGCGCGCGACGCCGGTGCCCGGAAAGTCTACTTTGCTTCCGCCTCGCCACCGGTGCGTTTTCCCAACGTCTACGGTATCGACATGCCGGCCGCTCACGAGTTGATCGCACACGATCGCACCGACGAACAGGTGCAGGAAGCGCTCGGCGCCGACTGGCTGATCTATCAGGACCTGGACGATCTGATCGATGCGGTGCATCGGGGTAACCCGGAGATTCACCGCTTCGACACATCGTGCTTCAACAACGAGTACGTGACGGGGGACGTTAACCAGGACTATCTGGACCGTCTGGGTGAGGATCGCTCCGATCACGCCAAACGCGCGCGTGAATCGGAATCCTCGATCATCGAGATGTACAACACGGTTTGATCCGTCAATGCAGGGATTCGGGGCAGGGCCAGCATGAGTGATTTCGACTTGAGCGAGTGCGCGCTGACGACCCTGGCGATCCGGGCCGGCCAAAGCCGGACTGCAGAACAGGAACACAGCGATCCGATCTTTGCGACCTCCAGCTACGTTTTCCGCAGCGCCGCCGAAGCCGCAGCGCGTTTCAGTGGCAAGGAGCCTGGGAACATCTATTCGCGCTTCACGAACCCGACCGTGCGCGCCTTCGAGCAACGACTGGCGATGCTGGAGGGAGGAGAGCGATGTATCGCGACAGCTTCCGGTATGGCCGCGATCGCTTCCGTTGCCTTTGCGCTGCTTAAGAGCGGCGATCACGTGGTCTGCTCCCGTGGCGTGTTCGGGAACACGACGCTGCTATTCCGGAACTATCTCGAGAAGTTCGGTGTGACGACGAGCTTCGTAGACCTGACGGACTATGACGGCTGGCAGGCGGCGATCCGGACGGGCACCCGGTTCCTGTTCGTCGAGACGCCGTCCAATCCGCTGACGGAAATCGTGGACATCGCGCGTCTGGCCGCACTGGCCCGTGACGGCGGAGCGCTGCTGATCGTCGACAACTGCTTTTGCACGCCCGCTTTGCAGCGACCGCTGGATCTGGGTGCCGATATCGTCATTCATTCCGCGACGAAGTACCTTGATGGTCAGGGGCGCTGTATTGGCGGCGCCATTATCGGTTCGCAGGCGCTACTGGATGGCGAGATCTACCCGTTCTCCCGCACCGGCGGGCCCGCGATGAGCCCGTTCAATGCCTGGGTCTTTCTGAAGGGGCTCGAGACGCTATCCTTGCGCATGCTCGCGCACTCCGAGCGCGCGCTGCGCTTGGCGCGCTGGCTCGAGACCCGGTCCTGGGTCAATCGGGTTTACTATCCGGGGCTGGAGTCACATCCCCAATACCATTTGGCACAGCAGCAGCAGGTCGCCGGTGGCGGCATTGTGAGTTTCGATGTCAGGGGAGGACAAGAGGCTGCGTGGCGGGTGATCGACGCGACGCGCCTCGTGTCGATCACGGCGAATCTCGGGGATGTCAAGACCACCATCACCCACCCGGCGACGACCACTCATGGCCGACTCACCGAGCCTGAAAGATCCGCCGCCGGCATCGGTGCAAGTTTGCTTCGTGTGGCCGTCGGACTCGAGGATGGCGACGACATTCAAAGGGATCTGGCTCGGGGGCTAGAGTCCTGACTAGACTTCCTGCCTAGAACGTCTTTCACTCAGCCAAAAGGAGAGGTGACATGAAAGTCACAGTGTTTGGGTCTGGCTATGTCGGTTTAGTCACGGGAGCCTGCCTGGCCGAGGTGGGCAACGACGTGTTGTGTATCGACATCAGCCAGGAAAAGATCGATGGGCTGACTCGAGGCGTCGTGCCGATCCATGAGCCGGGTCTGGATGCCGTCATTGCGCGGAACATGGCGCAGAAGCGGTTGAGCTTCACGACCGATGTCGACGCGGCGGTCGCCCATGGGTTGTTTCAGTTCATCGCGGTTGGCACACCTCCCGATGAAGACGGTTCGGCAGACCTGCAGTATGTGCTGGCCGTCGCGCGCAGCATCGGCGCGCGGCTTCAGGAATACCGCGTGGTCGTCAACAAGTCGACCGTGCCCGTCGGAACGGCCGACAAGGTGCGGAACGCGATCGCGGGCGAGTTGGAGAAGCGGGGCGATGCGGTCGAGTTCGATGTCGTATCGAATCCCGAGTTCCTGAAGGAAGGCGCCGCGATCGATGATTTCATGAAGCCCGACCGGATCGTTGTCGGCGCCGACAACCCGCGCACTTTCGAGTTGCTACGGGCGCTCTACGCGCCGTTCAACCGTAACCATGACAGGATGGTCGGGATGGATGTGCGTTCCGCGGAGTTGACCAAGTATGCCGCCAACGCGATGCTGGCGACGAAAATCAGCTTCATGAACGAATTGGCGAATCTGGCCGAATGTCTCGGTGCGGACATCGAGAAGGTACGGGTCGGTATCGGGTCCGATCCGCGCATCGGCTATCACTTCATCTATCCCGGCTGCGGTTACGGCGGCTCCTGTTTCCCAAAGGACGTCAAGGCTCTGGAGCGCACGGCCCGGGATGTGCAGTACTCGGCGCAGCTGCTGAAGGCAGTCGAAGACGTCAACGATCGCCAAAAGTTGAAGCTGCTTGAAAAGATCCGTACCCACTTTGGTGAGGCTCTCCGCGGGAAGACCTTCGCGATCTGGGGTCTGGCGTTCAAGCCGAACACCGACGACATGCGCGAAGCGCCGAGCCGCGTGCTCATGGAAGCCCTTTGGGAGTCCGGGGCGGCGGTGCGGGCTTTCGATCCCGTCGCGATGGAGGAAGCAGCGCGGATCTATGGTGAGCGTGAGGATCTGACACTCTGCGAGACGCTGGAGTCGACGCTTGACGGAGCCGATGCGCTGGTCATCGTGACCGAATGGAACGTGTTCCGAAGCCCGGACTTCGAGCGCCTCAGGACGTCTCTCGCGGCGCCCGTCATCTTCGACGGGCGCAATCTGTACGATCCACAGCGGATGAAGGCACTGGGATTCACCTACTACGGGATCGGGCGCGGGACTTCGCCCCTATAGGCCCGTGTATCGATAGCGATTTGGCGTTGCCCTCGCCTCGGTGCAGGGGCACGCCGACTCGCGTCGTATCTGCCGTTCCATTCGATCAGGCCAGTCCTTGGGACGGCTCAGGGCGTTGTCATCAGGGCGCGAACATGTGCGGCAACGCTCCTGCCGAGCGCTTCGAGCGCATAGCCGCCTTCGAGCGCCGAAACGATGCGGCCGCGGGCATGCCGCTCCGCGATCCGTTTCAACTCATTAGTGATCCATTCGAAGTCTTCCTCGATCAGATCGAGCGAGGCCAGCGGATCATCGCGGTGGGCATCGAATCCGGCCGAGATCAGGATGAGGTCCGGCCGAAACGTATCGAGGGCCGGCAGGATGCGGTTCGCGACCGCGTTTCTGAAACTCTTTGCATCGGTGCCTTCGCGCAGCGGCACATTGACGATATTGCCGACGCCGATTTCCTCGGCACCACCCGTTCCCGGATACCAGGGGTACTGATGAGTCGATGCGTACAACACCGAGGGATCCTTCTGAAAGATCTGCTGGGTCCCGTTCCCATGATGGACGTCGAAATCCACCACGGCTACTTTCGCGAGCCCACACGCCAGCTGGGCATGCCGCGCCGCGATGGCGATATTGTTGAAAAGACAGAAGCCCATGGGGCGACCCGATTCCGCATGATGTCCGGGGGGGCGGACCGCGCAGAACGCGTTGCGCGCCTTGCCGCTGGTCACGGCGACGACGGCGGCACACACCGCCCCTGCCGCGTGCAGGGCCGCCTCCCCGGAGCCCGGTGATACCACGGTGTCGGCATCCAGATGCACGCGGCCCTGTCTCGGGATCGCTTCCAGAACTCGGCTGACATGGGCTTCGGAGTGAACGCGCAGCAATTGCTCGTGCACCGCGGCAGGCGCCTCGCACCGAACCAGGCTCGCGAAACCCGGATCCTGGAGCGCCCGTTCGATGGCTTCAAGGCGCTGAATGCTCTCCGGATGCCCCGGGCCGGTGTCGTGTCGAAAGCAGCTGGGATGGCTGTAATACCAAGTAGACATACTGTTTCAGTGTGAAAATCGGCCGAGTCCGCCCCTATAATGGCTGACGGCCACCGTCGGGATCCCGCCGGACCGTGTCGTCACTCGAACCATCATTCGCAGGGTAGATCCGATGCTAACAGAATACCGCCAGCAGGTCGCCGAGCGAGCGGCCATGGGGCTTGTGCCGAAGCCGCTCACGGCCGAGCAGACGGCCGCTCTGGTCGACTTGATCCGGAATCCCCCGGCAGGTGAGGCCGAGTTTCTGCTGGATCTGCTGAGCAACCGCGTGCCGGCTGGCGTCGACGACGCAGCATACGTCAAGGCGGGCTTTCTGGCTGCGGTCGCTCGTGGAGAAGTGGTGTCGCCCATCCTCGATCGGTTGCAGGCGACGGAATGGCTCGGAACCATGCTCGGCGGCTACAACGTGGCGCCGCTGGTCGAATTGCTCGAAGATGCGGCGCTCGGTGACACGGCCGCCAAGGCCTTGTCGCATACCCTGTTGATGTTTGATGCCTTTCACGATGTCCAGGAAAAAGCGGACAGCGGGAACGCCCACGCCCGGGCCGTGATGCAATCCTGGGCCGAGGCGGACTGGTTTACCTCGCGCCCGCCCTTGCCGGAGAAGCTTACCGTCACGGTGTTCAAGGTCCCCGGCGAGATCAATACCGACGACTTGTCCCCGGCGACCGATGCATGGTCGCGGCCCGACATCCCGCTGCATGCGAAGTCGATGCTGAAGAATCCGCGCGAGGGTGTCGTCAACGCCGAGCAGCAAATCACCGAGCTCAAGGCCAAGGGTCATCCGGTCGCCTTCGTCGGGGATGTGGTCGGCACCGGCTCATCGCGCAAGTCCGCAACGAATTCCTTGTTGTGGTACACGGGCGACGATATCCCGCACGTACCGAACAAGAGAGCCGGCGGTGTCTGTATCGGTGGCAAGATCGCACCGATCTTCTTCAACACCATGGAAGATTCCGGAGCACTGCCGATCGAGTGCGATGTGACCGGCCTCGCGACCGGTGACGTCATCGACATCTACCCATATCAAGGTCAGATCAAGCGGCATCTGACCGACGAGTTGGTGACCACATTCGCGCTGAAGACCGAGATCCTCCTCGATGAGATCCGGGCCGGAGGGCGTATTCCACTGATCATCGGGCGCGGGCTCACCGACCGAGCTCGCAAGGCCATGGGACTGGTCACCTCGCCGGTCTTCCGACGGCCTGGTGCCACCGCTGATTCTGGCAAAGGTTATACCCTGGCCCAGAAGATGATCGGGAAAGCCTGCGGCGTGCCGGGTGTCCGTCCCGGGACGTATTGCGAACCGCACATGACGACGGTCGGCTCGCAGGACACGACCGGTCCAATGACGCGCGACGAGCTCAAGGACCTGGCCTGTCTCGGCTTTTCGGCCGATCTGGTGCTGCAATCGTTCTGTCATACCGCAGCGTACCCAAAGCCGGTCGACGTGCAGACCCACCACACCTTGCCGGATTTCATCATGAACAGGGGTGGGGTCGCGCTGCGCCCCGGCGATGGCATCATTCATTCCTGGCTGAATCGAATGTTGCTGCCCGATACGGTCGGCACCGGGGGCGACTCGCATACACGCTTCCCGATCGGTATTTCATTCCCGGCCGGTTCCGGCCTCGTGGCGTTCGCCGCCGCGACGGGTGTCATGCCGCTGGACATGCCCGAGTCGGTGCTGGTGCGCTTCAAGGGTACGATGCAACCCGGCATCACACTCCGCGATCTGGTTCATGCCATTCCGTATGCCGCGTTGCAGACGGGTTTGCTGACGGTCGAGAAGAAGGGCAAGAAGAACGTCTATAACGGGCGAATCCTGGAGATCGAAGGCCTGCCCGACCTGAAGATCGAGCAGGCTTTTGAACTCGCCGACGCTTCAGCCGAACGTTCGGCGGCGGCCTGCACGGTGCGGCTCCATGAGGCGCCGATCGCGGAGTACCTGCGCTCCAATGTGGTGCTGCTGCAGTGGATGATCAGCCAGGGTTATGGCGACGTCCGAACGCTGCAGCGGCGGATCAAGTCGATGGAAGACTGGCTCGCGAATCCGGTCCTGCTGGAAGCGGACTCCGATGCGGAGTACGCGGAAATCATCGAGATCGATCTCGACACGATCACCGAGCCGCTGTTGTGCTGTCCGAACGATCCCGACGACGTCAAGCCCCTGTCGGAGGTGGCGGGTACTGCGATCGACGAAGTATTCCTGGGTTCCTGCATGACCAATATCGGACATTTCCGGGCTGCGGGCCGCGTGCTGGAGCAGGCCGGCGGTCAAGTCCCAGGCCGGCTCTGGATAGCGCCGCCGACCCGGATGGATCAGGCCCAGTTGATGGAGGAGGGTTTTTACGGCGCCTATGGCAAGGCGGGGGCTCGCATGGAAATGCCGGGTTGCTCGCTCTGCATGGGCAACCAGGCCCGCGTCGCCGACAACGCGACCGTGGTTTCGACCTCCACCCGAAATTTTCCCAACCGGCTCGGGGCCGGTGCCAAGGTGTTCCTGTCATCGGCGGAACTGGCTTCGGTTTGCTCGATCCTCGGGCGCATCCCGACCATGCAGGAGTATATGGGCTTCATGCAACAGATCCAGAAGGATGCGGATGACACCTATCGGTATCTGAATTTCGATCAGATCGCCGAGTATCGGGATAAGGCGGCAGACTCGGCCGCCGCCTGAGGGGCTCGCAGGGTCGGGCTCCGAGGTGATGGCAGCCCCTAGCGCCGAGCGCGCCGGTGCCACAAGCCAGGGGTAAGCGCTGATGCAATGGACTTATGTATTCATTGGCCTTTTCTCAGGGGTGGTACTGCCGATACAAGCGGCCGTGAACGCACAGCTCCGGCAGTCCATGACCAGCCCGGTACTGGCGGCGCTGATTTCATTCGTCGTCGGCACGGCGGCCTTGATTGCCTACATCGGGCTGAGCCGCATACCGATGGCCGATCTACGGAGCGCGGTCCTGGCGCCGTGGTGGGCCTGGCTCGGTGGCCTGTTCGGAGCGGTTTACGTGGTGACGGCGATCCTGGTGACACCGCGGTTGGGCGCGGCGACCTTGGTCGCCGTTACTGTGGCTGGCCAACTCGTGGCCGCGCTGGTGATGGATCACTTCGGTTGGCTGGGCTTGCCCCTGCAGCCCTTCAGCGGCCCTCGCGTGCTCGGCGCGCTGCTGCTGATGGCCGGCGTAGTGCTGATGACGCGGAATTGACACGCGATCCAGCCGCGGGTCCAGGGCACACCTCGATTCAGGCGCCCTCGGTGCCGGCCCCAGCGCAACCACGTGCGGTCAATTGTTGAGTGCTTATCTGCGGCATTTGCGGTGCGCTCGACAACCGACTACTCTGTGCCCTCCGGTGCCTTGTGAGCGCCGGCTCCAAGAACATCAACAGACTACAGGGGAGAGGAAAACGATGCGAAATGTCATGCTCATCCTGATCAATAGCCTAGGCAAGGCTGGCCTCGACAAACTGGAACGCGCACTGATGTTCGGCGCCGGCATCCTGGTGGTCCTGGCTTTCGTCACGGGTAGTTTCCAGATGTCCAGGGAGTGGTTGACATTCCTGTTCCGCTGGCTACATGTGCTGTCCGGCGTCATGTGGATCGGCTTGTTGTGGTACTTCAACTTTGTCCAGATTCCGTCGATGCCCAAGATTCCGGATGAGCAGAAACCAGCGATCGGCAAGGTCATTGCGCCAACGGCCTTGTTCTGGTTTCGATGGGCGGCGCTCGCAACCCTCGTAACCGGACTGATTCTGGCCGCGCTGAACGAGTACATTCTGGAAGCTATGCTCCTCGGTTACTTCAAGGGGGGCAAAGCGACCTTTATCGGTCTCGGGATGTGGTTGGGACTCGTGATGGCCTATAACGTCTGGATGATCATCTGGCCCAACCAGCAGAAAGCGCTCGGCATGGTCGCTGCGTCCGATGACGAGAAGAAGGCTGCAGCCCGGACTGCGATGCTGACCAGCCGCTTCAACACGATGTTGTCGATCCCGATGTTGTACTTCATGGTGGCTGCGCAGAATCTCGGCTAGCTGAGCCGGCTCCGCCGGACCGGGCGCGGCTCTGCCGAGGCGCTCGGTCACCGGCGGATCGAGGCACGACCGGGCGGATCCGCGGTCCGTGGGCCCGCCTTTCTTGGCGGATCGACGGGTGTCGGACTCCGTCTGCGTTGCGGCGCGAGCGGGATCCGATCCCATTCCATCGGATGCCTTACACGGCCGGGTTGTTCTAGCACCTGCACACTCCCACGGCCGAAAGGGTGTCTTCTTCGCTTGTGCTTTGCCCTTTGCCCCTGAAAAAGCAGCGCGATGGTTGTTCCGCTTCGCTCACGCAACCGGCCTGTGTTCCCGTCGTGAACCCGCAAGCGCTCGAATCGTCCGAGTTGCCGGGACCGAACGATTCGTGATGAAGTGGCGGTCCGCTGAACCTTCCGGATTTGGCCGTTGATGACGGCGGTATGTGGCAGGCGATGGCGACTATCCGATGCCTGGGCTCAAACCTAGGGCGAGGGTACGTTGCTGCCGGACTCGTCCTCCATCGCGGCCGATTTGCTCGCGGCGGGTCGATGCCCAGCTGTCTCCTCCCTGAACGGCACCTGTTTCCATTTTTTTTCATGTGAGACGGCATGACTGCAAAGCTCAAGACCCAGAGCCTCGCGCTCTTTTGTGATTTCGAGAACATTGCCCTGGGCGTGCGCGAGGTCAAATACGCGGCCTTCGACATTCGCAAGGTCCTGGAGCGCCTGCTGTTGAAGGGTAACATCGTGGTCAAGAAGGCCTACTGCGATTGGGACCGTTACAAGGAGTTCAAGGCAGGCATGCACGAGGCGGCCTTTGAACTGATCGAGATCCCGCATGTGCGCCAGTCGGGCAAGAACTCGGCGGATATCCGCATGGTCGTCGACGCACTGGACTTGTGCTACACGAAGTCGCATGTCGATACCTTCGTGATCATCAGCGGCGACTCGGACTTCTCGGCGCTCGTCAGCAAACTCCGTGAAAACAACAAACTCGTCATCGGTGTCGGCGTCAAGAAGTCGACCTCCGATCTCTTGATCTCCAATTGCGACGAGTTCATCTTTTACGATGATCTGGTCCGCGGCGCCGAGAAGAGTCAAAAGGCCAAGGTCAAGCCTGATGCGGAGAAAAAGCCAAGCCAGAAGAAATCCGGTGAGGACAAGGCAAACGACGAAGAGCGAAAGAAGCAGGAGGCGCTCGATCTCGTCATGGCCACCATCGATGACTTGAGCGAGGAACGCGGGGAAGAGGAGAAGGTTTGGGGCTCAATGGTCAAGCAGGCCTTGAAGCGCCGTAATCCCGGTTTCAACGAAACCTATCACGGCTTCCGGACTTTCGGAAAACTGCTGGAAGAGGCGCAGAACCGTAAGTTGCTCGGCCTGGAATACGATGAGAAATCCGGTGGCTACATCGTCAAGCTGCTGAATCGCGAAGACTGACCGAAACCCAACATGGGCTGGATGCTTACAACAAGTGGGCAACCATTTCCCGTTCGATCAGTAACTCCCGTTCGGTGAGCGCGAGCTGCTTGCGACTGAATTCGTTCAGTTCCAGTCCCGGGACAACCCGGTAGTGGCCGTCATGGGTGGTCACCGGGAAGGAGAATACCAGGCCGTCTGCCATACCGTACTGGCCCTGGCATGGAATCGCCATGCTGGCCCAGTCACCGTCCGGCGTTCCATGGAGCCAGTTCCGCATCTGATCGATCGCGGCGTTGGCGGCTGAAGCGGCGCTCGACTTGCCGCGGGCCTCGATGACCACCGCGCCGCGTTTTTGCACGGTGGGAATGAAATCCTGCACGTACCAGTCGAACTCGACGCAGTCCAGCGCCGGTTGTCCGCGGATGAGTGCGTGATGAATGTCCGGAAACTGGGTGGTTGAATGGTTGCCCCAGATCGCGACGCGGCGCACCTCCCCAACGGTACAGGCGCATTTCATCGCCAATTGGCTTACCGCGCGGTTGTGGTCAAGACGGGTCATCGCGGAAAATGCGGCTGGCGGTAACCTCGGGGCATTGGTCATGGCAATCAGGGCGTTCGTATTAGCCGGGTTGCCGACAACGAGTATCTTGATCGTTTCCTTCGCCGTTTCGTTCAGCGCCTTGCCCTGTTCCGAAAAAATACCGGCATTGACGATCAGCAGATCCTGCCGTTCCATGCCTTGAGTGCGCGGTCGGGCGCCGACCAGAAAGGCGAGGTCCGCATCCTGAAAGGCGATCTGGGGCGTGCTGGTGATGACGACATCGTCCAGCAGGGGGGAGGCGCAGTCCACCAGTTCCATGACGATGCCCTGCAGGGCGCCGACGGCATCCGGCACGTCCAGTAACCGCAGCACGATCGGCTGTTCTGGGCCGAGCAGGTCACCGGCGATCAGGCGGAAGATTAGGGCGTAGCTAATCTGTCCCGCGGCGCCCGTTACGGCAATGTGTACCGGTGGTCTCATAGGCTGCCTCGTCAATTCAAGTCATTCCCTTGGCGTTTCTCGGGGGTGGGGTTGTGTCCCATAAGCGCCCTCTGTCACAACGAGTGGCCGCGGGCTTTTGTGTGCAAGCGAGGCGATCTGGCCGTCTCAGGCGGCTGCGGGCCGTCGAGGCAGCGTCATCACGGCGCGCTATTGGACGCCAAGTGCCATGGAAAAGCAATCGGGAAGTGTGTCATGCAAGAGGCACCCGGGTCCGGGCGGTAAGCCGGCTCGGGTCGAATTCCCGATTAGTCGGCCACCACGAAACCGCGTTCGACGATGGCCTTGCGAATGGCCGCCACATCGGCGATGCCTTCGTCGTATTCGACTTCGACCCGGGATTCCTTATGTGACGCATTCACCGACTTGACGCCAGGGCACGCTCCGACCGCTTCCTTGACATTGTTTTCGCAGCCGCCGCATTTCATTCCCTGTACCTTCAATTGGACCGTCGTCATGATGCGCTCTCCTTCAGTTTTAGTGGGGCTGACCGTAGCTTGCCGGGCGTCTGGCAGCTCCGGGCTTGAGTCGCCAGCCGAGACTTGAAATTATACCGGCATAACATGTCCGACATGGTTTCTCGGTGGGTGTTTGCATGTCGCAGCAGCACAGTCAGTCGCTGGAGTTGGGTATCGGTGACGCGCTGATCGTCATCGATGTGCAGAATGATTTCCTGAAAGGCGGCGCGTTGCCGGTTCCCGACGGCGATCGGGTGATCGAGCCTCTGAACCGTTACGTCGCCGCTTTCGCGCGGCATGGTCTGACAGTTGTTGCGACGCGCGATTGGCATCCGCCAACCCATTGTTCATTCCGGGAACAGGGCGGTTCGTTCCCGGCACACTGTGTCGCGGGCAGTACCGGCGCCCGCTTTCCGGAACAGCTGCATTTGCCCCATCAATGCCCTGTCGTCGACAAGGCTGTGACGGCGGATCGGGAAGATTTCTCGGGTTTCGGCGCGGATGGTCTGCAGGTAAGGCTCGCAAGCAATGGGATCGATCGCCTGTTCGTCGGCGGTCTCGCCACTGAGTACTGCGTGCTCGAGACGGTGCTGGATGGACTGGACCGCGGCTACGCCGTCATCGTGCTGGTCGACGCGATTGCTGCCATGGACCGGCACCCCGGCGACGGCGCACGGGCGATCGAACGCATGGCCGCGGCTGGAGCGCGTTTCCTTTCATTCGATCAGTTGGGGTTGTGATGGCGGCTGGCGATGCGCTGTTGACGGACCTCTATCAGCTAACCATGCTGCAGGGGTATTTCCGCGAGTCGTTGACCGAAACCGCCAGTTTCGAGTTTTTCATTCGCTCGCTTCCATCGTCACGGAATTTTTTCGTCGCGGCCGGTCTGGAACAACTGCTTGAGTATCTGTCCGGGCTGGCGTTCAGCGCCGAGGACTGTGACTGGCTGCGATCCACGGGTCATTTTGCCGCTGACTTCCTCGAGTATCTGCGAGACTTGCGCTTCACGGGCAATGTTTCGGCAATGCCGGAAGGCACGATTTGCTTCCCGAACGAGCCGCTGGTCCGGATCACGGCGCCGCTTCCCGAGGCTCAGATTGTCGAAACGCGCCTGATCAACTTACTGCAGTTCCAGACGATGATCGCATCGAAAGCCGTACGGTCGGTGATCGCTGCGCGTGGCCGGACTGTGGTCGATTTTGGCCTACGCCGAGCTCACGGCGCGGAAGCCGGTTTGTTGGCAGCCCGCGCGAGCTATCTCGCAGGTTTTGCAGGGACATCGAATGTGCTCGCAGGCCGGCGTTTCGGCATTCCGCTGTTTGGGACGATGGCGCATTCCTATGTGATGGCCCATGACAGCGAAGCCGAGGCCTTTGTGCGTTTCGTCACGTCCCAGCCGAGACCGACGGTTCTGCTGATTGATACCTACGACACGTTGCGGGCCGCGCAGACACTCGTCCAGCTGGCACCGTGCCTGCTTGAGCAGGGGTTCGGTCTCCAGGGAGTCCGGATCGACAGCGGTGACCTGATGGCTCTTTCGCGCAGCACCCGGGACATCTTGGACAAAGGGGGACTGACGCAATGCCAGGTGGTGGTTAGCGGGGATCTGGACGAGTATGCCGTCCACGATCTAATGGCGGCTGGGGCGCCGATCGACGGTTTTGGGATAGGAACACAGCTTGTGACGTCTGCGGATGTGCCGGTGCTGAATTGCGCCTACAAACTCGAAGAGTATGCGGGTCGTCCGCGCCGCAAGCGCTCTCCTGGCCGTCAGACGCTGCCGGGGCAAAAGCAGGTCTTTCGTGCCTTCGACGAGGCTGGCATGATGCGGCAAGACGTCATCGAACTCTGTGATCATGCGGCCGAGGGGGAGCCGTTGTTGACTGAGGTCATGCGCGGCGGGCAACGGATCGCGGCAACTGAACCACTCAATGAAATTCGCGCGCGAGTGGCCCAACAGTTGCAAAAACTGCCGGACTCCTTGCAAACACTGGAACGGGCGGAGCCATATCCGGTGTTCTTGGGGCACGCGCTCGCGGAGATGGTGGATGAGATGGAACAGAGCGGGCGCTGAACTGCCTGGCAGCAGATCAGGCGTTCCGGCGGCTTCGGTACCACTGCGCGGTCACGGCCAGCCCTTCCCGCGCCGAGAACGGGGGCGTCCAGTCGAGATGCTCGCGAATTTTGCGGCTGTCGATGACAAGCGACTCGGAAAGTCGCGAAAACACGGCCGACTGGCCGGTCAGGACCGCCGCGAACCTCAGCATGGCAGGCGGCACGGCCAGCAGCCGTGTTTTGGCCGCCAGTGACGGCGCTAGTGCGCGGATCAGTTCGGGCGTCGAGAGAGGTTCGTCATCGGCTACCAGGAACAGCTGATTGGCGGCGCGTGGATCGATGGTGCACCGCAATAGCGCGTCGCACAGATTGGGCAGGTAGACGAGGCTGCGGCGGTTGTCGAGACGGGCAACCGGCAGCGGCAGGCCGAGGGATGCAAGCTTCATCAGGCCCAGGAAATTGGCGCGGACACCCGGCCCGTAGACCAGCGGCGGGCGGAGGATGACGACTTCGAGGCCGGTTTCCGCGGCGATTTCGGTCAACGCTTGTTCTGCTTCCCACTTTGAGATGCCGTAGGGATCGAGCGGTTCGGCGCGATCGTTCTCGTCAAACGACTGTCCGGGCAGTGTCCGCTCTCCCATGGACTTGATCGAACTGACGAAAACGAGACGGCGAACGCCGGATCGCACAGCAGCGCGCGCCAGCGCCTTCGTGCCCAGGACATTGACCCGGCGGAACTCAGTCAGCGGGTCGGCTGATGGGTCGCGCATGACATGCACTCTGGCGGCCAAATGTACGACGGCATCGACGCCCGCCAGTGCCGCGGACCAATCGGTGTCTGGTCCGAGTTCCTCGACCAACGCGGCCTCGGTATCCTCGGAGACAGACAGCGGCCTGCGGCTTGCGCCTCGGACGCACAAGCCTGCACGGCTCAGGGCGTGACAGAGCGCGCGCCCGACGAAGCCAGAGGCTCCCGTGATCAGGACTCGCACCGGCTCAGATCAGGTTTAGCATTACGAGAAAGTCCGCCCTGTCAGTTCGTGCGGTCACACGCCAAACAGCCACCGTCCGAGACGCGCCGGGTAGACCGGTTCAGGAGGGCTTCAGGCAGTCGGACAACGCAAGTTCCAGCGTTGGAAACTTGAAGACGAGGCCCAATTCCTCCGTCAAGCGTTGTGGCATGACCTTTTGACTGGCAAGAAGTAGTTCCGACATTTCGCCTAGCAGCAATCGCAACAGCGGGGCCGGAAGGTGGGCTATGGCTGGCCGATGCAATTGGCGCGCGAGCGCTTCGGTGAACACCCTATTCGTGACAGGGGTCGGCGCAGTCAGATTGTAGGGGCCTTGAGCGTGCGGCGTGTTCAACAGCGCGAGCATCGCCTCGACGTGGTCGTCGATGTGAATCCAGGACATCCATTGACGACCGGTGCCGAGTCGACCCCCGAGACCGAGCCGAAACGGTAGCGACATGCGTTGTAGAAGACCGCCTTTAGGTCCCAGAACCAGCCCCGTTCGCAGCGTGCAGACGCGGACACCGAGTTCGGTAGCCCAGCCAGCCGCGCGTTCCCAGGCAGCGCACAACTCGTGGGAAAATCCGTCGGAGGGAGTGGTGGTTTCGGAGAGCGACACATCGCCGCGATCGCCGTAGTAGCCAATCGCCGATCCGCTGAGCAGTATGCGCGGCCGGTTTTGCTGGTCCGCGATTTGGGTGACGAGCTGGTCGGTCAGAGCGACCCGACTGTCCAGCAACACGCGTTTGCGCTCGGCGGACCAACGCGGGCCGAAGATCGGTGCTCCAGCCAGATTAATGACGGCATCGCACCGTTGCAGGGTGCCTGCCAGGCTATGTGGCTGAACAGGGGTCACTTTCGAACCGAACAGGCCCGCCACTTTGGCGGGCTGCCGGCTCAGTACAGCGACCGAGTGGCCGTCAGCCAACAGTCGGTTGCAGAGAGAGCGCCCGATGAATCCGGTCCCGCCCGTGACCAGGATTAGCATTTGAAACTATCCACTAAAGATCGCGGGTTGCGACACGCGAACGCCGGGGGCGATATTGACTGACCGAATTCTTCGTGCTGAAGCCGGTATGCTCCAGCTTTATCTGCCAGAAACGTTGCGGGGCAAGGGCAGTAGACGCGCAAACTAATGCGGCTGTTTTGGAGGCACGCCCTACGCTTGCCTCGCACCCGCAGCTTACTGCTTGTCGTTGTCGGAAAACACCCAACGAATGAAGAATACACCAATAGCAATGATGGCGATCGTGACCACGATGCCCATCGGGGATCTCATTTTTTCGACCAGATCGAGTATAGCTCCCATTTTACCTACCTTAGTTGAGTGGAGTTTAGTCAGAATAGGCTGCAGATTGATATCCGGCTGCTATCGCGGCGATATGTTACCCGTTGCTGACCTGCTGTCAAGGAAGAAACGCGTCAGCGATCTAAGTAAAGCGATAGGGGCGGATGGGCTGGGGTACGCCGATTCCCCAAGCTGATGCAGTTTAGACCTTTCCCCCGGACGCCGTTGGCCATAAAAAAGCCCGAGTCTATGCTCGGGCTCTATTCTCTCGCGTTGCCTCTCGCTTGTGGTTTGTTCGCTAGTAAGCGCTTCGTTGTTGTTCAGGCGAGGCAACCGGCAATCCGGAAGCGAAGATCAGCGCAGCGAGCTGAACGAAGATTCGAGCTTTTGCTTGTCGCCATCGGGAGAGTTGCCGCAACCCACGACGCCCAGAGACATCATGACCAGGCTCAGCAGGACCAGTACCTTTTTCATAAATCCTCCTCTTTCTTAGTACGAAGTCAGATAACAAGCTTCTTTGTTTATGCCCAGAGGGCACCGCGTTTTTATAAAGAATGTTCCCAAAAAATGCAAGCACGGAGAGGGTCACGAGCAGCCCGGCTCGCGCCCGACCCACGGCGGCGCGCTCGAGCGCAGGCGCGCGGTGCCGGCCGTCGTTGACGCTTGCGGACCTTTCGCTGTACTATGCACGGCTTTCGGTAACAAACCGACGCGGAGTGTTGGCATGTATGCGGTAATTCAGACGGGTGGCAAGCAGTACCGGGTTGCGCCAGGGGAGACCCTGCGGATCGAAACCCTCGCCGCCGAGGCAGGTCAGGTCATCGAGCTCGATCGCGTGCTCATGATCGCTAGCGAAGAGGGTAACCGGGTCGGCCGGCCGTTCATCGAAGGCGGTAAGGTCACCGCGACCGTCACCGCGCATGGTCGGCACCCGAAGATCCGAATCATCAAGTTCCGGCGCCGCAAGCACCACATGAAACAGATGGGGCACCGCCAAAACTACACCGAGATCCGAATCGACGGCATCTCGGGCTAGCCAGCAATCAGGAGATCTACCCATGGCGCACAAGAAGGCGGGCGGCAGTTCCCGTAATGGTCGCGATTCAAAGCCCAAAATGCTGGGCGTAAAGCGTTTCGGCGGTGAGTTCGTGCAAGCCGGAAACATCATCATCCGGCAGCGCGGAACCAAGTTCCATCCCGGTGAAAACGTGGGTCTGGGCAAGGACCACACGCTGTTCGCTTTGGCCGACGGTCAGGTGCAGTTTCGGGTGAAGGGTGCGGACAAGAGGAAGTACGTCAGCATCGTCGCTTGATCCTCTCGGCTGTGCCGCCGCGTGGCGGGTGCCGGTGCACGGCAGTAACTGACGGCGGTCGTGCTGCCATACACGCCTGCCTCGCTTGCAGGCAGCGCGCAGTAACTCAAGAAGCCCCGGCTGCCGGGGCTTTTTCTATGCACGAATGAAATTCGTAGACGAAGTTCGCATTCGGGTCGAAGCAGGCGATGGCGGCAACGGCTGCGTCAGCTTCCGTCGCGAGAAGTACGTTCCCTTCGGTGGTCCCGACGGGGGTGATGGCGGGGACGGCGGGGATGTCATACTTGACGCTGCCGAGAACCTGAACACCTTGGTCGACTTCCGTTTTCACGCGGTCCATCGCGCCGGGCGGGGCGAGAAAGGGGGCGGAGCGAACTGCACCGGAGCCCGCGGCGAAGACTGTGTGTTGCGGGTGCCGGTAGGCACGGTGGTGCACGATCTGGCGACCGGCGAGAAACTGGGCGACCTTACGGTGGCCGGACAGCGGTTGGTCGTGGCGCGAGGCGGTTTCCACGGTCTGGGCAACACGCGATTCAAGAGCAGTACCAACCGCGCGCCACAGCGCGCGACCCCTGGCACTCCCGGCGAAAAACGCGATCTGCTGCTCGAATTGCGACTCATCGCTGACGTCGGTCTGCTCGGCCTGCCGAACGCCGGGAAATCGAGCCTGATTCGGGCCATCTCCGCAGCCAAGCCGAAGGTCGCCGACTACCCCTTCACCACCCTGTATCCCAACCTTGGCGTGGTGCGCGTCGGCGACGAGCAGAGTTTCGTGGTGGCCGACATTCCCGGGTTGATCGAGGGGGCGGCCGAAGGCGCCGGGCTCGGCGTGCAGTTTCTCCGCCATCTCGCACGCACGCATCTGTTGCTGCACGTGCTCGACGTTGGCGTCGTCAGCGACGACGAACCGATTTCCGCTTTCGCGAAAGTGGATGGCGAACTCGGTAAATGGGGGCAGGGCGTCGACCTGAAACCGCGCTGGCTGGTACTGAACAAACTCGACACCTGGACCCCTACCGAGGCTGCGGCGCGCTGCGAAGAGATCACTGCGGCGTTGGGCTGGCAAGGCCCGGTTTACCGGATATCCGCTTTGCGCGGAGACGGTTTGCGACAGATGGTGTTCGACATCATGAGTTTTCTCGAACACGCGGATACTGAGTATGCAGAGCCGGACGGACTTTCACCGGACTAAACGCGTCATCGTCAAGATCGGCAGCGCGCTGCTGACCGGCGGGGGGCGCGGCCTCGATCACTCGGCTGTCACGGGCTGGGTAAACCAAATCGCGCAGCTGTGTCGCTCCGGGCGCCAGGTCGTCCTGGTGTCCTCCGGAGCTGTTGCGGAGGGAATGAGCCGGCTTGGCTGGAAGGTAAGGCCTCGTTCATTGCATCGGCTGCAGGCCGCGGCTTCGGTAGGGCAAATGGGGCTCGTGCAGACCTACGAAACCTTGTTTCAGGTGCACCAGCTATCGACCGCCCAAGTCTTGCTGACCCATGACGATCTGTCGGACCGGCAACGGTACCTCAATGCGCGCAGTACCCTGCTGACACTGCTGGAACTCGGCGCTGTCCCGATCATCAACGAGAACGATGCGGTAGCAACCGATGAGATCCGCTTCGGCGACAACGACACGCTCGGGGCCTTGGTGGCGAATTCGGTCGAGGCGGAGTTGCTGATCATCCTCACCGACCAACAGGGTCTGTTCGAGCGGGACCCGACCTTGTATCCCGACGCCGCGTTGGTCCCTCAGGCCAGTATCAACGATCCGCGGCTCGCCGCCATGGTCGGCGACAGTCGGAGTGGTCTGGGCCGCGGTGGCATGATCACCAAGCTGCGGGCCGCGCGTCTGGCGGCGCGTTCCGGTACCGCGACGGTGATTGCCTGCGGTCGCGAGGACGAGGTGCTGGCTCGGGTGCTTCGCGGGGAGGAGGTTGGAACGTTCCTGATCCCGGACATCTCGCCCATGCTGGCGCGCAAGCGCTGGCTGGCGGGTCAGCTGAAGTTGAAGGGCGCGGTTCGTCTGGACGACGGAGCGGTGCGTGTTCTTTGCGGTGAGGGGCGGAGCCTGTTGCCCATCGGCGTGACCGCGGTCGAGGGTGAGTTCAAGCGCGGCGATCTGGTGGCCTGCCTCGATTCAAGTGGCGTTGAGATCGCCCGGGGTTTGGTCAACTATGGAGCGGACGACACTCAGCGCATCATGGGACGGCCGAGCAGCGAAATCGAGGCTTGTCTGGGCTGGGTGGACGAGTCGGAGCTCATCCACCGCGACAACCTCGTGGTCAGCTAGCGGCTGACGCTGAACCGAGCGCCAGGGCCTTGACGCGGGCGTTCAGACGGCTCTTGCTGCGGGCTGCCTTGTTCTTGTGGATCAGCCCCTTATTCACCGACGAGTCGATCACCGGCACAGCCTCCCGAAAGGCGGTCTGAGCCTGAGTCACGTCACCGCTTTCCACGGCAAGCAAAACCTTCTTGATGTAGGTCCGTAGGCGGCTGCGCTGTGCCATGTTGCGAGCGCGGCGTTCCTCGGATTGATGGGCGCGTTTTTTGGCGGAGGCAATGTTGGCCAAGGCGAAACCTCGATTCTTGGAAAGACTGTAAACGCGAAATTATCGCTGTCGGTGCATGATGTGTCAAATCTGGCGGTCGATTCGGGCTATCAGGCGTCGTATCTCGGCGCGCTCCTGCGGGCTTAGTCCGCCGGACAGCAGTTTCCGACCCAGTTCATCGATCTGGCGGAGGTCAGCACGCTCGTGCTGTGTGAGGGCGCGGGAGCGCGACCCTTGAATCAGTTCATCGTGACGCCTGTCGAGGGCTTGTGCCACGATACGCCGCAAGCTCCCCTCGAACTCCGCCTCCAGCCCCCCTTCGGGCACGAGTGTATCCTGCGCGAGCACCTCGTCGATCAACGCGTTTCGAGGCATGCCCAGCAGATAGGCGCGCAGGTCGGTGTCGGCTGCGGCAGGGTGTGCGCTCAGGAACGACATGATCGCCGTGAAGAGGCGCCCCAGACGGGGATCTGCGGCCGCGCTCGCCTGGCTGTCCTCGTCGATCAGGCTGGCCAGGCGCGGATGCGCTAGGAGCAGCGACAACATACGCAGCAGTACGGAGGGGCGGGGTGAGGAGGCGGAGGGCTGTGCGCGCTCCTTCCAGCGCCGGGTTGGAGTGGGCGCTCCCTTACGTGTGGTCAATTCCCCAAGCTTGCCCAGCATCATCTGGCGAAAGGGGCCAGGTTTGATGCCCTGCAGCAGCGGTGTCGCAACCTTGATCAGTTTCGCGCGTCCTTCGATCGTACTCAGATCGGCGGTGGTCCGCCCGAGTTCGGCGAAAAAGTAGTCGGACAAGGGAGGTGCTGCGGCAACGCGATTCCCGAAGGCCTCCATGCCTTCCAGGCGCACGAGGGAGTCCGGATCCTGTCCGTCGGGCAACCTGAGAAAGCGCGTGGTCTTGCCGTCCGGTACGATCCGGAGGGTCACCAGCACCGCCTTCCAGGCGGCCTTGATCCCTGCGGCGTCGCCATCGAAGCAGAACACGAGTTCGTCAGCATGGCGGAACAACAGGGAAATGTGGTCCTCGGAGATCGCCGTACCCAGCGTGGCCACCGCGGATGTGAAGCCGAACTGGGCTAGCGCAATGACATCCAGGTAGCCTTCGACGACGAGGAACTGCTGCGGATTACGCTGGGCTTCCAGCGCTTCGGACAGGCCGTAGACCTCACGGTGTTTCTTGAACATCGCGGTCTCGGGGGAATTCAGATATTTAGGCGTTGAGTCATCCAGGACCCGGCCGCCGAAGCCGATCGTGCGTCCCCGGCGATCGCGAATCGGAAACATGATCCGGTCACGGAAGCGATCGTATTGCGAACTCTCTCGGGCGATCATGAGGCCGGTTTCCCGCAGGTCGTCCTGGTCCCACTCCGGCGGCAGGTTGCTCCAGCCGGGCGGTGCATAACCCAGGTGGAAGCGGTCGATGCTCGCCGCGCTGATGCCGCGTTGTCTCAGGTAATCTAGCGCTCGGCGCCCATTCGGGTGGCTTTTGAGTTGGCGTGTATAGAACTGCGCAGCGTGGTCCAGGATTTCGAAGAGCTTCTGCGTGCGACGCCGCTCGGCAGCGAGACGCGGGTCGTCGGGAGGGGTGTCGGGCAGTGCGACACCGGCGCTGTGTGCCAGGCTGGCGACCGCTTCCGGAAACGATAGGCGTTCGAAAGCCATCAGGAAGGCGATCGCATCACCGTGCACACCGCAGCCGAAACAGTGGTAGAACTGCTTCGGTCGGTTGACCGTGAAGCTCGGGGTCTTTTCGGTGTGGAACGGGCAGCAGGCAATGAAGTTGGTGCCGCTGGCCTTGAGGCTGACTCGGGAGTCGATCAGATCGACAATGTCGATGCGAGCTAGCAGGTCTTCGAGAAACTGGGGTGAGAAGCGTCCAGCCATCTAGCTGCAGCGGGTCTCGATGGGGTTTGCCCGACCTCGCTTCACGCTCCCAAACGGGTGCGAACGGTTTTGCTAACGGCCGCCAGATCGGCGCGGCCCTGCAGCGCTGGCTTCAGTATTGCCATGACTTTTCCCATGTCGCCGATGGCGTTTGCGGCCGTCCGATTCAACGCGTCCTCGATGAGGCTTGTCAACTCGGCTTCGCTCAGCGGTTGGGGGAGGAACGGCTGGAGCACGTCGATTTCAGCGCGCTCGATTTCGGCCAAGTCCTGCCGTCCACCTTTTTCGTACTGACTGATCGATTCCCGTCGCTGCTTCAGCATCTTGTCGAGCACGGCGATGACTGCCGCATCATCGAGTTCGACGCGTTCATCCACCTCGCGCTGCTTGATGGCCGCCATGGCCAGCCTCAGTGTGCCGAGGCGCGCCTTGTCGCCCGACTTCATTGCCGACTTCACGTCGGCCTGCAGCCGCTCCTTCAGTGTGAGGAATGAGTCACTCATGCGGGTGTGCGCAGCGGCGAATCAGACCTGGGGACGGCCCTTACGAAGGTTTTGCAATGCGAAACGCTCGCGGGAGAGCTTCTTCAAATGCCGCTTTACGGCTGCTGCTGCCTTCCGTTTCCGCTCTTCGGTCGGTTTCTCGTAGAATTCACGGCGCCGCACTTCGGACAGTACGCCAGCCTTTTCGCAGGCACGTTTGAAGCGGCGAATGGCAATTTCGAAAGGTTCGTTTTCTCTGATTCTGATGGACGGCATGAATGACTTCCCGGGGCTCCTCAAGCTACTCAAATTACGGGCCTGAAGACAGCCCGACCTGGAAAAACTGGAGATTATAAACGGGTGGTCATGCAAAGCAACACTTCGTTTCGGGTGCTCGGGATCGAAACCTCCTGCGACGAAACCGGTCTGGCCGTATTCGACAGCCGGTACGGCCTGCTGGCGCACGCGCTCCACAGTCAGGTTCAACTCCACGCGGACTACGGCGGCGTGGTTCCCGAACTGGCGTCCCGAGACCATATTCGCAAGCTTTTGCCACTCCTGCGTGAGGTGCTCTCGGTGGCCGGGATCGGGCGCTCGGAGCTCGATGGTATCGCCTACACGGCCGGCCCCGGGCTGGTGGGGGCTTTACTGGCCGGCGCGGCCGCTGGCCGGGCGCTTGCCTGGGCTCTGGATGTGCCAGCGCTGGCAGTACATCACATGGAGGGGCATCTGCTTGCTCCGTTGCTGGAGGCAGATCGGCCGGACTTCCCATTCCTGTGCTTGCTGGTATCCGGAGGGCATACGCAGTTGATCGACGTTGCCGGTATCGGTCGTTATGGCATTCTGGGCGAGTCCTTGGATGACGCGGCGGGTGAGGCTTTCGACAAGGTGGCCAAGATGCTCGGGCTCGGTTACCCGGGCGGACCCGCGGTGGCCGCGCTGGCGGAGCGCGGTATGCCCGGACGTTTCCATTTCCCGCGGCCGATGACCGACCGTCCGGGACTCGACTTCAGCTTCAGTGGACTGAAGACCCACGTGCTGCAGGTGCTTGCCGCTCACCCCGACAACGCGGGCGTACGTGCCGATGTCGCCGCGGAGTTTCAAGCCGCCGTGGTGGATACGCTACTGGTGAAATGCCGCCGGGCGCTGCGCGAAACCGGGTTGCAACGCCTGGTCGTCTCGGGCGGCGTCAGCGCCAACCGCGCGATGCGGAGCGCGCTGCTCGCGATGTCGGCGGAGGAAGGGGTTCGGGTCTATTTCCCACGGCTCGAGTTCTGCACCGACAACGGGGCCATGATCGCCTATGCAGGCTGCCAGCGCCTCCTTGCCGGACACGCCGAGCCGCTTCGGATTGCGGCTTACCCGCGCTGGCCGTTGGACAGTCTGGCTCCGCTCTGAGCCCGTCTCACGGCGACCCAGCCAGCCCTTGTCCTGCCGCCCTCAGCGGCCGATGCGGCCCTCTTCCCCGCGTAGCAGTCGTTGGATGTTGGCCCGGTGGCGAACGATCAGCAATGCCGACATCGCGGCCGTCGCAACTGCCAGCTCCGGTGACCCGATCAGGAACCAGGAATAGGCCGGGGCCAAAAGTGACGCGACCAGGGCCGACAGTGAGGAAATGCGGAATGCGGCGGCCATTCCTAGCCACGTCAGTGCGGCCGCCAGGCCGACCCAACTCGAATAGCCGAGCAGCACGCCCAATGCGGTCGCAACCCCTTTGCCGCCCTTGAAGTTGAAAAACGCAGGGAACAGATGGCCGAGGAATGCCGCCAGGCCGGTCGCCGCGATGACCGTCGGTTCCGCGCCGAGACTTTTCGCGATCAGGACCGGCAACAACCCTTTGGCGGCATCCCCGAGCAAGGTGATGACCGCGGCCTTTTTGCCGCCAAGACGAAGCACATTCGTCGCGCCGGGATTTTTCGACCCTTGCTCGCGTGGATCAGGCAGTCCGGCGATCCGGCTGACGATGACGGCCGTCGACACGGAGCCCAGCAGGTAGGCCAGGGGCACTAGGAACCAGTTGATCATGAGTGCGGTCTGTCGGTTGTCAGTCGGCGAAGTTGTGTGTTACCAATGCCGGCGGAAACATAGGGGAATAGAGAGCGGTGGACATTATATTTCTACGCGGACTCCAGATCGAGACGACGATCGGCATCTACGACTGGGAGCGCGTTATCAAGCAGGTTGTGATCCTTGATCTCGAGATGGGGACCGATATCCGCAAAGCCGCGGCATCGGACGACATTGCCGACACACTGGATTACAAGGCGTTGTCGAAGCGCCTGATTGGATTCGTGGAAAGCAGCGAGTTTTTGTTGGTTGAGACGCTGGCCGAACGCGTGGCCGACCTGTTGCTCGGGGAATTCTCCATCCCCTGGTTGCGCTTGACCGTAAACAAGAAAGGGGCCATCAGCGGAGCGAGTGATGTCGGCATCATCATCGAGCGCGGGTGCGCGGGTGCCTGAGATCTTCGTCGGCGTCGGCAGCAACGTCGACCGGGAATTGAGCATCGGTGCCGGCCTGCAGAGACTCTGTCGGGAATTTGGTCCGCTGCGCTTGTCCAGCGTTTATGAGAGCGAAGCAGTTGGCTTTGTCGGCGATCCGTTTTTGAATCTGGTGGTCGGTTTCGACTGCGCGTTGCCAGCGCTGGAAGTGGCGGAACGCCTGACGATGATCGAGGCCGACGTGGGGCGAATCCGCGCCGACGACAAGTTTGCGGCGCGTACGCTTGATCTCGACCTGCTGCTCTACGGCAACGCGGTGTTCGAGGCCGGGAGCCTTCGGATACCGAGAGATGATATTACGCGCTATGCCTTTGTTCTGGAACCCTTAACCGAATTGGCCGCGGATCTTGTCCACCCTGAGCTGGGTACCAGCTTCGCCACGCTGTGGGCAGCGTTCGACAAGCGCTGCGTGCGGCAGCGGCGACTGGACCTGCGGCTCATGCCTAATTGAACAGAGTGCGTCCGCCGTCGACGGCCAGTATCTGTCCCGTGACGTAGGGTGCTCGATCGACCAGGAATGCGACGGCGTTCGCAATGTCGCCGGGAGATCCGGTGCGTGCCAACGGCACTCGTTCCAGGATTTGCCTTTCCTCTTCGGGATTCGATGCGCTTTCCGGCCAGAGTATCGCGCCGGGAGAGACGCCGTTGACGCGAACGCTCGGGGCCAACTCTTTCGCGAGGCTCTTGGTCAGCGCCACAAGGCCGGCTTTGCTGATGCTGTAGATGGAATAGCCTTCGAGCGTATGTTCGGCGTGGATGTCACAAAGGTTGACGATGGTTCCACGGGACTTCGTGAGATAGGGTGCGGCCGCGCGGGCCAAAAAGAAGGGGGCCTTAAGATTGGTGCCGAGCAGATCCTCCCACATCGCGTCAGTCGCTGTTTCGAACGGGGTCGGATAGAACGCTGACGCGTTGTTGACCAGCACATCCAGCGCACCCCAGAACGAAAAAGCGGTCGCGACCAGTTGCGGCAGTGCGGCGACATCCCGCAGATCGCCCTGAATGACGCGCGCCGAATTCATCCGTTTCGCATTCAGACGTTCCGCGAGTGCCGCGGCGTCGGCTACGGACTGCCTGCAATGCAGCACGACGTGGTAGTCGGCAGCATGCAAGGCCGCGCTAATCGCAGCCCCGAGCCGCCTTCCTGCGCCGGTAATCAACGCGACCCGGGCCGCACTCATGGGGCGATCCCTCCGGTACGAAGGTCAAATCTGGGCGCGTTTGGATGCGTGTTCATGGCGCTTTGTCTGCATTCTGTCACTGAATGGTCAAGTGATTGTCCGAATAGTTTCATGCGGTAAGCCTACTGTCTCGCGCTGACAATGGCGCTGAGGATCCGATCATGAAGCTAATCCAGACGATTCATCAATATGACGTCGTCATGTTCAACTGGTTCATGGGTTGCCGGCCGGTTAGCCGCTGCGCTCGCGTCAGTCGGTGGATTTCGCGCACCGGTGACGGTTACCTCTACCTGCTGATCGGCCTGTACTGCTATGGATATCGGTCGGAACTCCCCGCCGCCTCCCTGTTCCTGTCGTGCGCCATGGCAGCCTTCGCCATCGAGCGGAGTTGCTATCTGTTGCTGAAGCAGGGCTTCAGGCGGGGGCGGCCACAACAGGCACTGCCGAACTTTCGTAGTCTCATCGTTCCATCGGACCGCTTCAGTTTCCCCTCCGGACATACCTCTGCCGCGTTCCTGATGGCGACGCTGCTGGGCTATTTCTGCCCCGTGCTGCTATGGCCGGGCTATCTGTGGGCCGGCCTCGTGGGCTTGTCCAGGATCTCTCTCGGAGTGCATTTCCCGACCGACGTGCTCGTCGGAATGACCATGGGAATCACGGTCGCGGCGGTGAGTCTGCGGGTGCTGGGCTAGTGAAGATCCTTTACGGCGTTCAGGCGACCGGCAATGGCCACATCACGCGCGCTCGGGTCATGGCGCCTTTGCTGCGTGCCGCCGGGGCCGAGGTCACGTTCTTGTTTACCGGACGGCCGTGGTCCCGCTTGTTCGACATGGAAATTTTCGGCGATTTCGAATGGCGCGCCGGGCTGACCTTCCAGACCCACGCGGGTCAGGTGGATTATTTCAAGACCGCCCTCCATAACGATCTGCCGGGATTTGTTCGGGATGTGCACAGACTGGCGGTAAGGGAATACGATCTGGTCATCACCGATTTCGAACCCGTGACCGCCTGGGCGGCAAAACTCAGGGGCGTACGGGCGGTTGGGATCGGGCATCAGTATGCTTTTGCGTTCCCGATTCCGCGCACCGGCGACGATTTCCTGGCGCGGACGGTCATGAAGTCCTTCGCCCCGGCCAGTATCAGTCTCGGCTTGCACTGGCATCACTTCGACCAGCCCATTCTCCCGCCGATCATCGAGACGCCCGCCGAGCCGGATCGCGTCGCTCCGGAGAAGATCCTCGTCTATCTGCCCTTCGAAGATGCGCGGATGATCGTGCGACTGCTGCAGGGCTTCACTGACTTTCAGTTCTATGTCTACGGGACCGGTCCGGTCGCTGACAAGCCGAGCCATATCCACATCCGACCTCCGTCGCGCGACGGCTTCCACAATGATCTGCGTGACTGCGTCGGGGTCATCTGCAACGCCGGTTTCGAGCTTGCCAGCGAGGCCCTGCAAATGGGAAAAAAGCTTCTGGTCAAGCCGCTGCACGCGCAGTTGGAACAGCTATCGAATGCGCTCGCGCTAGAGCAGCTTGGGTTCGGCACGGTTATGCCGGATCTCGATGCGGCAAGCGTCGGTTTCTGGCTGAAGCACGGCCAGGCGCGACGCGTGGTCTATCCGCGCGTCGCCGAGGCCGTGGTGGAGTGGCTGCTAGGAGGGGATCTTCGGGTTGATCCCCATTGGGTTGCGTCAGTCTGGGAGCGTGTCGTTTACGGCGCCGGTGATGTGGCGGGGCCCGCGCAGTTGCGAAAGTTCGCCTAAGATCCTCCTGATCAGCCGGCGATCCCTTCGGCGTACTGGCACCAATCTGTCGTCTTGTCGCCGAACGCCAGGAAGTAGGGATTCAGGAAGGTGTCCCGTTCGTTGTAGCGAAGATCCTGTCCCTTAAGATCGGTTACTCGGCCGCCCGCTTCACGCACGACGCAGTGCGCGGCGGCCGTATCCCATTCCGACGTCAACCCGATACGCGGGTAGATGTCCGCGGCGCCCTCGGCGACGAGGCACAACTTAAGCGAGCTGCCCATGGACGTCAGGTCGTGATCCCCTAGGCGGGTCAGGTACTGCATCAGTTCCTCGGTCTGGTGCGACCTGCTCCCGACGACCGTCAGCCTATCCCCGCGGCGGTCCCTGACGCGGATCGGCTCGGGAACCTCGTCTCCGCTCTGCTTATAGGCGCCGCAACCTTCCGCGGCGAAATACGTGAGGTCGAGCACAGGCGCGTAAACCACGCCGAGCACCGGCTGACCGTCGAAGATCAGCGCAACATTGACGGTAAACTCCCCGTTGCGCTTGATGAATTCCTTGGTCCCGTCGAGCGGGTCGATCATCCAGCAGGATTGCCAGGCCTTACGGATCTCCGGCGCGACGGCGGTGGATTCCTCGGAAATGATCGGGTGAGTGGGGTGCAGGGTCGCCAGGCCGCGGACCAGGCTTTCATGTGCCGCAAGATCGGCCTGTGTCAACGGGCTATCATCACCCTTCAGGTCAACCAGAAAGTCGGTGCCGTAGATGTCGAGGATTTTCTTTCCCGCTTCGCGTGTCAAGGCGACAACGGATTCGAGATATTGCGATGGTTCTCTGGATATTGGCATGGAATAGGTTCCCTTGCTGCTCACATTCGTCGGATTGGGATCATGTTTCTTTGGAGAATCATAACCGATGATTGACTGGAGCAGGATCGACACGGTGTTTCTGGATATGGATGGAACCTTGTTGGACTTGGGGTTCGATAATTATTTTTGGCGCGAGTTGGTGCCGCGCCGCTATGCCGAAGCCCGTGGATTGAGCGTTCTCGATGCTCAGGCGCGGATTACGGCGCGCTACCAGACCCAGGAGGGTGCGCTGGCCTGGTATTGCCTCGATTACTGGAGCGCCGAACTCGAGCTGGACCTGATCGCACTCAAGCGGGAAGTTGCCTCGGCCATTACGGTGATGCCATACGCGGAGGCTTTCCTGCAAGCCTTGCAGGCACTCCCGGTGCGTGTCGTGCTGGTCACCAACGCCCATCCGGCGAGTCTTTCCCTGAAGATGGACCGCACCGGCCTGGCTCGGTTCTTCGCGGCACAGGTTTGTTCACATGAACTTGGTGTGCCGAAGGAGTCGTCTGTTTTCTGGACGCGGCTGCGCGAGGTCGAGCCGTTCCTGCCGCCTCGGAGCGTGCTCATCGATGACAGCCTTGCGGTGCTCCAGTCCGCCCGGCGTCAGGGGATAGGACAGACCATAGCCGTCCGCAGGCCGGCCCTCAATCAACCACCGCGGCACATCGACGAATTTACTGCAATCGACGACCTGCGCGCCGTAACGCCCGACTGAGACTCGGGTCCGCGCCGTTTCATCTTAGCGTCATCTGAGCTTCCGCAAGTTGTCACGCACCTGCCCTAAGGTGGCGTGATATTTACCAACTCGCGGGAGATTGCACAGTGCTGGACTCAACTGCAGGGGCGCGGCCGTCCCGATCGCGCCGCTTCACCACACTCTTGGCGCGCGACGGAGAAACGGTGCGCAAGGCGCAGGCTTTGCGCTACCAGGTTTTTGCCGGAGAGATGGGGGCTCGTTTGCACTCCCTGGTACCCGGTCTCGACTGTGACGAATACGATGCCTACTGCGATCATCTGGTCGTGGTCGATCAGGTGTCCGATCGAGTCATCGGATGTACGCGGCTGTTGCGCGACACCGAGGCTCGGCGGCTCGGGCAATTTTACTCGCAAAGCGAGTTCGAACTCGACCGACTGCTGGCGCGTCCCGGCCGTTTCCTCGAGATCGGGAGAACCTGCGTCGCGCCTGGATATCGTGGAGGGGTCATCATTGCGGCGCTGTGGGCCGAACTGGCCGACTACGCCACGCAACGAGGTTTCGATTATCTGATGGGCTGCGCGAGCATCCCGCCCGGCCCTAGCGGCTTTGCGGTCGATGCGGTCTACAGCCAATTGTCGCCAGCGCAGTTGGGGCCGGCTGAACTGGGCGTGCGGTCGCGTCTCCCGGTGCCCGCGCAACAGCGTTGCCAGCGTGATGAGAGTGGTATTCCACCGCTGCTACAGGCGTATCTGAGGCTGGGTGCCTGGGTCTGCGGCGATCCCTGCTGGGATCCTGATTTCAACGTCATGGATGTATTCGTCCTGCTGTCGCTGGACCGGTTGGCGGAACGTTACGAGCGCCGCTTCGTCGGAGTCAAGGAAGCCGAGCATGCGACGATTTCTGCAATGGTCTAGAGCCGCGCTGATCGGGCTCATGTTCGCCGCTGGCTTGGCGACTGTCGGCCTGCTTTTCCCGGTGCTTCGCTGTCTTCCGCTCTTGCCCGCCCGCCGTTTGGAAGGGGCTATCCAAGTGGCTTGGTATAGCGCCTTGCTGAGCATCCTGGGCGTGAACGTGCGGGTAACAGGGCGTCCGTGTCCCGACGCAGCTTTGTGGGTCAGCAACCATGTTTCCTGGCTGGATATCGTGCTGCTCGGCACCTGCCGACCACTGACTTTTGTTGCCAAGAGTGAAGTGGGAACTTGGCCCCTTGTCGGCTTTCTGGCCAAGGGTACGGGAACTCTGCTCGTCCGGCGCGGCGATCTGGCAAGCAGTGGTCTGGTGGCCGACCGGATGACCTGGCTGTTGCGGCAAGGGCAGGCCGTCGCCCTGTTTCCCGAGGGCACAAGCAGTACCGGGCCCGCAGTAATGCGGTTCCACGCACGGTTGTTCGGGCCGGCCGTGCGGGTCGGAGCCCGGGTCCAGCCGGTCGCGATCCGTTATCACGGCGCGGGCTGCGAGCATGTCCCGTTCGTTGGGGATGATGACTTTCTGCCGCATCTTTGGCGCTTGCTTGGGGAAAGGCGCATCGCCGTTGAGTTGAGCTTCTGTCCGCCGGTCACCGCCAGCGGTAAGGCTCGGGATGAACTGGCAGCACAGACCCGCTCACACGTGGTCTCGGCTCTGGGGGGTGACGCGGCAGAGCATCTCGTTCACGGTTTGCGGCGAAACCGCAACTAAGCTTGCCGGGTCGTCCTGGCTTCCAAGCTACAGGCCTTGCTCGGAGTCGCTTGGCTCGTGCTGCGGCTGCCCCTTGGGCTTGCAAAATCGCCCGGTTTAGGCTCAAATTCCGGTTCATTCTGCCTACATGTGGTTCCGGTTCGTGGCGTTGCCCGGGCCCGATTGCAAATTGGTGCTGAGATCAAGGAGTTAATGGTGAGCGCGAACATTGTGCATTTGACCGATGGAGAGTTCGAGGAGAAGGTTCTCAAGTCTCCGGAACCCGTGCTCGTGGACTACTGGGCCGAATGGTGCGGGCCCTGCAAGATGATTGCACCGATACTCGACGAAATCGCTGCCGATTACGCCGGCAAACTGACCGTGGCCAAGTTGAACATCGATGACAACCCGACAACGCCGCAGCGGTTTGGCGTTCGCGGTATTCCCACCCTGATGCTGTTCAAAAATGGCGAGGTTGAGGGAACCAAGGTTGGTGCAATGTCGAAGTCCCAGTTGACCGCCTTCCTGGATACGCACCTGTAACTTTGCGGCTCTTCGCCACAGGCTGCCTCTCGTCCCATCGCGGTGGACGGGGCGCGGCCCATGTGGTAGCCTACCACCGTTCACATCTGTAGATCCCCGCTCCGCGTACGTCGCGGAAGCCCGCCTGCTCAGGCTCCCTTCCCGGGATCTTCCTTCCGATCTCCAAGACTCTCGTTCCTCGCATCATCCTGCCGTGCTCTAACGCCATGAACCTGACCGATCTTAAGCGCAAGCCCGTATCCGAACTCATCCAACTCGCCGAGTCGATGGACATCGAGGGCGTGGCCCGCACCCGGAAGCAAGACCTGATCTTCTCGATGCTCAAGAAGCTCGCGAAAAATGGCGAGGATATCTACGGGGACGGGGTGCTGGAGATCTTGCAGGATGGCTTCGGCTTCCTGCGCTCGACCGACAGCTCATACCTGGCCGGTCCGGATGACATCTACGTGTCGCCCAGCCAGATCCGGCGGTTCAGTCTACGGACCGGGGACACCATTTCGGGGAAGATCAGGCCGCCGAAAGACAGCGAACGCTACTTTGCGATGCTCAAGGTCGAGCAGATCAACTATGAGCCGCCCGAAAACGCCAAGCACAAGATCCTGTTCTCGAATCTGACGCCGCTGTTTCCGGTCGAGCGTTTCACGCTGGAGTTGGGCAACGGTACGACGGAGGACCTGACGGCGCGTGTGATCGATCTGATCGCGCCCATCGGCAAGGGGCAGCGCGGCTTGATCGTGTCGCCGCCGAAGGCCGGCAAGACGATGATCCTTCAGCATCTGGCGCAATCAATCGCCGAGAAGAATCCGGAGTGCTACCTGATCGTGCTGCTGATCGACGAGCGGCCCGAGGAAGTCACCGAGATGCAGCGCAGCGTGAAGGGTGTCGTGGTGTCCAGCACCTTCGACGAACCACCCGCCCGGCACGTGCAGGTCGCCGAGATGGTGATCGAGAAGGCCAAACGCCTCGTCGAGCACAAGCGGGATGTGGTGATTCTGCTCGACTCCATCACCCGCCTCGCACGTGCCTACAACACCGTGATCCCGCCTTCGGGCAAGGTCCTGACCGGTGGTGTCGACGCCAATGCGCTGGAACGGCCGAAGCGCTTCTTTGGTGCCGCACGCAACATCGAGGAAGGTGGCAGCCTGACCATCATCGCCACAGCGCTGGTCGATACCGGCTCGCGCATGGACGAGGTTATTTACGAGGAGTTTAAGGGCACCGGCAACATGGAACTGCACCTGGACCGCAAGATTGCCGAGAAACGTGTCTATCCGGCGATCAATATCAACCGGTCGGGGACCCGCCGCGAAGAATACCTGGTGCCGGCGGACGAACTGCAGAAATGCTGGATCCTACGCAAGATACTCCAGCCGATGGACGAAATGGCGGCCAGCGAATTCCTGCTCGGCAAGCTGAAGGACACCAAGACGAACGTCGAGTTCTTCAACATGATGAAGCGGTGACATTGGTCAGCGAGCTTCACGCAAGCGCGCCGCCAGGCGCGTAAGCCTTCTCGCCCGCCGTGTTCCCGACTAAAGGCGGGCGAAAACGCGTTCCGCCGCTGCCAGTGTCTGGTCTATCACGGGTTCGTCGTGGGCAATCGAGACGAATCCCGCTTCGAAAGCTGACGGGGCGAGATAGACGCCTTCCTCCAGCATGCCATGGAAAAAGCGGCGAAACCGCTTTTGGTCGCAGGCCATGACCTGCTCGAAACGGGCGATTTCCGCCTCGGGAGTGAAGAACATCCCGAACATGCCGCCGACGCGCTGCGTCATAAACGGAATTCCGGCCCTTAGCGCCCGCTCACTGAGTCCTTCCGTCAGATAACGGGTCAGGTCGGCAAGCCGCTCGAAGAACCCCGGTCTCGCGATCAACTCCAAGGTCTTCAGTCCGGCGGTCATCGCGACGGGGTTGCCCGACAGAGTCCCTGCCTGATAGACGGGACCGAGCGGTGCGATCCGCTCCATGATGTCGCGCCGACCGCCGAACGCGCCGACCGGCATGCCGCCCCCGACCACCTTCCCGAGTGTCGTCAGGTCGGGTGTGACCCCGTACAACGCCTGGGCACCGCCGAGGCCGACCCGAAAACCGGTCATCACTTCGTCGAATATCAATACGCTGCCGTAGCGTGTGCATTGCTCGCGCAGTGTCTCCAGAAAGCCAGGAGCAGGCGGCACGCAATTCATGTTGCCGGCCACTGGCTCGACGATGACCCCCGCGATCTGCTCTCCATACTCGGCGAAGAGCAGCCTGGTTTGTTCGCTGTCGTTGAAGGCGGTGGTGAGCGTGTGTTCGGCGAGCGAGGCAGGCACGCCGGGAGAGCTCGGCACGCCGAGCGTCAGCGCGCCCGAACCGGCCTTGACGAGCAGCGAGTCGGAATGACCGTGATAACAGCCTTCGAACTTGAGGATCTTGTCACGCCCGGTGTAGCCGCGCGCCAGCCGGATCGCGCTCATCGTTGCCTCGGTCCCGGAACTGACCATGCGGACGAGTTCCAGCGAGGGCACCAGTTCGCACAGTCGCCTTGCCATCTCCGTTTCGATCAAGGTCGGCGCACCGTAGCTGAGGCCCCGGTCCACGGCGGCATGTACCGCGCTCAACACCTCGGGATGGGCGTGGCCGAGAACCATCGGACCCCAGGAGCCGACGTAATCGATGTAGGCGCGACCAGCGGTGTCGTAGAGGTGCGGGCCTGCCGCGCGCGCAATGAACAGCGGATCGCCGCCGACCCCACGGAACGCTCGGACCGGCGAGTTGACGCCGCCCGGAATGTACTGCTGGGCTTCCAGAAAAGCATCGTGGGATGCATTCATGATGTGGACTCCTCGGGGAGGGGCTGTATTCCGCGGCGGACGGTGCGGCAGGTCAGGCCTTGGGCAGGGTGACGCCGGTCTGGCCCTGATACTTGCCGCCGCGATCGCGGTAGGAAACTTCGCATGGCTCGTCGGCGCCAATGAACAGCACCTGGGCCACCCCCTCGTTGGCGTAGACTTTTGCCGGCAGCGGTGTCGTGTTGGAGAACTCGAGCGTCACGTGGCCTTCCCACTCGGGCTCCAGAGGGGTGACATTCACGATGATGCCGCAGCGGGCATAGGTCGACTTGCCAAGGCAAATCGTCAGCACGTCGCGCGGGATCCGGAAGTACTCGACCGTACGGGCCAGCACGAAGCTGTTCGGTGGAATGATGCAGACCTCGGACTTGACGTCCACGAAGCTGCTTTCGTCGAAATTCTTCGGGTCGACGATGGCCGAGTTGATGTTGGTGAAGATCTTGAATTCGTTCGAGCAGCGGATGTCGTAGCCGTAGCTCGACGTGCCGTACGAAATGACGCGCTCACCGGCGGCGTGACGGATCTGCTGCGGTTCGAACGGTTCGATCATACCGTGCTCGGCGGCCATGCAGCGGATCCAGCGGTCCGACTTGATACCCATAATGTCGTGTCAGGCGGCGGAGGTTCAGGTGTTCGTGACGGTGATCTTGGGAAACCGGCCGCTGTAGTCCTTGGCTTTTCGCGCGAGGCGCGCCGCCATTTTGCGGGCGATGGATTTGTACATCTGAGCCGCGCTGCCCTCCGGGTCGGAGATCACGGTCGGATGTCCGCCGTCTGCCGCTTCCCGGATCCGGATGTCCAGCGGCAGGGCACCGAGCAACTCCACGCCATAGCGCTCCGCCATCCGCTGTCCGCCGCCGGCGCCGAAGATCGGTTCGGCGTGCCCGCACTGGCTGCAGATATGGATGCTCATGTTCTCGATCAGACCGAGGACCGGGACGCTGACCTTTTCGAACATCTTGAGCCCCTTCTGCGCGTCGAGCAGCGCGATATCCTGAGGTGTCGTGACGATGACGGCCCCGGAAACGGGGATCTGCTGCGCGAGGGTCAGCTGGATGTCCCCGGTGCCGGGCGGTAGGTCGATGACAAGATAGTCGAGATCGTCCCAGCTCGTGTCCTTCAGCAACTGCGTCAGCGCGCCGGTGACCATCGGGCCGCGCCAGATCATCGGCGTGTCGTCATCGATCAGGTAGCCGATGGACATGGTTTGCAAGCCAAGCGCCGTGACTGGCGAGAAGCGCTTGCCGTCCGTCTGGGGGCGTCCTGTGACGCCGAGCATCAGGGGCTGACTCGGGCCGTAGATGTCGGCATCGAGCAGGCCCGTGCGCGCGCCCTCGGCGGCGAGCGCGAGCGCGAGGTTGACGGCGGTCGTCGACTTGCCGACGCCGCCCTTGCCGGAGGCGATCGCAATGATGTTCCGGACACCGGGCAGTGGTGCCAGGTTCTTTTGCACCGCGTGCGAGACGACCTCTGTGCCTATGTCGATGCTCACTGCCGTCGCGCCGAGGGTGGCCGTCAGGCTCTCGCGAATGGCTTCGGTCAGTTCGGGCCAGAAGCTGCGGGCCGGATAACCGAGCCGCACGCATAGCTCGATGGACGTGCCGTCGATCGCGATCTGCTTGACGGCTTTGGCGCTGATCAGATCGCTGCCGAGGTTGGGATCGATCAGAGTGCGGAGAACGGCTTCTACGTCGTTGTTCGAGAGAGACATGCGGGAAAATCTGCCGGGTCGATTGAGCCTGTCATTGTACACGGTGAGGCCGCGGCCGTCGCAGTGGCGGGGCGGCTGTAGGGCGCCCCGAACGAGCCGCCCGGCGGATATGGGATAATGATGGGCTTGCCCTATGGACTGCATCAACCCGATGAACACGCCGCGAAGAATCCTGGTCACCAGCGCCCTGCCTTACGCCAATGGCCCCATCCATCTCGGCCACCTGGTCGAATACATCCAGACCGACATCTGGGTGCGTTTCCAGCGGATGCAGGGGCACGAATGCTGGTATGTCTGCGCGGACGACACGCATGGCACGCCGATCATGCTCCGCGCGGAGAAGGAAGGTATTCCCGCCGAAGAGTTGATCGCCCGCGTGCACGCCGAGCATTCGCGCGATTTCGCCGGTTTCCGGGTCGAGTTCGACAATTACTACACGACGCATTCCGACGAGACGCGCGTTTTTGCGGAGCGTATCTATCGCGCGCTGCGCGACAAGGACCTGATCGAGGTACGGGCGATCGAACAGTACTACGATCCGGTCAAGGCGATGTTCCTGCCCGACCGCTTCATCAAGGGCGAGTGTCCGCGCTGCCACGCGGTGGATCAGTATGGGGACAGCTGCGAAGCCTGCGGCGCGACCTATGCGCCCACCGACCTGATCAATGCGTACTCGGCCATCTCGGGGGCTCCGCCGATCCGGAAGGAGTCCGAGCACTACTTCTTCAAACTCGGGGAATGTGCGGCATTCCTCAAGGAGTGGACCCGGGCCGGTCACCTGCAGTCGGAAGCTGCGAACAAGATGAACGAGTGGCTGGAGTCAGGACTGGCGGATTGGGATATTTCGCGCGATGCGCCGTATTTCGGCTTTGAGATCCCGGACGCGCCGGGGAAATACTTTTATGTCTGGCTGGACGCGCCGATCGGCTACATGGGCAGCTTCGCGAAACTGTGCGGCCGCACCGGCCTCGATTTCGAGGACTACTGGCGCGCGGATTCCGATACCGAGTTGTACCACTTCATCGGCAAGGACATCCTGTACTTCCATGCCCTGTTCTGGCCGGCCATGCTGCGTTTTTCCGGCTTCCGCACACCGACCCGGATTTTCGCGCACGGTTTCCTGACCGTGAACGGCGAGAAAATGTCCAAATCCCGGGGTACCTTCATCACGGCTGAAAGCTATCTGCAGCAGGGGCTGAATGCCGAATGGCTGCGCTATTACTACGCCTGCAAGCTGAACGGCACCATGGAAGACATCGATCTGAACCTCGATGACTTCGTGCTGCGCGTCAACAGCGATCTGGTCGGTAAATATGTCAATATCGCGAGTCGTACCGCGAAGTTCATTTCCGAGCGCAGCGGCGGAGAACTCGCCGCACCCGAGCCTGCAGTCCAGCGGATTTTCGATGCGTATCGTCAGGTGATCCATCGCGGTCAGCACTACGCGAATGAGATCCTCGGCGAGTTCGGAGTCGGGCTGCTCGCAGCGCAGGAGTGGCGTGAGCTTCAGGGCGCGGAAGCGACCGAACCTGCAGACGATGCCATCGCGACGGTAGCGCACGTGCTGGCGGCTGGGTTTCGCGCGCAGGCGGGCTATGCAAAGCTCGACTGCGCAAAGGCAATGCGCGAGATCATGCTGGCCGCCGACCGCGTCAACCAGTATGTGAACGATCAGGCGCCGTGGGCACTCGCCAAAGAACCGGGCCGCGAGGCGGATGTGCAGCGCATCTGTTCGCTAAGTCTCAATTTGTTCCGAATCCTGACCGTGTACCTGAAGCCGGTGTTGCCGGCCGTCGTCGAGGCCGTCGAGACGTTTCTGGCCGTACCGCCGCTGAGTTGGGAGGATGCTGGTATGCCGCTGACGGCGGGGCACCGCATTAAGCCTTATCAGCACTTGATGACACGTATCGACAAGGCGCGCGTCGATTCGCTGGTCGCGGCCAATCAGGCCAGTTTGGCAGCGACGGAAGTGCCGGTCCGCTCGTCGGCCAAGCCCAGCGAGCATCAGCAGCACGAGATTCACCCCATTGCCGAAACGATCACGATCGACGATTTCGTCAAGCTCGATCTGCGTGTGGCGAAGATCGCGAACGCCGAGCATGTCGAGGGGGCGGACAAGTTGCTGAAGCTGACGCTGGATCTCGGCAACGAGAACCGGACAGTGTTCGCCGGCATCAAGTCGGCCTATCCGCCCGAAGCATTGATCGGGCGGTTGACGGTCATGGTTGCGAATCTGGCGCCGCGCAAGATGAAGTTCGGCCTGTCCGAGGGCATGGTGCTCGCGGCCGGACCTGGTGGCGCGGACATCTTCCTGCTATCACCCGACGCCGGCGCGCAGCCCGGGATGCGGGTCAAGTAGCTGGGTTTCCCGCAGCCTCAGGGCTCCGCGCCCACGCAGCGGCTCACCCCTCGGGGGCCGTCGCGCGGGTCACACGCCAGTGCTCCTGGAGGTCGGCGTGATGGTCGATGTGGCGGTAGCGGTGCTGCTTCAGCAGTGCGCCAACGGCATTGGCCTGATCGAAGCCGTGTTCCAGCAGTAACACGCCGTTCGGGCGCAGGCGAGCGCAGGCCTGCTCGGCGATGGTCCGGTAGGCAGCCATGCCGTCCGGCCCTCCACGCAGCGCGATCGGTGGTTCAAATCGGAGGTCGCCCTCTCCCAGGTGCTGGTCGGTGTCCGGAATATACGGCGGGTTCGAGACGATCAGATCGAATGCCAGCCCGGCCGGCAAATCTGCGAACCAGTCGGATTCCAAGAAACGCACCGCGGCTCCCCAGCGTGCCGCATTGCGTCGAGCGACTGTCAGTGCTGGAGCGCTGATATCGGAGGCGGACACGGTGGCGGTCCGATACTCGGTTGCCAGCGTCACGGCAATGGCGCCGCTACCGGTCGCAAGGTCGAGTACCGACGCGCTCGGGTGCTCACGAAGGTGGGATAGCGCCATTTCCACCAGCAGTTCCGTTTCCGGGCGCGGGATCAATACCGCAGGTGTCACGATAAAGTCCCGGGACCAGAATTCGCGTGACCCGGTCAGATAGGCGATCGGTGTTCCGTTGCCGCGCCGTTCGATCAATGCATCGAAAAGTGCCCGCGGTTCCGGTTGCAGGGATGCCTCTGGCCACGCGCGAAGGTAGGTGCGGGATTTCCCGAGCACATGGGCCAGCAGGATCTCGGCATCGAGCAGTGCCGAGGGACTGGCGGTGTCGAGCCGCCGCGAGGCAGTACGGAGCGCCTCGGCCAGAGTCGGCGCCGGTCCGTCAGGCTTCAGAAAGCTGGGCAAGCAATTCGGCCTGATGCTCGTTGGTCAGCGGCTGGATGACCGGGTCGAGGTCGCCGGCGATGATCGCATCGAGCTTGTACAAGGTCAGGTTGATGCGATGATCCGTCAGCCGGCCCTGTGGGAAGTTGTATGTGCGGATGCGCTCTGAGCGATCGCCACTGCCCACCTGCAGTTTCCGCGACGCGGCGATTTCGGCGCTCTGCTTTTCCTGCTCGGCGGCCAGGATGCGCGATTTCAGCAGCGACATCGCGCGCGCCCGGTTTTTATGCTGCGAGCGCTCGTCCTGGCATTCGACAACGATGCCCGTGGGGATATGCGTCAAGCGCACTGCCGAGTCGGTCCGGTTCACGTGCTGGCCCCCTGCACCCGAGGCGCGGTAGGTGTCCACGCGCAGGTCGGCCGGATTGATGTCGACCTCGACCTCGTCGACCTCGGGGAGTATTGCGACGGTGCAGGCCGACGTGTGAATGCGGCCCTGGGCTTCGGTCTCCGGCACACGCTGGACGCGGTGGGTGCCGGCCTCGAACTTCAGCCGCGAATAAACATCCTGGCCCGTGATCCGCAAGACGACTTCCTTGTAACCGCCGTGCTCTCCCTCACTTTCGCTGACGATCTCCGTTTTCCAGCCGGAGATTTCGGCATAGCGTGTGTACATGCGCAGCAGGTCGCCCGCGAACAAGGCGGCCTCAGCGCCTCCGGTGCCGGCCCGGACTTCGAGAAAGATATTGCGTTCGTCGTTCGGATCGCGGGGCAAGAGCAAGATCTGGAGTTGCTGGTCCAGTTCGTCGCGTTTGTTTTGAGCGTCGTCCAATTCCTCGCGCGCCATGGCGCGCACGTCGGGATCCGGATCCTGTTGTAGTGATTCGGCATAGACGACGGCGTCCAGTGCGTCGCGGTAGGCGCGAAAACAGGTGATCACCGGGTTCAGCTGTGCATACTCACGGCTCATCGATCGGAAGCGGTCCTGATCGCCCTGTACCTCGGGGTCGGTCAGCAGCGCCGTAATTTCGTCGAAGCGGTCGGACAGGCTTTCGAGTCGGGTCTGGATGCTCGCCTTCACGGGTCGGAGGGGTCCTTGAGCTGAAAGAGTTCCCGAGCCGCGGCGACAAGATCGGGGCGTTCATTGATGCCCGCCATGCGGATCTGCAGGCTGGGGGTGTGCAGCAGCTGGTTGGTCAGCGTGTCGGCCAGCAATTGTAACGCGTCTTCCGGCGCCCGCCCGTTGCGTAGGGCGCGCAGTGCTTTCGACAAGGCGCGGTCGCGCAATTCCTGAGCATGTGCCCGGACATCGCAGATGGTCGTGTTTACTCCCTGCGCCCTGAGCCACCCGACGAAATGCGCCACCTCGACGTCGAGGATCTCCTCAGCCTTCTTGGCCGCTTCGCGACGCGATTCAAAGTTCTCTTCAATCGTGTCCTTGAGATCGTCGACCGTGTACAGGTAGGCGTCGGGGAGTTGTTCGACTTCGGCTTCGATGTCGCGTGGCACGGCGAGATCGACCATGAACATCGGTTTGTGCTTGCGCGCGCGGATCGCACTCTCCACGCTTCCCTTGCCGAGTATCGGTAGCGGACTGGCAGTGGACGAGACGAGAATGTCCGCCTTGGCCAGATGCAGCGGCAACTCGTCGAGCGATATTGCAAAGCCGCCAAACTGAGATGCCAGCGCATGGGCCCGGTCGAATGTCCGATTGGCGACGATCAGGCGGCCGATCCTGTTCTCGGCGAGGTGGCGCGCGGTGAGCTCTATAGTATCGCCGGCGCCGATCAGCAGCGCAGTCTGTTCGCTCAGGTCGTCGAAGATGCGCTGAGCCAGCCGCACGGCAGCGAACGCGACCGATACGGGGCTGGATCCGATCGCCGTATCGGTACGAACTTTCTTGGCGGCCGAGAACGCGTGGTGAAAGAGTCGACTCAGGACCTTGCCGAGTGTGCCGGCCGCATTGGCCGTTTGGTAAGCCTGCTTCAACTGGCCGAGGATCTGTGGTTCTCCCAGAACCATTGAGTCGAGTCCGCTGGCAACCCTAAACATGTGACGGATCGTGTCGGCGCCGCGGTGCTGGTAGAGATAGGGGCGGATATCACCGGGCGACATTTGCTGCTGGCGAGCGATCCAGTCGATGAGCACGTCGCTCTGGGTCACGTCCGATTCACAGTACAGCTCGGTTCGATTGCAGGTCGAGAGAATCGCCGCACCTTCCACGTCAGGTATCGCGACCAGCTCGCGCAACGCAGAGGCTAACCGATCGGAGGGCAGCACTAACCGTTCCCGAACGCAAAGCGGGGCGGTATGATGGCTTAAGCCCAAAGTCAAAATCGACATCTACTGAAATATCGCGGCGATCAAGCGTATAATTGTAGAAAAAGCCCGTCCTCAAGTCCAAAGCGCAACGTCACTGCGCGCTGCGGCCAGCCTTCCATCTCGACGTGTCGCTTACGGAAACCTCAGATCGCTTGACCTTTCGCTCGTTCCTTCGCTCGGCAGGAATTCTGCCGTTCGTAGGATGGGTGGCGGACTACGCTGCGGGCCGTGCGCGCAGACGGTTGCGGATCCAGACATGACCCGCGGACTGTTGTTGCGCCGATTGTGATTTCCATCTTGAGACCTTTGCTTCCCGGCCTTGTGCTGGCCGCGCTGCTGGTTGCCTGCAATGGGCTTTTCGGAACGGCTCGCAACGGGGCGGATTTCGCCTTGAACGACCTCCGGACCAGCCAATCCCCGCTGCCCCAAGCTTCCGAGTACGTTTATTTGGTGCTCAGCGCCGAAATCGCCGGACAGCGGGGCGATTACGCGCGCGCGCTGGAACATTACCTCGCAGCCGCGAAGCTTACCCCCGATCCCAAGGTGGCCGAGCGTGCGACACAGATAGCCCTCTATGCCAAAAATCTCGGCAGTGCGGCCGAAGCGGCCTCTTTGTGGAGCCAGCGCGATCCGTCGAACACGGCCCCGAAGCGAATTTCCGCGATCCTGAATTTGAAGCAGGGCAATCTCGAACAGGGAGTGGCTCAGTTGCGGACGCTGTTGAGCCTGCCATCGGTCGATGTCGAGAGCACGCTGATCGAATTGGTCAAGATGCTGGACGGCGAGTTGTCGAAGGAAGACGGCCTGAGCGTGATGAAGTCGCTCCAGGAGGCCTTCCCGCATGTCGCGGAGGTCCACTTCGCGTATGCGTTGCTTGCTACCAACAAGGGTGAATATGCGCTGGCGCTGGATCAGACGCAGAAAGCCTTGTCGATGCAGCCACGGTGGAGCCGCGCGCAATTGCTGCAGGCTCAGTTGATGTCACAAATGGGTGACTCCGAGTCGGCGCGAGATATCATTCGCAAGGCCGTCAGCCGCGACCCCGCGAACGATCGGCTGCGGTTGATCCTGGCGCAATTCCTGACCAAGACGGGCGATCTGCGTGGTGCCGAGCGGGAGCTTAAAGGCGTCCTGTCCCGTGATCCCGGTAACGATGATGCGCGGTTCGGTCTCGCCGTGCTGTTACTGGAGACAGGCAAGGAAGATTCGGCGCGAGCGGAGCTGCGCAAGCTGCTGGGTACCGAGAAGTGGCGCGGACAGGCCAGCTTCTACCTCGGTCTGCTCGAACTGCGTCAAAACCACCTGCCGGAGGCCCTGGTCTTTTTCGATCGTGTCGACTCGGGGCCGAGTGAGTTCGACGCGCGGGTCAACGCGGTGACCGCGCTGGTCAGTCTCGGACGCGTGGACGAAGCACGCGGCCGGCTTAGCGACCTGCGTCAGCGCTTTCCGAACGAGTCGCTACGCTTGTATCTGGTCGAGGCCGATCTCCTCGTGAAGCGCAAGGAGCCGCAGGCGGCCTTCGATTTGCTTACCGCGGCACTGGCGGAGGATCCGGGACGGGCAGAACTCCTGTACAGTCGAGCGCTGATTGCCGATCAGTTGGGTCGCGCCGATCTTCTCGAGGCCGATCTGCGCGCCGTCATAGAGAAAAGCCCCAACGACGCGAATGCGTTGAATGCGCTCGGTTTTACGCTGGCGGATCGCAATCTCCGGCTCGACGAGGCGAAGTCCCTGATCGCGCGAGCGATGCAGCTGAAACCGAATGATCCGGCGGTGATGGACAGTTGGGGTTGGCTCCACTATCGCCTGGGTAATCTCGATGTCGCGCTGGATTATCTCGAGCGTGCCCACCGTCTTTTCAAGGACCCGGAAATCGCCGCCCACCTGGGCGAAGTATTGTGGGAAAGCGGGCGCCGGGAAGAGGCGCGGCGCGTATGGCGGGGCGCCTTAAGCAAGGATCCGGAGCATCGGGAGATGCAGCGCATACGGTCCAAGTACCGGGAAGCGTTTCTGCGGTGAGCCTTCGCTCTTACGCTTACTTTGCCCTGATCTCTTTCTTGCTCGGCCTCGCATCGTCGGGCTGTGCTCCGCGCTTGCCGCCGGTCGCTGCAACGCCTGACGCTCAAAGTCGGTTGCTCGGGTTGGCCCACTGGCGGATGGTGGGTCGCATCGGAGTCCAGACCGCGTCGGAGGGGTTCCATGGCAGCATCCGGTGGGAGCACGAGAACGCGCAGGACCGCGTCCAGGTTTCCGGTCCCCTGAGTCAGGGCGGTGTATCGATCGTTCTACAGGACGACTGGATCCTGATTCGGGACGACGGCGGCGAGGTCAAGACTTCACGCGATGCCGGAGCGATGGTTCGGCAGGAACTTGGTTTTCCCGTGCCATTGTCCAGTCTCCGCTACTGGGTGATCGGTGTGCCGCGGCCCGGTCGGGCCGCCGTACCTCGGTACGACGCTGCCGGTCTTCTGCGGGAATTGAAGCAGGAAGGCTGGTCCCTAGCCTACGAGCAGTTCGTGTCGGCGCAGGGGGTGGCGTTGCCGCGCAAGCTGGCGGCGAGCGGAGATGAAATGAAACTGAAGCTGGTGGTCGATGAATGGGAAATTCTGCCGTAGAGGCGTCGGACGTGGCTGACGCGAAGGTGCTGCGCTTGCCGGCGCCGGCCAAGCTGAACCTGATGCTGCGGATCGTGGGGCGACGGCCGGATGGGTACCACTTGCTGCAGACGGTATTTCAATTCATCGACCGCTGCGACTGGATCACGCTGCGGGAGCGCCGCGACGGTAGCATCCGTCTGCAGACCCCGCTACCCGGTGTGCCTGCAGACTCGGACCTGACGGTGCGTGCCGCGGCCCTGTTGCGAAGTCGCACCAGCACCCGCCGGGGCGTCGACATTGCGCTCGAGAAAAATCTGCCGATGGGTGGCGGACTCGGTGGGGGTAGCTCCGACGCCGCGACGGTTCTCGCTGGCCTGAATGCGTTGTGGGAATGCGGCTTGACGTTGCAGGAGTTGCAGGACCTGGGCTTGAGGCTCGGTGCGGACGTGCCGGTCTTCCTGTTCGGTCAGGCAGCGTGGGGGGAGGGGGTTGGGGAGCAGCTTGTGCCGCTGGACTTGCCCGAACCTTGGTATCTCGTTGTCGTCCCGGCCTGCCATGTGTCGACTGCAGACGTTTTCAATGCGCAGGATTTGACAAGGAATAATCCGCCCGTCACAATACGCGCTTTTTTCGACGGCAGCCACGAGAATCACTGTCTGCCGGTGGTTCTGGAGCGTTACGGGGCCGTTCGGACTGCCTACGCGGCTTTGACCGATCTGGGCGCGAAGCCGCGGCTGACGGGAACGGGTGCTTGCGTTTTTGCGACGTTCGAGGAGCAGGCTCAGGCCGAGCGCGCGGCCGAGCAGATGTTGGAGTCGCAGTGGGTGTGTTTCACGGCGCGGGCACTCAATCGCTCGCCCTTGCTTCAGGCGCTGCCCCCGGCGCCATAGGGAGCTGTCTTTAATTTTTGGGGCGTAGCCAAGCGGTAAGGCAACGGGTTTTGATCCCGTCATTCCTAGGTTCGAGTCCTAGCGCCCCAGCCAGATTTCGCGCGAATCCTCTCTGAAACAGTCTTGGTTAGTACCATGTCCGACGCGTCCTTCATGGTCTTTTCCTGCAATGCCAATCTCCCCCTCGCGGAGGGCATCGCGCGCAAGCTGAACATGCGGTTGGGCATGGCTCGCGTCGGCCGTTTCAGCGATGGCGAGATCCAGCTGGAAATCGACGAGCACGTTCGAGGACGCGAGGTTTTCGTGGTACAGCCAACGTGCGCTCCGATCAATGACAACCTGATGGAGTTGTTGATCATGATCGATGCGCTGCGGCGATCCTCGGCCTCGGTCATCACGGCCGTGATCCCGTATTTCGGGTATGCGCGGCAGGATCGGCGTATCCGGTCCGCCCGGGTGCCGATTACCGCCAAGCTGGTGGCGAAAATGATCTGCTCGGCGGGCGCAGATCGGGTGTTGACGGTCGACCTGCACGCGGATCAGATCCAGGGATTTTTCGATGTCCCGGTGGACAACGTGTATGCGTCGCCGATCCTGCTCGGCGATGTCTGGCGGCAGAAGTATCAGGGGCTCATGGTCGTTTCGCCGGATGTGGGCGGAGTTGTCCGGGCCAGGGCCTTGGCGAAGCGGCTGGACGAAGCCGACCTGGCCATCATCGACAAACGCCGCCCGCGGGCGAACGAGTCGACGGTCATGAACATCATTGGTGACGTCGAGGGGCGTAGCTGTGTGATGGTGGACGATCTGGTGGACACTGCCGGTACCCTCTGCAAGGCGGCTGGCGCGTTGAAAGACCATGGCGCGCTGAGGGTGGTTGCCTATTGCACCCATCCCGTGTTGTCCGGGCCCGCGGTGGACAATATCAACCGCTCCGTGTTGGACGAACTCGTCGTCACGGACACGATTCCGCTGAGTGCGGAGGCGGCCGCGTGCCGGAAGATTCGGCAGCTCAGCATCGCCGAGATGTTGGCCGAAACGATCCGGCGTATCGCAATGGGTGAGTCGGTCAGTTCCCTGTATGTGGACTGAGCGAATCTGTGTTTTTATCTGCTTAGAGTATTTTGGAGAGAAAGATGGTAGGCGGATTTGAGTTCGAAGCGGAATTGAGAGCCCCGAGTGGCAAGGGTGCCGCGCGCCGGTTGCGGCGCACGAGTCGCGTCCCGGGCGTCATCTATGGTGCAGGGGCCGACCCGGTGTCGGTTTCACTGGACCACAATGATGTCCTGAAGAAGCTGGACAACGAGGCAGTGTATTCCCACGTGCTGACCATCCGGGTTGGCGGTCGCGAGGAGAAGGCGGTGCTGAAAGCTCTCCAGCGGCACCCGAGCCGGCCAATCGTCATGCATATGGATTTTCAACGCGTCAGCGCGACCGAGAAGCTCCGTGTTCATGTGCCGTTGCATTTCATCAACGAGGGTACGTGCCCGGGCGTGAAGAAGGGCGGCATGGTCAGTCGTAATCTGATCGATGTCGAAGTCGCCTGCCTTCCCGCTGATTTGCCCGAATTCCTGGAGGTCGACCTCGCGCTTCTCGATCTGGGTCAGACCTTCCATCTGTCCGATCTGAAGCTTCCGGCAAACGTGGAGTTGCCGGCGTTGGCCCAGGGGGCGGAGCACGATTTGCCGGTGGTGGCCATTCAGCATAGTCGCACCGGCACCGAGACGACGGAAGAATCGGCCTGACATTCGACGTTCGGCGTGACGCCGGCAAGTCAGCATTGTCCCGTCGAGTCCGGGTAGGGATCCGTGGCGCCAAGGTGCATCCGGCTGATTGTCGGGCTCGGGAATCCGGGTGTGCAGTACGAGCGGACCCGGCATAATGCCGGGTTCTGGTTTGTCGAGGAAGTCGCGCGGCGTCATGGCGGAACGTTTCGGTCCGAAAATCGTGGGCAATGTGAGGCGGCTGAAATCGCCGTGAATGGTCGAGTTGTCCACCTTTTAAAGCCTTTGTTGTTCATGAATCGCAGCGGGCTGCCCGTCCAGACGTATGCCCGGTATCGGAATATCTCCCCAGCGGAGATTCTGGTGGTACATGACGAATTGGATTTTGCCCCGGGTGTGGCGAAGCTCAAGCTTGGCGGTGGTCATGGCGGGCACAATGGTCTTCGCGACCTGATCGCCGTTCTCGCGACTGCGGATTTTCCTCGCCTCCGCCTGGGCATCGGGCGGGCGCCCTCCAAAGAGGGAGGTGCTGCTTATGTTTTGGCGAAAGCGCCGGCCAGCGAGGAGGAGGCGATCAGGGCGGCCGTAGGGAGAGTCGCCGATTCGCTTCCCACCTTGATTGCTGGCGATCTCGCTGCGGCGATGAACGCGCTGAACGCTCCGCCGCAAAGATGATCTCATGATGGTGGTTGACAGCGTGCCGCAAGTGCGACGATAATTGCCGTCTTAATTTCGGAGGGGTTCCCGAGCGGTCAAAGGGATCAGACTGTAAATCTGACGGCTCAGCCTTCGGAGGTTCGAATCCTCCCCCCTCCACCAGTTTCGATTGTTTCCAGCGGGTGTAGCTCAACGGTAGAGTCCCGGCCTTCCAAGCCGGCTGTGTGGGTTCGATTCCCATCACCCGCTCCAGGTGCGCTACATGTTCGCGCCCATATAGCTCAGTCGGTAGAGCACTTCCTTGGTAAGGAAGAGGTCACCGGTTCAAATCCGGTTATGGGCTCCAGTTTGCTGTAGGACTTTTAATAAATCTAAGAGCAGGGGTATCGGCGGATGTCCAAAGAGAAATTTACACGCACGAAGCCGCACGTGAACGTCGGGACGATTGGTCATGTGGACCATGGCAAGACG